>CACYNO010000001.1 GCA_902775895.1 uncultured Lachnospiraceae bacterium
CCGGGTGATCGAAGGATACGATTTGAAATCTATGAACAAGAGAACGGACCGTATAGAACGATAAGTAACAAAAAGAAAAAAAGAGAGGTATATGATATGTTAATGATTTATGATCTTAAAACGAGATTGATGGAAAAAGTAAAGGACAGGTTCCTGAATCTGATACGCAGGGAAGACGGCATGGGAGTTGTGGAGATCATACTTATTACGATCGTGTTGATCAGTATGGTCATTATCTTTAAGAGTCAGATATCAGGGCTTGTGAATACGATACTGGGAAGGATGAGCAGTAAGGCGAATACAGTCTGAAAATATTCGTAGAAGGTGATGCTATTTAGTGACGCAAGCTATATACGAAAGTGCCTCGGGGCTGGTTTGCAAACCGTTTCGCAAGCGAAACGCTTGCACTTCGACAAGCCAAATAAAATATGTCTTAAATCGGCGGCGGCATATATGCCACCACGCATTTTTAGAGAATAACATGCTAAAGCATGTTATTCTCTGTTAGGTCGCTGCCATAAGAGATAGTGACGATTTGTAGATAAAATGATAAGCCCATAACATATTTTTGCCGACATGGCTCAATGGCAGAGCAATTGATTTGTAATCAATAGGTTGCTGGTTCGACTCCGGCTGTCGGCTTTTAAGTTTTAATAACTTATGAAAAAGTGGGCGCTATCGCCTAAGGCGCCCGAATGAAGAGTTTCGAGCAAAGCGAAGAAACTCTTAAAAGTGGGCGCTGTCGCCTATGGCGCCCGAATGAAGAGTTTCGAGCAAAGCGAAGAAACTCTTAAAAGTGGGCGCTGTCGCCTATGGCGCCCACTTTTTAGGACCTTTAGCTCAGTTGGTTAGAGCAACCGGCTCATAACCGGTTTGTCCGGGGTTCGAGTCCCTGAAGGTCCACTCACAAATATTTTTGTGAAATAAGATTGCTATTATGCTATAAGATATAGTATAATAATTTGAGTGAGTTTCAAGCGGATGCGCAGAAACTCACAAGCGAATTTCGAAGAAATTCGGTTTTGGCAAAGCCAAAGAGTTTTCCAACGGAAAACTCTTAAGCGAAACCGTAGGTTTCGGTTTGGCCCCATGGTCAAGCGGTTAAGACACCGCCCTTTCACGGCGGTAACATGGGTTCGAATCCCGTTGGGGTCATAAAAAGTCGGCGACATATGTGCAAGCGCCAACTTTTACAAATCGGCGACATATCATACCACCGCCGATTTTTGGAGTTTTGCCTGGCAAAACTCCTTTTTGTCGGTTTTAATGTTCAATCGCCGACTTTTTATAATACACTTTTTGCCGGCGTGGCGGAATTGGCAGACGCCCGGGACTTAAAATCCCGTGGGTAGTAATACCCGTACCGGTTCGACCCCGGTCGCCGGCATATAATTCATTACGTACGTGTAGCTCAGCTGGATAGAGCGTCTGGCTACGGACCAGAAGGTCGAGGGTTCGAATCCTTTCACGTACATTGTGGCGGGGAGTCGGATTTTACCGGCTTCTCTTTTTATTTTAAGCGGCAGTTGGAGGATTATATGACTCATTCTAAAGCAGGATGGCTTTATTTAATTGTAATTTTGTCCGAGATTGCACTTGTGGGTATAGCCCTTTTGTTTCCGGAAATCAGTGATAATTTTATGGTTGCCGAGATAATATTGTTTGCCTTAATGATCGTTCCTTTTTTTATCTTTATGTTTGCAACGAGGACGAGATTTAATGATTTTTTCGGTTTTCATAAGGTGAAATTTTCAACTATTATGTGGACTTTGCTGTACATTGTTTTGATCACACCTATGAGTATGTTTTTGAATTCTGTCAGTGCACTGATATTCGGAAATGTGGCAAGCAATATGTTTTCATCTACCGTTAATGATTATTCGTTTATCACGATGTTCCTTGTGATAGCGGTTATGGCTCCGGTACTTGAAGAGATGATGTTCAGAGGTGTTTTTTACAGAAATTTCCGAAAGAGCGGTAGGCTGTTAGGATCAATAGTTGTTTCGGCACTGATATTCGGACTATATCACAGGAATTTAAATCAGTTCTTTTATACAGCCTATGTTGGTGTGATGTTTTCTCTGATAGATGAGGCCGCTGACAGTATATGGCCTTCGATCATCAGTCATATTATTTTTAACGGGTATTCGGTATGTCTGGTTTACCTTATTAGTTTCAGTCCGGTTGAAAATACAATGGCAGATACATCTCTCGGGGCTTATTCCGGGATAATAACAGCGATCGCAACCGTTTTTGCCCTCGGGATTCTTGCAGCCATCGGAATAGGTTTTATATTCTTTGCAAGATTTGTTGTGAGAAGAATAGCAAAAAATGAAGGAAATACTTCGCTGATCGACAGGCAGTTGCGTGCTGAGGAATATGTAAACGGTAATAAAAGAATAATATCAGTTCCGCTGATAATAGGGATAATAATAGCATCGGCCTCGACAATATATAATTCGGTTTATCTTTTTTTGCAAAACATCGGTTTTATTTAACAGGTATTTATAATGAGTGAGATTTACAGGATAACCGTTCCTTGCCATTTCGGCATGGAGGCGGTTTTAAAAAGAGAAATATATGATCTGGGATATGAAGTAGATAGTACAGACAACGGTAAGGTTACGTTTCTCGGCGATGCTGAGGCCGTAGTCAGGGCAAATATCTTCTTATCAACTACCGAACGTGTGCTTATAAATGTGTCGGAATTTACGGCCGTAACTTTCGAAGAATTATTTCAAAATATAAAGTCTTGTGAATGGGAAAAATATATCCCGCCTGACGGGAAATTTTGGGTAGCAAAAGCCACTTCTATCAACAGCAAACTCTTTAGTGCAAAAGATATCCAATCGGTTGTAAAAAAAGCAATAGTGGAGCGGTTGAAAGAAAAGTATCATATTGACTGGTTCAAGGAAGACGGTCCGGAATATCCCATAAGGATAAATATATTAAAAGATAAAGTAATGGTGGGGCTTGATTCATCAGGTGTATCACTTCATAAAAGAGGCTACAGACCAAAATCGGGGATCGCACCTATTTCCGAAACTCTTGCCGCATCGATAATAAATCTTACACCCTGGAATAAGGACAGGATCTTAGTTGATCCCTTTTGCGGAAGCGGAACATTTGCCATAGAGGCTGCCATGAAAGCGGCGGGTATAGCTCCCGGTCTGAACAGAGAATTTACCGCCATGAAATGGGATAATATCATATCATCAAAAGAATGGAATGATATCAGGCAGGAAGCGAAAGAATTGATAAACACTGATATAGAGACTGATATCCAGGCTTATGACATAGATGAGAATATTTTAAAAACAGCAAGGTACTCAGCAAGAAATGCAGGAGTAGAAAAGCTCATTCACTTTCAAAAAAGAGATGTAAAAGATTTAAAACATGGGAAAAAATACGGATTTATTATTACAAACCCGCCTTACGGTGAGCGTCTTGAAGAAAAGGAAAATCTTCCGAAGCTGTACGGGACCTTCGGTGAATGTTTTAAAAGCTTAAGCGACTGGTCTGCGTATGTGATCACTCCTTACGGGGATATTGAAAAAGATTTCGGCAGGAAAGCTACCAAAAAGAGAAAAATATATAACGGGATGATAAAGACGGATCTGTATTCGTTTGAAGGTGCAAAGCCGCCCAAACGAAGCCGGGATGCAGGAGATAAACAATGAAAAAAATAATACTTGCTACAAATAACGAAAACAAAGTAAGAGAGATATCGGAGATGCTTTCGGGAGGAGACATTAAAGTGATATCCCTTAAAGAAGCAGGCATAAAAAAAGATGTTGAAGAGACAGGGGAGACTTTCAAAGAAAATGCCGCTATCAAAGCCAGAGAAATATGCCGCATGATAAACGAGCCTGTCCTTGCAGATGATTCCGGATTGGAAGTGGATTACCTTGACGGAGCGCCGGGGATTTATTCATCAAGATTTATGGGGGAGGATACACCTTACAGCGAGAAGAACCGGGCAATAATAGAAAAGCTGGAAGATGCAAAAGAAGAAGAGAGAGGTGCGGCTTTCAGATGCGTGATGGCGCTGGTTTTTCCCGATGGCAGGGAATATTATACCGAAGGGAAGATGCCGGGCGTGATCGCAAAAGAACCCGAGGGTGAAAACGGTTTCGGTTATGATCCTATACTGTTCCTTCCGGAATACGAAAAGACAAGCGCCCAACTGACTCCTGAAGAAAAAAATGCTATAAGCCACAGGGGTGAGGCTCTGAGGAAGATGGTTGAGATCATTCGCAGAGAAATTTAAAAAGTGGTAAAATACCGTGGATAACAATTAACTAAAAGAGAGACAGTACTTATGAAAATTTATATTACAGAAGTTGAAAATGCTGACTTTAAAGAATTCCTGGATCTTGCCCTGCATCTCGTATCTTTGGACAGATTAAGCAAGATAAATGAATTAAAAAACGAAGTGGATAAGGTGTCATCAGCTTCGGCTGAACTTTTGCTGAGTTTTGCGGCGGAAGAATATCTTTTTGAAAAGACCTCCCTTGATAATCTCATTTCAGGTAAGACCAGCGAAGGTGTAACCTTCAGACCGGTATCCTGGAGAAAGCTTACCGGCGGTTATCTGGGACTCCCGTATACGGTTGTTGAAGGAAAGAACGGTAAACCTGAGTTTAAAGAAGAAGGGGCGCCATTCTTTAATATCTCACACACTGATAATGTAACAGTGGTTGCATTAAGCGACAGACCTGTAGGAATCGATATTGAGGGAAAAAGAGGCGTTGAAAAATATACCATGGACAGAGCCTTCGGCAGTGAGGATGCGGCGTGGATAGACACTGCGGGTTCAGCGGAAGAGAGAAATGATAGATTTCTGAAGGCATGGACCCTCAGGGAAGCCTACCTGAAAATGACAGGCGAAAAACTTTTTTCAGAAAAAGCTCCGAAGAAAATGTTTGATAACGGAGACATATCTGAAGACATAAAAAGCGGTTACAATGTTGTGGAAGAAAGATATGACAAGTACGTGATAACCGCAATAAACAAAAAAGACCCCGGCTGATCGAGGAAGATCGGACGGGATCTTTTGGTTTAAGCTCTTTAAGCCTTGTTTTTTGCGTCGATATAAGCACAGGCAGACAGGGCGGCTACATCGCCCTCTCCGGCAGCTTTTATAAACTGGTAGGGGAGACCTGTGATGTCGCCGCAGGCAAAAACGCCGGGTATGTTTGTAGACATATCTTTTTTTACAACAACGTGATGGCTATCCATTTCGATTCCGGGGATCAAAGTGTCGGGAGCGATACTTTCTCGGAGGATGAAGACACCGTCAGCCGGAATGTCACCGTCATCCGTCTTTAATGCAGTAAATGAATCATCACCAAGTATCTCTGCAGGCTTCTTGTTTACAATCTCAATGTTGTCCTTGCTAACTTCAGGATTATCATACATAGGTATATAAATGACATTTTTAGCGTATTCTGCAAGGAATTCCGCTTCAGGCTCCTCATTCTTGCTGTATGCTATAACGATAGCTGTTTTATCGCGGTAAAGGGCGGCATCACAGGTTGCACAATAGCTTACGCCTTTTCCCAATAATGCTTCTTCTCCGGGAAATAGATTTTGCGTAATAACTCCTGTGGCAAGTATAACCGCCTGGCATTGGAACATGTCAGAACATGACTGTACTGCAAGGTAATCACCCATGTCATAAACGGCAGATGCCGTTTTAGGTGTTATTTCAATACCGAGAGCTTTTATGTGTTCCTCAAATCTTTCTTCCAGATCGGAACCTTCAATACCGGGAAAACCGAGATAATTATTAATGGCGTGTGCTTTGAAAAGTTTCGTGCTGCATTTTTTCTGACCCAGCAAAAGGATATTTTTCTTTCTTATTGTTGCTGTTATGGCAGCTTCAAGACCAGCAGGTCCTGAGCCGATGATCACAATGTCATATTCGGACATTTTAATACCTCCTTGATAAACCATCTGCGTATGAATAAAAATTTTAGACTATTATAGCACATGACTGCAAAAGTGTTGAATTTTGCATATGTTACTGATAAAATCTCGATATACTATAATAGCGGTATTTTAGGCATTTTTGAAGGGAGGTGAAATAATGGAGAAAGATATCAAGGAAGTTTTAGACGGTGTTGAAGAGCAAAAAGAGCAGAATTACGTAAATGAACTGCTTGAGCTCTTTAGAAGTAATATTTCTGATGATGATCTTTTAACAAGATTAGAGGACTATCATGAGAATGATATTGCAGGCGCACTGGAGCAGATGGAGCCTGAGGAAAGACAGAGGCTTTACCCGGTTCTTGGTGAAGAAAGGCTTTCCGAGATTTTTTCATATATTGAAGATGTAGACGAATATATGAAAGAACTGGGGCTTTCAAGTGCTGCCAAGGTCATTGAGAACATGGACTCTGATGATGCGGTGGATGTTCTTGAAGAGATGGATGCCGATGCCAGAAAAGAGCTTACCGGAATGCTTGACGAGGAAGCGAGCGCGGATATCCGGATGATCAGGTCTTATGATGATGATGAGATCGGAAGCAAGATGACCACAAACTACATAAGGATAACCAGGGGGATGTCTGTCAGGACCGCCATGAAAGAGCTTATAAGCCAGGCTGAAAACAATGACAACATTTCCATTATCTATGTAACGGATGAAGACGGTAAGTTTTACGGAGCTTTGGACCTGAAGGATCTGATCACTGCAAGAGACTATATGGATCTTCAGTCATTCATGATCACATCCTTCCCGTATGTTGTCGATCATGAAAAGATCAGTGACTGTATAGACAGGATAAAGGATTACGAAGAAGACTCCATTCCGGTTTTAAACAGTGACAAGGAGATACTCGGTATCATCACGGCCCAGGACATGGTTGAAGTCGTAGATGAAGAATTGGGAGATGACTATGCTAAGCTGGCCGGTCTTACTTCTGAAGAGGATCTGAATGAGTCTCTGGGCAAGAGTATGAAAAAAAGAATGCCATGGCTTATAATCCTGTTGTTTTTGGGGATGGGTGTTTCCTTTGTTGTGGGACTGTTTGAGCCTGTCGTGGCAGAGATCGCCCTTGTGGTGAGCTTCCAGTCGCTTATCCTGGATATGGCCGGAAACGTGGGAACACAGTCTCTTGCTGTGACCATCCGTGTACTTGTGGATGAGAACGTATCTTCTAAACAAAAAGCGGGGCTGGTATTTAAGGAAGTAAGGATCGGTTTTGTTAACGGTCTGCTTCTGGCGGCAATGTCCTTTGCCTTTGTAAGCGGATACATAGTTCTTTCCAAGCATACCGACTGGGGATACGCATGCTCTATTGCAGGCTGCGTTGCAGTTGCCCTGCTTGTGGCAATGGTGGTATCAAGTCTGGTGGGCACGGTTGTGCCTATGTTCTTTCATAAGTTGAAAGTAGATCCGGCAGTAGCTTCCGGTCCGCTTATTACGACGGTGAACGATCTGGTCGCTGTTGTGACGTATTACGGGCTTGCCTGGCTCTTACTCATTCAGGTAATGCACATAACCGGATAATAAATAATTTGACCCTTATGAGATTCAGAAAAACTGAATTTTCGAAGGGTCTTTTTTATTATATTTAACTTGACACATTTAATTTTTACTTGTATAAATTGAATAATGTTCTTGTGCCCATTCGGCATGATTTCCATTACTCAATCTATGATAAGCGGAGGTAACAATATGACCTTTGAAGGTATGTCTCTGAAAGAACTGCAGGCTGTTGCAAAAGAAAAAGGTTTGAAAAAGATTTCAGGTTATAAAAAGCAGGAGCTGATCGATGCGCTGAACTCTTTTAAACCGGAGGAAACCGGAGAAACTTCTAAAGAGAAGAAGATATCGGAAGAGAAAGTACCGGAAGAGACTGTTGCGGAAGAAAAAAGCCGTGTGATGACCGGACCGGTTAATGACAGTAACGGTGGGAAGGCAAAAGGGATACTGGAGGTTCTTTCGGACGGATTCGGCTTTATACGAAGCGATAATTTTATGCCGGGAGAAGACGATGTTTATGTACCGAATGCTTTGATAAAAAAGTTTAATTTAAGAACAGGCGATGTTGTCGAGGGTACAAAGAAAAGGAATCGTCTGGAAGATAAGTTTATGGCACTTATTTTCGTGTCAGGAGTGAATGGTAAAGATCCCATCGAATCCATGAAGCGCAAACGCTTTGAAAATCTCACCCCTATCTATCCGGAGGAAAGGATATATCTGGAAAATGCCGGTGCTTCCAATGCCTGCAGGATAGTGGATCTTATATCTCCCATAGGAAAAGGCCAGAGAGGGATGATAGTCGCACAACCCAAAGCAGGTAAGACCACCCTGTTAAAAGAGATAGCAAATGCGATAACCAAAAACAATCCGGAAATGCATGTTATGATTCTTTTGATAGATGAGCGTCCGGAGGAAGTGACGGACATAAAAGAGTCCATTCACGGAGAAAAGGTTGATGTTATTTTCTCTACATTTGATGAACAGCCCGAACATCACAAACGTGTCTCGGAGATGGTTATAGAGAGAGCAAAGCGTTTGGTGGAACAGAAGGAAGATGTGATAATCCTTCTGGACAGCATCACAAGGCTTGCAAGAGCTTATAATCTGACTGTACAGCCAAGCGGAAGAACCCTTTCGGGAGGTCTTGATCCTGCAGCACTGTATATGCCTAAAAGATTTTTCGGAGCGGCCAGGAACGTGCGTGAGGGCGGAAGCCTTACTATTCTTGCAACGGCACTCGTGGATACGGGAAGCAAGATGGACGATGTTGTATTTGAGGAATTCAAAGGGACCGGAAATATGGAGCTTGTACTTGACCGTAAGCTTTCCGAAAAACGGATATTTCCTGCCATCGATCTTGCAAAATCCGGCACAAGAAGAGATGATCTTTTGTTTAGTGAAAAAGAACGTGAAGCAGATGAGATCATAAGAAAGGCACTTAACTCTTTAAAGACTGATGAGTCAGCAGAAAGGATAATAGACCTTTTTGTAAATACAAAGTCCAACTCGGAATTGACAGACACCATCATCAAAAAAAGATATGTATAACAAAAAGCCGAAAGAGTGCTCTTTCGGCTTTTTGTATGTGGTCATATATCTTAGAATCTGAAGTCTCTCCTGTTTGAAGCTTTTATGGCTTCTATGTTATCTACGGTTATCTCACGTACCTTTTCCTTCGGGATATTGTCAAGCTCTCTGCTGATAACTTCGAAACCTTCTTCTTTGGTGGAATCCTTTGCGTAATCAACAAGATACTCCGCAAGAGTCATAAGAGCGTTAGGGTGGCAGATGTTGGCAATCTGTCCGCTCTTACAAAGAGACATGAACCTGTCGCCGGTACGGCCTTCCCTGTAGCAGGCGGTACAAAACGAAGGGATGTGTCCGTTTTGCATGAGCCATGAGACTACATCGTCCAGATCTCTCTGGTCGGAAACATCGAACTGCTCCGTGTCATGAGGACGTTCTTTTTCAGTGTAGCCGCCTACGGATGTTCTTGAACCGCCGGAAACCTGTGATATACCGACGTTTAGCATCTTCGTACGTACATCCTCAGACTCTCTGGTGGAGATGATCATGCCTGTGTAGGGAACTGCGAGACGTATGCAGGCAGCGATCTTTACGAACATATCATCTGAAATGGAATTATCAAAATCGTCGGGATTGATATCGTCTGCAGGTTTTACGCGTGGGACGCTGATAGTGTGAGGGCCGACTCCGTGTACTGCTTCGAGATGCTCGGCGTGCATAAGAAGTCCCGCAAATTCGTATCTGTATCCTTCAAGACCGAAAAGCACACCGAGACCAACGTCGTCTATACCGCCTTCCATGGCACGGTCCATGGCTTCCGTATGATATGCGTAGTCATGCTTGGGACCTGTGGGGTGCAGCTCTTCGTAGCTTTTTTTGTTGTACGTCTCCTGAAACAGTATATAAGTGCCTATTCCGGCATCTGCCAGCTTTTTATAGTTCTCGACGGTAGTTGCGGCGATGTTTACGTTAACACGCCGTATGGCACCGTTTTTATGCTTTATATCGTATATCGTATGTATGCAGTCAAGTATATACTCAATGGGATTGTTTACGGGATCCTCGCCTGCTTCGATGGCAAGACGCTTATGGCCCATATCCTGAAGGGCGATGACCTCGGCTTTGACTTCCTCTTGTGTGAGTTTTTTTCTTGGGATCGTCGTATTCTTTGCATGGTACGGACAGTAAAGACATCCGTTTATGCAATAATTTGACAGATAAAGAGGCGCAAATAAAACTATCCTGTTGCCGTAAAAGGCAAGCTTTATCTCCTCGGCTATCTCATATATCTTTTTATTCACATCAGGGTCTTCGCATGCAAGAAGGACAGAAGCCTCCCTGTGGCTCAAGCCTTGACAGACATACCCGGTTTTTGTTTTCTGCGGGCGTGCCTTTTCCAGGATATCATTGATCAGTTCCGTGTTATTTTTGTTTGCATCAGCATATTTAATTGTTTCAAGGATTTCTGCGTCATTAATAAATTCATCAGCATGTAATGACTTCGGATCATAAACAGACATAAAATACTCCTTTCTTACGGTCAGATTACTCTTTCCGATCAGACATTGTCCGGTAAAAAATTTAAGATTAAAATGTGTAATTGTCAGACTATATTAAAAACAGTGGTTAGTCAATGATAACTTCCTGTTCATGCGAAAGCGGTCTTAACTTCAACGTTTTCAAGATTTCCGATCTTGCCGGAAATGGCGGATATCTTATCCTGAGGTGCATCTAGAGCCACACTGATAAGGTTAATATTTCTTTCCTTGTACGGGATACCCATTCTTCCGATAATGTATTCACCATTTTCATGAAGAAGCTCGTTGATGGCGTTTACTGATTCTTTGGACCTGACGATTATACTCATTACTGCAAGTCTTGTTTCCATAAAACTATTCTCCTTTTTTAAGAATGTGTTAATTTACTTCCTATCGTCAATATTATAGAATCTAATGCTATAAAGCAAGAAGGAGTAAAAAATGTTACGTCTTGAGGGAATAGCCAAAAAATACAAAACAGGGGATTTTATCCAGACTGCACTTGACGGTATAGATCTTACGTTACGGGACAACGAATTTGTGGCAGTGCTTGGACCTTCGGGATCGGGGAAGACCACTCTGCTTAACATCATCGGCGGTCTGGACAGGTATGAGTCCGGTAATCTGCTGATAAACGGGGTATCCACAAAAGATTATCGTGACAGGGACTGGGATACCTACAGAAACCACACAATAGGCTTTGTGTTCCAGAGTTACAACCTGATACCGCATCAAAGTGTCTTGGATAATGTGGCTCTGGCCCTGACCATAGGAGGGATATCAGGAAGAGAAAGAAAGGAAAGGGCGCTTAAAGCTCTTGAACAGGTGGGGCTTAGTGATCACATACATAAAAAACCCAATCAGCTTTCCGGAGGACAGATGCAGCGTGTGGCTATTGCCAGAGCCCTTGTCAACAATCCTGACATTGTTCTTGCGGACGAGCCCACGGGGGCACTTGATACAGATACGGGTATTCAGGTCATGGAACTTCTTAAGGAAGTGGCGAAGGACCGTCTTGTTGTAATGGTCACACACAATCCCGATCTTGCAAATGAATATGCAACGAGGATCATTAACATCAAAGACGGAAAGATAATCAAAGATTCCGATCCGGTCACTGAGGATGAAATAAAAAAGATTGAAAATGAAAAAGAGAATACTTCCGGAAAGACCAAAAGATCCGGAATGTCTTTCGGTACGTCTTTTAAGCTTTCTTTAAACAACCTGCGTACGAAGATGGGAAGGGCGGTACTGACTTCCATAGCGGGATCTATAGGTATCATAGGTATTGCCCTTATACTTGCCATGTCTAACGGGGTAAATAATTACATCTATGATATACAGAGGGATACCATGTCCTCATATCCGCTGACTATTGAAAGCCAGGAACTGGATCTGTCGTCAGTTCTGAATTCCGACAGTTCAGCCGATACATCCTCCGGAGGTGCGGATACGAATGAAGGGGGACTGTATGCGGATGTATCGGATGTTTCCATAGGTATGGCAGGAGCGTCCTACAGCAAGAACAACCTTGAAGCCTTTAAAAAGTATCTGGACTCTCCTGATAGTGAGATCAACCGATACATAGGGAAGAACGGGGTAACATACGGTTATACTCCTGCTTTTACCGTGTTTACAAAGGATTCGGAGGATTCATATGTTGATACTAACGATGATCCCCAGGATTCCACCACATCTGCGGTAAGAAGTATGTTTGCAGGAATGACCTTCGACAGAAAAAATACAAATGAGACGGCAACCAATTTTTCAGAATTGACACCGGGTAAAGGTGATGCACTGATCAGCGATCTGGTGCTTGATAATTATAATATTGTGGCAGGTGACTGGCCTAAAGAGTACAACGAGATAGTTATAAAGATAGGGGAGAATAACTCTCTGAATGCAGTGGCATTGTATCAGATGGGAATAATAACCTATTCCGAATATCAGGATATGGTAAAGGATGAAAGCGGAGATTCCATTAGGAAAATTTCCGATAATCTTGATGATCTGTTAAATAAGGAATTCTACCTTGTGCCTCAGAGCATGTTCTATGTAAAAGGAGATAACGGTATTTATACCGAGAAGCCTGCAGACCTTATGAATATTGACGGATATGTTGATGAGAGCATTAAGCTTAAGGTTTCGGGGATCGTAAAGCCGTCTGAGGATCTGAGCAATGAACAGATAAGTACCATTGCTGCATATACGAGTAAGTTAACGGACAAGATCGTAGAGGAGACGGATAAGAGTCAGATAGTAAAGGATCAGGAAAAAGATCCGGATACAAATGTCCTGACGGGCGTGAGCTTTGAAGCAAAAACAGACGAAGACAAAGCAAAGGATGCCAGGGAATATGCTTCCAATCTTTCGGTTACGGATAAAGCAGCAATGTATCAGGTGATAATGATGTATTACCAGCAGCAGAAGGCAGAAAGTGATTCCGAAGAGGAAAAGAGAGTCACTCCGGAGATGGCGGCAGGCGCACAGCCGGGGGCAGGTGAGGCACAGCTTGCTGCAGCTCTTGATTCATGGCTTGCTTCAGGTCCGGAGACAAAAGATCTTGTAAAGCTTTACGACAACTATATAGGTGACAGTTCATATGACGATAATATGCTTGCCTTCGGTAAGGTAAATAAAGATAAGCCCAGTGTCATAAATATATACACTGACACATTTGAAGATAAGGACGGCGTTACCCAGTCTATTCAAAACTATAATGATTCCGTAAGTGAAGAGGATAAGATAACATACACGGATATCATAGGTCTTATGACATCCTCTATGACGAAGATAGTGAATGTCATTACGGCAGTGCTTATCGGCTTTGTGTCAGTATCTTTAGTGGTATCAAGTATCATGATAGGCATTATCACGCATATCTCAGTTCTTGAAAGAACGAAAGAGATAGGAATACTTCGGGCCATGGGAGCGTCAAAATCCAATATTTCACAGGTGTTTAATGCAGAGACCATAATAATCGGTCTTGCATCAGGTCTTATAGGAGTTGGGGTTGCGGTGCTCATCACATTACCTATGACGGAGATCATGAGGCACTCCATGGAAGGAGCGGAGAATGTAAGGGCATATCTGTCTCCTGTCAATGCCCTGATACTTATCGGACTCAGCATGCTGGTTACATTTATAGGAGGTATTATTCCTGCTAAAAGAGCGGCAGGAAAGGATCCGGTAACGGCGCTGAGGAGTGAGTAAGAGTTTGCTGAGAAGATTCTGCGTAGTTGAACGGTATAAATATTGAAACGGGGTTTTAAACATGAGTGTTCTGACATTTGTCCAAATGTCGGTTTTAGTGCTATAATCATAGTGTGATAACTTTTTGTCAAAGTTGGAAGGGAGATAAAAAATGGAGTTTTTAGTTGTTATGTTGATCATAGTGCTCGCGGTAGTGCTTGCGGATGTGATAGCACATTTCATCCCTGCGGTACCCGCGCCCATTATGCAGATAGCGCTGGGGGCGGCAATTTCTTTCATCCCCATGGCACATCATTTTGAAGTAGAGCATCATTATTTTCATCTGCTTTTTATTGCGCCTTTGGCGTATTTCGGCGGTATGGAGATAAACAGAAGAGAATTGTGGAAAAGTAAAGGGGCGATAGCAAATTTTGCGTTATTGCTGATACTTATTACGGGAGTTGCGGTAGGACCTCTCATTCATGCGATGATTCCTGCCATTTCCATCATAGCCAGCATAACACTTATGTCGGCGCTTGGACCGACCGATCACGTTGCAGTTGATACGGTTGAAAAGCACAGTCATATTCCACACGGGATAATGGAGCTTTTAAAAAATGAATCGGTCTTTGCCGAGGTGACGGCTGTCATATTCCTGCAGACCTGCGTCGGTGTTGCGGGAGGAGAGCATATCACGGCAGGTCACGTGACCATAGAATTTGTAAGACTTCTTCTGGGCGGTATAGGTATAGGTCTTGCGCTGGGTATTGCGAAGCTTCTTGTGGTAAGGCTTATGTACACCAACGGTATCAAGCATACTGCACTGCATACCCTTATAGGAGTTGCGTTCCCGTTCTTTGCTTTTATCTTATCAGAGCATTTGGAGGTCAGCGGTATCGTGGCTATCTTTGTTGCCGGTATCGTATCTACATTTGAGTACAAAGAAGGGCATGCAGATGCCAAAAGGCTTGAAGAAGGCGCAGAGCATGTGTGGGATTTTCTTGCATATACCCTTGACGGTTTTATCTTCGTAATGCTTGGTATGTATATCCCCGAGATAATCGAAAAGCTTGTAACAAACGAGCTGGAGATAAGTCCGGGATATGCAATAGTGGTGATACTTATCGTATCCGGAGCGATTCTCGGAGTAAGGTTCCTTTGGGCGCTTCTTACTCTTCCGAAAAGGACCTATGAGCATGACAATATATCGAGGGGAAAGGCGGCAGGTCTTTTTACAATGTCAGGAGCAAGAGGAGCCATAACATGGGCGTCTGTTGAATCCATCCCTGTGGTGCTGGCAAGCGGTATTGAATTCCCTCACAGGGAGCTGATACTTACCATAGCGATGGGTGTGATCATATGCTCGGTCATTTTGTCATATGTGGTGCTTCCAATAATTGCGCCTAAGCAAAAGTCCGTCGAGGATCAGGATTCATTTAAAAAGATACACATGGAGATACTTTCCGGTGTGGCAGATACTCTCGTGGCAGAGTCAACAGTAAAGAACAGGGAAGAAATAAACCTTATAGCTTTTCGTTACAGGGACAGAGCCGATGATATCCAGATGACCATGAAGAAGGGAGCCATCACCAACGATGATATAGACAGTATAAACAGAAAGATAATTGACTGGAAGATCGAGAATCTTGAAAGCATGGAAAAAGAGGGGCAGATCACATCTGAAGAGGCTGATTACTTTATCAAAACCCTTGACAGAAACAGAAGAAAGAAAGCGACAAGAAGCGTGACGGCGTCTGCCATAGCAGGTTTCTTTAACAGTCGTAAACTTGAAAGAGAGGCAGATAAAGTAGGGCGCGGTGATTCCGATGTGTTCCTGAGGGGCAGTAAAGCCAATGCCGAATATGTATTGAGTAAGTTAGAGGAACTTAAAAAGACAGACAACTCTGAAGTAATAGAAGCGGCGATTCAAAAATACCGGTTTAATCTGAGTGAAATCCAGAAGAACATGGATAAGAACGAGGGGGCACCGATAAACGATGATGTTCTCGCATCTGTCGAGAGGCGTGCTGTGGAGATAGAAACCGGTCTTATCCAGGATGAGTTTGAAAAAGGCAATCTTTCATTTGCCGAATCTAAAGCAATGAAAAGTGATATTGCAATGCTTGCGGCTCATCTTGTATGATATGCCGTGTATGACGATCTTAGAAAGAGAAACTTAAAAACAGTGGGTAAGAAAAAGAACAAAAAAAAGAAATCAGGATCCTTTAAAAAAGTGATCATAGTTTTGTGTATAGCAGCGGCGGTATGTATCGCCGCTTTATATGCATTCAGGAGATATTTTTCTGTAAGCCGTGATGTGGTCATTACTGGGGATGCGGACGTGGTGGAATATATACTAACGGAGTCTCCTAACTACCAAAGAAGCGGCAAACTTGCCGTGCGGGGCCTGATGCTTCATTCAGTGGGGAATCCCCAACCTGATGCGAAAACATACGCTGATATTTTCGGGTCACCGGACTATACAAGATCCGGAGTGCATGCTTTTATTGATGCCAAAACGGGAGAGGTTTATCACACACTTCCATGGAACAGAGTGGCATGGCACTGCGGCGGTGACGGGAATCTGACCCATATCGGAGTGGAGATGTGTGAGACCGACTGTGAGTATTACGATGAAGATGGTACACTTCATATCACGGATCCGGTCCGGGCCAAAAAGGATGCAAAAACAGCATATAACAGCGCTGTAAAGCTTTTTGCAATACTTGCCGAGGAATATGACCTGGACCCGTTAAAAGAAGGTGTTATAATATCCCATAACGAAGGCTGGGAATCGGGTATCGCTTCCAACCATGGGGACCCGGAACATTATTGGGAAAAGATCGGTTTAGGATATACGATGGACGGTTTCAGGCAAGACGTGTATAATCGTATCGATAAGTAATTATTTTGGAGGAAACGTAAATGGTTAAGCCGATAATAAGGGATACTTTTTTTCTTTCGTTAAAGAGCGAACCTGCAACGAAAGATGACAGGAATGTAATGACGGATCTGGTGGATACGTTAAAGGCAAATGCCGATATATGTGCGGGACTTGCAGCTAATATGATAGGTGTCAACAAGCGGATAATAGCCGTTAACACGGAAGTTCTTATCATTGTGATGAACAATCCCGTGATAACAAAAAAGAGCGGTCCTTATGAGACGGAGGAGGAATGTCTTTCTCTTGACGGCAGCAGAAAGACCACCAGATTTCAAAATATTGAAGTAGAGTATGATGATCATTATTTCAACAGGAAAAAAGAAAAATTTTCAGGCTGGATAGCTGAGATCATACAGCACGAGATAGACCACTGCAACGGTATCTTAATATAATAAGATCGATAATCGGAGGGACCAACATGGCATCATATGACGTTTATATCACATACACAAAAAAATCCGGAAAAGGAAATAAAAAAAGACAGGATATAATCAACTGCAAGGACATGATGGAGGCCACATTAAAGAGGCTTGATATCCAGGACAATGAAGACGTTGAAAAGGTTGAGATTAAGATCAACGAGAACAATGAGTTTCCTTTTGACCAGCCTGATCTTTTTGAAGACTGAAAAATAAAACAAAAAATAAAAACCCTGACATCTGTAAAAAAGTCAGGGTTTTTATTTTGTATAGATCAGATCACTTTCCGGGTAACCAGATACGAAGAGTAGAGATAAGCTTTTCTTTTTCGGCGCTGCTCATACGACCTACAAGCTGCATTATCTCATTATCAAGAGCTGTTTTCTGATAGCTCTTGTCAACGCTTCCCGCGAGATAGTCAAGAGATACACCCGTAAGATCGGCATAGTAAGCAAGCATACGGAGAGTCATAAGATTTCGTCCGTTTTCAACGTTGCTTATATATCCGGGTGTTACATCAAGTGCCTTTGCAACATCCTCCTGAGTAAGTCCGTGATCGATTCGTAATTTTTTAACCTTTGAACCTAAATTATCATCCATTGTAATCCCTCCCAAAATTCTGTTAATTGATGTTGTTCTTTTTTGACCTGTAGCGCTGCGTCGAGTCAAGTATTTTTTTGCGAAGACGCAGATGCTCAGGGGTTATCTCCAGTAGTTCATCCGTGTCGATGTAATCGAGAGCCTGTTCAAGACTTAAGACTTTTGGCGGAACAAGCCTTAGGGCATCGTCTGCACCGGAGGCACGGGTATTAGTCAGATGCTTTGTCTTGCAGACATTGACTTCAATATCTTCGCTTCGAGGATTTTCACCCACCAGCATACCTGCATAAACTTCTTCGCCCGGAGAAATAAATAACGTACCTCGTTCCTGTGCGTTAAACAATCCATATGCTACGGTAGTGCCGCTTTCATATGCAATAAGTGAACCGTGTTTACGATATGAGATTTCTCCTTTATATTCAGCATATTCTTCGAATGCTGTGTTCATTATACCATTTCCACGGGTTTCTGTCATGAATTGTCCGCGATATCCTATAAGTCCCCTTGAAGGTATGAGAAACTGAAGTCTTGTGAAACCGCCATTGATAGGAGTCATGTTGATCATATCCCCCTTTCTTTCCGACATAGACTGGATCACGTTGCCGGAAAATTCATCGGGAACATCTATAAACACTTTCTCGACCGGCTCCAGTTTTTTTCCGTTTTCATCAGTTTTATACAACACTTCCGCTTTACTTACCGCAAATTCATAACCTTCGCGCCTCATATTTTCTATAAGGACCGACAGGTGAAGCTCGCCACGACCGGACACCTTGAAAGAATTTTCCATTTCAGGGTTTTCCTCCACGCGCAGACTGACATCGGAATTTAATTCATGAAAGAGCCTGTCACGAATATGTCTTGACGTGACAAATTTACCTTCTCTTCCTGCAAGAGGAGAATCGTTCACCATAAAGTCCATAGATATGGTTGGCTCTGATATCTTCTGAAACGGTATGGCAGCGGGGCTTCCTATGTCGCATATGGTATCACCGATCTTTAAGTCTGAGATACCGGATACGGCAACTATGTCCCCGCAAAAAGCCTGATCGCAATCTTTTTTATTTAATCCGTCAAATGTATAAAGTTTACTGATCCTTACACGGCTGTTCACATAGGCATCATGGTGATTAACGATAAGAACCTCGCTGTTTACTTTTAATGATCCGTTGTCGATCTTTCCTATGCCGATGCGGCCTGTATAATCATTATAATCTATCGTTGATATCAGCATCTGCAGTGGTGCGTCCGGATCTCCCGAGGGAGCCGGAATATGATCGATAATGCTTTCAAACAAAGGAGTAAGATCCTTGTGTTCTTCTTTAAGATCCGTTACCGCAAAGCCGGATTTTGCGGAAGCAAAGATGAAAGGACAATCAAGTTGTTCCTCACTGGCATTCAGATCGATAAACAGTTCAAGTATCTCATCAATTACTTCCTGCGGTCTCGCATCGGGTCTGTCGATCTTGTTTATACAGACTATGACCGTAAGATCAAGGTCCAGTGCCTTCTGAAGAACGAACTTGGTCTGGGGCATCACACCTTCAAAAGCATCTACTATCAGGACAACACCGTTTACCATTTTAAGGACACGCTCAACCTCACCGCCGAAATCAGCGTGTCCCGGTGTATCGATTATATTTATCTTTACGTCTTTATAAAAAACAGAAGTGTTTTTTGAAAGTATCGTAATCCCGCGTTCACGCTCTATATCTCCCGAGTCCATTACGCGGTCCGCCACGCTCTGGTTTTCACGAAATGTCCCGCTTTGCTTCAGAAGCTGGTCCACCATAGTGGTCTTACCGTGATCGACGTGGGCGATGATAGCGATATTTCTTATGTTTTCCTGTTTGGTCTGCATGAAAAATAAAAATCCTCTCAAAACTTATAGAAATAATAATATTTGCACAATGAGAGTATGATAACACAATTTTTTTAAAAATCAATCGGTTTTTTGAGGTATAATGTCATCATGGAAAGGAATTTGAAATGATCACTTACGATTTAAGTAAAAGAGGAAAAGAGCCTCTGTATGTTTTTTTATACAGGCAGATAAGAGATGATATCCTGTCAGGCAAGATAGCTCCCAATGAAAAGCTTCCATCCAAGAGAACCTTTGCCGGTAATCTGAATGTTGCTGTAAACACAGTAGCAAACGCTTATGACCAGCTTTTGTCAGAGGGATATCTTTATTCGGCTGAAAAAAAAGGATACTATGCGACTGACATGCATCAGTTCTCCGATATCAGGATAAATACGTCCGAGCCTGTTAAGATTGAAAGTCCTGAAGAGGCGGATTATTTCATGGACTTCAGGGCAAACAGGATAAACCTTAATAACTTCCCCATATCAACCTGGAACAGGTGTATGCGTAAGGCCATACTGGATGGGGGTGATGCTCTTTATAAGACAGTTCCTTATAACGGTATACCGGAACTGCGAAATGCGATTTCTGCATATCTTTTCAGAAACAGGGGTATGAGTGTGAACCCCGAAAGGATTTTTGTCGGTGCGGGAACGGAATTTTTGTTTAAAAGACTTTTCGAACTCTTTGATAAAGGAACCGATGTTGCAATAGAAAAGACGGGATTTAAAAAGGTTGCGGAATTTGCAGACAGACTTAATATTAATATCAGGATAATACCGGGCGATGAGGACGGTATGGATATACATGCTTTGCATAACAATGACATTGAAGTGGTTTATGTGGCTCCTGCCAACCGTTTCCCCACAGGAAAGGTGCTGCCCATAAAAAAAAGACTTGAGTTATTTTCCTGGGCTTATGAAGGAGAAGAAAGATATATAGTCGAGGATGATTATGACAGTGAGTTCAGGTACAGCGGTCGTATGATAGTTCCAATGTTTTCTGAGGACAGTAAGGACAGGGTTGTCTATCTGAATACTTTTTCTAAGACAATGGTTCCGTCTCTGAGGATCAGTTATATGATACTGCCGGAGGAACTGGCAAAAAGATATAAAGAGACGCTGGGTTTTTATTCATGTTCGGTGTCCAGTTTTGAGCAGTATGCCCTTGCGGAGTTTATAAACAGCGGTGCTTTTGAACGTCATATAAACCGTATGAGAAACTTCTACAAAAAGCAAAGGGTTGCTATACTTAACGAATTTGAAGAGTCACCTCTGATGAAGATAGCAGAGATAGAAGAGCATAATGCGGGAACACACTTCCTGTTGAGAGTAAAGACTGATCTTGACAGGGAACACATCTATAACGAAGGTATAAATAAAGAACTGCATATATCCTTCTTTTCCGATTACAGTCTTCAGAGTGAAAAAGAGGATGGTTATATAACTCTTGTTATCAATTACGCCGCCATAGTGTCGGACAAGATACCTGAGGTTGTAAGCAGATTAACGGAAATATTCCTTAACAAATAGAAAAAACGAATATGAAGGCTTCTTTTTCTTTTTTGATAATTAAACAGCGACTTGTTTATCTTTCCGAACATTAGAAACCGGTCCGAAGAATAAAGAGCGGTGATCCGGTATAAACACGAATGAAAAGCATACTGTCTGAAAAACCGGCGGCAGGATTTTCCTGTCGCCGGTTTTGAGTTTATGCTTTTTATTCGTGTTTATACCGGATCATTGCTCTGATTATTCTTCAGGTCCGGGTTCTACAGTTTGGAAAGGTAAATCAAGGTCGCTGTTATTATCAAAAAAGACAAGAAGCCGTGTCAGCTTATTTGTATCTGATAAAATTACAGATATCTGTCTTTGGTATTCTTCAGTTCAGAAATAAGGGTTTTGATATCTGCAGCATGTGCTTTATCGGTTACGAGTAACACATCCTCTGTGTCAACTATGACAAGATCTTTTGCCCCTAAAGTTGCAACCAGTCTGTCGGATGATGAATCGATAATGCAGCCGTAAGTATCTAGAGCAGTGACATTTCCGGTAATGAAATTACCATTTTGGTCTGTATCGTTTATCCTGCTTAAAGCAAGCCACGAGCCCACGTCATCCCATCCGAAATCTCCGGGGATGATGTATATGTTGTCCGCTTTTTCCATTATCGCATAATCTACGGATTCAGCTTCGGTCTCTTTAAAAAGTTCTTTTATTTTTTTAGTACTGTCCGAAAGAATATGTTCTTTAATTTTTTTTAGCACGTCATAAGTTTCCGGCAAAAATGTTTTAAATGAATCTCTTATTGTTGAAAGATTCCATACGAACATTCCGCTGTTCCAAAGATACTCACCGCTTTCAAGGTATTTTTTTGCAGTGTCAAGATCCGGCTTTTCAACAAAAGATGAAACTTTAAAGACTCCGTTTTCTTCTGAAGAGCGGTCATAACGGATATAACCGTATCCGGTTTCGGGATAACCCGGTCTGATACCTATGGTGACGATACCTTTTTTTTCGTCTGCTGCTTCACAGGCTGTTTTGATACGATCATTAAATGCGATCACATCCTTTACCATGTGATCGGAGGGAAGAACGATGATCGTCGGATCTTCATCCGGGTATCTGGAAGATATGACAGCTGCTCCTAATCCTATGCAGGGTGCAGTGTTTCGTCCCTCGGGTTCGCAAATTATATTTTCCTCCGGCAGTCCGGGAAGTTGCTCTTTTACCAGCTCTTTATATTTTTCGTTTGTCACCACAAATGTATCGGCGATCAAAACGTTGTCGCTTATTCGCTCCACGGCAAGCTGAATCATTGTCTTATTATCTCCGGTTAGTGATAAAAACTGCTTGGGCAGACCCTGTCTGCTCTTTGGCCAGAACCTTTCACCTTTTCCACCTGCCATGATCAATGCGGTCTTTTTCATTTTCTTTTCCTCTACACAAAAAATAATGCAGGTTGCATTATATATTATGTGTTATATCAAGGCAAGTTGAAGCGTTGTAAACCTTGCAAATAAGCGATAATTTACTTATAATAGTACGGATAGTAGCTGGTAAATAAAACAGAGAGGGCGGTTCTAAAAAGACATTATGAACTATATCGTATTTGATCTTGAATGGAATCAATCGCCTTCCGGCAAGGTAATATCCAATGAAAACGGGGCGCTGCCCTTTGAGATTATAGAGATTGGTGCCGTTAAACTTGACGAAGAGCTAAATAAGATCAGCTCATTTGACAGGCTGATAAGGCCGGAAGTGTATTTGAAACTGCATAAGGCGATAGAAAAAATGCTTCCGATTACGATGCGGGATCTGCAAAAAGGAAAGAGCTTTACGGAAGCTGTATATGACTTTTTGCAATGGTGCGGTGAAGACGTTATTTTTTGTACATGGGGAGATATGGATCTTTTCCAACTGCAGAGAAATATGAATTACTTCGGTGTGGAAAACAGATTTCCTTTACCGTTTTTATATCTGGATTTACAGAGTATTTTCAGTGAAACGTATCTTGACGGAAGCAAGAATGCCGGTCTGAATGAGGCCGTGGAGATATTAAAGGTTCCGAGAAGGAACACCTTTCACAGGGCCATATACGATGCGGATTATACTGCGGAGATTGCAAAAAGAATGGACAGGAAGCTGCTGGAGAACAATTTCAGTATCGATACATATAAAGTCCCTCAAAAAAGCAGTGAAGAGTTCAGGATCAGGAACAGCTACATTGAACAATATGTTACAAAAGCCTTTGATTCAAAAGAAAAGGCTACCGGTTACAGGGAGTTAAGAAGTGCCAGATGTTTTATATGTGACAGGCAGATGGACAGGAAGATCCGGTGGTTCTGTGACAACGGTAAGAATTATTACGCCGCATTCAAATGTGAAAAACATGGATTTATCACCGGCAAGTTCAGAGTGAAAAAAAGCGATGACGGTAAATTCTTTGCGCTAAGGACGATGACCAGGACCGACAGATCGGGTTATATGGCTGTGCAGGACAAGAAGGAAAAAGAAAGAGAACGCATTAATCAAAAGCTGGAATCTGAGAGGTAAGATACTATGAGATATTATGTATATGAGAGTAATTTATCCGGAGACGAATGGCATACAAAAGATAAGTGCAGGAGTGATATCAGGAAGCTTCTTACACAGCGCGGTTATGAGCCCATAGGGATTCCCGTTTCAGAGTCGGGAAATGAAAAAGAAAAAGACACCATGATGGATCTTGCTAAAAAGGGTTTAAGCACAGGCAAGAATTTCAAAAGCTGGATGGACTATCTTAAAAAGGTAAGACGAAATGACATCGTGGTCATTCAATACCCGCCTTATCAGAAGACGCTTCTTGCTAATATACTTGTCTTTTTAAAGATGAAAGGGGCATTTGTTATCGGTCTTATACAGGATCTCGGATCTTACAGGCACAATGATGAGGGAAAGATGATCAAAAGCTGGTCAACGGTAGAAGATGCATATGCGTTGTCTTTTTTCAATCAGGTGATCGTAAATAACGTAAAGATGAGAAAGATACTTCTTGCGTCGGAATTTAACGAAAAGAAGCTTGTCAATATAAGGTTGTTCGATTATCTTATCAATGAAGAACCGGACAAAACACCGGAAGAAAGGTTTTTTAAGGATGCTCCTATAGTCATTGCCGCAGAGTCGCACCATAAGTTAAATGAAAAGGGTTATTATATTTATTCGGCTCAATGCGATCCCGGAGTAAAGTTTAATATTTACGGTCCGGATGTAGATGAAAGGTATATCAATAATCTCACATACGAGTATAAGGGAGCCTTCCTTCCGGAGAAGATTCCGAATGAAATAGAAGGCAGCTTTGGTCTTGTGTGGGAGGGTAACTCTCTTGAAACCTGCGAAGGGGAGTGGGGCGAATATTTAAGGATCAACAATCCCAACAAGGTGTCCATGTATATTGCTGCAGGGATACCGCTGATCATATGGTCCGGAGCGGCTCTTGCAGACTTTGTCCGAAAGTACGGGCTGGGAATTACGGTTGACAGCATTTACGGATTAAAGAGTGCTGTTGAAAATGTTACCGACGCAGAGTATGCCCGTATGCTTGAGAATATAAGACCATTTACAAAAGCCGTAAAAAGCGGTGCCTTCTTTACAAAGGCTATTGAGAGGGCGGAACTCAGATTATAAGGATTTAAAGAGATATTCATGGACAGAATTGCGATTTTAATACCGTGTTACAACGAATCGAAAACCATAGGTAAAGTTATTTCAGAATTCAGGAACGAATTGCCTGATGCGGTTATATATGTATATGACAACAATTCGACAGACGGCACTGCTGAGATTGCAAAAAAAGCAGGTGCCGTGGTCAGATATGAGCACCAGCAGGGCAAAGGGAATGTTATAAGACGGATGTTTCGAGAGGTGAACGCCCACTGTTATCTGATGGTTGACGGGGACGATACATATCCGGCCGGGTCTGCAAAGGATCTGGTCAGACCGGTGATTGAAAGAGACGCGGATATGGTTGTGGGAGACAGATTATCTTCCACATATTTTGATGAGAATAAAAGGCCGTTTCACAACTTTGGTAATTCCTTTGTGCGCAAGACCATCAACAAGATATTCCGATGTGATATAAAGGATATAATGACCGGCTACAGAGCGTTCAGTTACCAGTTCGTAAAAACATTTCCCGTACGTTCCAAAGGTTTTGAGATTGAGACGGAGATGACCATACATGCAGTGGAATACAATATGCAGGTTGAAAACGTTGTTGTTCAATATCAGGACAGACCGGAAGGGAGTGAGTCCAAGTTAAATACATATTCTGACGGATTCAGAGTTATTAAGATGATAGAAAAGCTCTACAGGAATTATCATCCTTTTGCTTATTTCGGAATAATAGCAGCTATTTTGGCTGCCATCAGTATAATAATGATGATCCCGGTGTTTGCAACATTTCTTAGTACCGGACTTGTTCCGCGATTTCCGACGGTTATTATAAGTGGCGGAATAATGGTTATTGCTATTTTTATGTTTGTTGCAGGTTTTATACTGCATAATCTGCTTTCAAAAGATAAGATTGATTTCGAGTTCAGGCTGAATCAGGTACAACGATGGAAGGATGAACATATAAGGCATGAAAAAAACGCTGCACTCCGTCAGGGACGACAAGCGGGTTCGATGTATATTAATGATCAAAGATAAACTTATGTAAAAAGCCACGCACTTCAATGGGTAAAGTGCGTGGCTTTTTGGATTAATAAAGAATGCTTCCGACTATAGGTTTGTTCCAATCAATAATATATTGTATGTTATTGTCTATTTTATTGTATCTTGAACTTCCCACGGTCTCTGTGATTATTACACTGTCAGCTTCCTTTAATCTGTTGATGTGGACGGTGGAGTCGTTGACGCTTTCGATATGGTCAATGGATATATTTCCCATTCGTTTGCGAAGTTCTGCAATTGCAAGGTTTATCGCGGCTTTTGGAGCTTTTCCTACAACGAGTATGTTATCGGAGTTTTCGGAATATTCGTATATATTTTCAACAGCAATATCATATCGCTCTTTATCAGACATACCGCTTTTTCCCGTGCCTGATTTCGGAAATCTTGCAACTTCTTTTAATCCGTACCTGTCATAAAATTCTCCAGAAGAAAGTACCTTTTTGCTTGCCACAATGATTATGGAAAGCAGGATGATCATTGCACCTGCACCGGCGGCGGCAGCACCTATTCCGAAAGAGACCGCATCTTTAGCCATTGCTGATCTGCTGACAGTTGCAGGTTGTGACGGCCTTGAAAGTTTATCAAGGGACTGTTGAAGCTGTTTGATAGAATTTTCAAGGTTTTTTATTTCTGAGGTTTTATTGTAGTGCCAGTTTTGTAAAGTTGTATCTACTGTACGTGAAACCACCGGGTCAGCAAGTATAATGCGGAAATTTCCAATCTCATTAGTTGCAATAGAAGTGTATTCCTGAAGTTTGCGATTCATATATTCGGATATTTTTTTGGCGCCTTCTTCATCAGTATATTTAATCGATACAAGAAGGTTTGATGCTTCGTAATCAGAAGTGGTGTTTATCAATTCTGCGAGATATTGCGGTTCAGTGTCGAATTCCTTGCTGATATCACTCCAGAAGTCGACAGAAGTAATATATGTGGCATAAAGATCAACGGCTCTGTTTGCTACCTGGTCACGAAGACTTACAGAGTTGTCCGAAGCATCTGATTCAAAAAAGTAGTTGTTCTTTGCAACGTACACGTTATTAGGATCGAGCTTGGCGACTATGGAGTTGGAAAGATAATTGATCTTGGACTGAAGAGTATCTTCCGATGCAGCTATGGAGTCCTTTAAGGTCTTTGTGTTATGTTCATAGTCAGCAAGCTTTTTTTGATATTCCTCATATGTCATTGTTTCTTCGGAGTTGTTCTTCATATCCTTTGTAATGGTGAAGATCTTGTACCCGCCTGCAAGAACGCCGACTGCTGCCGCCACGATAAGGATGAGCCACCATTTACGCATTACCCTTGCGAAAAGCGACCGTATGCTTATCTCTCTCTCTTTTTTTATATAATTGTTATCCATTGTATTAAATCCCCTTTTTAGAGTAAAACCCTTGTTTATAAATATGAATCCCAAAAGAACGATAAAAGGATTGTACCTCACTTCAAATAATTGAGGGTCTGTCGTACTATGTAAAGCAAAAAATATCAGAACTATACATCCAACAAAATGTTTTTGTTCATAAAGTTTTTTTCCAACCAGTGCATAACCGGAACATATGAAAGCAAGTATCATTATCCCGTAAGTCAATAAAATGTTTAGATAAGATGAGTCTACATAAAAATATTCATTATAAACATTTATTCCGTATTTTCCGGTATATCCGGACCAGGTGACATTATTGCCGAAAAGATCTATTCCGTATTTTCCGATCGCTGTATTACCGAGGGACAATCTGTTGTTCAGCAGACTGTCCAGCCGTGCAAATGTTGTGCTCATTGGCGTATATTTGAGTGACAGTACAATTATAATGACTGCCAGAGCAGGCACGGCCATGATCGATAGTATCTTCAGATATTTCAGACGAAAGATCTGAGGGAAAAAACGATATAGCCACATTATACCTGTCAGAGCCAACAACATATAATAAACCGCATTTGTATCAGTATATACAAATATTATCCGGTTCGCAGCTAAGATCACTATGGTCTCAACCAGATTAATTTTTCCTTTTTTAATGAAAAAATACGCCAAAACGATATGGAAAAAATAATTGGCCAGGATCGTGGTATATGTAAATCCTAAATAGTATCTTATGGTATCTTCGCCTGATCGTCCTATAAATTCAGGATAAAAAACACCAAAGGCGTAAAGGATCAGTACGGTGACTACCGAGCAGGAGGAGATGATAAGAAAAATACGAATAGTTTTTTTCCAATCGATCAAGCCTCCTAAAAAAGCAACAGCTGTAAAAGTCAGGATTTCTTTTCCACGGTCGCTTTCCTGCCTGATAAGCATACACATAACAATAAGGATCATACCCAAAATGAAAGCTCTTTTACTAATCGATGAGTAAAAAACAAACCCCGCGATCATAAGGACAAGAGAGATTCCGATCATTATAGAATAAGTGTGACCCCACCAGTCATAATATGAAACCTGAGAATTTGAAAAAATACCCATTGCTACTATGATAGAGTAACCAATGAGAAAAAAATATTCAAAAACAGACATATTAAGACGGTTATCTCTGTTAGACATTATTGAATCTCTCCTGTTAATGTGTGCCTGAACACACAGTTTATCAAATATTGTATATAATGAAAACCTTATTTTTTTACAGGCAGGCGTTTTTTCATTGTACTTAAGGATTCAAGGAGTATTTTGTCTTTGGTGATCAACAGTATCCCCAGGTATATGCCTGCATAAACAACAACAGATAAGATAAGATTTAGTGAAACGTGGGGCAGATTCATGTTGTTTATGAAGAAAAGCGGTATGGATGCAGTGAGTCCGATAATGGCGTATTTTACAATGTGAACTTTTGTTATAACACTTTTCAGTATGATGGACGTAAATATAACCTGTATGATCAAAACGCCGATCTCGGCAATAAGCGTAGCGACAGAAGCTCCGGTTGCACCGAAGAAAGGTATTAGTATAAGGTTAAGTACAAAGTCAATAACAGCTCCAACGATAACAGACATAAGAACCTTTTTCTCATTGTTCAGAGGAGTCATAACCTGTATGCCGAGAACATTGGTAATACCTATAGGTATTATTGAAAGCGTGATGATCGTCATCGCAGATGCGGCAGGAAGAGATTCTCTTCCCGCAAGAAGCAAAAGACAGTTAGCGGATGTGATTGAAAAGAAAAGAGCAAGCGGAATAGATATGAATAAAGTAAAGTTAAATGCCTTTATCATAGTCTTTCTGAAGTCATCCTTCATCTGCATCTTGACATAATATGACATACGCGGAAGCAGTACATTTCCCAAAGACGTAACGAGACTCACTAAAATAACCTTCACCTTTGTGGCGGAGGCATAATAGCCTACATCCAGATCTCCCTTCATGAATCCCAACATGACGGAGTCAAGAGACGTATAAATGGATACAGCCAGACTTTGTGCAAACAGGATAAGTATAGGTCTGAAATGCTGTTTCAGATTATAAGGTTCTACTCTTTTTAAGGACACAAACTTCCGAACCCTGATAAAGTTGTAAATATTAGAGCCAAAGCCGGCAAAAACCGTTATCGCGCAGTAGATAACATAATCATCTGTTTGATGGATCAGGATAAACATAAGGATGATGGATATCACCTTAAAGAACAGACTCCGGATGGTTATATAGTCATACTGTTCAAGAGCCTGAAATATCCAGTTCATACCGAGAGCCTGAAGGAAAAATGTGGAAATACTTATCAAAAACATAACCCTGTGGTTATAAAAGGCGGGCACGGTAAAGATCAGGACTGCAAAAACGGCAGTGACTACAGCAGACATTATCAGATTTATAAACAGTATCTCCTGGACAGTCTGTGAGAGTTTCCGTTTATCATCGCGAACTCTTGCGCAGGCCCGGACACCATAAGTGGGGATTCCCAGTTGCGCAAAGATCATAGTAAAATTTATCACATTCGTAACAAAAGAAACCGCTCCGAATTTTTCCATTCCTATAACACGTGTCACATAAGGGAATGTGATAAGAGGGAAAATAATACCTGAAGCAGTCAGGATAAAATTCATTATAAAATTATATTTTACTGAGTGAACCTTGTGCATATCTGATATGTAAACTCCGTATTATTTAAAAACTTTTTTCATATTTCTTGTGGAACAGTTTTGCATTGATGAAAGAAGCGACCTTTTTAGGGTAGTCGATCTTTCCTATGTATATACAGGATATCTCTTTAACATCTGATCTGCGCAGACGTCCAGTCTGTATGGAATACTCCAGCCATACGTTAAAAAGGATCTCGCTGACCCTGCCCGGCCATCTTTTTTCAAATTTAGACATGTTTTTCGAATCTATCACTTTTTCCAGTTCTTCCAGTATTGGGAAAAGCCAGGAACAGTACTCATCAGCGATTGTTTTCGAAGAAATGAACATGTTGAACATATAGCCGTACTTTTGTCTTAAGACTCTGTCAAAAGCACGCAGATATGAAGGTGCAAGATCACTTAAAACTTGTCTTGCGGCAGTAAGATGGCTTTCGTCAAGAGTATGAGCATAGTGGGAAGCCAAGGTTTCGACATAGTATTTTCTTTTGGAAGGCACGATAAGCTTATACGAGTCCAGCAGACTTCTCAGCTGCTTTTCGGATAAAACACAGTCAAAAGGATGTCTTCCTTTCCGGTATGCCATGCTTTTGGCAGAAAAATATCTTCTGTAGTGAACAAGACCCAGATAGTCGCATGAGAGATTTTTCCATGCCCAGTAAAGACCGGTTAGTTCACAATACATGGGATTTTTTGAACTAATATTTTCTCCTTCGTCATCGCGCTGATATCCTGTTGCCATGCTGTTGGCGGCACCGACCTGAACAGGCAGATAAACGGAATCAAAAGGAGTTTTACACTTTTTGTGACAAGCAATAATTATTTTAATGTTTTTTTCTTTATCAAGCATTTTATTTACCGGTTCCTTTAAAGATACTGCCTATGGTCTTCAGGAGGATCTTTGCATCCAGACCAAAGGACCATTCATTAATATATTGTTCATCAAGTCTGACTATTTCCTCAAAATCAGTTATCTCATTTCTTCCGCTAACCTGCCACATTCCCGTGATTCCCGGACGAACCGCCAGACGTACACGATGGTTGGGAAGATATTTTTTCCACTCATCGATGGTAGGTGGTCTTGTTCCCACAAGACTCATATCACCTTTCATAACATTGAAAAACTGGGGAAATTCATCGAGGGAGTGCTTTCTCAGGAAAGTTCCTATTCCCGGGATTATACGTGGATCGTCCTCCATTTTAAAGGTGAGATCATCTCCCATTTCATTTTGTTGGGTAAGGCTTTCTTTGATGTTCTCTGCATCCGGAAGCATGGAGCGGAATTTGTACATTTTAAATATTCGTCCGTTTTCCCCGACTCTTTCCTGCTTGAAAAATACGGGTCCGGGAGATTTGCGTTTTATCGCAAAAGCGACAAACGGAAGAAGTATCAGAGTAAAAATACAGCCTATGGAGGCACCTATTATATCAAGAATCCTCTTTAAAAACTGTTGTGCGCTGCCGGTAACATGTATAGCACTTGTTACTACCGTGTATCCGGCAAATTTCTGGATAAAACGCTGCGTATAAGTTTCTTTTATTATAGGACGGTGTACGGCAAGTCCCATTTGTATACACGAGTGTACAAACTGGGTGGGCGCCATCTCACCTTCAAGGTTGATAAACACCTCATCGACACGGTTATGACATATAAAGTCAACGGCATTATAACAGTTGGCCACGACTTTTTCGCCGGCTATAGTCTCTCCTTCTGAATCTTCATCCCATACGATTACGCCTACTATGTCAAGACTGTAAAGATTGTTCTGCTTTATGGTGTTGACAACAAGCTCCGCGATCTTTGAATTTACCACAATGAGCAGGGCTCTGGATTTACTCTTTTGCAGGTGATTGATAACGACACCTTTCCACCAAATGCGGACGCCATATGCAAATCCCATATGCAGCAGGCATGAAAAAACGAAGATCAAGCGGGAAAACATATCGCTTGAATCCAGCTTTAGCAGGAACATAAGGAAAAAGATGATAACCCATACTTTTATTACATGATAGATAACAGCCCCGAGTTCTTTAAGATATCCGCGCTTTAAAATGTCGCGAAACGATGCGGTAAAAACAGAGACCAGAACTTCTGATACGAGTATCAAAATAGCTGTATATCTGTAAAGCGGTGAGTCAAGCATTGTATCACCGGCACGCATTATATGAGCTAAAAGATATGCAATCTCAGCGCAGAGCATGTCCCATAGAACAAAGTCTAAATGTTTTGCCCAGCCGCTCCTTAATCTTTTATACATTGCAACCTCCAAGTCTTACGATATGCAAGACCCTAATAAACATAGCAGACCACACCCAGACAAATGATAGCCTGAAATGCGGTAAATCGTACCACGACCTGAGTGTCTGACCATTTATAATTTTTCCTGAAATGGTCATGCACAGGAGTTCTTAAAAATGACATAAAGTTACTGTTGTGTGTTGCCTTTATAAACGTTATCTTGATCAGACCCAATCCGCCGTCAACAATGAGAACTATCGCAAGCAGCAGGTACAACAGTGGATGATGAGTCTTTACGATAGCGATCGCAAGGAACAGTCCTATGGATCTGGAACCTGCATCACCCATCATCAGCCGGCTTGGTGACGCATTGTACCACAGATATGCTAAAAGACCAATTATCATAAAAAGCACTGCACTCCGAAATCCCGGATCTATCTCGTAGTGGCGAAGTAAAGCCATTATTGAGACAAATGTCACACAGCAAAGACACCCTGTCAGCCCGTCAACACCATCGGCGCAGTTTGTGACATTGATGCTTGCCCATGCAAGTATTACGATCAGTATCCCGTATACGACGATGGGAAGCTGTACAGTATATTCCGACACGGCAAACTGGAAAGTGTTGGGATTAAAGCCGAGATACGTAACAGCAAACAAAATGCTTATGCCCAGATCAAACAGCCCTTTCTTAAGGCGGCCCCACTCTGTTTTTGAACCATCGTCTAAAAAACCGGTGATCATTTCCGCTGAGACGAGTACGATATAGATAAAGAGCTCAGGGGAAACAGAGGAAAACAGCAAAACGGCCACATCAAAAAAAAGTATCAGGATGATACCTGCTCCCGTAGGCTTTCCTTTTGATCGCTTTCCGCCTGTTACATCACGTCCTCCGTCCGCGGGAAGAAAAGACAATCCCGCATTCAGAGCGATAAAACAACCGATAAACATAAAAGCTATGCCTACCGCGGTCACGGGACCAAAACCCGCTGAATGAAAAATATGTGCAAACAAATCTCATTAACCTCTTTTTAATATTTTGGAAATTATATCACAGTTGCTCGAAAAACGCATTTTTTTCTTGCTTTTATGGTATTTACAGCCATTATTTCCTTGTAAAGCATATAAAAAAGGTATAAACTTATAAAAATATAGAAAAATTATATACAAGGGAGATTTACCTATAATGGAAAAGACAATGGAAAAGATCGTAGCACTTGCAAAGGCGAGAGGATTCGTGTATCCGGGTTCGGAGATTTACGGCGGTCTGGCTAATACATGGGACTACGGCAATCTGGGAGTTGAACTTAAGAACAATGTCAAGGCGGCATGGTGGAAGAAGTTCATCCAGGAAAGCCCGTACAATGTCGGCGTGGATTGTGCGATCCTTATGAACCCCCAGACCTGGGAGGCATCAGGACATTTGGGTGGATTTTCAGATCCGTTAATGGATTGTAAGGAATGTCATGAGCGTCATCGTGCAGATAAGATCATTGAAGAGTGGGCATATGACAATAAGATTGAACTGGGTTCTTCAGTTGACGGATGGTCCAACGAGGAAATGGAAAACTATATTAAGGAACATGGTATCGCGTGTCCGAGCTGTGGCGCAAAGGACTTCACAGAGATCAGACAGTTCAACCTTATGTTTAAAACCTTCCAGGGTGTTACGGAGGATGCAAAAAACACCGTATACTTAAGACCCGAAACGGCTCAGGGTATCTTTGTAAACTTTAAAAATGTCCAGAGAACTTCACGAAAAAAGGTGCCATTCGGTATCGGGCAGATCGGTAAATCTTTCAGAAATGAAATAACGCCCGGAAACTTCACATTCAGGACAAGAGAGTTCGAGCAGATGGAACTGGAATTTTTCTGCAAGCCGGGAACGGACCTGGAGTGGTTTAATTATTGGAGAGAATATTGCATTAAATGGCTGCAGGATCTGGGAATCAAGCCGGAGGAGATGCGTGCAAGGGATCACGATCAGGCAGAACTTTCATTCTACAGCAAAGCCACAACCGATCTTGAGTTTTTATTCCCATTTGGCTGGGGTGAACTCTGGGGTATCGCAGACAGGACTGATTATGATCTTAACCAGCATATCAAGGTCAGCGGTCAGGACCTTCAGTATTTTGACGATGAGACCAATGAGAAATATGTACCTTATGTTATAGAGCCGTCACTCGGTGCAGACAGAGTGACTCTCGCATTCCTTTGCGCTGCGTATGACGAAGAAGAGATTGCCGAAGGTGACGTAAGGACAGTTCTTCATTTCCATCCGGCTCTGGCACCGGTAAAGATTGGTGTCCTTCCTTTGTCAAAGAAGCTCAATGAAAAAGCAGAGGCGGTATATGCGGAACTTTCAAAGCTTTATAATTGTGAATTTGACGACAGAGGAAATATAGGTAAACGTTACAGAAGACAGGACGAAATAGGAACGCCGTTCTGTATAACTTATGACTTTGATTCGGAAGAGGATAACTGTGTTACCGTAAGAGACCGCGATACAATGGAACAGGAAAGAGTAAGTATAGACAGTCTTAAGGAATATTTCGCTGATAAATTTGATTTTTAAAAGGATTTGCCATGATTTGTCCAAGATGCGGGAGAAGTACACCCGGTAATGTATGTCCTTACTGTGACGGACCGCAAATTGAAGATTATACGGATGACTATATAAAGCGAAAAAAAGAGTACGAAAGCATTTCGGGAAAGTCCGATGATGCCGTAAAAGATACCACGCAGGAGACGGAAAAAAAGCAGGTAAGCTTTCGAAAGTTTATTATTCCGGTGGTCATAGCTGCAGCTGCTGCGGTTGCTGCAGTGATAGCGATTAATATCATCAAAGATTACAGGCCGGCTCCCGAATACAGCGGAAATGCTGTGTATTTCTCGGACGGAAAGATTTACCGTTTAACAGGCACAGATGCCGAAGAGATAGGGGATGCAAGAACGCTTTTTTTAAACGGTGACGGATCAAAAATATATAAATCTGATGCTGTTTTAAATCTTCTGTCAAAAGATTCCGTCAGGACGGATAAGACAATGACCGATGACCAGGGCGGGTATTTTGCCTGCTCGGTCTATGATTCTTCAGTTGAGAGTGATAATTATAAGCTTTATGTATGGAGCGGGGATAATGAACCGGTGGAGAAGTTGTCTTCCAACGGTATGATAGGGATAAAATATATATCTGATACAGGCAGGATCTTTTTTACAAAAACCGATGTCATAACGGACGAACTCGGTACGGGAGAAACTTCCCTTTGGTATTTTGATATTAGTGACGGCAGTACGGGTAAGCTTGAGGAAAATGTTTATTCGGTCAATTTTTACTCAAAGACCGGAGCCGTTATGATAATTGATAAGGAAGACATACTTTTCCTGAGAAAAGTTGACGATCCGTCTTACAGGATGAGGATTGCTGACGGAGTATCTGATCTGTTGCCTGAAAAAAACGGAAACAACAATTTTTTCAGGATAACAGACGATACAGTTAATAATGACGGAAGTGCAGACAGATTTTGCTATGGAAAAGATAACAGGATTTATATGTATGACATATCTTCCGATGGTCAGTTTGTTTACATGGCCGGTGCAGTCAGTTCGGATGTTTCCGTAAGCTATGACGATGTAAACAGAATTGTGTATGCAGCAGATGCCAAAAGTCTGACCGGCGCCTTTGTGGAAAACGGCAGTATAATTGACAGAAAAAAGCTTGACGCTGATATTACAGGCGGGAACACACTTTGGAACGATCATAAAAAAACACTTCTTTTTCTTTCATCAGACGGCACTTTGAAAAAAATCGTAAACGGGCGGGTGTCAAATGTATCTGATACTGAAGGAATACAAAGACTGACAGGCGTTGAAAATGACGGAGGTTATGCCTACGTAAAAGACGGTACTTTTTATTACGGCAGTGACCTTGATAAAGAGCCGGTGTCTCTTGGGGAGGTTTCCTCAGAGAATATCTCATCAGTAGTAAAAGCAGACGGATATGTTTATCGTCTTGAAGGACGGCAACTGATCGCGGCTAAAGATGACGGTACTTACACAAAAAACATGGGTGAATGCGAAAGCCTGTGGTGCGGAGAACTTTAAGAGGTATAAGGATTTGAAGGATTACATCAAAAATCTTGCAAAAGGGGAATTTGAATTTTCCATTCCTGCATTGGAGCCTGTGGGAAGGATATCTTCTTCGGTAGTTGAGGATTCCGAGGAAACGGGTACTTTTGAAGTGAAGGCCTCCGGTGTTATTCAGGGCGTCGTTTTTTCGGGCAATCCGAAAGTTAGGGTTGATGCCGAATTTTCAGGTGCGGATAATATCGTTGAATATACGGTTAACGCGGCCGGCTCTTATCCGGGGGATGAGATAACGGGTGAGTTTCAGGTGGTTACTTCTGCAGGCGAATTTGTCGTGCCCTTCAGTTTTGAAGTGAAAAGAAAAACTATCAGGACTAAAAGAGGCTTAACGATAAACAGTCCGGAGAGTTTTGCGCAGCTTGCAAGGGAAGATGCTGATGAAGCAAAGGATATATTTTTGTCCAGGGAATTCAGGGCAGTGGTCCTTCGCGATGATGCGTTTTTAAGTGCGCTGTATGACCAGATGAAGGGTCAGGAAGATACGGATGTAGCCCTCAAAAGTTTTCTTGAAGGTGCGGGGCTGACAGAGTTGTCAGATGAGAGTGATTTCCGCAGTCCTGTGCGTCAAAGGTCGGAAAAAGATAATAAGATAAGTCCTTTTCTGAAGAAGTTCAACCGCTTAAAGGTGGAGATTATCAGAGGGTACTTAAAGTTTCGCATGAAAAAGATAACTCTCTCTGAGTGGACGGAGGATGCCTTAAGAAAAGTATCGGATGTTGAGTTTTTATCCCTTTGCGGAACATCTGACGAAGAAGAAAAGGCATGGTTAGAGGTGCAGGTCGCAAGAGCCATGCTTTTATCACTGCACGGAGACGGGGCTGAAGCGGGTGTTATATTAAAGGATTATGCGGAAAGGCTGTTTAAAGATAAACAGGAAAACGGAGTACTTTTTTATACGTCTCTTTACATACGTACAATGACAGATAATTCCGGAGCCAGCACGGAGTATGCCATGGATGAATTCCAAAGAATGATGAAGACGGACGAGGTGCCGTGGCAGATAATCCTTTATGCATACCATCTGGACAAAGATCCCGATGAAAACGCCAGTATATGGCTTACGCGTTTTAAAGATGCGTTTGCCCGGGGATGTACAAGCCCTATCATCTATCTCGAGGCCATAAGGATATTTAATAAGCAGCCTGCACTTTTAAGAGTTTTGAACTCTTTTGAGACCCAGGTCATCCGATTCGGATACAGATACAGTCTTGTGGAGGCGACAGCCACATCAAGGATCACGGAACTGGTGTCAGAGGAGAGCAAGACAGACATGACTCATCTGTACTGTCTTAAGAATCTGTATGATGAATACAACAGTGATGAGATACTTATAACCCTATGCACAAAGATGATCCAGGGTAATATCAAAGGTCCTGAATATGCGGGTATTTACGAACAGGCCATAAAGAGAGGGTTAAATATAACCCTGCTTTATGAGTATTATCTGATGAGTCTTGATAAATCAGAGCCCGGAAGACTTCCCGAGACTGTTCTTAGGTATTTTGTATACGACAGCGGGATAGATGTGAACTCAAAGGCATATCTTTATGCCTGTGTGATCAACATAAGGGAAAAAGATCCGGATATTTATCATTTATACAGGAACAATATCCTGGAATTTACAAAAGACAGATTAAGGGAAGGTCTTATTGACAACAGCCTTATTGTTTTATACAGATGGTTTTGGGATGTTACGGAGAAGATCGATCACGATCTTTCGGCACAGCTTTTCAGACTTCAGTTTACATATCGTATAAAAGTGGAATCTGACATTCCCGTTACACTTGTGACAAGGCATAAAGAATTCAGGGTTCCAAAGAAGACACCGATCAAGGACAGACTTACATATGCTTTTATTTTAAGTGATAAAGAAAATCTTGAAGAAGAATGTGTCATATGCTTTGAGGATGCGGCCGGAAGGCTTTATTCGGATAAGTCCTTTGCTTTCAGTGTGGAAAGGGTTCTTGAAGACAGACCTTTTGTTGAAATGAGTGATTCCGAATGCTCTAAAGATCCTTATTATCTTTTATACAGGTACCGCCAGGAGCAAATAAGGGGAGACAGGGTGAATACGGAGGTTTTTGCAAAAAGCCTTCTTATGTATGACGCTATTTCAAAAAATTTTGAAAATGAATTAAGAACGGTTCTGTACGGGAGCAGTGATCCCGAAGCGCCGGAGGCTAAAGGGCCTGAGGTGCAAAATCTGCGAGGTGTGTCAAAGGCAGTTTCTGATCTTGAAGAAAGTCTTGCGAGAATGCTCTTTACAAAAAAGGACACGCAGGATATGGCACCGGTTTTTAACGAACTTTATTCTTTAAAACAGGACGGAGATGTTACGGACGCATATATTGCATATCAGTCCTTTTTGTATTTTGTTAAGGGGGAGACGGCTGACGAATCCGTATTTAAGATCATTTATAAGAGATTGCGGGAAGAAAAAAAGCAGCTTCCGGTTGAACTGGCGGCAATGTTAAAACATGATGCCACGGGAGAAAGAGAGCTGACCGCAGAAGAGATAGAAAATTATACCAAATCTTTGAATGCGTTTATCAGTAAAGGGTTCATTTTTTCATTCTTTAAAGATCTGAATTCAAGGGTCCGTCTTCCGTATTATGCGGCAGACAAGACAGTGATCGAGTTTGTGCGTGATCCGGGGTCGGATGTATGGATAGATTTTCTGGATGGACGTGATGCCGGACAAAGGGTCCGTCCCATGGAGACTGTCAGCGGAATATATATTTATCCTGAGACTCTTTTTGAAGGAGAAATTCTTTCCTATGAGATCAGCACTACCGATAAAGACGGTAATATAGAGCATATTGACGACAGGATAGAGCACAACGGCAAAAGGGATCATGATAATAAAGAATTCAGTATGATAAACGATATAAGCAGGATAAGCGACAAATCATCCCTGGAAAAAGCTATCAATGAGCATTACACGGAAAGTGACTTGAACGAATTTCTGTTTTTTACTGTCTGATACCAAAAAAGGAAACTATCATGGAAGCTAACGGATTATACATCGGAATAGATATTGATGAGAATATATCACAGGTTTGTTATTATGAGCGGGAAGACCAGTCTGTAAGACCTGTATATAATACCGGGGACTCTCCGGAATTTATTAATGCTACAGGACTGAGTGAGCTGCTTGCTGCCCAACCCCATCCCGAGGACATGATCTACAAAATGATAAAAGCCCTTGTGGATAAAGCAAAGGAGCAGACCGGAAATAACGGCGTGGAGATGCTTGCAGTATGTTTAAGGGATTATTCCCGGAAGATGAGAGAGACTGCTGTAAAAGCCCTCGATATGATGGGGATCCCGAAAGAAAAATATATACTGATAGGCTTAAGCGAAGCATTTGCCTATTATGCTTTTAATGCGGAACCGGCTCTTTTTGCCCAGGGAGCGGCACTTTTTGATTATGAACAAAACGGGATAGATGCTTATTTTTTGCAGAGGATAAGTTATAAGGGTAATACCATACTGAGAGAGATAGACAGATCGGTATCATCTGACACACTCGCATCGGTAGTTAAAAAAGAATTATTGCTTAAAGACGTGGCCGATGAGATATGCGGATTTCTGGACAAAACTCTGACAGAGAATAAGACATCAAGCGTCTACCTTACAGGCCCCGGATTTGATGCAGATGAGATCCCCCAGGAGATCTTGAATCTCATAGGGAAAAAGGGACACAGGATATTTGCCGGACAGAATCTTTTTGTAAAAGGTGCATGTATATGTGCGCTTGCAAAAGCGAGCCCTATAGCAGACCCGTTCAGGAGAGCGGGGATATTCAGAAATATGAGTATTTCCGGGGGTTCGGATCCTTCAGGCGGCAGACATTCATCCTGCATAATGGCATGTAAGAACAGGATAACAACAGGAGTCGGATTAAGAGCATTTAATAAAGGTGAGAGTTTGATCCGGACGATAATCAGGCCGGGTGCCAATATAGACGAAAGCAGTGGAGAGTTTGAGTGTATACTGACTGATGAAAATGTATTGGAACTTGAACTAAAAGAACTGGTTGCAAATGTTGCGGTTATCGAAAAGGTGGACTTATCGGATATTAAAAAGCGTGAAGACAGGATGACAAGAGTGTCGGTATCAGTTTATTTTCCGGATGAAGACAACATGGAAATAACCGTAAAGGATCTGGGCTTTGGTGAGGCGCGCAGGGCAGAGGGAGGCATCGTACATAAGACGATCCCCATGACAGGCTTAAAGCAGGGGAGCGGTCATCGTTTTCAAAGCACCGGTGTGATAATGTGTGACAGTAAAAGAGCGTTGGTGCCTTATGTTTTTACAGACACGGGCAGGAACATATACACCATTGAAGAACTGGTGCAGTATCTGTATGAGAATATATGGCTGATAAATGAGGGAATGATCAACAATGAACTGTTTAAGTTTATCGGTGATGATACAGGCAACACGGCTCTTGCCGAAAAATTAAAAAAACAGGCATATACCGGTGTGACACTTGAGCGTATGCTTTTGACCATTTTTAAAGAGGTGAATTACCATACGCCGGAAGAGACTACTATAATAGAGCCGGTACTTGCAAAGATACAAAGTATCGATCCTGTTTTAAAGAAGTATTCGGTCGCGGAAACTTATATGAATAACAATTGTCTGACCATGGCACAAAAGAACTTTCAGGAGATACTTGAGGCGCCGGAGGATGAAGAACTCCCCGAAAGCTTTTACGGAAAGGTTTATCATAACATGGGGGTGTGTTTTGCAAGGATGTTCATGAGGGAGGAAGCGGCAGAGTGCTTTGAAAAAGCTTATGATACAGGGCATATGGAGGAATCAAGGAAACAGGCTCTGTATGCGCGTATTCTTTCCGGCACTAAACCCGGTATCACATTCGGGCAGCTCGAGTTTGAAAACATGAAAAGTGAGATTGAAGCTTTAAGGGAAGAAAAAAGCAGGATCATTCATAACGAAGGAGTTCCCGTTGAGGAAAGACTGGAGATACTAAAATCCGAGTACCTTAGAAAAAACCTTTGATACTTGTCAATGATCAATGTCAAGTTTACAATATAAAACAAATATTTTTGGAGAAAATAAAATGAAAGAACAGTTAAGAGAAATTACGGATAAGACCCTTGAGAAGATAAAAGGAATATCCACCGGGGAAGAATTAAATGACATCAGAGTCAAAGTCCTTGGAAAAAAAGGAGAATTGACGGGGCTCCTTCAGAACATGAAAAATGTACCGGCCGAGGAGAGACCGGAGATCGGCCGTATTGTCAATGAAGCAAGGGAGCGCATTGAGGAGGCGATCAAACAGGCGGATGCTGAGATAAGCGAAAAGGTCCTCGCTGAAAGTATAAAAAAAGAAAAGATAGATGTTACCCTGCCTGCAAAGAAAAAAGCTTACGGACACAGGCACCCTAACCGTATAGTGCTTGAGGAAGTGGAAAAGATCTTTATCGGCATGGGCTATGAAGTAGTACACGGTCCGGAAGTGGAGCTTGATTATTATAACTTTGAAGCTCTGAACATCCCGGCAAACCACCCTGCAAAGGACGAGCAGGACACTTTTTATGTTAATGAAAAGGTTGTACTCAGGACCCAGACATCCCCGGTACAGGTACGACAGATGGAAAGAGGAAAGATACCCATCAGGATGATAGCTCCGGGAAGGGTGTTCAGGGCAGACGAAGTGGATGCTACCCACTCACCATGCTTCCATCAGGTAGAAGGAATGGTCATAGATGAGAACATAACCTTTGCTGATCTGAAAGGTACGCTTGAGAGCTTTGCAAAGAGGATATTCGGAGAGGATACAAAGACTAAATTCAGACCTCATCATTTCCCGTTTACGGAACCCAGTGCAGAAATGGATGTTACATGTTTTAAGTGTAAAGGAAAGGGATGCCGCGTATGTAAAGGTGAAGGCTGGATAGAGATCCTGGGATGCGGCATGATCCATCCCCTTGTACTTGAAAGATGCAATATCGACACGGAAAAATATTCGGGATTTGCTTTCGGGATCGGACTTGAGAGACTTGCGCTTTTGAAGTATGAGATAGATGACATGCGTCTTTTATACGAAAATGACATTAGATTTTTAAATCAATTTTAATTTTATAAAGAGGTAGAGATGAATACATCATTTAATTGGATAAAAGAACTCGTACCGGGTTTGGAAAATGTGACCGATGAGGAATATCGCGATGCGATGACCCTTTCGGGGACCAAGGTTGAGTGTTTTGAAAAACTTGATAAGAATCTGGAAAAGATAGTTGTAGGAAAGATATTATCCGTAGAACAGCATCCTGACGCTGATAAGCTTGTTGTATGCAAACTGGATGTGGGTGAGGACGAGCCTGTCCAGATAGTCACGGGAGCACCGAATATAAAAGTGGGAACTTCAGGCCAGCTTGTGCCGGTTGTTCTTGCAGGAGGTAAGATTGCTGCTGCTCACGGGGAAAGTGAGATCCCCGAAAACGGAATAAAGATAAAAAAAGGAAAACTCAGGGGAGTTGAATCCTTTGGTATGATGTGCGGTATAGATGAACTTGGTTCATCAAGAGACATTTTTCCGGATGCGCCTGAGGACGGTATATATATATTGTCGGGGGATCATAAGCCGGGAGAAAATGCGGCAAAAGTGCTGGGACTGGATGATACCGTTTTTGAATATGAGATCACCAATAACAGGGTTGACTGCTACAGTGTTTTAGGTGTGGCGAGAGAAGCGGCAGCCACTTTTAAAAAGGAGTTTAAATCTCCTGAGATCAAACAGACGGGCAACGTTGAAAAAGCAGAGGATTATCTTACCGTAGAGATAAAGGACGCAGATCTTTGTCCCAGATATACCGCAAGGATAGTTAAGAATATCAGGATCGGTGAGTCGCCGGAGTGGATGAAGAAAAGGCTCAGATCATGTGGCATCAGACCGATCAATAACATAGTTGATATTACAAACTATGTTATGGAAGAGTTCGGCCAGCCCATGCATGCCTTTGATCACGAGACGATAGCAGGAAAAAAGATCGTGGTAAAAAGAGCTTCTGATTCTGAAAAATTCATAACCCTTGACGGAGTTGAGAGAAATCTCGACGGCGAAATGTTAATGATCGCAGACGGCGAAAAATATATAGGAATAGCCGGGATAATGGGCGGCGAGAACTCCAAGATCACAGATGATGTATCGACCCTGGTGTTTGAGTCTGCCACATTTGACGGGACCAATATCAGAAAGTCTGCAAAAAGACTTTCCATGAGGACGGATGCATCAGGTAAATTTGAAAAGGGGCTCGACCCCGAGACGGCGATTGAGGCTGTAAACAGGGCATGCGCTCTTGTCGAAGAGCTTGGTGCAGGAGAAGTGGTCGGGGGAGTGATAGATATCTATCCGAATCCCGTTAGCAGAAGAAAGATAAAGTTCAGACCTGACAGCTACAACAGGCTTTTAGGAACGGATATTCCTAAAGACGAGATGCTTCGGTTTTTCAAGCCTTTGGAGATAGAATATGACTCTGCAAATGATGAACTTATCATCCCCACATTCAGGCAGGATCTTATAAGGGACGCTGACATCGCAGAGGAAGTAGCAAGATTTTACGGTTATGACAATATCCCCGTTACCCTTCCCACGGGCTCATCAGATGCCGACATGGTCGGTGGTATCCTCTTTGATGAAAGAGTTAAAGTAAGAGCCATGGATACTGCGGAAGCCCTGGGTTTTTCACAGAGTCTCACATATTCATTTGAGAGTCCTAAGGTTTTTGACAAACTAAGATTAAAAGAAGATGCTCCCGAAAGGAATACGGTCAAGATATCAAATCCTCTCGGAGAAGATTTCTCTGTTATGAGGACGCTTCCGGTAAACGGTATGATGACATCCCTTGCCAACAACTACAACAGACGCAGTAAGGATGTAAGACTTTACGAACTGGCCAAGGTGTATCTGCCGGTAGAAGGTGAGGATCTGCCTGACGAGAGAACAATGTTTACTCTCGGTTTTTACGGCGAAGGTGATTTCTTTGATATGAAAGGAGTCGCAGAGACATTCTTTGACAGGCTGGGTATGAATAAAAAAAGAGCTTATGAGGCAACGCAGGAGTACCCCTTTATGCATCCGGGAAGAACAGCCGATATTATATACGAAGGTACAAAACTGGGATATATCGGGGAAGTCCATCCTAAAGTTGCAGACGACTACGGAATAGGAGAAAAGGTTTATCTGGCGGTGATCGACCTTAATTCCATCGAAAGCTTTGTTTCTTTTGAAGCAAAGTATACGGGAATTGCAAACTTCCCGTCCGTTACAAGGGATATAAGCTTTGTGATGGAAAAAGACATTCCTGTAGGCGAAGTGGAGGAGATCATTGAAAAGCAGGCGGGAAGCCTTCTTGAAAGCTACGGACTTTTCGATCTGTACGAAGGCGAGAGCATAAAGGAAGGGTTCAAATCGGTCGCTTACAATATTACCTTCAGAGCACCTGACAGGACCCTTACGGATGAGGATGTGAATCCAATAATGGATAAGATAATTGAAGAGCTTGGTGCAAGAGGCTTTGAGCTGAGACAGTGATCATGGAAGAGAATTTAAACGTTCATAGTTATAATTATGACCTGCCGGAGGAACTCATAGCCCAGGATCCGTTAAGTGACAGGACCGCATCAAGGCTCCTTGTATTGGATAAAAAAACAGGCGGGATTTCCCACAGGTTTTTTAGAGATATAACAGAGTTTTTTAAACCAGGGGACTGCCTGGTCATTAACGACACAAAGGTGATACCGGCAAGATTAATGGGAACAAAGAAGGATACCGGCGGTGCCGTGGAGATACTTCTTTTAAAAAGACTTAAAGATAAGAAAGATGAATGGGAAGCCCTGGCAGGCCCGGGTAAAAAAGCAAGACCCGGAGATGTGATAGTTTTCGGAAACGGCGAACTTGAATGTGAGATACTTGAGATCGTGGAAGACGGCAACAGGATGATAAAGTTTTCCTATGAAGGGATATTTGAAGAGATCCTTGATAAACTGGGATCCATGCCGCTTCCGCCTTACATAAAGAATCAGCTAAAGGAAAAGGACAGATATCAGACGGTATATGCAAAAAATGAAGGCTCCGCAGCAGCTCCCACGGCAGGACTTCATTTTACCGGGGAGCTTCTGAAAAAAATAGAAGAAAAAGGAGTTAGTATTGCAAGAATAACCCTTCATGTGGGACTTGGAACCTTCAGACCCGTAAAGGTTGAAAATATAAAAGAACATAAAATGCATTCGGAGCATTTTGTGATAACGCCTGAAGCGGCGGATATGATTAATAAGACTAAGGATTCCGGCGGAAGGATCATTTCGGTGGGTACCACGAGTACAAGGACTTTGGAAAGTGCTGCGGATGATTCGGGGCACATAAAGCCTGTGACTTCGGATACGTCTATCTTTATATATCCGGGGTACGGATTTAAGGTTGTTGATGCATTGATAACAAATTTTCACCTGCCGGAGTCAACGCTTATCATGCTGGTGTCGGCATTTGCAGGCAGGGAAAAAGTACTTAATGCATATAGAGAGGCTGTTAAAGAAAAATACAGATTTTTTAGTTTCGGTGATGCTATGTTTATCAGTTAAGCAACGGAGATGATAATATGAGTGAATATATGAATAAATATAAAGAGTGGTGCAGCAACAGTTACTTTGATGAGAAAGACAGAAAAGAACTGGAAAGTATCGCAGGTGACGAAAAAGAGATCGAAGACAGATTTTACAAGGAACTGGAATTCGGTACGGGAGGTCTGCGCGGCATCATCGGGATGGGTACAAACCGTATAAACATTTATACCATCAGAAAGGCTACCCAGGGACTTGCTAATTTTATCAATAAAAAGGGCAGTGCTTCAAAAGGTGTTGCCATAGCCTACGATTCAAGAAGGATGTCGGAAACTCTTGCAAGAGAAGCGGCAGCATGTCTGAACGGAAACGGTATCAAGACGTTTTTGTTTTATTCGCTGACTCCTACACCGGAGCTTTCATTTGCCGTAAGACAGCTGGGCTGTATCTCAGGTATAGTGATCACTGCAAGTCATAATCCCCCCGAATATAACGGATATAAAGTGTATTGGGAGGACGGAGCCCAGATAACAGCACCTATTGACGAGGAGATAATCAACGAAGTAAATGCCGTAGAGGACTTTGAAGAAGTAAAGATCATGTCAGAGTCTGAGGCCCGTATAAAAAATCTTTTTCATATCATCGGATATGAGATGGATGACAGATATATTTCCGCTATGAAGAGGATGAGCCTTGACGAGGGTGAGATAAATAAAGTTGCTGATGACCTGAAGATCGTATATACACCTTTTAACGGAACGGGGAATATTCCGGTAAGGCGTATACTGGATGAGATGGGCTTTAAAAACGTATTTGTGGTTAAGGAACAGGAGGCGCCGGATCCGGACTTTACAACTCTTGAATACCCCAATCCGGAAGATCCCAAGGCGTTTACTTTGGCGCTGAAACTTGCAAAGGAAAAAGATGCGGATCTTATCCTTGCTACGGATCCGGATGCAGACAGACTGGGTATATATGTAAAGGATCCGGCGTCAGGTGAGTATGTGCCTTTTTCCGGTAACATGTCTGCCATGATCATCGCAGAGTATTGTCTGTCCAGAAGACGAAAAAGAGGCGTACTTCATGAGAAGGGTTCGGAAGCGGAAAAAGAGTCGGGTCTTACGGGAGCGCTTATCACTACCATCGTATCCACTAATATGGCCAAGGCTATTGCAGATGAATATAATCTTGAATATATAGAAGTCCTTACCGGATTCAAATTCATAGGAGAACAGATCAAGTTCTTTGAACAGAGGAAAAATTATTATTACGAATTCGGATTTGAAGAAAGCTACGGATGTCTGGTGGGAACACATGCAAGAGATAAAGATGCGCCCATGGCTGTTATGATGCTCTGTGAGGCAGCGGCTTACTATAAGGCACAGGGTTTGAGTCTTATCGACCAGATGGATAATATATACAAAAAGTACGGTTATTATCTGGAAGCCCAGAGATCAGTGACCATGAAAGGTGCTGACGGAGCAAAAGAAATAACCGCGATGATGGATGGTTTAAGAAAGAATCCGCCGAAATGCTTCGGGAACTGGAAGGTTCTTGAGATCATCGACTACAAGAGCAACCGTCATGAAAACGTCGAAACAGGAGAGAGCAAGCTTACGGGACTTCCCGTATCCAACGTTCTTTATTTTGCTCTGGATAATGACGCATGGTGCTGTGCGCGCCCGTCGGGAACAGAACCTAAGATAAAGTTTTACACCGGTGTAAAAGGCGACAGTAATGAAGATGCCGGGAAAAAGATGGAGCAGCTTCAAAAGTGTGTGCTTTCGGCAGTAGGGATAGAAGATTAAGTTTTCAAAAGTTTTTAACAGATTAAACATACAATTGTCACAATTAGTAATTACAATAAGATCATACGTCAAGTATGATCTTTTTTAATAATAAAAAAACAGGGGGTAATTAATTATGTGGGATGATATTGAAAACAACAAAACAAACGAAACGAACAACGGTAACGAGTTTACTTTTTCCCAGGATTCAGATTATTTGGGAGAAGAGGAAAAGAAGACCGAGAAGACAGAAAAGAAAAAGGAAAAAAAGAGCCCGGGTAAATGGGCAAAGCTTATACCGACTGCCATAGCTTTCGGGGCCATAGCAGGTGGTGTGTTTACGGGTATCTCATTTGCGGGAAACGCTGCGATCAGATCTGCTGACGGGGGGAACAGTTATCAGGCACAGATTGCTACCGCAATACCGACAAGTGATCAAAACGGTAATGAGACAGCAACATCAGGAAATCTTGACGTTACGGCTATAGCAAATACTATCCTTCCGGCCATGGTGGAGCTGAACGGAAGTGCTACGATGTCCCAGCAGACGATGTTCGGACCTCAACAGTATGAAGCACAGTCCAGCGGTACCGGTATCATTGTTGGAAAGAATGAAGAAGAACTTCTTATCCTTACCAATGCCCATGTGGTAGAAGAGATGGATGATTTACAGTGTAAATTTGTAAATGATAAAAGCGTAAGCGCATCCATCAAAGGATCTTCTTCAGCAGATGATGTGGCCGTTGTGGCGGTAAAGCTTTCTGACATGGATGAGGAAACAACGGGAGCCATAGCCATCGCACAGCTGGATGATTCGAATTCAGAGGTCGTGGGACAGCAGGTTGTAGCCATCGGAAACGCTCTGGGCGACGGGCAGTCTGTTACTGTAGGCTATATCAGTGCTTTGGACAGATCAATTGCGATCGACGGAGTTACTTATAAAGGTCTTATTATGACAGATGCAGCCATAAACTCCGGAAACAGCGGTGGTGCACTTATAAACACCGAAGGAAAGGTTATTGGTATCAACTTTGCTAAAGACGGTTCATATGGTGTGGAGAACATGGCTTATTCCATACCGATATCAAAGGTAAAGGACCTGATCGATTCTCTTATGACGCAGGAAACAAGGGATAAGGTGGCAGAGGAAGAAGCGGGATATTTAGGTATCAGCGGTATCGATATCACAAGCGATCTTCATTCCAGATACGGTTATCCCCAGGGGGTAATGATAAGAACAGTGGATGAGGGATCCGCGGCACAGAAGGCCGGACTTGATTCTTATGATATAATCACATCCTTTGACGGCAAGTCCGTTACTACTCTTTCAGGACTTCAGGGAATAATGAAGTATTACAAAAAAGGCGAGACAGTTGATATATCTTACTATCATTTAGAGAACAACGAGTACGTACAAAAGACGACAGAAGCCACTTTGGATGCGGCAAAATAAGGACTTTACTCTTGACGAAAAAACAATTGACGAAACTGTTTTTCATGGTATAATAATCGAAGTGCAACGAAAAATACCCAAAATGTATTGATGGCACAATCCGAAACAGAAGGGTGGTCAGGAAAAAGCATGTCGAATGTTATCGTTAAGGAAAACGAGTCTTTAGACAGCGCATTACGCAGATTCAAGAGAAATTGCGCCAAAGCGGGTATTCAGCAGGAGATTCGTAAGAGAGAGCATTACGAAAAACCCAGCGTGCGTCGCAAAAAGAAATCCGAAGCGGCAAGAAAACGCAAGTTTAACTGATACTTATTATACAGACACGTCCCATCGGGGCGTGTCTTTTTGTTAAGGCAATGGTATAATCAGGCTCGATAATATTTATAAGAGGTATCATATGACGATAATAGAAGCAAACGTGGAGATCCCTGCACAATTCGGAAGCACGGTGTTCGGAGCTTTTGACAATAACGTAAAAAAGATAGAAAAAGCCTTTGACGTATCCGTGATATCAAGGGATTCGGGAGTTAAGGTTCTGGGAAGTAAAGAGGGCACCGGAAAGGCGGTAGAGGTTCTTAAAACCCTGTTGCAGCTGGCTGTATCAAACGGATTTGTGACGGATCAAAACGTGGATTATGCCATAGAGATGGCGGGAGAAAATTCCGAAGAGTCTGTCCTTGAAGCAGACAGAGATGTTATATGCCGTACTTTTTCGGGAAAGCTTATCAAACCCAAAACCATGGGGCAAAAAGCATACGTAGATCTTATGAGAAACCGCATGATCGTGTTCGGTATGGGGCCGGCAGGTACAGGGAAAACCTATCTTGCAATGGCCATGGCTATCATGGCTTTCAAGAAAAAAGAGGTTGAGAGGATAATCCTCACCCGTCCGGCTATAGAAGCGGGAGAAAAACTTGGATTTTTGCCGGGAGATCTTCAGAGTAAGGTGGATCCGTATTTAAGACCTCTTTATGACGCACTATTTGAGATAATGGGAGCAGAAAGCTTTAATTCAAACATGGAAAAAGGTCTTATAGAGGTAGCTCCTCTTGCATATATGAGAGGACGTACCCTTGATAATGCCTATATCATTCTTGATGAGGCGCAAAACACCACGCCTTCCCAGATGAAGATGTTTCTGACCCGTATAGGTTTCGGATCCAAAGTTGTGGTCACGGGCGACCAGTCCCAGAAAGACCTGCCGGATAATACAAAGTCAGGTCTTGATGAGGCGGTTAAGGTCCTGGGAAAGGTTGAGGATATAGGTTTTGCAAAGCTGTCCTCAAGGGATGTTGTAAGACATCCTCTTGTCCAGAAGATTGTTAAGGCATACGATGAATATGAGTCCAAAAAACAGGCAAAAAAGAAGTGAGGTATAAATATCGTGAGCGTAAATATTTCCTATGAGACGGATGAAAGCCTTGGCTTGGATGACTATGAAAATATAATAAAAGATGTAGTGGAAGCTGCGCTTGATGAAAAGAAATGCCCATATGAGACAGAGGTGAATGTTATCCTTTTAGATGATGAGGATATCCGCAGTATCAACAATGAGTTCAGGGATATAGACAACCCGACTGACGTTTTGTCTTTTCCCACTATCGAGTTTATAACGGCGGGTGATTTTGAAAGTATGGCAGAGGCTTTAGAGGAAAATGAGGCAGAGTTTTTTAATCCTGACACAGGTGAACTGATGCTTGGCGATATGATCATATCAGTTGATAAGGTAAAAGCCCAGGCAAAAGAATACGGCCATTCAGTTAAAAGAGAACTGGCATTTCTTGTTGCCCACAGCATGTTTCACCTTTTCGGATACGATCATATGACTGAAACGGAGGCCCGTGAGATGGAGAGTGAGCAGGAGTCGGTACTTACAAAACTCGGAATAACCAGGGAATGATAAATGAAAAGATACGATTGTATAATAGCAGGAGCAGGCGCATCCGGGATGGTGGCAGGCATAACGGCTGCAAGAAGAGGTCTTAATGTATGCCTGCTTGAACATAAGAACGAAGTGGGGAAAAAGATACTTAATACCGGAAACGGAAAGTGTAATCTGACCCATGTTGGAGTATGCCCTAAGGATTATCCGGATGAATACGGGGAGATAACCGCAAAGGTATTTGAACAGTTCGGTTATGAAAAAACCTTGGATTTTTTTAAGAGCATAGGGATTTTTACGACAGAAAGAAACGGTTATGTGTACCCCATGTCCGGTACAGCTTTGTCGGTGCGTAATGCCTTAAGCGATGAATTAAAAAGGCTGAACGCCGACGTTTTTACCGGTGCGGATGTGAAAGGTATAACTCCGGGATTTTGCGTGGATGCCGTTATTGAAGGAAAGAAGGTCTGCTTTGAAGGCGAAAAGGTCATCCTGGCGGCAGGGTCCTGTGCTTCGCCTGTTACCGGGTCTGACGGAAGCGGATACAGTCTCGTTGAGAAGTTGGGGGTAAAGATAAGAAAACCTCTTCCGGCTCTTGTAAAGCTTATATCCGGTGAAAGAAGCTGTAAACGAGCGTCCGGAGTAAGGGCAGACTGCAGTATAAAGCTTTATGTAAACGGAGAATTGAAAGCAGGGGATAAAGGAGAACTGCAGTTTACGGACGATGGTATATCAGGTATACCGGTTTTCCAGATTAGCAGATATGCAGCGCTTGCGCTGGATGAAGGAAAGGAAGCGGAAGCGGTGATTGATACCGCGCCCGGAATGACCCTTGAAGAATTAGAGGAGTATTTTTTTTACGGGCGAAAAAAATCAGAGGATCGAAGCCTCAAAAATTTCCTGGGCGGGATAATGCATTCAAAGCTGGTGACTGCTGTCGCGGACAAGGCGTCGGTTTCGTCAGATAAAAAGATCTCTGATATAAATGATGAAAAGGTAAGAGAAATAATACATACGATAAAAGAATATCGTTTAAAGATAATAAAGACTAACGGATTTGACGGAGCCCAGGTCTGCATGGGAGGAGTCGATCTGTCAGAGATCGACTTTGACACCATGGAGCATAAAAGGATAAAGGGTCTGTTTTTTTCGGGAGAGATAATAGATGTGGACGGACCCTGCGGAGGATACAACCTTCAATGGGCGTGGAGTTCAGGCGCCGTGGCGGGGATGAATGTATGATAGTTTTGGAGCAGATCAAGCTTCCCATAGGACATACCAAAGAAGAACTTGATACCCTGGTGTATAAAAAACTGGGAGCAAAAAAAGAAGACAGCATAGAATATCAGGTGTTGAAGCGATCCATAGACGCAAGGAAAAAACCTGATATCTTTTTTGTGTATAAAATTAAGATCGTTTCCGATCTGAGATTAAAAAAATACGACAAAAGACATGTATGTATAGTTGAAGACAGACCGGATTATTCTTTCCCTGAAAAGATTTCCGGGGATATCGCAAAAGAAAAAAGACCGGTAGTAGTCGGGTTCGGTCCGGCAGGGATGTTTGCATCCTACCTTCTGGCACGGGCAGGCTTTTGTCCTATCGTTTTAGAGCGCGGGAAAGACGCAGATACAAGACAAAAGGATGTTGCAAGATTCTGGGAAACAGGAGAACTGAATGAAGAATCCAATGTCTCTTTCGGAGAAGGCGGAGCCGGTACATTTTCCGACGGTAAGTTAAATACCGGTATAGGAAGTGCTCAGGGAAGATCTGAAGAGGTATTAAAGATCCTGGTTGAACATGGAGCACCGGAAAGTATCCTGATTGATAATAAACCCCATCTTGGTACGGATCTGCTGTGTGAGATAGTAAAATCCATGAGAAAAGAAGTGATAAGACTTGGCGGAATAGTTTTATTTGAGTCAAGATTTAAATCGCTGATAATTAAGGGCGGAGAGATCGCGGGGTGCGTGTATGAGGATCTGAGCACGGGAAAAGAGATTGATATTGAAACGGAAAATATCTGTCTTTGTACCGGGCACAGTGCAAGAGATACCTTTTATGATCTTTTTAGTAACGGTGTTGAGATGATTCCAAAAGACTTTGCCGTTGGTATAAGGATCATCCATCCCCAGAAAGTGATCGATGACTATGTATACGGTATATCAGATCCCGGGATAATGGAAAGGAAAGGCATAACTGCAGGAGATTATAAGCTGACGGGAAAAGCCCGCGACGGAAGGGGCGTGTATTCTTTTTGCATGTGTCCGGGTGGTTTTGTGGTGGATTCTTCTTCAGAAAGCGGAGGAGTGGTAGTAAACGGCATGAGCTATAGCAGACGCGATTCGGGATTTGCAAATTCGGCTATAGTTGCGACAGTATCAGGCAGGGATTTCGGCACAGGTTTGTTTGACGGCTTGGAGTTTCAGAGGGAAATGGAAAGAATGGCATTCCGGACAGGAAACGGTCTTTTGCCGGCCCAGTATTACAGGGATTTTGCTGATAATATAAGGTCATCAGGTCCGGGTGATATCAGTGACCGGGTAAGGGGAAGGACTGTGGGAGCAGACTTAAATGAAATCCTGCCGCCTTACATTTCCGGGGCAATAAAGGATGTGATGCCGGAATTCGGAAGGAGGATCAGGGGTTTTGATGCAGACGATGCAATATGCCTCGGAGTAGAGACGAGAACATCCTCTCCTGTCAGGATACTGAGGGGGAAAGATCTTATGTCTGATATCCCGGGTTTATTCCCATGCGGAGAGGGAGCAGGATACGCAGGAGGAATAACCTCTGCTGCAGTAGACGGTATACGTGTTGCCGAGGTTGTTGCAAAGAGGATAGTTAACAGGATATAATGACCGAAGTTGATTTTTTCGGAGAATACTTTATATGTCATACATGAGTTTATACAGAAAATGGCGCCCGAGGAATTTTAAGGAAGTAAGGGGCCAGGAAGCGGTTGTTACAACCCTGCAAAACCAGATAAAGACCGGAAGGGCAGGTCATGCATATCTTTTTACTGGTACAAGAGGGACGGGAAAGACCAGTGTTGCAAAGATACTTGCAGCTGCGGTTAATTGCGAGTCGCCCGCGGACGGAAACCCCTGTCTGGAATGTGAAAGCTGCAGAAGTGTACTTGCAGGCACCAATATGAATGTCAGGGAGATCGATGCGGCTTCGAACAACGGTGTTGATAACGTAAGGGAGATCAGGGAAGATGTTATGTATCCTCCCACCGGCGGCAAATACAAGGTTTATATCATTGATGAGGCGCATATGCTTTCTGCCGGAGCCTTTAACGCTCTTCTGAAAACATTAGAGGAGCCGCCTGATTATGTGATATTTATACTGGCGACCACAGAAGCTGCAAAACTTCCGGTGACCATACTGTCCAGATGTCAGAGATACGATTTTCACAGGATAAATGTATCTGTGATCAAAGAACAGCTGGTACATTTATCGGAAGAAGAAGGGATAAATGCAGAGGATACGGCTCTTGAATATATAGCCCGTAAGGCAGACGGGGCGATGCGTGATGCCTTGAGTCTTTTTGACAGATGTGCTGCATTTTACTCAGGTGAGAGCCTTACCTATGACGGTGTGTTGAAAATACTGGGGGCTGTTGATACGGACGTTTTTTCGGATATGTTTAACCGGATCATCGAAAGTGATACGGCGGGAGTTCTCAAGATTTTTGACGGAGTGATGTCGCAGGGCGGGGTTACGGCAAGGTTTCTCACGGACCTGGCAGCATATCTCAGAAATCTGATGATCCTGTCGGTGTCAAATAGCCCGGAAACAGAACATATAATGGATACCACCACGGAAGATCTGGTGAAGATGAAGGAAGATGCATCCAAAGCAGATACGGATACTATTTCCATGTATATAAGTGAGATATCAGAAAGCCTTTCCAAAATGAGGAATGCAACCCAGCAAAAAACCCTTGCGGAGATGATGCTGATAAAGCTTACAAGGCCTGTTATAAAGGAAGGAAATGCTGAGCCTGCATCACTGCAGAGACTTAAGGCTCTGGAGCAGCAGATATCCGGGCTGAGCGCGGAGGTTGAAGAACTGAGGAAAAAAGGAGTCTCCATACGGGAAGTACCGGACGTGACGCCGGAAAAGAAAGAAGAAGATGACTCCGGGCAAAAAAAAGAAGAATTTAAGAAGCTGGTAAAAGCCATGCCCGAGGATATCAAAAAACTTGCGGAGATGTGGGATATACTGGCACCGGAGTTTGGTGAAAAGATAGCTTTTCCGCCGGTATTCAACAGATCCTGTGTAACACTTACGGAAGACGGAAAAGCTTTAAAGATTGTTGTGACACCGTCCACATGTTATGATAAACTCTTAAAGGAAAGCTTAGACGGTTCGGGAAGAACCAATAAAGACCTTTTGGATGAGTTTATCACCGAAAGGACGGGAGGGCTTGAAGTTCCCATCGTCATAGAAAAAGCTGACAGGGACAACATAGACCCTGAATTTGATATACGCAACCAGGTAACAATGGAGATAGAACCGGATAAAAGAAAGGAAGATGTGTAATTATGGCAAAAGGACGCGGTGGATTCGGAGGCGGTATGCCGGGAAATATGAATCAGCTTATGAAGCAGGCTCAGAGGATGCAGGCGCAACTTGAAGAGCAGCAGGCTGAGATAGAGACCATGGAGTTTGAAGCATCTGCAGGCGGCGGGGTAGTGACGGTCGCAGTGAACGGAAAGAAACAGCTTACAAGAGTGGAGATAGACCCTGATGCAGTGGATCCGGATGATGTGGAGATGCTTCAGGATCTTATACTTGCAGCTGCAAATGAAGCTCTGAACAACTGTGAGCAGGAGACTAAAGCAAAGATGTCAGCTATTACCGGCGGTATCGGCGGAGGATTGTTCTGATGGATATATACAGCCGGTATATTAAAAGACTTACCCGGGAACTGGCAGGATTGCCGGGCGTTGGAGCCAAAAGCGCACAGCGCCTGGCTTTTTATATTGTAAATATGCCTAAAGAAAAGGTTTTATCACTGTCCGAGGCCATACTGGAGGCAAAGGATAATACCACATATTGCAGGGATTGTCTGTGCCTGACCGATAATGAAATATGTCCCGTGTGTGCGGATGCAAAAAGAGATCATTCAACCATAATGGTGGTGGAAGAGACAAGGGATATGATGGCTTATGAGAAAACCGGGAAATACGAGGGTGTTTATCATGTGCTGCACGGCAGCATAAGCCCCATGGCGGGTATAGGACCGGAAGATATCAAACTGAAAGAACTCATGAAAAGGCTTTCAGAAGAAGACATAAATGAAGTGATAGTTGCTACTAACTCCAGCCTGGAGGGTGAGACTACCGCAATGTACATAAGTAAACTGATAAAACCAACGGGTATCAGGGTCACAAGGATAGCCAGCGGAGTCCCTGTGGGCGGTGATCTGGAATACATTGATGAGATCACGCTTTTGAGGGCACTTGAGGGCAGGACGGACCTGTGATCTGATTTGAACAAGGAAGTGCTTTGTGTTACACTAAACGATAATGTTAACTTGTAAAATATGCGATAAAAAGGGGCGTTTAAGGTGGATAAATACGAAACCGGAATACGGATCAAAGAAATAAGGAATTTATACAAAGCCGATGATTTTGCATCAGCGGCTCAGCTTGCAAAGGATATTGACTGGTCCAAGGTCAAAAGCTGGGATGCTCTCGCTATGATGATGGATGTTTACGAACAGACCGGTGACAATGACAATGCCAGAGATATGGCGGTACTGGCTTATAACAGGAATCTTGGCGGTAAGAGGCTGGTATACAGACTTACGGATCTGCTCATTAAGATGGGAGAATTAGACGATGCCAAGGAACTCTACAAAGAGTACTGCAGTATCGCAAGAAACTCATCTGACAGGCATATCCTTAATTATCACTTGCTTCGCGCAGAAAAAGCACCTGATGAGGAGCTTATAACAGCCCTTGAGAATTACAGGGACGGAGAAGTTGACGAGAGATATATGTACAGACTCGCCCAGCTTTACGCAAAAAACGGAGATACGGACAAATGTATTAATACATGCGATGATATCGCTCTTTGGTTTAAAGACGGGGAATACGCACAGGGTGCGGTCAAACTCAAAAAAAGAGTGGGAGGAGCCCTTACTCCCGCCCAGGAGGAGTTGTTCAAAAAATCCAAGGTACTGGAGGAAGAATTATCAAAAACACAGCAGATCACTTTTGCGGACCAGCTTGAACTGAACGAGGAAAGATTTGCTGCAGAGATTGATGAAGCCTTAAACGACGGAGCTGAAGGGAAAGAAGCTGTTAAGGAAGCAGAAAAGGTACCTGTAAAAGCTGAGGAAGGATTCGTAACCAAAGCCAAAGAGGCAGCAGCCGTAAAGGCAGGAGAATCAGCCGGCGTCTTTTCGTCGCTTTTGAAAAAAGCCTTCGGAGCAGACGAAGAGCCTGAAGTTGCGGAAGAGGAAGAACCGAAGACCGTACCGGACACAGGGGTGAAAGCTGAAGTAAATGCCGAGGAGATTCCGGTTGCGGAGACTGAAACAAAGTCTGTTGTAGAAAAAGATGACGAGATAGGAAACATTATCTCAGGGATATTGAAGGATGATGAAAAGAAGCCGGAAGACGAAAAAATAAAGAAAGAAGAGACTATAGAAGATGATATTCCGTGGAACTTCAACAATGTTGAAGAAGCGTTCGAGCCGGAGAGCGGAAAAGAAACCGTTGAAGCAGCACAGGTTCAGGAGCCTGCAGAGGAAGTAAAAGGAACTGAAGAAGACGGCACTACAGAGGCACCGGAGGTTAAGATGTCTGAAAATATAAAAGAAACAGAAGATATCGAACAGACGGAAGCAGCAAAGGAGACTGATGCTTCAGAAAGTCCCGAATGTGAAAAAGAACCTGAAAATCCCGAAGAGACTGCTATTAGGGAGAACCTCACGGTAGGTGTTATGGAGATCATGAAAGAGGAGAAGGCTCTCAGAGGTCAGGGTGTTATCGACGAGGAGGAGCAGATAGAAGGCCAGCTCAATATGGAAGACTGGCTGAACGAAGTAAGAGAGCAAAAGTACGGTAAGCAGAATACAAAAGAGTATTCACGTTCCGAGCTTGAGCGTATGCTTGATGAAAAGGATGAAAAGAGCAAGGCGTATGACAAGCTTATGGAAGAGCAAAAACGTCTTGCAAGTGAAGAGGGTAAGCCTTTTGACGAAGAGGGGGCAAAGCAGAAGGTAGAGCAGCAGATGATCACAGATGCGGCAAGGACCGATCTTACCATTCGTACGGGTAAAGCCACTGCAAAGCTTGAAAATGAAAACAAGTTCATAAACGGTGAAAAGAGCGTTGATGAAAAAATACTTAAGGTAATGATCGACTCAGTTCAGGAGGAGGTTAAGAAAGGAAATCTTACAGAGGCACCTGAAGACAGATTAAAGCGTTTTGAAACTGCGGTTGCAGGAGCAGCCGTTACACCTGATAAAGCAAAGATCGGAACGCCTGACGAGCTCCCTGTGGAGGTTGTGGGTACGGCTGCAGTACTTGTAGATTTCCTTACCGGAAATTATGATCCGAAAGATGTTAAAAATAAGGCTGCTGTACCTTCTGTGCTCATGACGGGACAGGAGCAGCCGGAAGAGCCGGCACCGGAGCCCGTACTTACTGATGTTCAGGAAGAGAATGTAAAAGATGTTAAGGGATCTGAAAAAGAAAAAGAACCTGAAGAAATAAAAGAACCGGAAATGACCAAAGAAGCGAAAGCAGAACCTGCTGAAGAAAAAACTGAACTTCCCGATGATGGTGAAAAGCCATTTGAGGATATCGATATCGATCAGGGGTTATTCAAAAGGAATAAGACAGAAGAGATCACTCCTAATATCATTCAGGCAGAGCTTGAAGGCGAAGAGTCTGCCGTTGCGGAAAGGATAACTTCGGCAGATGCCGCTGCTGATGCTATCCTTCAGAGGATCACCGGAAAGGTGCCTGTGATCACTCCGGAACTGGAAAAAGAACTGGGTATAAAGCCTGAAGAAAATGAGGATAAGAAAGAAGAGAAAGTTTCCGCACCGTTAGAGGAAGTGGAAAAAGAAGCGGATAAAAGGACAGACAAAGCGGAGGATAAGGCTCCGGATAAACAGATCGAAGAAGAGGACATTAGTATCCAGCCGGAAAACTTCTCAGATACTGCCCATATCGACAAAAAGACATTAAGGGAGATCATCGAAGCAACTCCGGAAGAAGATGTGAAGGAAGAGGAAGTGGTAAAAGAGACCACACGTATTTTTGGTGAAGACGGAACGCGTAATACCGTTAAGCTGGAAGAAGTCTTAAAAACAACATCTTTACCTGAAGGAAAACGTGAAAAGGTGTTGAGCCTTTTTGAAGAATATTATGACTTCCCGGAGATCAACGGCAAGGTTGAAGAGATAATCGCCGCTTTTCCGAAAGAGTCAGCAAGTGTAGGTTCTGCAGGCGGAAATATCATCCTCACCGACAACGGTGATATGGATATGACCACCCTTGCAAAGGATATAGCAAAAGCTTTCTCAATGATAAGTCCGGATAAAAAATATAAGCTCGTAAAGACCTCCGGAAGCAACATTAGCGGAGGTGGCTTACAGAAGGTTGCGTCTAAGCTGAACGGTTCCGTTCTTGTCATAGAGGATGCCGCTGATATGGGGCCGGAAGGAGCAAAAGAACTTATGGATTATCTCAAGGAGGAGAATACCGGAACCTGCGTTATCATGGAAGATACGCTGGAGAAGATGAATGAGTTCGTCAGCATCAATAAGGATCTGACCAAGGCGTTTAATCACAGGATAGACATGAGGGATTATACTGCCGAAGAGCTTGTGGAGATAGCAAAAGAGCTGGCGGGAAGAAGAAATTATGTAATAGATGAGGACGGAAGGCTCGCGCTCTTTATGATAGTAAAGGAGATCAATTCCGGTAAAGATCCGCTTACACTTGACGAACTTGATGATATCATTGCTGATGCAGCAAAAAGAGCAAAGAAGAGAATGAAAAAGAACAAGGACCTTGGAGAGCCGACTATCACAAACAGTGATTTCAGATAAAGGTTACAAAAGCGTAAGGAGCATGTATGGAAGATTTGAACAAAGAAAGAATTGACGAGTTATCGGTAAACGCCATAAGGATACTGTCTGCCGATGCGATACAAAAGGCAAAGTCCGGGCACCCGGGTCTGCCTCTGGGATGTGCGCCTGTAGGTTATGAGGTATGGGCCAACCATCTGAAGCATAACCCCGGTGTACCTGACTGGTGTGATCGTGACAGATTTGTTTTATCCGGCGGACACGGTTCCATGCTGTTGTATTCGCTGCTGCATCTTTTCGGATACGAAAAGATGGATCTGGATGCCATAAAGAATTTCAGACAACTGGGGTCCGCAACTCCGGGACACCCCGAATACGGCGTTACACCGGGAGTGGATGCATCAACCGGTCCTTTGGGACAGGGTATGTCCATGGCGGTGGGTATGGCTATGGCAGAGGCGCATCTTGCGTCTGTTTTTAACAAGCCTGATCATCCGGTAGTGGATCATTATACATATGTGCTCGGCGGTGACGGATGTATGATGGAGGGTATAAGCTCGGAGGCCTTTTCTCTTGCGGGAGAGCTGGGATTAAATAAACTTATCGTCTTATATGATTCCAACAAGATATGTATTGAGGGAAGCACTGACGGAGTATTTTCCGAAAATATATCCGAGAGGATGGAAGCTTTCGGCTTCCAGACGATCATCGTTCATGACGGAAACAATCTAAGCGATATAGAGGATGCAATATATAAAGCAAAGAATGATACCGACAGACCTTCATTTATCATGATCGAGACCCAGATAGGTTACGGCTGTCCCGCAAAGCAGGGAAGCGCAGCTGCTCACGGAGAGCCTCTCGGCGATGAAAACATTGCAGACATGAGAAAGAATCTCAACTGGCCCTGCGAAGAAGCCTTTGAAGTGCCGGATGAGGTATATGAGAATTTTAAAGAAAAAGCAAACAGAGGTATTGAAGCATATAAAGAATGGGAAGAAATGTTTTCGGAATATGCAAAACAATATCCCGAAATGAAGGAGAAATGGGATAATTACCATTCGGGTTTTGATACAAAAGCACTTTTTGAATCTGAGGATTATTGGGAAATCCCGGAAAAAGCCGAGGCTACAAGAAGTTCATCGGGAGTTGTATTAAATAAGATCCAAAAAGAAGTATTAAACCTTGTGGGAGGGTCTGCGGACCTTGCTCCTTCCAATAAGACATATATGAAAGATGCGGGAGATTTTTCAAAAGAAGACCCTTCCGGAAGAAACATCAGATTCGGTGTAAGGGAAGCTGCCATGGCGGGAATATCAAACGGTATTGCTCTTCACGGAGGCCTGAAGCCCTTTGCTGCCACCTTTTTTGTGTTCAGTGACTATGTAAAGCCCATGGCGAGACTGTCTGCCCTTATGGGACTTCCCGTTACTTACGTGTTCACACATGACAGTATAGGTGTGGGCGAGGACGGTCCTACACATGAGCCGATCGAGCAGCTTGCGATGCTCCGTGCCATGCCCGGCTTTACGGTGATAAGACCCTGCGACAGAAGAGAGACCGCGGCTGCATGGAAATATGCCATGGAGTCAGAAGAGCCTGTAGCACTTGTTCTTACAAGGCAGAATCTGAACCAGCAGGCTGCTTCCGCAAAGGATATAAGCAAAGGCGCATATATCATAAAAGATTCAAAGGATACTCCGGAGCTTATCCTTATAGGTACCGGTTCAGAGGTTGATCTTTGCGTTAAAGCGGCAGATATCCTTTCGGAAGAAGGAATGAATGTAAGAGTCGTTAGTATGCCGAGTATGGATCTTTTTGAAAAGCAGAGTGACGGGTATAAAGAATCCGTACTTCCCCGCAATTGCACAAAAAGAATATCCGTGGAAGCTCTTTCATCCTTTGGGTGGGGAAGATATACGGGACTTGACGGAAAGAATATATCAATGGACGTTTTTGGAGAGTCCGCTCCCGCCGGAGAGCTTTTTGAAAAATTCGGATTCACGGTTGATAATGTGGTAGAGACAGCAAAGAGCCTGACAGATTAAAAATGTTCGACATAGATGAGGAATTAAAAAAAATACCGGAAAAACCCGGCGTGTATATGATGCATGATAAAAGTGACGCGATTATTTATGTCGGTAAAGCAAAGCTTCTGAAAAGAAGGGTGCGTCAGTATTTTCAAAGCAGTGCAAATCATTCTCCGAAGATAAAGAGGATGGTGGAGCAGATAAAATGGTTTGAATATATTCTGACGGATTCCGAGATGGAAGCTCTTGTACTGGAATCAAACCTTATAAAAGAAAACAGCCCAAAGTACAACACCATGCTGACGGATGATAAGTCATATCCTTTTATCAAGGTGACTGTCAATGAGAAGTACCCAAGGGTTTTGTTTTCAAGGGATGCAAAGCACGATTCCAACAGATATTTCGGTCCTTTCACATCTGCCCATGCAGTAAAAGAAACAACAGAATTTTTATCGAGATTATATAAGATCCGCTCATGCAGGAGAGTACTTCCAAGGGATATAGGCAAGGAAAGACCGTGTCTGAATTACCATATAGGAAAATGCTCCGCTCCATGTGCGGGTCTTATTTCAATGGAAGAATACCGTAGGGGAATAGAGGATGCCATCAGATTTTTAAAAGGAAGTCATGACGTACTTTTGAAAGAGTTGAACGAAAAGATGAAAAGCGCATCAGAAAAGATGGAGTATGAGGAAGCTGCCATGTACAGAGACCTTATCTTTAGTCTGAAACACATTATTGAAGGCCAGAAGATCACAGAGGATAATACTCAGGACAGGGATATCCTGGGTCTTGCAATAGAGGGAAGAGATGCCATAGTACAGGTCTTTTTCATAAGAAACGGAAAACTTCTGGGTAGAGATCATTATCACATGTCCGTAGCTGAGGGGGATGATGTGGCGGATATATTATCTCAATTTATCAAGCAGTATTACGGAGGAACACCATATATTCCGGGTAATATTCTTATGAGGAGTGTACCGGAAGATGCTGAGGTTATTCAGGAATGGTTGTCTGATATTAAGGGGCAGAAGGTTTCGCTGATTACTCCTCAAAAGGGAACGAAAGAAAAACTAATATCTCTGGCAGATGAAAATGCCCGTATCATCCTGAAAAAAGATGCACAGAAGATAAAGCTGGAGGAGGCAAGGACAACGGGAGCTTTAAAAGAAATCGAAGCTCTTTTAGGGTTGGACGACATACACAGGATCGAGGCTTACGATATATCAAACACCAGCGGAGTTGAGTCTGTAGGTTCCATGGTGGTTTTTACAGACGGTAGACCGCGGAAGCACGATTACAGGAAGTTTAAGATAAAGACTGTAAAGGGGCCGGACGATTATAAGAGTATGGAAGAGGTGCTGAATCGGAGATTAAAAAGGCTCACGGAGACAGCGGATTCTTTCGGAAAAACTCCCGATCTTATACTTATGGACGGAGGAAAGGGTCAGGTAAATATCGCGCTTTCCGTGATTAGGAATATTGGTTTGGAGATTCCGGTGGCGGGGATGGTAAAGGATGATCATCATAATACCAGAGCTCTGTATTTTAACGGGAAAGAAATACAGATCGATAAACAAAGCGAAGGATTTAAGCTTATCACAAGGATACAGGATGAAGCCCACAGATTTGCAATAGAGTATCACAGGAAGCTTAGGGGGAAAACCCAGACCAGGTCTGTCCTTGATGACATACCGGGTATAGGTGAGAAAAGAAGAAAAGCACTAATGTTGCATTTTAAGGATATAGACAGGATAAGAGGGGCTTCGGTGGAAGAACTGGCGGAGGCTGAAGGGATGACGGGGAAGACTGCGTTAAGTGTTTATCAGTATTTTCACTGAAATTAATTTATGGTAAAATACTCTGAAAATATGCATATTATCCAATGATACGAGGTGAGAAAATGAGTTCCGAAAACGGTATAAAGATCAATAAAAATCAAAGGCGCTGGCATAAATACGGCAAGCTTATCATAGGTCTTGCGATCGCTGCGGCTGCGGCAATAGTGGCGATATGTGTAGGGGTTTCCGTTGCAGGCGGAAAAAAAGACCAACATACAGCAGATGCAGGAACTACTGAAAGTGCTTCACAGCCTGTTACAGATGAAAACGGCAATGCTGTTGAAAGCGAGTCATCATCAGAAGCAACGGCAGAAGGCACCCTTGCTTTATCGGGAGAGCCTTCTAAAGAAGAATTTACACAGGCGGATGCTTTCAAGAACAGTGTGTTTATGGGAGATGTGTTTGTTAACGAACTTTCCAAATACGGACTGATCGATGAATATTACATCTGGAGCTCAAACTATTTTACTACAGATAAAGCTGACGAATATGTTAGTGATGTTGCCGAACTTAAACCTGAAAAAGTATTCCTTATGTTCGGGTTTGATGACTCGGCATCCAGGAAAGCCGGTGAGACGGTGGGCTTGTATGAAAAACTGATAAAAGATCTGAAAGAAGCTTTACCTGAGACAAAAGTATACATGATCTCCGAACTTCCCGTTTCAAAGGAGTTCGATGAAGAAGAAGGGGAGATCACCCAGGCTGTTCTTGATGAGGTAAACTCAGGAATGGAAAAGAAGGCTTCAGATTTGGGAGTTACATATATTGATGCGGCAACTGTTTTCAAGTCAGGGGATAATATAGGCGCCGATTACACTTCTGACGGATATCACATCAAGGAGGAGTATTATCCCTTTGTGTTGAACGGGATCGCAAAGCTTATTAAGTAAGCAATCTGAGGTACATATGAATTTTTATACTCTGTCCCTGTTCCCGGACATGATAGACGGGTGCTTTAATACAAGCATCACGGGACGGGCTGCGGAAAAGGGAATAATATCACTTACAAATATCAATATAAGAGATTTTTCAAATGATAAGCATTTGAAGGTGGACGATTATCCGTACGGTGGAGGCGCCGGTCTTGTGATGAGAGGCGACTGTGTGTACGGAGCGTACAGGCATGCAAAAGAACTGATATCCCAAAGACAGGGAGATATTGCAGCAGGCTGGACGAGGGTAGTCTATATGACCCCCAGGGGTGAAGCTTTTAACCATAAAAAAGCCGTGGAATTAGCAAAAGAAGAAAACCTCATAATCCTTTGCGGGCATTACGAGGGGATAGACGAGCGTGTGCTTGAGGAGATAGTGACGGATAATATCTCCATAGGCGACTATGTGATAACCGGAGGAGAGATAGCCGCAGTGGTAGTCATGGATGCGGTATCAAGGATGGTACCGGAGGTTTTAGGAAACAGCGACTCTGCGGGGGGCGACAGCTTTGCAGACGGGCTTTTGGAATACCCCCAATACACCAGACCTGAGGTGTTCCATGGGAAAAAAGTTCCCGGGGTTTTATTGTCCGGACACCATGCAAACGTGGATAAATGGCGACTGGAAAAATCGGTGGAGCTTACAAAAAAAGTAAGACCTGACCTGTATGAAAGATATCTTGAAGCGCGGGGAGACAGTTAATGGCCGCAAAACGCACTACGGAAATACTAAAAAGACTGGATGATGAATACGGTGTTGAGGATCGCTGCGGTCTGGACTATAAGACAGACTGGCAGCTTCTTTTTGCTACGGTGCTTTCCGCACAGTGTACTGATGCGAGAGTGAATATCGTTACAAAGTCCCTTTTTAAAAAATATAAGAGCGTAAAGGCATTTGCTGAATGCGATTTAAAAGAACTGGAAGAGGATATAAGATCCACAGGCTTTTATAAAAATAAAGCAAAGAATATAAGAGAAGCCGCCTTTAAGATAATGACGGAATACGGTGGGGAAGTGCCGGATAACATGGAAGACCTTTTAACCCTTCCGGGAGTGGGCAGAAAGACGGCGAATGTGCTTTTGGGACATATCCATAAGGTGCCGGGGATCGTGGTGGATACCCATGTGAAAAGAATATCGGGACGTCTGGGTCTTACTAAAGAAGATGATCCGGTAAAGATAGAATTCGACCTTTACAAAAAGATCCCGAAGGAGAACTGGATAAGATACAATTTCCAGATAATAACCCTGGGGCGAGAGATATGTACCGCAAGAAGTCCGAAGTGTCATGAATGTTTTTTAAATGATCTATGCAGATCGAAGGATAAAAAGTGAAAGAGATAATACTTGTAGGTTCCGTGGGCTTAAGCGGGACAAAAGCGATAATTGAAAAAAAATATAACGAGATTAGAGAAAAATATCCGGAAAGAGTGATAAGAACAGCCATCTCCGATGTATCCTGCGGTGAAGATATATCGGGGTTATTTTTATCAGAGAAGACAGTTTATGCAAAGCAGCTGGGTGAGGGAGGTTTTTTTGCCGGGCTCTGGTATATGTCAAAGGAAATAAATGCGGGATTTACTGTAGACATGAGGAGAGTGCCGATTATCCAGGAGGCTGTGGAGATATGCGAGATGTTTGGCGTAAACCCTTATATTTTAGAGTCCGGAGGGGCATGGCTTGCTGTCAGTGAAGCGGCAAAAGACCAGTCGGAAATATTTGAGGGGAAAAGTGTGAATATGGCTGTAATAGGAAGACTTGAGACTTCAAATGATAAAAAACTATTGTGTGGTGAAAGGGTCAGATTTCTGGACAGACCGGCGCCTGACGAATTGCGAAAAATCCTGTAATAAGGTAAAATAATCAAATATGAATTTTTGGAGGTAATAACATGGGAATGACAATGACTCAGAAGATCCTTGCAGCTCATGCAGGGCTCGACTGTGTTAAAGCAGGAGATCTGATTGAGGCGGATCTTGATCTTGTGCTGGGGAATGATATAACATCTCCTGTAGCCATAAACGAGATGAAAAAATTTGATGCGAATCATGTTTTTGATAAGGACAAGATAGCGCTTGTGCCCGATCACTTTACTCCGAACAAGGATATCAAGTCGGCCGAGCACTGCAAGATAGTACGTGAATTTGCAAAGAAAAACAATATAACCAATTATTTCGAAGTAGGACAAATGGGCATAGAGCATGCCCTTCTTCCGGAAAAAGGACTTGTGGTGGCAGGTGATGTTGTTATAGGAGCAGATTCACACACATGTACATATGGAGCACTGGGTGCGTTTTCTACAGGGATAGGTTCTACGGACATGGCGGCAGGAATGGCTACGGGTAAGGCATGGTTCAAAGTGCCTGAGGCTATTAAGTTCGTATTGACAGGCAAGCTGAACAAGTGGGTCACGGGTAAGGATGTTATCCTTCACATCATCGGAAAGATAGGCGTAGATGGCGCTCTTTATAAGTCCATGGAGTTTACGGGTGAAGGCGTGGCTTCCCTTACAATGGATGACCGATTTACCATTGCAAACATGGCTATCGAGGCCGGTGGGAAAAACGGTATATTCCCGGTAGATGAAAAGACAAAAGAGTTTATCAGAGATCATTCTGACAGAGAACCGGTATGCTATGAGGCAGATGATGATGCAGAGTACAGCGAGGTTATAGAGATTAATTTGAGCGAACTTACTCCTACGGTATCCTTTCCTCATTTGCCTGAGAACACTCATACATTTGATGAGATAGACGATATTAAGATTGACCAGGTGGTTATCGGGTCATGTACTAACGGTCGTATCCAGGACATGAGAGAAGCTGCAGAGATCCTGAAAGGAAGAAAGGTGGCTGAGGGTGTGCGAGTGATCGTGATCCCGGCAACCCAGAAGATATACCTGCAGGCAGTTGAAGAGGGACTTGTAAGCACATTTATCGAAGCGGGAGCAGTAGTAAGTACTCCGACATGCGGACCGTGTCTTGGTGGTTATATGGGTATCCTTGCAGAGGGCGAGAGATGTGTAGCGACTACCAACAGAAACTTCGTGGGACGTATGGGGCACACCGGATCTGAGATATATCTTGCAAGCCCCGCAGTGGCGGCTGCAAGTGCGGTGACAGGTAAGATATCACAGCCTGCGGAACTTTCTTTATAAGTATTAAGTGAGAAAAAACAAATGAAAAGAGAACGGATAGCAGTCATTTTGACTCTGATTGCGATTGCTTTGAATATTTTTGTGATGTTTGTGTATCCGGAGTTGTATGGAAATAAATTTAGAATATTTTTATTGTTTGTAATGATCGCGACGCTGATCATAAATATCGTAAAGATAAAAAAACAAAAAAACAAGCAATCAGATATTGAACATAAAGAAAGGTAAGATTATATGAAAGCAAACGGAACAGCAATAAAATACGGAGATAATGTAGATACCGATGTTATCATTCCTGCAAGATATCTGAACTCTTCAGACCCTAAAGAGTTGGCACAGCACTGCATGGAGGATATAGATAAGGATTTTGTTAATAAGGTAAAGCCCAGTGACATTATGGTGGGTGGTAAGAACTTTGGATGCGGCTCATCAAGAGAGCATGCACCCATATCCATAAAGGCTTCAGGTATCAGTTGTGTGATAGCAGAGACTTTTGCAAGGATTTTTTACCGCAACTCTATCAATATAGGCCTTCCCATTGTTGAATGTGCGGAAGCGGCTAAGGCTATAAATGACGGAGATGAGGTAGAGGTGGACTTTGATACAGGAGTCATCACCGATAAGACCACGGGAGAGACATATCAGGGACAGGCATTTCCGGAATTTATGCAAAAGATAATCAACGCAGAGGGACTTATTAACTACATAAACAGCAAATGATCGTAAAGTGTTTCCGGGCGTGAAGTGCTTCGGGATGGAGGTTATCATGAGATATACAAGTACAAGAGATGAGAGTGTAAGTTTAAGCGCATCAGAGGCTATCCTTCAAGGCTTATCACCTGATGGAGGTCTTTATGTGCCAACAAGCATACCTGAGCCGGATGCCAGCTTATCCGAGATGGCATCCATGGATTATCGCGGTGTTGCATTTGAGATCATGAAAAAGTTCTTTGATGACTTTACCGATGAAGAGTTAAAGCATTGCATAGACAGTGCGTATGATGACAAATTCGACACTCCTGAGATTGCACCGTTAAAGGGAGTTCACGGAGCTTATATTTTAGAGCTTTGGCACGGTAAGACTATAGCCTTTAAGGATATGGCACTTTCAATCCTTCCTTATCTTCTTACAACATCAGCAAAAAAGAATAATGTGACAAAGGATATTATTATACTTACCGCAACATCAGGGGATACGGGCAAAGCTGCCCTTGCAGGATTTGCGGACGTTCCGGGAACGGGTATCATAGTATTTTATCCAAAGGATGGAGTTAGTCCCATCCAGAAGAAGCAGATGCTTACACAAAAAGGTGATAATACACATGTTGTTGGGATCGTGGGCAACTTCGATGATGCACAGACCGGTGTGAAAAATATATTTAACGATACAGAGTTAAAAGAAGAGATGGCAGCGAAGGGTTTCCAATTTTCTTCTGCCAACTCTATAAATATCGGTCGTCTCGTACCTCAGATTGTTTATTATTACTACGCTTATACAAGGCTTTTAAAAGACGGGAAGATAAAAGAGGGAGACAAGATAAACTTTGACGTCCCCACAGGAAACTTCGGCAATATCCTTGCGGCATATTATGCAAAGCAGATGGGGCTTCCCGTAAACAAGCTGATATGCGCATCGAATGAGAACAAAGTACTGTTTGACTTCTTCAGGACGGGAACCTACGACAGAAACCGTGACTTTATACTTACTACATCACCGTCAATGGATATCCTTATCTCAAGCAATTTAGAGCGTCTTATTTTTAAAATGACGGACAACAGTGCAAGTGAGACTAAGAAATTAATGGACGCATTAAAAGCTGAAGGTACTTATACCGTTACGGATAAGATGCGCGATGTGATATCCGATTTCTACGGTAACTTTGCCACGGAGGAAGAAGACGACGCCATAATAAAAGAAGTGTTTGAAAAAGAGCATTACGTCCTTGATACTCATACAGGAGTGGCTGTTGCCGTGTACGATAAGTATAGGAAAGAGACAGGAGACGATACTGTTACAGTCATTGACTCTACTGCGAGTCCATATAAGTTTACCAGAAGCGTCATGCATGCAATAGATGCAGGTAAATATGATGGCATGGAAGATTTCGAGCTGGTTGATGAGCTTTATGCTATATCCGGAATGAAGATACCTCAGGCGATAGAAGAGATCAGAAATGCGGATATCCTCCATAAGAGAGTGTGTGATGCCGGTAAGATGAAGGATGAGGTAAAAGATATACTTGGGGTTTAAGTAAATGATAAAAGATTTTACGGGATTATTACTGCTTTTTATAGGTTTAATAATCGGATTATTTACGGGATACGGATTAATTGTTGCTTTGATCGGGCTTTTTATGCTTGCAGGAGATAATTCAAATTTCAGAAGAGCAAGGAACTTTTTTATTGCATCGGTCATAGTTACTATAGGCGGATCTTTACTTGTCGGTGCTGCCGCAGGAACATTTGCTATAGCGGTGCGAAACGGCTTGATCGGTCCGATCTTAATGGGATTTTTTGCATTTGTTATAGCTTTTATCGCATTTGTTATAGCACTTTTTTTTATAGATTATAATGCGTACGGCAGTATTTTGGGCGGGTGTCGCGATGTTGCAGAAAGCAGGGCTGATTTTGCATTAGCAGAAAAATGTACTACGACATATTATGGCTATAAAAATTCTCTGATAGCGGTGACAGTACTGACATGTGCCTGTTTGTTTTTTTGCTGGGTTCCCGTACTTAACATAGTACTTTTTGTGATAACTGCATGTGTGGCGGCCTGGTATTTTGTGGAAAAAATTCTGGTTATCATCAGAGTATGTCAGACCTATTCATTAAAAAATAATATATAATTAAAAAATTCCGTTTCTGTTTAAGCGGAATTTTTTTGTTTTTAAAATTGGGGAAATATTATATAATTTCATCAAAATGTATGAAGGGTATGAGGGTAGATGATAACAGGAGAACTTAAAAATAAAATAGACAGCCTCTGGGACGTTTTCGCAAGCGGAGGTCTTGTAAATCCTTTGGATGTCATAGAACAGATTACATATCTTATGTTTATCCACGACCTGGATGATATGGATGACAAGAAAAAGAAGGAAAGCATCATGCTGGGTGTGCCGTATGAGAGTATATTTACTGAATCCGATACGGTTAAATCATCTGATCAGTTAAAATGGTCAGTCTTCCGTGACCTCCCGGCTGAAGAGATGTATGAAGTAGTACAGGATCAGGTATTTCCTTTCATTAAAAATCTTCATGGGGACAGGGACAGCGCTTATTCCAAATATATGGGGGATGCCATATTTAAGCTGCCAACCCCCTTGCTTCTGTCTAAGGTAGTGGACAGTCTGGATGATATATTCAGGCTGATGAACGAAATAAAGCAAAAGGAGGACAGCAAGCCTGAGGGCGGCGGAAGTATTGATATACGTGGTGATACCTATGAATATCTTTTGTCTAAAATATCCCAGTCAGGGCTTAACGGTCAGTTCAGAACGCCCAGGCACATTATCAGTATGATGGTGGAGCTTGTGTCTCCCGGTCCCGAAGAAGTTATATGTGATCCTGCCTGCGGAACATCCGGATTCCTTATTACAGCTGGAGAATATATAAAGAAAAAATACAAGTCAGAGGTATTGTTTGACAAAGAAAAAAGAGAACATTACATGAATGGGATGTTTCATGGCTACGACACTGACAGAACCATGCTTCGTATCGGTGCCATGAATATGATGACTCACGGAGTTGATAATCCGTTTATCGAATACCGTGACAGCTTATCCGACCAGAATCCCGACCAGGGAAAGTACACACTTATTCTGGCAAATCCCCCGTTTAAGGGCAGCCTTGACTATGACATAGTATCGGCTGATCTGCTGAAAATCTGCAAGACCAAAAAGACGGAGCTTTTATTCCTTGCACTTTTTCTCAGAATGCTTAAGGTCGGCGGAAGGTGTGCATGTATAGTACCTGACGGAGTGTTGTTCGGAAGTTCAAATGCACATAAATCCATACGAAAAGAAATTATTGAAAACAATAAGCTGGAAGCGGTAATTTCCATGCCTTCGGGTGTATTTAAGCCTTATGCAGGAGTGTCCACCGCTGTGCTTATATTTACAAAGACAGGACACGGCGGCACGGATAATGTATGGTTTTACGACATGAAAGCAGACGGACTGAGCCTTGATGATAAGCGTACCCCTGTAAATGAAAATGATATACCGGACATCATAAAACGTTTTTCTGACCTTAAAAACGAAGCAGACAGAAAGAGAACGGATCAGTCTTTCTTCGTGCCATTGAAAGAAATAGCGGAAAATGATTATGACCTGTCCATAAATAAATACAAAGAAGTGGAGTATGTTCCGGTGGAATATCCGCCTACGGAAGAGATCCTGGCTGAAATAAACAAGATAGAATCAGAGGTGCAAAAAGAACTTAAAGAGTTGGAAAAACTATTAAAGGCATAATTGTATCAAATTCAAATAACTAGGGGTATTGACTGAGTAGGAAGACCTCCAAAAAGCAAGAAAATACTGGAACAAACTAAAACAAAGGTTATCAGAAGAGGGGGCGGATCAACTGGTGACAAATTGTAACCGGTTGAAAATGACGGCGGCAAGATTGCAGGAAACGCTAGGAAAGAAATAGAAGAGGCGAGCGGGAGATCGGTGATTACTGAGAAAGATGCGACACAGCTGAATGAAGTGGTTACGGGGATGATAGATGGGATTGTGAATGATACTAAAGATGGTATTTCATGATACAAATGTGATTATGACTAATGTTTTACATAGTTTTTAGATTAGCATATTAACGCAATAGCTATGGAGAGAATTTTAGTGATGGAAAAGAAAATTTTTAAAAGAGAAAAGAAAGAAGACAAGCCTGTACTTGCCATATGTTATGATTTCGACAAAACATTATCTCCGGACGATATGCAGGCGCAGGGATACATACAAAATGTAGGATATAATGTGGAAGAATTCTGGACAGAGTCAAATGAACTGGCACAGGAAAATGATATGGATCAGAATCTGGCATATATGCTCAAAATGGTAGAAAAATCTCATGGCAAGTTTTATCTTACAAAAGAAAGTTTAGCAGATTACGGTTCGAAAGTTGAATTATTTGAAGGTGTTAAAGATTGGTTTGACAGAATATGTTCATATGGAGAAGAAAAAGGTGTCATAGTAGAACACTATATTATTTCGTCAGGGTTGAAAGAAATGATAGAGGGTACAGAAATGGCGAAAAATAAATGTTTCAAAAAAATATATGCCAGCTCTTTTATATATGATAGCGGTAATGTAGCAAAATGGCCGGCACAAGCTATTAACTATACGAACAAAACGCAGTTTCTTTTCAGAATTGAAAAAGGCGTACTTGATATAAACGATGAAGCAGTAAATGATTATTTTCCGCCTGAAGAGATAAGAGTTCCATTTAGAAATATGGTCTATATTGGTGATAGTGCAACAGATATTCCATGTATGAAACTGGTAAATTCTTATGGTGGATATTCCATAGGGGTTTACAACCCGCAGAAAAAAGATAAATCAAAGGTATATGAAATGATGAAGGAACATAGGATTAAATATTTTGTTCCTTCAATTTACACTGAAGAAAGCGAAATAGATATTTTAATAAAAAAGATTATTGATAAGACTGCTAAAAACGAAGAATTGGAAAAAATTCATTATAAAAACCAAAGGGAAGTTGAAGAACATCAGGAAGATCGTTTAAAAAGAAAAAAAAGAAATATCATCTATAATTTATTGAACAGTGGCAGTTTTGCAACGACACATACTCTGATAAGAGAATCAGATGAAATTGATGAGTGGGAACAAGATGAAATAGAGCAGCTATTTGAAGCTGCAGTGACAAATGGTCAGATTAAATCGATCATAGGAGATAAAGATATATACTTTTTTTATAAGGATTTATTAGAGAAATATAAAGGTGAAAATGATTTTGCAGATGAGTTGAAGGACTTATTAAATTAAGATTTGTAGGGATGATAGATGGCAAGATATAAGCTTGAAGATATATTTGATTTGCAGATGGGCAAGACACCTTCAAGAAATAATTCAGAATACTGGAACACTTGCGATAACAAGTGGATTTCAATTGGTGATCTTACTCAGGCTGGAAAGTACATTACTGATACAAAAGAATATTTATCTGATGTAGCTGTTGAAGAGAGTGGAATAAAGATTATTCCGGCTAATACAGTTGTTATGAGCTTTAAATTATCGATTGGTAAGACAGCAATTACATCAGAGGATATGTATTCAAACGAGGCTATAATGGCTTTTCATGATAAACATGTAGTTGACCTTATGCCAGAATACATTTATTACATGTTCAAATACAAGGACTGGGATGAGGGGACAAATAAGGCTGTTATGGGTAAGACCTTGAATAAAGCCACTTTATCAAAGGTTGAGATTGAGGTATGCCCTCTTGAAAAGCAGAAGGAAATTGTTGAATTGCTAGACAAGGTTTCAACAGTTTTGGATGGAAGAAATGAAGAATTAAAGAAGCTAGATGAACTCATCAAAGCCCGATTTGTCGAGATGTTTGGTGACCAAGAATCCAATCCGAAGGGATGGGATAAATGTACCGTTGGAGATTGTTGCACACTAAAGAGTGGAACTTCATTACCCGCAGATAAAGAAAACGAAGGCGGTCCGATTCCTTATGTTAAGGTTGGAGATATGAACTATCCAGGAAATGAAAGGTATATAACTACTTCATCACGTTTTGTCTCTGCGGAAACTGCAGGAAAAGGACTATTTGAGATAGGTAGTATTCTCTTCCCCAAAAGGGGCGGAGCAATAGGAACAAATAAAAAGCGCATGACTATCCTTCCGGTTTGTGCGGATTTAAATGTCATGGGCGTCTCCTCAAACGGTAAACACTTACCTGAATTCTTGCTGGCATATTTCGATATGATTGATCTGAGCTCGCTCTCTGATGGTTCATCCGTTCCTCAGATTAACAACAAGAACATAGCTCCGCTTGAAATCTGCGTTCCACCTATGGACATGCAAAGGGATTTTGCTGTATTCGTCGCCCAGGTCGACAAATCAAAAGCTGTGATACAAAAATCTCTTGACGAAACACAGCTTCTCTTTGACAGTTTAATGCAGCAGTATTTTGGTTAAGGGGGATGAGTTGAAATATGAGTGATGTTGTTCAGATCAGAAACAGTACGGTTGATTTTTTGATTTTTACCCGTGATGCCGGTGAAGAGGGTATAGAAGTCCGGGTACAGGACGGCGATGTGTGGCTTACCCAAAAGGGGATTGCAGAACTGTTTGGAGTGGACAGAAGCGTTGTTACGAAGCATCTTGGGAATGTGTTTTCAGAAAAAGAACTTGATGAAAATGCAGTATGTGCAAAATTTGCACATACTGCTGATGATGGTAAAACATACCAATATAAGTTTTATTCCCTTGCGGCAATTATAGCCGTTGGGTACCGTACCAATTCGGAAAGATCCACGCAGTTCAGGCAGTGGGCTACAAAAGTGCTTGATTCGTTTGCGAAGCGTGGTTACGTGCTTGATAAAAACAGACTGGTAAACGGTCAGATTTTTGATGAGGATTATTTTGACCATCTGATCGCGGAAATCCAGGAGATAAGAGCCAGCGAAAGACGTTTTTATCAGAAGATCACTGATATATATGCAACGGCCTCTGATTATGATAAAGACAGTCCTGTTACAAGGGAGTTTTTTGCTATGGTACAAAACAAAATGCACTTTGCTGTTCATGGGAAGACGGCAGCAGAGATGATAGTGGACAGGGCGGATCATAAAAAAGAGCATATGGGTCTTACGAGCTGGAAAAATGCTCCGGATGGGAAAATAGTAAAAACAGATGTGTCTGTTGCAAAGAACTATCTGGAGAAAGAAGAAATTTCAGAGCTTAATGAAATAGTTACTATGTATCTTGATTATGCAACACGTCAGGCGCGCAGGCATATTCCCATGACTATGGTTGACTGGGCATCGAAACTGGATGCCTTTTTAAAATTTAATGATGCAGAAATACTGCAGGATAAGGGGAAAGTTACTGCGGAAGTAGCAAAGGCATTTGCTGAAAGCGAGTTTGAAAAGTATCGTGTTATTCAGGATGAGAATTATCAAAGTGATTTTGATCGTATTTTGGAAGAAGTGATATCTGATAAAAAAACACACGATGATATATGATCAACTTATAAGTTTTTTATGAGGATAGTATTTTCACGGTTTTGAGTGAGGTACTATCCTTTTTTATTTTGTTATACTGCCATAAAAAAGAGGTAAGACAAATGGAACATAAATTAGTGATGGTAATTAACGAAATGGCTGAGGTTTTAAATATATCACAGCTTAAAAGATTGCAGGAGGTTATGCTTAAGCACTTTGTTGAAAAAGAGGCGGATAGTCAAAATGTTTCAAACGAAGAATATATGAAAAAATTTCTTGAAGCGAAGCGTATAGAGGGCTGTTCAGACAGGACTATAAATTATTACAGTACAACTATTGATCATATGCTTAAATTCGTTACGGAACCTATTCGCAGAATAACAACTGAAGAATTAAGAAGTTATCTTGTTGATTATCAGAAGATTAATAATTGCAGTAAGGTTACGGTAGATAACGTAAGGCGTAATATATCCAGTTTTTTCTCATGGCTTGAAGAGGAAGATTATATTTTGAAAAGTCCTATGCGAAGAATCCATAAGATAAAAACAACAAAGACAGTAAAAACAATTATTTCCGATGAAGGGGTAGAACTATTAAGGGATAATTGTAAACAGGTCAGAGATCTTGCAATTATTGATCTGCTGTATTCTACGGGAATGCGAGTTGGTGAACTGGTGAGACTTAATCGTGATGATATTAATTTTGAGGAAAGGGAGTGCGTTGTTTTCGGGAAAGGAGAAAAAGAACGTAAGGTTTATTTTGATGCAAAGACAAAAATACATTTGAAAAAATATTTGGATGGCAGAACAGATGAGAATACAGCACTTTTTGTAACGTTGGATGCACCATACGACAGGCTTAAAATAAGCGGAGTTGAGATTAGGATGAGAAACTTAGGGAAAAAGCTGAATATGGAGCGTGTTCATCCTCATAAATTCAGAAGGACCATGGCGACAAGGGCTATTGATAAAGGAATGCCGATAGAACAGGTGCAGAAAATCCTGGGGCATTCGCAGATAGATACGACTATGCAATATGCCATTGTGAATCAGTCAAATGTGAAGGTCTCTCATCAAAAATATATTGCTTAATTTTTCGCAAAATTAAGATTTGTCGAGGTAACGAGGCGTGCCGGCTCGAGACAGAAGCGTTCGCGCAAGCTTGCTTGCAGGAGAACGCTTCTGTCGAAGAGACGATAGTCCGACAGGACGCATGAGCATGAAGCGAAGCGAAATGCGAATGGGCACGACGAGTTACCGAGTGAGGGGTGAAAGATGCGAGTAAAACTTGAATATGTTTGTGAGCGAGGCTCATCAAACTTAAAACAATCTGATGTAGTGTATAGTACAGGCAAGTATCCAGTATATGGTGCCGCTGGACACATAGGAAATGTGGGCTTTTATCATCAAGAAAAGCCTTATGTAGCTGTGGTTAAAGATGGTGCTGGAATTGGAAGGACGACGATATGTCCGGCATATTCGTCAGTTATTGGAACAATGCAGTATCTGTTACCAAAAGAAAATGTATTACCGGAATATCTTTGTTATGTGGTTAGATACATGCATTTGGAAAAATATTTTACTGGAGCAACTATTCCACATATATATTTTAAGGATTATAAGAACGAGCAATTTAACTTGGATACATTGGACAAACAGGAAGAAATTATAGATATTCTTGGAAAATGTGAACGAATAATTGCTGAAAAAGAGCGGGAAAAATTAAAATTAGATAATCTCATCAAAGCCCGATTTGTCGAGATGTTTGGAGATCCAAACCTAAATCCTTTTGGGTGGAAGATTGTAAATATTTCTGAGGTTGTCGGTGGTAAAGTCTCAAATGGCTTCTTTGCTAAAAGAGATGATTACTGTGATGATGGGAATGTTAGTGTTTTAGGAGTTGCGAATATTGTTAATAGAATGTATTCGAAGGTTGATGAACTACCAAAAACAAATGCTGATTCAAAAGATGTCGAGAAATACGAAGTAAAATATGGAGACATGCTGTTTTGCAGATCTTCGTTAGTGGCCGAAGGAATTGGAAAAGCTTCTATAGTTCCTGAAGATGTTCAGAATGGAGTTTTATTTGAATGTCATGTAATAAGGCTTCCGTTGGATTTGGAAAAGTGTGTGCCTGAGTTTATGCAGACATTATCAACGATGGATTTCTTTAGGAATCAGGTGATTGCACAATCCAAGACTGCAACTATGACAACTATTGGTCAGGATGGAATTCTTAAGTCCGATATTATCCTTCCCCCAATAGAAAAGCAGAGAGAGTTTTATCATTTTATAAAACAAGTCGACAAATCAAAATTTATATACCGCTATGCAATAAAATGATATAATTAGCGAATAGAAAACAATGGTATAAAAACTTGACCGGAGAATACCGCATGACAAACTTTGATGAATTCAAAAAAGAATCTGCCTTTTCTGATATTGCCGATGCTGCGATAGCAGCCGAGAAGACCTATTTCATAAGCAAGGATATTTGCGCGGTGAGTTGCCGCAAGGCTATGGAGATAGGGATCAAGTGGATGTATTCCGTTGATGTAGCTCTTACAAGACCGTATCAGCAGACATTGCGCACCCTTATGGAGTCTTCTGATTTTAGGGATATAGTTGATGATGCTCTTTGGAGGAGGCTTGATCTTATACGTAAGCTTGGAAATGTTTCAGCGCATTCATCAAAAAAGATAACTGACGATGAGGCAAAGGAGTGTCTCAAAAATCTCTTTTTGTTTTTTGACTTTTTGTTATATTGTTATGGCGAGAAATACGAAGAAAGAAAATATGATGAGAGTCTGCTTGAAAATGATACGGAATCAAAAACGCAGGAAAAAGAGATACCTGATATAGATCTTGAAGCCTTGATAGAAGAAAACAAGGCGCTTAAGGAAGAACTCTCTAAACGAAGCAGGGACAAGAGAGAAACCTATGTTTCAAAGCCCCTTGATCTTTCAGAGTATAAAACCAGAAAGATATATATTGACGCACTGCTGGCTGATGCCGGCTGGACCGAGGGGAAAGACTGGGTAAATGAAGTAAAGATCAAGGGGATGCCTAATAAGTCCGATGAGGGCTATGCGGATTATGTCCTGTATGATGATGCACATGTACCTTTGGCGGTAGTAGAGGCAAAAAGAACATGCAAGGGAGTGGAAGTCGGAAGAAAGCAGGCCTCCCTGTATGCAGAGCTTCTTGAAAAAGAATACGGCAGAAAGCCGGTGGTGTTTCTCACCAACGGCTTTGAGACAAGGATAAATGACGGGATATATCCGGAAAGAAAAGTATCGGGTATTTATTCAAAACGGGATCTTGAAAAGTTCTTCCACTTGGAAAGAAAAGATTTAAGTAATATAACGATAAACAAAGGGATAGCCGGCAGATATTATCAGGAAGCTGCCATAAAAGCCATATGTGACACATTTGATAAAGAAAACAGAAGAAAAGCTCTTCTTGTTATGGCTACGGGTTCCGGTAAAACAAGAACAGTTATCGGACTGGTGGATGTTTTACTTAGGAATAATTGGATAAAAAACGTGCTCTTTCTTGCGGACAGAACAGCTCTCGTGACTCAGGCAAAGAGGGCTTTTGTAAATATGCTTCCCCAAGTGAGCGTGACCAATCTTTGTGAAGGGAAAGATGATCCTAATGCCCGGGTAGTATTTTCCACCTATCAGACGATGGATAACTGTATTGACAATGTAAAAGATGAGAAAAATGACGATGTGAAGATATTTACAACAGGACATTTTGATCTTCTGATCTGTGATGAGGCCCACAGATCCATTTACAACAAATACAAAGACATTTTTAATTATTTTGACGCCCGTCTTGTGGGGCTTACGGCCACACCAAAGGATGAGATAGAAAAAAACACATATGAGATATTTGAACTGGAAAGCGGAGTCCCTACATATGGATATGAACTGGCTCAGGCGGTAAAGGACGGCTTTTTGGTAGATTATTTTTCTATCGAAACCAGGCTGAAATTCATGGAAGTCGGTATAGTATATGACGACCTTTCAGAGGAAGATAAAGCGGAATACGAAAAAACCTTTGCTAACGAAGACGGAGAGATCCCGGAGAGGATAGAATCATCTGCATTAAATGACTGGATATTCAATGAAGACACCATCAAACAAGTATTAAATATACTTATGACAAAAGGCTTAAGAGTCGATTTTAGTCAGAAGATAGGCAAGACCATTATTTTTGCAGCCAACCACAAACATGCGGAAAAGATTTATGAGGTGTTTGGGAAAGAATATCCAAAGCTGACAGGTTATGCTCAGGTAATCGATAATAAGATAAATTACGCCCAGAAGCTGATAGATGATTTTTCTGACAAAGATAAGATGCCGCAGATAGCGATTTCCGTTGATATGCTTGATACAGGAATCGATATACCGGAAATCGTAAATCTTGTATTTTTTAAAAAGGTTTATTCAAAGGCGAAGTTCTGGCAGATGATAGGAAGGGGAACCAGACTTTGTCCGGGGCTTTTCAATGGAAATGACAAAGATAAGTTTCACATATTTGATTTTTGCAGTAATTTTGAATTTTTCAGATTGACAGGAAAAGGCAGAGAAGGTGTCGCACAAAAGACCTTGGCTGAGTCGGTGTTTGGTCTTGAGTTTGAGATAGTTTATAAACTGCAGGGCAGAGAGTATCAGACGAAAAGACTTAAAGAGTACAGGGATGCTTTGATCGGTGTAATGGCGGGGAAGGTCCGTGAGTTAAGTGAAGATAACAGGGACAATTATGCGGTAATGCAGCACATAAAATATGTTGACATGTATTCAGAGCCGGCAAACTTCAATGGGCTTACGTACGAAGATACACTTGTTGTAAAGGAAGAGCTTGCTCCTCTTATACTTCCGGATAAAGACGATCCGGGAGCGATACGTTTTGATGCGCTTATTTTTGGGATAGAACTTGCTATACTTGCAGGGAAAAATTATACAAAAAGAAAAAACGATCTGATAAGGATAGCTTCATACATAGCGAAGATATCCAATATACCTGAGATTATGGTACAGTCCTCGCTTTTGGATAATATTATCCATACAGATTATGTAGATAGAGCAGGTATTGAGGATTTTGAACATATACGGGAGAATCTAAGAGAGCTTATAAAATATATTAAAAAAGGTGTGAAACCCGTTTTTAATACAAATTTTGATGATGAGATCATATCCACGGAATGGAATGAGGCCGAACTGGAAAGCGGCGGTTTAGAAAATTATAAAGCGAAGGCAGAGTTTTATATAAGAGAAAACTCAGATAACGAAGTAATAGCAAAGTTAAAGAATAACATCCCTCTGACAGAAACGGACGTAAAAGAACTTGAAAAGATATTATGGCATGATATCGGAAGTAAAAAAGATTATGAGAAACAATTTGGCGAAAAGCCTCTGGGAGAATTTGTAAGAGAGATAACAGGGCTGGATATGAGGGCTGCTAAAGAGGCGTTTGCAAAATTTTTAAATGACAAAAAGTTAGATAGCCGTCAGATATATTTTGTTAATCAGATTGTCGAATACATAGTGCATAACGGTGTTATGAAAGATATGACTGTAATGCGAGAGGCGCCATTTACGGACAGAGGAAGTGTTGTTGATTTATTTACGGATATTGAAAAATGGCAGGAGATCCTTGATACGATTAATTTGATAAATGAAAATGCGTGTTTTTAGGAATAACAAAAGAGTTCTTGAATTGCTACGTATTTTTGAAGAAATTAAGAAAGTGGGTTGTGTATGATAGAACTACTCAGTATAGAAGAATTTGAAAAAGCGGCAGCCATAGTGAAAAAAGTGGCCGCCCGCACGGAACTGGTGTACAGTGATTTTTTCAGTGCACAGAGCGAAAATGATATTTACCTTAAACCTGAAAATATGCAATATACAGGTTCATATAAGCTGCGTGGAGCATATTATAAGATAAGCACTATGTCAGATGAAGAAAGGTGTAAAGGTCTTATAACTGCTTCTGCAGGCAATCATGCCCAGGGAGTTGCTTATGCGGCAAAAAAATACGGGGTGAAAGCTACGGTAGTGATGCCGACAACTACTCCTCTTATAAAAGTGAACCGTACCAAAGCCCACGGTGCACAGGTGATACTTCACGGTGATGTATATGATGATGCCTGTGCGTATGCCACGAATATGGCTAAAGAGCAGGGGCTGGTTTTTGTACATCCTTTTAATGACCTTAGGGTGGCGGCCGGACAGGGCTCCGTTGCGGTTGAGATACTTGAGGAGCTTCCTGATGCAGATATCATCCTTGTGCCTGTGGGCGGTGGCGGTCTTGCTACGGGTACGGCGGCATTTGCAAAGCAGAAGAATCCGGATATCAGGGTCATAGGAGTTGAGCCGGAAGGGGCTGCCTGCCTAAAGGCGTCTTTAGAAGAAGGAAGGGTTATTACGGTTCCGCATATAAATACCATTGCCGACGGTACGGCTGTACAGACTCCGGGAGATGCACTTTTTCCGTATCTTGAGACATTTTTGGACGATATCATAACCGTATCGGATGAAGAATTGATCGTGGCGTATCTTGATATGGTTGAAAATCACAAGATGATAGTGGAAAATTCAGGGCTTCTGAGCGTGGCTGCCATCAAACATCTGGATGTAAAGGATAAAAAAATAGTTTCAATCCTTTCAGGCGGAAACATGGATGTGATCACCATGTCCTCCGTTATTTCCCAGGGACTTGTGCTGCGGAGCCGTATCTTTACGGTGTCTGTACTTCTTCCCGATAAGCCGGGAGAGCTGGTGCGGGTGTCGGATATCATTGCTAAAAATAATGGAAATGTTATCGGGCTTGAGCACAATCAGTTTGTGAGCATAAACAGAAACGCAGCTGTGGAACTTCAGATAACCATAGAGGCTTTTGGCAGCGAGCATAAAAACCAGATTGTGAAAGCACTTGAGGAAGGCGGGCTTACACCGCGTATAGTAAGTGTACGTCTGTAAATTACCGGGTTATCTATTATTCCGTCAGGAGGTGTCGCAAGACACAACCTGATGGATTTTTTGTGCAGAAAAATCAGTGCAAAAATTTAAAAAACTGATGGATTATATTTATGGTGGTTAAACCACCAGTCGATAGATTAAGCAGATCAAAGGTTGTATATTTATTTCATGAGGAACGTCTGCTCTAACAGCAAAGAGATTAAAGATCATTTGTAAACAATCATAATACAGAATAGAGCAGAGAAACAAAGTACGATACGGAGGTAAGAGATATGGGATTTATAAGTGAACTTGAGAAAACACATAACAAGGCATTTACCGAAAATGGCGATGTGTCTTACCTTCATATCACAAAAGCAGGTAACTGTAAGCACAATCTTGAGTTCTTTGGTCTCGGAGGAGCCATGAGAAATCGTAAGCTTGGTGCGAAGGATTTGTTCGGAATGGCATTTAAGGAAAATGAAAAAATTGCCATGAAAAATCTTTTTTATCTGCGTGACTGCAGAGGCGGAAAAGGAGAACGAGAATTATTTCGTATATGTCTACAATATCTGGCGGAGACATGTGGCGGTAAGATAAGGAAAATATTGCCGTATGTGATTGAGTACGGTAGAGGAGATGATCTGTTGATTCTTGTGGATGATCTCAGAACAAGAAAAGAAACCTGTGATTTTATAAAAGAACAGATGGAAACAGACCTCGAGAAGTTGGATAAAGGAGAAAAGGTATCACTGCTGGCGAAGTGGCTTCCAAAGCCTAATGCTACGTCCGATTATAAGAGAAGGATAGCGCGAATTATAGCGGAAGGAACGGGAATGTGTGAAAAGGATTACAGAAAAAGGATATCCGCTCTCAGAAAATCCTTTAATCTGCTTGAAACAGCACTTACCGAGCAAAAATACGATTTCGAATATGATAAGCTTCCTTCACAGGCCATGATGAAGCACACCGGCTATGGTTCATTTTTTGCCAAGGAACGAAAAAATGCTTTTCTAAGAAATGACGAGAAGCGTTTTAGAGAATATCTGGAAGGCGTATTTAAAGGAAAAAGAAAAATGAACGTGCAGACCCTTGCACCGTATCAGGTCTTTAACAAAGTGTTTTCATCCGGAGTGGCAGCAGAGGCTCAATGGATAACGTTGAAAAAACGTATTCCAGAGACTGCGGAAAGGATAATAGTCGTAAGGGACGGCTCCGGCAGTATGTGTGGAAGACCTAATGAGATAGCTACGTCCCTGGCTATCCTTGCAAGTGAATCACTTACAGGAGAATTCAAGGATAAGTTCATAACCTTTTCTGAAATACCGAGACTTGTGGATCTGTCAGGGGCAGCTTCGCTGGTTGATAAAATACGTATAGCAAATCTCCATGCGGATTGCGAGAATACCAACATTGAAGCAGTGTATGATTTGATTCTCAAGATCTCACTTAGATGCCGTCCGGAGGATTACATTTCGAAGGTGGTGGTTATATCGGATATGCAGTTTGACTGCGGAGCAAGCTATGATGAATCCACTTTTGATACGGCAAGACGAAAGTTTAAGGAAGCGGGGATACTGTTTCCGGTAATGACTTACTGGAACGTGAATGCAAGAAATATATCATTTCCTTCTGACAGGATTGACGGCGTACAGTTTGTATCAGGATATTCGGATGCCATATACATGTCCATTTTAAAAAGCGGAAATGTAAATGCGGTGGAGCTTATGGAAAAGACGTTAAAGCCTTATGAAAAAGTGGCTGAATCATGGGGAGTAGAATAAAACCGTTACTGCTTGAACAGCATTTTAAAGGCTACAACAGAATTTGGTGGAGAATTATTGAGTAGTGAAAAATCTTTACAGGTTAAAAATTAACCTGTAAGGTTAATTACATTTTCGTTATGGTGTATTATAATGACACCGTTGCATTATTATATTTATTTGTCAGTTTTGAATGGAGGTAAAGAAATGAAACCGTTATATATCTCTATTGACCAGGAAGAAACAGGCAAGCGTATAAAGACGCTGATGAAAAAAAACAAATACAGCGTAAGGGATATGCAGGAAGCATGTGGCTTTGAAAGACCGCAGGCTGTTTATAAGTGGCTAAGCGGTAAGACCCTCCCATCCATTGAAAGTCTTGTCATACTTGCTGCATTGTTCCACGTTAGTATCGATGGCATCCTCGTAAAATGCGGGGATGCCGCTTTTTTTTACAACGAGTGCAAAAGTTTCAAAATCTTATGTTGTAGGATTGTGTAGTAGCTAAGATGTTTCAGTTTTAGATCAGGGAGGTGAAAAACATGAGGATTTTTATCAACCACACAAACCACGCGTCAAGTGGCTGGGGAGAGCAGCAAAAGGATGCGGCCGACAAATACGGGGTGACGGTCGATATTCCTTTTCCTACAATACCATCAACACTGGAAAGCAATAGAGTAAAAGAACTGGCAAAAAAAACTTTTGAGGCTATAAGATTAGTAAAACCTGAAGCTGTACTATGTCAGGGAGAGTCCACCTATACATATGAGCTTGTAAGACTCCTTAAAGACGAAGGAATCAAAGTGCTTGCGGCTTGCAGTGAAAGAGTGGCGCATGAGGTGGTCAGGGATGACGGAACGGTTGAAAAAAAATCCGAGTTTAAATTTGTTAAGTTCAGAGAATACTAACAATTGCTACTTTTTACACTGATTATTTAATCGAGAGGGAGTTTTTTATAAAAAATTGAACCCCTGATTAATATTATTAAGTATATCAGTAGTATAAAATCGTTTAATTCAAAGGAGGATAGTGATAAAATAAGGGAGTAAATATTTTGAAAAGAGGATAATTGCGATATGAAAGAAACGGGTATCACTGATGAAATGATAGTTGAATGCTTTAGAAACGCGTTGGACGAGCACGATGACAAGTGTCGTTTGCGAGATGTTGATAGGGACGATCTCGACGATATATTTCACAGTCAGATATATCATATCCTGAATGATGACGAAATAACGAATGCGAATACTCTTATATGTGCAGATCATCTTGAAGTGGCTAATACATATGGGGAAGTATTGCGTAATGCACTGAATGCATTTTCAAATCTCATTGATTTAAATGAGGAAAGCCAAGGGAACAATAAGGCATTTTTATGTGAGTCTGTATCAAAAGAAGCGTTATATGAGTATAACGAAAAGTATCGAGAATACAATCCAAATGTTAAATTTCTTTTATTAACCAATTTTGAAACGTCCGATCCGGATATTCTTTATAAAACTCTCACCGAATTTGAAGCTCAAAATTTTACCCCCGCAGTGATACTGTGCACAACCAACGATACTGTTGAAAAATTAAAAGAGTACGATGTACAGGGGCATAGGCTGTACAATTATTTGTGTGGCATGCAAAAGATAACGATTCCGGGGATTAATGAGGAGAGGATAACAGACAGCATCTGTAAAAGGCTGGAAAAGAAAGGTAAAAAGGTGATGGACTCCTTCAGGGAAAAACTCAGAGTCCATGTAGACGCTATATATCGTGATGCATATCTGAAAGAAGAAGAATTTGTGGATGATCTGATAGTCAGGATAGCATCAGAACATTCTAAGAAAAGCGTGGATTTATGGAATCAGTATGATGAAGAAGATGTGCCGTTTTCGAAAAAAGCAGAGGCACTGTTGAAAAAGATACACAATACGGAGACAACAGTTGAAGAAAAAATAGACCACGACGAAGATAAAGAAAAAGAAAATGTGATAGATGAGTCTGTTGAAAAAGGAGAAGCTACGAATTCAGAAAGAGTGGATCAGGTAGGTTGTGAGTCAGAATCTGAAGATTCAGAGGAAATTGAGACTGCCAAAGAAATAGAGGAGATAACGGAGTCTTCAAAGGAGCTTGTAAAGGAACGAAAAGAAAGAACTCAGGATTCCATACAGGCAGTCAAGCTGGAATGCACTGCCACACAGTTGACTGAAAAAGAAAAGGATCAATTTGGAGGGAAAAAACATCAGGTGCTACTGATGGCGATGAGCACTTTTCCCGGGCCGTGTCTTGATAAGGAACGAAATGTATTCGTTTTCAAAGAAAACAAATATAAAAGAGAAGATAATAATGCTAAACCAATAGGCGGTTGCTTTGTTCAAATGGAACCTATAGCAAAAATGATGCTTGATGAAAAAATGGATGATTTTTCAGAGGTTGATTTTGTGATAGTCGGGACAGAAGGAACAGAAATACCAAAAAAAATATTAGAACCGGGAAAAAGTGAAGAAACTATATCACCAAATGATTATTTTGAAAGAAGAATAATTGATTACTTGAATGAAAAAAATATTGTTTTGAAAAAAAATGATGAAAAATCAAAAAGTTACTCAGATAGCAAAAAAAATAAGACAGTTAAATTCCATGTAATAAGAGTTGACGAAAGTGAACCAATTGAAGGAATGGAAAAAATAGTTGATACTCTTAGAGATATTTATCCCGGAAATAAGGAAGATTTTGGTCTATGGATTGCAACGCATGGTGGATTTAGGGATATTAATGTAATGATGACATCTCTTCTGTCACTCCTAAAAAATGAGGGTATTGAATATGATGAAATATACGGAACACATCAACTTTCTGGAAATGAATATGAAATAATCAAGCAGGATGAAACATTTAAAATGTTTGACTTTGTTACCGGTATGAACGATTTCTTTAAATATGGACATTCGAAGGTGCTTGAAGAATTTTTTGGAAAACAGGGCGTAGATAGTGAGGATGCTTATGTGGAAGGCATTAGGCTGGTAGATGAAGGAATACAGTTTTCAAATGCTGATACATACCGTCGTGGTATTAACATAATGAAAAAAGCCATTAAAAGTGAGTCTGATAACAAAGTGCTCAATATTTTTAGAGAAAATATTATAGAGGACTTTGGTGATCTTGTTAAAAGTGAAAAAAAAGCAAGTAATTTGATGCTTGTAAAAAGGTGTGTAGAAAAAGGAATGTTTCAACAGGCGTTGACTTTTTTGGAGTCATGTATGATGGAGGATTATTACAGGGATGAAATAATAAAGCTAAATCAAGGAGTGGATACCTTTTTGAATCGAAAAGATAATAATAATATTAAAAGGGAAGGAGAGCTTCCTAAAAAAATTACTTATAGTAGAAAAGATAAAGATAATAGACCTTTTGAGTATGCAATTAAAAACAATAATGGAAATATTGAAGATAAAGACAAAAAAGATATATTTTTCAACTTGATTTTGTATTGTACGGATTTTTTAGAAGCAGGTGATAAAAATAAAATAGACGAAGCAGGTAAAGAATATCTTAAAAACCCTAACGCCGAAGAGTTGAGAATAAAGGGTGAGAAAAAAAAGGTTGATAAGAGCTTTTTGAGTTTCAATGACAATGATCTTAATTTTATTAAAACATCACTGCCTAATGATGAACACATACGTAAGAGTGCAGGAAAATTAATAAGGCTACATAAAGCTTTAAAGCAGTGCAGAAATAAATTTAATCATGCAGATTCAGGGCGACCAGAAATAGAAACAATAAAAAGGGCTTTTGAAATATATTTTGAGATTTATGAGGAACTTTTAAATGTGTTACAAGAGGAAAAAGAATAAAAGATGGATAATAATACAGATAAAAATATTTCAAATAAATCTGATGATTGTAAAGACTGGTTCGAGAAAGTAAGCAAGAGATACAGATTATGTCAGATTGAAGTGGCAGCTTCTGTAAACAGAAAAGGAAAAGTATCTTCATAATTTCCACTGTTTGTGGGAGTTTCAAAATATTGTTGAATAGTAAATGAAGCAATGGATGAAGCGGTTCTTTAGTAGAGTAGTTTGCAAAACTTAACATCTTTATCTGATGGAGGTGCGTATGGAAAACGACAATAAGTACGTTCTCGCGATGTACGATGTGCGCGCGAAGCAGAATTATATTTACAAGACAAAAAAACTGAAAGAGATACAGGGGGCGTCCTGGATAATAAGGGATTGCTTTAAGGATCATCTGTTTCCGGTGGCAAATGAATATCGTAATGAAAAGAACGATATAAAAGATGAACCGGCAATATACAATTATAAAAAAGATGATGATAAGCCGGATAATAACAACAATGACGAAGTGGAGAGCTTTTCATTCGACGAGTTCGAGAAACGCATGGAGGGGGATCAATACATCGGTGAAGTGGTCTACGACGGTGGAGGGAATTTCCTCATTCTTTATAAAGATAAGGAAACCTGCATAGAGGTTTCATACCGGTTCGGAAGAAGGTTGCTTGTTGAAGCTCCGGGGTTGAATGTTTTATGTACATACGTAGAGAATATTAATCTTGATAACTATAATAACGGTTTGGATTCGGGAGTTAAGGGTGACTCACAAAAACTCTATGACAAACACAGAGTAAATGAAAATCAGGAAAGCACAGTGACGCCTTACGGTACGCTTCCCATTATTCAGGCAGAGTATAGATCATCTATGCCATATACGAAAAAAGTAAACAAGGTGCAGAGCCAAAAGCCGGAAAAGGTCACGGCGGAGGCTTATGCTAAATATAATAAATTTTATGAGATATATAAACCTGATCCTGATTCAGATAAAAGAAAAGCAAGCGATGAAAAGCTGCTCGAAATAGATGAAAATGTACTTGATGATCTTGTGACCGAAAAGGGGAAGGAAAGCCTGCTTGCGATCATTTATATAGACGGCAACAATATGGGCGCAAAGGTGCAGAATCTTTTAAAAGAAAAACAAGATTATGATTCCTGCGTTACGGAGTTAAGGAAATTTTCCGAATACATAAACAAAAAATGTGTTACAGAGCGTACTGATGAAATAGATAAAATCCTGACAGATAAAATAATAGAAGACGAAAATAAAAAGCGAAGAAAGCCTCTTACGGAAGAAGAAAAAAGAGATATCAGCACACAGATAAGATCCCGCCGTCTTGTTGTGGTAGCGGGTGACGAGATAAATGTTATATGCAACGCCCGCTATGCCTACGACATAGCCGGGCATTATCTGAAAGAAATATATGAAAGCTCCGTTAGAGATGAATACGGACCGGTTACCTCCTGCGCCGGCATAGCCATTTTTCACAGTCACACACCATTTGCAGATGCGTACCGTATTGCGGAGGAATGCTGCGAAAGCGGAAAGAAAAAAATGAAAGAACTGCAGCTTTCAGAAGCATGTTTTTTGGACTTTCATTACTGTCAGGGTGCCATCGGAATATCACTGGAGAAAATGCGCGAAACAGATGAAACACAGGATTTTAGTCTGCCATGGTTTATGGAGTCTGTGGATGAGGATCATAAAGGACTCTGTAATAAAAAAGATATAGAAGAAGTGCAGCGTGATCTGAATAAAATCGGAAGGAGCAATGTAAAGGGACTTGCGCAGAAAGCAAAAGAAGGCCTTTTATCACTGGAAATGGAGATAAAAAGAATCTTAGCGCATACAAATGAAACGGACTTTAAGGTTTTAAACAAGTTTGTTGATGGGGAAGATACTGCCCAAAAAGAGAAGTACAGAAAGCTGATCTATGACATGGTGATCGTATACGATCTGTGGTTTGCAGATAAGGGAAGTGAGGTGAAGGAGAATGAGTGAATATAAGTTAAGGATAACACTTAAGTCAGATATTTGCCCCGGTTCCGGATATGCATACAGCGGACTTGTGGACAGCGATGTTTGTTTCGATGATGTTGGAATACCGTATATTCCCGGAAGGCGTCTGAAAGGGTGTCTTAAGGAAAGTGCGGATATGCTTGCAGATAACGATTACCTTGAAGATACGGATTGTGAAGTGATTTTCGGAAAAAGCGGAGCAGACCGTTCAGGTGGTATTCTTGTGGGAAATGCGTACATAAAAGGGTATGAAGAACTTCGAGAGCAATTGTCGGTAGCTATCATGAAAGAAAAAGAAACCCGGAAAGAAGCGCAGCTTATAACACCACAGAAAATCCTTGACAGATTTACTTCCGTAAAAGCCCAGACAAAAATCGAGGACGGCATCGCAAAGGATGATACCCTGCGTTATACCCGCGTGGTAAACCAACATTGGACAACTCAGGCAAACGGACTATCCGGTGAGCTTACATTTACGGCAGATGTTACGCTTGATGATATATATTTTGAAAAAGTAAAAGATATTGTAAGCGCCACAAGAAACATAGGAATGGACAGGACACGGGGACTTGGAAGCGTCGTTTGTGAAATAAGCAGAAATACGGGAGCTTCAGATTCTGAAATATCTACAGATAACGGGACAAAGTATGAGGACGAGGCAGATGTAGAAATCCGCATTTCCGTAAAAAACACAGCGCCTCTTATGATAAGCGGAGAAAATGATGAGGTTTCATTAAACTTTATTCCGGCGCAAAATGTGATAGGCGCTCTTGCAGGACAGTTTCTTAAGACTAATAAGTATGGGAAAGATTTTGAGGATCTGTTTTTGAACGGACAGACCATATTTTCCAATCTTTATGCAGCAAAGGCGGGCTCGAATGATGATTACATCCCGGCGCCTTCTTTTATCAACAAGCTTAAAAAAACAGGAAAATACGTAAATTTATTAAAGCTTGAAGACAAGGACGATCTTCCGGAAGAGGAATTGTTATCCAAAGGCATTCATCCCCAGTTTGCAGATGAAAACAAAACACAGAGCGGAAATATGCCCAAAAAGCTTAAGGGTAAGTATATTGCTATAGAGACAAAAGAAAACGGTATAATTTCATATGTAAAAGACATTTCGGAAACAGAAATGAATATAGATTATCATCATTCCAAAAAGGCAGGGGCTGAAAAAAATGAGTCTGTTCTCTATACAAATGAAGTGATCAAAGAAGGTCAGATATTTTCCGGAAACATCATTACCAAGGGCAAATATGTAAATATGATCATGGAATTACTTGAGACTGCGCGGCTTAGATTCGGCAAGTCAAAAAGCGCCCAGTACGGAAGTTGTGTTCTTTTAAACGCAGAGGTGAAAAAATATGAGATGCGAACAGTTCACGTAACATCAGGTGAAACAATATATGTTTCTCTTGTTTCTGACGGAATATTTATGAATGAACATGATTATACGGTCAGATATGACGAGATAAGAAAGAAGATTGCTGAGTCTGTAAACTTAGAAGAAACTGAGGAAAATGATGAAAATCTTTTCTCATTTGTTTCAACAGGCATGACATTTGGCTATAACACAAAATGGAATCTGAGGAAGCAACCTGTTCCGGTGGTATCGGCGGGAAGCACTTTTGTGTATAAGGCAAAAAAGGATTGCAACATTTCAGAAGAGTTTGTCGGAGAGCGTGTTCATGAGGGCTTTGGCCGGATCAGGATATTTAAGGAAGCAGGATATGATCTGAACCATGAAGCAGGGCAAAGCAAGGGAGACGCTACATCGGTCGAAAGCATCGGAAAAGACAGTCAGGCCGCAGTGATAGTAAGGGAAATAATCACGGATGCCGTTTTACTGGCATTGCCTGAAGCGAAGCATATGTCGGATAAAGTGGATAATACACAGCTTGGCAGATTAACATTGATGCTCAAACAGAGCAAGAATGACGCAAATGATTTTTGTAACAGAGTGGAAAGTATTAAGAATGAGGGAATACGGACAGATTTACATGGCTGGCTTTGCAGCATCGGTCTTTTTGATATGAAAGGCGGAAAACTGCATGAAAAAAACAGCTTTACATTTGGGAAAGCGGATGAATTCTTTGATATTTATGAAAGCATTACAGATGACACGGATTTCAGAAAAGATTTTGTAAAAGACCACAGATACAGAATCCTGATGACGTATATTACAGCCGAAAAATACCATAAGAAAATAGAAGAGACGGCAGCATCGGGAAGTGATAAAGCCGGTGATAAAACGTCCGGGGAGGTGAGAGGCAATGAGTAGGATAACCGGAAAAAAATATTTAAGGATTGAGTTCAGTCTTGCCTCACCTCTTATCATAGGCTGTGGTAAAAACGAAAATACCGACAATGATGTCCTCACAAATAATTTAGGGATTCCTTATATACCGGGAACCGCTATAGCCGGTGTAATAAGATCTTCTGTTGAGGATGCCGGGGTTGACGACGATTCCGATATGGATAAGGTTTTCGGATTTATAGATGGCGAAAAATCCCGGGAAAGCAGTATATTGTTTTACGATGCCAATATAGTGGGATCTGACAGGGAAAGATTTAATATTTCCATAAGGGACAGTGTCGCTTTAGATGAATACAAAACCGCAAAAGACGGCGCCAAATTTGATATGGAGGTATTGGAGCCGGGGGTGTCATTTGTTACATATGCAGAGTTAAACGAAGATGATGATATAAAGGACCGGCAGGGAATGTTCTGGGAAGCCATTAAATCCATATGGAAAGCAGAAATTATTACATTTGGCGGCAAGTCCACCAGAGGTATGGGGGCGGTTAAAGTAAACAGCATAAAAGAAGCAACTTTTGACTTCTCTGAAAAAGAAGACATAAAGAAATGGCTGAAGTTTAACATGTATGAGGATAATGTCTGGGAAGACGTTACGGTGGAAACAAGGGAGTCATCAGGGATATATGTATTGGATCTAAAGCTGAAGTTGCTGGGGGGCATTTCCATACGCAGGTACTCTACGAATGTGGAAGAGGCTGACTATGAGCAGTTGACGGTGATGAGTCCGGACAAAGAGGATGAGGACATCCCAGTGGTTCCGGGAACAAGCTGGGCAGGAGCCTTCAGACACAGAATAGAAGAATTAGCAGGTGGCTCCGGCAAGGCACTGACAGACGAATGGTTCGGCAAAGTGGAAACCGGTGGAAATGGCAATAAAACCCGGTCAAGGATCACATTTTCAGAAAGTCAGATAAGTGGAGGCGCATTTAAGGAGATCACCAGAAATGCCATTGACAGATTTACCGGAGGCGCGGCAGACGGCGCTCTTTATACCGAGAAAACGTATTACGGCGGGGATACGGAGCTGAAGATAGTTATAAAATCCGACAGTATAGATGAGAACTTCGGGAATGCTCTGGCTGCGGCTATAGCGGATCTGCACGGAGGTTATCTGGCAGTTGGAGGCCTGACGGCGGTGGGCCGTGGCTTGTTTAAGGTTACGGCTGTAAATGGTGCAAACAATATAGAGGAAATCAGCGCGGAAGAATTGTATAAGAAGATATGCGGCATATTGAGTGAAGCCGGAAGGGAGGCGGACTGATATGGGAAATGAAGAAAAACAAGGCGTAAAAGAGTTTTTTGAGAATTGCAGTGATGTCAAAGAAGGCTTTATATTTGCCATTTGTACTGATAAGATCATTTGTGATCACTGGCCTCTTAAAGGCACAGCAGAGTCAGAATATGATGAGAACCTCGTCCTGGAGATCCGTGTTTTTAACGAGGAAAAGGAGCATAAGCTTTTCAGAGGAGATATGAGCAAAGAGTTTGGTTACAGGCTTAAAGATGACAGTGACGGGGAGAACAAGCTGCCGGAAGGGGTTGAGGATTATTATGACGAGCTACAGTATCTGGACATAGACACTACTAAAAAACCGGAGCAGGATAAGGCCGGGCTTACAAAGGTAAGGGCTACCGGCGGAGGGGAGTATCATGTGCCCATAGATGCGGTTGTCGACGCTTTGGAATATGCGGTTCTGAAAGTGAGGCATTATATATCAAAATACCCGGAAACAGGAAAGGCTTTTGTGAGTGATTGGAGATGCATAGGAATTTATAAAAACGAGGATAAAGAGGAAAAATGTGTAAGATCATGGGAAGGCGGTGAGTAAGATGGCAAAGGGGTTTACTAATCCGTACAATTTTGTAGATGTGGATGTGTTAAAAGCGCCTGAAAAGAAAAATAAAAAAGATACAGTTGGTATCAATAATGCCGTTTCGGGCGTGCTTCATTGTAAAATAATTGCAAAAACATCTATAGCGATTCCGGATGCAGAAACAGAAAAGAAAGAATCAAATGGTCATAAGAGCTATGATTTTATGAGTATTAGTAAAAACGGAAAAAAAGCTTTTTTTATTCCGGGGAGTTCCATACGAGGTGTTATAAGAAGTGTATTCGAAACTGCAACTGATTCATGCTTTTCAATATTTAATGAAACTTCGGGGAAGGGAAAAAAACGAATAAAATATAGTGTGGGCGAAAAAGCGTGTTGTGATGGAATTGATTTATGTGAGGCTTGTTCACTATTTGGTATTATATCAAAAAAAGATAATAATGCGATTGGAAGTAAAATAAGAATCAGCGATGCTTTTCTTACAAAGGGTAATGTAGATGATTTCAAAACAACTGTCGTACCATTGGGAACGCCTAATAGTTCATATAAAAAATTATATGTTATGAAAGAAGAGATTGAAGAAAAAAAAGATAATAATCATTATTATAAAGCACGTAGAAAATATTATTGGCATTCTGACAACAATAAACAGATATATAATAATTGGAAAAATGGACTAAAAAATAATAAAAGCGTCAAGCAAAAAGTAAATGCGTCTTTGCAGTTAGCCCCGAAAAACACAGAGTTCACATTTAATATTTTTTATGACAACATTTCAGAAGAGCAATTGAAGCAATTAATATGGGCAGTTAATTTTTGGGAAAATAATGAAAATAGTAATTTGTGCCATAAAATAGGACATGGAAAGCCGGTAGGACTCGGGAGTGTTAAAATTATTGTTTTGGAGAATGTGAAAAGAGTGTTCAGTAGTAATGAATATAAGGAATATGTAATAACGTCAGAAAAAGTGTGTGATTCCAGTACTCCATTTTCTAAAAATAACAAAGTTGTGAAACAATTGTTTAAAATATGTAAATTTGATACATCATTCAATCAGAGTTTAAATGTTCGATATCCAGGCGTAAAATGGTTTAAAAATTATAAAAAAGATGATATGAAAACTCCAGATATAAACGATGTCGCAAATGGACAAAGATTACCATCTTTGGATTAAAATATAAATGCAATTAGAGTCGTGATGATGTTTTAGAGGGTTTCAAACTAGGTGTAACATAAAAAGGTCAGTCCATCCATGTTGTTGTAAGCGATGAAAGCAATGGATGTAGTATAATAACAGTCTACTATACGGATAAGGATAAGTGGAATGATGGTATTTTAGAAAAGACAGAAAACATAGCAAGCAAGATTTTCATTTATGTGTTAAAGTAGATATAAGCAGTAGTTTTTTATATCGCAGGATTATCATGATATCGGCGCAGATAAACAGTCTTTATGAAAGACTTTCGGAAGAAGATAAAAACCTGGTTATAGATTATCTGCAGTTTCTTGTATCCCGAAGTAATTCCAGAAAGGCTCAAAATACAGAGAAGCTGTTTTCAGAGATAGATGGCATGATAGCAGAAGAGAAGGGCTGGAAGACAGAAGAAGAAATGCTTCATAAAATGTCAGAATGATGTAACTCACGGTGTGGATTTTGATATTTTTATGGATGAAGATGTCCATCCGATGATATCTGCCTTTTTACAAGAACATCCCCATATACAGCGGCAGTGTGATCTTCTTTTCTGCCTTACCCACATTGCCGTCGATCAGCTTGTATCCATAGGAAAACTCGTCTTTTTTAAGCATAGAATCCAGAGATCTTGACCGGCTGTTTCCCGCCTTCACCTCCAGCGGGATCACCCCGTCATCCGTTTCCAGCAAAAATTCTATTTCAAATGTTGCCTGTTCGTTTCTTCTGAAATAAAGCTTATCGTGCCCATTCTTTATAAGCATGTCAGCCACCAGAGCTTCGTAAATCCCGCCTTTTGCGTGACTTATCTGCACGCCTCCGGACAGAAGACCGGACTTTAAGGAATAGTCAAACATGCCGGTCAAAAGCCCTATATCCGACGGATAAAGCCTGAAGTTTGTTTCGTCGCCGTAGCTCTCCAAAGGCATGGACATTTTACTCACATTTATACAGCGATATGCCAGAAAAGCGCCGGACAGCCAGTCCACGCTATTCTTGTATTTTCTTGCGTTCCCGCCTTTTTCTACAATGGAATACTGAAACTTATGATTCTCCTTAGACAGCTGTTCCGCTATGGAAAAAAAACATTTTTCTGCTTTTATCTTGTCCTCGGCCTTTGCATAATGAGCAATGTCATAGCGGTAATCCTTTAGGATATCCCGCTGTTTTTGATCGGCAGCGGCAACGGATTTTTCGGTAAAAAATGCATTTACAACATCCGGCATACCCCCTGTAACCAGATAAGTTCTCAGCAGCTCCATCATTTTTTTATGTATAGGTTCTGCGACCGGTGAAAATGTGTCAAAGCAGTTCCTAAGCATATGTAAGATTTCATCTGAAATGCCGGAAGCCCATAAAAACTCCTTAAAATCAAGAGGATGCATATCGATATATTCAATAGCTCCTACAGGATAGGATGTGGGACGTTTATAGTCTATACCGAGCATGGAGCCTGATGCGATCACACAAAACCGTCCGTCCTCTTTCCAAAACTTTAAAGACGTAATTGCCTCCGGGCATTCTTGAATTTCATCTAAAAACAAAAGCGTTTTACCCGGAATAAATTTCACATCCGGTAAATATACGCTGAAAGTAAGCAAAAGCGTATCAATATCCAGATTGCCTTTGAAAATATCCTTTAGTGAGGGCTGCATCAGAAAATTTATCTCAACAAATACATCAAAGTTTTCCTCTGCAAATCTACGGACGGAAAAGGTTTTACCTATCTGCCTGGCTCCTCTGAGAACCAGACATTTTCTGTCTCGGTTGTTTTTCCAGTTTATAAGTTTATCCGTAACCTTTCTGCGAAGCATTTAGTTCCTCCTGTGATAATAGTTGCGCTTTAGTTAATGACTCAATGTGAAAACACATCAGTCTTCAATTGAAATATAAAGGCATGTAAAACATAATATATATAAAAATATGTAAATCGACATAAATTTAAGCTGAAAAATATGTATATGAGATTATTTTATAAGGTTTAAGGCCAAAAATCAAGATTTCAGCAAAGGTTTTTTTCAAAAGATAATAATTTTCACCTGATCGTATTTTAGAAAAACGGTACAATGGTAATAAATAGAGATATTTACCTTAACAGACTCATAAGACGAAAGAATAACGTACTGATAAAGAGAATAACAGGCGTAAAAGTTTTAAAAACTGAATATGTATATTATGAGCAGGGATCAGGTTAACTCGAACATACCAAATCCCTGCGAATTTTTTGCTCCGATCCCGCTGTCGTAAAGGAATGTGAGATTGGCGGGATCTCCGGAAAGTCGATATTTGCCGTTATAGGCTACAACTATTATATTTTTTCCGAACTTGGTCACATACTTGTTTTTTTCGGTAAATTTGACAGGCTCTATGCATATATCTCCCGATGGCGCGATTCCAAAGGCGGCTTTATATTTGTTGTGGAAGTTAGTGTTTATTGAATCGGCAAAGTCATCATCTGAAGGCTTAAGATATACGGTTTTTTTGGAATTATTCTCAATACAGGTTCTGTTCAGGCAAATAGGGGATAGGGTGCGCACAGTTATATCCGATTCGTCTATAACTCTTTTCGTTGCAACACAGCCCTGAAGTAAGACCTCTTTAGAGCCTATACGATATTTATCGGAGTGCATAAGAGCAAGATAAAAAATATCACAGAAGGCATTCATGGGGCTCCTGATCTCGAATGAGAATGAGTTTCTGAAAGTGATATACGGAGGGGATATTTCTTTTTCTTCGCTTTCTAAAAGACTGTAGACAAACAGCTTGAAAGGCTTCTTGTCTTCGATATATCCGATATCGTGCAAAAAGGAAGAGTATTCCGGCTCAGAAGATAGCTTGTCATAAATAAATCCCTGGAGGATGCTGTGATAGCTTAGTGGAAGTGTAAGGGGTTCGGGAGTTTGAAAATATAGGCGAAGCTGCATGGGAGACCTCCGTTTTGTTTGTTTTCAGACATTATAACAGTTTTTTTGTTAAAGAAGGAGAGGGAAAATGTTTGTAATTTTATCATACGATGTAATATCCAAGAACGACCCCAAGGTTATGAAGATTTGTCGACGGTACTTGACCCACAGACATTATTCCGTATTTGACGGGATCATAACCGAGGCAAAGCTGAACAAATTAAAAGAGGAAATCATAAAAGTAATTGACACTAAAGTGGACAGTATCTGTATTTATGAATTCGAAAGTTTGAGATTTTCAAGTAAAGAAATGATCGGGCCCGTAGGTGCAGATGACAACATAATATAATGTGGAGGTAAAATATGGAAAAGAAATTTAAAATCAATGCGCAGGCGGATAGAGCTCTTACAATGTGGAGAAAGGGTAGTATCAGCAGAATAGGCAGAAGCTACCATATCGTGAATGACGGTATAATAAATAGAGAGGATTATAATATACTTTTTGAGAATGAAAAAGGGAAATGCTTCATACCCAAAGAGACTACAGACTCAATAAATATTTATTCGGATGTTATGTTTTCTGCAAATTTTTTTAAGTTTATGAACAACAGCGGAATAAATGTAAATATTTTTGATAAATACGGTCGCTTTGTGGGGACTTTTCTTCCGTCTGAAAATACAGATAATGCGAAAACGATGCTGAAACAGGCAGCAATCTACCTTGATGATAAAAAACGTATTGATATTGCAAAGAGATTTGAAGACGGAGCAATGCATAATATCCTGTCCAATCTCAAATATTACGGTCGCAGAAAAGAGGGAGAGTTTGCGGAAAGCATAACGGAGATTGAAAATATAGTAGCAGATATAAAAAGGACTGACAGCATCAATGCTCTTATGCTTCTTGAAGCAAAGGCAAGAAGGATATATTATTCCATGTTCAATATGATTATCGGAAATGGTGATTTTGCTTTTGCAAAAAGAACTAAGCAGCCGCCAATGGATCCACTTAATGCACTTATCAGTTTTGGGAATGTGTTTCTTTACAACAGAGTTGCTACGGAGATAGCAAAGACATCCCTTGATATCCGTGTGGGTTTTTTGCATGCTACGGGAGACAGGAGCAGGAGTCTTAATCTTGATATTTCTGAAGTTTTCAAGCCGCTAATTGTAGACAGGACTATTTTTACCATTATAAACAGGAGAATGATAGATGCATACGAGCATTTCCGCAAATGTGATGATGACGGTATATATATGAATACGGAGGGGAAAGCAATATTTCTTCAGGAATTGGAAAATAAGCTGAACCTGGTAAGACAGGAAGGCGGCAAAAGCATGACTTATATTTCAAGAATAAAAGAGGAAATAGGAAAGATAAACAGAATGGTGCATAATGGAACAACATACAAACCGTATAAGTACAAAAATTAACCGGATGGTCGACGGGATTTTTGTTGTTTTTTTGTGCAGGAATGTTATAATGAAGCAGACAATAGGCGTAAGTACTATTGTTGGACCTTACCTTTTTAGGAATTGAAACAATGTCAAGAAAGCGTATGCTTCGCAAGTGCTGACAAGTTGGACCTTACCTTTTTAGGAATTGAAACAGGATGTTTTCTTCCATTGGCGTACCACCGCTTATGTTGGACCTTACCTTTTTAGGAATTGAAACAGAAATTCATATTCATGTATCTTTGAGAGGACCCGGTTGGACCTTACCTTTTTAGGAATTGAAACAGTTTTCCATTGTGCTTTCCTGAATATTTGGGTTTGCAAGTTGGACCTTACCTTTTTAGGAATTGAAACTTCTCCATAGTGTCCTCCTCTTTAAATTATTTTCATAGTTGGACCTTACCTTTTTAGGAATTGAAACCATTTCGTCTCATAGGAATCTACAAAGATTACCTTCTGTTGGACCTTACCTTTTTAGGAATTGAAACACTGCTCCGTGGTGGTAGGTGTGTTGGTGCCCAGCAGGGTTGGACCTTACCTTTTTAGGAATTGAAACCCCAGCGGCATCTCTAAGCTCTTCCCAGTCTACATCAGGTTGGACCTTACCTTTTTAGGAATTGAAACTTATTTGAAACCCTTCAAGAACTCTAGCTTTGATAATGTTGGACCTTACCTTTTTAGGAATTGAAACTTTTTCACAGCTCTCTGCACCCCTTTTGAGAGAAGGTTGTTGGACCTTACCTTTTTAGGAATTGAAACCTGAATGGCTTTTTCACGCTTAGTAGTTATCTGCGTGGTTGGACCTTACCTTTTTAGGAATTGAAACACCAGGTACGCCCTCAAAAACTTCAACCTCTATCTCACCGTTGGACCTTACCTTTTTAGGAATTGAAACGTAGCCTGAGCACATCGCTGGAGAATAATTGTTCTCGTTGGACCTTACCTTTTTAGGAATTGAAACAATGCAAACCTTGCAAAAGAACCATATCTCTCCGGTTGGACCTTACCTTTTTAGGAATTGAAACTCTCCGACAAAGATGTCTCTATTGTTCGTGCATCCGTTGGACCTTACCTTTTTAGGAATTGAAACGCCTCTGAATGAGGGGAGATAAGCGAATTAAACATACCGTTGGACCTTACCTTTTTAGGAATTGAAACCGCCCTTTCCAACGAAGATTTTCACAATATCAATATGTTGATGAAGAAGGATCTTCATTTGATTTATTATGAAAATTTGATACATAAGCTTTTTTTTAAGTAAATGGATCGTGTGAAAACCCTGGGGAACGTGGTGGTAGAGACGAACCGCTTAGCCCATCTGCGACTTTTTCCCAGAACAGAGTGACTTCATTTTTGCGGATGAAATAATCCTGCATTGGCAAGGATGATTTTTCAGGTCAATCTGTGCAAAAAAATCAAAATCTGTATTGATAATATATTTGTGGTGCAGAAAGGAAAGTTGTCAAAAAGTGGTGGTAAAAAGGTACAAATTGCAGCACATGCAGCGGGGCAGGGCAGATATATGTACCTAATGTGTACTATGATGTAAATATGGGATGGCAGGGACAATGGCAGATATGTTCGGCATGTGGAGGAGTTGGAAAACTTAATAGTACGACAGAACATTGTCAAAAATGCCATGGATATGGATATGTCTTTTAAAATATAACGAAGGATCTCGGTATAGTGTTTTGTAAGGATGTAATGCATGCCGGGGATTGAAACTTAGTTGAAGCCCATTATGTGATATAATATTCTCAATAGGAGAAGTTTATGAAGAACGATTATTTAATTGAAAGACTTAAAGATGAAAAAAAATACGGTATTTCCGGCGGTATCTATAATATGACCCAGATAGATATGGCGTTTAACTCAAATCATATTGAAGGAAGCACTCTTACGAGAGAACAGACACATTTCATATATGATACTCATTCTTTGCCTGATGGGGGTATGAAAGTCGACGATGTTTTTGAGACAATTAACCATTTTCGATGTTTCGATATGGTAATAGACAACTGTAATAAGCCCTTGAATGAAAATTTTATCAAAGCGTTGCATTACCAGTTGAAAACCGGGACTTTTAGTTCCCAGTCAAGCGGTGCTGTTATCGGAGATTATAAAAAATATGCTAATTTTGTAGGGGATATTCAAACAAGTTCTCCAAAGACTGTTTCTGAAGATGTTACAAGATTGTTAGGCGATTACCATTCAAAGAGAAATAAAACTCTTGACGATATCCTTGCCTTTCACGCTGATTTCGAGAAAATACATCCTTTTTATGACGGCAACGGACGTGTTGGGCGGTTAATTATGTTTAAAGAATGTCTCACAAATAATATCGCTCCTTTTATCATAAGAGAAGATATGCGGGCACACTATATCAAAGGGTTAAATGAATGGCAACAAGGTGGCGAAAAAGGCTTTTTGCGTGAATTTTGTGCTTCCATGCAAGATGAAATGCTTGCAAAACTACAATATTTTGATATCCCGTATTTAGACAAGAACGAGAAACAGGAAGAAATATTTATTTCTCCTGAAACAGACGATTACATCCGAAATTTTATCGAAAAAGGCAAAGCTCTTTCTGGCGATGATAATAATGATTTCTGCCGAGTTGACGAATAATTTACTCTCCCGCTTACTTGTTGGACCTTACCTTTTTAGTAATTGAAAGGTTTGGAGGTTTAATATGAAAAAATATAGAAAAAATGTATATTAGTCTGAAGAAGATAATCTTTGGATAGTCGAAATTCCTGAATTATCGGGTTGTATGGCTGATGGAATAACGGAATAAGAGGTGGTATTTTTATTATTGAATTCTCAAATGGGGAAAACGGTTATTAGATGCCGTTGGGTGAAAAAGTGAGGATTACGAACCTCTTTTTAGAAGTCACGAAAGTGGCTTTTTTTTTGGCTCTAATTTCATATGAAAATAAAAATCAGGTGATAATATTTGTGCAAAAAATTCAAAATCTGAGTTGATAAAATACATGTTGTAACAAAGAGGAATTGATTTCGAAACAATAAAAAGCATTTATTACACGGAGGAGAAAAATTATGAGAAAGATTATTAAAAGCATCGCTGTGGCATTATCACTGGGGATGACCGTGTTGTTTGGAACCCTTGTGCCGGCAATGGCGTATACGCCCACCGAAACTTATGCGGCAACTGTAAAAAAGGAAAGTACATGCTCTATTACACCTAGCATCACCGTAAAGAAAGGAGAGACAAAGAATGTCAACATCTCGTTTAACAGCAACGGAACAGGGAATGTTTATACAGTTGCCTGGGGACACAATCCGACATATGTCAACACAAATGCAACAAAAGGCTTCGGCTCTTATTGGGGAGAACCCGGAAAATGCAGTGTTACAGGAAAAAAAGATGGAACCACATATATCACTGCATATATAAAAATATTTAAAAGTAAAAAAGACACTACTCTTATTAAACAGATGACTTTGAAATGCAAGGTGAATGTAACCGGAAATAACACTCAGAATACTTTAAAGAAAATACCGATTCAGAGTGTGACAATGAGTAAAACCTCCGGAACTCTTAATGTAGGACAGTCCGAGACTCTGTCGGTAAATATAAAACCGTCAAATACAACAGAGAGTAAAGCAGTCAAGTGGGCAAGCAACAACAGCTCCATAGCTACAGTTAGTAACGGGAAGGTCACTGCAAAGAAAGCGGGAACTGCACGTATCAGTGCAACAGTAGGAAACAGGAGCGTATATTACACACTTAAAGTCAATCCGGCCGTGAAAAAAAACACATCTACAAAGACCACCAAGATAAATACGACTTCAGGCACAGGATATGTGGATGCATCACAATGTTATACCCTGCTGAATAATTTCAGGACGAAAAAGAATGTATGGCAGTGGAATGCAGATGATAAGTCAAAAACGTATTTTAATACAAAGTCATCCAACACTTTAAAGAAACTTTCTCGAAATGCAAAGCTTGAGGCAACAGCCAAAGTCAGAGCCAAAGAGATAGCAACTAAGTTCAGCCATACTCGCCCAAATGGAAGCAGATGCTTTACTGCATTTCCAAGCTGTTCTGCAATGGGTGAGAATATAGCTGCAGGACATACAAGCGCATCTATGGTGACAACCGGTTGGATTGAAGAAAACCGAAACTATGCGGGTCAAGGACACAGGAGAAATATGCTGGATAAAAACTATAATGCAGTGGGTATAGCTTGCTACAAATCAAACGGAAAAATGTACTGGGTGCAGTGCTTTGGAAGAATGTAATACCTGACAATAAGAGCGTACAGATAAAAAAAGGGTCGATTAGGTATGACTACAAGTACATAGTAACATTTGAAAAAAGAATAATGATATAGAAAGAGGTATGAAAAATGAAAAATACGTATGATATTTCAGGCTATACAGTTGCAACAACTAAAGATGAGTTTACGGATAATGTTTTTGAGATGCAGTCCGAGGTTAGTGAAGCGGCTCAGACAGAAAATTATATTAATAAATTGCAGGAGGAAGCCGGAAAAGCTGTTGAAGTGATGAGCCCTAAGTTAGCAGATATAAAAATTGAGTCGGGTATGGAAGATGTTGGGAAAGTTGTGAAAGAAAAAGATGCGTACGCCACAACTCCTGCACCACTTAATATAAATGAAAGTACCACAAATCGAAGCGGACTTTCAGGAACAGGCTTGTGTGTTTTTTTAGGATTTCTGATAGTAGCTATTATAGTGGCGGTAAAAATTTTGAAAAAACCCGGCAGGAGAACTGTTACAAGCAAAAATTATGTGGGTGATGAGCAGGCAAGATATGCTGATGAAATAAGAAGAATGGAAGAAAATAATCGCATGCAGGAAGAGATCTTCCGTCAACAGATGCAGCAGACGCAGGACGAGGAGCAAAGAAGACTTTTCGAGCAGCAGATGTTGGAGTTTCAAAGGCAGATGCAGCGCGATATGGAAACTGCGCAGAGAAATCATGAAGAGTTTATGCGTCAGGCGGAATATCATCAGCAGGTTGCGCAGCAGCAATTCGACTACCAGCAACAGTCGAATCAAGACTATATGAACCATCAGATGCAACAGGATTTTATGAACCAGTCGTTTGACAATTTTAATAACGGCTTTTAAGTGTTGCCATAATACGCGGAAACAAAAATTATCGGGGAGGGGAACTATATGGAAAAAGAAGAACTATTTAAAAATTTAGCTGATGATAAATCTGTAAAAAGCCTTGAGATTCTTCTCAACTATGCCGGAGATAGAAGAACGGTAAAACCATTGATGTCAACTAACAAGGTAATTGTAGCGGAGACAGAAAGGGAAGCTGTAAATTTTGCCAAATACATGATGGTTAATAATTTTTGCGATGCGGAGGAGCTTTTAGTAGAAAAAGAGGAAAAAATCATCGCATGTAGTTCGACGAGCAGAGAAAAAAACAGGGATGGCGAAAGGGAAGTATTTAACGGAAAAATACGGTCAGTGATTATAAAGGACATCACTACGGTTGAACAGTTTTCAAAAAAAACAGAGTTTTCCAAACAAAGTTTAATTGGAGGCAGAAAGGATTTTTTTGAGTTGGCTGCAAAAAAGGGAGTGGATATAACCATATGTACAAGTTATGAAGTTATAAAAGAGTGGCAAAATGTGTTGGATGAGAAAAAATGGTTTGTAGGAATTGTTAATCCGTTTTCTTTTGTCATCGAATTAAAAAAGTGGGATGAGGATGATGTTTTCTTTAGATTATCAGATAAATTGAAGGCAAATGGATGTGAAGTTACAGATGATTTTTGTTTGGAAACAAAGGCTTACATAGATTCATCATATAGAATATCATCCCTAAAAAATAATGAATATGTAGATAACCTTTACAATAATATTGTACAAAAAAAATATTCCGGTGAGTCTATAAACTCATGCTTGGACAAATCTTGCGTGCCTTCTGTCAATGATATGGTAAATCATGAAGAGGTTTTAAGTTTTTTAAAAAATAAGACAGGGCTTTATAATTTGAAAAAAACTGTGGAAGAGCTTTATTTATATTCAAAAGTAAGTAAAAACGGTTTAAAAGACATGTCGTTAAATATGGTATTTGCAGGTAATCCCGGAACCGGAAAGACGACATCGGTAGAACTGGTGTCAAAATGCTTGAATGCAATGGGGATATTGGATAGTAACAAAGTTGTCAGTGTGAGAGCAGAGAACTTGCTGGGAAGATATGTGGGAGAGAGTGTGGAACTTGTACGCAGATTCTGCAGGAAGTCATACGGTGGAATTTTGTTTATAGATGAGGCTTATAATCTGAATCCAAATGCAGCAGCTAATAATTTGGCGGCTTGCCGACAGGATGTCCTTTGTGAATTAATGTATGAAATGGAAAGCAAGCGCGACCGACTTACTGTGATTTTTGCGGGATATCCGGATGAAATGGAGGATTTTTTAAATTCAAATCCCGGTCTTAAATCAAGAATATATAAAACAGTAAAGTTTGAGGATTATTCGGATGACGAGTTAATTGAGATTTTTAAAGGTTTTTGTGATGAAAAAGGCTACGAATGTGATGAAAAAGTTCTTGAAAAAGTAAAAGAGAAAATAAATGTATCTAAATGTGATGAACATTTCGGAAACGCCAGAACCGTTAGAAATATATTTGATGAGGTAGTTATAGCAAGTGCAGAAGACTTTAATGGTGGAGATAAAAAATTAAGACCGAATCACGTTGTGATTGAGAATCCATTGCCTAATATTGATGAATTAAAGGAAAAGCTTAATGATTTAGTGGGACTGGAGGATATTAAAAAGAGAATAATAGATATAACCGACACCTGCAAATATAATCTTATGACCGGACGAAAGATAAATACCGTTGGAAATATTATCTTTATGGGGAATGCGGGGACGGGAAAGACAACAGTAGCACGTATTCTGGGGTCTATGCTATATGAAATTGGTGCTGTAAAGTCTCCGAAATTTGTTGCTGTAAATGCTGTAGATATAAAGTCAAAATATGTGGGAGAAGCTGCAGGTAAGATGAAAAAATATTGTAGAAAAGCATACGGCGGTGTTTTGTTTATTGACGAAGCATATCTTCTCGGAAGCGGTTCTGATGGAAGTATATATGAAGCTGTAGGAGTGCTTTTGGATGTGCTTGAGAATAAAAGGGAAGATATCCTGGTGATTCTTGCGGGATATGAAAAGGATATGAATCGATTCCTGGATTTAAATCAAGGATTGGCGTCACGTCTTCCGGAAAGAATTCGATTTGGCGATTATAACGAGAGGGAACTGTTGGAAATTTTTATCAGGCTTTGTGATGAAAACGGTTTTAGTGTGTCTGAAGAGGCACTTGAAATGGTAAAAGGGGTGATTAGAGAAGAGATAAAAAGTCAGAATTTCGCTAATGCGAGAAGTGTGAGAAAAATATTTGAAACTGTGTACAGACAGCATGCGGTAAATATGATTGAAAGAGGATTATTGCCGGAAAACGGTGATGAAGAGTTTGCGGCAGCCGACGTTGTGTGCGAGGATATAGGGGAGCATTTGAAAATAGGTTTTTGTTAAATGGATATGAGTGCAAAAACTTCAAAAACTGATGTTATATGATTAGCACGTGGGATGAAAATAGTAAAAATTTTGGAGGGAAAAATTATGAAACAGATTATTAAAAAAACAGTCATTGTAATGCTTACGGCGTTTTCGGTTTTTGGTGTGGTTGGCGGTTCATTAATAGGAAGTGGGGAGGCGAATATTGCACAGGCAGCAACAACTGCAGCGAAAAATACCAAAATCATAAAGATTGAAGGGAAAAACACGGTAGTTCCTGCAAAAGGTAATAAATGGGTGAACGTAAATGGGTTTTATCACTTTGTAAAAGACGGCGTTCTTGTAAAAGGGTGGAGACATCTTACACCTGCTGACGGAGAAAAAACATCGCATTATTCATATTTCGATAAGGACACCGGACGTATTTATACAGGATGGAAGAATTTAGGGAAAAAGGAGGGAGAGAAAACATCTCATTGGTCATACTTCGGTCCTAACGGCTGGTTACGAACAGGTTGGCAGGTGATGGGAGGAAGTACGTCAAATCCTGATGGTAAAAACCCGCAACACTGGTCATATTTCGGTCCTAACGGCTGGCTTCGCACAGGTTGGCAGAAAATGGGGAAAGGTACGTCCAATCCTGACGGAAAAGCCCCGCAGCACTGGTCATACTTTGGCCCCAACGGTTGGCTGAGAATAGGTATGCAAAGCATGGGGACTAACTACAATCCTGACGGAAAAAATGCAAATCACTTATCGTATTTCGGAACCAACGGTTGGTTGATGACAAGTGGGAAGGTAACCATGTTAGGAATTACTTATAAGGCGGATTCAAGAGGATGGCTGAAAGAGGATGATGGCAGATGTCTTGACAAAAATCATTCATGGAAAGATGAATCAACATATGTTGATCAAAGTTATACATATAACTCATATGAAAAATATTATGTTGTGCTTGGGTTAAAAGTTGATAAAGATACGACTAAATACAGACCCGGGAATCAAAATGGACATATTATCTTTGGTGATAATCCTGATTTGAAGGAGATAAAAAAATTTAAAACCGAAAAAGAAGCAAAAAATTATTTAAAAAAAAATCAGGGAGAATGTATTGAAAAATACATAAAGAAAAATACATCCGATCCTGTACAGGCAGAGTATTACAGGCTTGTTATTAAGGAGGCATTGAGAAGTGAAACGCTGCCTGCAAATTATTCGGGAGGAGGAATTACTCCTAAAGGCGTATATGCCATAAAGGTTAAAGAAAAAAATGAACCGGTAAAAAAGACGTATACCGAAAAAGTATGTAATAGAAGTTATAAATGTACAAAATGCGGCATGATTTCAAAATATAAGTTTTAATTATGGAGGGGAAAAGATGAAAAAATTATTAAAAAAAATAAGTGTAATATTACTTGCGTCATTTTCCATATTTGGAACAATCGGAGGGCTTTCAGTAGGAGAGGCAGAAGCTGCTGTAAATGGTGCCAAAACCATAAAGATTGAAGGGAAAAACACGGTAGTTCCTGCAAAAGGTAATAAATGGGTGAACGTAAATGGGTTTTATCACTTTGTAAAAGATGGCGTTCTTGTAAAAGGGTGGAGACATCTTACACCTGCGGACGGAGAAAAAACATCGCATTATTCATATTTCGATAAGGATACCGGACGTATTTATACAGGATGGAAGAATTTAGGGAAAAAAGAGGGAGAGAAAACATCTCATTGGTCATACTTCGGTCCCAATGGCTGGCTGCGTACGGGTTGGCAACATATGGGTAAAGGAACAAACAACCCGGACGGAAACACGGCGAAGCATATAAGTTATTTCGGTCCCAACGGCTGGCTGCGTACGGGCTGGCAGAGGCTGGGAAAGGGTACTTCCAATCCTGATGGAAAAACCCCGCAGCACTGGTCATACTTTGGACCCAATGGTTGGCTTAGAACGGGCATGCAAACCATGGGAAATGCTTCAAATCCGGATGGTAAAAATGGCGCACATTTGTCTTATTTTGGCTCGAACGGATGGTTGACTGTTAATAAAAGTTTTAATTACAATGGTTATGTTTACCGGTCAGATAATAGAGGATGGGCAAAGAAGGTATCTTCTTTAGCAGCTTCCGATAATAACAAGAAATATTATAAGACAGTCAAAGGAGTCAAGTTCTATGCGGCATCTGATGTTTTTACGCTGGCTCATACCAGTAATGGTAAATTAGTAGAAGAAAAAGATAAAATTGAATGGAATTCTACCATCACGGTTTCCGGCAATTCAGGAGTAGGGGCAAAGATCAGACCGGACAAAGACATAAAAAAAGAGGATTTGGTATTTAAGGTAGGAGGAAAAAATAACCTTGTACTGCCTGATTATGTGGCTGACGTAAAAGGTAAAAAAGCAGTGGAATTTACCAGTATAAGAGGTGGTTCAAATCCCAACGATGAAAACTATGTGCACTATGTTAACGGATGGAATAATCACATTGCAAAGGTATATGTGAAAAAGGAAGTGCTTCCGAATGAAAAAGGAGGAAAAAGAGACACGCCACCATATTATTGTTTTATAGTTTATTCCGGAACAACTACGGGATCATTCCCGATAGAAGTTTACTACAAAGGAGAGTTGTTGGGGAAATTCACCGTAAAAAATACTAAGGCCGATAATTCTAAACAAGTCTTGAGAAAAAAGATTGAAGAAGCTGCATGGAAAAAAGGAATGACGAAAAAGCAAAAGGTATTTGCTGTCGCGGACTATGTCAGGAATAATTTCACGTACTCGCAAATGGACTGTATCGCAGGTGCAAACATGGTGGTCGGTGCGGCACGTGACCTGGGTCTGAAAGCGCGATTTTACTATGAATATGGTAAATATGGGGAATATTATACCTACAGTTACAATATCATAGGACACAACTCAGCATTGGTGGATTTCGGAGACGGAAAAGAATGCTTGATTGATGCGCAGGGAGAAAAAAAATAAAAAGGGTGATATTATTTTAAGAAAGTTTTGTTCCTTTGTTGCGGTTGTTTTCCGCTTTATAAATTTTGAAGTGAGAGTTATATATAAAAAAGGTAATTATAAAAGGGGGTGGTTGATCGGCTATGTGGGAAAACGAAAAAAGTTGCAGGTAAGAGTATAGTTGTCCCTTTTTGTGATTGTTTTTAGCTTTATATTTTTATGTACATAATATATTGATTTAGAAGGAGAATAAAAGATATGAAAAAGTTTAAAGGAATTAAGAGATTTGTTGTAGCAACTGTAATTGCAACGAGTGGTGTAATAGGTGTAGTCGGTGCTGTTGGCGCCGCAAATGTAGAGGCAAGGTCTGATATCAAAGATATAATGATCGAAGGAAAAAAAGTAACTATATGGGAAAGTCAGGAGTGGGCAAAGGTTAACGGTCATTGGCATTTTGTAAAGGATTATAAAGTTGTAAAGGGGTGGAGATACCTGGATAAATATGACGGTGAAGACACGCCTCATTGGTCATACTTTGACAACAATGGTAGATTATACACCGGATGGCATAAGATGGGTAAAACAGAAGGTGAAAAAGTGGAACACTGGTCATATTTCGGTCCTAACGGCTGGCTTCGTACAGGCTGGCAACAGATGGGTAAAGGCACAAACAACCCGGATGGAAACACGGCGAAGCATGTAAGTTATTTTGGTCCCAACGGCTGGCTCCGTACAGGTTGGCAACAAATGGGTAAAGGTACAAACAACCCGGATGGGAACACGGCGAAGCATGTAAGTTATTTCGGTCCCAATGGCTGGCTCCGTACAGGAATGGTGACACTTGGCAAGTCAGATGGTGAAAAGGTGACTCATAAGTCTTACTTCGGAGGCAACGGCTGGCTTGTGGCAAATAAGAGATTCAGCGTGTCAGGGAAGACATATACAGCTGATAGCAGAGGCTGGGTTAAGTAAAAAAATTATTTACCAAGAGGACTAATACCGGATGCGTATGACTATCTTCGAGTGTGGACCCCGTGCTCTATCAAATAAACATATGGAAAATTGAAAAATATGTGTGGTAAAATATGAACAAATAGGATGAGGCTTTGGTTAATTTAAATTCTTAACATGATAAAAAGGAGAACTATAATGAATATAAAGAAATTACTTATTCCGATTTCAATATTATCACTTACCGTTCCCTTCGGCATGCCTGTAATGGCGGAGGAAAAAGGATCTGAATCCGTAAAAATCGTGACTGAAGAGAATATCAAGGATACTTCAAAAGAAGAGCCTTTTACCGGGTATAAAAAAGAAAAAGGCGTTGAGTATTACTATGTAAAGGGCAAGAAATATACCGGCAAGCTCACTGTGGACGGAGAAACTTTCTATTTTTCCAAAGGTGTTAAGACAAAAAAATATCTTAAGATCGAAGGGTATGAAACCGAAGTGCCTCTTAAAGGAAACAAATGGATTAATCTCAAAGGTTATTGGCATTTTGTTAAAGACGGCATGTTAGTAAAAGGATGGAAGAATTTTACCAAGGCAGACGGGGAAAAAATAGCTCATTGCTCTTACTTTGATAACACAAATGGAAGATTATATACCGGTTGGCACAATATGAGTAAAAAAGAAGGAGAAACAACCGATCATTACTCATACTTTGGTGAAAATGGCTGGCTTCGAACTGGTTGGCAGTGGATGGGTAAAGGGACATCTAATCCGGATGGTAATAGTCCTAAACATATATCTTATTTTGGAAGTAACGGTTGGTTGCGTACAGGATGGGTAAAACTTGGAAAAGGAACAAGTGAACCTGACGGTAACTCGGTTATGCATTTGTCATATTTCGGAGCCAACGGTTGGCTGCGAACCGGTTGGCAGCAAATGGGGACTAAAACTAATCCTGACGGTAAGAGTAAGGTTCACTGGTCGTATTTTGGCGGGAACGGCTGGTTACAGACCGGATGGAAGTACTTTACAGCTGCTGATGGAGAAAAGAAAAATCACTGGTCTTACTTTGGCGGTAATGGTTGGCTTGCTACCGGCTATGCTAAAGTGAATAATGTTAATTGCACTTTTTCCGGTATGGGATGGTTGAACAAGACTGAAATGGACCTTTATCAATATGTAGACCAAAATAAAGATGGTTATTATCAGGGGTGCGCAGGAGCGTCGCTTTTAATGGCTCTTAAAATGAAAGGGAAACTCAGAAACCTGAGTTATGTTGATTTTATGAATACAATGCCTCGTTCGATAGATGGTACTCCTCTTACCGGGTTCAGGGGCAATCCTAAAGCGAAGGAAGGATATATGAATGCGATTTATCCACCTGCGATAGCAAAATGGGGGAAAAGATACGGAAATGTCAGTGATATCTCAGGATGTAATGTTAACAGACTCAAAGACGAAACACGCTTGGGAAACATACCTGTGGTACTGGTTTATTACAAATTTGATAAAAACCCGAGATTTGGTCAAAACCCCAAACTTGATCCGCAAAATTGGGGATTTTACAAATATTACATGAACGCGCATCACTTCAACACTCTGTTAGGTTACGACTATGTCAATAACAGATATAAAGTTGCTGATCCTAATACAAGGATAGCAGGACAAGGGGATACTATGTGGATAGATGGAAAAGTTTTTGAGCGTTACTGGAACATACAAAAAGGGGCAGTGCTTGTAAAATAAAAGATGTCTTCTTAAAGTGAAATAATGGATGTTCAGCACTCAAAATCTTTAAAATCCCTGTAGTTTGCCAGCTTCCTTTCTGCAGATTCTTTCATTTCAATAGCGAGTTCCTTCGGCTCCAGCACAAGAACGCTGGAGCCGTATTTGCGCAACCAGCGCTTAAATGAATTAATGCCGAGGACTTCGTCGGTATAGATCCAGGCTTTTTCGGAATGATCATCCGGGATCAGTTTCTGTATTAATTTATTGTATTTTTTTTGAAATGCCTTATCCTTTTTGCTAAATTTTTCCAGTTTTCCGTATTTGCGGCGGTAGGTTTCGGATTCGATTTTGGAGATGATGTTTTTGGTGTTTTCTTCTATCAGTAGTGTGACTTTTGTTGGGGTGTCTTCGCCAATACCGTCTGCAGCCCACATATAATCAAGACGCTCAAAGGCTTTTTCATTGCATGGGGGCATTTTTTTGTCATTTAATGATTTGTGAAAAAGCATCCGATCAAGTCTTTTTAAATCCAAGGAATTATCCGGATTGATACTAAGTATATAGACAACTCCTTCGTCAATAGTTTCAAATATCCTGTACGCATTGTATTCTTCATAGGAGGATTTTTCTCCGGATGAATCAACATAAGAGAAGGAAATCGGATTATTATTTTCTATGGATATTCTTATTAAATCCTGCAGACGGATTATTTTTTCAGGTGGAGAAAAGGGTGATTCCTTGATCCATACATTATCTGCATACTTCTTTTTTAAAATTTTTGATATTACATTTCTTTCTAAAGAATCAAATAATATTGGATGTTTTTCTGTATCATCTAGAACATTTAAAAAAAGTTCTTCAGAAATGAAAAAGGGAACTTCACATGAGCTTTCACGGAAAGAGATTATTGATTTTTTAAAGCTTTCTATTTCATCTTCTTCGTTGTCGTACTCCTCCCAATTACCGTATAAATGAACATGAGAGGAAAAAAAATCATTTTCCAGTAAGGATATTACATCTTTGATCAAAATATATTTTGGAATTTCTGTTATCTCATGAATTTTATTAATTGTGAGAGTGGGATTGCCGTCATTATCGCGATAATTGTCAGAGGACAAAAGAGAAATAATAAATGTAAGTCTTTCCAGCTCATTATTATATTTTTTCATTTATGATTACCTCATAGTGATTGATTAATTTTTCGGTATTTTTTATTGAAGAGTTCAGTATTTCAATAGGCTTAATGACAACAGCGGAACTGCCAAAGCTTCTGATGTAGGGTAGAAAGTCATTTAAACCTGAAATATTGTCTTTATAGATAAACCAACCTTTTATTGCTTTTGATTCTTCTATCAGGGCATTGTCTCCTCTAATTTCACAAAGAGCTTCTATTTTTTTTCTGACATATGGTTTATCTTGAAAAAGGATTTCGATAAGTTTGGATTCCTCCACACTTATTGAATACATCCGATTGAAAATATCAATAAATTCCTTGTTGTGGTATTCTATAGTGCTGTTTTTATCGGTTTCTTTAGTGTTTGTGATTGAGTCAAGTCTTATTATGGTTCGTTCTTTATTTTTGTTGATGCCAAAAACGTAAAAAGCGTTTTTTTCAACACTGTAAACCAAAAGACCGGTATGTAGACTTGTATTTAACCTGTTACCGGCGGAGTCAAAATATTCGATGTCAATTACCTTTTTTTTAAAATTCAGCTTAAGATAATCGTTTAACTTATTCTTTATTATTTCATTTATATTGTTAAAACGACCTGATGCAATATATCCGGAAAAAGTTTCAACAGAATAGTCAGGAATAACAAGGTTTAATTTATGTGCGATTTCTTTTAAAATTTCACCTTCATCCTTGGCGTGCTTGAAATTAAGATAATAATTCGGAAAAGTTTCAAACACATCTGTATCGTCAAGATAAGTCAGAAGCGGCGCAGATTCAGAAATTGAGATTTCAAATCTATTGTGTTCCACGGATTGTTTAATTAGATATCCCTTTTCGATTAAACGATTAATGATTTTTCTGATTTTATCATTAGATAATGGATATGAATCTTCGAAATATTTTTTGTATATTTTAACAATGTTTTCAATATTTATTTTATGTATTGTTTCATAAGAAAGCATAAAAAGTATAATCCATTCATCAACTGTATTGTTACTTGAAAGCTCATACCCATCCAGATGATCACATTTAGGATTAATCACATTGTTTTTATCAGTAAGCGTGTAGGCGTTTGTTGAATTATCCTTCATAATGACACCGGTTTTGGTAAGAACCGAAACAACATTCTGAGCTGTTCTTTTTTTCTTCTGAAGTCGTTCCATAATATCTTCAAGAGTACATGGTCCTTTATTAAATAAAAGATCAACAACCTGCTCACAATGCTCATTCATGCCTTTATTAATTTTTTCGCTCAATGTAATCACCTCCATTTTTCATTATAACACCATAGAAAACTTCTTGTGCAAAAAATACATAAACTGATGGGGTATATTGTTTTCAGAAACAAAGAAATCCTCAGATAAACAAGGAGACCAGCTATGAACAAAGGAAAAAGAAAAAACATATATGGCGTAAAAATGTACGTTAAGTACGAAAAAAAGAGCATAAAAGAAAGAGGGGCGATGCCACGTCCCGTGGTGTTTGCTACAAAAAAAGACTATAGGCGCTCAAGGGAAAAAAGAAAAATGAAAAAGGAGATAAGTGAATCAGCATAAAAAATACGGATGACAGGAATTGAACCTGCACGTCTGTTGACAATAGAACCTAAATCTATCGCGTCTGCCAGTTCCGCCACATCCGCAAAAAAACCGCGCGTATGATCTCGAACTCATACCCCGGACGTTTCCTTCAAAACACAAGCTCGATCCAGGCACCCTTTCGGCACACGGAAGATTCCATTTAATGCTGCTTCGTTCCCGACCTGACATGATTCGTGGATTTCCGTTGCGAAAGACCCAAACGTCATCGCCGCGTTATGGAGGGCTGCTCCAAAATAATTCGCCCTTAACCAGACATCACCCCTGCTATAGCGGATTTCACAGGTACAAGGCGCCGCTACTGCCCCGGCTGCGCGGTATGAAGATTATATTGATTTTATCGATTAAAGTCAAATGTTATGTACTTTTTTAAAAAAAAGTTTTAAAATGTACGGGAATTTAAATTGTTATGTTAATAAGGGGATGAATTTTATGAAAGAAAAGATTTTGCTTATCCCTGTACTTGCCGGAGTATTTGGGATGACGGGATGCGGTTTTTTCGGTATGGGCGACTATAACGAAAGAAAAGAAAAAGAGTCTGAGACAGAGCAGGTATCAGAAGAGGAGACCACAACCACAAAACCTGAGGAGAAGGTGGAGGAAGTGTCGCTTATAGCCTGCGGCGATAACCTGATCCATGATACGGTGTATAAAAAGTTTTACGATGATAAAAATGACACATATGACTTTGTGCCTCTTTATGAGGATATAGCTCCGACTATCAAAAAATACGATCTTGCGGTGATAAACCAGGAGACTATATTTGTAAAGGACAATGCCGATGTTTCCAATTATCCCGCATTCGGCACTCCCCAGGTCATGGGAGATGCACTGGTAACCTCCGGGTATGATATTATTCTTTCAGCTACTAACCATACGATGGATAAAGGAACAAGCGCTATCCAGGGAATGGTTGAGTACTGGAGGGAGAATTATCCCCAGATTACCCTTCTGGGAGTGCATGATTCTAAAGAAGACTATGATTCCATAAATTATGTTACGAAAAACGGGATCAAGTTTGCCATGTTCAACTATACTTACGGGTTAAACGGCATTGAGCTTCCCGAAGGAAAAGAATACATGGTCAATCTTCTTGATGATAAGGATAAGTTCTTAAAGGATATAAAGACTGCGGAAAATGAAGCGGATGTGACCGTATGCTTCCTTCACATAGGAGAAGAATACACGTATGAACCTACGGAGTTTCAGGTGGAATATATAGAAGACGTGATAGATGCAGGGGCGGATGTGGTGATCTGTGCCCATCCCCATGTTATAGAACCATACGGAACCGTGCAGACTGACAATGGGAATACGGGGGTCGTATTCTATTCCTGCGGGAATTTTGTATCGGGACAGGATGAGATAGACAGGCTTCTGGGAGGAATGGCCACGGTCAACTTCAAGAAGACAACCGTCGGGGAAGATTCGGAAGTCGAGGTTACAGGCTATGATTTTATACCTGTCGTGACGCATTACACCCGGTCTGAGGAAAATGTGTATCTTCTTGAAGATTATACCGAGACCCTTGCAGACGAGCACCTTATAAAAAATTATGACAACAGATTTTCTGCCGCCTATCTGAAAGAACTCTTTGATGATATAGCCGGAAAGCCCTTTGATGATACAAAAACACAGGCTGCGTCTTCCACAACTGCATCCGAGGAAACAGATGACGAGGATGAGGAAGAGTGATCTTTAGTTAATATATCTGTCCGTAAAATCAAATATCTTTTTAAAGTAAGTATCCCTGTCGTAAAAGCATGCGCATACGTGCTCAGCCTCGGGAACTGTGTACAGCTCTTTCGGTTCATTTGCCGAATCAAAAAGAATGCGCACGTTCTCAAAGGGCACAAAGGAATCCCCTTCCGCATGTATAAAGAGCGTGGGGATACTGCTTTTTTTAAGCTGTTCGCATGAGTCGGCATTTAAGAAAGAATAACCGGCCTTATGCCTTGCCACAAGGTCTGCCACATTAAGCAGAGGAAAAGATGGTATGTGATAAGATTCTTTCATCAGAGTCCTGTACATCCCACCCACAGAAGTGTAACCGCTGTCTTCTATGCAGACCTTCACATTGCCGGGAAGTTTTTCTCCGCAAGCCATCATAACGGAAGCCGCGCCCATTGACTGTCCGAAAAGGACTATGGAGGCATCAGGATCAAGGTATGATATGTGTTCACACCATTTTTTGATATCAAGACGTTCAAGCCAGCCCATGCCTATATATTCGCCTCCGCTTTTGCCGTGAGCACGCTGGTCTACGAAAAGAACATTGAAGCCTTTTTTATAAAAATCAGCAAGGTAGCAGTACATATCTTCAAGATGGCAGTTATATCCGTGTACAATGATGACATATTTGTGTGAGTTCTCCTGCTTAAAAAGCTCACCGTAAAGTCTTATACCGTCACTTGCGGTAATATATTTTTCCTCTTTTTTGATATCATCCATAAGAGCCTTTGATTCTTCAAGCATTTCTTTATGGGTGGCAAACATACTGCGTATCATCTGCTTGCTTTTATGTTCCATTGATTCATGGCGTCTTTTTTCGTTGGAATACTTTTTCTTGCCCCGTCTGATAGCGACATTTACATAATAGTGTCCGGCAAGGACCAGAAAGCCCGCAGACAGACCTGCTATCAGTCCTCCGGCGATGATCGCTCTTTTTGTGATTTTGTTCATGGTAAATATTCCTTTCCTAATAACCTATGCCATCATTGTACCAAATCAAGTCAAGTAATATATCCGGTTGTAAGGTACATTTGCTTTATGCTATACTTACCGGTAACATGGGCGCAGTATGTTTGGTAGCGCCAAAAAGGAAGGCTGATTATGACACCTGATGATTATTTAGAACTGTCGAATATTCTTTTTAAAGATGAAAATTTAAAGACTCCGGAGGAATATGAGGAGATGTTCCCCTACAGGAAGCTCCCGAACAAAGCGGAGGTTACAAGGCTTGCGCCAAGTCCTACGGGATTTATTCACCTTGGAAATCTTTACAGTGCTCTGGCGGACGAGCGTATAGCTCATTCCCGCGACGGAGTGTTCTTTTTGAGGATTGAAGATACGGATGCCAAGAGGAAAGTGGACGGTGCTGTGGAACTGGTTATCGATTCCCTAAGGTATTTCGGTATCGAGTTTGACGAGGGAGCGGGATTTCCGGAGGACGCACCTCAAAACGTTTACGGTCCTTATACCCAGAGCGAGAGAAAAGATATATATCACACTTACGCAAAAGAATTAGTGAAAAAGGGTCTTGCATACCCATGCTTTTGTGATGAGGATGAGTTGGATGCCATCAGAAAAACCCAGGAAGAAGCAAAGGAGCTTACGGGGTATTACGGAAAGTATGCCGTGTGGAGAGAAAAGTCGCTTGATGAGATAAAAGCGGCTCTTGACGCAGGAAAGCCCTATGTTTTAAGGCTGAGATCTTCCGGTACGCCGGATAAGGAGTTTGTCTTTGAGGATGAGATAAAAGGAAAGGTGAACCTTCCCGAAAACATTCATGATGTTGTTATCTTAAAGAAGGACGGTATTCCCACATACCATTTTGCTCATGCGGTAGATGACCACCTGATGCGTACGACCTTGGTGGTGCGGGGTACAGAGTGGCTGGCCTCTGTTCCGACTCATGTGGAACTGTTCAATGCTCTTGGATTCAAACTGCCTAAATATGCTCATACTGCACATATGATGAAGACGGACCCCGAGACTGGAGGAAAGAGAAAGCTTTCCAAAAGAAGCGATCCTGAGATGTCTCTTGAGTTTTACAAAAAAGACGGATATCATCCGCGCTGTTTAAAAGTGTATCTTCTCACCCTGCTTAATTCGGATTTTGAGGAATGGCACAGGAACAATCCTGATAAAGAACTTGATGAATTTCCCTTCTCCGTTAAGAAGATGAACAACTCTGGTGCTCTTTTTGACATGGATAAACTGGAAAATATCTGTAAAAACGAGTTATCGGAGCTTGAAGAGACGGAAGTTTACGCATTCCTGGAGAACTGGGCAAAGGGATATACTCCCGAAAAGCTGGATACTTATTTTTCAGATAAAGAGAAAACCCTGGATATTTTAAGACTTTATATGGGTGTCGGGCAGAAGCGCAGAAGAAAAGACTTTGTAAATGCTGCACAGGCCATGGATCTGATCTCATTCTTTTTTGAAGAAAAAGAAAATCCTGAGGATGAGTTCCGACAGCAGCCTGAAGTAAAGAATGCCATATTAAAGGACTATCTTGAAAGCTTTGATTATAACGATGACAACAGTCAGTGGTTTGATAAGCTTAAAAGTATCGCACAAAAAAACGGATTTGCCACGGACAGAAAAGACTATAAGGAAAACCCCGATAAGTACAAGGGTGAGACATCTGATGTAGCCGAGGTGATAAGGATCGCAGTTACGGGACGCGCCAACACACCGGATCTGTGGGGTATAATCCATATAATGGGCGAGGAGCAGATGCGTGAGAGAATAATGCGTCGAATTGATTAATAGAAGGAGGAAAGTATGTCGGAAAAAAAATACACGAGAGAAGACATCGTCAGGATAGTAAAAGACGAAGAGATAGATTTTATCAGACTTCAGTTCAGTGATATTTTCGGGATCTTAAAAAATGTTGCCATAACAGCCGACCAGCTGGAAAAGGCGCTGGATAACAAGTGTATGTTTGACGGGTCTTCTGTTGAGGGATTTGTCCGTATAGAAGAATCAGACATGTACCTTTATCCGGATTATGATTCCTTTGTGATATTTCCCTGGAATCAGGAAAAGGGAAAAGCCGCAAGACTCATATGTGACGTATACACCGCAGAGGGAGAACCATTCATGGGGGATCCGAGAAATGTACTGAAGAAGGTCTGCGCTGAAGCCGCGGAAATGGGATATACGTTTAACGTAGGACCTGAGTGCGAATTCTTCCTGTTCCAGCTTGATGAACACGGTAAACCAACTACAAAGTCCAACGATAACGGCAGTTATTTCGACCTGGGACCAACAGACCCGGGAGAGACGGTGAGACAGGAGATGGTCCTTGCCCTTGAGGATATGGGCTTTGAGATAGAAGCTTCACACCATGAGGTTGCTCCGGCACAGCATGAGATAGATTTTAAATATGATGATGCGGTATCTGCGGCTGACAATATCATGACTTTTAAGCTTGCGGTAAAGACAATAGCTCAAAAGAACAACCTTTATGCCACATTTATGCCGAAACCAATAAAGGGTATCGCGGGATCGGGTATGCACGTGAACATGTCTCTTGCGGATAAAGACGGAAAGAACATCTTTGCAGATGACAAAGATCCAATGGGATTGTCGAAAGTGGCATATCATTTTATCGCAGGGATCATGAAGCATGCGGCGGCCATGGCAGCCATAACCAATCCTTTGGTTAACTCCTACAAAAGACTGGTTCCCGGCTATGAGGCACCGGTATATGTGGCATGGTCTGCTACGAACAGGAGCCCGCTTGTGAGGATACCTTCCGCAAGGGGGAACTCCACACGAATTGAGTTAAGGAATCCGGATCCTTCGGCGACACCGCATCTTGCACTTGCGGTATGTCTGGCGGCGGGTCTGGACGGAATAAAGAATAAATTAGAGCTTTGCGACAGCGTGGACAGAAATATCTTCACTATGACAGAGGAAGAAAGAGAAGAGGCAAACGTGGGGACTTTGCCGTACAGACTTCTGGATGCCATAAACCTTATGAAAAAGGATGATGTTATCTGTAATGCACTGGGAGAGCATGTAGTCACAAAGTATACTGAAGCCAAACTGAAGGAATGGGAAGAATACAGGACCTCCGTTTCACAGTGGGAGCTTGACGAATATCTGGCGAAATATTGATCTGCATAATTATGAGGTAAATACCATTATGATGGAAAAAGACTGGAAAGACATGACATTAGCTGAATTTTCTGAAGAGCTTGCATCGTCTTCGCCTACTCCGGGCGGAGGGGGAGCATGTGCTTATGTTGCGGCTTTAGGTGTCGCTTTAGGGCGTATGGTCGCAGCACTTACGACGGGGAAGGAAAAGTACGCAGAGACACAGGGCGAGCTTGATGAGATAATTGAAAGGCTCAAAGAAAACCAGGAGAAGATGATAAACGGCATAGAAGAAGACGCAAAAGGGTTTCTTCCGCTGGCTGAAGCCTTTGCCCTGCCGAGAGGGACACAGGCAGAAATCCAGCACAGAGAGATGATGATAGAGGCATGCCTTATTGATGCGGCAAAGTCACCGCTCAATCTTATGCGTTCTATTGTGCCCATAGTTCTTGATTTTGAAAGACTTGCCGACATAGGAAGTGTTCTTGCTGTAAGTGATGCGGGATCAGGTGTCATCTTTTGTAAAGCTGCAGCCGATGCGGCAATACTCAATGTAAATATAAATACAAAACTTATGTCAGATAAGATGAAAGCAATGAGTATGAATCAGGAAGCTAAAGCTTTACAAAATGAGATCACTGCTATTTCAGAGGATGCTTTAAGGATTGTGAGCAGAAAGGTTAAAAAATAGGAACAGGTATGGCTGAGTTACGCGGTAGTGCTGCAGCAAAAGAGATTCAGGAACAGATAATAAAAAGGCTTGAAGAATATAAAAACTCCGGGGATTATCCCGGCAGGGTGCCGAGATTAGGCATAGTCAGGGTAGGAAAGAGGCAGGATGATATTGCTTACGAAAACGGTGCGGTCAAAAGAATTCGGTCTCTGGGCATGGAGGCTGAAGTTTTTGAATATCCTGAGGATATCAGCAATGAAAGATTTCTTAAGGAATTCAAGTCCGTAAATGATAACAAAACCATTGACGGGATACTTTTGTTTTCACCGCTTCCTGCAAGTCTTGATGAGAGAAAGATACTGGACATATTAAATCCTGAAAAGGATCTGGACGGTCTTACGCTTTTTAATCAGGCGAGACTCTACCGTGGAGAGGAATGCGGTTTCGTACCCTGTACTGCAGACGCAGTGATACAGATATTGAAGCACGCAGGCGTAGAACTTACAGGAAAGAACGTGGCAGTGGTGGGGAGAAGCCCCGTTATCGGAAAACCTGTATCCATGCTGCTTTCGTGTGAAGATGCCACTGTTACCATGTGTCATTCCAAAACAAAAGACCTGAAAGACATATGCAGACGTGCGGATATTGTTGTGGCTGCTGTAGGACGGCCACGTATGATAGACGAAGGATATATAAGTGAGGGATGCATTGTGATAGATGTAGGTATAAATGTTGACCCGGACGGGAATATATGCGGAGATGTGGACTATGACAGTGTTAGCACTAAAGCGTCTCTTATCACGCCTGTCCCGGGAGGAGTCGGAAGCGTGACTACGACCATTTTGGCATCACATCTGCTTGATGCCGCGATAAAAGGAGCCGGAAGATAATGGGAGATTATATAATCAAAGCAATATCCGAAAACGGTCAGGCAAGAGCCTACGTTGCCGTGACGACGGATATGGTAAATGAGGCGGCAAGGCGCCATAACATGAGTCCGGTAGCTATTGTGGCTGCCGGAAGACTTTTTACAGCGGGGGCCATGATGGGCACCATGATGAAAAATGACAATGACCTGCTCACTGTCAGGATAAAAGGAAACGGACCCATAGGCCAGCTTACCTGTACTGCGGACCCTAACGGCCATGTAAAGGGTTTTGTGGGAGATCCTCAGGTTATGCTTCCCTTAAAGGACGGTCGTATAGACGTGGCGGGAGCTTTAGGTATCGGTGTACTGTCCGTTACGAAGGATCTCGGTCTGAAAGAACCGTATATAGGAGATACCATACTTGTTACGAGCGAGATAGGAGACGACATTACCTACTATTTTGCCACAAGCGAGCAGACGCCGTCTGCGGTGGGGCTTGGTGTATACATGAACAAAGATAATACTGCAGATGCTGCAGGTGGCTTTATAGTGCAGATGATGCCTGAGGCTACGGATGAGACTATCGGTATACTTGAGGCGAACGTACAGAGCATTACATCGGTTTCGGACCTTCTGCACGAGGGGGAGACGGCAGATGGTCTGCTGAAGCGTATATTTAACGGTCTTGAGTATAAGATACTCGAGACGGTTGATGTTTCATACAGATGTGACTGTTCAAGGACCAAGGTTATAAATGCACTTCTGAGTCTGGGAGCTGATGAGATAAAAAGTCTCATAGATGAGGACAAGCCCGTAGAGACGCGTTGTCAGTTCTGCGGAGAAAAGTACGAATTTTCACTTGATGATTTAAACAGGATGTATAAAGGATTAAAAGAAAAAGATGGACAATGATATTCAGTCAAAAAATTTTATAGAACAGATCATTGATAAGGATCTGGAAGAGGGAAAGGTTAAGAAGATCTATACACGATTTCCTCCCGAACCCAACGGATATCTTCACATAGGTCATGCGAAATCCGTTCTTCTCAACTACGGGATCGCACAGGAATACGGGGGTAACTTTAATCTCAGGTTTGATGATACCAATCCCGGGAAGGAAAAAGAGGAGTTTGTGGATTCCATTATCTCAGACCTTAAGTGGCTGGGTATAAAATGGGATGGAGAGATATGCTATGCATCGGATTATTTTGAAAAGATGTATGAGGCGGCAGTAACCCTTATAAAGAAAGGTCTTGCTTTTGTGTGTGAGCTTACCGCTGACGAGATAAGGGAATACAGAGGAACTCTTACCGAACCCGGAAAAGAAAGTCCTTACAGAGACCGTCCTATTGAAGAGAACCTGAAGCTGTTTGAAGATATGAGAAACGGTGTTTTTTCTGACGGCGAAAGGGTTCTTCGGGCAAAGATAGATATGTCTTCGCCTAATATCAATATGAGAGATCCTGTTATCTACAGGGTGGCCCATCTTTCACATCAAAGAACGGGTGATAAATGGTGTGTATATCCCATGTATGATTTTGCCCATCCTTTAGAGGATGCTTTTGAGGGTATAACCCATTCTATCTGTACTCTGGAATTTGAGGACCACAGACCACTTTATGACTGGGTGATAGAAAATGTGGGATTTGAGAATCCTCCGAGACAGATCGAGTTTGCAAAACTTTTGTTAAAAGACGTCGTTATCGGAAAAAGATACATAAAGAAGCTGGTGGAAGACGGTATCGTAGACGGCTGGAACGACCCGAGACTCGTTACCCTCAGCGGACTGAGAAGAAGAGGATATACTCCGGAGTCCATAGCCATGTTCGCAAAGTTAGTTGGAGTGACCAAGGCCCAGGGTGAAGTGGAAATGCCCATGCTTGAGTACTGTATCCGCGAAGATCTCAAGCCCAAGGCAAAAAGGATCATGGCTGTCCTGGATCCGGTCAAGCTTGTGATAGACAATTACCCGGATGGACAGGTTGAGATGCTGGATGTCCCCAATAACCTGGAAAATCCGGAGCTTGGGTCAAGACAGGTTCCGTTTACAAAAGAACTTTACATTGAGAGAGAGGATTTTATGGAAGATCCTCCGAAAAAGTATTTCAGACTTTTCCCTGGGAATGAAGTCCGCCTGATGAACGCATATTTTGTAAAGTGTACGGGAGTTGAAAAGGATGAAGCCGGAAGTATCAGCGTGATACACTGTGAATATGATCCTGAGACAAAGGGCGGAAACTGTGAAATCCGAAAAGTTAAGGGAACCATACACTGGGTTAGTGCTGCGGAATGTGTAAAAGCTCCCGTGCGCATATATGAAAATCTCATTGACGAAGAAAAGGGGGTTTATGCAGAGGACGGAAGTCTGAACTTAAATCCAGAGTCTCTTCGTGTTATCGAAGAAGGATTGTTTGAGCCTTACATAAAAGATGTGGGGCCGGAGGAAAGATTCCAGTTTGTCAGGAACGGATATTTTGTAAGTGATCTTAAGGATTCCTCGGTAGGAAGCCCTGTGTTTAACAGGATAGTTTCTCTGAAAAGTTCTTTCAAATTGGATTGACATAGTATGACATAAATGATAGTATCAGGGCAGTGCAGTTAGAAGCACGACAAAGTAATTAAGATATAGTTTTTTTTGAAGGGAAATTGAGTAATGAAAGGAACGGTTAAGTGGTTTAACAACCAGAAGGGTTACGGATTCATCAGTGATGAAGAGGGTAACGATGTATTTGTTCATTACACCGGTTTGAATATGGATGGGTTTAAGACTCTTGACGAAGGCGTTGATGTTGAGTTCGAGATAGCAGACGGAGCCAAAGGTCCTCAGGCCGTTAATGTTACAAAGATGGCATGATTGTTTAATAATGCATATTATCAAAAGGGTGGCGGTTTCGTCACCTTTTTTAGTGTTTAAAAATACTGATGATTATGTTATGATTATTAAATTAAGGCACATGACAAAATGCCTGTTTTATTGCTGTTCGGAGGAAATATGACAGATCCGGTTAATGGACTTTCGGAAAAAGAAGCTGCCTCAAGAGAGGCGCAGGGTCTGATAAATGAATCTGTGGGTACCCAGTCAAAGACTGTGGGACAGATCGTAAAAGATAATTGTCTGACCTTTTTCAACTTCATATTTATTTTCTTTGCCATTCTTCTGATCACGGCGGGATCAATAGTTAATATTACCTTTATTCCCGTAGTCATCATCAATGCCATAATAGGTATCGTTCAGGAGCTTCGCGCAAAGCAGGTGCTTGATAAGCTGACCATGCTCAATGCGCCGAAGACGAGGGTGATCCGCGACGGAAAAGAGTATGAGATAGCGACGGATAAGCTTGTACAAGGTGATGTTTGCGTATTCGGAGCCGGTAACCAGATAGGTGCAGATGCCAAACTGATCCACGGAGAAGTTAAGGTGAATGAATCCCTGGTAACAGGTGAGTCTGACGAGATAAGAAAGGTTGCGGGAGACGATCTTCTTTCCGGAAGCTTTGTGGTTTCCGGGGAGTGCCGTGCAGAGCTTACCCACGTGGGGCTGAATTCCTATATTTCAAAGCTTACTTTGGAGGCAAAGGGACAGGGTGAAAAGAAGCAGACGGAGATGATGAAGTCTCTAACAAAGCTTCTCAAGATCATAGGTATAGTCATGATACCTATAGGTATCATCATGTTCATACAGGATTTTCATTTCCTGAAGCTGGGATATTCTGCATCTATTGTAGCAGTGGTCGCTGCTTTGGTAGGTATGATACCGGAGGGACTTTACCTTATGACCAGTATCAGGCTTGCGGTAAGTACTGCGGCACTGGGGATGAAGCAGGTTCTGGTGCATGAGATGGCCAGTGTGGAGACTCTTGCCCGTGTGGATACTCTTTGTCTGGATAAGACAGGTACCCTCACCGAAAACATCATGTCTTTCGAAGCACTGATACCTTTAGACGGATATGAAGATGATCCTACCCAGGAAGCGCCTCTTTCTGAGCTCCTTGAGGACTTTGTAAGTGTCATGACCAACGACAACATGACCATAGATACATTAAAGAAATCTTTCGGACACGGAAGTAAAAAAGAAGCGCTGGCAATTTATCCGTTTTCATCCAAGGTTAAGTACAGCGGTGTAACTTTTGAAGACGGTACTTATGTAATAGGTGCGCCTGAGAAGCTTCTCCTTGAGAGATATGATGAATATGCCGAAAAGATTGAAGTTTATCTTAATACGGGAAACAGAGTACTGCTGTTCGGTAAGCTTGCCGGAAGCGATGAGGATGTAAGGGAAGGAAGACCTCTAAGTGAACCGGTCATACCTTTTGGACTGGTACTTCTTACAAATCCCGTGCGAAAGACGGCAAAAAGGACCATGCGCTATTTCCAAACTGAGGGTGTGGATGTTAAAGTTATCTCCGGTGATAACCCCGCAACGGTGGCTCATGTAGCTCAAAAAGCAGGTATAAGGGGCTCTGAAAATGTTATAGATGCTTCTGAACTGATAAGCGATGAAGATATCAAAGAAGCTGCCTTGAAATACAGTGTATTCGGAAGAGTCCGTCCCGATCAGAAGCAAAAACTGGTACAGGCGCTACAGGGAGAAGGAAGAGTCGTTGCCATGACCGGAGACGGTGTAAATGACGTACTTGCTCTTAAGACTGCAGACTGCAGCATAGCCATGGGCCAGGGATCGGAGGTTGTAGAGAATATATCTGAGATAGTTCTTCTTGATTCTGACTTTTCAAAGATGCCCGAGGTTGTGGCGGAAGGACGCCAGGTGGTCAACAATATCCAAAGGACGGCTTCACTATTCCTTGTGAAAAATATTTTTTCCATCCTTACGGCGATATTTGTCATCATACTGGGGAATCAGTTTCCGTTGTATCCCACACAGCTGTCTTTCTACAGTCTGGTTACCATCGGTATACCGGGATTCTTCCTGGCAATGCAGCCGAATAAGGAACTGATCCGGGGCAAGTTTGTATCATCAGTGCTGAAACGGGCGCTTCCGGCAGCTTTGACGGAGTTTATCATGGCCCAGGTTGCGGCCGGTATAGGAAGCGGTATGGGACTTCCCTTTGATGAGAAGTCCACTATGGCGATAATAGTGATGCTTGTCATAGGAGTTATAATGGTCATTCATATATCACATCCTTTTAATGCATACAGGTGGTTTGTTCTGGCTATTACTCTCGTGTGTGTTATAGGCGGTGCGATATTACTAAGGCCTCTGTACAAGATATCATTCCTGTCTCCGGGAGCCATTGTATGGACGGTATTCCTGTCCATAGGTGCGGTGTTCGTTTTTGCGATACTTCTGCAGCTGGAACAAAGGCTTGTATATAAGGTGAAGAAGAAAAAAAACAGCAAGATCAAAAAAATATTTCAGAAATTGGAGAATTTGTAATTGAGCGGTAACAGTTTATCAAAGTCAGAAAAATTAGGCACCATGCCCGTTACAAAACTGGTTTTTAATATGTCTTTACCCGTTATCATATCAATGCTTGTTCAGGCATTGTATAACGTGGTGGACAGCATATTCGTGGGGCAGTTTAACTCGGATGCCCTTGAGGCAGTATCCCTTGCATTCCCCATGCAAAATCTCATGATCTCCTTTGCCGTGGGTATAGGTGTAGGTACCAACTCTCTTGTGGCAAGACATTTGGGAGAGAAGCGGCCGGACAGGGCGAGTGAAGTGGCAAATACGGGAATATTCCTGAATCTCATAGGATATGCGGCTTTTGCAGTACTCGCAATCTTCATTATAACGCCGTTTTTCGGGATGCAGACGAGCATACCTGAAGTTGCGGAATACGGAAAGGATTATCTTTCCGTTATAATGTTTTTCGGTTTCGGTATCTTTTTGGAGATTACCGGCGAAAGACTGTTGCAGTCCACGGGAATGACTAAACTGAGTATGATCTCACAAGCAACAGGAGCGGTGATAAATATCATCCTTGATCCCATCCTTATCTTCGGATATCTGGGAGCACCACAGATGGGAGCGCGGGGAGCAGCGATAGCCACCGTTACCGGTCAGATCATAGCGGGCATCGTGGCAATCATTTTAAACATAGTGTTCAATAAGGATATTAAATTAAGCATTGCCAGGGTGCTAAGACCCGTAGGACATGATATCGCAGAGATCTTTAAGATAGGTATCCCGTCAATGATCCTGAACGCTATCATGTCTGCGGTGGTATTTATCATGAATCTGATATTGAAAGGTTTTTCCGAGGATGCCATTACGGCTTACGGCATCTACTTTAAGCTGTTAAGCTTTGTTTATATGCCTATATTCGGTCTGAATAACGGTCTGGTCCCCATATTCAGCTATAATTATGGAAGCAGGCAGGTGGACAGGATCAAAAAAGCTTACAGGGTAGGTATCATATCCGCGCTGATCTATATGGCGGCATGTACCATTGTTTTTGAGTTATGTGCCGGACCGCTTTTGAGGATGTTTTCCGCTACGGAAAGTGTGGAATCCATAGGTCTGGTGGCCCTTAGGATAATGGCGATTGGATTTGTCATGTCCGGGTTTGAGATAATAAACTCCACCCTGTTCCAGTCCGTGGGATCTCCCATGAAGTCGCTGATAGTTACCATAATACGACAGGGAGCCGCACTTATCCCAAGTGCCTTGATCCTCGCCCAAACGGGAAATGTAAATAACGTCTGGTGGGCGATGGTCATTGCCGAGGTAACAGGTCTGATACTGAGTTTTATTTTTTATAAAGGTTTGAAACTAACGCCGGATGAACCGGAAAGCAGCACAGAGAAATAATTAAACTTAAGAGGTAAAAAAAATGTCTGATAATAAGATTAGAGTATGGGTTACAGGTCACAAATCTCCTGATACCGATTCAATTTGTTCGGCTATAGCATACGCCAATTTAAAAAATACTGTTGATGAGAGTAAAGATTATTTTCCGGGAAGAGCCGGTGATATTAACGAAGAGACAAGATTTGTCCTGGATTATTTCGGTGCAGATGAGCCGGAACTTATCGTTGACGTAAGACAGCAACTAAGTGACGTTGAATTCCATCGTACCACCGGAGTGGATAAAAACATTTCTATCAAAGAAGCATGGGAGACAATGAAAAAAGAAGATATGGTAACACTTCCGGTAACTGAGGGAGATGAACTTGACGGCGTGGTGACCATAGGTGATCTTTCCCGTTCTGTTTTTAATGTCCTTGATCGTCACCAGATATCCGAAGCATCAACTCCGTATATTAATATTGTTAAAGTTCTTGACGCAGAAGTGGTTACAGGCGATACAGACAAAAACTTTGACAACGGAAAACTGGTGTTGTCTGCATGCGTTATCAATTCCATGGTGGGAACCATCGACGAAGGAGATATCGTTGTGCTGGAAGACAGAGCGGAGGCACAGAGGAATGCGGTAGAAATGGGGGCAGGATGCGTTATCATTTGCAACGGGGCAGAAGTTGACAAAGATGCGGTAAAGGCAGCTTCAGTAAACGGTTGCATAATTCTTAAAGCGAAATACGATCCTTTTACATGCGCAAGACTTATAATCCAGAGCGTGCCTATCCGGAGCATCTATAAAGAAAGAGAGCACCTTATTACATTTCGTTTAAATGATTTTCTTGATGATATAACCGATCAGATGACACAGGTCAGGTACAGGTATTTTCCGGTAGAAGATGAAGAAGGAAAATATGTTGGACTTGTTTCAAAAGGAAATCTGCTGAGTGCGGGAAAAAAGCAGATTATCCTCGTGGATCATGAAGAAAAAGCTCAGGCTGTAGACGGTATTGAGAGTGCTGAACTTCTTGAGATAATAGATCATCACAGACTGGGAGGGATGACGACTCCGGCACCTCTTTTTGCAAGGGTTCAGCCGGTGGGATGCTGTTGTACGATCATTTATAATATGTATAAGGAAGCAGGGGTAGTTCCGGATAAGAAAATGGCCGGACTGATGCTTTCTGCCATCATTTCCGACACACTTCTTTTTAAATCGCCCACATGTACTCCTATGGACAAGGCTGCCGGGGAGGAACTGGCAAAGCTTGCCGGTGTAACGCCGGAAACTTATGCAAAAGAGATGTTTAAGGCGGGAAGTAATCTGGGAAGTAAAGATCCGAGAGACATTTTCTTTATGGACTTTAAAAAATTTGAGATAGAAGGCAAAAATATCGGCGTCGGTCAGGTGAGCACCATAAATACTGACGAGATAGATGATATCCACAAGAAGATATCCGGGATCATGGACGAGGTTATTGCGGAAAGGTGTCTGGATAATGCATTTCTTATGATAACAGACATAATGGAGGAATCCTCAAAAGTTGTATGTGGCGGCGAAGGCGGCATAGAGATTATTGAAGAGGCTTTTGGCAAAAAGGCTGACGGAGACGCTGTTTACCTTGAAGGGGTAGTGTCACGTAAGAAACAGATGATACCTTCTATCATGGGGGTTATGCAATGAAACGTATAAGACCGGATGAACCATGTTGGTGCGGCAGCAATAAAAAATACGGAGAATGTCATCTTGAATTCGACAAAAAACTGAAGATGTACAAGAACAAGCACATCAAAGTGCCGGAAAGAGACATGATAAAGACTCCGGAGCAGGTGGAGGCGATCAGGGAAAGCGCAAAGATCAACATAGCTGTTCTGGATTATGTGGCTGAAAACATCGGTCCCGGTATTACCACCCAGGAGATAGACGATATGGTTTATCAAAAGACTACGGAAATGGGCGGGATACCTGCACCTCTCAACTATAACGGCTTTCCTAAAAGTGTATGTACCTCCATAAACGAAGTAGTATGCCACGGGATCCCGTCTTCAGATCGAAAACTGATCGACGGGGATATTGTGAATGTGGACTGCTCTACGATACTGAACGGTTTTTTCAGTGATTCTTCCCGTATGTTCGAGATAGGTGAGGTAAGTGAGGAGAGAAAGAGACTCGTAAGGGTTGCCAAAGAATGCATGGATCTGGGACTTGAAAAGGTTAAGCCATGGGGCTTTTTGGGAGACATAGCCGATGCTGTCCAGACCCATGCGGTTGCCAACGGCTATCAGGTGGTAAGGACCATAGGCGGACACGGTGTGGGTCTTGCTTTTCATGAAGATCCTTTCGTGAGCTATGTGATCCGAAAGGGTACAGGTATGCTCATGGCACCGGGTCTCATGTTTACCATCGAGCCTATGATAAACATGGGAACCCATGCGGTAGTTACCGACTCCAACGATAATTGGACCGTTTATACAAAGGACAGGAAGCCTTCTGCCCAGTGGGAGGTACAGGTGCTGGTAACTGAGGACGGATACGAGGTGATCTCATATTGATCATGAATGCGGAGAAAAAAGGAAAAGACTTGATCATAAAAGAACTTAAGGATTTTGATCTGGCACAGACCATGGAATGTGGTCAGTGCTTTCATTTTGTCCGCGTTGATGATGAAGAGTATGAGATAAGTGCATACGGAAAGTTTCTCAGGGTCAGACAGGAAAAAGGAAAGCTCGTACTTTTTGACACCCCCAAAAAAGATCTTGAAAATATCTGGAAAGGTTATTTTGATCTGGAAAGGGATTACGGAAAGATAAAAAGGTTTATCGTAAAAAGGAGTCCCGAGTTAAAGGATATAGTAAAGAAAAATAACGGAATAAGGATCTTAAACCAGGAGTTTTTTGAGACTCTTATGTCCTTTATCATTTCTCAAAACAACAGGATACCCAGGATTAAATCCCTGGTGGCTTCAATATCGGAAAAATGGGGAAACAGACTGACGGATACCATGTATTCTTTTCCGGATGCAAAACAGATTGAAAAAGTATGCGAAGATGATTTCAGGGATCTGAAAACGGGCTTCAGGGCAGCATATCTTTGTGATGCCGTAAAAAAGGTACTGAGTGGGGATATCGAGGACAATAAACTGAAGACAGCGCCTCTGAAAGAATGCGAAGACATGCTGTGTGATATAAAAGGAGTAGGTCCGAAAGTGGCGAACTGCATCATGCTTTTTTCTCTTGGAAAGCGGGAGGCATTTCCCATAGATGTATGGATGAAGAGGATCATGGAAGAGTTGTATTTTGGCGGAAAAGAGCAGAGCTTAAAAACAATATCGGATCTCGCAAAGGAGAAATTCGGCGAATACGGGGGCTATGCACAACAGTATCTTTTCGCATATGCAAGAGAGCAGGGAGCCGTGAAAAATAATGGTTGACATTTATAAACAATAGTGATAATTTATTGGATAACGATTAGCACTCATAAAAAAAGAGTGCTAACAAAAAAGGAAATGGAGGATTTATTATGACATTAGCACCGCTTGGAGACAAAGTTGTCTTAAAGGCTATCAAAGAAGAAGAAACAACCAAATCAGGAATAGTCCTTCCGGGACAGGCAAAGGATAAGCCCTCCCAGGGAGAAGTCGTTGCTGTAGGACCGGGTGGAACGGTTGACGGAAACGAAGTAAAGATGCAGGTAAAAAAAGGCGATAAAGTTATTTATTCAAAATATGCAGGGACTGATGTAGAGCTTGATGGGGATGATTTTATCATTGTAAGTCAGTCAGACATTCTTGCAGTTATTAAAAAATAATTTATTTGATATTGATTAAAACATAGGGAGGTCATATATATGGCAAAGGAATTAAAGTACGGCTTAGATGCCCGTAAGTCACTTGAGATCGGGGTTAACAAGCTTGCGGATGCGGTTCGCGTAACACTTGGACCGAAAGGACGAAATGTGGTTCTTGATAAGTCTTACGGAGCACCGCTCATTACAAATGACGGTGTAAGCATCGCAAAGGAGATAGAACTTGAAGATAAGTTTGAGAACATGGGGGCTCAGCTTGTAAGAGAGGTTGCTACAAAGACTAATGATGTGGCAGGTGACGGTACGACTACAGCTACTGTTCTTGCACAGGCTATGGTTCGTGAAGGTATGAAAAATATCGCTGCAGGCGCCAACCCCATCATCTTAAGAAAAGGTATGAAGAAAGCATCTGAGTGTGCGGTAGAGTCGATCCTTAAGATGAGCCAGAAAGTAAAGGGTAAAGATCAGATCAGCAAAGTAGCAGCTATTTCAGCTTCCGACGAAGAGGTCGGCGCTATGGTTGCGGACGCAATGGAGAAAGTTACCAATGACGGTGTTATAACCATTGAAGAGTCTAAGACCATGAAGACAGAGCTTGATCTTGTGGAAGGTATGCAGTTTGACAGAGGATATGTATCAGCATACATGTCAACAGATATGGACAAGATGGAAGCAAATCTTGATAATCCTTATATCCTTATCACTGACAAGAAGATCTCAAATATTCAGGACATTCTTCCCATCTTAGAGCAGATCGTGCAGGGTGGTTCACAGCTTCTTATCATTGCTGAAGATATTGAAGGAGAGGCTCTCACTACCCTTATCGTAAATAAGCTTCGCGGTACATTCAATGTAGTTGGAGTTAAGGCACCGGGTTACGGTGACAGAAGAAAAGAGATGCTTCAGGATATTGCTATCCTTACCGGAGCGCAGGTTGTATCTTCCGACCTTGGTCTTGAGCTTAAGGATACGACTATCGATATGCTGGGAAGAGCAAAGTCAGTTAAGGTCCAGAAAGAAAACACCATCATCGTAGACGGCGAGGGGAAGAAGAGTGACCTTAAGAACAGAGTAGAGCAGATCAAGATGCAGATCGAAGAGACGACTTCTGATTTTGACAGAGAGAAGCTTCAGGAAAGACTTGCAAAGCTTGCAGGCGGGGTTGCGGTCATCCGTGTGGGCGCTGCCACAGAGACTGAGATGAAGGAAAGCAAGCTCCGTATGGAGGATGCTTTAGCTGCTACCAAGGCCGCGGTAGAAGAGGGTATCATCGCAGGAGGCGGAAGCGCATATATCCACGCATGCAAGGATGTTGACAAGCTTGCGGCAACTCTTGACGGAGATGAGAAAACGGGAGCTCTCATTGTCCTTAAGGCACTTGAGGCACCTCTTACACAGATCGCGGAGAATGCAGGTCTTGAGGGTTCCGTTATCGTAAATGAAGTAAAGAACTCCAAGAAAGGTATCGGATACGATGCTCTTGACGACAAATATGTAGACATGGTATCAGCAGGTATCCTTGATCCTGCCAAGGTTACAAGAAGTGCACTTCAGAATGCTACAAGTGTTGCATCCACGCTTCTTACTACTGAGGCAGCGGTAGGTATCATTCCGGAGCCGGAGCCGGCAATGCCTGCAGGCGGCGGAATGGGTATGATGTGATAAATTAGAAAGGTTTCTATTCTCAGAGCTATCGAACAAAAAAGTTCCTTTTGTGCTTGCACAAAAAGGAACTTTTTTTGTGAGATAGAGTTCCTGAGGATCAGGAACCGCCGCCAAACAACCCCAAGCTTTTAGTCTCGAAGAGACGACGGACGCGAAGCGGACGGCTTGGGGTCTGATTGGAGGCGTCTGAGAACGAAAGGATCAGAAACCCGTTTTTTATATTAAATATCGTAAAAATATGAAGTTCACAAAAAAGACACAAAATCGTCACATTATCAGAAATGACCGATGATATAATTACGTGCGGATAGTCATTAGTAAAAAAGGAGGGAACTTTAAATGAAAAAAACAAGGATGCCGCTTATAGGAATAGTTGCAACTGCCATGTTTACAGGGATCGTATCGAGTGTTAACGTGCCTTTTGCAAGTGTTGTTTATGCGGATACAAAGACTGAAACTACTGTTGTTGATCAGGCTGATGCATCGAAAGACAAAACAATAAATGAAAAAAATGTCACAGAGTTAACGGCTGGATCGACTGATAAAAATACAAAAAATAATAACACTTCAAACTCTAAAGCTACCGATACATCTGCATCAAAAAAAGATACGGAAAAAGAGAAGACAACCGATAAAACGACGGATAAAAATGATTCCGACAGTAGCGAGAAAACTGATGAACAAAAGGATACAGATAATAATTCATCAACTAAGATTAATGCTAAAACCGAAAAGATCATAGAGATAGAAGGCTCAGAAGTTGTTGTGCCCAAAAAAGGTAACATGTGGGTAAGTCTGAACGGTTACTGGCATTTCATAAAAAACGGAAAACTGACAAAAGGTTGGAAATTATTTACGAAAAAAGATGGTGAAAAGACGGAACATTGGTCATATTTCGATAATGAAACAGGTCGTTTATACACCGGATGGAGATGGATGACAAGTAACGAGGGAGAAAAGACGGAGCATTGGTCTTATTTTGGTAATAACGGATGGCTCAGAACCGGCTGGCAGGAGATGGGTAAAGGTACAAATAACCCTGATGGAAAATCTGCAAAGCACTGGTCATATTTCGGGCCGAACGGCTGGCTTAGAACCGGCTGGGTGAATATGGGAACATCCGCCAACCCTGATGGAATAAATAAACAACATTGGTCATATTTCGGTAAAAGTGGCTGGCTCCAGACCGGATGGAAATATTTTACGAAAAATGATGGTGAAAAAATAGAACATTGGTCCTTTTTTGGTAAAAACGGATGGATCCGTACCAATCAGTGGTATACAGATGGTAACGGGGATCATTTTTTTGACGGTAGAGGATGGATGCTGACAGGAAGTAATGTGATCGAAAATAAACTTTACAACGAGGTAAAAAAGAAAAATGTTTATGGTATTTTAAAGCGTAATACCTCTGTCAGCGGATGGTACAAATATAATGACAAATACTATTACTTAAAGAAAGGCGAAGTTTTAACATCTTTTAACGGTGTTTCACAAATAAATAAAAAAGGGACTTGGTACAATATTAAAAACGGCGTTACTAACGGACCGGTGCAGAAAACCTGTATACTTGCCCATGCATCAGGGGATGAAAGAGGAAAATTCTGGTATGGTCAGGCCGGAGACCAGACCAAATCAGAAGTTTATTTCAAGGTGTGGTTTAATCGCCCTTGGAAATATGTCTTAAGACCAAAAGATGCCGCAATGCGTGAAAAGATTGTGACAGCTATGACTAATGCAGCATACAATGAGCATATCGGATACGATATGCTTCAGAGAAAATCCCTGTATATGGCAGCAGGAAAAGTAGGCTGGGATCTTAGCAAAGTGACAAAAGATGTGGAAACCGATTGCAGTGCTCTGGTAAGTACGGCACTGGTATTTGCGGGTTTGAAGCCTAAAGATGTCCTGACCCGTGACGGGAATTTGTTGTACACGACAATAATGAAAGACAGATTGATGGCTACGGGTAAATTTACTTTATTGACTTCAAAAGAGTATCTGAACGGTCCTGACAAGCTTCAGAGAGGAGATATTCTGGTTCTTGCTCCCGATGGACATACTGCAGTTGTAGTACAATCCGTATCCGATCTTAAAAATAACAAATGATCACTCCATAGTATAGATACGTTTTTCAATATCTGAGAAAGCCATTGGCCCGGTCCGGATCATAAAATCATTAAATGATTTGTCAGAATATGATCCGCCCTTAAGGTCTTTGGCTTTTCTTTGCGTTTCCTTAATTTCAAGGAATCCCAGACAATATTTTGAATACTCGCCCGGATTGTCGATCACGTAATCATATATTTCCTGAACATCTTTGGTGGCATAGCCGTAGCCTGCAAAGAAGTTGTTGATGTCATTAAAGGAGTTGCCGTAATAATTAGCCATAAAGTCGGCACGGCCCAGAAGACACATTGAAGCTTCGTCGTAAGCTTTTACAAGGTTTGCAAGGTTTCTGTCGGTGTTTTCGGTATAATCATAGGCATAATAACCTGAATAGATTCCCCAGCCTTCCACAAATCCTTCCGGGTGTATGAAATAGCGGACGATATCCTGTTTTTCGGAATTTATCTCGCTTGCAAGAAACATGGTCTGATACATATGCCCGGGATATGTCTCGTGGGCTACGGTTTCGTAAAAGTTTTTGTCATCCTTTGCCTTTTTTTCGTTTATGAAAACAGTGCCGCCGTTTCCTGAGTCAATGGCGGGAGATGAATAAAAAGCAGCTCTTGTGTCATCGGTGAGATTTTCTTCAACAGGTGTGATCTTATATGATATATCACCTAAGGCCGTAAAATCAGAAGTATATCTTTCTTTCAGTTTACCGATAAGTTCTTCTGTTGTTCCTGATTCCATTGAAAATGAATCGATCTGCTTGGAAAGATTTCTGTTTGATGCTGATATCTCGTCCGTTACAGAGTAAAAATATTCAAGATATGAATCTATAAGGGCAAAGTATGAGTCTGCATTTTCTTTTCCTGCACCTACATATGTCTCAATAAGGGACTGGAAATACTCTTTTCCTCCCGGATAGTTACAAAGACCGCCGGAATACTTATTGGTACCTTTATAAGACTTAAGAGCTTCTATCAGGCTGTCATATCCGGGGATGATCACCTCGTTTAATGCCTTATCATGCTCTTTTGTGTATTCATCCTTCAATTCGCTGCTGATATCAACTTTTGCGAGCTTTTCTACAAAAGATGTCTTAAGAGATCCGGATGCTATATTTTCACGGATCCTTGTGATGCGGTCGATCGCCTTGTCTGCCTGATCATCGGGCATGAAAAATCCGGCTTCCGAGCGAGATTTTTCGGATGCCTTTATATCATCAAAAAAAGAATTCATGTTTTTTATCACGGATACATATTCGGCAACATCGTCCTCAGAATCAAAAGAGTAACCCTGAAGTGTGCTGAGTATGGAATAAGGACCGGAGATATCACCTGTTACCCGGGAGGAGAACAGGCTGTAATCTGCCATATTAAGCTTGTTGTCCAGATAAAACCGGAGTGCATCATAGGAAAGCTGCTGTGATCCGGATAATGTCTTATAATCAAAGGATTTTAATTTCTCCCTGTAATCTTCCCACAGCTTTTTCTTTTCTGCGGAACCCATGAGATGGTATTCCGTGACTTTTGAAGTGTCTATGCCGTATTTGGAAGGGTCAAGGACTTTGGTGTTTAGGGATGAACCGCTCTCGGAAAGAACGGCTGCCGTTATATCAAGCATAAACGTCCTGTAATCTTTGTTTCCGCCTTCAGTGGAAATAATGGGCTCGGTTGATGCCGGGGATGGATCAAGGTCAGCCGGTTTGCTTGAAGAAGCGTGTAAAAAAAGCTTTCTGTAAAAGCTCGGGTTAAAGCGTATAAACATAAAAAACGCAAAAAATGACCCGCCGATTATCAAAAGAATGATGGCAAATATCCTGAATTTATCAACGCCTTTTTTAGATGAACTGCTCATTATGTATTTTCTCCGTGATAATAAATTTTAATCATTTTACGTTATTTGAGACACTTAGGCAAGAAAGTGTTATTATTAATTAAAGAGAAATATTTCAGGAGCGGATATGGCATTTTATCTCATCATAGTTGCGATAGTGATATTTTCATGTGTGTTCATGAACAGGATATCCAATAAAATAGGAGTACCTACACTTCTTGCCTTTATCGGTCTGGGAATGCTTTTCGGTGCGGGAGGCCCTCTTAAGATAGGCTTCAGCAATTACAGGCTGGCGGAGCAGATATGTACTGTTGCGCTTATTTTTATCATGTTCTACGGTGGTTTCGGCACCAACTGGAAGCAGGCAAAAAAGGTGGCGAAGCAGTCTGTCCTCATGTCTACTCTGGGGGTACTGGTGACAGCGTGTATAGTTGCCGTGTTTGCACATTTTGTTCTCAGGTTTTCGTGGATTGAAAGCTTTCTTATGGGTTCCGTTATCAGTTCTACGGATGCGGCATCCGTTTTCTCAATACTCCGGTCAAGAAAGCTTAGTCTCAAGTACAATACGGCATCCGTTCTGGAACTTGAGAGTGGAAGCAATGACCCTGTGGCGTATATGATGATCGCTATATTTCTTGCTGTTTACCGGGGCGGGATAAGCGGCGGAGAGATAGCCTATATGATCTTCGCCCAGATAGTCTACGGTCTTGCCATTGGCGCCGGGATATCAATTTTAGCCCTTTATGTATTGAGAAAAGTAAAAAGTCTCGGTGACGGCTTTAATATGATATTCATTGTCGGTGTAGCCATAGCCGCATATGCCGTTCCGGCCATTATCGGAGGAAACGGATATCTTAGTACATACATTGTGGGTATAGTCCTGGGGAATGCAAAGATACATGACAAGTCGGAGATAGTGCATTTCTTTGACGGTATCACTGTGGCGGCGCAGATGCTGGTGTTCTTCCTTTTGGGACTGCTCTCGGAGCCGGTGATGTTTCCGGGGGTTCTGATCCCGGGGATACTTATAGCCGTATTTGTTACTTTCATAGCCCGTCCGGTTACGGCATTTGCCATACTTGCACCCTTCAGGGCAAAGGTTAACCAGATATTACTGGTGTCCTGGTCGGGGCTCAGGGGTGCCTCCTCCATAGTATTTGCAATATCCGTTTTTTTAGGTGCAACCACGCAAAACAACATTTTTTACATAACATTTTTAATAGTTCTTTTTTCCATAATGCTTCAGGGTACACTTCTTCCCAAAGTGTCTGAGAAGTTAAATATGATCGATGAAAAGGGAAACGTTATGAAGACATTTACCGACTATACGGATGAGGTACCGGTGCAGTTCATACAGTTTAAAATTCCGGAAGGACATATATGGGAAAACAAGATATTAAGAGAGATAATTCTGCCGCCGGAGACTATAGCCGTCCTTTTACAAAGGGGCGCGGAGCGGATAGCACCCAACGGGGAAACACGCATTAAAGCCGGAGATAAAATAATACTCAGTGCAAAGACGCCGGGAAAGGTGGAGGGGATAGAACTTAGTGAGATCATCGTAAAATCAGGAGATGATTACGAAAATAAGAAACTCTCCGAGATCCCACGTGATGCACAGGGGCTTATAATAATGATCCGGAGAGGTGACGACGTCATCATTCCGAGCGGAGATATCCTTCTGAAGCAGGGAGACATCCTCGTGGTAAATGACACCGAATGATACTTTCAGACGATGGTGCCGCCGCCCACGACGATATCACCGTCATAAAGGACTACGGCCTGCCCCTTCGCTATGGCGCGCTGGGGCTCATCGAATGTTACATGGATCGAGTCGGGAGCAGTCTGCACAACGGATGCAGGCTGCTCTTTCTGGTTGTATCTTGCCCTGGCGGTAAGTCTTAACTCTCCCTTGATCTCAGGCATGCTTATAAGGTTTATGTCACATGCGTCCAGTTCCCGGGTAAAGAGTTCATTGTCCTTTGCAAGAGTAACTGTATTGTTTGACGGATCTTTATCGAAAACATACATGGGCTCCCCGAAGGAAACCCCAAGGCCTTTTCTTTGTCCGATGGTGTAGCGTATAAGTCCTTTGTGTCTTCCTATGACATTGCCCTGCAGATCGATAAAGTCTCCGGGCGGATAGATTTTTCCCGTATAATATTCTATGAAATCTGCATAATCCTGTCCTTTTACAAAGCAGATATCCTGGCTTTCTGCTTTTGCTGCGTTTGCAAATCCGTTCTCTGCAGCTATCCCGCGTACTTCGTCCTTTGTGAGGCTTCCCAGCGGGAAAATGCAGTGACTCAGCATTTCCTGTGTCAGTGAATAAAGAACATAGGTCTGGTCTTTATGTGCATCAGCAGCTTTTCTTAAAAGCCATCTTCCGGTCTCTTCGTTAAATTCAACACGGGCGTAATGACCGGTAGCAACGCAATCGAATCCCAAAGCTTCAGCCCGTTCCAGAAGTCTTCCGAATTTCATAAATCTGTTACAGTCTATACATGGGTTGGGGGTGGCTCCGTTTTCGTAAGCTCTGATAAATCTGTCTATAACATTTTCTTTAAATTTTTCCTGAAGATTAAACACACGAAAATCAATGCCTATTTTTTTACAGACATTTTCGGCATCACAAATATCTGCCGAAGAGCAGCAGCTTTTTTCGGGAGACAGGCCGATGTCCTCGTTTTGAAAAAGGTTCATGGTAGCACCCATGCACTCATGGCCTGCCTGCTTTATAAGAAGCGCTGTGACGCTTGAATCCACGCCGCCGCTCATAGCGATCAATACTTTTTTATCCATTTGATCCTCCATCCCTGTTTAAGGGATATTATATTTGATTTTATTTTTTTATCAACTGAATGTATAATAACAAAAAACGGAGGAGGTTGTTATGAAAGTAAATGCATATCTGACAGATGGATTTGAAACGGTAGAGGCTCTTGCGGTGATCGATATACTCAGAAGAGCAGGCATTGATACGGAGACGGTTTCAGTAACAGGAGAGTTGGAAGTAAACAGCGCACAAAATATACCGGTGAGAGCCGACAGGCTTTTTGATAAGTCTGCGGAGGATGCGGATGTTGTCTTTCTGCCGGGAGGACCGGGATCCCTTGCGTTTGAAAAAATGAAGGATTTAAAAGAAGTCGTTGTATCACATAACGCAGAAGGAAAGATCGTAGCGGCAATCTGTGCTGCACCAAGCGTTCTGGGATACTGGGGGCTTTTAAAGGGCAAAAACGCCACATGTTTCCCGGGATTTGAAAAGGATCTGACGGGAGCCAAGGTTCAAAAGTCTCCTGCAAGAGTGGTGGCAGACGGAAACATCTTTACCGCAAGGGGCATGGGCACAGCGATAGATCTGGGGCTTGCACTGGTTGGTAAACTTCTTGGAGAAGACAAAGCAGAGCGTTTAGGGGTTGATATCCAGTATATAGATTAAGAGAACGGAAAGAATGAAAAAGATAAAAAAATTATTGCTGGCAGCAGGCATGACAGTTGCCTTTTTGAGTAATACTGTTGTTGTTTCGGGAGAAGAAACAAAAGAGATAAAAAACGTCAATTCCGGATCTACGTTTTTAAATCTTCGCAGTCGTCCCGTAATCTCGGAAAACTATAGAAAAATAGAAAATATCTCATCGGAGTATGCGGTATTGCTGGATGAGGATACAAATACGGTACTTGCGGGGAAAGGAGCCACAAGACGAGTTTATCCTGCATCGCTTACAAAAGTGTTGACCCTTATCAGTGCCCTTGATCTTGTTGGGGATACAAACGCGACAGCAGAACTTACAGGGGATGATATTTCGGGTCTTTATGCAAGGGAGGCATCTGTGGCAGGGTTTGCGGCAGGAGAAAGGATACCTTTTACAGATCTTTTATACGGACTTATTCTTCCTTCCGGTGCAGATGCTGCACTTGGCATAGAAAAGGCTGTAGCCGGGAATAAAAGTCTGTTTTCGGCAATGATGAACATAGAAGCCTGTAAGATGGGTCTTAAGGATTCAAGTTTTTCCGAAAGTACCGGACTCCACAATAAAATAAATTATTCAACTCCTTTGGATCTGGCAGTGATATTCAGTTATGCTCTGGATAATGAAACCGGGAGAGAGGTGCTCAGTACCCCGTATTACAAGATCGAAGGCCTGGACAAGCACCCGGAAGGGCTTGAAGTGTGGAGTCATGCTTTTTCATATATGAGCGGTGTTGATATGGGTGGTTTTAAGATCACTGCCGGAAAGACCGGATATACGGGAGAAGCTAAAGTCTGTATGGTGACAGAAGCTCAAAAAGACGGGCACAAATATATATTGGTGACACTTTTTGCACCAAACAGTCAGAAGATGTGCGAGGATCATATCAACATATATAAAGAGTATACAAAACAGTAATTCAGTTTTTATTGTGGAAATCAAAGAGTTATGATACAATACACAAATACGTGAACTTTTATAAGTTTGAAACACATAAGAATCAAGGAGGACGTTTACGACGATGGAAGTAAAAGTCGAACAAATGGGTGAAAAGAATATGTTTCGCATGATCATCGAGGCTACCGCTGAGGAGTTCGAGAAAGGTGTTGCGAGAGCATATGAGAAAAATAAAGGGAGACTCAGTATTCCCGGTTTCAGAAAGGGAAAGGCTCCGAGACATATCATCGAGAAGATGTACGGAAAGAACTTCTTCCATAATGATGCTGTGGACGAGATAGTCCCTGAGCTTTACGAGAAGGCGGCTGCAGAAAGTGGTCTGGAAATAGAATCAAAGCCCACTCTTAAGGTTGTTAAGATGGACGATGAGAAACCCCTTGTATTTACGGCTGAGGTAGCTGTGAAGCCTGAGGTTAAGCTTGGTAAGTATAAAGGCATTGAGATATCCAAGTATGATACTGAAGTTTCCGATAAGGAGATCGAGGATGAGATAGAGAAGGTCCGTAACACCAACGCAAGAGTTGTTGAAGTTACCGACAGACCTGTTCAGGATAAGGATGTTACCACTATCGACTTTGAGGGAACCATCGACGGAGTTGCTTTTGAAGGCGGTACAGGGAAAGATTATCCGTTAACTATCGGATCCCATACTTTTATCGATACATTTGAAGACCAGCTTATCGGTATGAATAAGGGTGATGAAAGAGACGTCAAGGTAAAATTCCCGGATGAGTACCATGCGGATGCCCTTAAGGGAAAAGAGGCTGTTTTCCATGTGACATTAAAAGAGATCAAAGAAAAACAGCTTCCCGAGCTTGATGACGATTTTGCCGTAGACAACGGTTTTGATAATGTAAAAGAGTACAAGGATTCCATTAAAGAGAATCTTAAGAAAAATAAAGAAACCCAGGCAAAGAATGCAAAAGAAAGAGAAATCCTTGATGTCATCATGGGTGATACTGAGATAGATATTCCACAGCCTATGATCGATACCCAGGCCAACAGAATGGCAGGAGATGTTCAGAGAAACATTCAGCAGCAGGGCATGAGCTTTGACCAGTATCTTCAGTACATGGGGATCACTCCGGAGAAGTTCATGGAGGATTTAAAACCTGAGGCTGAAAAGAGGATCCGTCAGAGACTCACTCTTGAAGCTATTGCAAAAGCTGAAAACATTGACGTTTCCGAAGAAGAGTTCAATGAAGAGATGAAAAAAGCCGCAGAGGGTTATCAGCTTGACCTTGAAGACTTTGAGATTGCTGTGGGTGATGACGGTAAAGAGCAGATCCGCGGTGATGTAGCGATCCGCAAAGCTCTTGAGATCATTGTGAAAGAAGCAATAGAGACGGATAAAAAGAAAGAATCCGGGACAAAGGCTAAGGCGGATGAGAAGTCTGAAGAAGACGACAGTTCCGAAAAGGCCGAAAAGCCGGCAAAAAAGACTACAGCAGCTAAAAAGACGACTGCCGCAAAGAAGACTACAGCTGCAAAAAAGACTACAGCAGCTAAAAAGACGACTGCCGCAAAGAAGACTACAGCTGCAAAAAAGACTACAGCTGCAAAGAAGACAACAGCGAAAAAGACAACTGCAAAAGCAGCTGACAAAGATGAATGATTTTTCTTCGGGGGTGAACGAGTATGCCATTAGTACCTTATGTCATTGAGCAGACAAGCAGAGGAGAACGCTCATACGATATTTATTCAAGACTGTTAAATGACAGGATCATTTTTCTGGGAGAAGAGGTGAATGACACCACCGCAAGTCTTGTGGTGGCACAGCTTTTGTTCCTTGAATCCGAGGATCCTTCTAAAGATATCAATTTATACATTAACAGTCCCGGAGGTTCGGTATCCGCAGGATTTGCCATATATGACACTATGCAGTATATTAAATGTGATGTTTCCACTATTTGTATAGGTATGGCAGCAAGCATGGGAGCTTTCCTTCTTGCCGGCGGTGCGAAGGGAAAACGGCTCGCTCTTCCCAACTCGGAGATAATGATACACCAGCCTTCCGGTGGGGCAAGAGGCCAGGAGACGGAGATCCGTATAGTTGCGGAGAACATTCTGAAGACCAGAAAGAAACTTAACCAGATACTTGCGGATAATACGGGCAAGTCTTTTGATGATATAGAGCGTGATACCGAGCGTGACAATTACATGACAGCTGCGGAGGCTCTGGAGTACGGTCTGATAGATAAGGTTGTTGAAAACAGAGACAAATGATCTGTAATATATTTTAAGGGGCTGTGCGCAACACGGTCCCTTGTTTTAACTGATACGCTAAATGCGATTAAAGGAGAAATATGGCAGGAAAGAAAAACGATGAAGAACTTCGTTGTTCGTTTTGTAATAAAAAGCAGAGCCAGGTAAAAAAGCTTATTCAGGGACCTAACGGTGTATATATCTGTGATGAATGCGTTGATATATGCGGTGAGATCCTTGAAGAGGAGTTAGGTGTTTTTGACGGGAAAGAAGCTCCCGCAGGAGAAGAGATCAACCTCTTAAAACCAAGGGAGATCAAAGATTACCTGGATGAGTATGTTATAGGACAGGATGAGGCCAAGAAGACTTTATCCGTTGCGGTCTATAATCACTATAAAAGAGTCCTGATGGAAAAGGAAGATGATGTTGAAATTCAAAAGAGTAACATTTTGCTCATAGGCCCCACAGGTTCCGGAAAGACATTTCTTGCACAGAATCTTGCAAAGCTTTTGAATGTTCCTTTTGCCATTGCTGATGCCACAACGCTTACCGAGGCAGGATATGTTGGTGAGGATGTTGAGAATATACTTCTGAAGCTTATTCAGGCTGCTGACAACGATATAGAAAAGGCACAGAGAGGCATTATCTACATCGATGAGGTAGACAAGATAACCAAGAAGTCGGAGAACGTATCCATTACAAGAGATGTTTCCGGAGAGGGCGTCCAGCAGGCTCTGCTTAAGATATTGGAGGGTACCGTGGCAAACGTTCCGCCTCAGGGCGGAAGGAAGCACCCGCAGCAGGAACTTCTTCCCATAGATACCACTAATATCTTATTTATCTGCGGAGGTGCATTTGACGGACTTGAAAAGGTGATCGAGAACAGACTCGGTAAGAACACCATAGGTTTCGGCTCTGATGTAAAGCCTAAAGGAAGCACAGATGTGGGTGAGCTTTTCCATAAAGTTCTTCCCCAGGATCTGGTCAAATTCGGTCTGATCCCTGAGTTTATCGGAAGGATTCCTGTGGTCGTAGCTCTTGATTCACTGGATGAGGACGCGCTGATCAAGATTCTTACCCAGCCTAAAAATGCCATTATCAAGCAGTATAAGTCATTGTTTAAGATGGATGATGTTGAACTTGAGTTTACCGAGGATGCGGTTCAGGCTATAGCAAAGAAGAGTTTTGAAAGGAATACAGGAGCGAGAGGACTCAGAGCCATTCTGGAATCTGTCATGACAGACGTGATGTTCAACATCCCTTCCGATGAGACCATCGAGAAGTGTGTTATCACTAAAGAAGCAGTGGAGGGCGCGGGTCAGCCTATACTTGAATACAGAAACAATACAAAAGAAAAGAAAGCACAGTAAATGATAAGGGGAGTTCATGTCGGATTATTCAGAACAAAAAAATGTAATACTGCCCATGATGGTAGTAAAACAGATGACCATGATACCTGGTGCGATCATACGACTGAATACCAATGAGAAAGACGCTGTTGCGACCATAAACAAAGCTATGGACGCAGATAAGCGTCTTTTTCTGGTGACGGAGCGTGATAAAAATACGGGGGAACCGTATATCGCGGGAACCATCTCAGAGATAGAGGATGCAAGTGAATCCCAGGGTATTCATAACGTGACATTCAGGGGGATAATAAAAGCAAGGATAAATGAGATAACAAAAGAAGGTCCTGTTGCTTACGCTGATGTAACCACGGAAAACAGGGAGGTTATGCAAAAGGAAGCGGAAAATGATCCTGCTCTTGCAACAGCCATGAGGCGTGAGATAGACGAGCTTTTGGCAGATTATTTCCAGACCATCAATTCCTCTCCCCAGCAAAAAAGAAACCTTATACTGAAGTGGCGTGAGATCGACAACCTTCCGGAATACATGGAAGCGGTAATGGGAGATCTCCCTTTTGAGTATAAAATAAAACAGACATTTCTTGATCTTGCAAATATCAATCACAGATACGAGACTCTGGCTGCCACCATAAATGATGAGATGCACATCAATCGTCTTAAATCACACATAGAGCAGCGCGTAAGACAGAATATGGATAAGACTCACAGGGATTTTGTCCTGCGTGAACAGATTAAGGTTATAAATGAAGAACTGGACGGAGAGACTGTTGAGAGTGAAGTTGATGAACTTTCAGACCGTTTAAAAAATCTTAACGCTTCGGAAGAAGTAAAAGAAAAGATCGAAAAAGAAATAAAGAGATTTAAAAAATTATCCTCCAACTCTCCCGAGGCAAATGTTTCCAGAGGTTATATAACCACCTTACTGGATATTCCCTGGGAGGATATGTCTGAAGAATCCGACGATATAGAGGCCGTAAAAAAGGCTTTGGATGATGACCACTATGGGCTTACAAAAGTAAAAGAGCGTGTGGTTGAGGCTCTGGCGGTAAGAAATATAACCAGTGCAGCGGATGCTCCTATACTTTGCCTTGTGGGGCCTCCGGGAACAGGTAAGACATCTATTGCCCAGTCGGTTGCCAAGGCCATGAATAAAAAATATATAAGAATAGCCCTTGGCGGAGTACGTGATGAAGCGGAGATAAGAGGTCACAGAAGGACCTATGTGGGAGCAATCCCCGGCCGTATCATTAACGGACTTATAGATGCAAAGGTGAAAAACCCCCTGATCCTTCTTGATGAGATCGATAAGGCAAGCGCGGATTATACAAGAGGAGATACCCAGGCAGCACTGCTGGAGGTGCTTGACGGGGAGCAGAATTCCAGATTTGTTGACCATTATGTTGAACTTCCGGTAGACCTTTCCGAGGTATTGTTTATATCCACGGCAAATGATACATCCCAGATCAGCCAGCCCCTCCTTGACAGGATGGAGATAATAGAGCTTAACAGTTATACGGAAAATGAAAAGATGCATATCGCAAAGGAGCATCTGATACCCAAGCAGCTTGCAAAGAACGGCCTCAAAAAGAAAAATCTCGTGATAACGGATAAGGCATTAAGTCTTATCATATCCGAATATACGGCAGAGGCGGGAGTAAGGACTCTGGAACGAAAGATAGCGCAGATATGCCGTAAGGCGGTAAGGAGTCTTTATAAAAAGGGTGTTATCCAGGATAAGAAGATCACGATCACAAAAAACAATCTTGAAGAATATCTGGGTACAGAAAAAGTACCGGCTCCGGTCTATTCTCATAAGCCGGCACTTGGTATTGTACATGGTCTGGCGTGGACATCGGTAGGCGGTACCGTGCTTGAGATAGAGGTAAATACCATGCCCGGACGTGAAGAGCTTATCCTTACAGGTCAGATGGGTGACGTCATGAAAGAATCCGCAAGGATAGCCCTTTCTTTTGTCAGATCCGTAACGGATGAGGTTTCCGAGGATTTCTTCGAGAATACCTCAATTCATCTGCATATACCGGAAGGAGCAGTGCCAAAGGACGGACCTTCTGCCGGTATTACCATGGCTACAGCGATATACTCGGCAGTGACGGGTAAAAAGGTTTACGGAGATACGGCCATGACAGGGGAGATTACTTTAAGAGGTACGGTTCTTCCCGTGGGAGGATTGAAGGAAAAGCTCCTTGCCGCAAACAAGGCCGGAATGAAAAAAGTACTGGTACCTGAAGCAAACCGTACTGATGTGGAGTCCTTGGATAAGGAGATCACAGCAGGTATCAGGATAATATACGTGAAAAGCATGAAAGATGTTCTTGAGGAAGTTATAGTAAATGGTAATAAAAAAAGTAAATCTTGATATCGTGATAGGCGTTACCAGTAAGATACCTGAAACAGAACTGCCGGAGGTTGCATTTGCCGGCAAGTCAAATGTGGGTAAATCTTCCCTGATAAACGCCCTTATGAACAGAAAAGCATATGCGAGAACATCCGCACAGCCTGGTAAGACCCAGACGATCAATTATTACAATGTCAATGATGAGGTTTTTCTTGTGGATCTTCCCGGATACGGTTATACGAAAGCAAGTGTAAAGGCAAAAGAACAATGGGGTAAGATGGTGGAAAGATATCTGAAGAAGTCGGAAAAGCTTACCAGGGTCTTTCTTCTCATAGACAGCAGGCACGAACCCTCTGCAAACGACAAGATGATGTTCGAATGGATAGTACACAACGGATTCCGCCCCGTGATAATCGCCACAAAGTCCGATAAGCTTAAAAAAACCGAAAAAGAAAAAAACAAGCGCATCATACGGGATGCGCTTGATATGCAAAAGGAGGACATACTGATAATGGTGTCATCCGCAAAAAAAGAAGGAATAGAAGAGGTCTGGAAGGAGATCCTTACATAAGGGTCTTCATTATGAATTCGTAGACCGTCTGGTTATTCTGTTTCCATTTGGAACATATAACACGGGCTTCTTCTTCCGAGGGAACAGACAGCGACAGATCTATGAGAGTATGGGTGCCTTCAATGACACGAAGCTTTGCGGTATAGTCTCCGTTGTCTGTTTTATAATATTCGGAAACGGTCTCCACTTCACACTTTAATTCATATTTGTTCTCTTTAAGGTAGTTGTCGATATCTTCACGTATGGCAGCGGGGACTTTACCTGAAAACAACTTTATGGTCTCCGTACCTTTGTCAGTGAGCCTGTATTGTGTTGAATTGTGATATAAAACAGAGCGTACAAAATCATCCTCTTCCAGAGAGTGGATTATCTCCTGAAGGGTAAAGTATCCCGTATACTGCTTTTCCAGCATAAAACTGGAGATCTGATTGTTGGAAAGGGGGAAGTCCACCCTGTCCAGCATATACATGATCATCAATTTATATAAACGTTTTGTTTCATCTGTCATAGTTCATCTATCCTATCATGAAAAAAAATCACAGGCAACGAAAAAAACTCTTGCAAAAATCTTTTTACTTGGTTATAATATCCCATGTTGTGTGAATGAAGCACTTATTATGCACCATTAGCTCAGCTGGCAGAGCACCTGACTCTTAATCAGGGTGTCCAGGGTTCGAACCCCTGATGGTGTACTAAAAGGTCTTACGGCTTGTCCTGCGCGGGTCGTAAGGCTTTTTTTATTCAATGGAACGTCTGTATCCGCCGCCGTCCTTAAAAAGTCGTCCTATCTCATCAGAATCATCTTTTGAAAGATTATCGCGTAACTTCTCAAGTTCTTTTATATAGCTTTCCAAAGATTCCAGAATAAACCCTTTATTAGCGGCACATATCTGGGTCCAGACCTCAGGGGATGATGCGGATATCCTTGTGGTGTCAAGAAACCCGGGACCTGCCAGCTTTTTCATAAGTCCGTTTTTATCTTCCTTGCGTATGCAGTCAGCAAGAGCGGCAGATGCCAAATGAGGCATATGGCTTATCCCTGCCACAGCCCGGTCATGCTCCGTCGGGTCGGTTATTATTACTCTGCACCCCAGATTTTCTATGATCATCTTAAGGGTATCCAGTTTTTCATCAGGGGTGTTTTTGGAAGGGGTGAGGATATATACCCGGTTTTTTAAAATTGACCGGGAAGCATTTGCGTAACCGGATTTTTCTGATCCTGCCATGGGATGTCCACCGATAAAATAAGAAGATATCCCGGCTTCTTCGGCTTTTTCAAGTACGTATGATTTTACACTTCCCACATCGGTGATTATGCAGTTTTCGGAAACAACGGATTTAAGAGCTCTGAACACATCAGGCAGACTAAGTACGGGAGTACAGCAAAAGCAGACGTCACATTCCCTGAAACGTCCGTCTATATCATCAGCTATATAATCTATCGTACCATCGTCAAGGGCCGGGAGTATATTGTCCGGGGTCCTGCTGTATGCGGTGATGATACTGTCCGGATATGCCCGGCGAAGCCCCCTGGCTACAGATCCGCCGATAAGACCCAGACCGATAAAACCGAAATTGTACATGATCTTCCTCTGCTACGTTTTCTTTTGGTTATTATACGCCTATTGTATTTTTTTGTCTTGTATTTTTGCTTGTAAATGAACTTCCCAATCAGTATAATAGTTTAAATATGATCATAGGAGGAAACAAGGGGCTGTATGCGGGCATATGATAAGTTAAACGAGCTTCCCAGGGGCGAGGCATCAGATAAACTGACCCACGGCTGCCTTGTTGTGGAAGGGGGAGCCCTCCGGGGTGTATATTGTCAGGGTGTACTTGATGCCCTGATGATGAACGACATTAATCTTGACTGTTATATAGGGGTGTCATCGGGCGCCATGAACGGGGTGAATTATCTTTCGGGTCAGATCGGAAGAGGAGTATATCTTACTTTAAAATACAGGCCGGACAGCAGGTTTATCGGTTTAAGAGCAATATTAAAAGAGCACGGGATTACCGGGTTCAGATATATGTGGACAGAGGTTCAGAAAGACATACCTCTGAACAAAGAAAGATTTAATGATCCAAACCGGAGATTCGTGTGTGTTGCAACCAATCTCTGGACGGGAAAAGAAGAGTATTTTGAAAAAGGTATTTCGGACGACTTTCTTTTTGCCATCCAAGCAGGAGCAAGTATCCCCTTTGGCTCAAGACCCGTGAAGCTTAAAGGAATACCGTATCTTGACGGCGGTATCGCAAAGCATGTGCCTGTTGAATGGGCTTTAAAGCAGGGTTACAGGAAGGTTGTTGTTATTAAGACACGTGACAAAGATTACAAAGCAAAAAAGGAAATGTCAGACAGGCTGATCAGGGCGGTTTATGCAAGACGTTTCCCAAAGATAGTAGATAAGCTCAGGTTTAACTCCGCTCTTTACAACAGGGAGATCGACCATATAAAAAGACTTGAAGAGTCAGGAAGGATTTTTGTGATCGCACCGTCAAAGGCGCTGGAACTTAGTCTGTTCTGCAATGATCTGAATGAACTTGCGGATCTTTATTATCTGGGGCTTGGGGACGGTAAAGCATCCATCGAAGCTTTAAAAAAATATCTGGAGGAGTAACATATAAATGTCTATATATAATTACAGTGCAATAGAAAAAAAGTGGCGCGGCAAATGGGAAGTGTCTCCCATCAATGTAAATGACGGTAAAAAACCTAAATATTACTGTCTTGATATGTTTCCTTATCCGTCAGGATCGGGACTTCATGTGGGGCATTGGAGAGGATATGTGATAAGTGATGTCTGGAGCAGATATCAGATATTAAAGGGCAATTACGTGATCCACCCCATGGGATGGGATGCTTTCGGGCTTCCTGCGGAAAACTATGCCATCAAGACCGGACAGCATCCAAGCGTTTCCACAAAGAGCAATATCGACAATATCCGCAGGCAGATAAAGGAGATCGCAGCTGTTTATGACTGGGATATGGAGATTAATACCACGGATCCGGATTACTACAGATGGACACAGTGGATATTTGTCAAGATGTTTGAAAACGGGCTTGCATATGAAAAGGAGATGCCCATCAACTGGTGTCCTTCATGTAAGACAGGTTTATCTAACGAAGAAGTAGTTGATGGAAAATGTGAGCGATGCGGTGCGGAGGTCACAAAGAAGAACCTGCGTCAGTGGATGCTTAAGATTACGGCTTACGCCGACAGGCTTCTTGATGATCTGGAAGGACTTGAATGGCCTGAAAAAGTAAAGAAGATGCAGTCAGAGTGGATAGGAAGAAGTTACGGGGCTGAAGTGGACTTTAAAGTTGACGGCTCCGGGGACAGCATTACAGTCTACACCACCAGACCGGATACTCTGCACGGTGCTACATTTCTGGTGCTTGCGCCCGAGCATGCTCTCGCTTCAGGTCTTGCTACCGATGAAAACAGGCAGGCTGTAGAGGATTATATTTACAAGGCTTCCACAAAGTCTAACGTGGACCGTATGCAGGATAAGGACAAGACGGGAGTATTTACCGGTTCATATGCGGTTAATCCGGTAAACGGTAAAAAGATTCCCATCTGGTTGTCGGATTATGTGCTGGCAGATTACGGTACGGGAGCTATTATGTGCGTACCGGCCCATGACAGCAGGGATTTTGAGTTTGCCACAAAGTTTGGTATCCCTATCGTACAGGTGATAGCAAAGGACGGAAAAGAGATAGATCCTCTTACCGAAGCCTATACGGAAGCTGAAGGTATTCTTATCAATTCAGGCGACTGGAACGGGATGGAATCATCTAAGCTTAAAGCAGAGGCACCTGATATCATTGAAAAAGCGGGCATGGGGCGCAAGATGAAAAATTACAAGCTCCGTGACTGGGTTTTTTCCCGTCAGAGATACTGGGGAGAACCTATCCCTATAGTTCATTGTCCGGACTGCGGTGCAGTGGCGGTTCCCGAAGAAGAACTACCACTCACACTGCCGGATGTAGAAAAGTACGAGCCCACGGGTACAGGCGAATCACCACTTGCGGCAATCGATGACTGGGTAAATACCACATGTCCGAAGTGCGGTAAGCCTGCAAAAAGAGAGACCAACACAATGCCCCAGTGGGCAGGTTCATCCTGGTATTTCTTAAGATATGTGGATGTTAATAACGACAAAGAACCTGTCAGCAGACAGATGGCTGATAAGTATCTTCCCGTTGATATGTATGTGGGAGGAGTAGAGCATGCAGTACTCCACCTGCTTTATGCAAGGTTCTATACCAAGTTTTTAAAGGATATAGGTGTAGTCGGATTTGATGAGCCTTTTGTTAAGTTGTTCAATCAGGGCATGATCGTAAAAGACGGATCCAAGATGAGCAAGTCAAAGGGAAACGTGGTATCTCCCGATGATCTCGTATCTGATTACGGATGTGATTCGCTAAGAATGTATGAGCTGTTTGTGGGACCTCCGGATATGGATGCGGAATGGGATGACAGCGGTATAGACGGGGTGTTCAGATTCTTAAACAGGCTTTACAGACTTGTAAATGAGAATGCTGAGAAAGATATTGCAGAGACAGAGGATATGCTCCGTCTGAAAAATAAGATGATCTATGACATCACACAGCGTATAGAGAGTTTTTCATTGAATACTGTTGTCAGCGGTTTTATGGAGTATTTTAACAAGATAAGCGATCTGGCTTCAAAGCAGGGTGGCGTGGATAAGGCTACACTTGAAGCGACGGCAGTATTGCTTGCGCCTTTTGCGCCGCATATGGCTGAAGAGGTGTGGGAGATGCTGGGACATACTGAGAGTGTATTTTCACAGACATGGCCGGTATATGATGAGGCGGCAATGAAGGATAGTTCTGTGGAGATAGTCCTTCAGGTAAACGGCAAAGTAAGAGCACGTATAAGTGTGCCTGCGGATGCGGATAAAGCTGCAGTCATGGATATAGCTAAAGAGACACTTGCTGATAAGATGCCGGCTGACATAAAGAAAGAAATTTATGTGCCCGGAAAATTGGTGAATATTGTAGGTTGAGACAAAGATGTTTGGCGGTAAATTAAATTCTCTTAAAAAAAGTTTTATTTTCCAGGGTGGCATTCTTGCCATAAGCGGGATCATAGTACGTATCATAGGTATGTTTTACCGTATCCCTATGGTGAACATTATCGGAAGTGAAGGCGCAGGATTATACAGTGTGGCTTTCAACGTATACAACATAGTTCTTATCCTTTCATCCTACGGCATGCCTATGGCTGTATCAAAGCTTGTTTCGGCAAGACTGGTGAAAAACGAATACAGGAATACGAAGTTTATTCTTGCAAGAGCCCTGGTCATATCCGTTTTAAGCGGTGGTGCTGCGGCGTTGCTACTTTTTTTCGGAGCGGGATTTATAGAGAGGACGGTATACAGCACTTATGTTGGTATGGCCATACCTTTAAGAGTTCTTGCTCCTACTGTATTTATCTTTGCGGTCCTGGGAGTATTCAGAGGTTTCTTCCAGGGACAGGGTAATATGGTACCCACCGCCATATCCCAGCTTATAGAGCAGATAGTAAATGCCGTTGTAAGTATTGCTGCAAGCTACGCATTTATAAGAGCTTATATGGGAAGTGCAGAAGCCCCGGCCCACGGTGCGGCGGGAGGTACTCTTGGTACATGCCTGGGGGCTTTGGCAGCTCTTATAGTTGTACTTTGTATTTTTTTCAGAAACATAGTCAAATACAGGGCGAAGTTAAGATCGGATGTTGACAGCGATGATATAGGAGTGGGATATACCTACAAGCTTATCATCATAACCATAATACCGATAATTATAGGACAGACTTTTTATAACGTCAGTGCAGTAGTGGATGATGCACTTTTCAGCGGTCTTACAAGGCTTGATAACTCGGCAGCGACAATAGCGATAGGTAATTACGGACAAAGCTTTTCTACACTTACCAGTATTCCAATGGGTATAGCATCGGCCATGTCAGCTTCAATGCTTCCCAGTATCGTAAATTCATTTACAAAAAATGATATAAAAGGTGTGAATAATAAGCTGGCGCATACGGTGAGGGTGACTATGATGGTTGCCATTCCCTTTGTGATAGGTCTTACAGTGCTGGGACAGCCCGTTATACAGGTTCTGTTCAGGGCATATGACAGCGCAGAAGGCTCCACGATGCTGAAGATCGGAGCTTCCGCTATAGTTTTTTATACATTATCAACCGTTACCAGTGCGGCACTTCAGGGTGTTGATAAGATGCGTATACCGGTCATACACTCGGCCATAGCCCTTGCAGTGCATATCCCGGTGGTGGCAATACTACTTGCCGTTACGGATCTTGGGATATATTCTCTTGTGATCGGAGTAATGGTATTTTCTGTTATAGTCTTCTCTTTGAATCTGAGAAGCTTATGGAAACTGACGGGATACAGACAGGCCTTCATCAGGCCCTTCATCATACCGCTGATATGTTCGGCGATAACAGGGATAGCAGCGTTACTGGTATATACGGGACTGCATGTGGCATTCGGGCATGTGCTTCCGGCTTTGATAATAAGCGGTATCATGTCCGTAGCTCTGTATTTCGGACTGATAACTGCAGCACGAAAGACCGGATGGTATTAAGATAAAGGGGGAAAAGTATGGATAAAGGATATACAAAAAAAGCCGAGCAGGCTATTAAGAATGCCCGTGCCGCGGCCGATGAATTAAAAAGAAAAACGGCGGGTTCGGAACATCTTCTCATAGGTCTCCTGCGTGTTAAAGATTCTCTTGCGGGTCAGATACTTTCTGAGGCAGGGATCAAAGAAGACGCTCTTATGTCCCTTACTGAGCAGATGCTTGGAGATGAAGACATTTTGCTTATGGAGCCTTCGGGATGGACACCAAGAGCTGAAAAAGTATTAAAGAATGCTCTTAACCAGGCAAAACGTTTCGGCTCAAAGCAGGCAGGTACGGAACATATACTGATTGCCCTTTTAAAGGAGTTTGACAGCGTTGCGGTAAGGATACTGACAACCCTGGGAGCAGATGCGGGAAAGATCTATCACGATACACTTACTGCCATGGGGGAAGATATGTCAAGTCCTGCAAGGGATGAGTTCGGACAAAGGGGAGACAATATACTGTCCAACACACCTACCCTTGATAAATACGGAAGGGATCTTACGGAACTTGCTTCCGTAAACGGACTTGATCCCGTTATCGGCAGGGGAAACGAAATAAACAGGGTTATCCAGATACTTAACCGTCGTACAAAAAACAACCCGTGTCTTACAGGAGATCCCGGTGTGGGGAAGACGGCGATAGTGGAAGGCATAGCCCAGAGGATAGAGAGCGGAGACGTGCCTGATACTCTTTTGAATAAAAGAGTGGTTACCCTTGATATGTCCGGTATGGTGGCAGGATCAAAATACCGAGGTGAATTTGAAGAGCGTATCAAGAATGTTATCAGAGAGGTCGTGGATGACGGCAATGTTATACTGTTCCTCGATGAGATTCACACCATAATAGGAGCCGGAAATGCAGAGGGAGCCATAGATGCTTCAAACATATTAAAGCCCTATCTTGCAAGAGGTGAACTTCAGATCATAGGTGCTACCACAACAGATGAGTACCGGAAGCATATAGAAAAAGATGCTGCCTTTGAAAGAAGATTCCAGCCGGTCAAGGTAAATGAGCCGTCGGAAGAAGAGACAAAAGAGATACTAAAAGGACTCAGACCTCTGTATGAGGAGCATCACGGCGTAGTCATTACGGATGAAGCCTTGGATGCGGCAGTTAAGCTTTCAAGAAGATATATTTCAGAAAGATTCCTTCCCGATAAGGCTATAGATCTTATAGACGAAGCGGCTTCAAAGTCAAAGCTTAATGCGGTCGGAAAAAATAAAACCGTAGAAAAGTTAAAGGCAGAGTTAAAAGAACTTGAAGCAGAAAAAGAAAAAGCTCTTAAGGCTTCCAGGTTCAAACAGGCCTCCGAGATAAGACAAAAGCAGGAAAACACCAGAAAGAAACTTGTTGATCTTATAGACAGACAGACGGGAAGCCGGAGTCAGAAGAAGATAAAGATAGGTGAAGAGGAGATAGGCGATGTGGTATCCATGTGGACGGGAATACCGTTGAACAGGATCACGGAAAAAGAATCCGACAGGCTGATCAATCTGGAAAAAGAACTGCACAAGCGTGTTATCGGACAGGACGAAGGGGTTGAGGCAGTAGCCAAAGCCATAAGACGTGGTCGAGTTGGGATAGGAAGTCCGAACAGACCACTGGGATCTTTTATGTTTTTGGGACCTACAGGTGTGGGAAAGACAGAACTTTCAAAAGCCCTTGCAGAAGCCGTATTCGGTTCCGAAGAAGCTCTTATAAGAGTGGATATGTCCGAATACATGGAAAAGCATACGGTATCCAAGATGATAGGTTCACCTCCGGGGTATGTGGGTTACGAAGAGGGCGGTCAGCTCAGCGAACAGGTTAGAAGAAAGCCTTATTCGGTTGTACTCTTTGACGAGATAGAAAAAGCCCATCCCGACATCTTTAATGTACTTTTACAGGTGCTTGACGACGGGCGCATTACAGACTCTGAGGGACGTGTTGTGGACTTTAAGAACTGTATAATCATAATGACGTCTAACATCGGAGCAAGGAACATAGTCGAGCCGAAGACTCTGGGCTTTGAGACCAAAAAGACATCAGATGATATCTACGAGTCTATGAAAAAAGAGGTCATGGCTGATGTGAAAAAAGGATTTAAGCCTGAGTTTATAAACCGTATAGATGAGATAATAGTGTTCAGGCAGCTTTCAAAAGAAGAGATCGGAAAGATCGTTAATATCATGATAAACGATCTGAACAAGAGGGCAAAGGAAGCTGCGGGCATATCCATCACTTTGACCGCATCTGCAAAACGCTATATCACGGATAAAGGATTTGATCCCAAATACGGAGCAAGACCTCTCAGGAGAGCGATACAGCGTGAAATAGAAGATGCGGTTACAGATAAGATATTAAGTGGTAAAATAAAAGGAAAGGATACTATAAATATTTCCGCAAAAGACAATAAATTGGAATTTACGGTTAAGAAGAAAGGAATGAAATAAAATGGCAATAGTAGAAGAAATTATTCGTGCAGAGGCAGACGGCAGCTTAAGCTTTGGAAACTTCAAACTTGACGAAAAAAAGAAGGTGTCTGATTTCGAACACTTAGGGGACACTTATAAAGTTAAGACGTACAAAGATATAACCAAGCTTGAAAAGAACGAAGCTTTTGTTTATGAGTCTATTCCCGGAACGGCAGTTTTTAATTTCAGGGAGACAGAAGAGGGAGTGATCTTTGACGTTGACGCCATTGAAGATGCTGAGATAACCATAGGTCTTGAGGAGAATGTCAGATATGCGGTTATCATAGACGGAGAGTATGCGGAATCCATTACCACCGGAGTGGGAGGAAAGCTTTCGCTTAATTTTGCAAGTGTGGAAGATGAAATGACTAATATCGAGATCAAGAAGCTCAACTGATAAACAGTTTCGGACATAGGAAATGGCAAAAAATACAAAATTATTTTTTTGCGGGGAATGCGGCTATGAATCATCCAAATGGCTGGGACAGTGCCCTTCCTGCAAACAATGGAATACGTTTACTGAGGCTCCGGTGCCTTTAAGAGCTTCCGGACACGGTGCAAAAGCTTCTTTTAAAAACGAAAGAGTAAAGCCCGTATCCGTACCACAGATCGAATCGGGAGAAGAGCAAAGGGTTACCACAGGCTTTAAAGAGTTTGACAGGGTTCTCGGAGGCGGGATAGTTAAAGGGAGTCTTACACTTATAGGTGGAGATCCGGGTATAGGTAAGTCAACTCTTGTCCTTCAGGTCTGTATCGGGGTGGCAAAGCAGGGGAAATGCGTCCTTTATATTTCAGGTGAGGAATCTCTGCGCCAGATAAAGCTACGTGCTGACAGACTGGGCGAAGTGCCTGACAGTCTCAAGATCCTCTGTGAGACGGATATAGATGAGATAGAAGCTGTTGCAAGACAGTTAAAGCCGGATCTTATGGTCACGGATTCTATTCAGACCATGTATTCCGGAGATGTGGACTCTGCGCCGGGAAGCCCGGGACAGGTGCGCGAGAGCACCATGAGACTTCTTCGCATTGCAAAAGAGGAGTCGGTTTCGGCGTTTATCATTGGACATGTGACGAAGGAAGGAGTTGTTGCGGGACCCCGTATGCTGGAGCATATGGTGGATACCGTTATATATCTTGAGGGAGAGAAGAATGCCGGATACCGTATTCTTCGCGGAGTAAAGAACAGATTCGGGGCAACTAATGAAGTAGGTATTTTTGAGATGCTCTCTTCCGGAATGGTTGAGGTGCCGAATCCTTCAGCATATATGTTAAGCGGCAGAGCTCCCGAAGCTCCCGGATCTGTCATCACATGCCTTATGGAAGGGAGCAGACCTATAATGATGGAGATTCAGGCGCTTGTGACTTCATCTGATTTCGGTATTCCGCGCCGTACTGCGTCGGGAACCGATTATAACAGAGTGAATCTGCTCATGGCCGTAATGGAAAAGCGTTCCGGACTCAGGCTTTCGGGACATGACGCTTATGTAAATGTGGCAGGAGGCTTAAAAGCCAACGAGCCTGCCATAGATCTGGCCATAGTAATGGCTCTTGCCGGGAGTTTTAAAAATAAGGAAGTGCCTGCCGATACCGTGTGCTTCGGAGAGGTTGGACTTTCCGGAGAGGTCCGCGCCGTGACTAAGGCAAAAGAGAGAGTAAGTGAAGCGGCAAAGCTGAACTTCAGGGAATGTATCGTTCCGAAAGTGTGCCTTGAGCAGATAGGAAAAAGAGATGACATAAAGATCACGGGTGTATCCGATATCCGTGAAGCGATAGACTTTTTTGTGTAATGGAGAAAAGATGGCTGAAAGAATAGATGATCAAATGCTTGAATATGTAAGTATCCTTGCAAAGATAGAACTTAAAGGAGAAGAAAAGATTCAGGCACGGTCGGACATGGAAAAGATGCTGGAATATGCGGATAAGTTAAATGAAATAGATACCGATGGCGTAGAGCCCCTGGTCCAGGCGATAGATATGGAAAATGTTTTCAGGGAAGATGTAGTTACAAATTCTGATGACAGGGAAAATATGCTTTCCAACGCACCTGAGAAAAAAGACGGTCAATACATGGTGCCGAAAACATTTAACTGATATTTAGGAAAGCAGGTTAAAATATTGAACTTAATGGATTTGACGGCTGTAAAGCTTGGAAAGAAAATAAAAGAAAAACAGATAAGCGTTGCAGAGGCGGTTTCAGACTGCCTTGAACAGATCAGGGAAAAGGATGGGGATATTAATGCCTTTATCACAAAGGCAGAAGAATCCGCAGTCTTAAAACGGGCCGGAGAAGTGCAAAAGCTTATAGATGACGGGACACTTGCCGGACCTCTGGCAGGTGTTCCTTTTGCCGTAAAGGACAATATCTGCACAAATGGTATGCTTACTACCTGCGGATCAAAGATTCTGTCAAATTTCATACCAACATATTCCGCAACGGCAGTTGAAAGACTTGAAGAAGCCGGAGCGGTGATCGTGGGCAAGGCAAATATGGACGAGTTTGCCATGGGAAGCACTACGGAGACCTCGTATTTCGGGGTGACAAAAAATCCGTGGGATACAGAGCGGGTGCCGGGAGGTTCCTCCGGAGGGTCGGCGGCGGCAGTTGCATCGCATCAGGTTCCTTTTGCTCTGGGATCGGATACGGGAGGATCCATCAGGCAGCCCGCTTCTTTTTGCGGTGTGACGGGTATTAAGCCCACATACGGAAGCATAAGTCGTTTTGGTCTTACGGCCTATGCCTCTTCTCTTGATCAGATTGGGCCAATAGCAAAGGATGTTGCAGATTGTGTTGCAGTTTTGGAAACCATTGTATCTTATGATAAAAAAGACTCCACATCCTACAGGCGGGAGGATACAGACTTTTCTACTGCTCTTGAAGAAAATATTAAAGGTTTAAGAATAGGTGTCCCCAATGACTATTTCGGTGACGGGCTTGATCCTGACGTGAAAAAAGCGGTGATGGGTGCGGCTGATAAGTTTAAAAGCATGGGCGCCGTTGTGGAGCACTTTGATTTAAAGCTGGCTGAGTATGCCGTTCCTGCATACTATACGATCGCATCGGCAGAGGCAAGCTCCAATCTTGCCAGGTTTGACGGGGTAAAATACGGATACAGGACAAAGGATTATGAGGAACTTCACGGTATGTACAAGCGAACCCGTTCCGAAGGATTCGGAACTGAAGTTAAGCGTCGTATCATGCTGGGGTCCTTTGTACTCAGTTCCGGATATTATGATGCTTATTATATTAAAGCACTGAAGACAAAGTCTCTTATAAAGCGGGAATTTGATAAAGCCTTTAAAAAGTATGATGTGATCTTAGGTCCTGTGGCGCCCGCTACGGCACCAAAGCTTGGGGAGTCGCTTACAGACCCCATGAAGATGTATCTGGGAGATATCTATACGGTGGCTGCAAATCTTGCAGGACTTCCGGCCATATCGATTCCCTGCGGAAAAGATTGCAAAGGACTTCCCATAGGATTGCAGCTTACAGGGGACTGTTTTAAAGAGAAGTCCATCATAAAGGCGGCCTTTGCCTTTGAGAAAACCCGTGAATATGAGATGAGTCCTGTTGCGGGTGGAAAGGAGGCGTGAGCATGAAGCAGTATGAAACCGTAATAGGTCTTGAGGTTCACGTTGAACTTGCTACTAAGACAAAAATATTCTGCGGATGTACCACAGAGTTTGGTGGTACGCCTAATACACATACCTGCCCGGTGTGTACGGGGATGCCGGGTTCTCTTCCGGTTCTGAACAAACAAGTGGTTGAATATGCCATGGTAGTAGGTCTTGCAACAAATTGCGAGATAAACAGGCACTGCCGGTTTGACCGCAAGAATTATTTTTATCCTGATAATCCACAGGACTATCAGATATCCCAGCTTTACGAGCCAATATGTCTGAACGGGTATGTGGAGATAGATACGGATGATGGTAAGAAACAGATACGTATCCATGAGATACATATGGAGGAGGATGCGGGAAAGCTTATCCATGATGCATATAAAGACGGATCTCTTATTGACTTTAACCGTTCGGGAGTACCTCTTATCGAGATAGTATCAGAGCCGGATATGAGTAACGCAGATGAGGTTATCGCATACCTTGAAAAGCTGCGCACCACCATACAGTATCTTGGTGCATCAGACTGTAAGCTTCAGGAAGGATCCATGAGAGCAGATGTTAACCTATCTGTAAGAGAGGTTGGTTCCGATAAGCTTGGAACCAGGACTGAAATGAAAAACTTAAACTCCTTTAAGGCTATAGCCCGTGCCATAGCAGGAGAAAGAGAGAGGCAGATAAGTCTGATCGAAATTGGTGAGCGGGTCATCCAGGAGACGAGACGATGGGATGACAACGCAGAGCAGTCCTATTCCATGCGATCTAAGGAGGATGCACAGGACTACAGGTATTTCCCTGATCCCGATCTTCCCGGTATATTTATCAGCCAGGAGTGGGTAGATGCCGTGAAGGCAAAGGAACCTGAGTTTAAAGCCGAACGTAAGGAGCGGTACGTAAAGGAGTACGGACTACCGGAAGACGATGCGGATATCATTACGGATTCCAAACATATGGCAGATTTATTTGAAGAAGCGGCGAAGATATGCGGCAGTCCCAAAAAGGTTGCCAACCGGTTAATGGGAGACACTCTGCGTCTGTTAAAAGAGCAGGGAATGGATGCAGAGGACATACGCTTTTCTCCCGAAAATCTTGCAAAGCTTGTTAAACTTACCGATGAGGGTACCATAAACAGTTCCGTGGCTGCAGAGATATTTGAGAAGATGTTTGCGCAGAATATAGACCCGGAAGTTTATGTGAAAGAAAACGGGCTTGCCCAGGTAAGTGATGAAGGTGCATTGAGAGAAACAGTGCAAAAGGTTATAGACGAGAATCCTCAGTCCGTGGAGGATTACAGGAACGGTAAAGAAAAGGCCATAGGTTTCCTTGTCGGCCAGACTATGAAGGCCATGCAGGGAAAGGCTAATCCCGGAATGGTAAATAAGATACTTAAAGAGTTGTTATAAAAAAACACCCTCCGACACACCCGGTGGAACCGGATGTGAAGGGGGGGGTGTCTAAGGCGGTCGTAAAGTTTTGCGGCCTTTTTTTATTTTAACCATCCTCTGCCGTCGGCAGTATAGGTCTTACCGTTTACGTTGATCTTCTTATTGGTAACGAGCCATCCGTTATTGCCGAAATAACTTTTATGTTTTGGATTGTTTCCGTCAGGATTTTTGGTTCCTTTACCCATTTCCTGAAGTCCGGTACGGAGCCAGCCGTTGGGGCCAAAGTAGCTCCAATGTTTAGGATTGTTACCATCCGGATTTGATGTGCCTTTTCCCATCTGTTGCCAGTTTGTTCTGAGCCAGCCGTTGGGTCCGAAATAACTCCAGTGAGCAGTTTTTTCACCTTCTTTTTTGGTCATCCACTTCCATCCTGTGTATACCTTTCCGTCATCACCGAAGTATGACCAGTGATCGGTATTTTCACCCTCTGCTTTGGTCATATAATGCCATCCGGTATAAGCTTTATTATTTTTGTAATATTTCCATCCTCCGTTTTCGTTTTTCCAACCGTTTTTAGCATAAGAACTTTTCTTTGTATAAATTACTTCAACCGTAAAGTCGGAATCCGTAGGTGTTACAGTCTTAGCCGGAACGGTTTTGATGTTTTGTGTATAACCGCTCTTTGCCGGTACGGTAACTGCTTTAAAAGTATGATTTCCCGACCATGTACCCATAATTATTTTGCCGTTTAAGTCAAGATAACCGTATCTTATAAAAGTAACACTGTCGGTCTTGCTACCGGTCTTGGTTTTCTTGCCGTTTTCCACATTAAAATAGTTAATGGTACGTGTAATGGTCTTTGTTTCTTTTTTCTGCTTGGCTTTATCTATGGTAAGAGTGATATTCACATCTTCAGGCTGTCTGTCATATGTAGCTGAAACAGAAGGTATGGTAAATGCGCTCGGAACCCATGCGCCGAGTTTGCCGCCTAAAAGATCGGCCACGGTAGTCTTGGGAAACGTATATGCCATGTTTTTAGCTGAAACATATCCTTTTTGAACAAGTGTTTTTATATCTGTTGTTTTACCGTTTTCCTGAAAGATAAGATTTATCTTTCTGGCAATGGTGTACATTTTATCAGTAGCTGATGAAGAATTTGATTTCTCTGCTGCATAAGCTGTCTGTGGCAAAATTGCAGGAACCGTGGCGAAAGCACCGGCTGCAAGGATCGCTACACCTAAAATACCGGCTTTTAATCCTAAAGTTTTTTTCATGTTTATCCTCCCTGAAATATCATCAATATGTATTAGTGTTAATTTATTATCTATCTTTTATAATTTTAACACGTTTAAAGATATAAAGTAACCCTGTTTTTTGTAAATGAAATTATTATTTTTTTTAAATTCAGACCTTCCGATAACCTGTATATAATGGTCATTCCAATAAACTGAGTTTACTTACAAAAAATCCTTGCAAAACCAAACATCATCTGATATAATCGTCGACATGTGATTTAAGAAAAGCGAAGCGTGAGGAGGTGCTAAAGTATGGCAAAGTGTGCAGTATGTGACAAGAGCGTTCATTTCGGAAATGCAGTAAGTCATTCACACAGAAGATCCAACAAGGTTTGGAAACCGAATATCAAGTCCGTAAGAGTAAAGCAGAACGGACAGACAAAGAAGATGTATGTATGTACTTCCTGCCTTCGTTCAGGTAAAGTAGAGCGTGCTTAATAAAAAGGGCTGCCACGGCAGCCCTTTTTTAGTGAATTAAACCCCGCCGGACAGTTGAAAAAAGAATGTGCAGATAGTATAATTTTCCCTATATATATTTAAGGAGGACAGGTCATGCAGGGGCGTATAAAGGGTAAACTCGGACGGATTTCTATTTCCTCAAGTGTAATAGCACAATATGCCGGTTCGGCGGCGGTAGAATGCTTTGGTATAGTCGGTATGGCGGCATTCAGCATGAGAGACGGTCTTGTAAGACTTCTGAACGGAAAGAGCCTTACAAAGGGCGTCAAGGTTGTTATTGATAACGAAAATAAGATAACAATTGATTTTCATGTGATCATCGCATACGGAGTAAGTATAATGACTGTAGCAGACAATCTTATTGAGAATGTGAAGTATAAGGTGCAGGAAGTGACCGGCCTTGACATAAAGAAGATCAATGTTTACGTAGAAGGTGTCAGGGTAATCGACTGACAGCGGAATGGAGGAAAAAGTGGCAATGAACAATATTGATGCCGCGATGGTCCGACAGATGTTCCTTACGGGAGCTGATAAGTTGGATTCTCAAAAAGAAAAGATAAATGATCTGAACGTTTTCCCTGTTCCTGACGGTGATACGGGCACAAATATGTCCATGACCATTATGGCGGCAGCCAGGGAAGTGGCTGATTTGGAAGACGTAAATATGGACAGCCTTGCAAAGGCAATAGCTGCCGGGTCTCTGCGCGGGGCAAGGGGGAATTCCGGAGTTATATTCTCACAGCTTTGCAGAGGTTTTACGAAAGAGATGGGAAACTGTGAGACTCTTGATGTGAGCTCTATTGCAAAGGCTACCCGTCATGCCTGTGAGACTGCATATAAAGCCGTGATGAAGCCAAAGGAAGGTACTATCCTTACGGTGGCAAAGGCCATAGCAGATAAGGCGGGGGAGGTTTCCTCCGAGACGGAAGATGTTTTGGAAGCTGTTGAAAGGATCGTAGATTACGCACAGGAGGTTCTCGAGAAGACTCCGGATATGCTGCCTGTTTTGAAAGAAGCCGGCGTGGTTGATTCAGGCGGACAGGGTCTTGTTTGTGTACTTTACGGTTTTCTTGATGCACTTTCGGGCAGGGTCAGTGAGCCGGATATATCTGTGAAATCAGGTGTTAAAGGACAGGTTAGGGGTAAAAAGGCAAAGATTGCTGATGATGTGGAGATTACATTTGGATATTGTACGGAATTTATAATCCTTCTGAACAGGGAGTTTACAGAAAAAGACGAGCAGGAGTTCAAGGCGTTTCTGAATTCCATCGGAGATTCCATAGTCTGCGTTGCACTTGACGATGTAGTGAAGATCCATGTGCATACCGATCACCCCGGAGAAGCCTTTGAAAAGGGGTTGACCTTCGGTCAGCTAACCAACATGAAGGTGGATAACCTCAGGGAAGAGGTAGAGGAGAACAGGGTCGTTTCTGATGATGATGTTGAAAAGGCAAGGCGTGATGGCGATTCATCCGAAAAGAGAATTACGGAGCTTACGGAGAATGCCAAGGAAGTAGCTTTTGTATCCGTGGTTGCAGGAAGCGGTCTCGCCGAGATATTTAAAGATATGGGCGCAGACGGTATCATTGAGGGCGGACAGACCATGAACCCCAGTACGGATGATATCCTCGAAGTGATAGAGAATATAGACGCAAAGACGGTTTTCATCCTACCGAACAACAGCAATATCGTCCTTGCGGCATCCCAGGCGGCAGAGCTTGTTGCCGGGCGTAAGGCAGTGGTCATACCAGCAAAAACCATTCCTCAGGGTGTGTCCGCGGTTGTAGCCTTTGATCCCACAGCAGACGAGGCTGCAAATACCGAAGCTATGAACGAAGCGATAGGTCTTGTAAAGAGCGGCCAGATCACTTATGCGGTGCGTGACACGAGCATAGAAGGCATAAAGGTCAGTCAGGGGGATTATATTGCCATTAATGACGATGGGCTTGCTGCTTCAGATACCGATATCGTTGATGTAATGTTTTCAATGCTTGATGGCATGGTGGACGGTGATTCGGAACTTATCACCCTGTATTACGGTGAGGACGTTTCAGAGGAAGAGGCTTCCGTGATGGAAGAAAAGATACACGAAAAGTATCCTGAGCTGGAGACCGATCTGCAGAACGGTTCTCAGAAGGTATACTATTACATTGTTTCGGTTGAATAACAGGCAACGGAAAATGGATATTACAAAAATTAAAGGAATAGGTCCTAAAAAGGCTGAAGTTTTCAACAGGCTTTCCATATACGACACTCATGATCTGCTTAAGTTTTATCCCCGGGATTATGAGGTATATGAGAAGCCTGTTTTTATTAAGGACATATTATCATCCGATGTGGGAAGGGTCATAGCCATAGACGGCGCGGTGGCCGGAAAAGCCACAGTATATCGTGCGGGAAAATATTCCGTTACCACAGTCTTTATCAGAGATTTTGAAGGCCGTGGCATTAAATGTAAGTGGTTTAACATGCCCTATATAAAAAAATCGATTCCATTCAGAGCAAGATATATCTTCAGAGGATATCTTTCATTGAAGAATGGTGAGCATATATTGGAACAGCCGCGCCTTATAAAGTGTGACAGCTATGGGGATATGCAGGGGAGGCTTCTGCCGGTCTATCATCTGACAAAAGGGCTGACAGGAAACAGCGTTATCTCAGCTGTCCGTGAAGCATTATCCGTAGAGGAAAATACTGAAGACTACCTGCCGGATGATATCAGGCGTAAGTACGGGCTTGTAAAAGAATGGGATGCCGTAAAGGGCATTCATTTTCCGGCGGACAGACATGAAGCAGATGAGAGTCTGAAAAGGATAATATTTGACGAATTCCTGATCTTTTCTCTTGCAGTGCTAACCAGAAAACAGGAAAATCTTGAGGTCGTGACCGGCTACAGGATCCCGGTAAGCAATGAGACGGAAGTTTTTAAAAACAAGCTTCCTTACAGACTAACAAATGCCCAGGAGAGAGCCTGGGAAGTCGTAAGTAGGGATATGGCATCAGACAGACCCATGAACAGGCTGCTTCAGGGAGATGTAGGATCAGGAAAGACTATTATCGCCATTCTTGCCCTTTTTAATGCGGCTTTTAACGGCATCCAGGGTGCACTTATGGCTCCCACCGAGGTTCTTGCAAGACAGGAAGCAGACGAGATTTTTAAACTTATAGAAGAGTATAAACTACCCATAAAAGCAGATATTCTTACGGGAAGCACCACGGTGTCTGAAAAGAAGAGAATATATGAGAGATTAAAGGCCGGAGAGACGGATATTGTCGTAGGTACCCATGCCCTGATACAAGACAGGGTGGAGATGAAAAACCCCGGCCTTGTTATAACGGATGAACAGCACCGGTTCGGAGTGGGTCAGCGAAAAGCACTTAGGACAAAGGGGTCCGTCACAGATCCGGCAAATGTCCTGGTCATGAGTGCAACACCGATTCCCAGAACCCTTGCCTGGATTCTGTACGGAGACCTGGATATTTCCGTTATGGATGAGTTGCCTAAAGGGAGAAAGCCTATAAAGAATGCTCTGGTTAACTCATCATACAGGGGCAAAGCCTACAGATTTATCCGGGACAAGGTAAAAGAAGGAAGGCAGGCTTATGTAATATGCCCCATGGTGGAAAAGGGTGAAAATGTTGATCTGGAAAATGTAACTGACTATGCGGAAAGTCTGCAAAAGGAACTGGGAGAGGAAATAAAAGTCGGTATAATGCACGGTCAGATGAAGTCCGATGAAAAAATAAAGGTGATGTCGGACTTTGCAGATAATAAGATAAATGTTCTGGTTTCAACTACTGTTATAGAAGTTGGAGTAAATGTTCCAAACGCAACGGTGATCATGATAGAAAATGCCGAGAGATTCGGTCTGTCCCAGCTGCATCAGCTGCGGGGCAGAGTGGGAAGAGGAGAAGAGGAATCATTTTGCATATTTGTCTCAGATGCAGAGACAGAGGATGCAAAAAAACGATTGGAGATAATAAGCGGCACTAATGACGGATTTGAGATCGCGGAGAAAGATATGGAACTCAGAGGCCCCGGGGATTTCTTCGGAGTTCGCCAAAGCGGAGAGTTGAACTTTCTTTTGGCAGATCCGGCAAGGGATAAGGCGTTGCTTGATGAAGCCGTTAAAGCGGCAAAAAACATACTGGAAAATGATCCGCAGCTCATAAAAGAAAAAAACGCCCTTCTAAAAGAAAGGCTGTTAGAATATAAGAACAAAGAAAGCGATAATGTAAATTTATGATCACAGGTCAATAATACTTATTCTTTTTCCACTTGGGGATCTGTTTTTTCCTCTGCGCATTTTTTCTTGCAGCGTAAATAATATAGATTATAAGAAGTGCAATCCCAATGACGATAAGTATCCTGAGATCGATCACAAATGCTTTCTTAGTCTTATACTCTACGGAATCAGTTGTCTTTTTTACAGGAAGGAGTCCTGAGCCGGTGTCGTTAAGAGTGGTAGCATTATATGACAATGCTGCGGTTCCTACCGTATGGTCTCCGTATGAAAATACAAGAGGCACGGTTATGGAGTTAGCGGAATAAACGGTCTGGTTATTCGGATCTTTTGAGATAGTAGTATCCGAAAGCTGGGCTGAGTTGGGGAGCGTCACAAAGGATGAATCAAAGACCTTAGTGATGTTATTTCCGTTGTACCTTTTTGAACTTAAAAAAGATGCATCAGAATAAGCGGCCGTAAGGGTACTTCCCGTAAGGGTCACTTTTGTGAAATTTTCAAATCCCCATTCAAAGCTTTTTTTGGCATCGGCGAATCTGTCGTCTGCAGTTGAATTGAATCCCACAAATATCAGTCGCATGCCGTCTTTTTCGGCATAGGAAACATAGGTGTAACCTCCCTCGGGAAGATAACCTGTCTTACCTCCGACGCAGTATTCATAACCATAAGGTCTTTCGGGAAGAAGGAGGTTTCTGTTAAAAAACACTCTTTCCTCATTGGTCTTATTGGTTGCGGGAATCTCATACTTTGCGGTTGAATCTATGGTAAGGAATGTGGGATTGTTGAAGCACATCCTTGCGATGAGTGCCATATCATAAGCGGTAGAATAGTGGTTATCGTCGTAAAGTCCGCTTGCATTTGCAAAGTGGGTGTCAGTGGCCCCCAGTTCCTCAACAGTTTTATTCATAAGGTCGATAAATGAATCATATGATCCGGATACATGCTCCGCAAGGGCATAAGCGATCTCGTTTGCTGAATAAAGAAGAAGCCCGTAAAGAGCCTGTTCCACGGTATATATTTCCCCTTCTTTTGTAGACAGGGTAGCATCTCCGTATTCAACGGAATTAGCAGCCTCTTTTGAGAATACGACCTGCTCACTTAATCCGGCGTTTCGACATACCAAAAGCCCCGTAAGTATCTTGGTGGTACTTGCGGGATAATTTCTTTCGCGTGAGTTTTTTTCATAAAGGATAGCCCCGGTATCCGCGTCCATAAGTATCGCTGCCTTAGATACAAGCTCAGGTGCATCCGGCCAATATAATCCGTCCTGTTCCTCTGTCGTCTCCTCGGCGCGGACAGAGGCTGAAGGAGCGGTTAATAAAGTACAAAACAGTATTGTGAAAACTAAAATATATTTAAAAATTTTATTCATTTGCTCAACTTCCGTTATAAGATGTAGAAGACAGTATATCGCAGTTTTATGCTTAAGTAAACAAGGATGTTTAAGATTGACAACTTGTTTTTGAAATAATACCATTGACAAATAACGTTTTTAAAAGGGGATAAGATGAGACTCAGAAACATTCCCGGTGCAAGGGAAAAATTGGAAGAAAGCATATATGTATTTACTGAAGAAGAGCTTATGAAAGGGCGTTGGAAGAAAGAGGTGTTTAAAAATGAGGCACCTCTTCATATTGAGATAGGATCGGGGAAGGGCCGCTTTATAACGGGGCTTGCCGCGGAGAATCCGGAAATTGACTATCTCGGCATTGAAAAATACTCCAGTGTATTGTTAAAGATCATGAAGAAGCAGCAGGAACTTGATCTTGATAATCTGAGACTGATACGCATGGATGCTACTTATATCACGGATGCCTTTGAAGAAGGGGAGGTTGACAGGATATATCTTAATTTTTCCGATCCCTGGCCAAAAGACAGATATGCTAAGAGGAGACTTACATCGGACAGATTTCTTGCAAGATATGAAAAGATATTAAAAAAAGGCGGCAGGGTAGAATTTAAGACCGACAACAAGGATCTGTTTGACTTTTCCGTGGAGTCCGTAAAGGATGCCGGGTGGAAGCTTGGATATGTGACGCATGACCTGTATTCTGATGAGGAGATGCTCAAAGGAAATATGGCAACAGAGTACGAACTGAAATTTACAAAACTGGGTAACCCCATATGTAAGCTTATTGCTGTATACGAGTAATTGGCCGGCTAATTTGATGCCGGCAGGGTATGTTTTTTGCAGGCCTTACGCTTGCGATGGCATGCGATCACTTAAAAAGGATAAGAGCGCAGCAAGCGTACAGACTGCAAAAGCATAGCCCTGCCGGACATAAAAGGGAGAAAATATGGACTTCAAACTAAGATCAGACTTTGCTCCTACGGGAGATCAGCCTCAGGCTATAGAAAAACTTGCAAAGGGCTTTTTGGAGGGAAATCAGTTCGAGACCCTTCTGGGTGTTACGGGATCGGGAAAGACCTTTACCATGGCGAATATCATAGAAAAGGTGCAAAAGCCCACTCTTATAATGTCTCATAACAAGACCCTTGCTGCCCAGCTTTACGGTGAGATGAAAGAGTTCTTTCCTGATAACGCCGTAGAGTATTTTGTGTCATATTATGACTACTATCAGCCTGAAGCATATGTTCCCCAGTCAGACACTTATATTGCAAAAGATTCGGCGATAAATGATGAGATAGATAAACTCAGACATTCAGCAACCGCAGCTCTTTCCGAAAGAAGCGACGTGATAATCGTTGCCTCCGTTTCATGTATATACGGTCTTGGTGCGCCCATAGATTATCAGAATCTGACTGTATCCCTTCGTCCGGGGATGGAGAGAGACAGGGATGATGTAATAAGAAAACTGATCGAAATACAGTACTCAAGAAACGAGCAGGACTTCCACAGAGGAACCTTTCGTGTAAAGGGCGATGTCATTGATGTGTATCCCGCATCTTCAAGCGGTGATGCAGTCCGCATCGAGTTTTTCGGTGACGAAGTTGAAAGCATATCCCTTTTTGACAGCCTTACGGGAGAAGTGAATGCAAAACTGGAGCATACGGTCATTTTTCCAAATTCCCACTACGTTGTGGACAAGAAGCAACAGGCGATAGCCATTGCAAATATAAGGGCGGAGCTTGAAGAAAGGATCAAATATTTCAAAGCTCACGATAAGCTACTTGAAGCACAAAGGATAGAAGAGCGTACCAACTTCGACATGGAGATGCTTGAAGAAACGGGATTTTGCTCCGGTATAGAGAATTATTCCAGACATTTATCCGGGCTTCCCGCAGGAACCCCGCCTTATACTCTTATGGATTATTTCCCGAAAGATTTTCTTATAATCGTTGACGAGTCTCATATAACCATACCCCAGGTGCGCGGTATGTATGCCGGGGACAGATCCAGAAAGACAACTCTGGTAGATTACGGTTTCCGCCTGCCTTCAGCCCTCGATAACAGGCCTTTAAATTTTAAAGAATGGGAAAGCAAGATTTCGCAGATGCTCTTTGTGTCGGCTACGCCTGCAGATTATGAGGCAGAGCATGAACTGATGCGTGCAGAACAGGTGATAAGACCTACAGGGCTTCTGGATCCGGAAGTTTTTGTGCGTCCGGTCAAGGGTCAGATCGATGACCTTATTTCAGAGATAAATAAAGAAACAAAAAAGAAGAATAAGATACTTGTAACGACTCTTACTAAAAAGATGGCAGAGGATCTCACGTTATATTTAAAAGAAGCAGGTATAAGGGTGAATTATCTTCATGCCGACATAGATACTTTAGAGAGGCAGAAGATAATAAGAGATATGCGACTTGATGCCTTTGATGTGCTTGTGGGCATCAACCTTCTCAGAGAGGGTCTGGATATTCCGGAGATAAGTCTTGTGGCTATCCTTGATGCGGACAAGGAAGGATTTCTTCGTACTGAGACATCCCTTATCCAGACAATAGGCCGTGCCGCAAGAAATGCGGAAGGACACGTGATAATGTATGCTGATACGATCACTGGTTCCATGCAAAAGGCCATAGATGAGACTAAGAGGCGTAGAAAGATACAGGAGGAGTATAACAAAGAAAACAAGATAACTCCTCAGACCATCAAAAAATCCGTTCGTGACCTTATCAGCATAACAAAGGTTGCAGACTCCGACAGAACCGGAAAAGAGATAGAAAAAGACATTGAGTCCATGAGTGACAAGGAACTGAAAAAATTAAAAACACTCCTGGAAAAAAATATGCACCGCGCTGCCGCGGAATTAAATTTCGAGGAAGCTGCGATGCTGCGTGATAAATTGATTGAAGTTAATAAACAGATCTATGGTGGGAAATAGATCAACGTGAACAGGTGTCAGATCCTTGCAACACCTGTTTTTTTTGCGGCGTCTGCCACAGCCTTTGCGACTGCAGGTCCCACTCCCGGATCAAAAGCCTTGGGTATTATGTAGTCTGCGCAAAGTTCATTGTCCGGAACCAGGGAGGAAAGAGCAGCGGCAGCAGCCATTTTCATTTCCGTATTGATCTCGGAGGCCCTGACATCAAAGGCACCCCTGAACATGCCGGGGAATGCAAGGACGTTGTTTATCTGGTTCGGGAAGTCGCTTCTTCCTGTTGCAATAACTTTCGCCCCGCCTTTTTTTGCTTCATCCGGAAAGATCTCGGGAACAGGGTTGGCACAGGCAAAAATGACCGCATCTTTATTCATGGTTGATACCATTTCAGAGGTGAGAAGCCCCGGGGCGGAAATGCCGATAAAGACATCGGCACCCTTAAGTGCATCAGACAGACTACCCGCTTCATTATCAGGATTGGTAAGCCCGGCCATTTCTTTTTTTACGTCATTTAAGTTATCGCGGTCTGAAGATATTATCCCTTTTCTGTCACACATGATGATGTTTTTAAATCCTGCATGCAGTAGAAGTCTTACTATGGCAATGCCTGCAGCACCCGAACCGGAAGTCACAACCTTTACATCTTCTTTTTTCTTTTCGACTACCTTCAGGGCATTGGTAAGGCCCGCAAGGGTGATTATCGCCGTTCCGTGCTGGTCATCGTGAAAGATAGGGATATCACACCGCTCCTTTAACTTTTCCTCTATCTCAAAGCATCTGGGTGCGGAAATATCTTCAAGGTTGATCCCGCCGAAAGAAGCGGAGATGTTATAAACGGTCTCGACAAATTCGTCCACGTCCTTAGTCTTTATACACAGAGGGAAAGCGTCCACTCCTCCGAAGGCCTTAAATAAGACGCATTTTCCTTCCATAACGGGCATGCCGGCCTCCGGGCCTATATCTCCAAGACCCAGTACGGCGCTGCCGTCGGTGATCACTGCGCAGAGATTGCCACGTCCGGTGAGGTTGTAGGATTCATCGATATCTTTTTGTATGACTCTGCAGGGTTCAGCTACACCGGGAGTGTAGGCAAGGGATAAGTCCTCCGTTGTACTTACGGGAGCAGTGGGAGTGATCTCGAATTTTCCTTTCCATTTTCTGTGAAGCCTGAGAGATTCTTTTGCGTAATCCATAATGTCCTCCGTATAAAAAATCAAATAAAAAGGGCTGTGAGACAGCCCTTTTTATTATTAACCGAAAAATCTCTTTATCTCTATCTCAGCATTTTCAACTGAATCGGAACCGTGGATGATGTTCTGTCCTGTTGAGTTTGCGTAGTCACCGCGGATAGTGCCTGCAGTTGCTTCTTCAAACTTGGTGGCTCCCATTATGATACGCATACCCTGTACCGCGTTCTCGCCTTCAACTATCATCGCAAATACGGGACCTGATGTCATGTATTCAACGATCTCAGGGAAGAAAGGCTTGTCGGCGATGTGAGCGTAGTGCTCTTTTAAGATCGCCTCGTCAAGATTCATCATCTTTGCATCTTTGATGCCGTAACCCTTACGCTCGATACGGGCTATAACCTCTCCCATAAGTCCTCTTTTAATGCAGTCCGGCTTAAGCATGATATAAGTTTTTTCAATTGCCATTTTCGTAACTCCTTTTTTAAAAATATGATCTCGTGTTTACAAACACATTGTATGGGATTATATCACATATCTATTTTTAAATAAATAAAATACTTTTAACGATCCGCTTTTTCCTGAAGACTTGTCTCTGCCGGAACATAGGAATAGTCAGAAGACTTGTCATTTTGCGGCGGAGCCTGCTTCTTTTGATCAAGACCCTGGATGTCGTCAATAGAAGTGGTATATGTGTGCTCTATCGGCTTCCACTTGATCTTTGCAAAGATGGCAACAAAAGCCATGGGAATATAAGTGCACATATATATAGGATATGTAAATGTGTAAAGGATCTTCTTTGAAGCGGGGGCATGGATATGGTTCCACTCAGTAATGGTCGCTATAAGCCCCTGAACATAATTGATAACATAATAGACAACAATGCCGGAAATAAAAGCCAGTATAACATCCGGAACCATCTCCCTTGCTTTGTCAATGTTTACGATATTGACAATGACTGCAACAAGAGACAGGGCAACGGTTACTATGTTAAAGATCATGGACGGGGCAAGGAACATGAACATATCATATCTTGAAAGAAACATGGACTTGTCTTTGAACATGTTGCCCAGCAAACCGCCTCCGTAGTGAAAGACCACCTGAAGGAAGCCTTTAGCCCAGCGCACACGCTGTCTCCAGGACTGGGCAAACGTGACGGGCTGCTCATCGTAAAACATGGCGTCTTCAGCGTAACCGATCTTATGGCCTCTTACTATATACTCGGCTGAAAGTTCAATGTCTTCGGTAAGGAGGAAATATTTCCAACCGTCGTGATACTCAAGGATCTCAGGCGAAAACATATATCCTGTGCCGGATACGGTTGCACTGCAGTGAAACATGTTTCTGGGTCTGTTCAAAAACTGAGCTTCACGTACAAATGCCAGGGAATGTCCCGCGGAAACCCAGTTGGTAGCATAGTTTTTGGAGTTCCTGTATCCGGTGATGACTTTATAACCTTCGGAATATTTTGCATCAATGGCGCGAAGGTAATTCTTATCGAGAACGTTGTCGGCGTCAAAGATAACGTATCCGTCATAATCTCTGAACCCCCCGCGTGCGGCTTTCATCCTTGCAAAGAAGTAGGAGAGGGCATACCCCTTTCCTATCTGGTCGGCATTAAATCTCTCACAGACATTTGCTCCGGCATCCCTTGCCACCTGCGCTGTATTATCCGTGCAGTTGTCGGCGATAACAAAAATGTCGACCAATTCCGAAGGATAGTTCTGGCGTTTGATACTGTCTATAAGATTTTCTATAACGTTTTCTTCATTCCGGGCTGCTATGATAAAAGCATATTTTCGCTTTTCTTCAGATACCGGAATCCCTTTTTCTTTATATGTCCCCTTTTTTTTGGCAATAAAAGTACGGGCATCCCTGTACATGGCTGCCATAAAGAAAAAAATCTGGTATGCGAACGCTATCGCTACAAAAACAGCAAGAAAAGTACTTATCCCGTTCACAAATTCCATTGTGTGTAGTCACCTCTGTTTACAATTAAAACCTCATTTTTCAATGGAGATTATAGCATTATGCCCGACTTTGTCAACAATGTGTTAACAATTTAGTCATATTTAGTTAATATTTTAAAAAGCATTTTTCCTGTGATATAATCATAAAAATCAATTTACTAAAAAAGATGAGGTCGAAAAAATGATTTCATATGTGAAGGGAACATTGGCAGATATCACACAGGACAGCGTGGTGATAGAGTCAGGCGGATTTGGTGTGAGCATAATGGTACCCGCTTCGGTCATAAATTCTTTGCCCGGTAAAGGCACCGATACGAAAATATATACCTATATGCACGTGCGGGAGGATGCCATAAATCTCTTCGGATTTCTGTCCATGGACGATCTGGGGATATTTAAGCTTCTTATCAATGTCAGCGGCATAGGTCCTAAAGGGGCCCTGGCCATACTTTCCGCAATGACACCGGATGAGCTTCGTCTTGCGATCATTACAGGTGATATATCCAAGATATCTTCTGCCCAGGGAGTTGGGAAAAAGACGGCTGAAAGAGCGGTACTGGAGCTCAGGGACAAGGTGAGTACTCCGGTTCCGGATATTGTGACAGATGATCTGTCTGCCGGTACCGGTGCCGTGTCAGAGGCGGTACAGGCACTTGTTAGTCTCGGCATAGCAGAAAGACAGGCGGCTTTGGCTGTATCATCAGTGGACAATAAAGAATTAAACTCAGAGGAACTTATAAAAGAAGCTCTGAAGAATCTGTAGACTATGATTAAGAGGTAGATATGGAAAACAGGATCATTTCAACCAATCTTTTACCGGAGGATGAGGCAAGTGAAAGCTCCCTTCGTCCGAAATCCCTTGATGAATATGTGGGACAAAAAAAGGTCAGGGATAATCTGAACGTGTATATGAAAGCTGCGAAAAAAAGAGGCGAGGCTCTTGATCACGTCCTTTTATACGGTCCTCCGGGTCTGGGAAAGACCACCCTTGCAGGGATCATAGCCGAAGAAATGGGTTCCCATCTTAAAGTTACCTCGGGACCTGCAATAGAGAGACCGGGAGAGATGGCGGCTATCCTTAATGGGTTAAACGAAAGGGATATCCTTTTTGTGGATGAGATACACAGACTGAACAGACAGGTGGAGGAGATCCTTTATCCCGCGATGGAAGACTATGCCATTGATATAATGATAGGAAAGGGAGCAACAGCCAAGTCTATAAGGCTTGACCTTCCCGCGTTTACCCTTGTGGGGGCCACTACCAGAGCGGGACTGTTGTCTGCGCCTTTGCGGGACAGGTTCGGAGTGGTGAGCCATTTGGAATATTATTCAAATGAAGAACTTGAAGAGATCATTACCCGCTCCGCAAAGGTTTTGGATATAGAAGCCGACAGTCAGGGGACGTCGGAGATCGCAAGGAGATCAAGAGGAACGCCCAGACTTGCCAACAGGCTGTTGAAAAGAGTAAGGGATTATGCCCAGATAGAATTTGACGGTGTGATCACAAAAGAAGTTGCAGATTTTGCCCTGAAGCTTCTTGATGTTGATAAAAACGGTTTAGACGGTAATGACAGAAAACTTCTTACCGTTATGATAAACCAGTTTAAGGGAGGACCCGTAGGCATAGAGTCCCTTGCAGCATCCCTCGGGGAAGATGCCGGAACTCTTGAAGAGGTGTATGAGCCCTTTCTTATCCAAAACGGTTTTATAAACAGGACACCGCGGGGGCGTGTTGCTACTGAAAAAGCATACGAAGGTCTGGGTATTGAAGTGCCTGTTGATTGATATTATAATGTTTAACGAAAAATACAAATCGGAGAATGAGCCATGGCTGAAAAGACAGAGATAGAAGTTTTGATAGACGGTAAAGTTTATAAGGTTTCCGGTTATGAAAGCGTGGAATATATCCAAAAGATCGCAAATTACATCAATGCAAAAGAAAGGGATCTGAAGGCCCAGGGGATATACAATCGTATACCCAATGCCCTGAGAGCATATCTTATGGATTTGAACATCGCAGATGATTATTTCAAGGCGATGAATGAAAAAGAGAAGCTTAAGAACGAACTGGAAAAAAAGAACAGGGACATTTACGAAGTCAAGCACGAGCTTGCAAAGCTCCAGACCCAGCTGGCCAGATTAAAAAGAGGCGAAGATCCGGAGTATGATACGGATGCCGAGGTAAGGACCACGGGCGGGATTTTTGACGGAAACTGATATGAAAAAAGAAAAAAGAATGGAATTACTGGCTCCCGCGGGGACGCTGGACATTTGCAAGGCGGTTATCAATGCCGGTGCGGATGCGGTTTACCTGGGCGGTCAGATGTTTGGCGCACGCGCATTTGCGGGCAACTTAAGCGAGGATGAGATATCCGAAGCTTTAGATTATGCTCACTTACGCGGCGCCAAAATTTATTTAACGTTGAATACTCTTTTGGAAGAAAAAGAACTGAAAAAAGCATATGATCTTTTAAAGCCTCTTTATTTGTCGGGGCTTGACGCCGTTATCGTTCAGGACTTCGGTGTGTTGAAAATGATACGTGAAAGTTTTCCGGATATGGCAATACATGCCAGTACACAGATGGCTGTCATGGAAAAGGGCTTTGCTTCCTACCTGAAAGACTATGGTGTAAAAAGGATCGTTCTTCCCAGAGAGTTCACATTGGAAGAGGCAAAGACCATAAAAGAGGGCGGCGGAGTTGAACTGGAGGCTTTTGTTCACGGTGCGCTTTGTTATTGCTATTCCGGACAATGCATGTTGTCGGCAATGCGGGGGAACAGGAGCGGAAACAGGGGGACCTGCGCCCAGCCCTGCAGACTGGAATATGAGATCAACGGTAAAAAAAGCCGGTTTTTAAGCGCAAGGGATATAGCAGCTATAGAGATGATTCCTCAGATTGCGGAAGCCGGGATATTTTCCTTAAAAATAGAAGGGCGGATGAAGAACGTAAACTATGCGGCAGGAGTTACATCTGTTTACAGAAAATACGTGGACATGTATTTAAACGGAGAAAAATACAAGGTTGATCCCGGTGACATGAAGGATCTTATGGATCTGTACAACAGGGGAGGTTTTTCAAAAGGCTTCTTTGCCGAAGAAAAGGGAAGGAATCTTATTTGTCCCAACAGAGCCAACCATCAGGGGACTAAAGGCTTAAAAGTAAAAAATAACGTAAAAGGCAGGATTACTTTTGAAGCCCTGGAGAATATCGGAAAGGGTGATGTTTTTGAAACTGCTCCCGGATTTTCTTTTACATCCGGAGTTGCCATGAAGACAGGAGAAGAAACGGATGTCAACCTTCCTTCAAGCCTCGGGCTTAAAAAAGGTCAGATCATTTATCGCGTGAACAATGCAGCATTGCAGAGGGATATTCATCTTAAATATGTTGAGGGTGTAAAAAAAGTTCCGGTTAAGATGGAATGTGAGTGCAGATTGGGTGAAAGATCAAGACTCAAGCTGATCTTAACGGATCCGGGTGTAAGCGTTACCGTGGAAGGAGAGGATGTACAGGAGGCGAAAAAGAGTGCGGTGTCCGTTGATGATATCCGCAGCCGCCTTTCCAAACTGGGAGATACGGAGTTTGAGATCGAAGATATAAGGGTGGAAGCAGACGATAATATCTTTATTTCCAACGGCGGGATAAACAGATTAAGAAGAGATGCCCTGGATCAAATTGTGACAATAGTGAGAAACTTAAGTTCTGAAGGGCGTAAATGCTTTGATTATAAGCAAAATGATGATATAATGGGCAGGAATATATTTTTTACGCCCAAGCTGAATGCTTCTGTATGTAGTATTGAACAATTGAACGCAGTACAAAATGCAGACAATTTACACAGGGTATACGTTTCATATCTGATCTTTGATGAAGCCAAAAAAGAAGGACTGATATCCGATATCAGAAAAGACGGCAGGGAAGTTTATATCGCCATGCCTTATATACTGACCCAGGAAAATGCAAATGTCTTTGAAGACTTCGTGTCAGGCATTAAAAAGGATGATGCTGACGGGATATTGGTCCGAAGCCTTGAAGAGGCGGCAATTATAGGAAACTTAAAAAGAAAAGGTTTGTATGAAGGTCCTTTAAAGATAGTAACTGACACTAACATATATTCGTACAATCACAATGCTGCGGATTTCATTGAGCAGTTTATCAAGGGGTCGGGATTGGAACTTGAATCCTTCACACTTCCCCTTGAACCCGATAAGACATGTTTAGAGGACATTGTATCCGACAAGAGACGTGAGCTTATCATCTACGGCAGAGCCGTTGCCATGAGGACAAAGCATTGTGTCAGGAAGAATACCGGGGAGTGTGACGGGGCATACGGCATGGAGACGATAGTTTACGGGAACGAGAAATACCCTGTTATGTGTTTTTGCGATCTTTGCAACAATATCATTTTCGATTCAAGACCAATGGATCTGACGGAGAAAAAAGATATTGGCAGGAGAGCATGGGCGGATACTTTGAGGCTGGACTTTACTACAGAGTCTTTTCGCGAGACTGTGAAAGTCCTTGATAATACGTTTGTTTGATCTAAGTAACACGGAGGAAAAAATGGATTTTGCTGAAATAGCCAGATACATATTCATAGGTCTTTTTGCGGTGTATACCCTCATTACATATGTGGGTTCCACACTTCATGACAGAAGGGCCCTGAAAGGCGTATATGCGGTCCAGAATGTGATCACTTTTGCAATCCATCTTATCGGATATATAGTCCTGTATCTGGGAGCAGACGACATGAAATATATAGTCTTATATATCATTGAGTTTGCAATGCTTTTTGCCACGATCGTTGTATACGACATTGTTTATCCCAAAGCATCAAGGCTTTTGGTAAACAACATGGTGCTCCTTGAGGTGGTCGGTTTTATATTCATTGCCAGGATAAATTATGACGAGGCTGTAAGACAGCTGGTGCTTGCGGCTATCGGTACGGTGATCACTTTCTTTGTTCCGGCCATACTCAGGAATGTAAAACAGATGAGGAACTGGGGCTGGGCTTTTGCTGCCATAGGATTTGTGGCTATAGCCATAGTGCCCATATTCGGGCGAACAGTTAACGGTGCTGACCTGGCTATCCGCTTCGGGGATGCCTTCAGTATTCAGCCCAGTGAGTTCGTAAAGATATTATTTGTACTTTTTGTGGCATCTGTTTTCAATAAGTTAAGAAGTTTTAAGCAGATACTTATAGTCAGCGGTATAGCTCTTGCACATATAGGTATACTGTTGGTTTCAAGGGACCTGGGAACCGCTCTTATTTTCTTTGTGGCGTATATAGTAATGATATTTGTTGCTACCCACAAGTTTTATTATCTGGCAGCAGGAGTTGGTGCCGGTTTCCTTGGCGGATTTATCGCTACAAAGATATTTTCCCACGTGCAGTCACGAATTGATGCATGGAGAGATCCTTTCAAGGATTATCAGGGGTCCGGATGGCAGGTTGCCCGTTCCCTCTTTTCAATAGCTGCCGGAGGCTGGATAGGTACGGGTCTCGGAAAAGGACTGCTTTCTTCTATTGCGTATATAGAAAATGATATGATGTTTACGGCTATATCTGAAGAAATGGGCGGTATTGTATCTATAGCGATTCTTTTGATCTGTCTGAATAATCTTATTTTGATGATGGGGATCGCATCCCGATGCAACACGTTATTCTACAGACTTATTGCAGTTGGGCTTGGAACAATGTACGGCTTTCAGGTATTCCTTACTGTCGGAGGCTCAATAAAACTTATCCCGCTTACGGGAGTAACACTGCCTTTTGTCAGTTACGGAGGAAGCTCGCTTATTGCTTCTCTTATAATGTTTGCTTTAATAAACGGAATGTATACCATGCGTGAGGAATAATTAACGAGGTATAAAAAAGTGGATCGTAAAGATAAGAATAAAACCAGGTTGGACGAAGATTTTGAGTTTGACTGGGAAAAAGAATATGAAGATGAAAAGAAGAAAGCCAAAAAGGCTAAAAAGGAAAAGAAGGTTTCCCAAAAAGCCGAGGCTTCTTCTGATGTGGAAAGAAGGCGAAAAGGCAAGAGAAACATTGAGACAAATGTGATCGCCTTTATCTTTGTGGGCATTTTTGCCGTTATGATTATTTATTTTATTAATTTTCATCAGTCCCAGGCTACAGAGATGGCGCAAAGCCCTCTGAATCCCCGGAATACTACGGTAGCGCCGCCGGATCCCATCAGAAGAGGTACTATATTTGCTTCGGACGGTACGGTGCTTGCCCAGACAAAGCTTGATGATGAAGGGAAAGAATATCGTTCTTATCCTACAGGAAAGATTTTCAGCACTCCCGTAGGTATGGCGCGAGGCGGCGGAAGCGGAATAGAAGGCAAGTTAAATGATGAGCTTCTGACATCCTCTCATGATACCCTTGTGGAAAAAAGATCATCGGATGTAGATGATAAGCAGAAGCAGTATCAGGGAAACAGTCTTTACACAACGCTGTTGCCGGACCTTCAGGAGACAGCTTATGAAGCTCTTGGAGATGAAAAAGGTGCAGTTCTTGCCATAGAACCATCCACGGGAAAGATACTTTGTATGGTATCAAAGCCTACATATGATCCCAACAAAGGTGGTACCGACTACGACGAGTGGGCGGCGCTTCCCGCGGAGGATTCGGTTCTGATCAACAGAACAACCCAGGGACAGTATCCGCCGGGTTCAACTTTTAAGATATTTACAGCCATTGAGTACATAAAAGAAAATCCCGACCAGTACAACAATTTCAGATTTAATTGTGAAGGGACGACCTGGCCCAAAGGCGGTGCCAAGATAAGCTGTCAGTATCACACGGCACACGGAAATGAAGATATCACAAAGGCTTTTGTGGTTTCATGTAACTGTGCGTTTTCTACTATAGGCTTGGAACTTGATAAAGAAAAGTATGAGGCAACGGCTAAAGAATTCGGATTTAACGAAAAACTTCCAATAGAAGATATAGAAAGCTACGAAAGTAAATTCCTTATCAACAAAGATTCGAGTATGAGCGAGGTGCAGGAGACTGCTTTCGGTCAGGGCGAGACCATGATCACACCCCTTCAGAATCTTTTGATCACTGCTACCGTTGCTAACGGCGGGACAATGATGAAGCCTTATCTTGTGGACAGGGTAGAGGCGGCAGACGGAGAAGTGATCAAGCAGAAGGCGCCCATCGTATATAAGAGTGACCTGATCTCGGAAAAACAGTCAGGCGAAGTGACAGAACTTATGAAACAGATGGTAAGCCAGAGCCTTGGAGGCGTATTCAGATCGGCGTATAAGGTTGCCGGAAAGACCGGACAGGCTGAGTATGAGAACAATATAGACAAAGCGCATCTGTGGTTTACCTGCTTTGCTCCATACGACGACCCCCAGATAGCAGTAATATGTGTTATCGAAAAAAGCGAGATCGACCCGTACAAGGCTCCCAAGGTTTGCCGTGATGTGGTTTACGAATATATGAATACCTACTATTGGTGATTTAATAACTTGAAAGAGATTTGATATGAGTAAAAAGACAACATTTATTACAAAAGAAAAGGCTGAGGAGATCGCAAAGACCTATCCTACTCCCTTTTATCTTTATGATGAGAAGGGAATCAGGGAAAATACAAAAAAGGTCTGCGATGCTTTTTCGTGGAACGAAGGATTCAGGGAGTATTTTGCTGTTAAAGCTACCCCCAATCCTTTTTTGTTAAAGATATTAAAAGAATACGGATGTGGGACCGATTGTGCATCCATAGCGGAGTTAAAGATGGCGAAGGCCTGCGGATTTGCTCCGGATGAGATCATGTTCTCATCAAATGATACACCGAGAGAGGATTATGAATATGCGGCAAAGATCGGAGCTGTTATTAATCTTGACGATATCACCCACATTGATTTTCTGGATGAGATAATCGGCGGGAAATGGCCTGAGACAATAAGCTGCAGGTTTAACCCCGGCGGATATTTTAAAATGGGAAACGATATCATGGATAACCCCGGTGATTCCAAATACGGTATGACAAGGGATCAGATAAAAGAGGCATTTACCCGTTTGAAAGAAAAAGGTGTGAAATATTTCGGTATTCATGCATTTCTTGCAAGTAACACGGTCACTAATGATTATTATCCAACTCTTGCAAGACAGCTTTTTGAACTTGCCGTAGAACTTCGTGATGAGACGGGGGCGGATATAAAGTTTATTAATCTCTCCGGCGGTGTTGGTATAGCCTACAGACCCGAACAGGAAGATAACGACATCATCAAGATCGGTGAGGGTGTAAAGAAAGCGTACGAAGAGGTGCTTACACCAAGCGGTATGGGAGATATAAAGATATATACGGAAATGGGTCGTTTCATGATGGCTCCCTACGGTGTGCTCGTTACCCGTGCCATCCATGAAAAGCACATTTATAAAGAGTATATCGGAGTGGATGCCTGTGCGGCAAACCTTATGCGTCCTGCCATTTACGGGGCATACCATCATATTACGGTCCTGGGAAAAGAAAACGAGCCTGAGGATCACTTATATGATGTGACAGGATCCCTTTGCGAGAACAGTGATAAGTTTGCCATAGACAGGAAGCTTCCCAAGGTTGATATGGGTGATATTCTTGTGATACATGACGCGGGCGCTCACGGTTATTCCATGGGATACAATTACAACGGCAAGTTAAAATGCGCCGAGCTTCTCTTAAAAGAAGACGGATCCGTAGAGATGATAAGGCGTGCCGAGACACTTGATGATTATTTCGCTACGTTTGATTTTTGTGATCTGCTCAAAAATCCTGAGGAAATATGAAGGTTTACAAAAAGTTATATGTAGGCGTAAATGCCGAAAATGATAAAAAGAAAATATTACGCGGTCTTGAAAAAAAGACCCTTCAGCCGGATATCTACGTTATAACTCTTCCTGCGGGAAAGGGGGATATGCTTGATATCCTGCCGGCTTTTACGTTGAAATATCCTTTTTTCAAGGATGTAAGAGTATCTGAACGTTATCTTGTGGGCATAGCGAGAGGTAAGACGGAAGCCTTTGAAGTTGCTGCAAGGATAGTGGAAGATACCATCCGGGCAGGGAAAGCCTACGACATACCGGCAACACTGGAGTTTGGTCCTGAGATTTAGAAACGGTGAGGTTTTATGGGAGTATTTCTGTTGATCTTACAGATAATCGGAATAGTATTCGCCGTGATCGGTGCATTTATCGTGTTTGCCATCGTCACGCCTCTTACCTATAAGGCTGAGGGAAGCTTTCACGGGAAGCCCGAAGGCAACATCAGGGCCGGATGGCTTTTGAACCTGGTGAGGGTTTTTGCGGAATTTAAAAGAGGTAAACCCAAGGTGCAGGTAAAGGTTTTGTTTTTTACCGTGTTTGACAGCACCAAAAAGAAAAGAAGGAAAAAAGGAAAAAGAAGGCGTGCTCCCGCCCGGATGAAGTCAAAGCCTGCCCGGAAGAAGGATGAACTTTTCGAGATAGATGAAGAGTCTGACGGGGAGTCCTTTGGTGAGACAGGAAAGAGGGAAGGGATCTTTGGCAAGATTAAAGGGGTATTTACAAAGATAGTGAGTTTCCTTAAAAATGCCAAAGAAAAAGCAGATGCTTTTCTTGTGTGGCTGGATCCCGAGCACAGACGTCTGATAGCCTTCCTTTGGGAAAACGGTCTGAAGATCCTAAAAAAAGTAAAACCTAAAAGGTTTTCGCTGAAAGGAACCGGAGGTACGGGAGATCCGTATTCCACCGGGATGATACTGAGCTGGTCGGGACTTGCGGCGGGAATGCTGGGTATTCCCGGGATAGAGTTCGAACCGGACTATGAAAAGAAAAGACTGGACATAGATGCGGAAGCAGGAGGGTACTTTTTTGTACTGCCGGTCGCATTGATCGCCTTAAAGATATACAGAAACAAAGATTTTAAACGATTTATACTTAAGAAGAACATACCTGTGGAGGAATGATAACTATGGCTGAAAATATCAACAACAACAATAACAACAACGGAAACAACAGCTTCAAAAATACGGTACGCACACTGGTTGACGGGATGGATTCATTTATATCTGCTAAGACGGTCCTGGGAGACCCTGTTACCATAGGCGATACAACTGTCATCCCTCTTGTGGATGTTTCTTTCGGAGTGGGAGCGGGAGCTTTCGGAAAAAGTACAAACGGCAATTCCGGCGGCGGTATGCACGGCAAGATGACACCTTCTGCTGTTCTTGTGGTAAAGGACGGGATCGCCAGGGTGGTAAACGTAAAAGATCAGGATATGCTGGCTAAAGCCATGGCTGTAGCACCGGATGTAGTGGACAGAGTGGCATCCTTTGTAAAGGGCAATAAAAAAGACAATGATTTTGAGGAAAAAGTCGATAAGGAAGTAAACAGAGCAAGAAAAAAGGCTGAGGACGAATTCTGATAAAGTCAGATCGGAGGCGGATAAATGTCTGAAGGTAACACTAATAACAACGATAAAAAAAGTGATGAAAAAAAATGCAGTTCCTGCGGAAGAAGCGAAAGTCAGGTGGGACGCCTGATTCATCTTCCCAATAATATGGACGTATGCCAGGACTGCATGAGACGCTCCATTGAATCCATCGGGAATATGTGGAACAATTTTGAGAACATGGGAGGCCCGCAGTCGCCCATGCAGGAAGAAAAGCAAAAGGAAGAAAAAAAGGAATTCGAGGCAGATGATTCTGTTATCGAACTGCTGAAGGATTTTAAGTCGATTCCCCAGCCACACGAGATAAAGGCTATGCTGGATGATTATGTGATCGGACAGGACAGAGCAAAGAAAGTGATATCCGTTGCGGTCTATAATCACTACAAAAGACTTGCCACCAGATACAAAGAAAAAAAGCTTGAAGAAGACATCAGAAAAAAGGACAAAAAGCTTACAGACGAACAGGTAAGACAAAAAGTGGCGGAAGGCTCCGATGATCCTTATGCTGATGTTGATCTGGAAAAGTCAAACATACTTATGCTGGGTCCCACGGGAAGCGGTAAGACTTATCTTGTAAAGACCCTGGCAAAGCTCCTTAAGGTGCCTCTTGCCATAACGGATGCTACAACACTTACAGAGGCCGGTTACATCGGAGATGATGTGGAGAGTATCGTTTCCAAGCTTTTGTCTGCCGCAGGCAATGATGTTTTTAAGACCGAATGCGGCATTGTCTTCGTGGATGAGATTGACAAGATAGCAAGAAAAGCTGACGAGAGAGCAAGGGATATAAGAGGCGAGTCAGTCCAGCAGGCAATGCTTAAGCTTCTTGAAGGCAGTAAAATAGATGTTCCGGTTGGTGGCGGAAAGGGAGGTCTTATGGCAGCCATGGGACAGACCAAGACCGTAGATACCAGTAACATCTTATTTATCTGCGGTGGTGCCTTTTCCGGGCTTGATGAGGTTATTAAGAAAAGACTGACCACAAGCGCTGCGATAGGTTTTAATTCAGAACTTAAGGATGCTTATGATAAAGATGATGACCTGCTTCAGAAGGTTACGGTGGAAGATCTCAGGAATTTCGGTATGATACCGGAGTTTCTCGGTCGACTGCCCATTATCTTTTCCCTCCATCCCCTTGATGAAGACATGCTGGTCCGTATTATCAGGGATCCCAAGAACTCCATATCAAGACAGTATCAGAAACTGTTCCATCTGGATGACGTGGAGCTTACATTTACGGATGATGCTTATTCTGCCATAGCAAAGAAAGCTCTGGAAAAGAAAACAGGCGCCCGCGCCATAAGAGCGATAATGGAAGATCTTATGATGGATCTTATGTATGAGATACCTAAAGATAAGAATATAGGCAGGGTCATTGTTGATGAGAACTTTGTAAATGAAAAAGGAGCTCCGCTGGTTGAGATGAAAAACGCAGCAATTGAGGTTAAGTCATAATTGTTTTTGTAAGAAGTTTGTTTTTAGCATTTATGGGAGAAAAAAGATGAAAAAGAGTAAGATTTCAGTTTTAATCGCAGCTGCATCATTGGCAGGCTTGGCTTTTGCAGGATGTGCCGGAAATACCCAGGAGACCACAGAACAGACCACTGAGACAGCAGATACTTTAGTATCTACCACCACATTAGAAACAAGTACGACAATAACAACAGCAGAGACAGATCCGGCACAGGCTCAGGAAGCGGAGTTTACGAGGTATTTAAAGGATCTCTACAATGGAGCAGATGACTATGCAAAAGGCTATCCTCAGAAGATATCCGGTATTGATGAGGGTTTTGTAAGTGCTACAACATATCTGAAATATGCTATTGCTGATTATGATGGTGACGGTAAGCTTGAGATGATAACCGTTGAGAGCAATAATTTCCCTGTTGAAGCAGGAAAGACGGCAGAAAACATCGATAAGGGTTATCTGACATTCAGGATGTTTAAAACCAATGACGGTGGAGGAATAGTTGAAAATGAAAAGATCAACGGTCTTTCAAACGGAATTTCTTTTTCAGAGTATGAGAAAAAAATAAAATGCTATAACAACGGCATAATAGCAATTGATCAGACTGATGCGGTGAACAAAGCCTGGGGATACAACAATCAGGAAGTTAAGGCCTTTTTGTACTTTGATGATGGAAGTGTTGTTAAGAAACTTAATGTGCCGCTGATAAACGAATACCTGAACAGCGACTGGGCAGGTGACAACTCATCATATGTTCTTATGCAGATTGATGATTCAAACTGTGAGATATGCCTTGGAGGTGCTCAGGACAATTATACTGAAATGACTGCGCTGACAAAGGAAGAGTATGATGCCCTTGAAAAGATCCTTATTTCCGGTGAAGAGGTGAAGGTGGAGTTTAAGGACATAAGTAAGGAAAATCTTGGGATTTAAGTTTTTAACCCCGACAGGAATATGCCTTTAAAGTCCGTACATTTGCTGAACTGTGACCGTGGGAATGCAGTTATCGGTTTTGTAAATGTAAGGTCTGCAAGAGCGTATCTTTGCCGGGGTATTAACGACTTAACCCATCCCGGAACATTTTGTTTTTTAAAGGAGGTAATTATCATGCTTGAGGTTGGAACAAAGGCGCCGGACTTTACCCTTCCGGACCAGAACGGAGAAATGCATTCTCTTTCTGATTACAGGGGTAAAAAGATCATCCTGTATTTTTATCCCAGGGATAACACAGCGGGGTGTACAAAGCAGGCATGCGGTTTTTCGGAAAGATATCCGCAGTTTGTGGAAAAGGGTGTGGAAGTGCTTGGGGTGAGTAAGGACTCTGTGGCATCACACAAAAAGTTTGAAGAAAAACACGGACTTGCTTTTACGCTTTTATCTGACACAGAGCTTGAAGTGATCAAGGCTTATGATGTGTGGAAAGAAAAAAAGAACTATGGAAAGGTGTCTATGGGAGTTTTAAGGACAACTTATCTTATAGACGAAAATGGCGTTATCATCAGGGCCATGGATAAAGTCAAAGCTGCTGATAATCCTCAGCAGATGCTGGATGAAGTGTAAGATTACATAATGTCTGATATGTATACTTAGATAAATAAAGCGTGTCGGATGAGCTTGTTGTAGTCTGAATATAATATTATTTTTGGATGTGAGGTACCCGGTTATGATGTTAAAAAATATCCTGAAAAAAATAACATTAATAACAGGAGTAACTATGGCAGTGTCTGCGGTGTCATTACCTGTTGCTCTATTTGCGGAAGAAGAAAAAACCGATACAGTATTAAAAAAGAACGGCTGGTATAAAGAAGACGGAGCTTATAAATATTACAAGAATGATAAAGCTTATACAGGCTGGCATAAAATGGGAAAGGCAGAAGGAGAAAAATCCGAACATTGGTCGTATTTTGGAAAAGACGGAAAGATATATACCGGATGGCACAGAATGGGTAAATCCGAAGGGGAAAAAAAGACGCACTGGTCATACTTCGGGCCAAATGGCTGGCTTCGTACCGGCTGGGTACAGATGGGAAAAGGAACAACAAACCCCGATGGGAAAGCAGCAAAGCATTGGAGTTATTTTGGAAGCAATGGCTGGCTTCGCACCGGCTGGGTACAGATGGGAAAAGGAACGTCTGATCCTGACGGAAATGCGACGAAACATTGGAGTTATTTTGGAAGCAATGGCTGGCTTCGTACCGGTTGGGTACAGATGGGAAAAGGAACGTCTGATCCTGACGGGAAATCAGCGAAACACTGGAGTTATTTTGGAAAAAAAGGATGGTTGTATACTGGGTGGTACACTGATTCGAACGGACTTCATTATTTTGACGGCAAAGGATGGATGAAGCAAAATACTACAGAGGTAATTGATGGAAAGTACTATTGTTTCAATAATATCGGTGTAGTTAAGGATACCGTTATTAAGTGGAACAATAATTGGAAATATGCCGGGAATTCCAAAATTCACTCCGGAAGTGTTGTGTTGTACAGAGCTGCAGCAAATAAAAGAAAAGGGAAAGTAGTGGCAGTTAATGCCGGTCATGGTACAAAAGGAGGAACGTCTGTAAAAACGCTTTGTCATCCTGACGGATCAAAGAAAGTTACAGGAGGAAGTACATCTGCAGGTTCTGTCTATGCGAACGCAATAAATGAAGGCACAACACTTGCAGATGGGACAAGTGAGGCAGCTGCCAATCTTGCACTTGCAAAAATTTTGAAACAGAAATTATTGTCTGCAGGATATGATGTTTTGATGTTAAGAGAATCATCAGATATTCAGTTGGACAACCTTGCTAGAACCATTTTTGCAAATAATTGCGCTGATTATCATGTTTCATTGCACTACGATGACACATCTTACGATAAAGGTCTTTTTTATACGAGTGTGCCAAACGTCGGCTCATATAGAAACATGCAGCCTGTAGCGTCGAACTGGAGACGTCATGAAGCACTGGGGCAGGCAATTATTTCAGGCGCAAGAAAAAACGGTGTAAAAGTATATCGTAACGGTGCTATGCCTATTGATCTTACACAGACGTCTTACTCCACTATTCCGTCAGTGTGTTTGGAAGTGGGAGACAGGACGTCTTCACGTTCATATTCAAGGCTACAGTCTATATCTAATGCAATAGTAGACGGTCTCAACAGGATGTAAACAATTTTTGAACGATAAGGTACGATAGAAAGACTAAAGTAAAAAAGAGGATCAGAAAGATGAAAAAATGTGTTATTACCGTAGTGGGAAACGATACGGTGGGTATTATAGCAAAGGTATGTACTTACCTTGCGGATAACGGGATAAATATCCTGGATATCTCACAGACCATCGTGGGAGGTCTGTTTAACATGATGATGATCGTTGATATCAGCAACGCAAAGACAGACTTTGAGGACATGAACAAGAGCCTTGAGAGCCTGGGGCAGGACATCGGTGTGACCGTAAAATGCCAGCGTGAAGAGATATTTGATATGATGCACAGAATATAAAACGGAGATTATCATGATAAACATTACTGAGGTCAACGAGACTAATAAGATGATCGAGAAGGAAAACCTTGATGTAAGGACCATTACCATGGGGATCAGCCTTCTTGACTGTATAGATGAGGATACGGATAAGACCTGTGACAAGATTTATAACAAGATAACATCGAAGGCCGGAAACCTTGTGGAAACGGGAGATAAGATAGGGGCAGAGTTCGGGATACCCATCGTAAATAAAAGAGTATCCGTTACACCCATAGCTACCATAGGCGGTGCATGTGCGGGGTCTTCCGACGACTTTGTAAAGATAGCAAAGGCTCTAGACAGAGCGGCGGAGACTATAGGGGTAAACTTCATAGGCGGATATTCGGCTATCGTTTCAAAGGGAAGCACAAAAGCCGATGAGCTTCTCATGAATTCCATACCTGAAGCACTGGCACAGACAAACTTTATATGCTCATCAGTAAATGTAGGCTCCACCAAGACGGGTATAAACATGGATGCCGTAAGACTTATGGGACAGGTGATAAAAAAGACCGCAGCAAAAACTGCCGACAGGGATTCCATAGGCTGTGCCAAGCTTGTGGTACTTTGCAACGCACCTGATGACAATCCTTTTATGGCAGGTGCATTTCACGGAGTATCTGAGCCTGATACAGTTATTAATGTTGGAGTCAGTGGCCCCGGGGTTGTTAAATACGCCCTTGAAGCTGTAAGAGGTGAAAGCTTCAAGGTTCTTTGCGATACCATAAAGAAGACTGCATTCAAGATAACAAGAGTGGGCCAGCTTGTTGCCCAGGAAGCTGCAAAAAGGCTTGATACGGAATTTGGTATCATAGATCTTTCTTTAGCTCCTACGCCTGCTGTCGGGGACAGTGTGGCAGATATCTTAAAAGAGATAGGTCTTGAGCATCCGGGAGCGCCGGGTACTACTGCGGCACTGGCACTTTTAAATGATCAGGTGAAAAAAGGCGGCGTTATGGCATCATCTTATGTTGGAGGTTTAAGCGGGGCCTTTATCCCGGTGAGCGAAGACCAGGGGATGATAGATGCGGTTGAAGCAGGAGCCCTTACCATAGAAAAGCTTGAAGCAATGACCTGTGTGTGCTCCGTGGGTCTTGATATGATAGCTGTTCCGGGAGATGTGTCTGCAGAGACTATTTCCGGGATAATAGCTGACGAGTCGGCCATTGGCATGATAAATCAAAAAACCACGGCCGTCCGCCTCATTCCTGTTGAGGGGAAGACCGTGGGTGATAATGTTGAGTTCGGCGGACTTTTGGGTCATGCGCCGATCATGCCGGTGAACAGATTCAGATGTGATGATTTTGTAAACCGTTCCGGAAGGATACCGGCGCCTATACACAGTTTTAAGAATTAATTTCTCCGGTGAAGCCTTTGCCCTTTATATATATACCTCTGTGGAACTCGTCCGGAAGAGTCTCGTCGAATATCTCCCATACGGCCAGATTATAGAGGTCAGATGCGTAAATATCATCAGATAAAACCTCTTCATAGCCTGCGGTCTTTGTGATCAGGGGGGCAGAGACAGTCTTTCGTATGCTGTTCAGATATTCCTGTCCTTTTTCGTCAAGAGCAAGGATCCTTACATAGGATATATCGGTATATTTATAATTATCAAGCATGCTTTCAATGTCTTCATCATATGTTTCATTATTTATATCCGCACCGTCGACCACGGAGCGGGTATTTTTTTTATGCCCCAGGATGAACTTGAAAAAGGCACGGGAAATAGCAGTGTATGTGCTGGACTTATCATTGATGAAATCCGTAAATTCATCAAGGTCGAAATATCTGTCATACTTGTTTATGACCCTGTTTGCAAGATTCTCATTAAATCCGTCGTACTTAAGAAGGACATCAGCCGCTTCACGTTTGTTGTAAGAACAGTCTCTTAATATCTTCTTCAGTTTTGCGTTAAATATTTCGTTGAAATCCTCTTTGTAAACGGGCATGCTTTTATCCATCTCATGCAGGAAAGTCTCAACGGCAGATTCCGGTATGTATTTGATGATATTTTGTAGGATATCATTTGTTTCAAAGATCATTGTATCGTAGTGATCCGTATCATCATTTCCTATATCCGAAGCAAGATCTTCCATAGCCATGCAATAATGCTTTATCTCACGGCGCAAAGCCTCGGCAGAAGCATAGACCGAATCCGAATTGTCTGCCGTAAATACATCGTTGTAGGCCATTCCTTCTCTTTTAAAAGTAAATGGAGTGATGGGGCAGGCGTGTCTTTTTACTGCTTTCAGGTATTCAATGCCGAGTATGTTATTGGGAGAGGAAAGTATGTCGTGGAGTTTTTCCCTGTCCATGATATTAAGTGAGGCTATGGCGTTTTCTCTGGCAAGAGGAAAAGAAACGCCGGATCTTAATTCTTTTTTTAAAGCCAGCTGATAGATATCTGACTCATTGGCAAGCACATCCGCAATATGATCAAGATCTCTGATTGAACCGCTTTCGCTTCCGAAGCAGATGCTTTCTACGCCTAAAGCGTTAAGAGTAAGGACGGCACCTGTTGCAAACTGTTCCGCATTTGCAAGAGCATATTTTACCGGAAGTTCTACCACAAGGTTTACGCCGCAATCCACTGCCATTTTTGCACGGGTGTATTTGTCTGTAATGGCAGGTTCTCCTCTTTGTACAAAGTCTCCGCTCATTACGGCGACTGACACATCAGCACCGCTAAGCTCCATGGATCTTTGGAGATGGAGCAGGTGTCCGTTGTGAAAAGGATTATATTCTGTAACAAGTCCGACGGCTTTCATGTGATTCTCCTGTATGTAAATATTATATAAATAGTCTGTTTTACATATCTTATAACACCTCATATGTTTTTACAAACTTCTCTTGTACTTGTCTGCCTTATAAAGTATAATTGCTCTATCTACACTTTAGCGTAAAAAAGTCGGGAGGAGCTTTTTAAATGGCGTTTATTGATACTATCAAAGAACAGGCAAAACAGAATAAAAAAACCATTGTTCTACCTGAATCAATGGATGAGAGAACATACGAGGCGGCTGAGACCATCATAAAAGAAGGAATCGCTGACATTATTATCATCGGTACTAAGGATGAGGTGGATAGATATTCCGCAGGACATGATCTTGATCAGATAAAGATCATCGACCCGTTTACGGATCCTAACAGACAAAAGTATATAGATAAGTTTGTTGAACTGAGAGGTCATAAAGGCATTACACCGGAGACGGCAGATGAGATACTGTCAAAGGATTACATGTATTATGCGGCTCTAATGTGTAAATGCGGTGATGCGGACGGTGCAGTGTCCGGAGCATGTCATTCCACGGCAGACACTTTAAGGCCATGTCTTCAGATCATAAAGACAAAACCGGGTACCAAGCTTGTTTCCGCGTTTTTCCTTATGGAGGTGCCGGATTGTGAATATGGTGATAACGGTCTGATGTTATTTGCAGACTGTGCATTAAACTTTAATCCGAATTCAGAGGAACTTGCATCCATAGCAGGAAGTTCGGCTGAGTCCTATAAGGTTTTCACCGGAAATGAGCCGAAAGTCGCAATGCTTTCTTATTCAACCATGGGATCTGCAAGTCATGATGATGTGCAGAAGGTTCAGGAAGCTGTAAATATTGCAAAGGCAGAATATCCGGATTATCTTATCGAGGGAGAGCTTCAACTTGATGCGGCCATCGATAAAAAGGTGGCTTCTATAAAGGTTAAGGACAGCAAGGTGGCAGGAGAGGCAAATGTACTTGTGTTCCCTAACCTTGATGCCGGCAACATAGGTTACAAGCTTGTTCAAAGACTTGGTAAGGCTTCAGCTTACGGTCCTGTACTACAGGGTATAGCGATGCCCGTAAACGACCTTTCAAGAGGATGCAGCCCGGATGATATAGTTGGAGTTGTTGCCCTTACTGCAGTACAGGCACAACAGAGCATTTAATGATTTAAGGAGAAGACTTTTATGAATATACTTGTACTTAATTGCGGAAGCTCATCCCTTAAGTATCAGCTGATCAATATGGAGGATGAGTTCGTTCTCGCAAAGGGAAGTGTACAAAGGATCGGGATCATGGGTTCCGAGCTTACCCATAAGCCTTCCGGAAAAGAAGTTTATAATGTAAAGACGCCGATAAAGACACATGGTGTTGCAGTAAGACTCGTGCTGGAGGCTTTATTTAACGATGAACACGGTGTGATAAAGGATGAAAAAGACATTGCGGCTATCGGACACAGAGTCCTTCATGGAGGAACCAAATACAGATCTGCAGCGTTTGTAAACGAGGATGTTAAAGATATCATCAAGAGTCATATTGAACTTGGTCCTCTTCACAACCCCGCAAATCTTACGGGTATCAACGCCTGTGAGACAAATATGCCATCCATTCCTAATGTGGCTGTTTTTGATACGGGTTACGGTACAAGCATGCTTCCGAAGGCTTACCTTTATGCCATACCGAGAGAGTACTACGATAAGTACCATGTAAGAAGATTCGGGTTCCACGGCACAAGCCACAGTTACGTTTCAAGACGTACAATGGAGCTTGTAGGGCTTGACAGAGACAACAGCAAGATCATAGTCTGCCACCTCGGAAACGGTTCTTCCATATCTGCCACACAGGACGGAAGCTGCGTGGATACGTCAATGGGACTTACTCCTCTTGAGGGACTTCCCATGGGTACGCGAAGCGGGGATCTTGATCCTGCAATCCTGGAGTTTATCTGCAGAAGAGAGAAGAAATCCATACAGGATATGCTTTATATCTTAAATAATAAATCGGGAATGTTCGGGCTTTCCAACGGTCTCTCAAGTGATTTCAGAGATCTGAAAGCTGCTCAGGAGCGCGGTGACAGGGTTGCTGCCGAGACACTGGATGTATTTGTTTACCGTGTTGTTAAGTATATAGGCGCTTACACCGCAGCCATGAACGGTGTGGATGCCATTACGTTTACCGGCGGTATAGGAGAGAATGCTACATGGCTCAGACCAATGGTGTTTGAGAACTTCAGATACCTGGGACTTAAGCTTGATAAGGAAAAGTCCGAGCAGGCAGTTGGAAAAGAGATGATCATTTCCACTCCTGATTCTAAAGTTGCCGTAAGTGTTATACCTACCAATGAAGAGCTTGCCATCGCAAGAGAGTGCAAGAGGCTTCTTGAAGAAACCAGTTAATAATGGCAGTGCGGCGTGTGCGTTTAGAAGGAGAGGCTATCCTCAGGGAAAAGTCCGTCGAAGTAAAAGAACTTACTCCTGACATATCAAGACTGATATGCGATATGTTCGAGACTATGTATGACAAAGGGGGAGTGGGACTTGCTGCGCCTCAGGTTGGAGAACTTTTTAGGATCATAGTCACGGATATAGATGACAAACATCCAATATGTCTTATAAATCCCGTCATAGAAAAAAGCGAGATGATGCAGCATGCAAGTGAAAAGTGCCTTTCTGTTCCGGGGGTAAGACTAAAGATAAGAAGGCCGGGGCATATTATCGTAAAGGGACTGGACAGGGATTTTAAAGAGACTACGATAGAAGCATACGGAGAGCTTTCAAGATGCATATGTCATGAGATAGACCATCTTGACGGGATATTATTTACCGACAGGAAATAAGGCAAACAAAAAACACGTTTCATACAGAGAAGTATGAAACGTGTTTTTTATTTGGAGAGAAGTTCAAGGACTTTATCCTTAGGAATCCGTCCTATGGATGTCTCTTTAAGTTCTCCCTTTTGGAAGACCATGAGAGTGGGGATACTCTTTAGTCCGTATTTCTCAACCAGGCCCCTGTTCTCATCTATGTCAACCTTTGCGATCTTAATGTTTTCATTTTCAGCAACTATTTTTTCGAGTATGGGCATCATCGCCTTGCAAGACTCGCACCATGTTGCATAAAAATCGACCATAACCGGCTCATCTGATTGAATAAAAGAATCAAATGAATCTTCGTTTATCTTTTGAAGCTCCATATCTATCCTCCGTATCCGGATCAGATGTCACAGCTGTTGAATCCGGGCTTGCAGTCCTTCTCTTTGCTGTCATCTACGCATTCTTCTTCTGCCTTTGCCTCAGGCTCCTCACCTGCTATAGAGCAGCTGCTGAAGCCGTGCTTGCAGTCTTTTTCTGCATTAGGATCATCCGGCTGTGTGTTCTTTTCGTTGATACCGTCATCTGTTATATCGCAGCTGTTGTATCCCGGTTTACAATCTTTCTTTTCTTCTTCATTACTCATAACAATTAACCTCCATATTGTGCTGTGTTTATTGTACTACTCACATTATAATACAAAAACCGTGAAATAACACCTTTTTAATAATAAAAATATTATAAAGCCTCACGGACAGATTTTGCGGCATTAGTAAGATTTTTAAGGCTCTTATACGTCTCCTCCGGTCCCCTGGTCTTAAGTCCGCAGTCAGGGTTTACCCATACCTGTTCAGGGTTTATCTTTTCAATTATCTTATGTATGGATTCTTTTATCTCATCGGTACCCGGTACGCGTGGCGAGTGGATATCATACACACCCGGACCGACCTGGGTTTCAAACCCGGCTTCTTTAAGGTCGTCCAGTATGGAAAGGGTTGAGCGGGAAGCCTCAAAGGATATTACATCCGCATCCATGTTATCTATATCTTTTATGATATCGCCAAACTCACTGTAGCACATATGGGTATGGATCTGGGTTTCAGGCTTTACCCCGCTGTGGCAAAGGCGGAACGCCGGGATTGCCCAGTCAAGATACTCACTGTAACGGTCAGCTTTTCTTATAGGGAGTTTTTCCCTTAAGGCAGCTTCATCTATCTGGATCACCTTTATACCCGCTTCTTCCAGATCATTTACCTCTTCTTTTATGGCAAGGGCTATCTGCATGGCTATCTCCCTGCGGCTGATATCTTCTCTTGGGAAAGACCAGTTCAGTATGGTTACGGGACCCGTGAGCATGCCCTTTACCGGTTTATCCGTAAGAGACTGGGCATATTTAATATATTTTACGGTCATGTTTTCTCTGCGGCGTATGTCACCAAAGATAATAGGCGGCTTTACGCAGCGTGTACCGTAGGACTGTACCCATGCATTTTTTGTAAATATAAATCCTTCAAGACATTCACCGAAGAACTCTACCATATCATTTCTTTCAAACTCACCGTGAACAAGGACGTCAAGATCCAGCTCCAGTTGTTCATCTATGCATTCTTTAATAAATTCAAAAATGTTCTTATCATAGGTCTCTTTGTCAATGATACCCTTTTTGTATTCGCTCCTGTTGCGCTTTACCTCTGCCGTTTGCGGGAAGGAACCGATGGTGGTGGTGGGGAGCAGGGGAAGACACAATGATTCCTTTTGGATAACGACTCTTTCGCTTCGCTTGGGAAGCCTTGTGAAATCATTTTCTTTTAAACTGTTTACTGCATTTTGGACATTCTTATGTTCAAATGCCTTTTTACTATCCGGATCTCCGGAGTTTGATCTGAAAGCAGGATCGCCCTGATAATCAAGAGCATCGCCCAGCCGGGAAAGGTCTTTTAATTCGTTTAATTTCTCCGCTGCAAAAGCAAAATATCGAAGTATGTCGTTTCTTATTTCAGTTTCATTTTCAATGGTAAAAGGAGAGTGGAGCAGAGAGCATGATGTGGAAAGTACGATCTCACAGGAAAGCTGTTTTAACCTGCCTATGGTTTCAAGGGTCTCTCCGTAATTGTTTTTCCAAATATTTTTTCCGTTAACAACCCCGGCAAAAAGTGTCTTGTCTTTTGGGAATTCGTGGTCTTTGATCAGATTTAAGTTTTCTTTTCCTTCGATAAGATCAAGTCCTATCCCGTCAAGATTAAGTGATATCACCTCTGTATAACAGTCACGAATATCCCCGAAATAAGTCTGTAAAAGAATCTTTAAATTGCCTTTATGTCCCAGAAGTTCTTCGTAGAGTGATATGAAAAATGAGATATCATCACTATCTAAATCCCGTACAAGACAGGGCTCGTCTATCTGTATCCACTCCGCCTCAAGGGAATTAAATTTGTCTAATATCCCGGCATATGCCTGTAAAAATTTATCCTTAAAGTCGCCAATATTCTTATCTCCGCTAAACTTGCATAATTTCAGAAAGGTGAAAGGACCGATGATAACGGGCTTGGTATCAAAGCCTGCATCCTTTGCCTCCGTGTATTCATCAAATGGCTTTGTGCCCGTTAGTCTGATGTCCGCAGAGTCTTCTATCTCCGGAACTATGTAGTGATAGTTGGTGTTAAACCATTTCTTCATGGAAAGGGCTTTCAGATCAGTATTGTTATCCTGATGCCCCCTTGCCATGGCGAAGTATATCTCATGGTCGGTAGAGAGACTTTTTCTGAAACGCTCCGGGATCGCGTTCAGCAGCTGGGCCATATCAAGCATGTTGTCGTAAAAAGAAAAATCGTTTGACGGGATGAAGTCTATCCCTTTTTCTTTTTGAAGTTTGATATGTTCAAGCCTTATGTTTTTGGCTCCTTCATACAGCTCATCAAAGCTGATCTCTTTTTTGAAGTATTTTTCAGTGATAAATTTTAATTCCCTGTTTTTTCCGATCCTCGGAAACCCTGTTACCGAATTTTTCATAATGCCTCCTTGTGTACTGTTTTTCTGATTTCGGATTTGAGTATATATGCGAAGCAGGGAAAAAAATAATATTTATTTGATGGGGATAAAGATAGTTTAAAACTATGAATATATATGATAATATGAATTAAACTATCTTTTAAAGGAGAATGATAATGACACTTCAGCAATTAAGATACGTTATAACGGTGGCAGAGACAGGCAACATCACACAGGCTGCGCAAAAGCTTTTTATTGCCCAGCCAAGTCTGACTAATGCCATACATGAACTTGAAAAGGAAATGGGGATAAGTATCTTCAATAGGGGAAGCAAAGGGGTTACCGTATCAAACGAAGGGGATGAGTTTCTTTCCTATGCCAGACAGATCCTGGACCAGACATCACTGTTGGAGGAAAGGTATCTTAATAAAAAAGAAATGCGCCCCAAATTTGCTGTTTCCTGCCAGCACTATTCCTTTGCGGTAAAGGCCTTTGCGGAGCTTATAAAAAAGTTTGATGCAGATTCATATGATTTTACCCTCAGGGAGACCCAGACTCATGACATCATAGAAGATGTTGCAAGAATGCGGAGTGAGTTAGGGATCATATATCTGTCATCTGTGAATGAAAAGGTGATAAGTAAGATACTAAACGCCGGGGAGCTTGTTTTTGAAGAGATATTTACTGCTAAACCCCATGTGTTTATCGGCCAAAATCATCCTCTTGCTAAAAAGAAAAGGATATCCATGAAGGATCTTGAGGATTATCCGTATCTTTCGTTTGAGCAGGGAGAATATAATTCATTTTATTTTTCAGAGGAAATACTAAGTACCTTGGACAGAAAAAAAAATATAAGGGTATGCGACAGGGCAACCCTTTTTAATCTTGTTATAGGTCTTGACGGTTATACGGTAAGTTCGGGAAAGATAAGTCAGGAACTAAACTGGCAGAACATAATCGCAAGACCTCTAAATGTTAAAGAATATATGAAGATAGGGATCATAAGCCGCAAAGGTGCTACAATGAGCAGGTATGCGGCTGAGTATATAAGAGAGATCAAAAAAAATATACTTTAAAGTTTCTGCATTTCAAGAACAATTTCTGCTGATCGATCCATTGCTTCTTTTTCTTCATCGGACATAGGTATCATGATAGTCTTTGTTATACCGCTTGATCCGACGATGCAGGGCATGGAGATCACTGCTCCCGACCAGCCTCCGAATTTGTCGCTAAGCATATGGGAAACGGGAACTATCCCCTGTTTGTCGTTTAATATTATCTCGGCGATGTTGGATACTGCCATTGCCACACCGTAAAATGTGGCGCCTTTACCGGCAATTATCTCGGCACCGCCTTTTTTAGTGCGCCGGGATATAAGTTCTTTATCAAGCGGCATCTGCATCTGCTTTTCGTATTCGCAGAGCGGTATGCCGGCGATATGAACATCACTCCATATATGTACCTGACTGTCTCCGTGTTCCCCGAGAACATAAGCATTAATATCACTGACGTTGAGATTAAGAGCCTCCCCTATAAGATGCCTGAAACGGGCAGTGTCAAGGGATGTTCCGCTTCCTATGACACGTCCTCTCGAAAGTCCGGATTCATCAAGTACTGCGGCAGTAATAATATCAACAGGATTTGAGACCACAAGCAAAAGAGGGTTATCGCAATGATTCATTATCTCTGCTGTTATTTCCCGGGCTATGTTTATATTGTCCTTTGCAAGTTCAAGCCTTGACTGGTCAGCTGCCCTGACTTTGCCTGCGGTGATGATGATAAGAAAAGCGTCGGCGCACTCCCTGTAATCGCCTGTGCGGACGGATATCTGGCTGAAAAATCCGGTGCCGTGTGCAATATCTTCGGCAGCGCTTTTTGCCTTATCCGTATCTTTGTCGATGATAACAATATCGTTTGCCTGACGGCGCACCATCAGAGTATAGGCGATGGCTTGTCCGACGTTTCCGGCACCTATTACAACGATCTTATTTTTTTTTGATAAACCAAAGTTTTCAGTCATTGTGATGTATGTCCTTTTCATAAAATGATACAGACCATTATACCTGAAAAAAGAACTCTTTCATAATATCCCATATAAGGGGATAAAATTTTTTGAAGTATATGATAAACTTCTGATCGGAACATGATAGTGCTTGCCTTGGAAAGGGGGATACTTTTAATGAGCGATTGTAACAGTGACGTTTTATTCGAGAGCCGTGCGGTTTACCTGTGCAGGACAGGAGGACTCAGACTCAAGAAAGATAAAATGGAGGTGATTGATCGGGACGGTGATATAACTGAAGAATTTAAGCTTGATGATATGAAGGATATCAGAAAGCGCGGTCATACATGTATTGTATGGAACTACGGCGATAACTCATTTGAGTCACATATCGCCATTCTCGACTTCCAACGTGAAAATTGGCTTGATGCATTAGAAAAGGCGAAAGCCGGAAAATATGAAGAAATAATATACGCGTAAGTTACTTGAAATTGTTATCAGACCCGGGGAGTATGTAAGTGTGGCATACTCTCCGGTTTTTAAAATTAGTCTTCCCTTACGATACGGTTTAGTGTTATAAGTAAAAAAATGTTAATCAGATTAGGAAGAAAAGCATGATAGAATTGTTGTTGAAAAAATTCATAAGGGAAGACAATGGTGCAGATAAAGCCACGCAAAGACAGAACTACGGGATATTGGCAGGAGTGACCGGAGTGGTCTGCAACATAAGCCTGTTTATCATAAAACTGATAGCAGGACTTATTACGGGGCATATATCCATAGTTGCTGATGCTTTCAACAACCTGTCTGACATGGGGTCTTCCGTAGTGACGCTTATTGGGTTTAAGGCGATAGGAAAGCCTGCGGATGAAAAACACCCCTTTGGCCATGGGCGTATAGAATATATAGCCGGACAGATAGTATCCTTTGCCATTATATTTATGGGTGTCAGTCTTATAAGAGAGTCCATAGAGAAGATAATCAGTCCGGAAGAGACGCTTTTTACAGCAGTAGCAGTTGTTGTGCTTGCTATATCGATTGCCGTAAAGTTTTGGATGTGGAATTTTTACAGGACCATAGGTAAGAAGATAGATTCTGCAACCCTTACTGCGGCGGCTACAGACAGTTTAAATGACTGCATAGCCACAAGTGCGGTTCTCGTGACCATGATAATAGAGGCTGCAACGGGAGCCAAACTGGACGGTATAGCGGGAGCAGGCGTAGCGGTTTTCGTGATCATTTCCGGTATATTGTCCTGTAAAGAAACAATGGATCCATTACTTGGAAAGATGCCTGATGAATCTACTTTAAAGGAGATAGAGAAAGCGGTAAAGCATGATAACAGGATACTGGACGTCCATGATATAGTGGTTCATGATTATGGGCCGGGGATGATGTATTGCACCCTGCATGCGGAGGTGCCTTCGGATATGAGTATTATAGAGGCACATAACGCGGCTCATGCAGCCGAAAAAAGAGTGGCAAATGCCGTGGGATGTGAGATAACCATCCATATAGATCCGGTGGATCAAAATGACGAAGAAGCAAACAGACTTAAGGAATTTATCCAAAAGATAGTTAAGACCGTTGATGAATCACTTAATATACATGACTTTCATGTCCTGAAGCGTCCTCCGAGGCCGAAGGTGTCGTTTGATGTTGTTGCAAATGATCATGCAAATACCGATTGCGATAAGCTAAGGACACAGATCGAAAACGCCATACATTCCTGGTCTCCTGATATAGACACGGAGATAACGATAGACCGGTTATTTGTTCACGATCAAAAAAGAATTGATATCAAAAAGTAATTTTGTATAAATAAAACGCTTTTTAATCCATATGAACTCGCTTTTTCAAGGTTCAAAGGAAGAAAAGCGTTTTTTTTTCATGTGTATAATTTTTTTCCCCCGATATTCGCGAATTTAATATCCCCTACGGGGGCTTGGGAGTTTATATTTATAAAATTAAAATAAATAAAACTGTTTATTGTTCTCATCATGCATAAACAGTGAATGTATATTTATTTTTACAAAGGAGGATTTTTCAATGAGAAAGAAATTCATGCCGATCACATTGTCGGCAGTAATGGTTGCGGGAGTTATCGGTATTGCAGGATGTTCCGGAGGAGGAAAGGAGAAAAGAGGAATCTTGGTATGATTATAATCACACACAATAAATCTCTTGCAGAGAGAGTGTGTACAAAAGTGATCGAATTACCTAAACTTAATAATGTAGAAAGGGCAGATGTGTAAGTGGACGATAAAAAATTAAAAGAAGAAGTGGCAAGATATTGGAATCAGGGAAGCAAGGATTATGACTCTCATGATGGTCATGGATTAAAAGGTCAGGATGAAAAAGATCTATGGATGAAATTTCTGGAAAAGATAATACCTGTGGGCACTAAAGATATCCTTGATGTGGGATGTGGGACCGGTTTTCTTACACTCCTTCTTGCTGAACAGGGATACAATGTAAAGGGGATCGATCTTTCTGAAGGTATGCAGGCAGACGCAAAAAGAAAAGTTATTGAAGGAGGCTTTGAGGACAGAGTTTCTTTTGAGATATGCGATGCGGAAAATACAAACGAGCCTGATGATAAATATGATGTTGTAATAAACAGGCATCTCCTGTGGACGCTGCCCCATCCTTATGAGGCGATAGATGAGTGGCTGAGAGTTACCAAACCGGGTGGCAGTGTGATAATAATTGATGGTGATTGGTATAATATATCGCCAAACTTAAAAAAAGAGAACAGGCAAAATGACGAAGAAAAAAACGATCATTCATATTCGGAGGAATTGATATCAAATCTTCCTCTGCATAGCGGAAAAGGAAAGCCCTTTGATTATATTGACAGAAAGGGGTATGAGATAACCATCGTTAGCCTGGAGGATATTGATTCCTTTGAGAGGATCAAGTATGTAGATAATGAATTTCTTTCAAGTGAAAAATACAGAAGAGAGGCTTATATCATAAAAAAGCCTTTATAAAGAAGTTGGAACAATATGAGGGAGCGGAGCCGGTAGGAGCCCGCTTCCTTTTGTTATCATTTTTCGCCATGAAAAAGCTCCCGTGAGGTTTTTTATTGTGAGATAGATAATAGAATTAAATAAAAAGATGTCTTGCACATAATACATCATTTTTATATATATGTGAGTGTATGTCAGGAGGTTAAAAAGTTGCTTCATATAAACAAAACTTTAATAAGGATGTCGAAAGGCTTCCGAGGCTGGATTTTTGTTATAGCCGCTCTGAAGATAGCGGTTTTGGTAGGTATTACCATGTTTGCAAATGCGATCGGTACCATACTGGGACAGCTCTATGAAAGAGGGGCGGGAGATGTAGACTTTACAACTCTTATAGCAAGATCCTTTATAGCATCAGTGATCATGCTGGTGGGAGAACTATTGATCGGTGAGGTAGAACACATATGTACAGCTAAAGCAAGGGTGAGCATACGTTCAGAGATATTTAGCAAGCTGCTGGAGCTGGATGTTAAGGATGTAAGCCGTATAGGTGCCACTAACACCATTAACTCATCAGTTGACGGTGTCGAGCTTATACAGATGTACTACAACAGATATATTCCCGGGCTAATATATTCTGTGGCTGCACCCATATACACTTTTTTTGCATTGATGAATAAATGCCTGCCTGCTGCAATACTCCTATTGGTAGTGTCCTTGGTAGTAACACCTCTAAATAATATCTTCAGAAACAAAATAGACAAGCTGAAGTCTGACTACTGGACAGGCATGAACAACCTTTCTTCATATTACGTTGAGGGGATAAAAGGAATGACTACCACTGAGGTGTATAACAGAGGCGATGATAGGGAGGCTGAACTAAACAAAAGGGCTAACTTTGTTAGTCGCATAATCATTCGCATTATGCAGCTGAACTTCTCATCTATCGGCTTAAGTGAACTCATCATGAATCTGAGTATATTTGCGGCTGTAGCAATATGCGGAGGACAGCTCCTTGCGGGAAGTATAGCTCTTCCTTCAGCTCTTACAGTACTTATGCTCTCTTTTGGATTCTTCGGTTCTATCCGCCATCTACAATGGATTGAGCACGAAGCGATACAGGGGATAGCAGCGGCAGGAAAGATAGCGGAGGTTCTTGATGTGGATACCAAAAGGGAGATTTCACCTGATAGATCAAAGAAAAATGATTTCGCAGGTATTTCCCTGGAAAATGTGACCTTCTCCTACGACAACGAAAATGACATATTAAAAGGCGTGGACATACAGATACCTCAAAATGCGACGGTAGCTCTTGCGGGTGAGTCAGGCTGCGGAAAAAGTACTGTGGTAAATATGCTCCTCAGGTTTTACGATACCAAAACAGGCAGGATAACAATAGACGGAAGAGACTATATGTCCATAGCGCCTGAGGATCTTAGAAAAGAAATAATAATGGTTCCCCAGCAGGTATACATTTTTAGTGGAAATATAAGGGACAATCTCCTAATGGCGGATGATAGCGCAGGGGATGAAAAACTCCTTTCTGTGCTGGACCAGGTAAAACTGGGAGACTGGGTAAGGAGTCTGTCAGAAGGTCTCGATACCAATGTCGGAGATGCGGGAAGCAAGCTGTCAGGAGGTCAGAGGCAGAAGATAGGAATAGCAAGAGCCATCCTTTCGGACGCTCCCTACATAGTGTTTGATGAGTCAACTTCAAGTGTTGATGAGGACAGCGAAAGGGAGATATGGGAATGTATAAAAGGACTGGGCAAGACCAGAACGCTCATCATTATATCCCACAGACTTTCAACCATACGAAATGCAGACTGTATTTATGTGTTGGAAGACGGAAAAGTCACGGAAAAAGGAGATCATAATACTCTCATGAAAAACAATGGCATTTATTCAAGACTGGTTACACAGCAAAACGAGTTAGAAGAGAGTGCTGTGCTGGGAGGTGGTCAAGTTGGCTGAAGCTGTAGCAAAGAAAAAACATAAATATGGTTTAAAGGAAATATCAAAAAGACTTCTTGAGATATCAAAAGGACAAAAAGGGTTTATAGCCTTTGCCACCGTTGCCAGTATAGTAGGCAATCTTTCCCAAATGGGACTTATGGGCTTTGGTGCAGCCTTTATCCTTAGCTGTGCAGGGAAGCTGGATGCAGGAAGCCCCGTTGCATGGGGGATAGTAATGGCAATATGTGCCGTACTTATAGGAGTCATGCGATACATAGAGGGATTTGCTTCTCATGTTGCGGCGTACAATCTGCTTGCCGGTATGCGTACAAGATTTTTTAATTCCTTAAGAAAGCTTTCTCCTGCCATCATGACAGAAAAGGAAACAGGAGACATAGTATCTATAGCTATAGGAGACATAGATACTATAGAGAGCTTTTTTGCCCACACTATCGGTCCTATGTTTACGGTCATAATATTACCGGTAGCGGCACTGATAATTGCTGGTTTTGTACATCCGGTTTATGTGCTCACGCTTATACCTATTTATCTGATAACAAGTGTGATCATTCCTCTTGCAGGGATGAAGGCAGGGAGGAATATAGGGAGTGCATATCGTAAAAGCCTTGGAGGTCTTAAGTCCTTTATCCTGGAAAGTGTATTTGGCCTTAAAGATGTCCAGATATACGGACAGGGAAAAGTGAGATCAAGAGAGGTGGTAGAAAAAAGCAATGCTTTAAACAAGATAGATCACAAAAAAACTATTCACAGACAGCTTATAAGTGCACTCCCTACATTTTTTGTATACATGGCAAGGATAATGATAATCTTTTTAGTGTTTGCTCTTGTCATAAGAGATCCTGCAAAGATAAACGGAGTCATAGTACTGTCCTTTGTTGTGTCAGCTTCTTTTTCATCCACCCAGTCACTTATATCTGTGGTATCCAGCCTTACAGACACATTTGCGGCGGCTGAAAGAGTTTTTGATATAACTGACAGAGAGCCGGCAGTTGTAGAAAAGGAAGGTGCTGACGTACTGACCAACGGAAAAGAAGTTACATGGCAGGATGTATGCTTTAGCTACGGAGACAAAGACATATTCAAAAACGTAAATGTAGATATCGCGCCGGGAGACAAGGTAGGGATAGTGGGAGAAAGTGGTATCGGAAAATCCACATTCTTAAGACTTTTACTTCGTTTTTGGGATCCTGACAGCGGAAGTATAAAAGTAGGCGGAAAAATGATCAAAGATGTATCCTTAAAAAGTTTAAGGGACAATATAGCCATGGTTGAACAGACGGCATTTGTTTATGAAGCAACTGTGGCTGAAAACATAGCAATTGGTGTGCCGGAGGCAAGCATTGACGATATAAAGACAGCCGCAAAAAGGGCAGGTATAAGTAATGTCATAGAAAGACTGCCAAAAGGCTATGAAACCCAGCTTGGAGAATATGGCATAAACCTTTCGGGAGGAGAAGTACAAAGACTCGGGATAGCCAGAGCGCTTCTTAAAAATCCCGACATCATCGTTATGGATGAACCAACCAGTAATTTAGATGTATTTAATGAAAAGCAGATAATCAGAACTCTTCAAGAGGAATTTAGGGATAAGATCATAATAATTGTTTCTCATAGACGATCAACTCTCACATTCTGCAACAAAATATTTAGAGTAGTTGAAAAAAATATATCCCCGGTAGCGGATTTAAAATAGCAAAAAAAAGAAGCGGGATAATCAGGTTCCCGCTTCTTTTATTTGATTGAGTAGTTAATGAGGGGGATAGAGTACAAGTGTTACTGATTTCTACTTTCATGCATTACAAGAGTTAAAAAATAACCCCATCCTGGGGATAGGGTTCAATGTGGAAATGAAAAAAAACCATTATTTTCATAAGTGTTTTTAGTCGAATAATTTTAACGGATGGGGGGGGATGCGCAGTGAATTGTTGAGGAAGTATAATGCGGAAATCGGGATAAAAAACCGAAAATATAATCATATGCGGAGGAGATTAAAAATCGATGAAGAAAAAACCACCGTTGTTTTATTTTTAGAGAAAAGAGATATTTTGAAAGGAAAAATTTAAAACATGAAAGCCAAAGAAGATGTAAAAGATATTGATATCATTGAAAAGCATTGGGATGATTATTCGCCGGAATTTGATGAAGCACATGCTACAGAAGATATTGATCTTTGGAGGGAGGAACTGTTTAAACTTACAGGAGAAAAAAAGGGACTTAAAGTCTTAGATATCGGAACAGGAACTGGATTTCTTGCTCTCATGATGGCGGAGTTGGGGAACGAGGTTTATGGAGTTGATGTATCCGAGGGCATGATGAGTATAGGGAAAGAGCATGCCAAAGAAAGAAATGTGGATGTGAAATTCATTAAAAACGAAGGTGAAAATCTTCAGTTTGATGATGATTTCTTTGATGTGGTGGTGAACTGCCGTGTTTTATGGACTTTGGTGGATCCTGATGTTTCTTTTAAGGAGTGGAAAAGGGTCATGAAACCGGGTGGCAAAGTAATTAGTTTTATAAGAGATTCTAAGGGGATGCATAAGCCTAAAAAAGAATTCATATACAGCAAAGAGCTTGATGAAAAACTTCCCTTAAGAAAAGCAGATGAAAAAACGTATATGGAGTACATGGAAAGAGCCGGTTTTAAGAACTCAAAGGTAATTCGCATGAGAGAGGATTTAACTGTCAAAAGAGAAACGGATGACAATAAAAAGATGTCTCCGTGGCTGGCAGTTTATGGAGAAAAGTGATTTTTATAATATTCGGAGGTCAATAAAAATGAGATTAAATAAAAAAATATCTAAAGGTATTGCAATTGCATCACTCGTAACTATTTCAGGAGGCTTTTTGGCAGCCTGTGGGGGCACAACGGGGGAGAATAAGGATACAACGGCATCACAAGGTAACCAGACGACCACTACGGCGGCATCCGCATCAGCAGGAGACAAGACTTTAAGGATAGGTGAGCTTTGGGCTATTGATAATATCGACCCTGTAAGTGACGGTACACTTATAAAGGAAAAAGCCTGTGTTACAGAGGTTCTCTGTGAAGTAAATGATAAGTTCGAGCTTCAGCCTTCACTTGCAACTAAGTGGGAGAACAAGGATGAAAACACCTGGGTATTTACATTAAAAGAGGGTGTTAAGTTCCATGACGGCACTGATATGGACGCTGAAGCTGTTGCATGGTCTATCAACAATGCCCTTGAGAAGAACCCTACTCTTGTAACCTCAACTAAGATCGCAAAGGCAGAGGCTACCGGCGCAAACGAAGTGACAATAACCACCGAGACACCTAATGCAGAGCTTCCGGAGTTCATGCATCTTGCCAATATGTCAATCATAGGCAAGGGTACATACGACTCCAGTGGCAATCTCGTTAAGCCCATCGGAACCGGACCTTTCAAAGTAGAGGAGTTTAACAGCTCAACAGGCGTACTTACTATCGTAAGAAATGATGATTATCATAGTACACCTGCTTCACTTGCAAAGGTTACAATCTCCGGTATGACCGATTCAAATACAAGAGCTATGGCACTTGAGGCGGGTGAGATCGACTTTACATGCGACCTTCCCTTTAATGAGCTTACAAGACTTGATGAACTTGATAATGTAAGAGTTGAAAAATATGACACGGCTCGTATCTATACATGCCAGTTCAACTGCAAGGGCTTATTCGGAGATAAGAAGGTAAGACAGGCAACTTCCCTTGCTATGGACAGACAGACAATATCTGACAAAGTACTTAACGGTGCCGGAACACCTGCTAAAAATATATTCACAGAGAATATGGCATGGTGTGACACATCTATAGACGGTTCTAAATTTGATCTTGAGCAGGCTAAGAAGCTTATGGAAGAGGCAGGATGGGTTGACTCAAACGGAGACGGTATCAGAGAAAAGGACGGTCAAGACTTCGAGTTTACTGCCATCACATATACTGAGCGTCCCGGACTTCCTCTTATCGCTGAGGCACTTCAGTCACAGCTTAAAGAGCTTGGTATGAAGGTAAATGTTTCAACAATGGATAATGCAGCCATTGAGGAAAGAAAAGAAAAGGGCGAGTGGGGCATTTATCTTGCAGGTATGGCTACAGCTATGGCTCCCAGCTCTATTTACTACCTGAACAACAACTATTCATCTGAAAAAACTGAGCCTATCGGTTACGTAAATGAAGAGTTTGACAAGCTTCTTGCAGAGGGTCAGAAGGCCTTTGATACAGAGACGAGATATGAGGTAAGTAAAAAGATCCAGAAGCTTGCTATGGAAGAGCTTCCCATTGCTTATATCTGCAACTACGGTGTAGCTTACGGCTTCAGTGAAAAGGTTCAGAACTTTAAGTTCAATCCCACAGCACATGACTATATGTGGAATACAGATATTACCATCACAGACTGATAAGAATAGCGTATTAAGGACAGAAAGACTATAAAAAATGGCACAATTTATAATTAAAAGAATTATTTACGGAATAATAGTCATAATAGGAGTTTCATTCCTTTCATTTATTGTACTCAGTCTTGCACCGGGGGATGATGCGGTAACCATCCTTACACATACGTTTATAGGCTTCGATGACCAGATCTACCAGCAGGATGTAAATACTGTCACCAACCTGTACAGCTTGGACAGACCATTGGTGATGCAGTACGGCTCCTGGCTGGGGAATGCCATAAAGGGAGATTGGGGCGTGTCATACGTACACAATCTCCCTGTTTGGCAGATGATCCTGGGTAAGATTCCCTATACTCTGACACTGGGTATTACCGCCTTCGGTATTGCTTTTGTGATATCCGTTCCAATAGGTCTTTATGTTGCTACCCACAGGAACGGTGTGGTTGACCATGTAAGCAGGATAATAACCATATTTTTCGGGTCTATTCCCAGCTTCTGGCTGGCGCTGGTGCTTATACTGATATTCAGTGTGAAGCTCCATTGGCTGCCGATTACCGGAATGGGGTCTGTGCGGCATGTTATCCTGCCTTGTGTCACCCTGATGGTTGGCATGATACCATCCACTCTCAGGATCACCAGATCGAGTATGAGCGAGGTTATGGGACAGGACTACATGGTTACAGCTAAATCAAAGGGTCTTACTGAAAGGCAGTCTGTCTACAGACATGCTTTGGTCAACACCCTTCCTCCTGTCATTACCATGGCAGGCCTGGAGGTTGGTCATATACTTGGTGGCTCTGTTATCGTTGAGACTATCTTTGTATGGCCGGGTATCGGTAAGTTACTATATGACTCTATTATTTCAAAGGATTATCCTATGATGCAGGGATGTATTGTAACTATTGCAATAGGATATATTGTTTCTATGCTGGTTGTTGATATTGTTACAGCTGCTATCGACCCTCGTATCAGGTTGGGAGGTGGCAGGAATTGAAAAAGGGAATTAAAAGTAGATTTTTTTCAAGACGCAGATCCCTTTTCACCATCGGTATCATATGCTCTGTAATTATCGCTTTTTTTACGATAATAGGACCATTTATATGGAACGCTGATCCTACTGCTACAGACTATGCCAATCAATGTCTTCCTCCCAGTGGTGAGCACTGGTTTGGAACCGATAACAATGGAAGAGATGTTTTTACCAGAGTTATATCCGGAGCACATCTATCCATCGGTGTTGCCCTTGCGGTTGTGGGTATAGGAGCTGCTATAGGTATAACTGTAGGAATTGTTGCAGGTTTTGCCGGCGGAGCAGTGGATACAATTCTTATGAGGATAGTTGAGATCATGCTGTCCTTCCCGGGTATCATATTTGCTTTGGCTGTTCTTGGTACTTTGGGTAATGGTACAGAGCATCAAATAATAGCTCTGGCAGCTGTTCGATGGGCACATTACGCCAGATTGGTTCGTATTGAGACTATTTCCGTAATGAACTCAGAGTATCTGCCGGCTTCAAGGGCTATTGGAAATTCCAAATTAAGGATTGTGTTCCGCTACATTCTGCCAAACATTATTGGCAGGGTTATTGTTATTGCGACATTGAGTATAGGACCTGTTATTCTGGCAGGAGCTTCTCTTAGTTATTTAGGACTGGGGGCACAGATTCCAAGTCCCGAATGGGGACTGATGATAAACGGTGGCAAGGAATATATAAGGCAGGCTCCATGGATAACGGTGGCTCCCGGTATTGCTGCAGTCTTTACCGCATTTTCATTTAATCTTTTAGGTGAGGGTATAGGTGATCTTATTGATCCTCGTCTAAAGGAGAAAGCTGAGGTGGACTAATGAGTGGAGAACCAGTTATAAAGACCGAGGATTTAAGCGTAGAATTTCAGGTAGGGAACGGTAGTGTGAAGGCACTGCATGATATAAATGTCTCTATATATGACGGAGAGGTACTATGTCTTTTAGGAGAGAGCGGGAGCGGCAAATCTGTTTTTGGCAACTCTATACTTAGGCTTCACCCTGATAATGCCTTGGTAAAGGGAAAGATTTTCTTTAACGGACAGGAGATAACTGCACTTTCAGATAAGGAATTTCTTCCTTTGAGAGGTGCTCAGCTTGCATGGGTACCTCAAAGTGCAGCATCCAGCCTGAATCCGTTAAAATCAATTGGAAAACAGGTGGATGAGGTCTACAGGCTTCATGTGGAAAATGATAAAAAAAAGGCAAGGGAAAATACTATAGATCTTTTCAGACTACTGGGGCTGCCCAGACTTCCGGAACTTGCTGACGACTATCCGCATGAGCTGTCAGGGGGAATGAAGCAGCGTGTACTTGTGGCTATGGGAACAAGTGCTTTTCCTAAGTTTATCGTTGTAGATGAGCCCACAAAGGGACTTGATGCCGTTCGTAAAAGGGAAGTTATCAAGCGTATCGGTCATATGCAAAAGACCCACAAATCTACTATGCTCCTTATAACGCATGATGTGGCTGTGGCGGAAAGTCTTGCCAATGACATAGGGGTAATGTATGCAGGAGAGATAGTGGAATACGGTTCCAAGGATGAAGTCCTTAATTCTCCTAAGCATCCTTATACAAGAGGACTTATTAATGCACTGCCTCAAAATGGTTTTCATGCAATAAAGGGATTTTCACCTTCTGCTTCTGACATGCCCACAGGTTGTAAATTCAATCCGCGCTGTCCGGAGTGTACACAAGAGTGTATAGACGGTCATCCGAAACTTATTATCTCCGAGTCAGAAAAACATGTAGCGAGGTGTTACCATGCTTGAATTTAAAAATGTTACAAAACAATACAGAAGCGGCATGTTCGGTACTCATTTGACAAAAGCGGTGGATGATGTTTCGTTTTGCGTTGGTGAAAATGAAAGACTGGGGCTTTTAGGGGAGAGCGGCTGTGGCAAATCTACCATAGCCCAGCTTGCAATGAAACTTCTAAAGCCCTCTAAAGGAAGTATAGAATATAATGGAAAAAACATTAAGCACATGTCTCGTTCTGAAATGAAGAATTACAGAAAAAATGTGCAGATCATTTTCCAAAATCCGCAACAGGTCTTTAATCCACGCATGAAGTTCAGAGAGACCATATCTGAGCCTGTGCGAATTTACAATCTGGCATCCTCGCCTGAAGAGGAAAAGAAGATCATATCAGAGCACATGGAAATGTTTGGTCTTCCTGAAGAACTGTTTGACAGATATCCACAGGAGATAAGTGGAGGTCAGGCCCAGCGTATAGCCATAATGCGTATCTTGATGTTAAAGCCTGAAATCATAATAGCAGATGAGCCTACCACCATGCTGGATGTCAGTGTCCAAGCCCAGATACTCGAACTGCTTAAGGAGGTAATGGATAAAAATAACATAACTTTGATTTTTGTATCACATGATCTGGATGTAGTGAGGGCAATGTGTAAAAGAATTATGGTGATAAAAGATGGGCAGGTAGTCGAACAGGGAAGTGTCGATGATATTTTTGACAGACCTGAAAATGAGTACACCCGGATGCTGGTTGATTCATTAAAGGAATGAATCCGGAGACCATATAAAAGCTACTTCATGGAGCGATCCCAATGTTTATGGTCGGTGGTATAAAATAACAAAATAATATTAAGATGCAAAGCAAATCTTTCCTATCATAGGGGGAAAGGTTTGCTTTTATTTTATTAAAAAAGCCCTTTTTTTTGACAAAATATCCCCCTACGGGGGTTATAAACATAGAGGTGAATCTATAGAATTAAATAAAAAATAATGGAGTTTTCCCAAAAATGAAAAAAAGAAGGATTACTAAAAAAATTATCAAGCGAGTCATTCTGTTTTTTATAGCGATGTTCGTTTTGTCTGTAGTAGTTTTTTTTCTGGCAAGGCTGGCTCCGGGAGATCCGCTGCAGGCTTTTTACGGTGAGGCACTGGATACCATGGACGAAAGTCAGATAGAGGCGGCAAGACAAAGACTTGGGCTTGATGACAATTTGTTCGTCCAGTATTTTAAGTGGCTGGGAGGGGCATTGCATGGAGATTTCGGTTTATCCCTTAAGTACAAAATGAAGGTTCAAAATGTTGTTAATCCGCTTATCGGCAACACGTTGGGACTGGGGATCACCGCGTATTGTGTGGTCTTTGCACTGGCTATCGTACTTGCGACAGTGGCCGCGCTTCACGAAGATGACTGGTTGGATAAGATAATATGTAAAGTCGGGACGGCAACTTATTACATACCATCTTTTTGGCTTGGTGTTGTTCTTGTTCTTATATTCAGTGTGAATCTGGGATGGTTTCCAAGTAGCGGAGCATATGATGTGGGTAAGCAGGGTGATATAGGCAACAGGATACAGCATATGATATTGCCGCTTATCGTAATGATCGCAAGTCATTTCTGGTATTACGCATATATGATACGCAATAAACTTCTTGATGAGTTCAGAAAAGATTATGTGCTTTTGGCGAAGGCAAAGGGTCTTACCAGACGGCAGATCGTATGGAAGCACTGCTTAAGAAATGTGGCACCTACGATAGTAAGTATTATGGCCATAGCCATACCTCATGTTATTTCCGGAACAGTCGTAGTTGAAGCGGTGTTCGGTTATCCGGGAATAGGGAACCTGGCAGTGGAAAGTGCAAAATACCATGACTATAACATGTTGATGATGACAGTTCTTCTTACAGGTGCGTTTGTATTTATTGCAAGCTTTGTGGCGCAGACTGTAAATGAAGAGATCGATCCGAGAATGAAAGTGACAAAGGAGATACGATGGTAAAAGATGAGGCTTTAAATAAAGCTATTACCGAAGCAGAGCAGATATCGGTCGAACAGGAACAAAAAGAAAATGATCCTTTCAAAATGGTCGGTGCGGGATATAAGACCCACACACCTCAAATAAAAAAGCTGACAATCAGACATAAGCTTAAAGGCAAGCCTTTACCTTCATTGATCGTTTTTTGTGCAATTGCTTTTGGATGTATTATTGCTCCGCTTCTTGCAAATCATGATCCTAACGGATTCTATCTGCAGAATCTGAATCAGCCTCCTGATTCGGAATTTTTCTTTGGTACGGACTCTTTGGGAAGAGATATATTTTCAATGATCTGGTACGGAGGAAGGGTTTCTATAATCGTAGGTCTTCTCGGGGCGGCTATAACCGCTGTGATTGGAACTATATATGGGAGTCTGAGTGGAACTTCTTCGGAAAGAGTTGACTCTATACTTATGAGGATCACTGAGATGAGCGGGAGTATTCCCGGAATATTGCTGATCCTGGTGATCACTGCCGTGTTTAATTCCAATAACGTAGTCACTCTTTCCATAGTCATAGGAATTACCGCATGGTTCGGTCTGGCAAGGATCGTGCGCAGTGAGGTGCGTCAGATAAGAAACAGTGACTATGTGATATATGCAAGAAGTTCAGGCGGCAGATTTTTATATATTTTTAAAACTCATCTTATGCCGAATTTCGTATCGGCGATCATGTTTGCGGTTGTGTCGTCAGTGGGTACGGCGATAACAATGGAATCAACACTCAGTTTCCTTGGCCTTGGATTGCCCGTAGATGTTATCTCTTGGGGTAGCATGTTATCCCTGGCCAATAAAGCTTTAGTTATGAACACATGGTGGGTGATAATCGTACCCGGCGTATTTCTTATTACGACACTTGTATGCATAACCAATATGGCTAATTTTTACAGAAAGGAAACTAACAAAACCCCAAGTAATTTGTAAACAAAGAGAGGATATTAAAATGAAAAAAACAATTAAATTCACGACACTTGCACTTGCCGGAGTCATGGCTGCATCAATGGCTGCCTGCTCAGGAGGAGGCGGAACTGATACAACAACCGCATCAGGCGGAGATACAACTGCAACAACGACCGCCGGCGGATCATCATCCGATCTTGCCAATACTCTTGTATATGCGGGAGAAGAGGTAAGCACCATCAATCCGCTTCTTGATACACACGGAGAACTTACACAGATAGTTTTCTCCGGTCTTTTGAAACTGGACGGAAACGGAAAACCGACGGAAGATCTTGCTGAGAGCTACGCTTTTGATGAGTCTGCGCTTACATATACGTTTAAACTTCGTCAGGGAGTAAAGTGGCATGATGGTGAGGACTTTAACGCAGACGATGTCGTGTATACATATAAGAGGATACTTGAAGACGAAGCTCTTGCCGACAGCATAAGAAGTGATTATGAGAATATTTCTTCCGTAGATAAAAAAGACGATTATACGGTGGAGATCAAGCTTAAGAAGCTCATGCTTCCGATAGAGACATACTTTGCTATAGGTATCCTTCCTCAGCATCTCTATGATGGACAGGATCTTGAAACCACGGAATACAATCAGAAGCCGATCGGTACCGGAAGATACAAAATGGCTTCATGGGATGCTGATGGCGGTATGATCACATTCACTGCAAACACGGATTATTACGGCAAAGTTCCCAATATTGAAAAATTAGTTTATAAAACGGTAGGAGATGAGACCACAAAGGCAACGATGATCCAGGCAGGTGAGGCAGATCTTGCATGGCTGAATTCTAAATATGCAACAACGTTTAACGGAAATAATAACTTTACCCAGTGGGTATTTAAAACTGCAGACTACAGAGCAGCATCCATGGATATGAGTTCTGATTTCTGGAAAAAGAATGCGGATTCAATAGGTGTTCTCAATTATGCCGTAGATAAGCAGTCAATTGTTGACAGTGTTCTTGTAGGTCAGGGTGAGACAGCTTATTCACCGATTCAGAGAAATCCTTTAGGTACGGACAAGGCTGCAGATATTTATACATACGATACTGATAAGTTTGCTTCCGAGATGGAAAAACTCGGCTGGAAAAAAGGCTCAGACGGGATATATGAAAGAAACGGAGACAAGTTCCACTTCACTATCCAAACGAGAGAGTGGGAGGAAGAGCGTGTAGATATAGCTAATGTTGTATCAAGTATGCTTAAGAAGGTTGGTGTAGAGATGGAGGTTGTATTTGTCCAGAAATTTGACTGGAAATCCGGATACAACGGCTTTCTAGCAGGATATGCTACCGAATTTGATCCTGATATGATCTACAGACAGTACACAACTGACGGAAGCGACAATAATATGCACTATTCTAATGCAGAAGTTGATAAGTATCTTGAAGAAGGAAGATACGGAGCAACTGAAGATGCAAGAAAGACTGCTTATTCAAACTTTGAAAAAGCCTATGCACAGTCACCGGGAGTTCTTCTCATAGCTTACCTGGAGGGCAACTATGTGGGTGTTAACGGTCTTAAGGGACTTGATACAACAAGAACACTTGGACACCACGCAGTTGGCGTAATGTGGAATATAGAAGACTGGACAATCAACAGATGAGTGAAAACCTTTTAGAATTAAAGGATTATTCCGTAAGCTTTAATACTCCCAAAGGAGAGGTTGAAGCCGTAAGGAATGTTAATTTAGAGCTGAAACCCGGTGAGATATTGGGGGTTGTAGGGGAATCAGGATGCGGTAAGACGGTTATGTGCAAGTCCGTTATGAAGCTTATGCCCAAAAACGCTTTTATCAAGTCGGGTAGTGTAAAAGTACAGGGGGAGGATATCACTTCATATAAAGAAAGGGATATGCGCCCCCTTCGCGGGAAAAGATTTGCCATGGTGTTTCAGGATCCAATGACAAGCCTTAATCCTACCATTCCCATCGGAAAGCAGATAACCGAGTCAATATTAAAGCACGAAAAAGTAAGTACGGATGAGGCTAAAAGAAGGGCTATTGAGATGCTTGATCTGGTGGGGATCAAAGATCCTAACGAGCGTTTTAAACTTCAACCCCATTTCTTTTCGGGAGGAATGAGGCAACGCTGCGTCCTTGCGGTTGCCCTTGCATCTAAGCCGGAGCTTTTGTTTGCCGATGAGGCTACAACTGCGCTTGATGTGACGGTGGAGGAAAAGATACTTAATCTTCTGCTGGATATCAGGGAAAGACTTGGCATAGGGATGGTCTTTATATCCCATGATCTGGGTGCCGTAGCCAGGGTGGCGGACAGAGTGGCTGTGATGTATGCCGGTAAGATAGTAGAGATAGGGACTGCAGAGGAGATTTATTACGACCCGAGGCATCCTTATACATGGGGATTGTTGTCCTCTCTTCCGGCACTTGCAAGAAAAGACGGAGAGTTGAATTTTATTCATGGCATGCCGCCTTCTCTGATTGACCCTCCTCCGGGGGATGCGTTTGCAGAGCGTAATAAATATGCGCTTGCTATTGATTATGAGAAAGAACCGCCTATGTTTCAGATATCAGAGACTCACAGTGCGGCCACATGGCTGTTGGACGAAAGAGCTCCCAGAGTGGTGTCTCCGGTAAATTTGAAAAAAAGGAGTGCGTTATGGCAACAGATACGATCATAGAAGCAAAGGATCTGTGTCTGCATTTTAAGATTGATGAAGATTATACTGTAAAGGCCATAGACGGAGTGTCTTTAGAGATAAAAGACGGAGAGGTTTTTGGCCTTGTGGGAGAGACAGGATGTGGTAAGTCAACCACCGCAAGGGCTTTATGCGGAATGTATAAGCCGACAGGCGGAGATATATTGTACAGGGGAGAATCCGTAAAGCGGAAAGAGACATTAAACCGGATGCATAAGGAAATACAGATGATATTTCAGGATTCCGGTGCGGCGCTTAATCCCAGGATGACTGTGGAAAAGATTATACTTGAGCCGTTGAAGATTCATCACATGCCTGTAAACAGTGCGGATATAAAGCACAGATTTGACTATATCCTTGAGAAGTCAGGACTTGATAAGAGTCATTTATCCAAGTATCCGCAGGAGCTTTCGGGAGGACAAAGGCAAAGGGTTGCCATAGCAAGGAGTCTTATTATGGAACCCAGGCTTGTGGTCGCGGATGAACCGGTTGCGTCTTTGGATATTTCAATACAGGCACAGATTATAAATTTATTTAAACATTTACAAAATGAACATGGTTTTACATTTTTGTTCATAGCACATGACCTGTCGGTAGTCAGATTCATAAGTGACAGAGTCGGGGTTATGTTAAAGGGGAGACTGGTAGAGCTGGGGCCGACGGAGGAGTTGTTTAACAATCCCGTTCATCCATATACAAAGTCGCTTCTTTCCGCGATACATATACCGGACCCCGAATACGAAAGAAATAAGGTTTTTTTGGAATATGATACGGAGAAACCCTTGGGTGACATAATGCTTGAGGTGAGTCCGGGACATTTTGTTTTGGAAGAGATATAAGTATAAAGGAGAATAATTATAAGATGGAAGATAAAAAGTTCAAAGAGGAAGTTGTAAAATACTGGGATGCCGGAAGTTCTGATTATGATACTGCACCGGGGCATGGTCTTTTTCATGAAAAAGAAAAACAGGAATGGATAAAAGCGTTGAAGGAGATAGTTCCCGAAGGAGCAAAGGTGCTTGATGTAGGATGTGGTACAGGCTTTTTGACATTGCTGTTGGCTGAAATGGGACATACCGTGAAAGGTGTTGATATTTCGGAAGGTATGCAGGCTGATGCTAAAAGAAAAGCCGAGGAGCAGGGGCTTGAAGATAGGATCACATTTGAAATAGGTGACGCTGAAAACTTAAGTGAGCCTGACGGTGAATATGATGTAGTGATAAACAGACATCTCCTGTGGACGCTTCCGCATCCCGGTGAAGCCGTTGACAGCTGGATCAGGGTTGTAAAACCGGGAGGTAAAGTGATTGTCATAGACGGAGACTGGAAAGCTTACGCAAAAAAGGCAAAAGAGCGTGATAATGCCGAGCACGAGCATTCTCACGAAGAGGCACATGAGCACTGCCACGCAGACGGACACGGCCATTCCCATGGTCATGGACACGGTCATCATGCGCATGGTCATAAAGGTCACGGAGGGCATGTATATACCCAGGAGATGAACGATAATCTTCCCTCCAGATCAGGAGAGAAAGAAGTTATGGATTACATTCAAAAAGACGGTGTAGAGATAGAGATAAAAAGACTTACTAATGTCGAAGATATTGAGCGTAAAATGTTTGCGGATGATGAATGGTTATCCTCAGGCGAACATAAGAGATTTGCATATATATTAAACAAAGCATAACAAACCGATTATTTGTCTACACATTTTGACTGTTTTAAGGATTGCTTAAGGCAGTCAATTTTGGTTATAATGATCTGAAAATCGGATTTTAGAAGAGGACAGACATGTTGTGGAAGAATCTTAAAAGACTTGCGGCTTACTACAAACCCTATAGAAAAGAGTTTTATACCGATATGGTCTGTGCCATCATATCAGCCCTTATCGCTCTTGTTATACCGTTTGTCGTAAGATATGTGGTAAATACCATAGCTGTACTGCCTTCATCTGATGCGATAGTAAGAGTGAGCATAGCAGGCTTGATCCTTACCGGTCTCATAATCGCGCAGTATTTTTGCAATTATTATATTGCATATGTGGGGCATGTAATGGGTGCAAAAATAGAATATAACATGCGCCGCGAGATATTTGAGCATTACCAAAAGCTGTCATTTTCATTTTATGACAACCAAAACACGGGAGGACTGCTTTCCAGGATAACATCTGATCTTTTTGATATTACCGAGCTTTTACACCATGGTCCTGAGAATATCGTTATATCTGCCATCAGGATAATAGGAGCGTTTGTTGTGATGATCATCATAAGTCCGCCCCTTACTCTTGCGGCTTATATACTGGTGCCTGTAATGATCGTCTTTGCTTACTTTTATAATAAAAAGATGAAGGCTGCATTTAAAAGGAACAGAGAAAAGATAGGAGACGTTAATGCCCAGGTTGAAGACTCTCTGTCCGGAATACGCGTTGTCAAGTCATTTGCCAACGAAGATGTGGAAAATAAAAAATTCGGTTTCGGAAATAAAGAGTTTTTAAAAGCTAAAAGGGATTCCTACAGGCATATGGGTGGATATAATGCAGGTCTTAAAGCTTTTACAGCCATGATGACGGTTATAGTCATGGTCGTGGGCGGGATAATGATAAGTACCGGGAATCTCAGTGTTGCCGATATGCTGGCATTTCTTTTGTACATAAACGTACTTACGGAGCCCATAAAAACCCTTATTGATTTTACAGAGATGTTCCAGAACGGTTATTCAGGATTTGAGCGTTTTACGGAGATACTTGATATATTTCCGGATATTCAGGACAAACCCGGTGCAAAAGATTTTAAAGATGTCCGTGGGGACGTCACATTCGAAAATGTGGAATTCAGATATGGTGAGAGAAACGAGATAGTCTTCAGTAATATCAACATGGATGTTCCTGCAGGATCTTATTATGCTATCGTGGGACCTTCAGGTATAGGTAAGACCACCATGGTAAGCCTTATACCGAGATTTTATGATATAAGCGACGGAAGTATCAAGATAGACGGTACGGATATCCGGGACGTCACCCAAAAGAGTTTAAGAGACAATATCGGAGTAGTACAGCAGGATGTTTATCTGTTCATAGGAACAGTATACGAAAACATCTTATACGGTCGGCCTGACGCCACCAGGGAAGAGGTCATAGAGGCTGCAAAAAATGCAAATGCCCATGATTTTATCATGGAGCTTCCTGACGGATATGACACAGACATAGGCCAGCGTGGTGTGAAACTTTCAGGAGGACAAAAGCAACGCTTATCCATTGCCAGGGTTTTCCTTAAGAATCCTCCGATCCTTATATTTGACGAGGCCACAAGTGCTCTGGATAATGAAAGTGAAAAGATAGTTCAGGAGTCCATGGACAGGCTTGCCCAAAACAGGACTACTTTTGTGATAGCCCACAGGCTTACTACCGTAAGAAATGCAGAGAAAATTCTTGAAATGACGAAAACAGGAATAAAAGAGTGGGAAACCGAGGATTTTTTTGCAAATATACCGTAAAATCTATTGACAATGATGCACGCAGAAATTATAATACCATACATGTGTGCGTGAAGGAGGTGTTAAAGCATGTCGATATGTCCAAAGAATAAATCATCAAGATCAAGAAGAGATAAAAGAAGAGCAAACTGGAAGATGACTGCTCCTACCCTTGTAAGATGCAACAGATGCGGTGCGCTTATGGCACCTCACAGAGTATGTCTTACCTGCGGAAGTTACAACAAGAAGGAGATCATAGAAGTCGCTCCAACAGCAGGTTGATCTTTAACGGCCGGATGATCCGGTCTTTTTTTATGCTTCTTTTTATGGAAAAAAATGCACTTGACTGTTATAATACCTTGGAACTTATTATAAAAATGTAAATGAGGTTACCGAATGGGAAATAAAGCAACCATAGCATTAGATGCCTTTGGTGGTGACAATGCCCCGGATGAGATAGTAAAGGGTGCGGCGGAGTTTGCCGAAAGCGATCCGGATGCCTGTATTATCCTTGTGGGAAAGCAGGATGTGACGGAAGATATTTTACGGCAGACAGGCCGTGTACCGGGGAACATTACCGTTGTTAACGCCACAGAGGTCATAGGAGCATCAGAGCACCCGGTTAAAGCCATAAGGTCAAAAAAAGATTCATCTCTCGTTAAGGCCATGGGACTGGTAAAGGAAGGCGAAGCCGATGCCCTTGTGTCCGCAGGGAATTCCGGAGCCCTGCTTGTAGGAGCTCAGACCATAGTGGGAAGGATAAAAGGGATAGAAAGGGCGTGTCTTGCCCCTGTAATGCCTACCACCAGAGGGCCATCCGTGATAGTCGACGGTGGTGCAAATGTGGACGCAAGAGCCGAATGGCTCCGTCAGTGGGCTATAATGGGTTCTGTTTATATGAAGCTGATGTTTGATATTGATTCTCCCAGAGTGGGGATAGTAAACATCGGCGCAGAGGAAGAAAAGGGAAATAAACTGGTCCAGGAAGCATTTGCCCTACTAAAGGAAGAAAAGTCGCTGAACTTCATCGGAAGTGTGGAGGCAAGGGACATTCCGGAGTCAGACGCTGATGTTATGGTCTGTGATGCTTTTGTGGGAAATGTGGTGCTTAAAATGTACGAAGGCGTGGCAAAGACTCTGGTATCCGAGATCAAAAAAGCCATTTTGTCAGGCACTGCATCCAAGATAGGCGGTATGCTCATAAAAAAGAGCCTTAAAGGGGTTCTTAAGACCTATGACCCGTCAAAATACGGAGGTGCCACATTGCTCGGTACTAAAAACCCCGTGGTAAAAGCCCACGGTAATTCCAAAGCGGAGCAGATCCGTATAGCCCTTGAGCATACGGCTGAGATATTGAGAAAAAATATTGTTACAAATATAGCTGAAAATATAGACATCGGGGAATAAATTTAATAAACTGTTATCTATTGAAAGCGACTAATGGAGGTATATTTATGGAATTTGAAGAATTTAGCCGTATCATAGCGGATGTGCTGGGGATCGATGCCGACACCATCACAGCTGATTCGAAGTTTATTGATGATCTGGGAGCTGATTCACTTGACTTGTTTCAGATAGTTACTGATGTGGAGGATGCTTTGGATATACAGATACCGGAAGAGATGCTGGAACAGATTGTTACGGTTGAAGACGCACTGAACGCTATCAACGAGAACATATAATCCCGTAAGTGAGGGCTGTCAGCGGACAGCCCTGTTTTTATATATGAAAGGGAGACAAAATGGCAAATAATGATGACCTGAAAGAGTTTCAAACAGTGATCGGATACAGCTTCAACGACATAAAGCTTCTCGAGCTGGCCCTTACGCACAGTTCTTTTGCAAATGAGCAAAGAAACTACGAACAAAGGGATGTAAGACCGCCTGACAATGAGCGTCTGGAATTTCTGGGAGATGCAGTGCTGGAGCTTGCCACCAGCAGCGATATTTACAATGATTATCCCGATATGCCCGAAGGGAAGATGTCAAAATACCGCGCAAGCATTGTGTGCGAACCTACGCTTGCCTTATGTGCCAGGGAGTTCGGACTTCAAAAATACATAAAGCTGGGAAAAGGCGAGGATGCAACGGGAGGGCGTAACAGGGATTCCATTATCTCTGATGCACTTGAAGCGGTTATAGGAGCCATATATCTTGACGGCGGATTTGAAGATGCTACGGCCTTTATCGGAAAGTTCATTCTGGATGATATTGAGAAAAGACGTCTTTTTTATGACAGTAAATCAACGCTGCAGGAGCTTGTCCAGGGCATGGGAAAGGAAGTCGTGTATAACGATATTTCCGAGGAAGGACCGCAGCATGATAAGGTATTTACTGTGGAGGTGGAGTCACCGGGATTATTTAAGATAAAAGCTTCGGGGCATACAAAAAAGAGCGCACAGCAGAGTGCGGCGTACAAAGCATTGATCAGATTAAAAGAGAAGGAATGATATGTTTTTAAAAAGCTTGGAAATACAAGGTTTTAAATCATTTGCAGAAAAGACCGGATTTGATTTTCAAAAAGGAATAACAGGGATAGTCGGTCCCAACGGTTCAGGAAAAAGTAACGTATCCGATGCCGTAAAGTGGGTGCTTGGCGAACAAAGCGCAAAGCAGCTGCGCGGAGGAAAGATGGAAGATGTTATTTTTGCGGGAACAGAGGCAAGAAAGCCCGTTGGATTTGCTTCCGTCGCTATAACCTTTGATAATTCCGACAGAAAGCTTGATATAGACTATGATGAGGTTACCGTATCAAGAAAGGTGTTCCGTTCCGGTGAGAGCGAATACAAGATTAATAACAACGTCTGCAGACTCCGTGACATAGAGGAGCTTTTTTACGATACCGGTATAGGTAAAGAGGGTTATTCCCTGATCGGACAGGGCAGGATTGATAAGATACTAAGCGGACGGGCGGATGAGCGTCGTGAGCTTTTTGATGAGGCTGCAGGGATCGTTAAGTATAAGAGACGTAAAGAAAGAGCCATAAAGCAGCTGGCTATTGAAAATGATAATCTGAACCGTGTAAACGATATACTCCAGGAGCTTGAGACAAGGGTGGGACCCCTGAAGAACCAGGCTGAAAAAGCAAAAAAATATCTGGAATTAAAGGAAGAGTTGAAAAGATTCGACTGTACTTCCTTTGTTTTGCAGTCTGATGCATCGGGAGGAGAGTTAAAAGAACTTGAAGAAAAAATCTCCATAGCTTCGGGGGATTACAATAAAGCCAGGACAGATTATGACGGGATGCGCCGGCAGTATGATGAGGCTGAGGAACGCCTGGAGGGTCTTGCGAGACAGGAAGAAGAGATCAGGTTAAGGACAGTTTCCCTGAATGAGACCGTTAGGGAGAAGTCCGCTGAAAAAAGTGTGCTGGAGGAGCAGATAAGATCCATCGGCGTAAGTATTGAAGAGACAAAGGAAACGTTAAAAAAGATATCTGACAAGCTTCCCGAAAAGGACAAACAGTCTGATTCCCTTAAAGAAGAAAAAAATAAGCTTGCAAAGTCTGTTGAGGAATTTAACCAAAAGCAGCTTGCGCTTGAAGAGGAAAGACAAAAAGCAAAGCAGGAAAGTGAACGTCTGGAAAAGGAAGGCGATGAGGGCAGCGAGAGCATACTTGAGGCAGTTAGGAAACAGTCTGAGACAAGTGCGCTTATAGATAAGCTGAACTTCCGTATCCAGAATATCAATGCGTCCATAGCTTCGGAAGAGGAGCAGGAGGATGCCCTTACTAAGTTAAAGGAAGAACTTGCCCTTATCACTAAGAACGCCCAGGAGGAGTTTGATAAAGCGACGCGCCTTGTGAACGAGTCTCTTGACAGGAAAGAAAAGATCAAGGAAGAGATCAGGGTAAATGCGGAAGCTGAAGCAAAAGACTCAGGTGCTCTGCATGATCTTAAGAACAGCAGGGTCAAAGAAACATCTGATCTTGAAGCGCTTAAAGGTGTAACGGAAAGATATGAGGGTTATTCCGAGAGCATCAGAAAGATAATGGAGGTTCAAAAAGGGGAAGAGGGTGTAGACGGAGTTGTTGCTGACCTTTTTAAGACCGAATCAAAATATGAGACTGCGGTAGAGACCGCGCTTGGTGCCGCATTGCAGCATATTGTTACCGACACGGAAAAAAAGGCTAAGGAGCTGGTTGAGTTCCTTAAAGAAAAAAAAGCGGGACGTGCCACATTTTTACCCCTCGATGCAATTAAAGCAAAGACGCCTATAGACGAGAAAGATTTTGAAGGTGAGGCCGGGGTTATAGGAAGAGCGTCGGGGCTTGTTTCAAAAGATGCAAGATATGATGAGCTTGCAGAATATCTTCTTGGACGTATCCTTGTGGTGGACAAGCTGGATAATGCCCTGAAGCTTGCAAGGAAGAAGTCTTATTCCGTTAAAATGGTGACACTTGAGGGAGAGATGCTCAATCCCGGAGGTTCGATCACGGGTGGTGCATATAAGCATGCAGGGAATCTCCTGTCCAGAAGAAGAAAGATAACGGAAGCGACAAAAAAGATAAAAGCCCTGGATGCCGTTATAGAAAAGCTGGAAAAGACAGTGGCGGACCACATCAGTCTTAAGGATGAACTGCGGGAAAAGTATGAGAAAGCCGACGAGGAAGCGGTAAAGGCAGGTATCATCCGCAATACTGCAGGTATCAATCTTAAAAACGCCAAGGAAAAAGAAGAAGAAGCGCTTAGTACTAAAAGTGCCGGTGATGACAGACTGAAGAACCTCGGTGAAGAATTAAGAGACGTTAAGAACAAACTGGATGAAGAAAAGAAAAATCTTGAGGATATAAAACTTCATGAGCAGGAGCTCAGACGCATGATGCAGGACAGGCGTGACGCAGGTGCGGAAAGTCTGAAAGCGTTTGATGCAGCAGGATCAAAGCTTGAAGAGCTGAGACTTTCTTTTTCAACTACTTTACAGCAGGATAAATATATAGACGAACAGATAAGCCGTATAGAGGCAGAAAAGGAAGAAATCCAAAAGGAGATCGAAAATTTCTCTGAAAAACAGGCAGAACTGGAAAAAAGCTTAAAAGAAAAAGAGACTGATCTTTCCGGATCGGAGAAAGACATTGAGGAAGCCAGGAAAGAGATAGAAAGCTGCGCAGGTAAGGATGCAAAGTTAAAGGAAGAAAGACAGGATCTGAACGAAAAGAACAAGTCTTTCTTTGCAAAAAGAGAGAAGCTTGCAGAGATTCTCAACGAACTGGACAAAGAGCTTTTACGTCTTAATTCCAAAAAAGAAAAGCTTGAAAACAACATAGAGTCCCTGAGTGAATATATGTGGCAGGAGTACGAGCTTACTTATTCCTATGCTCTTGAATTCAAGGATGATACGTTAAGTGATCTTTTTGAGATAAAAAGACACTGTCAGGAGTTAAGGGATGATATAAGACGTCTGGGAGATGTCAATGTAAATGCCATAGAGGAGTTCAAAGAGACCAACGGACGATATGAGTTCCTGTCTACCCAGCATGATGACCTTATAAAAGCGACCGCGTCTCTTAAAGGTGTCATTTCAGATCTTGATAAGGGTATGAGAGAGCAGTTTGCAGAAAAGTTCAAGGATATCAATAAAGAATTTTCAAAGGTATTTAAGGAACTCTTTGGTGGAGGAAAAGGAGCGGTAGAGCTTCAGGACGGCGAGGACATTCTTGATGCGGATGTGGCGATCATAGCCCAGCCACCGGGCAAGAAATTACAGAACATGCTGCAGCTGTCAGGCGGGGAAAGAGCCCTTACAGCTATTGCGCTTCTTTTTGCTATCCAGAATCTGAAGCCCTCACCGTTTTGTCTGCTGGACGAGATAGAAGCGGCTCTTGATGATGCCAACATCGGACGATTTGCATCATTTCTGGGTAAACTTGCAGACAAGACACAGTATATAGTCATCACACACCGGAGAGGTACAATGGCGGTTGCCGACAGACTTTACGGTATAACTATGCAGGAAAAGGGTATTTCGAAACTTGTTTCGGTAGAACTTAAAAAATAAGGAAACGGATTATGAGTATTTTTTCAAGATTAAAAGAAGGTTTATCAAAGACGAGACAGAATATCGTTGCGGGATTTGATTCCATTTTTTCGGGTCATAAAGCCATTAACGATGACTTTTACGAAGAACTGGAAGAAGTTATGATCATGGGCGATATGGGAGTCCATGCAACAGAAGAGATCCTTGACGATCTTAAGGAAAAGGTCAAAGAGGAAAAGATAAAGGATCCCGTAGAATGCAGACAGATTCTGATCGATACCATCAAAGAAAAGATCAACATCGGAGAAAACGCCTATGATTATGAAGACAGAAAATCTGTCCTTCTGATAATCGGAGTAAACGGCGTGGGAAAGACTACTTCAGTCGGAAAGATCGCATCTTCTCTGAAATCATCCGGGAAAAAAGTAATCCTTGCAGCCGCTGACACCTTCAGGGCAGGCGCCATAGAGCAGCTCAAGATCTGGGGAGAAAGAGCAGGCGTGGATGTAATAGCGCAAAACGAGGGGGCTGATCCGGGTGCTGTGATTTACGACGCAGTCCAGGCGGCAAAAGCCAGAGATGCAGATGTCCTTGTGGCAGATACCGCAGGAAGGCTGCACAATAAAAAAAATCTCATGAATGAGCTGGGGAAGATCGACAGGATAATCGAAAGAGAATATCCGGATGCCTACAGGGAAAATCTGATCGTCCTTGATGCTACTACGGGTCAGAATGCTATTTCCCAGTTAAAAGAGTTCAAAGAAGTGACGGATATTACCGGGATCATCCTTACTAAAATGGACGGGACTGCCAAGGGCGGGATCATCGTTGCCATTCAGGCTGAATTCGGTATTCCGGTGAAGTATATAGGCGTTGGAGAAAAGATAGAAGATCTTCAGAAGTTTGATTCAGATACCTTTGTCAATGCACTGTTTGATGAGGAAGACAGCGTGTCAGATGAAGACATCGACGTTACAACAGGCGTATCGGAAGAAACCGATGACCCGGAAATGTATGACGAGACAAATATTCCTTCGGTCTACAGGGAAGCGTTTGCGCAGGAAGAACAAGAAAGGGAAGATACGGTTTACTCAGATCAGGCAGATGAGCATTCAGATAATGAACCGGATGACGTACAGCCTGCGGAGCAAACAGATCTTCAGCAGGATCAGGGTGGACTTTCAGATGAAGAAGAAGTTCACGGATATCCTGATGACGCATTTGAAGAAACAACAGAATATCAGGAGGAAGAGCCTGAAGAAGAACTTGGTGAAGAAGAGCAGCCTGAAGAAGAGCCAAAGAAAAAAAGAGGCTTTTTCAGCAGGTGGAGACGAAAGAAGTAATGTCATCAGTTTTTACGGTTCAAGGCCTTGTGCTCTTTTGGCAATTCATCGGCCAGCTGAAGGAATGAAAAGCATGCATTGACCGGCGTCAGGACGGCTTTAAGTTCATTTTTGGTGATTCCGCTTTCGGACAATATATTCAATACATTGTCAAGCTCGTTGCGCGGGATATTACAAATGATAATGTATTTGTTTTCCGGATCAGGACCGTTATAGGGTCCTGATTTTTTTGCGTCATTTTTAAGAGAATATATCCGGTTTGAAAGAAAATGCTCGTTTAAAAAAGCATCATCATCCAGCATGGCGCCTACCGGCATATTATAGTCACACGCTTTTATGATCTTTACCCGGACATCGAGGTGTTTAATGTTTTCTGAAATATTAGCGGCCTTTGCGCCTCCTTCAAAAGTATTGAATCCCACAAGAAGTAGTTCTTTCATGATCTGAAGCTCCTTTATTTTATGTTTTTTTATAACTTGATTCTACCATGTTTATAGAATTAGCACGTTGTATGTGTTATAATACAGGGCAAACTTTTTTTTGAAAACCGCTTTTTTTCGGTTTTTAAAATGTTTTACAGTAAGGGGACAGATATGTCACAAAATAAATACGGTCTTGATATCGGAAGCAGTAATTTTAAAATGTGTTTTCGTGATCAGGTATTGAATGAAAAAAACATGATAGCCGTGACGAGAAAAGAAGTCGTGGGCATAGGAGACGACGCTTATGATATGTACGAGAAGGTGCCGGAAAATATCGACGTTTCATTTCCCGTAAAGGGCGGCGTGATAGCGGATATCTACAACATGCAGATACTTCTTTCCAAATTCTGGCAAAAGATAAACGGCACAAAAAGGTCCATGGGTGTCAGTGACTTTTTTATAGCCGTACCAAGGAATGTTACGGATGTGGAAAAGCGGGCTTTTTACGAACTTGTTGTGAGGTCCGGTATAAAGGTACGCAATATCCTTGAAGTGGATAAGCCTGTGGCTGATGCAGTCGGAGCCGGTATAGACGTTCAGAATGCAAAAGGGATAATGATCGTAGACATCGGTGCCGAGACCTGTGAGATGTCTGTTCTCTCCCTCGGAGGGATCGTGGAAAGCAAGTCTGTGAAGATAGGCGGGAACAGACTTGATGAGGATATCATATATGCCGTTCGTAATGAATATAACCTTGTGATCGGAAACAAGACGGCTGAGAGATTAAAGATCGGTCTTGCATGTGCAGGAAGCAATTTCAACTCCATATCCATGACAGGATTCGGAAGAAACGTCTTAACCGGACTTCCCACAAGCTGCCAGATATCAGATGAGGTCATTAACTCATCCATAAAAGAGCCGCTTTCGACAATAGTGGAAGAAGTCAGGATATTCCTTGAGAATACACCTCCTGAATTTGCAGTCGATATCATAAAGAACGGCATCTTTATGACGGGCGGTACCTCGGGGATCAGGAATATAGACGAACTTTTCAGAAAGAATCTGAACGTGTCGATAAAGGTGGTCAATACACCCCAGGAAAGTATCATAAGAGGTCTGATGAGGATAATGGCAGACAGCAGGATGAGCAGTCTGGCATATGTTCCGGATGACAGATTGTTTGAGTGATAAGGGCTGACTATTAATGAACAATAAGATTAAAAACTTTTTTACGCCGGCAAAGATACTGGCTATCATCTCAATATTTTGTGCTGCTCTTATCGCAGTTTCTTTCTTTTCGGATAAGCTTGTATCACCGCTGCGTGAAGCCGTATCCTTTGTTGTTATACCATTACAGCGTGGTGTGAACGGTCTGGGGATAGGTGTTGTTAAAAGCGAAGAAAAAAGAAAGACCATAGAAGAACTTCAGTCCTATTCATCGGAACTGGAGGAAAAGGTGGCATCACTTGAGGCTCAGAATGAGCAGCTCAAAAAGGATAATAAAGAGCTGGATGATCTTAAAAAATTATATGACATGGATCAGAGTCTGGCTGATTACCCCAAAGTGGGAGCCACTATCATCGGGATATCATCCCAGAACTGGAATGAGTCTTTTATAATCGATAAAGGCAGTCAGGACGGGATGGAAGAGGATATGAACGTTATTTCCGCCGACGGACTGGTGGGGATAATAACAGAGGTCCACGGCAACTATTCCAAGGTGATGACTGTAGTATCGGATAATTCTTATGTTACGGCCATGGATGAGGCTACAAAGGACCAGTGTACGGTAAAAGGAGATATCTCTTTGTTTGATAAGGGAAAGATCCGTCTTGAGAGAATGAAAGTGGATTCAAAAGTCAAAGAAGGAGACAGGATAGTTACATCCGGGATCAGCAGCAAATATCTTCCCGGCATCCTTATAGGTTATGCCAACGAGATAAAAGAAGACGAAACGGGTATGAGCAGATCAGGATATCTTGTTCCTGCAGTTGATTTTGATCATCTGCAAAATGTACTGGTCATCACCAAGAAGAAGCAGACGACAGATTGATATAACAGGTATTGGTAATGAAGAGGAAACTGTGTGAACTGGGCATAATAATACTATTTTATCTTCTGCAGGTATCACTTTGCAGGGTGATAGCAATAGGCGGTGTTGCACCAAACCTTATGATCGTACTGCCTGTACTGTTCGGGTATTTTAACGGCAGTAAAGAAGGTATGTATGTGGGATTCTGTTCGGGTATAATGTATGATCTTTTCTTTACGGATCTCCTGGGTTTTACTGCACTTATGTTTACTCTTATCGGATTTTTCAGCGGCATGCTCAGCAACAGATACGAGGAAGGGAATTTTGTTATTCCCATTCTTCTGACTGCCGGCGGAGTGCTTTTTTACGAGTTTTTCGTTTTTATCGGAAATTTCCTTTTGCAAAACAGGCTCATACTGCCTTTTTTTATGACGAGGGTAATCCTGCCGGAGATCGTATATACGGTGATCGCAATGCTTGTACTATACAAGCCCCTGCAATTGCTGAATAAAGTTTTTGACAGCCGCAAAAGAAAGGTAAAAGATATAGATGAAACAATTCTTTGAGCGGATCGCATATATATTTAAGTTCAGGATACTGTGGATATGTATCGCTTTCGGTGTTCTCTTTTCTATTATCATTACCCACGTTTTTAAACTTCAGATAATAAAAGGGTCGGAATACAGCGAGGGTCTTAAAGTATCCATAGAAAAGACCATGTCTGTCCCGGGATCAAGAGGAAGGATCCTTGACAGGAACGGAAAAGTTCTGGCTTATGATGAACTGGTTTATGCCGTAAACGTCAGCGACAGCGGATCTTATTCGTCGAAAAAAGAAAAGAATCAGACCGTGAACAGCTCGATATTAAAGACGTTGGAGTTGATAAAAGAAAACGGTGACAGCTACCAATGCGATTTCGGTCTTGATCATAATGATAACAGCGGATGGTTCTACACCGTATCTGAGAGCGCCCGTCCGGGTTTCATCAGAGACTGTTTCGGTGTTGCTACCATTGATGAACTTACCGATGAGCAAAAGAATGTGAGTGCTGAAGAGCTTGCTTCTTATTTGATCGAAAACTATCAGATAGAAAGTGAGGGAATCCCTAAAGAGGATCTTATAGAGCTTTTATATCTAAGAGTAAATATGACGGCGAATTCCTACTCACGATACATGAGCTTTACTATCGCAAATGAAGTGTCCAACGAAACAATGTCGGCGATACTTGAAGCAAGTGATGAGATCGTGGGAGTTACCGTGGACGAGAAGTACGTGCGTCGGTATAACGAGGCTAAGTATTTTTCCGCCATAATAGGTTACACGGGGACCGTAAGTCCGGAGCAGTTAGATGAACTTGATACAGACTATCCTGAGAAAAAGTATGACAAAAATGACATCGTAGGCAAGAGCGGAGTAGAAGAGGCCTTTGAAAAAGATCTTTCCGGTACAAAGGGTGAAAGAGTGGTTTATCTTGACACCGTAGGACGTATAACGGAGGTTATCAGTGAGACTAAAGCTGTAGCGGGAAAAGATGTGTATCTTACCATAGATACAGACCTTCAGAAGAAGCTTTATGAGATCTTGGAAAATAAGATAACCGACATCATACTTGAGCATCTGACGGAAGGCAGCGGTAAATATTCCTTTAACTCCGACGGTTCCGTAAATGAAATATATATCAGGATGCCTGAGGTTTACCATGCCCTCATACGGAACGATCTTGTATCTTTGAGTTCCCTTAACAATCCTGCAACAGAGCTTGAAAAAAAAGTAAACGAGATTTTCAAGAAGAAAATGGAAGAGGAGCTGAAATGGCTTGCTGATGAGATGAACTCCGCCGGTACGCCGTACGATAAGCTGGAGGATTCACAGCAAAACTATGTTACAAGAGCCTTTGATCTTTTAAAAGAACAGGATATCTTTAAGTCTGAAGAAGCTGACGCTGAGGACGAGATCTTTGCGAAATGGAATGAAGGTGAGGAGGTAAGCTTCCGGAAGCTTCTTGAGCATGCCATAGAAAAGGGATGGATCGATACTTCGGAATTTGGTACATCACAATACAGCGATCTTGAAGACATTTACAGATCACTTGTATCATACCTTCTTGAAAATTTGGATACGGACAGATATTTTATGCTGGATGTATATGAGACTCTGATCGAGGCCGGGGATATAACCGGGCAGCAGATGTGTATGCTCTTATATGATCAGGGATACCTGAAAAAAGACAGCGGACTTTACGCAAACTTAAATGCAGGTGTGATAAGCGCAAAGGGATTTATTTATGAGGCCCTGAGATCAAAAGAACTCACTCCGGGAGAACTGGGGCTTCAGCCAAGTTCGGGAGGAGCAATAATAACCGATCCGGATAATGGTCAGCTTCTGGCAATGGTATCATATCCGGGTTATGACAACAACAGATTGTCCGGTACCATGGATACGCAGTATTATGAAAAGCTCCAGTATAATTCATCGCGGCCTATGTATAACTGGGCGACTCAGGCAAAATGTGCACCGGGATCTATTTTTAAACTTTGTACGGCGATCACGGCACTTGATATGGGAGTTGCTTCCGCAGGTACAAGCGTAAACTGTACCGGTCTTTATACCGATATACATCCCAGTCCCAAATGCTGGGTATATCCAAGCGGACACGGTTATGAGAGCATGACCGGAGCTATCAGGGATTCGTGTAATGTGTATTTTTATACCATGGGTGCGAGGATAGCGTCAGGAAAAAGCGAAGTCTATGACAGCGAGTACGGAACGGATATGCTCCGTACTTATGCCGAGCGCCTGGGTCTTGCTACAAAGTCGGGCGTGGAGATAGAAGAGTCCGAACCCCGTGCATCCGATACCAGTGCAATAGCCTCAGCCATAGGCCAGGGAACTGCATCGTACAGCTGTATTAATATTTCCAGGTATGTTACGACCATAGTAGCGGACGGTGTATGCTATAACAGCAATCTTATATTAAAGGTTGCCGACCGTGACGGAAATGCGGTGTATGAGTCAAAACCGGTAGTGGCAAATGAAATGAGTGACATCAGTCAGGATACATGGGATACGGTAAAGACCGGTATGCGCATGGCTACATCGACTTATCCGGCAATGAAAGAAATAAAAGATTACGGAATTGCCTGCAAGACGGGAACGTCCCAGCCCAGCGTATACGAGCCGGATAACGCCACATATGTATCATATGCGCCGTACTCAGACCCTGAGATAACTCTTTCCGTAGAGATACCTTTTGGCTATACCTCGCTTTATAATACCGAGATAGCAGCGAATTTTTATAAATATTATTTTGATGAATACAAAACATCAAAAGAAAATGATGATACACAGGAAACAGACAGCAGCGAAGAATAAATGCAGCAAAGGTGTATAGATGTTTAAGAAATATAATTTAAAACATTATAATTTCAGACTACTGGCACTTGTGGTGATCACATCCGTTTTCGGACTGGTGATCATCAACAGTGCCGACTCGTCATACACTTTAAGACAGGCAGGCGGTATCATCGGATCCTGTGCCTGGATGATATTTCTTTCTTTTGTGGATTACAAGAGAATACTTAAGCATTACAGGATCCTTTATATAGTAACTCTTGCTATACTGGCGGCGGTGCTCGTTTTGGGAACGACTGCCGGCGGAGCCCAGCGCTGGATAGTTATTGCAGGTTTCAGGATGCAGCCTTCCGAGATATCAAAGGTTCTGCTTGTATTGTTTTTAAGTGCTATCCTCGGGCAAAAAAAGGAAAGACTTGATTCATGGAAGTTCCTGCTTCTTCTTGCAGTGCTGTTGCTCATACCGTTGGGGCTCATAGTCATGGAGCCGGATCTGTCCCAGACTATTCTTATTTTCTGTATATTGTTTACGATCATCTTTGCGGCTGAGATGCCCTACAGAAAGCTGTGGAAGATCCTTGCTGTAGTCGTGCCTGTTGTTATCATTCTTATGATCTATATACAAAATCCTGATCAGAAGTTATTAAAGCCGTATCAGTGGTACAGGGTAATGGCGTTCATCAATCCGGAGGAATATGATGACAGCGTTTATCAGCAGCACAATGCCGTACAGGCCATAGGATCCGGTGGGCTTACCGGAAAAGGATTAAATACTGACGATCCAACGTCTCTTCTTAATTCGGATTACATACCTGAGGCCCACACTGACTTTATCTTTGCCGCATTGGGAGAGCAGCTGGGATTCGTAGGATGTATGGCGGCCATAGGACTTCTTGTTGCCATAGTAGTTGAGTGCGTGATCATTGCTGTAAGGAGCAAGGATTATTCGGGAAGGCTTTTGGGTATGGGATTTGCGGCTCATATTGCATTGCAGTCTCTTTTTAACATCGGGGTTGTTACCCAGCTTTTGCCCAATACCGGTCTGGCCCTTCCATTCTTTACGTATGGTCTGAGTTCACTTATGACCTTATATACGGCCATGGGGATTCTGTTAAACGTAAGTCTTCAGCGGGAGCCTTACAAGGAAAAAGACCTTTATACCAGGGATTTTGTGGATGTAAAGGAATTCCGGGATAACAACAAAAAACGTGATAACATAAAGATCAGATTCTGAAGTTGACGGAGAGAAGATAAATGGCATTACAAAAAAGCCCGGGAAGACCCCGGGTAGCGACAATTATTTTCATAGTTATAATCGTATATATCGTCTGCTTTCTTATTCTTTTTTTCGTTAAAAGAGACGTGAGGATTTATGAGGTTACACATGGAGACCTTTCCCAGGCGCTTTCCGCATCAGGTCTTTTGATAAGAGAGGAAAAAGTATATAATGCGCCTTCGGACGGATATATCAGTTTTTTTAACGTATCCGGAGTCAAGATAAAAGTAAACGATTCCGTTTACGCACTTGATAAGACAGGTCGTATGGGTGAGATACTTGAATCCCACTCAGAGGAAAAAGCGGATTTTTCTGATGCCGATATCAGGCAGATAGGGACCATGCTTAAAAATTTCGAAACGGATTACGAGTATGCAGGCTTTTCGGGTATTTATGAGATAGGTAATTCAATAGATACGGTAAAGTCCAATCAGTCCGCTGCATGGCTTGAGGCAAATAAAGACGTCATAAGCAGGGAAACAGGCATAGAAAATGCCGTAAATGTGGTTCATTCAGACTCAGCCGGATATCTTTCTTACTCCACTGACGGATATGAGACGGTCAGGGAGGAAGATATAAATGAAAAGCTTATGGAGAGACAATCTTATGAAAAAGAGGTCGTAGCGGGAGAGGGTGCATTCATTAAAGAGGGAGATCCTGCATATAAGCTTATAACGGATGAACTGTATTACATATACGTACCACTGACCCGGGAGCAGATAAAGAATAATTCTTTATCCGAATACAAGACGGTCTATGTCAATCTTAAAAAAGTAAATGCTTCCGTTAAAGGTAATTTTGAGATAATAAAAAATAATGATCAAACTATGGGAAAAATAACTGTCAACAAATATGTATATGCGTATATTGGTGATCGTTTTGCGGACGTGGAGATATCCGTTGCGGAAAACGTAGGGTTGAAGATCCCTAACTCTGCCATAGTAAAGAGAGATATGTACGTCATACCCGAGGAGTATCTGACAACTGGTGGGGACAGTAATGAACAGGGATTTAATGTCCAGTCCGGAGACCTGTATGTGTTTACCTATGTTCCGGTTTCTTTTAAACAGGACGGCATGTGCTATATAAAGACGGATGCTCTGCCGGAAAACAGCGTTCTTATAAAGCCGGAATCCACAGACACATATGTGGTTAAAAAGACTGAAAAGGTTGACGGAGTCTATTGCATTAACACGGGATATACAGTATTCCAACCTGTTAAGATCATATCAAGAAATGATGAATATGCTGTTGTACCCGAGAACGTGTCAGGTGTTTCGGTGTATGACAGGATCATATTAAATGCCGAGAAATTCAAAGAAAACGAGATAATCTATTAAGGGAAAAAATGATAGCTGAAAATTTAAAAAAGGTAAGGGAAAACATAATCAGGGCCTGTAAGAGATCGGGCAGGGATCCGGGAGAGGTTATGCTTCTTGCCGTTAGTAAGAAAAAACAGGGACCGGATATCATGGAAGCATATAAGACCGGTCAGAGGGTTTTTGCCGAAAACTATGTCCAGGAGCTGACCGAAAAAATGGATGAACTTCCCGGTGACATAAAATGGCATATGATAGGCCATCTTCAGCGAAATAAAGTAAAATATGTTGCGGGAAAAGTTGAGATGATACACTCAGTCGATTCATTAAGGCTGGCTGAGGAGATAAGCGCTTTTTCCCTGAAAAAAGGTTTTGTTACGGAAATACTTGCAGAAGTAAATGTGGCTGCAGAGGAAAACAAGTTCGGGTTTTCACCCGATGAGGTTGAAGAATTTGCCGTAAAAGCCTCAACACTGTCAGGTCTGAGGCTTACAGGTCTTATGACAAGTGCTCCTGTTGTGACGGATCCGGAGGAAAACAGGGAAATATTCAAAAAATTACACAATTTGTGTGTTGACATTAACAAAAAAAGCATTGATAATGTAATAATGAAAAATTTATCAATGGGAATGACAGGGGATTATGTGGTGGCAGTCGAAGAGGGTGCCACACATGTTCGTGTGGGTACAGCAATCTTCGGCACAAGAAGTTGAGGTTTCACGGAAGTTCCTTTGTTGTGTTTTTACTGGGAGGTATATATGAAAGTTTTTGAAGGACTTACAAGTTTATTTAAGGAAACAGATGAGGACGATGAGGTATTAGAAAAGGGCTACGAAGAAGAAGCTTATGAAGAGCCTGTTGCCGAAAAACCCAAAAAGACCGGCGGTCTGTTTTCACCTTTTAAGAAGTCTGAGCCTCAGAAAGAAGAAGAAGAGTTCTACTATCAGGATGAAGAACCTGAAGAAAGAAAAGAAGTAAAAGCTGCTCCTGCAAGACCTGCGGCAAGTTCGCCTGCACCTTCTCAGAGAAGCTATGGTTCTGAAAAGGTGGTTCCTTTAAGGTCATCTGCTTCAAAAAAGATGGAAGTTGTTGTTATCCATCCGAAGTCAATGGAAGACGGTAATGAGATCACAGATACGCTTCTCAGCGGAAGAGCAGTTGTACTGAATCTTGAGGGCATAAGTCCTGATGTAGCCCAGAGGATCATTGATTATTCTGCAGGTTCATGCTATGCAATGAGAGGAAGCCTTCAGAAGATAACCAATTATATCTTCCTTGTGGCACCGTCAAGTGTAGATATTTCCGGAGATTTCCAGGATATGCTTGGTTCCGGAGTTGACTTGTCCACTACATATCAGGGGAACTACTTTTAACTGTTAACGGAGAATAAAATGTCAAAGACGATAAACGTAAATGATGGTCGTGGTGCCGATTACGATATTCGCATTTCCAACGGGTTTCAGGAGCTTTCAGAGCTCCTGAAACCGTTTTTGGATGCAGAAAGAAAAGCAGTGATCGTATCCGACGGGAATGTGGCACCCCTATACGGGGAAACTATAAGAAGTATCATAAATAGGCTGGGGAATACATGTGAGATATTTACTTTTTCTGCAGGAGAAGAAAATAAGACCTTAGACACGGTCAAAGATCTTTATGAATTTCTTATTGTTAATAAGATAGAAAGAAGAGATTTACTTATTGCCCTTGGAGGCGGCGTGACGGGAGACCTTACCGGCTTTGCTGCAGCTACGTATCTTCGCGGTATTGATTTTATCCAGATACCCACATCCCTGCTTGCGCAGACCGATTCCAGCATAGGCGGAAAGACCGGTGTGGATCTTAACATGTATAAAAATATGGTCGGAGCATTTCACCAGCCCAGACTATGTTACATGAATATGGACACTTTAAAGACTCTCGATAAAAGACAGATCCTGTCGGGACTTGGTGAGGTAATAAAAGCAGCTCTTATAAAGAACATGGATTTTTATGAGTGGCTTACGGAAAATGCGGATCATATTACGGGACTGGATCCTGAATCGCTTAGCTACATGATAGAGCAGGCCTGCCTTATAAAAAGGGATGTGGTAAAAAAGGATCCTAAGGAGCAGGGTGAAAGAGCACTTCTTAATTTCGGACATACTCTGGGACATGCCATTGAAAAAGCGGCAGGTTTTTCTCTTACCCACGGAGAATGTGTGGTGCTGGGGATGATAACTGCACTTTTTATATCGGAAAAACGCGGGATGATAAGCGGAGATGACAGAAAAGAAGCGCTTGAATTGTTTAAGAAATGCGGTTTTACGATGAAGATATCCGGCATTGATAAGAATAAAGTAATTGAATTTTCAAAGTCGGATAAGAAGATGGAAAGCGGAATCTTAAAATTTATCCTGCTTGACGGTATCGGAAATGCGGTCATAGTCCGTGATGTCACGGAGGATGAGATGTTACTTGCTCTGGACGAGGTACTTGAAGGATGAGAAAAAATTATATCTTGTTTTTTATCTGCGCTGCAGGTCTGATCTTTATCGACCAGATAACGAAGGTGGCAGCCGTGTCGGCGCTTGGATCCGGAGGAAAGTTTGTCGTATTTGAAGGCGTCCTGAGGATGAATTACGTTGAAAACAGAGGTGCGGCGTGGGGCATGATGCAGGGCGCAGGTATTTTTTTCATTATACTTACCTTTGTTATCATGGCGGGAGTTGCATATTTTGTAAGCCGTATCCCAAAGGGCGGCAGATACGTGCCTTTGCTTATAGTGGCAATGCTGATCTTTGCCGGCGGGCTTGGAAATCTCATAGACAGGATAGCCCTCGGTTACGTCAGGGATTTCATAGATTTTTACGGAGTGGGATTTCCTGTGTTTAACGTTGCTGATGTATGTGTGTCCGTTGCCGTTATCATGCTTGTCATACTTTTGATATTCGTATACAGGGATAAGGATTATAAAGCGTTTAAGAAGAAGAAAAAAGATGAGTGAGAATGGTGAAAGCTTTAAAGTGAGCAGTAGTGATGCGGGAACCAGGCTGGATGTGTTCCTTGCGGAAAATACCGGCTGTTCCAGAGCTCTTGTGCAGAAGATGATAGAGCGGGAAGAAGCGTTTGTGAACGGGAAGCCCGCAAAAAACAACTACAAATTAAAAGAAGGCGATGAGGCAGTTGCTTTTATCAGGGAAGAGGAGCCTGAAGAGATACTTCCGGAAAATATTCCTCTGAACGTGGTTTTCGAAGATGATGATGTTATTGTCATAGATAAGCCCAGGGGGATGGTGGTGCACCCCGCGCCTGGGCATTACAGCGGTACGGTGGTGAATGCGCTTTTGTTCAGGGAAAAAGGAAAACTGTCTGATATTAACGGAGAGGATCGTCCCGGGATCGTGCACAGGATAGATGCCGATACTACGGGTCTTATCGTATGTGCAAAGAACAATAAAGCCCACAGTGCCCTGGCGTCCCAGATGGAAGCTCATTCCGTGACCAGAAAGTACGAAGCCATATGTTATAACGCATTTAATGTGTCTGAAGGGACCGTAAAAAAAAGAATAGCAAGAGGAGACGTTGACAGAAAGAAGATGGTGATCTCTCCCGGTGGAAGAGAAGCGGTCACCCATTACAAGGTTCTTGAAAACATAGGGAATTTTGCATATATAGAGTGCGTGCTTGAGACAGGAAGGACCCACCAGATAAGGGTGCACATGAAATCCATAGGACATCCTCTGCTTGGTGATAAGGTATATTCGTCAGCTAAAGCACCTTTCAATACTGACGGACAGATGCTTCATGCCGTAACATTAGGCTTTGTCCACCCTGCAAAGGGAGAATACATGGAGTTTGTTTCTGAATTACCGGAAGACTTTCAGAGAGCATTAAAACTGTTGCGACAATTAAAAGAAAAGTGATATAATAAGTAACATATCAGGAAACGCACACGGGAGGATAATCTGATGAACGATAAAACGGTAATAACCATCGGCCGACAATTCGGAAGCGGTGGTCATGAAATAGGAGTTAAGCTTGCCGAGAGGATGGGCGTAAAGTGCTATGATAAAGAACTTCTTGAGCTTGCTGCAAAAAACAGCGGTCTTGCCGAGGAGATATTTACAAGACAGGATGAGAAACCTTCAAGCAGTCTTCTTTATTCTCTTGTAATGGATACTTATTCATTCGGCTACAGTGATTCATACGGCGAGATGCCAATCAACCAGCGAGTATTTCTTGCACAGTTTGAGGCTATCAAAAAGCTTGCACAGCAGGAATCATGCGTGATAGTGGGAAGATGTGCAGATTATGCCCTTGAAGGCAACATCAACGCTACCAGTGTATTTATCTCATCTCCCATGGAGAGCAGAATAAAAAGGATCATGGAGCGATGCAACATAGACGAGAAAAAGGCAGAGGCTCTTATCAATAAAACAGATAAGAAAAGAGCAAGCTATTATGACTATTACTCCGACAAAAAGTGGGGGCTGGCCAAGAGCTACCAGCTTTGCTTAGACAGCGATGCAGTTGGTATAGATGGTGCGATTGACCTGATCATCAGTTTTGTGGAAATGAAAGAAAAAAATCTGAACAAATAAAACAAATAAAGCAAAAAAGACACTGTAGTTGTTGATCGACTACAGTGTCTTTTGTTATTTGACGCCGGAAAAACCTATGCTTCCCGTTTCTCCGTTAAAGTATCTGAACAATACCTTTGCAAGTATCTTTTTCTTTTGAACATAAGGCTCGGCCCAATATCTGGAGTCCTTAGAGTTTTCCCTGTTATCTCCAAGCATAAAATAACAATCCTCAGGAACAGTGTAAGATGTGGCGTTTGGAGATACAGTCACATGTTGTTCTTTTAAATAAGGCTCGTCTATCTTCTCGCCGTTAACATACACATCACCATCGGTAAATGAAACTGTTTCACCGGGAAGGCCGATCACCCTTTTTACGAATTTTTTGGATTCATCGTCCGGGTATTTGAATATGACCACATCACCTCTTTTGGGAGATGAAAAAAGATATGCAACCCTAAGGCCTATAAGCCTGTCTCCTTCGTTGATAGTATCCTTCATGGAACCGCTGGGAACTTTGGCATTTATTATTATACATGTAACAAGTACCACGGCGGCTCCGACGGCTATGATTATTATCCGAAGGTAGCTGAATATCTCTTTTTTAACCTTCTTTTTCATTTTTTTAGGTGAATTGTCATATTTCTCGTAACGATCCACCGTGTCTTTTATATCGTCAGTCTTTTTGTTTTCGTCCATCAGGTCCCCAATGCTGTTAAATACAATATTTGTCCTTGTCAGGTCATTAGTAAATAATAAAGCAAAAAAGCCTTTTTTTCAATAATTTTTTTTTTGCGCCCACTGCCGTATTTTTTGGTATAATGTATTAGAGGTTTGAAAAGAGAAACGGAGGTGCAATATGAAGGATATAAATGAGAAAATGTTAGAGCTTTTACCTGATGATATAAGGATCGCATATCAGGAAGGTGATATTGATTTAGTAAAAGAGAAACTTAAAGAACTTGAAAAATACGGAAAAGCGGAAGCTGTTTACTGTGCGGCGTCAGCCTATGCCATAGGTTTGGGACAAGAGCAGGATATGGACAAGGCCATTGAACTGTATAAAAAGTCTGCAAAGAAAGGCTATGCGCCTGCCATGAACAGCCTTGGTCTTGCATACATGGAAGGATTTGGTGTTAAGACTGATTATGATAAGGCAAGAGAACTTTTTGAAAAGGCTGTAGCAAAGAACAATCCGGATGCTGCCTGTAATCTGGGGACTATGTATGAGGAAGGTCTCGGTGTGATAAGCAATACACATTTTGCAAGGCAGTATTATGAAAAAGCCATCGAGTTTGGGGATGTTGATGCATATTGCAATCTCGCCATCATGTATGAGGATGGAAACGGGGTTAAGCAGAGTTACACAAAGGCCATTGAACTTCTGAAAAAAGGTGCCAATATGGGCAGTGCGGACGCCATGTACAATCTTGGTGTTATTTATGCACAAGGTGAAATAGTGCCTCGTGATAAGGATGAGGCAAGGTTATGGTTCGGCAAGGCTGCCGCATTGGGCGACAAAGAAGCTGATGAAGAGATATTGAAACTTTATTGATTTTATTTAAAGGAGCATATATGAGAGGGATTAAGGTCGGAATAATTTCGACCCTTATTGTTGCGGGTACAGCCGTGACACTTACGGGTTGTTCTTTGTTCGGAGGTGTTGAGTCGGCGACTACCGCATCATCGACTGATGAGGCTGGAAAGGTTACTGCAGTTTACGGTGAACCGTGGATCAATTCCGTCACTTACGGAATGGTAAAGGAAGACACGGAGCATGATGAAAAAAACGACTGGTATTTAAGCGTTAACTACAGCTATCTTAAAGATACATCCCTGCCTGATGGAAAGGAATCGGAGGGGGCTTGTTTTGATGCGGAAAACAAGGCTTCTGCAAGAGTGTCCGATATCATAAAGGACGACAATCTGTCAGGTCACGACGGAGAGTTGGTTAAGGGTTTGTACAGTCTTTATACCGATTGGGACAGCAGGGATAAAGAAGGCGTAAGATTTATAGAAGAAAATATAAAAAAGATAAGGGAGATCGAGAGTATGGAAGATATGAATAAATATCTTTCATCAAGTGAAGCGAAAAGGACGGGAGTGAACCTTGTAAGCTTTGATATCGATTATGATTATGATGAACCTGAGTATTACAGTTACGTCATAATACCTACAGAACTCAGTCTTAATGATGCGGCTGAATATTCGTCAAGGACATCATACGGTGATATGTTATATGACGGATTAAATAAAAGGGTTTCTTATGTGCTTGGAAGACTGGGGTATTCCGAAGATGAGTCAAAAAGCATCATGGAAGGATGTACAGACCTTGAAAAGAGCATTTCTTCGTCTATGAAGACAAGAGAGTTTAAGTCTTCAAATGATTACGTTACCTCGATCAAAAACAAAAGAAGTGTCGAAGAGATCAAAAATGAGACTGTGAATTTCCCATTGTCGGAGATCATGAACACATACGGACTGGGCGGGTCTAAACGGAATTTTTTGCTGGAGCCGGACTGGCTGAAAAAGCTTGATGAATACTATACACAGGAGCATATCTCACAGATCAGGGATTATCTTACGGTATCGACAATACAAAAGTTTGCCGGTCTTTCCGATAAAGAAAGCTTTTTGAAGGTGCTCGAAAGCTACGGTGTAGCATCGGAAGATGACAGGGAAGCCACGGAAAACTATGCGGATAATTTTGTGAAAAATAAACTTACGGACCCTGTGGGGAAAGCATATTGTGAGAAATACACGGATAAAGACATAAAGACCGATATAAGTTCTATAAGTAAAAAAATCATTGATTCTTATAAAGAGCTGGTAGGGGCCGGGGATGTACTTTCTGATGGTGCAAAGCAGACCGCTGTTAAAAAGCTTGATGCACTTCAGGTAAATGCCGTTTATCCCGAGAAATGGGAGGACTATTCCGGTCTTACCGTAAAGACGGCAGACGAGGGAGGAACTCTCATCAACGCAACCCTTGATATAGATGAATATAACTGGCAGAAGAAACTGGAAAAAATGGGAGAGAAAAAGGACCCGGATCTCTGGGATGTGGATGTGACCCAGGCATCGGTGACCTACTGGCCCACACAAAACTGCCTGAATATTTTTGCCGGAATAACTGACAGCGATTATTACCGGTTGGATATGTCAAAGGAAGAAAAGTATGCCGGTATCGGAATGCTTATAGCCTGCGAGATCGATCATGCTATAGATGACGTCGGTTGTCTTTATGATGAGAAGGGAAAAAGTGCAGGTTGGTGGAGCGATGAGGACCGGTCTGCGTACGAAGCCGTGAAAAAAAGAGTGGCAGATCAGTATTCGGGATTTAAGCCTTTTAAAAATGACACCGCTTATAACGGGGAAAGGGTTGCCTCCCGGGCATGTGCAGAGATCGCGGGGATGCAGGCAGTTTTAGATATAGCTGAAAAAGAAAACTTTGATAAGAAAGAATTTTTTAAAGCATATGCATCGGCAAACAGGATGCTTATGACGGAAAAAAGTATGGAGATCGCGGGTTTGAATTATACGGATCCTCTTGCTTTTTTGAAAGTTAACGAGACCGTGAAGCAGTTTGAGTCTTTCTTTGAAGCATCAGGTGCGACAGAAGGGGACAGGATGTATACGTCTGCCGATGACAGGATCAGAGTTTGGTAAAAAGATATGGCATATATAGAGTTCAAAGATATCTGTAAGATTTATAAAATGGGCGAGATCGAGATAGATGCCTTAAAAGACGTTTCCTTTGAAGTGGAAAAAGGGGAGCTGGTATGTATCCTTGGACCGTCAGGATCCGGTAAGACCACATGTCTGAACATAATGGGAGGCATGGATAAGGCCACATCCGGTCAGGTGTTTGTTGACGGACATGAAGTTACTGCTTTTCATAACAAGGAACTGATAAGGTTCCGAAGGCAGGATATAGGATTCGTTTTCCAGTTTTATAATCTTGTTCAGAATCTTACGGCTCTGGAAAATGTTGAACTTGCAGTGCAGCTTTGCAAAGAACATCTTGATCCGAAAGAGATCATGGCGAAAGTCGGCCTTGAAGAGCGTATGGGTAATTTTCCTGCCCAGCTTTCCGGTGGAGAGCAGCAAAGAGTATCCATAGCAAGAGCTATAGCTAAAAGTCCAAAACTGCTCCTTTGTGACGAACCCACCGGAGCATTGGACTACAAAACCGGAAAACAGATATTAAAGCTATTGGAGGATACCTGCAGAAAAGAAAAGATGACGGTTATCATAATAACCCATAATACGGCGATAGCTCCAATGGCAGACAAAGTTATCCGATTCAAGAGCGGAATGGTGGAAGGTGTGGAAATAAATGACGATCCAACACCTATAGACGATATCGAATGGTAAGTATGCGGGATCAAAGGAGCCGGATTTGAAAGACAGGATAGTTACCAACAGCATACGCAATATTTTCAGATCATTTCCCAGATTTATCTCTCTGCTGGTGATGAGTGCTCTTGGTGTGTTTACTTTTGCGGGACTTCATGCAGCGGCTCCCGACATGATAACGACCCTGGATAATTATCTCGATTCAAGAAACGTCTATGATATGTATGTGATATCTGATATGGGTCTGACTGATGAAGACGTGGATGCCATTGAGGCGCTTGATCAGGTTGAAAAAGCGGAGGCTTCAAATACCGAAGATGTGATAGCTCTTACCGGGGTGAACGAGCATGTGATAACGGTGCATCAGGTACCTGAGGATATTAATGAGATAACGCTTCTTGAAGGTTCCATGCCCGAAAAAAATAATGAGATCATTGTAGAGGAAAGCCTTCTTACCAAAGAAAATCTCTCAATTGGTGACAAGATAGTGTTCAGAGGCGATGGTTTTACCGCAGATGAGGCCGTGATCACCGGAACCGTGTCTTCACCTCTTCATTACAATAATGTGAAGATCGAGCAAAAAAGGGGTAATACCGGGGTGGGAGCCGGGACCATCACATATTTTTCTTATATGACAAAAGATGCCTTTGACAGGGATGTATTTTCTGTTGTTTATATTACTGCCAAGGGGGCAAAAGATCTTGAGACAGGATCAGGTGAGTATGAAACAAAGATCAATTCACTGACTGATGAACTGGAATCCATAAAAGAAGAGCGGGAAAAGGAGCGGTTCGACGGGTTGGTCGAGGCTGAGTTTGCCAAGATTCCGGGAACAGATTATATGTCCGATACACAGAAGCAGGCTGTAAAGGATGACATTAAAAAAGAGATAGATGAGCCTACATGGTTTATAAGTGACAGGACGGACTATCCCACATATGATGAATATATGGATGATGTAGTCAGCATAGGAAATCTTTCCAGGGTCTTTCCTTTCATTTTTTTCCTTGTTGCCATACTTATCAGTCTTATATCAATGAACAGGATGGTGGAGGATGACAGGACTGAGATCGGAACACTGAAGTCGCTGGGCTTTTCAAGCGGGAAGATCATCACCAAATATGTCATGTTCGCTCTTGCTGCGACGATTATAGGTGCCGTTGGAGGTGCGGTTGCAGGGCTTATCGTAATGCCGAATCTGATCTTCGGGATATACAAGATCCTTTTTAATGTGCCTGACTTTGTCCTTTCTCCCAGATGGGGCACCACTCTTTTGGGTATAGGGATCACTATTTTTTGTGTTGCAGGGACAAGTATCCTTACCGCCGTCATGGTACTCAGGGAAAGACCGGCAAGCCTTATGCGTCCGAAACCGCCCAGAAGCGGCAAAAGGATACTGTTAGAGCGTATAGGACCTTTGTGGGAAAAAATGAATTTTTCAACAAAGATAACCATGAGAAATCTTTTCAGATACAAGAAAAGAGGACTGGTTACTATCGGAGGGATTGCAGGCTGTACCGCTCTTATCCTGATAGGGTTTGGTATGAAGGATTCCATAGTTGATATCCCCAACGTTCAGTTTGGCGAGATATTTGAAGTTGACGGAATGGCCTATGTAAACACCGAGGGGGATCCTGATAAAGCCCGGGAATTTATTGACTCAAAGTCTGACGTGACAAAAAGTGTTTCCACTCAGAGACTCAATGCCGAAGTTTCTGATACAGATGTACTGTTTATGGTGACTGAGGATCAGAACGAGCTCGGGAAAATTGTTAATCTGATGGACAGTTCAACGGGGGAAGAGGTAAGTCTTGAACCCGGAAAAGTTGTGATAACCGAGAAGTTGTCCATAATAAAGGATCTTCATGAAGGTGATACCATAGAGATCACGGATATTAATAACAAACAATATTCCTATCAGATTTCAGAAGTTGTGAGGAATCATTTTGATCATATCATATTTTTGGATGCAGATACTTTCGGGAAGTTTTCGGAGTTTGAGCCGAACCTGATCTATTTTTCGACAGATCTGGAAAATGACGAGGACAGGGAAAAATTATCCTCAGAATTGCTGAAAAGTGAAGATGTTCTTAATGTGTTGTATAAGGACACCCTGACTGAAAATGCGGATCATATGCTTAAATCTCTTGACGGAGTGGTTGTGATACTGATAGTGCTTGCTGCCATGCTGTCCTTTGTGGTGCTTTATAATCTGTCAAATATTAATATCAATGAGCGAAAAAGAGAACTGGCGACCCTGAAAGTTTTAGGTTTTTATGATATTGAAGTGGATGCATACATAATGTGGGAGACCACCATACTTACGGCTGCAGGAATTGCAGGGGGACTTGTCATGGGATATTTTCTTGTAGATGTGGTGGTGGGAACAATAGAGATAGATAAAGCCAGGTTTATGTATACGGTAAAACCACAAAGCTTTTTATACGCCATACTTGTCAGCGGAGGTTTTGCATTTATTGTCACTTTTATTACACATTTTGTTTTGAAACGGATAAATATGATAGAAAGCCTGAAAAGTGTGGAGTGATAATATTGTGTAAAAACCATATATACGATAAAATAAACACAACTTTAATTATGTTGTGAGAAAAAGATGCGGGACGATTTTAAGAACAGGGACAGTCACTTTCTTTTTGACCGGGAAGGATTCAGAAATAATATAATAATGAGAGCCGTTGAAATACTCAACATTGTTTTAATGACTCTACCGTTTTTTATAACATGGCTGGTATATTATGGTCCAAGGAACTATATCCCTTTCTATTTCTGGGGTAACTGGGCCGTTATTGTTGTGTTTTTCATTGTCTACTGGTTGTGCGCCCGGGCATATGATGTTTTTCAGATCTACAATCTGCGTATCCAGGAGCTGGTTTATTCCCAGATGGTCGCATGTATCATTACAGATCTTATCGGTTATCTGATCATATGTATTCTGGGAAGAGGTTTTTTGAACTTTGTTCCCATTCTTATCATGCTTGCCGCCCAGGGAGGTCTGGCTGTTGGCTGGGCTTATTTTTCACACAGATGGTATTTCAGTAAATACAAGCCTTTAAAAACTTTGATCATTCATGGTCCCACTACAAGAGAAATAGATAAGCGTTTTAAGACGGAAGATATGGCTGTCAGATTTGATGTCAAGGATATCGTTACAGTAGGCAACATCAGCGATGATCTTAATAAACTTATGGAGTACGACGTTGTTTTTCTTAAAGGTATTCAGAGTGAACAAAGAGATGACATATTAAAATATTGTTTGGAAAACAATAAAGTGGCGTACGTTATACCGTTTACGGGGGATCTGTTAATGAGTGGCGCCCAGAAGGTGAATCTCTATAACCTGCCTCTTTTAAAAGTGGACAGGTATAATCCCGCACCGGAGTATCTGTTCTTTAAACGGTTGCTTGATATTATTTTTTCTGCTGTCGGCCTCATTGTTGCCTCGCCTCTTATGCTTTTTATCGCAATTATGATAAAGGCGTGTGATAAAGGGGATGTTTTTTACAGACAGACCAGGCTTACAAAAAACGGAAGGCATTTTCAGATCATCAAGTTCAGAAGTATGGTCATGGGAGCAGAAGATGACGGAGTGGCAAGACTGTCTGAAGGTAATGAGGACAAAAGGGTCACCAAGTGCGGTAAGTTTTTAAGAAAGACAAGATTTGACGAGCTTCCCCAGCTGATTAATATTTTAAAAGGTGAGATGTCCTTTGTTGGTCCGCGCCCTGAAAGACCTGAACTTGCGGAAGAGTATAAGAAGGAGCTGCCTGATTTTGATCTGAGACTCCAGGTGAGGGCGGGTCTTACCGGATACGCCCAGGTGCACGGTAAATATAATACGACCCCTAAAGATAAGCTTTTGCTTGATCTTATGTATATTTCAAGACCGCATCTGGCAGAGGATGCCAAGATCGTATTCAGTACGGTAAAGACCATTTTCTTTAAAGAAGACAGTACGGAGGGTGTTGAAAAAGGCCGTACCACAGCCATTCCGAAAAAAAATAAGGATACGTAAAACGGGCAGATGGATGATCTGCTCGTTTTTATCATGCTGTTATGATATAATTTGTTCGTTATGAAAAAAGTACTTTTTATCACAACAGTAAGCGGATTTTTATATCATTTTGAAATGTCCAACGTGAGGATACTACAGGACATGGGATATGAGGTTCACTATGCCGCAAACGGAAACACCCGGGTTTATAAGACAGATGAAACTGTCAAAAAAAACTCCGGAGTGATCTTTCACCATGTGGATATTTCCAAGTCTCCGAAAGATATCAGCAGAAATCTTAAAGCAAAAAACGAACTGGTCGGCCTGATCAGAAGTCTTGGGATCGATCTTATACATTGTCACACTCCGGTTGGCGGGATGCTTGGAAGACTGGCGGGGAATGCCTGCAGGGATATGGGAGTAAAAGTCATATACACGACTCACGGTTTTCATTATTATGAGGGTGCTCCCGCACATTATAAGATATTTGACATAGTTGAGAGGCGACTTGCGGGATACAGTGATACCATTATCACTATCAACAGCGAAGATCTTAAAAGAGCACAAAGTTACAGATTAAGACCGGGCGGAAAAGTGTACATGATCCCCGGAGAGGGTACGGATATTTCACGTTTCAGTAATATAAACAAGGCGTCCGTCAGACAGAAAATGCGTGAAAGATTAAATCTGGGAGAAGATGACTTCTTTTTGTTATCAGTAGGAGAACTTAGTGCAAACAAGAATCATAAAACAGTACTTGAGGCTGTCGCCCGGATAAAGGATAGAAGAGTTAAGTACGGTATATGCGGTTCCGGTCCGCTGAAGAACGAATTGAGAGAAATGATCAGCCGGTCAGGTCTTAATGGAAGAGTAAAGCTTTTCGGGTACCGCAGCAATGTTGATGAGTTTTTGTGTGCTGCAGATGCATTTGCTTTTCCTTCAGTAAGGGAAGGCTTGGGCATGGCTGCCATAGAAGCCCTGGCAAGCGGGCTGCCTGTTATAGCTTCTGATAACAGGGGTACCAGGGAGTATATGCGTGACGGAGAAAACGGATATGTTTGTCCTGCGGACAGTCCGGCGATGTTTGCAAAAAGCATTGTAAAGGTCCGGAATATGCAATACGAAGAAAGAAAAAAAACGGAAAGCTTTTGCAAGGACTCTGTAAAAAGATTTGATGTTCAAAATGTAAGGCCCCTTATGGAAAAGATTTACAAGGAGATTGATGAGCGCTTATGAAACCTGAGATCAGTGTGATAATGAGTGTATATAATCCGCAGCGCAAAGAACATTTTGAAAAGGCCGTGCAGTCCGTTAAAGACCAGTCTTTTCAGGATTGGGAGATGATCATATGTGACGACGGTTCGGACAGATCAGTAGCGTTCATCGAAGAGACTGCCGGTACAGACAGCAGGATACGTCTGATAAGAAACGGGTCCAACAAAGGCTTGGGTTATTCTCTTAACAGATGTATCAGGGAATCCTCAGGGGATTATATCGCCAGGATGGATGCGGATGATATCTGCCGTCCTGAACGGCTGAAAGAACAACTTGATTTTTTGAAAAGTCATAAAAATGCCGACTGGTGCGGAACAGACGCTTTCCTTATAAACGACGGCGGGACATGGGGCAGCAGACATATGCCCCGGGTGCCGAAAAAAAAAGATTTTCTAAAGTTTTCTCCTTTTATCCATTCCTCCGTGATGTTCAGAAGAGGTGTTCTCACAAAAAATCATGGTTATAAAGCCCTTAACAGATCGGAAGATTATGAGCTTTTTATGCGTTTGTATTCAAAAGGCTACAGAGGATATAATATTCCGAAAGAACTTTACGGATACAGGGAAGACGAGAATAACTACAAAAGACGGACTTTAAGTTGTGCGGTTGAGGAATGTGTTGTAAGAAAAAGAGGCTTTGAAAAGCTGGGTATGCTCTCCCCGCAGAATTTCGCTTATGTCATTAAGCCTGTGGTTGTGTCGGCAATACCGGGGAGGATTCAGATGTTTTTAAAAAAGGCTTTGAGGGACAGATAAGATGTGGAAAGAAAGCACGGATTCAAGACATTCGAGATATAAAAAGATATTGTCAGAGTCGGATCATCTTTATGCGCCGGCTGTTCTTTTGGAAAAAAACATTGGCTGGGAAAAGATCGGAGAGGACAGGCGCAGCGTGATCCTTACAACCTGCGCTTATGTGCTGGGACCGGCGGTAAGCGCCTACGTTTTATGGGTTTTGGGTGATGCCGTAAAAAAAGGTATTAAGAGGCTTTATTTTCTTGCAAGGGACGGTTATTTCATGTATGAAACGGCAAAGATCCTATGCGGGAAGTTAAGTATTCCGGTGGACTGCAGATATCTTTGCTGCTCCAGATATTCCGTGAGACTGCCAATGTTTCATCTGAACATGACAGAGGCTCTTGATTATATATGCCGTGGCGGTATAGACGTGACTGTGGACAAGATCTTAAACAGAGCAGGGCTGGATGAATGCCAAAAGGAGATCATCTGCAGTGAACTTTCCCGTGATCCGGATGAGATCATTGCTTACAGCGAGCTGGGCAGTATAAAGAGGAAACTGGAAAGCTCTGAAAGATTTATGTCATTTCTTAAAAAAAGGTCGGAGGAACTTCTTCCGGCACTTGAAGGATATGTGAAAAAAGAAGGTCTGCTTGAAGATGTGAAGTTTGCATTTGTTGACAGCGGATGGGTCGGATCCATGCAAAAAGTTATTGCCAAATTGGTCAACCATATCCATCATAAGAACGGAGACGGCAGAAGTTTTGAACCGGAAGGGTATTACTGGGGGCTTTATGAGCTTCCCGCTGATGTCAACCCGGAAGCTTATCATTGTTATTATTTCAGTGAGAAAAGCGGAGTGACAAGAAAGATCTATTTCAGTAACTGTCTTTTTGAGAGTATATTTTCCGCACCTCACGGCATGACTCTCCGATATGAAGAAAAGAACGGGGAGTTTGTACCTGTGTTTGCAAAGACAAGAGATGAGAATAAAAGATTTATCTTAAAGACCGGTAATTTTCTGAAAAGATATGTAACATGTCTCGCAGATAATCTTGTGCAAAAAGGGATCAATGCCGACAGCCTTTTCAGGATCGACACTGAAAAAGAAAAACGGATCGTGGGAAAGCTTCTCGATATCTTCATGGGAAAGCCCACATACGGAGAGGCATATGTCTACGGGAGCCTGCCTTTTTCCGATGACGTTCTTGATATCAATGAGCAGGAGACAGCGGCTCTTTTATCCCAGGATGAGCTGGCGTCCAATCATCCCTGGAATAAGATAAGGCTGATGACAGGACTTGGCAAGGGAAAGGTGAAAGAGAGCGCATGGTATGAGGGAAGTGCCGTGCGGGGAAGGGAAAGGATAGGACTGCATCTGAGATCCTATGCAGGCTATAAATGGCTCCTGTATGCTAAAAAGGAATTTGCCCGAAGGATGAGGAAAAGATAAAACAGGTCAACGAAAAAGACCCGGGAAGAGGAATATCTTCCGGGTCTTTTTTAATAGAAAAATGAATCAGATCAAAGGATCGGAGGTGTACCCTCTGCATTAGATACAACTGCATCAATAAGAACGGTAGCATCTTTAACATTCTTAGCAACACCTACAACACGTCTTGCAGGAGTTCCGTCAGGGAAGAACTTCTTGTATGCAGCATCAACTTCTGCAAGGGCAGACATATCTGCAAGATAGATGTTAACCTTAACTACATCTTCCATCTTGTGGTCAACGCTTTCAACGATAGCCTTGATGTTAGCAAGACACTGCTCAGTCTGCTCACCAGCTCCGCCTGATACCATGTTGCCTGAAGCGTCAACAGGAAGCTGACCGGAGATGTTGTTGTAGTGTGAGAATGCAACAGTCTGTGTTGTCATCGGGCATCTGTGAACCTTGTCAGTATTGTTAGGTTCAACGATAAGTCCGTGTCTGTCTTCAACAGCCTGTGGAGGTGTTCCGTCTCCGTGAGAGCATACACACTCAACTGCCACATCCGCACCCTTGGGAAGATCTTTTACTTCTACAACTGAACGTGCAGGATAGTAAGCAACTGTTCTTGCGATAGCTGAATCAGGGAAATATGTCTTGTAGATCTCGTTAATCTCGTCGAGCTTGGAAACATCTTTTGTAAAGATTGTTACCTTTACAAGATCATCGATAGGAACGTCAATGCTCTCAACGATATTCTTTACGTTGCGGAGGCACTGGTTAAGCTGCTCCTTAACACCGCCTGATACAATGTTTCCTGTTGCAGGATCTACAGGAAGCTGTGTGGTAATGTTGTTGTAGTGTGAGAATGCACATGTCTGTGTAGCGTTCTCGCACTTAGGTGCCTTGTCTGTATTTCTGGCCAAAATAATAAGATCATCTGCCTGCGGTGCATCCGGAATAGTTCCGAGACCGTGTGAAAGGACTGCGTCAACCTGAAGTAAAGCTCCGTCAAGCGGAAGAGCGTCAACGGCTACCACTGTCCTTGTAGGAAGATAATCTTTGTAAAATGTTTTATAAACTTCATTAACTGCATCAAGGTCGTTAATATCTTTTAAGAAGATGGAAACTCTTACAGTATCCTCGAGTTTACGATCGATGCCTTCAATTATTGTCTTTAAGTTTGTGAAGCACTGCTGTGCCTGCTCTTTGATACCGCCGGCTACAAGCTGACCTGATGCATCAACAGGAAGCTGAGCGGAAAAATGATTGTAGTGTGAGAAAGCTACTGTCTGTGAGCATATATCGCATACAGGCGCGCCATCTACATTTCTTGCGAGTACTGCATTGTCGGCCATAGGAAAGCCCTCCTTATAATATATTGAAGTTTAATAACTACATAGAACATTATAATAGGGAGGGCAGGAAAAAACAACAATTTTTAGTTGCTTTTTCCCTGATTTGCAACGGCTTTTTCAAGTTCTTTGATCTTTTCCTCATCACCCAGATAGAAATGTCGTATCGGCTTGAAATCGTCATCAAATTCATACACAAAAGGAATACCGGTGGGGATATTAAGACCTACGATCTCCTCATCGCTTAAACCGTCAAAATATTTAACGAGAGCTCTGAGAGAATTGCCGTGGGCAGCTATAAGAATGCGCTTGCCTGCCTGCATGTCAGGCTTGATAACATTTTCAAAATAAGGTACCGCACGCTGTATTGTTATCTCGAGACTTTCCGTAAGAGGAACATCCTTCGGATCAACATCCCTGAACATAGGCTGTTTTGCAGCATTTCTTTCATCATCCGGCTCAAGAGCGGGTGGACATGTTGAAAAAGAACGTCTCCAGATCTTTACCTGGTCTTCACCGTATTTTTCAGCGGTCTCGGATTTGTTCAGACCCTGAAGGGCACCGTAATGGCGCTCGTTGAGCTGCCATGCCTTCACAACGGGAAGCCAGTTTCTGTCCATTTCATCAAGTACATGATTCAAAGTATGGATGGCACGCTTAAGATATGATGTATAACATTTATCAAAATCATAGCCTTCAGCCTTAAGGATACGGCCGGCTTCAGCTGCCTCTTCATGTCCCTGCTTACTTAAGTCGGGATCGGCCCAGCCGGTAAAAAGGTTTAATTTATTCCATTCACTTTGTCCGTGTCTGATAAGAACTAATTTTGTCATAACTCTTATGAACTCCTTTTATTTTTCTCTTGATATGAAAACCTTATCAGTTTAAGGAAAAAAGTCAAGAAAAACTATTTATATTTATGCCGTATTGCGATATTATATAAAAATATTCAGAAGCTGAAAGGAGATATGCATATATGAGCAGATCAGAGATACCTTACAAAATATACCTTGAGGAGAGTGAGATCCCGTCCGCATGGTACAACGTGCGTGCAGATATGAAAAACAAGCCGGCACCCCTTATACATCCGGGAACAAAGCAGCCTCTTTCTTTTGAGGAGATGCAGCCGATCTTTTGTGATGAACTTATAAAGCAGGAACTGGACGACGATACGGCCTACATTGATATTCCCGATGCTATTCAGGATTTTTACCGTATGTACCGTCCCTCACCCCTTATCCATGCGGAATTTCTTGAAAAAGCACTTGATACTCCTGCAAAGATCTTCTACAAATTCGAGGGAAGCAATACCTCCGGAAGCCACAAGCTGAATTCCGCTATAGCTCAGGCCTACTATGCAAAGGAACAGGGGCTTAAAGGTGTGACTACTGAGACGGGAGCAGGACAGTGGGGAACGGCCCTTTCCATGGCAAGTGCATTTTTCGGTATAGACTGTAAGGTGTTTATGGTTAAAGTGTCTTACGAGCAAAAGCCTTTCAGACGTGAGGTTATGCGAACTTACGGTGCGTCAGTTACACCTTCTCCTTCCATGGATACGGAGATAGGAAAGAAGATAAATGCCGAGAACCCCGGAACAAGCGGGTCTTTAGGGTGTGCCATATCAGAGGCGGTAGAAGTTGCCACTAAGACCGAAGGATACAGATATGTTCTCGGAAGTGTTCTTAATCAGGTTCTTTTACACCAGTCTGTTATCGGACTTGAGACCATTACTGCCTGTAAAAAGTACGATATCAAACCGGATATCGTTATAGGATGTGCCGGCGGCGGTTCAAACCTCGGCGGGCTCATTTCACCGTTTATGGGAGAAAAACTCAGAGGTGAGGCGGATTACCGTATCATCGCAGTAGAGCCTGCTTCTTGTCCTTCATTTACAAGAGGAAAATTTGCATATGACTTTGCTGATCTGGGAATGGTTTGTCCCATGGCTAAGATGTACACCCTGGGTCACGGATTCATTCCCTCAGCCAACCATGCAGGCGGTCTGAGATACCACGGTATGAGCCCAGTACTCTCACAGCTTTATCATGACGGACTTATGGAGGCGGTAGCAGTAGAGCAGACAAGCGTTTTTGAAGCGGCTACACTTTTTGCACGTACTGAAGGCATTTTGCCTGCACCGGAATCGGGTCATGCTATCCGTACGGCCATTGATGAAGCGCTGAAGTGTAAAGAGAGCGGTGAAGAAAAGACGATTGTATTTGGTCTGACGGGAACGGGCTATTTTGACATGAAAGCTTACGAGCAGTTTAATGACGGAAAGATGAGCGACCATATACCTACCGATGAGGAATTGGAGAAAGGTCTCTCAGGAATTCCCGAGGTAAATTTATGATCAACATGCAAGACGGGGATGGTTCTCCGTCTTACTTTATGATTATTTGCAGAGGAAAAATATGAAAGCAGCCATACACAACCTGGGATGTAAGACAAATGCATATGAAGCGGAGGCCATGGAGCAGGCACTGAAGCAGGCGGGCTATGATATAGTCGGGTTCAACTCAGACGTACCGGCAGATGTTTATGTGATAAATACCTGCTCTGTTACCAATATTGCTGACAGAAAGTCCAGGCAGATGATACACAAGGCAAAGGCTAAAAATCCTGATGCAGTTATTGTTGCGGTGGGATGCTTTGTCCAGTCCGAGCATGAAGAGATCATAAAGAACGAGCCCGTGGATATATGCCTTGGTTCGAATGACAAGCATTTAATTACAGACAGCATATCCGATTTTCTTGCGACCGGAGAGAAGAAATGTATAGTTTCTGATATCAGCAGGAACGCTGATTACGAACAACTGGAGCTTGGGCACAAACCCCGGCACACCCGTGCTTTTATAAAGATACAGGACGGATGCAACAGGTTCTGCAGTTACTGCATCATCCCTTATGTGAGGGGAAGGATACGGAGCAGGAACATTAACGATATTGTAAAAGAAGTCACGGAACTTTCAAAAGAAGGGATCAAAGAGATAGTCCTGACCGGTATAAATCTTTCATCTTACGGTGATGATCTTGGTGAAGAGACGGATCTTTCAGACGTGGTCACTGCTCTTGACCGGACAGACGGGATAGAAAGGATACGTATCAGCTCCTTTGAACCACAACTTATCACCCGGGAGTTTCTGGAAAAGATAAGCAATATTAAAAAGCTTTGTCCTCATTTCCATCTGTCCATGCAAAGCGGGAGCGACACGGTTCTTGAGCGTATGAGGAGAGGATATACCTCAGGAGAATATCTGGAAAAGTGCAGACTGATCCGTGAGTTCTTTGATGATCCCTCTATAACCACTGATATCATCACGGCTTTTCCGGGAGAGACGGAGGAGGAATTCAGGGAAACATATGATATTCTTGAAAAAGCAGGTTTTTTTGATATTCACGTTTTTCAGTTTTCTCCGAGGAAAGGTACACCGGCAGCTTCAATGAAGGATCAGGTGGACGCCAGAACTGCAAAACTGCGGAGTGCGCTTCTTATATCCAAGGGGGAAGAACTTACGGTGAAGGCTCTTGAAGCCGTGACAGGGAAAACAGTCAGTATCCTGGCGGAAGAGTATGTGTCAAAAGACGGTAAATACTATCTGACGGGGCATACTCCCTATTATGTAAAAGTGTTTGTTGAAACAGATGATACTGATAAATATTTACAGGGAGAGATACTAAGTGTCAGAATGACGGAAATTATGGAAAAAGAAAAAGCAATGAAAGGTATTATTTGTTGATTTTGGGTAAACCTGTGTTATAATTTAAACTGACTTTAGGATTGCGAGGAGGAAAAAAGAATGAGCGTTAAAAAAATCATACCATGTCTGGACTGCAAAGACGGACGTGTAGTAAAGGGTATTTCATTTGTTGATCTGAGAGATGCAGGTGACCCGGCAGAGACGGCTGCGGCATATGTTGCGGAAGGTGCGGATGAACTTGTACTTTTGGATATTACGGCAACTACGGACAAAAGAAAGACAACGCTTGATATGGTAAGGAAAGTGGCTGATAAGGTCAGCATTCCTTTTACGGTCGGCGGCGGTATAAAGACCATTGAGGACATCGAAGCCATTATGGATGCCGGAGCTGATAAGATATCCATTAACTCTGCAGCAATTTTAAATCCGGAAATAATAACAGAGGCTTCCGAAAAGTTCGGTGCAGAGTCTGTGATATCGGCCATTGATGTGGTGAAGAGAGAAGACGGTGGCTGGAATGTTGTCAGGGACAGCGGAACCATAGACACAGGTATGGATGTTATCGACTGGGCTAAGAAGGTAGAAGAGCTTGGTGCAGGCTGCATTCTACTTACCAGCATGGATGAGGATGGCAGAAAAGAGGGTTATGATATACCTCTTACCAGAGCCGTGGCGGATGCAGTTTCCATACCTGTAGTCGCATCAGGCGGAGCAGGAAGCAAAGAAGATATTCTTGAGGCTTTTACAGAGGGACATGCCGAGGCGGCTCTTGCTGCATCCCTGTTCCACTTCAAGGAACTTGGTATCAGAGAACTGAAGGAATACCTTAAAGAAAACGGTATTTCCGTTGATCTGAAGGATGAGTAAAAATGCCGGGTATAAGTAACGACTGGCTTGAGGTTATGCGTCCGGAGTTTTCGAAGCCTTATTACGGCAGTCTGTATAAAAAGGTATCCGACGAATACAGGACGCAGACAATATTTCCGCCTCAGGACTGTATTTTTAACGCTTTTCATCTGACCCCCTTAAGCCGGGTGAAAGCAGTCATACTGGGGCAGGATCCGTATCATAACGCAGGGCAGGCACACGGCCTGTCTTTTTCGGTTCAGCCGGGAACGGATATCCCGCCGTCACTTGTTAACATATACAAGGAATTACATGATGATCTGGGGTGTTTTATACCAAATAACGGATATCTGAAAAAATGGGCGGATGAAGGTGTGCTGCTTTTGAATGCCGTACTTACAGTCAGGGCACACCAGGCCAATTCTCATAAAGATATAGGCTGGGAAGAATTTACCGATGCGGCTATAAGAGCCGTGAACACACAGGACAGACCAATAGTCTTTATGCTATGGGGAGCACCTGCGGGAAGAAAGGCAGCCCTTTTGAACAATCCTAAGCATTTGATCTTAAAAGCTCCGCACCCCAGTCCCCTTTCTGCCTACAGGGGTTTTTTCGGATGCAGACATTTTTCAAAGGCAAATGATTTTTTACAAAAAAACGGTGTAGAGCCTGTTGACTGGCAGATAGAAAATATATAAATTTTGAGGTGGAAATGAATATAACGGTTTATTGCGGATCAAAAATACCTGAGAATGATCTTTTTGTACAGGCGGCAAAGGAGCTTGGTGCTTTTATCGGTGAAAACGGTCATACACTCGTTTACGGCGGTGCAGACACTGGGCTTATGGGCATTATGGCAGATACGGTTTTAGAGAACGGAGGGAGAGTAATAGGTGTTTATCCGAAGAATCTTGAAGGAATAGAGGGGAAACATCCGGGGCTTACCGAATTTTATATGACGGAGAATATCCCGGAAAGAAGATCTAAGATGATAGAGTTGGGAGATGTGTTCGTGGCGCTTCCCGGAGGTCCCGGAACCTTTGAGGAGATGTCTGAGATCATATCACTTGTAAGGATAGACCAGTTAGACGGAAAGTTTGTGGGATTGAACATTGACGGTTATTACGGAGAACTGATAAAGCAGTTTGATAAGATGCTGGATGAGAGGTTCATCACGCCGGAGGAGAGAAGCGGGATAGTCTTTGTTAACAGTGTGGTAGAACTGGAAAAAAAGATATACGATAATTAAAAACACCCGTCGGGTATGTTTTTTGCAGGCCTTACGTTTGCGTAACTAATGATCATGTAAAGATGATTACAATTTAGCAAACGTACAGACTGCAAAAGCATATCACGACGGGCTTTTTATAAAAAACTTATTTCGTAACCTGTTGCCTCTCTTTAATCTTATTCTTTGCCGTAGTCAGCATCAGCTTTATCCTGTTCACCTGATTGACCTCGGATGCTCCGGGATCGAAATCGATGGCCACTATATTCGAATCGGGATACTGGTTTTTAAGCTCTTTTATAACACCCTTACCCACGATATGGTTCGGCAGACATCCGAAGGGCTGGCAGCACACGATGTTTTCTGCGCCGTTTTTTATAAGCTCCACCATCTCGCCTGTAAGGAGCCAGCCCTCACCGGTCTGGTTACCCTGTGAAACGAAAGGTGCGGCATACTCGGCTATCTTTTCGATAGGTACGGGTGGCTCAAAGTGTTTGCTCTCTTCAAGAGCCTTAACTGCAGTCTTGTTAAAGAAATCCACTATCTTCTTGGCGATCACGTTAAAGAAAGCAAAGACTTTTGAAGCCCCTAAATTATCCCGTTTAAATATGGCGTTTTCGGTTATGTAATACAGGAATCCCAAAAGCCCCGGTACAACGGCTTCGGCACCTTCGCGCTCAAGGAGATCTACTATCTCAAGGTTTGCGGAAGGCAGGTATTTAACCAGGATCTCGCCCACAACACCGACTCTTGGTTTTACTTCATCAGTTATTGGTATCGCATCAAATTCCTTAACCATCTGACGGATGTTTCTCTTGAAATCCTTCAGGTGAACTTTCTTTTGTGTAAGCTGCTTTATGCAGATATCTTCCCACTTCTTGTGCATGGCATTGACGGAACCGGGGACTTTCTCGTAAGGTCTCATGCGATAGACCATGTTCATGAACAGATCTCCGTAGCAGATAGCGTACAAAACCTTAAATCCCATCTGCCAGGAATACTTCATTCCCGAATTGCGCTCAAAAAGCTGTGCGCTGATGGAGATGACCGGTATATAACCGTATCCTGCATTTGCAAGGGCGCGTCTTATAAATCCTATATAGTTGGAAGCACGGCACCCGCCGCCGGTCTGGGTGATCATTACGGCAGTTTTGTGCAGGTCATATTTACCTGATTCCAAAGCGGACATGATCTGGCCAACAACCATCATGGAAGGGTAGCAGGCATCGTTGTTTACGTATTTGAGTCCTGTATTAACGGCAGTCTTATTGTCGTTATCAAGTACTACAAAATCATATCCGCAGGAGCGCATGGCGGGCTCTATCATGTTGAAGTGCATGGGAGACATCTGGGGGCAGAGTACGGTGTAGTTCTTCCTCATTTCGGAGATGAATTCCATACGTCTGTTTTTTATACCTTTATCATGACTGATAAAGCCGGCTTCTTTTCTCTCCCTTATGGCGGCAAGAAGAGAACGTATTCTGATCCTTGCTGCACCAAGGTTGTTTACTTCGTCGATCTTTAAAAGGGTATATATCTTTCCTGCATTTGAGAGGATATCGTTCACTCCGTCACTGGTTACGGCATCAAGTCCGCATCCGAAGGAATTAAGCTGTATAAGGTCAAGATTGTTTTTGGTCTTTACAAAACTTGCGGCAGCATAAAGTCTTGAATGATACATCCACTGGTCAAGTACGATAAGCGGCCTCTCCACGGTTCCCAGATGCGCCACGGAATCCTCGGTAAGAACGGCCACACCGAAAGAGTTTATAAGTTCGGGGATGCCGTGGTTTATCTCCGGATCATCGTGATAAGGTCGTCCGGCAAGAACTATACCGTGCTGACCGGTCTCGTCGAGATATTTTACAACCTCTTCACCTTTCTTTTGTATGTCTTCCCGTACCTGAAGCATCTCTTTCCAGGCAAACTCAACGGCTTCGATAACCTCTGATTTCGGAATGTCAGAGAATACGTCTTCCAGTCTTTTTTCAAGTATCTCAGACTTCTCAAAAGACAGATACGGAGCGATGAGATTGATATCATGCAACTTTAAGTTTTCAAGGTTATTTTTAATGTTTTCCGCATATGATGTAACTATGGGGCAGTTAAAGTGGTTGTTGGAGTTTTCCTGCTCTTTGTGCTCGTAAGGTACACAGGGGTAGAATATGTCCTTTATCCCCTGATCTATAAGCCATTCAATATGCCCGTGAACCAGCTTTGCCGGATAGCATTCTGATTCGGACGGGATAGACTCGATCCCCAGCTCATATATCTTTCTTGACGAAGGAGGGGAAAGTACCACCCTGTATTTTAATTTCTTAAAGAACACTGCCCAGAATGGGAAATTTTCATACATGTTAAGAACGCGGGGGATACCTATGGTTCCACGTTCCGCTTCCTCTTCGCTTAAGGGTTCATAATCAAAAATCCTTTTAAGCTTGTATTCAAAAATGTTGGGCAGCTTATCCTTTACCGCTTCATGACCGAGACCGCGTTCGCATCTGTTTCCCGAAATAAAGCGTCTGCCGTCGTAGAATTTGTTTATTGTGAGATGACAATTATTCAGGCAGAGTCCGCAGCGTGCCTGGGCCGTATCATAAGTAAAGTGGTTGATCTCATTTATGGAAAGCATGGAGGTCTTCTTGTCCGGAGAGTAACGTTCCTTTGCGATAAGAGCAGCGCCGAATGCTCCCATGATACCTGCGATGTCGGGACGCACAACATTTTCGCCGATGATGTTCTCAAAGCTCCTGAGTACGGCATCATTGTAAAATGTTCCGCCCTGTACGACGATATGGGATCCCAGCTTCTTGGGGTCTGTTATCTTGATGACCTTGTAAATGGCATTTTTTATGACCGAATATGCAAGTCCGGAAGAGATGTCAGCAACAGACGCGCCTTCTTTTTGTGCCTGCTTAACATTTGAGTTCATAAATACCGTGCATCTTGTTCCAAGATCAACCGGGTGCTTTGCAAACAGAGCTTCCTTTGCAAAATCCTGCACGGAGTAGTTCAGGGACTTGGCAAAGGTCTCGATAAATGAACCGCAGCCTGATGAACATGCTTCATTCAGCATAACAGAGTCAACGGTGTTTTCTTTGATGCGGATACATTTCATGTCCTGACCGCCGATGTCTATGATGCAGTCTACCGCAGGGTCAAAGAAGGCTGCTGCATGGTAATGGGCAACCGTCTCAACCTCGCCTTCATCAAGACAAAGGGCAGCCTTGATGAGGGCTTCTCCGTAACCCGTGGAACATCCGTAAACGATCTTTGCGCTTTCAGGAAGGAGAGAGTATAGCTCCTTTATGGCTCTTATGGTCGTATCAAGGGGTGAGCCGTTATTGTTATCATAAAATGAATAAAGGAGTCTGCCGTCTTCACCTACCAGAGCAACCTTTGTGGTGGTGGAGCCGGCATCAACACCTAAAAAACAATTTCCTGAATAAGAGGAAAGTTCGCCCTTTGCCACAGTGGCTTTTGCGTGCCGTTTACTGAACTCGTCATAGTCTTCCTGTGAGGCAAACAAAGGCTCAAGACGCTCGATCTCAAAATCCAGAGCGATCTTTTCGTGAAGGAGCGTGAGGATGTCATTTATTTTTACCGGGCCCTTTTTCTCATCATCATTTAAAGCGGCACCTATGGCTGCAAAAAGATGGGAATTGTCGGGAGCTATCACCTCTTCATCGGAAAGATCCAGGGTTCTTATAAATGCGTTTTTTAATTCCGGAAGGAAATGAAGGGGGCCGCCCAGAAAAGCAACATGTCCCCGTATGGGCTTTCCGCAGGCAAGGCCGGATATTGTCTGGTTAACTACAGCCTGGAAAATGGAGGCTGCCAGGTCGGGCTTAGTAGCGCCTTCATTGATAAGGGGCTGGATATCAGTTTTTGCAAAAACTCCGCATCTTGCGGCAATTGGGTAAATAGATTTGTAATCCTTTGCATATTCATTAAGACCTGCGGCGTCAGTCTGCAAGAGAGATGCCATCTGGTCAATAAAAGAACCGGTACCGCCGGCACATATACCGTTCATTCTCTGGTCAGCACCGCCTGCAAAGTAGATTATCTTTGCATCCTCACCGCCAAGCTCTATGGCCACATCACAATCAGGCGCAAAGTGCTTGAGAGATGTGGCGACAGCCACAACCTCCTGAACAAAAGGGATATTCATGCTTTTGGAGAGAGCAAGTCCTCCTGAGCCCGTCATAAAAAGACAGGCCTCATATTCTCCCAGTTCATTCACGGATTTTTTGATAAGGTCTGCGAGAGTCTCCTGTATATTTGCAAAATGTCTCTCGTATTCGGAGAATATGCACTCTTTATTTTCATCTAACACGGCTATCTTAACCGTAGTTGAACCGATGTCGATACCTACTGAATATGTATTCATATAATTACCGGATTTACCCCTTCATTCATCAATTTTTGTATAAGTTTACATTATAATGACCCTGATAATTCATTTCAAGCATATAAGTGACGAAAGTTGTTTTTTGTGTAGCATGTATTCATAACGGTGGGAATAACACTGACATGCCGGTTAAAGTAAAAAAGTCCTTGCAATAAATAATGTGCTGTGTTAGTATACAAAAGATTGATTAATCTGGGCGAAAGAGGTGAAATAAATGAGAGAAAGTATCCATCCTGAGTACCATCAGGCAAAGGTTGTATGCAACTGCGGAAATGAGTTCGTAACCGGTTCTACAAAACCTGAGATTCATGTGGAGATTTGCTCAAAGTGCCATCCCTTCTACACGGGAACACAGAAAGCTTCTGCGGCACGCGGACGTATTGATAAGTTCAACAAGAAATACGGAGTTGAGAGCAAGTAATTGTTTGCCGGGGAAGTTCCCCGGTTTTTTTGTTATATGGAAAGTAAAGACGATTTAAGCGTACGAGAAGTACTCATATACATGAAAGAGAAGCTGGAGAGAGCCGGAGTTGAAGATAGCGGCGAGGATGCATATCAGCTTCTGTGTCTTGTGCGGAATTTTTCGAAGAGTGATCTGATACTTAAAGGTGATGAGATGCTTACTGAAGAAGAAAGGGTGAAGCTCTTTGCCTTGCTCCAAGACAGGTTGAGGCGCATCCCCCTTCAGCACATCACAGGGAAAGCGTACTTTTACGGACGTGAATTCAAGGTAAACGGCAATGTGCTGATCCCCAGGCAGGACACCGAGATACTTGTGGAAGAGGTCATTAAGCATCTTAAAGGAGAAGAGCATGTTCTTGATATGTGTACGGGATCGGGTTGTATACTTATCGCGTGCGATATAGGAGAAAAAGGAAAGAATAAGAACTTTTCCTCAGGTGTAGGTTCGGATATTTCAGATAAAGCTCTTGCCCTTGCAAGGGAAAATGCAAAAAATCTGGGAGCGGATAATCTGAAATTTGTAAAGGGAGATTTATTTGAAAATATTGAGGGAACTTTTGATATAATAGTTTCCAACCCGCCCTATATAGAAAGAGGTCGTATTGGTGAACTTGAGCCGGAGGTGAGGGACTTTGATCCCTTGAACGCACTGGACGGGGGAGAAGACGGACTGGATTTTTACAGGCGGATCATAAAGCGAGTCCCTGCGTTTTTGAAAAAAGGCGGGATGCTCTTTTTTGAGATAGGCTATGATCAGGCAAAGGCTGTTACGGGACTTTTGCTCGATGAGGGATTTTCAGAAATAGAAGTGATTAAAGATTACGGCGGTAATGACAGGGTTGTAAAAGCCGTATTACATAAATAACAGGAGAAAAAAGTGGATATATTTTCCAGACTTTCCGATGCGGAAGCAAGGTACAACGATATTAATGCACAGCTTTCATCAGGTGAGACTGTAGGCTCCGAGGGGATATCAAAGCTTTTAAAGGAACAGGGGGAGCTTGAGCCGATAGTCAGTGCGTATAACGAGTATAAGGCTTACAAGTCATCGGAAAAGGATGCAAAAGAGATAATTGAAAACGAAAAGGATAAAGAGATAGTCGAGCTTGCAAAAGAAGAGTTTGCCGAGGCAAAGAAGGAGAGCGAGAGGCTTGAGCAGGAGTTGAAAGTCCTTCTTTTACCAAAGGATCCTCTTGATGATAAGAATATCATCCTTGAGATAAGAGCAGGGGCCGGCGGAGAGGAAGCGGCACTTTTTGCTTCCAATCTTTTCAGGATGTACAGCAGGTTTGCCGAAAGGCACGGCTGGAGTACGGAGCTTTTATCCGTGGATGAGACAGGACTTGGCGGTATAAAGGAAGTGGAGTTCATGATAAAGGGAAAGGGTGCCTTTTCAATTCTTAAGCACGAAAGCGGAGTCCACAGGGTCCAGAGAGTACCGGAAACGGAATCGGGAGGAAGGATACATACATCAACGGCTACTGTAGCGGTTATGCCCGAGGCTGAAGAAGTTGACGTAAACATCGACGAAAAGGATTACAGGATAGATGTGATGCGTGCTTCCGGAAACGGCGGCCAGTGTGTAAATACCACGGATTCCGCTGTAAGACTTACACATTATCCCACAGGTATTGTAATATATTCCCAGACCGAAAAATCCCAGATCCAAAACAAGGCAAAAGCATTTGCCCTGCTTCGTGCCAAGCTTTATGATCTGGAGATCCAAAAACAACACGCAGAGCTTGCGGGGAACAGAAAAAGCCAGGTAGGGACTGGGGACCGCTCGGAAAAGATAAGGACCTACAATTTCCCTCAGGGACGTGTGACTGATCACAGATTAAAACTTACCCTTTATAAGATAGATGCGGTGATGGACGGAGAGATAGATGAGATAACGGATGCGCTGATCGCTGCAGACAGAGCGGCAGCCCTTGCCGGTGACACAGACTGATAGGAGAACAAAAGAAAATGCCTGAGAAGAAAAATGATGTTATAAATGCAGCTCTTTTAGGAGCGGGAACAGTAGGCGGCGGACTCTACCGTCTTGTTAAAAAGATGAAAAAAGAGATCCCCAACCGTATAGGCTGTGAACTGAACATAAAAAAGGTGATGGTCCGCGATGCGTCCAAACCCAGAAAAGGTATTGATGAAAAGATACTTACGGACAACTGGGATGAGATATTAAACGATAAGGATATTCAGATAGTTATCGAGCTTATGGGTGGCACCGGACTTGCCAAATCCCATATCATTGATGCTCTTAAAGCCGGCAAGCATGTGGTGACAGCTAATAAAGATCTTCTTGCACAGCACGGTGAGGAGATATTTGCGGCTGCAAGGGAAAATAACTGCGATATACAGTTTGAGGCGGCAGTGGCAGGGGCGATCCCGATCATCAGACCTCTCATGCAGAATATGGCCGGAGATAATATCACGGAGATCATGGGTATAGTGAACGGAACCACGAATTATATACTCACCATGATGACCGAAGAAAAGATGAGCTATGTGGAGGCATTAGCTAAAGCCCAAGAAAAGGGATATGCGGAAAGTGACCCGTCTTCTGATGTGGAGGGTCTTGATGCTGCGCGTAAGATAGCCATTATGGCACAGCTTATTTACCATACGAACGTTACATTTGATGATGTATATAAAGAAGGAATAACAGCCATTATGCCGGACGACATCCGTTATTCAGGAGAGTTGGGTTATGTTATCAAGCTTGTTGGTATCACGAAGCTTACGGACGGCAAAGTGGAAGCAAGGGTACATCCTATCATGCTTAAAAAAGACCACCCCCTTGCGTCTGTGCGTAAATCATTTAATGCTATTTTCGTAAAGGGAGAAGCAATGGACGAGGCGATGTTTATGGGGCGCGGTGCCGGATCCATGCCTACAGCAAGTGCGGTTCTGGGAGATGTTCTTGATGTTATGAGGAATATCCGCATGGGATGCTGCGGCAGGGTACAGGTGGAAAATTATTGTGATATTCCCGTTAAGCCCATTGACGAGACTAAGAACAACTACTTTATACGTATGAAGGTGGAAGACAGACCGGGTGTACTTGCGGAGATAGCAAATGTGCTGGGAGACAATAAAGTAGGTATTGCTAACGTTTCGCAGAAAGACACAAGGGACGGTATAGCTGATCTTTTATTTATAATCGAAGAGGTTAAGGAGTCCCATATGGTTGAGGCTTGTTGCGCCATGCGCGGTCTTGACTGTGTTTATTCCATTGCAAATGTAATAAGAGTTTACTGATCACGGAGACACGTATGTCAAGAAAATTTTATGCCGTAAAAAAAGGAAAAGAGACCGGGATATTTGAAGACTGGGATTATTGCAAGTCTTTGGTTCAGGGCTTTTCCGGTGCGGTCTATAAAGGCTTTGAAACATTGGAAGAGGCAAAAAATTATCTGTCCGGCGGCGCCGGGGAGGAATACGGATCCGGTGCACTGCCGGAAAATTACGCTTTTGTGGACGGTTCTTTTAATGTGAAAACTAACGTTTACGGTTACGGAGGATTTCTGATCCATGACGGGAAAAAAGAGATCATTAAAGGTAGTGGTGATGATCCGGAGCTTGCCGGTATGCGGAATGTGGCAGGAGAGATACAGGGGTGTGCGGAAGCCGTAAAAAAAGCCATTGAACTGGGGCTAAAGGAGCTTACCGTTTTTTATGATTATTCGGGAATAGAATGCTGGGCCATGGGCTCGTGGAAAGCAAATAAAAAAGGCACCAAAGAATATAAAGATTTTTTTGATTTGATTAAAAATGATATTGAAGTGAAGTTTGTAAAAGTTAAGGGGCATTCCGGGATCCCCGGAAATGAGGAAGCGGACAGACTTGCAAAAGAAGCGGCAGGGATAAGCTAAAAAGGAGGCAGTTATGATCTCAGAGGCAATGAAGGAACAGGTGAGCAAAAGCTCCGTGATAAGGCAGATGTTTGAAGAGGGAAACAGGCTTGCACAGTTGTACGGTGCAGAGAATGTGTTTGATTTCAGCCTGGGAAACCCCAATGTGGCTGCGCCTGACAGCATAAACGAATCCATTATAGATATCGTAAAAAAAACAGAGCCTACAAAACTTCACGGGTATATGAACAATTCCGGATTTCCGGAAGTTCGTACAAAGATTGCAGATTCCATCAACAAAAGGTTTGGGACTGACTATGACGAGACCAGTATCTGCATGTGTGTGGGCGCTGCAGGTGGTATGAACGCGATTTTAAAAGCCATACTCAACCCCGGTGAGGAAGTTGTTGTTATGGCTCCGTTTTTCGGAGAGTATAAGGGTTATGTGTCTAATTACGGCGGAAATCTTGTGGTGGTTCCTCCTAACCCGCCGGGATTCAGACCGGATGTGGATCAGTTTTCCGGATATATTACCGAAAAGACCAAAGCGGTTATCATTAACACTCCTAACAACCCCACGGGAGTTATTTACTCTGAAGAAGATATCAGGAATATCGTAAAGGTTCTGGAGGAAAAGAAGAAGGAATACGGTACGGACATTGCCATTATATCTGATGAGCCTTATAGGGAACTCGCTTACGAAGGAGTGGAGGTACCTTATATACCGAATTATTACGATGACACCTTTGTTTGTTATTCATTTTCAAAATCTCTTTCTCTTCCGGGAGAGAGAATAGGATATATCGTTGTTCCGAATAAGATGAAAAGTTACGGGGATGTGATGACTGCTTTATCAGTAGCCACAAGGATATTAGGTTATGTAAACGCACCCTCCCTTATGCAGCTTGTGGCAGGAGAAAACACAGATGCAGAGGTAAACCTTGAAGCCTACGATAAGAACAGAAAAGCTCTTTATGAAGGACTTACCGGTCTGGGATTTGAGTGCGTATATCCTGAAGGTGCATTTTATCTTTTTGTAAAGTCTCCCATAGAAGATGAAAAGGATTTTTGCGAGATAGCAAAAAGAGAAAATATCCTGCTTGTGCCGGGAAGCGCCTTCGGATGCCCCGGCTATGTGAGGATTGCCTACTGCGTATCTTACGATACGATTATCAATTCAATGGACGGATTCGGGAAGATAGCAAAAAGCTTAGGGATCTCAGACTGATCAAAGAAAGGAAAAAGCTATGGGAATGTGGATGAAAAATGTCAGAAAAGTTGAACCTTATGTGCCCGGTGAACAGCCGCTTGAAAAGGATATTATCAAGTTAAATACCAACGAGAATCCTTATCCGCCATCTCCGGAGGTTATGAAAGCAGCAGAAGATATTGCGGTAAACGGAGCTGACGCACTGCGCAAATACCCTGACCCCAATATCTCAAAACTGTTGCAGACACTTTCTGCATATCACGGAGTGTGGCCTGAAAATGTATTTGCGGGAGTGGGCTCCGACGATGTGTTATCCGTAGCCTTTCAGACTTTTTTCAATTCAGACAAGCCCCTGCTTTTTCCTGATGTGACATATTCTTTTTATCCCGTGTGGGCCGAGCTTTACGGAATATCCTATAAAAAGATAGCGGTTAAAGAAGATTTTAAGATAGATATTAACGATTATTTTATACCGAACGGCGGTATAGTTATCGCCAATCCGAATGCGCCGACGGGCATCTCTCTTTCATTAAAGGAAATAGAAGCGCTGGTTTCCGGCAATGAGAACAGCGTTGTGATCATTGATGAGGCCTATGTTGATTTCGGAGGAGAAAGTGCACTTTCACTGATCGATAAATATGACAATCTCCTGGTGGTAAGGACCTTTTCAAAGTCCAGATCCCTTGCGGGACTCAGGGTCGGCTATGCAATGGGAAGCAAAGCGCTTATAAAGGCTATGAATGATGTGAAATTTTCCATTAATTCCTACACCCTTAACGCGCCTGCCATCAGTATGGGGATCGCATCGGTGAAAGACGATGCATATTTCAGGGATAACATCTCAAAGATAAAAGAGACGAGAGAGCGTACCGTGGAGGGCCTTGAATTTGCCGGTTTTAATGTGCTGCCATCTGATGCGAATTTTGTTTTTGCAACACATAACAGACACAAGGCAAAGGATATCTTTGAGGAATTAAAAAAGAAAAAGATATATGTACGTCATTTCGCTCAGGAGAGGATTGATAATTATCTCAGGATATCCATCGGTACCGATGAAGAGATGAATGAATTTTTGAGACAGACAAGAAATGTAACTGAAGAGCTTTCAATGAGATTTTAATTTACGGAGAATGGGATCATGGGAGTGTTGGAAGAATCATTAAAACTGTGCCCTGATGCTTATATAGGGAGAAATTACCAGAAAGAACTGGAGAGAATTCTTGAGGAAGTCACAAAAAAAGGCAGCAGTGAAGTAAAAGACAGGGTGCCGTCACTTTTGCTCCACAGTTGTTGCGCGCCATGTTCCAGCTATGTGATTTCATATCTGTCCGATTTTTTTAAGATAACGGTTTTTTACTTCAATCCGAATATTTCTGATATTGAGGAATATAACAGGCGGGTAGAGGAACAAAAAAGATTTATAAAAGAATATAAAACAAAAAATAAAGTGGATTTTATCGAAGGCAGATATGATCCGGAAGAATTCTTTGAAATCGTCAAAGGCCTTGAAAAAGAGCCGGAAGGTGGGCAGAGATGCGCGAAGTGCTTCAGGATGAGGCTTGAGGAAAGCGCAAAGCTTGCATCAGAGATCGGAGCGGATTACTATACTACGACCCTCACCATAAGTCCCATGAAATCAGCCCCCCTCATCAATTCCATAGGGGATGTCATCGGCAAGGCCTACGGGGTAAAATATCTTTTTTCCGACTTCAAGAAAAATGACGGCTATAAAAGATCAGTAGAATTATCAGGGCAATACAACCTTTACAGACAGAACTACTGCGGTTGTGAGTTTTCAAAAAGAGAGTCCGGTGAATCGTGACAGTTATCAGGGGGTGTGATATAATTTCCACAAACCATTACAGATATATTTATCACGTTGAGAGGTGAGGAAACATGTCAAAAGGATTATTAAAACTTGCTATTGGGGTGGCTGCAGCAGGAGTTGCGGTCAAGATCGGAAGGGATAAATATAAAAGCAAAAAAAGACAATACGAAGAAGAGGAGCTGGAAAGCGCAGGTGATCTTATAAAGAAGTACACGGCTTTCTTTGACCGTAAGCTTGTAGAGATACCGGCGGGACCTTTCGAGGGTTGCGAGCTTAAGGCATTCAGTTCCAAACTCATACTGGATCTGAGCAGAGCTGAGATCGTAAAAGATGTTTACATCAGTTTCAGTGCAAAAGGAAGTACCATTTCTATTGTAACTGCAAAAGGAGTAAGCGTAGTTACCGATATATCAGAGAGCCTTTCCAAGGTTAAGAATCATTCTGAAAAGAAAGAAAAGGATAAGCCTGTGATCTACCTGATCGGCAATGCCATTGGCAGCACCATCGAGGTGATCCCCGAAAACGTGTATCTTGATGATGACGAGGCGGAAGAGGATATGGATATGAAAGAGTTCATGGAAAATGCTTCTGAGGCTTAAGGTGATCAGGTATGAGTAAGAACCAAAACGGTATTCATGATTTTTTCAGCGGGAGAAACGGGATGGACAACTTATCCCGCTTTCTTTTATGTATAGCGTCAGTCATGATCATCCTGGCCGGTATATTCCGGTTGTGGGTTTTGCTCATCATAGGGATCGGAATACTTGTTTATGTGATTTTCAGGACTTTTTCCAGGAACGTATCCAGGCGTGATGCTGAGAACCGGGCTTTTACGGAAGCGGTTACCAACACCAGGATCTCATGGAACAGGTTTCTTCTCAGAAGAAAGGACAAAAAGACCCATCTTATCTGCAAATGTCCCAACTGTTCGCAAAAGATACGTGTTCCGAGAGGCAAGGGCGCTATCATGATAAAGTGCCCGGGCTGCCGGATGGAATTTAAAAAGACAACGTAAAATCTTATTGACACGGCTTTTCAGCTTTGATATATTCGTAAAAATATCCAAAAATAATAAAGGGAAAGTGAGGTTACAACATGGGCAGGATCATTGGCGACGGCGTTACATTTGATGATGTGTTACTGGTGCCGCAGTATTCAGAGGTTACACCTAACCTTGTGGAGATATCCACAAGACTTACAAAGAAGATTAATCTTAACATACCTTTGATGAGTGCGGGAATGGACACGGTTACGGAGCACCGCATGGCGATCGCTATGGCAAGACAGGGCGGTATAGGTATTATCCACAAGAATATGACTGTTGAAGAGCAGGCTGATGAAGTAGATAAGGTTAAGCGCTCCGAAAACGGGGTTATCACCGATCCTTTTTCATTACATGCCGAAAATACACTTGCTGACGCTAATGATCTTATGTCAAAGTTCAGGATCTCCGGCGTCCCTATCGTGGATGAGGACGGCAAGCTTGTTGGTATCATCACCAACAGGGATTTAAAGTTTGAAACGGATTATTCCAAAAAGATAAGTGAGAGGATGACCAGTCAGGATCTGATAACTGCAGAGGAAGGGATCACCCTTGATGATGCAAAGAAGATCTTGGGAGAGGCAAGAAAAGAAAAGCTTCCTATCGTGGACAAAGACTTTAAACTCAGAGGTCTTATCACTATCAAAGATATTGAAAAGCAGATCCAGTATCCTAATTCCGCACATGACTCCCAGGGCAGACTCCTTGTGGGAGCTGCGGTGGGTATCACGAAAAATGTTATGGAGAGGGTTCAGGCGCTGGTTGACTCAAAGGTTGACTGTATAGTACTTGACTCTGCCCACGGACATTCAAAGAATATCATCAATGCATTAAAAGAGATAAAAGATGCATTCCCCGAACTGCAGGTCATTGCAGGTAATATCGCCACCGGTGAAGCTGCAAAAGCCCTTGCTGAAGCCGGAGCAGACGCTATTAAAGTCGGCATAGGTCCGGGCTCCATATGTACCACGCGTATCGTGGCGGGTATCGGCGTACCCCAGATCTCTGCCGTTATGAACGTATACGAAGAAGCTAAGAAATACGATATACCTGTTATTGCAGACGGTGGTATCAAGTATTCCGGAGATGTTGTAAAGGCTATCGCAGCAGGCGGAAGCGTATGTATGCTGGGAAGCCTTCTTGCGGGATGTGACGAGTCGCCGGGAGACTTTGAACTTTACCAGGGAAGAAAGTATAAGGTTTACCGTGGTATGGGTTCCATCGCCGCTATGGAGAACGGAAGCAAGGACAGATACTTCCAGACCGATGCCAAAAAGCTTGTTCCTGAAGGTGTGGAGGGACGTGTGGCATACAAGGGACTTCTTGAAGATACTATATTCCAGCTTATCGGAGGACTTCGTTCAGGTATGGGATATTGCGGGGCAAAGGATATCCCCACCCTTCAGGAGACTGCACAGTTCATGAAGATGTCGCCTGCGGCACTCAGGGAAAGTCATCCTCATGATATACATATCACTAAAGAGGCACCTAATTATAGTGTGGAGGATAATTGATCGTGTTTATTCGCGATCTGAAAGCCCATAAACAGTATCAGCGAACATTATAAGGCAATCGCATAATTAAGACCGTATGTATCGTTATACAGAAAAAAAGCATTGCTGCGCAGCAGCCTTTATGCTTTTTTTCTGTGTTCATAACGATATATGCGGTCTTTAAATTATGCAGATTGCATTATACAGTTTGCTGATGCTGTATTATGGGCGTAAGATCGCTAAAAAAAACGTATTTATACTGACACTTGCCGTCATATTTGGTATAATAAAACGAATTGAGATAGAAAGACAGGGAGAAAACATGAAACTTCTGACAGAGTTGATAAGTGAAAAGATCATGGACGCATTTGAGGAGGCAGGTTATGACAGGAACCTGGGCCGTGTAAAAGTGTCCGACAGACCGGATCTTTGTGAGTTTCAGTGCAGCGGTGCCATGGCGGGAGCAAAGCAGTACGGTAAGAATCCCGTGGATATCGCCGAAGATGTATCCGGCAGGCTTCAGGAGTCGGATATCTTTGAAAAGATAGAGGTTGTAAAACCCGGTTTTATCAATATTAATGTATCGCCCGGATTTCCTTCGGCTTATCTTAACGATATGCGAAAAGATGAGAAGCTGGGTTACGAAGAAGACGAAAATGCCGTTAAGACTGTTATTGACTACGGCGGAGCAAACGTGGCCAAGCCTTTACATGTGGGACATTTAAGATCTGCAGTAATAGGAGAAAGCGTAAAGAGGATACTCAAATATGCCGGTAATGATGTGACATCAGACATCCATCTGGGGGACTGGGGGCTGCAGATGGGTCTTATTATTATGCAGTTAAAAGAAGATTCTCCTGATCTTCCGTATTTTGATGCGGAGCATACAAGACCTTACCCTCACAAACCGCCATTCACGCTGGAGGAACTGGAGAGGATATATCCGAAAGCAAGTGCCCGTTCAAAAGAGGATGAGACATTTTTACAGAATGCCCAGGAAGCGACATTAAAGCTTCAGCAGGGTTACGAGCCTTATATTGAGATATGGAAGCACATAATGACCCTTTCAAAAGCAGACCTGAAGAAAAATTATGATGCAATGAACGTGTCTTTTGATCTCTGGAAAGGTGAGTCGGATGCCCAGCCGTTTATCCCGGGTATGATAGATGACTTAAAGGAGAGAGGTATAGCGCATGAGAGTCAGGGGGCTTTGGTCGTAGACGTTGCCCTTGAATCCGATAAAAAAGAGATACCTCCCTGTATAATTCAAAAATCAGACGGTGCTGCACTGTATGCCACATCTGATCTTGCGACCATCATAGACAGAAAGCAGAGTATAGATCCCGGGAGATATGTCTATGTGGCAGATAAAAGACAGGAACTGCATTTTACCCAGGTTTTCAGGACGGCAAAAAAAGCCGGTTTCGCGGATGAGAACACGTCCCTTGAGTTTTTGGGGTTCGGTACCATGAACGGTAAGGACGGGAAGCCCTTTAAGACAAGAGCGGGAGGTGTGATGCGTCTTGAATATCTTATCGAGGATATCAATGCTGCCGTTTACGATAAGATAAAAGAAAGCGACAAGCTTTCCGGTGAGCAGGCCAGAGAAGCAGTCAGGATGATAGGGCTTGCAGCCTTAAAGTACGGGGATCTTTCAAATCAGGCTTCAAAAGACTATGTATTTGATATAGACCGTTTTACTTCTTTTGAAGGAAATACGGGACCATATATCTTATATACGGCGGTCAGGATAAGATCCATACTTGAAAAAAGCGGGACAGACACATCAGACCTTGAGATAAAAGTTCCCCGCAGTGACAAAGAAAAGGCGTTGTTCCTGAAACTTTCCGAATACAACGCAGTTTTAAAAGCAGCATATGAGGAACTGGCACCACATAAGATATGCCAGTATATATATGAGATATCGGACGTGTTTAACGGTTTTTACCATGACACAAAGATACTTACAGAGGCGGATGATGATAAAAAGAAGGGATGGCTGGCGCTTTTGGATCTGACGGAAAAAGTGCTTATAAGCTGTCTGGATCTGTTAGGGATAGAATGCCCTGACAAGATGTGATAAAAAGGATTAAATATGAGTCAAAAGAATAAAAAACTGCTTTCTTTTATTATTCCATGTTATAACTCTGCAGAGTACATGGGAAGGTGCATAGATTCCTGTCTCGATGCCGGAGATGACACAGAGATCATAGTTGTGGATGACGGTTCGCAGGAGGACAATACCTTTGAGATCGCAAAGGAATACGAGAAAAAATATCCCGGCATAGTAAAGGCCGTCCACAGAGAAAACGGAGGACACGGTGCTGCGGTAAACACAGGCATTGAGAATTCCACTGCCACATTTATAAAAGTGGTGGACAGTGATGACTGGCTGGACAGACCGGCGCTTAAGCGGGTGATGGAGGATCTCAGGGGCTTCGGAAGAACCAAGCCCGATATGTACATCGCCAATTTCGTTTACGAGAACCAAAAGAAGTATCATAAGAAGCGGGTGCATTTTGAAAATGTTTTCCCCGTAAAAAAGATGTTCACATGGGACAATATCGGGGTCTTTCTTGTTGACCAGTACATACTGATGCACAGCGTGATATATAAAAGGTCTCTCCTGAAAAAGTGCAAACTGAAGCTCCCGGAAAAGATGTTTTACGTTGATAACATTTTTGTGTTTGAGCCGTTACCTTTTGTGAAGACCATGTATTATGACAACGTGAATTTTTACAGGTACTACATCGGAAGAGAAGATCAGTCCATAAACGAGCAGACGATGATAAAACGTATCGACCAGCACATCGCCATTGCAAAAAGGATGACGCGGACATATCTGAACGCAGACATAAAGTCAAGGAAGTGCCGCAGGTATATGATCAAGTATCTTTCGATAATGTATCAGATCGCAACGATACTTCTTATTGTCGGCGGGACTCCCGAACATCTTGAAAAAAAGAAAGAGTTATGGGAATTCCTTAAAAACGAAGATAAAAAATTATATTTAAAAATGAGATACCACCCATTCGGTGTGATAATAAATGCCCCGGGAGAAACTTCAAGAAAATTTCTTATCAAAGCGTATCACGGTCTTGGCAAGTATATTGGTTTTAACTGATCATCAGCAGGAAAGGAGCAAAAATGGCGTTTACGATTATTAAAGGCGGAAGAGTTCTGGATCCCGAAACGGGTCTTGATGCGATAAAAGATATTGCGATAGTTGACGGAAAGATACTTGAGATTGAAGATGACATCGATATCCATGCTTACGAACACCACGAAAAGATCGGCGAGATGGATGAAAATGACATTATCATAGATGCGGAAGGCTGTCTTGTCATGCCCGGTCTTATCGATCTGCATGTTCATTTCAGGGATCCGGGCTTTGAGGAAAAAGAGACCATTTGCACAGGGGCAAGAGCGGCTGCAAGAGGCGGGTTTACCAGTGTGTGTATGATGCCCAATACCAAACCGGTGATCGATGCTCCCGATACCCTTGAAGAGGTTATTGAAAAAGCTGCAAAGGTGACAAATGTGCAGGTTCATCCCATAGCAGCCATTACCGCCAATCAGGACGGAGAGTACCTGACGGATTTTCAGACGCTTTTTGATAACGGAGCCATAGCGGTAAGTGAAGACGGTAAGTCTGTCATGAACGCCCGTGTTGCAAGACAGGCAATGAGGCTTGCAGCTGAGGTTGGTATACCTGTATTTGCTCATTGCGAGGATATTAACTTAAGGGCAAGGGGTGTGATGAATGCCGGCAAGCGTGCAAAAGAACTCGGTTTATACGGTATTCTGAATGAAGTTGAGGACATCATAGTTGCAAGAGATATCATTCTTGCAAAGGATACAGGAGCGCAGCTTCACCTTTGTCATTGTTCGACAGAGGATTCGGTTAACCTTATTAAGTTTGCGAAAGCCGGTGGACTTCCCGTGACAGCAGAGGTTACACCGCATCATCTTACCCTTACCGAGGACGATGTGGACGGAACGGATGCCAACTTCAAGATGAATCCGCCCCTGAGAACCAAGGCTGACAGGGATGCGCTTATTAAGGGCTTAAAGGAAGGAACAATAGACTGTATTGCTACTGACCATGCACCCCACACTGAGGAAGACAAAAAAGCTGGCTTTAAACAGGCACCGTTTGGTATAGTGGGTCTTGAAACTGCAGTTCCCGTTATTTATACAGAACTTGTGGAGAAAGGCGTCCTTACTCCTTTGGAGATGGCCGAGAAAATGAGTTATAACCCTGCCAGGATCATTGGGATGGACAGAGGCCGTATACAGGTCGGAGCAGACGGTGATATTACGATCATTGATCCGGACTTTGAATTTGAGATCAACCCTGACAGCTTTTTTTCAAAAGGCAGGAACACACCCTATGCCGGAAAGAAGGTCAAAGGGCTTGTTAAGGCCACGATCATTGACGGCAGGGTTATTTACCGGAATGACGGAAAGAACGAAAGCATCGTAAAGATGGAAGAGCACCCTGAGATGGATTGATCTTGATAGAGGATAAAAAGATGATCGATACTCTGATTGAAAAAATAAAAGAAAAAAATGCTCCTGTATGCGTGGGGCTTGATCCGGTAGCAGACTTCATACCGGAACATATAAAAGAAAAAGCATTCGGCAAAAAAGGTCAAAATGCGGAGGCCCTTGCCGAAGCTTTTTTAGAGTTTAACAAAAGAATAATTGACTGTGTATATGATCTTGTGCCGGCTGTAAAGCCACAAATAGCAATGTATGAAGAACTGGGAGTAAGCGGGATCGATGCTTATATCAGGACCTGTGCATATGCTAAGAATAAGGGTCTGGTTGTTATAGGCGATGTAAAGAGAGGGGATATAGGTTCCACGTCACGTGCATATGCCAACGCTCATATCGGGAAAGTGAATATAGAAGGAAAGGAAATCTCCACATTTGATGCGGACTTTGCTACCGTTAATCCTTACATGGGAAGCGACGGTATCGATGAATTTTTAAAGTGCTGCAGTGAGTATGATAAAGGGATATTTGTTCTTGTTAAGACCTCCAACCCTTCAAGTGCTGAGCTTCAGGACTTAAAAGTCGGTGATGATACAATTTATGAGATCGTGGCAAAAAAGGTAAATGAATGGGGAAGCGGTCTCAAAGGCAGAAGTGGATACAGCAGAGTTGGTGCTGTTGTAGGCGCGACATATCCGGAGATCGGAAAAAAGCTTCGCAAATTAATGCCTGATACATATTTTCTTGTGCCGGGATACGGAGCTCAGGGAGCATCAGGGAAAGACCTGAAAGAATACTTTAACGTTGACGGACTTGGGGCAGTCATTAATTCTTCGAGAGGGATAATAGCTGCTTACAAAAAAGATGAATATTCCTCCTTTGGAGAAGAAGCTTTCGGAGATGCTGCAAGACAGGCAACGGTTGATATGATCAAAGATCTCAGGGATCATTGTACAGGAAACTAAAAGGAGTGCTTATGATTTATCGTGAAAAAATAACGGTCACCTCAAACGAAAGACTGACCGATGATATTTTTGATCTTAAGTTTAACACGAAAAATATTGCTAAAGATGCCAAACCGGGACAGTTTATAAATGTTTATTCTGCAGATGCTTCGCGTCTGCTTCCCAGACCCATCAGTATCTGTGAGGTGACCGGAGATGAGATACGTCTTGTGTACAGGACAGTAGGAGAGGGGACAAGGGAGTTTTCCCGATTGCAGAAAGGTGATGAAAGATTTGTCACGGGTCCCGTGGGAAACGGTTATGATACCGATTTTCTGAACGGCAACTTTAAAAGTGCGGCTTTGTTTGGCGGTGGTGCAGGTATCCCGCCTATGGTGGAACTTTCAAAAAGACTTGATATAAAGACAGACGTGTTTCTCGGGTACAGGGATGTTCTGTTTTTAAATAATGACTTTCCTGAAAATGTTACCGTGCATATAGCTACTGAAGACGGAAGTACGGGTACAAAGGGAAATGTTATGGATGCGCTCAGAGAGTCCGGAGTGACTCCTGACGTAATATGCGCCTGCGGCCCCATGCCCATGCTTAAGGCCATAAAGGCTTATTCTGAAGAAGATGTCATAAAAACATATTTCTCCCTTGAAGAAAGGATGGCGTGCGGAGTAGGTGCGTGTCTGGGTTGTGTCTGCAAGACAAAGGAAACGGATGAGCATTCAAAGGTTGATAATGCCCGGATATGCGTGGATGGTCCTGTGTTTGATGCAGAGGAGGTGATCTTGTGAGCGGTGTGGATTTAAGTGTTGAGATAGCCGGAGTCAAATGGAAAAACCCGGTGACTGTTGCATCAGGCACTTTCGGATCCGGCATGGAGTTTGCGGATTTTGCAGATTTGAACAGACTTGGTGCCGTGACTACAAAGGGAGTGGCCTCAAAACCCTGGAAAGGGAACGACACCATAAGAGTAGTGGAGACCGCAAGCGGTATGCTGAATGCCATAGGGCTTCAGAACCCCGGGATAGAGACTTTTATTGAAAGGGATATACCTTTTCTAAACAAGTATGACACCGTAAAGATCGTAAATGTAGTGGGAAAGACCGTAGAGGAATATGTGGATGTGGTCCGCGCATTAAACGGTCAGCCCGTGGATATGCTTGAGATAAATATTTCATGCCCCAATGTAAAAGAAGGAGGGATTGCCTTCGGTCAGGATCCTAAGGCTGCGGCGGAAGTTACAAAGGCAGTAAAGGAAGCCTCGGAAAAGCCTGTTATCATGAAGCTGTCTCCTAATGTGACAAGTATAGCTGATATGGCAAAGGCGGTGGAAGAAGCAGGGGCTGATGCCGTATCTCTTATTAATACTCTCACGGGAATGAAGATAGATATTAACAGACGCGCCTTTGTGCTTGCCAACAAGACGGGAGGCCTTTCCGGACCTGCCATTAAGCCGGTTGCATTGAGGATGGTCTATGAGGCTGCGCATGCGGTAAATATTCCTGTGATAGGTATGGGAGGTATTGCAAGCGCTTCTGATGCCATAGAGTTTATCATGGCAGGAGCCACGGCGGTATCTGTGGGAACGGCGAATTTTAATAATCCGGAAGTGACTATGGAGATAGTTGACGGGATCAGAGATTATCTTGAAAAGAATGAAATAAGATCTGTTAAGGATATCATTGGAATTTTATAAATATAAAAAAGCACTTCAAACGCTGTGTTTTGCCAAGCAAAATGAGACGCTTAAAGTGCTTTTTCTTTATCTGTTTTGTTTTTTAATTTCAGTTATTTTATCAAGAATGATATGGGCACATTCATCTTTTAAGAGAAGCGGTATTTCTTCGGTGCCGTTTTGTGAGATCAGTGCGATCTTGTTGGTGTCAGTGCCAAAACCGGCGCCTTCATCCTTTGTATTATTTGCAACTATCAGATCCGCATTTTTTGAATCAAGTTTTTTGGTTGCGTTTTCGATCAGGTTTTCCGTCTCCATGGCAAAGCCCGCGACAACCTGTCCGGGCTTTTTTGAATGTCCGATCTCTTTTAATATATCACTTGTTCTTTCCAGCTGAATGGTCATATCATCATCTGATTTTTTGATCTTTTGCTCGGAGAAAGAGGCGGGTGTATAGTCTGCAACAGCTGCAGCCATTATAAAAACATCCTGCTCATCTTTTTTTGAGATGACCGCTTCATACATTTCTTTTGCACTGTTTACGGAAATAAGATCCGCCCCGGAAGGTGGATTGATACTTACCGGTCCGCTTACAAGTGTGACATGGGCACCACGGGACAGGGCGGCCTTTGCAAGTGCGTATCCCATTTTTCCGGAAGAATGGTTGGTTATGTATCTGACTGGATCAAGGGATTCTCTTGTGGGGCCTGCGGTTATAAGAACATTCAGATCCTTAAGGTCTTTTTTTTTACAAAGAGTGTCCCCTATCAGCTCCATAAGAGCATCAGGCTCTGCCATGCGTCCCTTGCCGGTTGCACCGCATGCAAGATGACCGCTTCCCGGCTCTGCAATTATCCATCCGTATTTTCTCAACAGATCAATATTATCTTTAGTAACCTGATTTTCATACATCCTTGTATTCATGGCGGGGGCTGCTATTTTTGGGCAGTCACATGCAAGAACGGTAGTGGTAAGCATATCGTCGGCAATGCCGTGGGCAAATTTTGCCAATACATTTGCCGTTGCCGGAGCTACGATAAAGGCACTGACCTTATCGGCAAGTGAAACATGTTCAGTTGAAAATTCATGGTTTCTGTCAAAAGTATCGATCATGGTACGGTGACCGGTCAAAGCCTCAAATGTATTGGGCGTGATAAAGTTTAAGGCATTTTCAGTCATGATAACTTCAACATCTAAGCCCGCCTGTACCAGCTTTGAACAAAGGTAAGCTGATTTGTATGCGGCTATACCTCCGGAAACTCCTAAAAGAATCGTGTTTTTTTCTGACATGTTTTCACCTCCGATTTTGTGAAAAAAGATTTGGTGCAGATCCGGATCTGCAGATCATGTTACGGTGTTACATACTTTACGAACCACAGTTCGTGGGAATCGGTGATCTCTGCTTTACCCTGCGGGTCCACATATACATCGACTGCATACAGAGTGTTTTTGTATCCGCCGTGGTCTCCGCTGCAAAGGATCCGATAGTTCATGCCTGCAACAACCTGTGTTGACAAAAGAGCGACAGGGGCGAATTCCTGTGTACTTCCTGATTTTATTGCCTCGCTGAGATACTTTTGAGCATCATTCGGAAGCTCGGCAGCAGGTCTGTAGGTTCCGTTCCAATGCTCCATTATTTCATATACATCTTTGCCGTCGGCAGTAACGAGGTTGTTCGGATCAAGATCTTTTTTGCTTACGACCTTAGATGTTGCACCGTCCATACTCTGTTCTATGTTAACGATACACCAGCTTTTTGTCTTATTGTCCAGACAAAGAAATGCGTACTGAATAGTGTCATCAAGATTATCTCCAACATGTGCTATAGGAACAAGGTCGGCATACTCGGTATCCTTGGTGGCCGCTTCAAAAGCAATAGTATCACCGGTTGTCATATCATGAGCCTTTGTTTCGGTATTGATCGTCCAGCCGCCGACAATGGGCGTTGTTTCGCTTGTTGTTTCCGTAGCAGATGTTGAGTCTTCTGTTGATTCGGTAGCAGCAGTTGTGGCCGTGGTAGTCCCGTCTCCCGAGCCTGAACCGCAAGCTGCAAATAATGGTGCACAGGCCATTGATGCGCCGAGTGTTAAGATTAACATAGATTTTTTCATAATATCCTTCTCCTTTTTTCATGCTCAGTTTTAAAAAGTTTTCTTAATGTTCATTATACCACATCAGGGTGATGTGGCGGGTAAAGATGAAGGCTTTGAAAATGTTTGACAAAAAAATAGTTAAATGATAGTATTTCGAAATAAGTTAGCGTTATCTAACCCGTGCTTTGTACGTTGGAGTATAAAGAAAGAAAAGTTGTTTTAATAAGGCTTTGGCAGGGTGAAGGGAATGATTTAAAATGGGAACGGTCATTGTATTGATAATAATTGCCGGGGTAATAGCAGGAGCAGTGTTTTCGATTATCAGAAGAAGGAAAAAAGGTAAGTCATCATGTGGTTGCGGGTGCAGTTCCTGCAGTTTTAAAGAAAAGTGTAAAGGTAAATAAAGGACATGGATATAAAAGAAAAAGCACTTCAATTAAAGGAACTTATAGATGAAGCGGAGAGCTTTGTGTTCTTTGGCGGTGCCGGGGTATCGACAGAAAGCGGTATTCCGGACTTCAGGAGTTCGGAAGGGTTGTATAACGATAAAAAAGAAGCGATACCGCCTGAGAGGATTTTGAGTCACACTTACTTTAAGATGCATCCTAAAGAATTTTTTGCATTTTACAAAAGTAAGATGGTATATACGCAGGCAAAGCCTTCAGTAACCCATCAGGCTCTTGCAAAGCTGGAGCAGGAGGGGAAATGCAAAGCCGTTATCACCCAGAATATCGACGGACTGCATCAGATGGCGGGAAGTAAAAATGTACTGGAGCTTCACGGAAGCATATACAGAAACTACTGTATAAAATGCGGAAGACCTTACGGCCTTGAGACGGTCATGACCGGCGAAGGCGCAAAGCTGGGGGAAGGCCGTTTTGAAGGGATACCGGTCTGTAACTGCGGAGGCATAATTAAGCCGGACGTGGTCCTTTATGAAGAAAGCCTTGATTCAAGTGTTTTACAGGAGTCGGTATCGCTGATCGCTAATACTCCTTTGTTGATCATAGGAGGAACGTCTTTGAACGTATATCCTGCCGCCGGTCTTTTGCAGCATTTCAAGGGTAGTCATTTGGTACTGATAAATAAAGAATCCACACCCTTTGATAATAATGCGGATCTTCTGATAAAGGGAGCACTTGGACAGGTGTTTGAACAATTAACATAATTAAAAAGTTTTTTTTACAAACATTGACAAAATATAGTTAGCTGTGTACAATCACTGGTGTTAGCACGGGCTAACTATTATATTTATTCTGAAGTTGTCTATTGCTAACCAAGTGAGGAGACCGGAATGTACGAGGAAATGAACATAGTCTTCTTTTGTAGAGAGTTTTGGAAAAATATGTGCAATAACCGGAAAGAATTTTTTTTAAAGACAGATTAGCTAACGCTAACGGAGAGAAGGTGATTGTTATGATGCCTTTGGTTTTAGCCACGGTAGGTGAGGAGAAGATAATAAAAAAAATAGGCGGAAATTTGAAAGTAAAAAGACATTTGGAAAACCTGGGGCTTACTCCCGGGGGAGCAGTGACAATTGTCAGCAAATTCAGCGGAAATGTTATTGTGAAGGTGAAGGAATCAAGGATAGCTTTAAATGAAGAAATGGCAAGGAAGATTTTTGTTTAGGAGGAATAAAAAATGAACACGTTGAAGGATGCGCGTGTAGGAGATACGGTGACTGTGTCCCGGCTACATGGCGAAGGGGCTCTTAAAAGACGCATAATGGATATGGGTATCACCAAGGGAGTGAGTATCTATGTCAGAAAAAAAGCGCCTTTAGGTGACCCGATAGAGATCACGGTCAGGGGGTATGAATTATCCATTCGCAAAGCCGATGCGGAGATGATCGAATTAAAGGCAGGAGATGAGAAAAAATGAGCACGAGAATAGCGTTAGCGGGAAACCCAAACAGCGGTAAGACCACACTGTTTAATGCCCTTACCGGCGCTAATCAGTTCGTAGGTAACTGGCCGGGAGTTACGGTTGAAAAAAAAGAAGGGAAACTTAAAAAACATAATGATGTGGAGGTTATAGATCTTCCCGGTATCTATTCCCTTTCTCCATATACACTTGAAGAAGTAGTGGCAAGGAATTTTCTTATAGGTGAGCGTCCTGATGCTATCTTAAATATCGTTGACGGAACAAATCTTGAGAGAAACTTATACCTCACCACCCAGCTTCTGGAAATTGGGATCCCCATGGTCATAGCCATCAACATGATGGATGTGGTCAGAAAAAAAGGGGATAAGTTAAACACAAAGGAACTTGAAAGCCAGCTGGGATGCAGGATCATCGAGATATCTGCCCTTAAAGGCGACAACACTCTTGCAGCTGCCGAGCTGGCAATAAAAGAGGCAGGATCTGATAAAGGTCTTCCGCGTCATTCATTTTCCGGTCCGGTGGAGCATGCGCTTGCACACATTGAAGAGGCTGCTTTAAACAATATACCGGAGTCACAAAAAAGATGGTATGCCATCAAGGTTTTTGAGGGAGATGAAAAGGTTTTAGCGCAGTTAAAAATCTCAGAAGGACAGCTTGAGCATATTAATGAAAATGTGAGAGCAGCCGAGGAAGAGTTGGACGACGATGCTGAGAGTATTATCACTAATGAGAGATATGTTTACATTGCTGAGCTGCTGAAAGGTATTTACAGGAAAAAAGATGCTAAATCGGAAAGTACATCCGACAAGATCGACCGTGTGGTAACCAACAGATGGCTTGGACTGCCTATATTTGCAGCGGTGATGTTTGGGATATACTGGGTTGCCATGGTGGGTGTGGGAGCACCTGCTACAGACTGGATGAATGACGGGGTTTTCGGAGACGGTTTCCATCTTTTCGGCATTGGCTCTGCAGCTTATGAAGAAGCAAGTGAAAAATATACTGCTGCTGTAAATGCGGTTGATGCATATGCAGGCTTCGACGAGGAAGCTGAAATAGAGGATCTGAAAGGTTATTCATCCGGTGAGGCAAGTGTTTCTTATGCTGTAGAGGATGAAGAAACATTAGAGGAAAGTGAAATAACTGTATACTATAACTCTGTTCCGGAAGATGCTGAAGATGATGTGAACCCGGTGAGTTATACAGAAGCAGTTGAATATTTTGAAAAGAATGGATTTGAAGAGCCTGATCCGGCTGATTACGGAGTATGGGTACCGGGTATACCTGCGCTTGTTGAAAGTGGTCTTGATTCCATAGGATGTGCAGACTGGCTAAAGAGCCTGATTGTGGATGGTATCATAGGAGGCGTTGGTGCGGTAATAGGATTTGTTCCCCAGATGCTTGTGTTGTTCCTGATGCTTGCATTTCTTGAGGCCTGTGGATATATGGCGAGAGTCGCATTTGTACTGGACCGTGTTTTCAGACGTTTCGGGTTATCGGGAAAAAGCTTTATACCCATACTTATAGGAACCGGCTGCGGTATACCGGGTATTATGGCATCCAGGACCATTGAAAATGAACGTGACCGCCGCATGACCATCATTACCACAACTTTTATCCCCTGCGGAGCAAAGATACCCTTTATCGCAATGATAGCAGGAGCCATATTCGGCGGAAGCGCATGGATATCAACAGGGTCATACTTTATCGGTATTGCAGCCATTATCTGTTCAGGTATCATCTTAAAGAAGACCAGGATGTTTGCGGGCGACCCTGCGCCCTTTGTTATGGAACTTCCTGCGTATCACTGGCCCACGGTTGGTAATGTGCTTCGCAGTATGTGGGAGAGAGGATGGAGCTTTATAAAGAAAGCGGGAACCGTTATCCTGATCTCCACTGTGGTTCTCTGGTTTTTATCCAGATTCGGATGGGCAGACGGCGCATTCGGTATGCTTGAAGAAGAGCAGATCGGGAACAGTATACTTGCGGCTATAGGAAACGGTATAGCATGGCTCTTTGCACCTCTGGGCTGGGGTAACTGGCAGGCTGCAGTGGCATCGATCACGGGTCTTATAGCAAAGGAAAATATAGTAGGCACCATGGGTGTCCTGTACGGAGGAGAGGGGTCCGCTTGGTCGGCTCTGGCGCTTGCCTTCAGTGCGGCATCGGGAATGAGCTTTTTGATATTCAACCTTCTGTGTGCTCCCTGCTTTGCGGCTATAGGAGCCATTAGAAGAGAGATGAACAGTCATAAATGGACATGGTTTGCTATACTTTACGAATGTGGATTTGCTTATGCAGTATCTTTTGTGGTGTTCCATTTAGTGAGTCTGTTCTCCGGACGCGGAAACGTTGCGGGGTCGATAATAGCCTTTGTGCTTCTTGCGATTTTTATATGGCTTCTCGTCAGACCGCAAAGAAACGGGAAAGTGTTTAAGGATAAGGCGTTTGAAGAATTAATCTGTTGACAACAAAAAAGTTTTGATATACCCTACAGGGAAGGAAACTCTGCTTTTGTGGAAAGTCTGACAGGGCGAGTGCGTCATGGACTGAGAGCGCACTTCTGACGAGTAGTAAGTAAGGGAACGCTCCGGATCATGTAATTTAATACTGAAAGAGGAAAAATAAGCACTTATTTTTCAATGCGGGTGGCACCGCGGGTATTCATATATAAATGAACACTCGTCCCGGGAATTGTTATGATTCCCGGGGCGTTTTTAATGTTTCGGGAGAATGGAGGAAAGAATGTACAGAACGCATTATTGTAATGACATACGTGATGAGCATATCGGTGAGACCATTGAGCTTGCGGGCTGGGTGGATACCGTCCGCGATCACGGTGGCGTGCTTTTTATCGATCTTAGGGATTACACGGGGGTGACCCAGGTTGTCATAAATGATGACAGTATGCTTAAGGACGTAAACCGTGAGACGGTCATCACCGTAAGCGGCACGGTACGAAAAAGAGATCCGGAGACGGTAAATGAAAAGATAGATACGGGATTTGTGGAGCTTAAGGCTGATACACTTCAGGTGCTTGGCAAGAGCCGCAACATGACACCCTTCGAGATCCGCAACTCCCATTTGAGCAATGATGAGCTGCGTCTTAAGTTCCGTTACCTGGACTTAAGGAATCCCAAGCATCATGCAAATATAGTAAAGAGATCAAAGATCATCGGTTCTCTCAGAAGAAAGATGGAGGAGAGGAATTTCCTGGATATCCAGACCCCTATACTTACGGCATCTTCACCTGAGGGCGCCCGTGATTTTCTTGTGCCAAGCCGCAAGCATCCGGGCAAATTTTACGCCCTGCCTCAGGCACCCCAGCAGTTTAAGCAGCTGCTCATGGTGTCGGGGATAGACAAATACTACCAGGTGGCGCCCTGCTTCAGGGATGAGGATGCAAGAGCAGACAGATCTCCGGGTGAGTTTTACCAGCTGGACTTTGAGATGGCATTTGCCACCCAGGAGGACGTGCTGAAGGTCTGCGAAGAGGTTATCTACGAGACATTTAAGGAATTTTCCGACAAGAAGATATCACCGCCGCCATTCAGGCGCATAACATTTGCAGAGTCCATGATGAAATACGGCTCCGACAAGCCTGACTTAAGAAACCCTCTTATCATATGCGATCTTACGGAGTTCTTTGAAGGCGTTGACTTCCCTATATTTAAGGGCAAACCTGTAAGAGGCATCGTTGCAGACTGTTCAGGAAAGTCCAGAAAATTCTTCGAGGATTCATTGAAGTATGCTACATCAGCGGATGTAGGTCTTGGAGGACTTGGATATCTTACTTTGAACGGTGATGTGTTTGAAGGTCCTATCGCTAAGTTCCTGTCAGATGAGAAGAAGGCGGAGATCATAGAGCTTACGGGGATAAAAGAAGGGGAGACGGTATTTTTTGTCTGCGACGACAAAAAACTGGATACGGAAAAAAGAGCGGGGCTTATCCGTACATGGCTTGCGGAGAAAGACCAGCTGGATTTAATAAAAGATGATTCTTTTGAATTCTGCTTTATTGTGGATTTCCCAATGTTTGAGATAGACGAGGAAACCGGGGATGTGATATTTACACATAATCCTTTCTCCATGCCCCAGGGCGGAATGGAGGCACTTCTCGGACCCGATCCGACAGAGGTTTTGGCTTACCAGTATGACCTGGTTTGTAACGGTATCGAACTGGCATCCGGTGCCGTGAGAAACCACGATGTGGAGATCATGAAAAAAGCTTTCGAGATCGCAGGCTATACAGAGGATGTTTTAAAAGAAAAATTTAATGCTCTTTACACGGCCTTCCGTTACGGTGCTCCGCCTCATGCGGGAATGGCGCCGGGTATAGACCGTATGGTGATGCTCCTGACTGACGAGGAGAAGATCATAGAGGTCATCGCATTTCCTCTGAACGGAAATGCCCAGGATCTTCTTCTGGGTGCACCAAGCGAGGTTACAAACCAGCAGCTTGAGGAGGTTCATCTTTTAGGTGCGGAAAACGCCCTTGCTTCCAGAGCGGGAGCAGCCGGACCAAAGAAGACACGCAGTGAGAAACGTGCAACATTTTCAAATGCGCAGCAGCTGAACCAGATCGCCCTTACGGAAGAAGAGGACGAGCTGATGCAAAATATCTTCAAGAGCATGAAAGAGCATGAAGAGAAAATGCAGACCATAGATACGGAAAATGTGGAAGAAATGATATTCGTTTGTCCCATGGAAAATGTACTGCGTGAGGATGAGCGCAAGCAGGAATTCTCAAGAGAGAGTCTCCTGGAGGGAGCTCCCCAGCACAGCGTGGACAGCTGGCAGGTTCCCAGGCTGGTAAAGTGAGGTGATAAGAGATGAGTGAATATGTGGTAGAAATAAATGGTAAGGGTGATATCGCAGTTGACGATATGATCCTTGTAAAAGATGTTGAGGCGAAGGCAGGCTCAAGGATGCTTGAGGGCTTTAAACCTTTGTTTACTGCGGAAGCGGTGAAGCGCCTGGAAGAAAAGGGTTACGTTATCTCAGGTAAGACAAATGTGGGAGAGTTCTGTCTTGACCTCGTGGGGGAATTTTCTTATTACTCACCGGCCGAAGGAGCCCTTAAAGGTGCCGCAGCAAGTCTTGTGGCTGAGAAAAAAGTTAAAGCCGCACTGGGGGTGGATATGAACGGGACTCCCAGAAGGGCAGCAGCCCTGTCAGGTGTGGATTTCTTAAAGCCTACTTACGGTACTGTTTCCAGGTACGGTATCATTTCCTGTGCTGCATCGGGAGAGCAGGTGGGCGTTTACGCCGGAGATGTGAACGGGATAAAAGAAGTGATGGATATTATTTCCGGACATGATGAAAAGGACGGTACCAGCCTTAAGGATGACACTTATGATTACAGCACAGATGCGGATGTAAAGGGTAAGAAGATTGCTATAGTAAAGGAGCTTTTTGAGATTGCAGATGATGAAACCAAAAGCAAGGTGGCAGCATTTGCAGAAAAGCTTAAGGCGGCCGGAGTTATCGTTGAAGAAATTTCCTGTGATTTTTTTGAAAATGCAAATACTGCATGGCAGATACTTATGACAGCGGAGACCTGTAACAATGTTTCCCGTTATGACGGAGTGAAGTACGGCCATCGTGCAAGTGAGTACAAAAATATAGATGAGCTTTATGTAAATTCCAGGACGGAAGGCTTTAACTTCCTGACGAAAGCAGTGATACTTTACGGCTCGGATATGCTCTCGAAGAACCGTTATGAAGAGTGCTACGGCAAGGCGCTGAAGGTGCGCCGTGTCATATCCGAGAGATTCGAAGAGCTTATGAAAGACTACGACGCCATACTTACACCTGTATGCAGTAAATCTTCATACGAAGCCTATGACATTAAAGAGGCGTTTGAAAAGGTATTCAAAGAAAGCATATTTACTGCAACAGCAAATCTCATAGGAGTACCGGCACTGGTGAGCGGCGGCGTGCAGCTTATGGGTAAGGCATTTGGCGAGAGTACGCTTCTCAGTCTTGCAGGAAGTACGGAAAAGGAGGGTAAATGATCATGAAATACGAAGTTGTTATCGGACTTGAAACTCATGTGGAGCTGAATACCAAGTCAAAGATCTTTTGCTCCTGCGGCGGACATTCTGCAGCGGGAGATCCCAATACCTGCGTCTGCCCTGCCTGCAGCGGTATGCCGGGTATGCTGCCCGTGACCAATAAGAAAGTGGTGGAACTGGCGGTTATGGCCGGACTTCTTCTGAACTGTGAGATAAGCAAGTATACAACATTTGACAAGAAAAATTATTATTACCCGGATCTGCCGTGTGCTTATCAGATCACACAGTTGAACCACCCTATATGTACTAACGGCTGCGTGCCCATAAAGACAAGCGAGGGTGAACGTGAAATCCATATCAAGCAGATACATATGGAGGAGGATGCGGGAAAGCTGGTGCATATCGGGAAATTTACAAATGTGGATTTCAACCGTACCAGCGTGCCTCTTATCGAGATAGTGTCCCAGCCTGATTTCAGAAGCGCTGAGGAGGTGCTGGTTTATCTGAACAAGCTGAAATCAATGTTTCGCGCAAGCGGGATCTCCGAGTGCGAAGAAGGAGCCATGCGTTGTGATGTAAATATTTCCGTGCGTCCTGAGGGCAGCGAGGAACTGGGAGTACGTTCCGAGATAAAGAACATGGCTTCATTTGAGGCTATCGAGAGGGCTATACGATATGAAGCCCAGAGGCATATCGATGCTATTGAGTTTGAGACCGAGGAGCTGGTTCAGGAGACAAGACGCTTCGACGATGCCACGGGCAAGACATTTGCAATGCGTGACAAGGAAACGGAAGCTGATTACAGATACTTCCCGGATGCAAACCTTATGCCTATCATTATCGATGATGAGTGGTTAAATGAGATCAAGGCAAATATGCCCAAGGCTATTGATGAGAAAGAGGAAATGTATCGTGAGGCGGGCATTTCCGAAAAAGAGATAGAGATGCTTATCTCCAATCACAATGTGAGTGTGCTGCTTGACGAGGCGGTTTCTAAAGGCTGTGATGCGAAAAATACTGCCGCATGGATACTTACTGACTGTGCGGGTATCTTAAGGAAAAACGGTAAGCTTTTGTCTGATCTTGAGATTAGCTCAGATGACCTTGTGTCTATCATCGAGATGGTGGACAGCGGTGATGTTAACAGACAGAGCGGAAGAAAGATACTTACAGCCGTTCTTGAAGAAGGCGTTGATCCGGTGGCTTATTGTAAAGAAAACGGTCTGGACAGCAAGGCTGATGAGTCTGTTATTGAAGGCGTTATCGGCAAAGTACTTGCTGAGAACACTAGGGCGTTGGAAGACTTCAAAGGCGGTAAGGAGAAGGCTAAGCAGGCGCTGTTCGGGGCATGTATGAGAGAGCTTAAGGGAACTGCGAATACGGATGTGATCAGGGAGTTGTTGGATAAAAAGCTGGAGAATTTATAATACAGATAGAAAGATGTGAGCATTATATTTCTATGCTGATGCCGGATTGGAGGGAGAGGAAAGAAAAAACTTGTTGTATTTGACGAAGACAGTCCGGAACTTACCGAAGAGCAGTTGGCGGAGTTTAAAAGAGTTCACGAGTCAAAGAATCAGCCTTTTTTACGAATATAATTATATTTATGTTATAATCAGAAAAGAAAGACGGACATGAAAATGTTCATCTTTTTTCAGGGCTTCAGCCCGCAGACTAGTTGTTTTGGGTTTTAAAAAGGAGAAGAGTTATGAAGAAGAAGATTTTGTTTGCAGCGATCGCTATCGGTGCGGGTGTTACGTTTGCAGGCTGCGGCCAGGCATCGTCAACATCTACGACGGAACCTGTTGAGACAGTAACCACCACAGTATCTGAGTCTGCAACATCATCAGATACAACAAGTGCAACGACTACAGCCCAGGCATCTTCCGAAGCAAAGGAGATAACCGCGGATGAGGCAAAAAGCATTGCGCTTAAAGCAGCAGGCTTCAAAGAAGCTGATGTTAAGTTCGTAAAGACGGAACAGGATTTTGATGACGGAATTAAAAAGTACGAGATTGAATTTATCAATGGTGATAAAGAATACAGCTATGAGATCAATATGCAGACAGGTGAGATAATCAAGCAGGAAGTTGAAAATGTAAATGATTGATCTTGTTACGAGCAGAGGTCAATAATTTTTGTTATGTTTTATAAATCACATTTTTGTGATAAAATCAGGTCTCAAAGCGGTGCATACTGTCCATCTGTAATTTAGTTGTATAAAGGTGTCCTGCTTTGACTGCGGGTTTCGCCCGTGAACTGATCATTTTGTTTCAAAAAAGGAGAAGAGCTATGAAAAAGAAGATTTTATTTGCGGCGATCGCTATCGGTGCAGGTGTTACGTTTGCAGGATGTGGACAGGAGGCGTCCACAACAACAACGGAACCCATTGAGACAGTTACTACGACAGAGTCAGAGTCTGTAACATCAACTGACGCTACATCAACAGATGCGACATCAACCGATGCAACTTCAACAGATGCAACAACTGAGGAGACCACTACGGCGACGACTACAGCATAAGCAGCTTTTTAGGTCAAAGAGCTTTGAGCTTATCTGTTCCGTATGAAATCGGTTATTTATGAAGGTTAAAAAACGGGGCACTACCCATCTCTGTGATACAGAGAGCGGGCGGTGTCCCGTTTTTTTGTTATGGCAATGAGTAAAAAGCCATGATACAGGTCAAGCAATCATTACATTCAGATCTTTTCCGCACCGCTTAAGTCTGCGGTTTCGGAGTAGCTGTCAACGGTAATGGTGTACTGTGAGTCACCGTTTACGAGTACCTTTCCGCTTGTGTCTTTAACTGTAACTGTCTTACCGTTGGAGTCTTTGATGCTGCCTGCGTTATAAAGATTCGTGAGCGTGGAATCTCCGGTAACCACCCATGTGCTGTCTTCGCTGATATAAAAGCTGCACTTGCCGCCTGTACCGCCACCTGCATAAGAATCATCCTTTTCCACGCTGCCGGTAAGGGTGCTGCCGTCAGTCATATACATATCCAAAACGCTTATGCTGTCCCAGATGACTTTGCCCTGCATTTCCTGGGAAATAGCGGTGAAGGAAGTGTCAGCACCGTTTGATCCGGAGCTGCCCCAGCCTCGTTTATTGTTGTTGCCCGATACCCTGAGGAAATATTCGCTGTCATCAGCGTAGGTGATGTCAACACTTTTCAGTACAAATGTGGATTCCGTATTTGTGCTGTAGAACATGCCGCCGTTCTTTGCAGTAAGGCTTCCGCCGTCCATTGAAAATGTGGAGTTGCCCACTTCGGAATCCCCGGACATACTTTGGTAAAGTATCACATTCCATGTGTGGTCATTTTGCTCGTCGTCGGACATGTTACCGGACAAATCGCAGTTTGTGAGTTTTATTGAATTTTTACCCTCTATGCAGATTGCTTCTGAACCTGTTGCAGTGAGAGTTGCATTGCTGACGGTAATATCTGCCGTTGAATAGATGGCCGGTGAACCGTTTCCGTTTGAAGTGTATGTTCCGCCGTCCACAACCATGGTTCCGCCGCCTCTGTCGCTTCTTATGGCTGCTGAAGACCTTCCGTTTGTCTCAACCTCAAGGTTTTCGGCATAAAGCGTTCCGCCGCCTGCCACATGTATTCCTCCGGAAGCTCCCTGTTTTGTGGTGATCTTGGAATTCTTCACATAAGCCGTGCCGACCCCGTATGCAAATACCCCGGCGCCGCCGTCGGCATCTGTTGATATTGTGCTGCTTTCCACATGAAGCTCACCGTCAGTAACAAGTGCGGCCGCACCTACACCGTAGAAACTGGCATTGTCACCACCTGCACTTGATGAAGATGTGCGGGTAAGGGTACCGTTTGTAAACGAAGCGTTTGCACCGTTTTTTACCAGCAGGGCGTTTTCATCGTCGCCTGTGGAATCAATGGTTTCTCCACTTATGGTTTCATCGCTTTCAACAGTCCTGACGGATACATATTCTACATTTGAACTTCCGCCTCCGGGCATACCCTGTCCGGAATTGTTGTCCTTGACGGTTACACTTGTAACTTTCCCGTTTTCATCTATAACTATGGAAATGTTATCGCCCGTCTTTATGTCATCCTTAGATATTTCGGAAGATTCTCCCCCGGGTTGTCCGTTGCCTGAACTGTCGCCCTCCGGCTTTTCAGGTGGCTGTCCGTTATCAGAAGTGTTCCCGTCCGGTTTCTCAGGCGGCTGACCGTTGTCAGAACTGTCACCTTCAGGTTTTTCCGGAGGCTGACCCTGTGGTGCATTACCGTCAGATCCCGCAGATTCGCTTCCTGAATTTGAAGAACCGTTACCCGAATCGGCAGAAGATCCGGGAACATTACCGGAATCAGAATCCCCACCGGGTTTTTCCGGCGGTTGACCCTGGGGTGCGTTCCCGCCTGATCCCGGTCCGCTTTCTTTTAAATACTTAGTATCGTTACCCAGCTCAAACATTATAGTCTCTCCGGAGGATGATCCTTCATCTGAATCTGTCTCTATGGTAATGTCATTTTCTTCAATGCTTACCACTTTGCCGGTTACGGTCTTACCCTTGTAAGAGTCATTTGAAGCTGTATGTATATTTTCCGTTGCTTTTGCAGTCGTATCGCTTCCTGTGCCGGCGCAGCCTGCAAGTACCGCAGTTGCCATGCCTGAAGCAGCCAGTGTCGCAATAAAAGCAGTTCTTGTTTTATTAAATATCTTTTTCATCTTTATTTCCTCCTTGTAAGAAAAGTTTTCCTTTCACACCTGTAATATAAACCACATATCTTAAACCAAACTTAAAAATAGTTTTTTGTCCTGGTGCTATTATAAAATAACAATTTGGGACTTTTATATAATTCAAATCTGATGTAAATTAGTATAACAAAAATCTTGGAGGTACAAAAAATGAGAGGTTGGGAGTTTACACATACAAATCAGCCTTTGAAGCTGGTGGAGAAGCCGGATCCGGTGGCAAAACCGGGATATGTGGTCATTGACGTAAAGGCGGCGGGTCTTTGTCATTCCGACGTATCCGCACTTGAGCATGAAAGCTGGCTTTCAATGATGAATCCGCCTGTAATACTGGGACATGAATATGCGGGAGTTATCCGTGAAGTGGGTGAAGGCGTTACGGGATATAAAGTGGGAGACCGTGTTGGTGTTTGCCCTCTGGGTGCAAATGATGGTACAAGCCCGGGATATACAAGAGACGGCGGATATGCTACCGTATCCACTGCACCCGTAGAACAGCTGATACCGGTTCCCGACAATGTGGACTTTGCAAAGGCTGCGGCGGCTACAGATGCAGGTATGACCTCACGTCATGCAGTTGTTGTGGCAGGCGGTATCAAGCCGGGGATGAAGGTTGGTATCATCGGCATAGGCGGTCTCGGTCAGATAGGTGCAAGGATCGCTGTCATAAAGGGATGCGAAGTTTACGTATCATCAAGAAAGCAGTCTGCAAGAGACCTTGCCATGAGTCTGGGATGTGCAGGAGCGGTGGAGACTCCTAAGGATCTGGCGGACAAAGGCTGTGAAGTTATCGTGGACTTTGCGGGAGCAGGTACTACCACGGCCGAGGCGCTTGAGGCAGTGGCACCCGGCGGAAGAGTGGTAGTAGTCGGCATGTCTGAGGATTTTGCAAATATCAATACCATGACTCTTATCTTAAAACAGGCACAGGTGGTGGGAAGCTGCGGCGGTGATGCTGAGGACATCAGGGATTGTTATGAGATGATGTCTTCGGGAGACCTGGACCCGGTGCTTAATACCATAAGCTTTGAGGAGATAGCAGAAGGGCTTGATACATTAAAGGCCGGCAAGGTAAACGGACGTCTTGTTGCACTTTTGGATGACTGATAAATTTAAAAAGGCGCAAAGTTTTGATGCTTTTGCGCCTTTTTTATTGTGGTGGGAAATATTGGAGAAAAATGTAAAAGCCCATATAGTCACGGGCTTTATCGAAGCGGGAAAAACAACATATATACAGTCCCTGATAACAAATGACTTTTTCCATAAAAGGGAAGCGGGAAAGACACTTATACTTGCCTTCGAGAGCGGACAGGTTGATTATGACGAAGAACTGCTTTCAGAATATAAGACAAAGGTTGTCTTCCGGGAAGATGAGGATATCAGGGAATTTATCAATGAAGGGATAAAAGACCATGATCCGGACAGGATATTTATAGAATATAATGCCATGACGGAAGGTCTGTGGGAAGTACTGACCGGGATGCTTGATATCGCAGGTATAACCATGCTTATAGATCATTCTACTTTAAATCTGTATTACAGGAACATGCCGCAGAAAATGCGGGACATGATAGCTGTGGCAGACCCTGTGATCATAAATCGTGCAAAAGAAAAAGAGGCGCTTGATATCTACGCCACTCCTTTCAGGATCATGAATACCAAAGCCCTGTTCTTGTGGGAGAGTCCCATGGGATATCATGAGAAGATCTTCGGAAATCCCCTGCCCTTTGATCCTTCTGTGAGTGAGATAGTGCTGTCTGACAAAGATTTTCCGGCATGGTACGTTGATGCTTTAGAATTCCCGGGAAATTATGAGGGCAAGATCATCGATGCACATCTGCAGATAAAAGAAAGACCGGATCGGGACGGCTTTATGGCAGGACGCATGGTTATGACATGTTGTATGAATGATATAAGTTTTCTCGGGGTTGAGATCAATGCGAAAGATATGAAGATCCAAAATGATATGTTCGTGCATCTTAAAGCAAAAGCCCGTGTGAAAGAAGAAGGCGCGGGGAAAAGACTGGTTTTGGATGTAATTGATATGGAAGCGGAGCCTTACCCGAAAGATATTGTGCTGTCGGTACTGCGGTAAAAGGAGGAAATGAAATGACTGAAAGAAATATAAACCCGGGAGACATAGTAAGACATTTTAAAAGGGAAACACTGACCGAGGATGAGAGACGCTCGAATAAGTATCTATATAAGATAATAGGAGTGGCAGAACATACGGAGACGAAGGAAAAGCTAATGATATACATGGCTTTGTATGATGATTTCGGGATATACGCCCGTCCGCTGGAGATGTTCCTTAGTGAAGTGGACAGGGAGAAGTATCCGGATATAATGCAAAGATACAGATTTGAAAAAATGTGAAAAAATTGTGAAATTCCTCTTGAAATCCTGTGGGTGAGTGTGGTAGAATCGGCAATTAAGTGGTGTGTTCTGCACTACATAGGTATTGTTAACGGTATTTTTAGTTTTAAACCAAATCAAAACAATCCGATTTTGGTTAAAAGAGACATGTAGTAAAGGAAAGAGAGTTTTTTGAAATGAGTAATAAGAAATTTGTAAAAAAATTATTGCCTATCATCATGGCGCCGTCATTGGTGTGCGGAGTTGCACTGCAGGCCGGCAACAATATGCCTGCTTATGCAGCTGAAGGCACATGGATCTATGTCGATGGTGCAAACGGCAATGACAATAACGACGGTAAATCTGCAGGCTCAGCAGTTAAAAGCTGGGAGAAGGCAAGGAATCTTCTCGGGTGTGACGAAGGTGGTATCTACGTTACAGGAACTGTCGATGCCAGCGGAGATATCTATACCAAGAATCCTGAAAAGCAGACGGTAAAAAGAACATCTGATATAGTTATGTTCAATGTTTCCAGCGAAGCTACTTTTATTAGCATTGACGTTGATGGCGGTAGTGATAGCGGCAATTTCAACGAGCCGGCTATTAAGCCGGAGGCAAATGCTAAATTGAATTTTCTTAAAGGGGCTAAGTTCCACAATGTTGGATATGTCGAGGATTCGTCAAAAAATGACGAAAAAGAAGGCTATGGTATGGGACAGCCTGACAATCTGTATGGTAGTGCGGTATGCTTGCTGACACAAGGCGTTACTATACTTGTTGATGGAGCTGAATTTACCAACAATGATGGCAAGGGAATTTTCTTTGCACCACTCAGCGGTTTTAACTTAGGTCCTGAAGGCGTTTCACTGACTATGAAGTCGGGTAAGGTAACTGGCAATAAAGGCTATTTCTACCATAACGAATGTACAGTCGGTAAGAATGATGTATATATCTACAACGCATTAATAGCAAACAATGACGCTTCCAAAACGAGTGAAAGGTATTCAGGTCTTAGCTACAGGAACCGTACTGGCGTCATATATGTATGCGATTCTGGTACCATAAAGATTCGCTCCTTGGATGGTGCTGCCATCTTCGATAATGATGCTCATGATATTTTATATCTTAGGAATGATGGTCAAGATAACATAACCTTTGAAAATAATTCTATAATGCTCGGAGGCGGTAATCCCAACTGGGAGCATGGTACACAAGATGATTCTTATGAACACCCCACAGAGGGTCACAAAGAACAGCATTATGATGTATATAACTCCAACCCTTCAGACGGTGCAAAATCCGATGCTGAAGATGTGGCAACCAGTATCTTTACAGGCAATCAAAGCACACTTATCGATTCCAATGGTACAGTGCATTTCGGTAAGGGATCTGAGACAGTGCCTGAAACCCCAACAGTTCAGATAGACCAGACCTGCGAAGATGTGACAACGACAGCAACAACGACAGCAACAACAACAGCAACAACAACTGCAACAACGACAACTCCTGCTCCAAAAACGGGTTCTCTTGCGACAACCGTCAGCGTAGATGGTAAGAGTTCTTCAGCGTCCAAGTCTGTTGAAGTTGAGGCAGGAACATATAGTGTAGATGATACTATTACATACACAGATTTAACAGGCGGAGCAACATATATCATAAAAGGCCAGCTTGTATGTGTCGATGATGAGACTGTAATAAGCACGAAAGACGAAGAATTTGTTGCTGATGATTCTGGTTCCGGAACATGGACAGTTACATTCGAGAATGTGAATCTTGAAGCAGGTAAGAAATATGTTGTATATGAGTCGGCTGTTAACAAAGACGATGCAAATGATAAAGCAGAGCACAAAGACAAGACTGCCAAGGCTCAGACAGTAGTCGTTAAAAAAGAGAGCGAGACAACAACTTCCAAAGAGGAGACAACAACGTCTAAAGAAGAGACAACAACATCTAAAGAGGAGACAACAACTTCCAAAGAAGAGACAACAACGTCCAAAGAAGAGACAACAACGTCTAAAGAAGAGACAACAACACCTAAAGAGGAGACAACAACTTCCAAAGAAGGGACAACAACTTCCAAAGAGGAAACAACAACTTCCAAAGAGGATACAACAACTACTAAAGAAGAGACCACAAAATCTGTAGAGGAGACAACAACTTCGGAAGAAGAAACTACAACAACAACTTCAAAAAAAGGCGAGCTTGCTACAACAGTAAAGGCGGGCGGAAAGACTGCTTCTGCAGATGCTGAATTAAGTCTTACATTTGATGAGACAAAAGCGGTTCAGACAATTACTGACACAATTACCTATACTAATCTTGTTAAAGGTGTTACATACACAGTAACAGGAACAATTGTGGAGATTGATGAGAATGGTAAGATCATCAACCCGGAAGTGGCAACAAACACAATTGAATGTGTTGCAGATGATGTAAATGGTGAGTGGGAAATGAATTTTGAAAATGTAACAATTCAGCCACTCAAGAAATATGTTGTATTTGAGTCAGCTTACGCAGCAGGTGGCGAAGACGAAAATGCAACTCAGGAAAATCCGATCACTCATAAGGATGTAAATGATAAGGCTCAGACAATCATTACAGAGGGTGAAAACGAAAAGATTCTTGATGATGTTGAAGAGGGATCTACATCTGCTACAGTTATTGCTTCAGCTGACAGCAATGAAAATAACGGCGGAAGTGATAACAACAGTGGTAACAACAATGGAAACAACGGTGGAAGCAACAGCAATGGCAGCAGTTCAAAAGGAACAAGCGGACCGAACACAGGAGATTCAGCTAACACAGCTCTCTATGTAACAGCAGCTGTCGCAGCCGCAGGCATCGCAGTTACTTCTATTGCGCTTGGAACAAAGAAAAGAAGCAAGAGAAGATGATCGTCAGATAGATATCTTCTTTGAATAATTTACAGGGCAGACCGGTAACATGGTCTGCTTTTTTATTGTGATTTTTCAATCGAAAGCCCTGTCAAGTAAAAACACTTGACAGGGCATTGCTCTTTTGATAATATATGCAAGGTTATGTTTCACAAGTAGCCTGAAAGAAAAAGATATGGATGATATTTTTGAACACACGCTGTTATATGATTTCTACGGAGAGCTGCTGAGCAAGCACCAGCGGGAAGTATATGAAGATGCGGTCTTTAACGACCTGTCTCTTAGTGAAGTGGCTGAAGTCTACGGTATATCCCGTCAGGGGGCCCACGACCTTATTAAAAGGGTGAACAGGCTTCTGGCAGGATATGAGGAAAAGCTGCATATGGTGGAGCTTTTCAGAAAAGTAGAAGCGCTTGCGGAGGAGATATCCGGGCTTGCGGCCGGTGATGTTTCAAAGAAGGCTCTCACAGAGATAAAAAAGCGTGCAGATCAGATCACAGGAATACTGGGATAACCGAAAAGGAGTTGATTTCAGATGGCATTTGACAGTCTTTCGGAAAAATTGCAGAACGTCTTTAAAAAGCTTCGCGGTAAAGGCCGTCTTACAGAGGCCGATGTCAAGGAAGCCGTTAAAGAAGTAAAGATAGCACTCCTTGAAGCGGATGTTAACTTCAAAGTCGTTAAGAACTTTGTTAATTCCGTACAGGAAAAAGCCGTGGGAGAGGACGTTATGAAGTCCCTCACCCCGGGCCAGATGGTCATTAAGATAGTTAATGACGAGCTTACGGCACTCATGGGTTCCGAAAAGACAGACCTCACATTCAGAACTGACGGAGAACCCACATGCATCATGATGGCGGGTCTTCAAGGTGCAGGTAAGACCACTACGGCGGCAAAGCTTGCGGGTAAGTTTAAGGAAGCAGGCAAGCGTCCCATTCTTGTAGCCTGTGACGTGTACCGTCCGGCGGCCATTGACCAGTTAAAGGTGAATGGCGAGAAGATGGGGGTCGAGGTGTTTTCCATGGGTACGGATCACAGCCCCGTGGAGATCGCAAAAGCCGGCATAGACTACGCCAGGGCGAACAACTACAACCTGGTCATTATCGATACCGCAGGACGTCTTCATATTGATGAAGATATGATGGATGAGATAGCGGATATCAAGGAAGCAATCGGTGTGGATGAGACCGTGCTCGTGGTTGATGCCATGACCGGTCAGGACGCGGTAAACGTGGCCAAGACTTTTGATGAAAAGGTATCCGTCAGCGGTGTTATACTTACCAAGATGGACGGTGACACCCGGGGTGGTGCAGCCCTTTCCATCAAGGCAGTAACCGGAAAGCCTATATTATATGTAGGTATGGGTGAGAAGCTTTCCGACCTGGAGCAGTTCTATCCGGACCGCATGGCGTCGAGGATACTGGGGATGGGAGACGTTATGTCCCTTATCGAGAAAGCCCAGCAGGAGATCGACGAGGAAGAAGCCGAGAAGATGACCCGCAAGCTGCAGAAGCAGGGATTTGATTTTAACGATTACCTGACTTCCATGAAGCAGCTGAGGAAGCTTGGAGGTATCGGCAAGATCATGGGTATGCTTCCCGGTATGGGGATAGCGAGCAAGCTCAAGGATGCCAATCTGGATGATGAAGATACCCAGGCGACATTAGATCGTAACGAAGCGATCATTTTTTCCATGACACCGAAGGAACGGGCGAATCCCGATCTTCTGAACCCGTCAAGGAAAAAGAGGATAGCAGACGGTGCCGGTGTGGATGTTGGCGAGGTGAACAGACTGGTGAAGCAGTTTGACCAGGCTAAGAAAGCCATGAAGCAGATGCCGGGACTAATGAAAGGCGGTAGAAAAGGATTATTCGGCAAGATGCCGTTTTAACCTTTTTGAATAAATTTTACACATTATTTTGAAGGAGAAAGGACACTATGGTAAAGATTAGATTAAAGAGATTAGGCGCTAAGAAAAAGCCTGTTTACAGAGTTGTTGTGGCAGATTCAAGATCTCCCAGGAACGGAAGATTCATTGAAGAGATCGGCGTTTATGATCCCAACATCGAGCCTGCTAAGTTTGAAGTAGACTCCGAGAAGGCCAAGAAGTGGCTTGAGACGGGCGCACAGCCTACTGAGACAGTTGCAAGACTTTTCAAGAACGCAGGGATCTGATTGATAAATTTTAACGGAGGATTTCGTTAATGGAAGAATTGGTGGAGAGCATAGCAAAAGCTCTGGTTAACTACCCGGACAGCGTCAGGGTTGAGTCGGAGACAAAGGATGACGAGGTCATCATTCATCTGACTACCGCGCCTGAGGATATGGGTAAGGTCATCGGAAAGTCCGGTAAGATCGCAAAGGCCATAAGGACACTGATAAATGCTGCGTCTGACGAACCCGGTAAAAAAGTGAGGGTAAGTATAGATGGCTGATAAAAAGGATTGTTTAAGGGTCGGGGTCATAGTTACCACCCACGGCATACGTGGTGAGGTAAAGGTTTTTCCGACTACGGACGATGCTGAGAGATTCAGAGATCTTAAGACGTGCTTTGTGGACGCAAGAAGAAGCCTTATCCCTCTGGAGGTCAGATCCGTAAAGTTTTTCAAACAGTTTGTTATATTGGGTTTTAAGGACTACGACAATATAAACGATGTTTTGGAATTTGTTAAAAGGGATCTTCTCGTGGAGCGAAAGGATGCTGTTGAGCTGAAGCCGGGAGAATACTTTATATGCGACCTTGTGGGGCATAAGGTACTTTCCGATACGGGCGAGGAGCTGGGCGTATTAAAGGATGTTATCACATCATCTGCCAATAATGTATATGTAGTTAAAAGACCGGAAGGTAAAGACCTGCTGATACCTGTTATTCCCGAATGTGTCCTTGGACACGACATGGAAAAGGGTGTTACGACGGTTCATTTATTGGATGGTCTGCTGGATTTATAAGATTTATGGAGGAGCATAATGAAAGATTTTATTTCTGAGATTGAAGCCGGCCAGATGAAGTCAGAGATACCTGAGTTCAAGGTTGGTGACGTGGTTAAGGTTTCCAACAGGATCAAAGAGGGAAACCGTGAGAGAACACAGATTTTTGAGGGAACTGTTATAAAAAAGCAGGGAACAGGCGCACGCAAGACTTTCACCGTAAGAAAGCTTTCAAACGGTGTGGGTGTTGAGAAGACTTTCCCAATCCATTCCCCTAACGTAGAAGGTGTAAAGGTTGTAAGAGAAGGTAAAGCAAGAAGAGCTAAGCTGTTCTATCTCCGTGAGAGAAAGGGTAAGGCTGCTAAGGTTAAGGCTCTTGTAAAATAATATGTTATTTCGGACAATTGCCTGTCGGATCCGGGTGGTTGTCCCTTTTTGTAAAGGAGTCATCATGAATAATTATCAGTGGTACCCGGGTCACATGGCCAAAGCCTTAAAGAGTATGAGAGAAGACGTAAAGTCTGTTGATGTTCTTTTGGAGCTTGTGGATGCCAGGGCGCCGGAGAGTACTGTGAATCCCAATATTGCAGAGCTTGCAAAGGGAAAGATACATATCCTTATATTAAATAAAAGGGATATGGCGGATGACTCCGTTACAAAAAGATGGTTGGAATATTACAAAGGTAAAAATATAAACGCAGTAGCAGTAGATGCCAAGTCAAAAGAAGATATAAAGCACGTTAACACTCTTATCGACAGGCTTGCGGATGAGAAATTCTCAGGTGCCGATACACGTCTTGCAAAAGCAGTGGAGGCTGTGGGTGGTAAGCTTAAGGACCGGAGTATAAAGATAATGGTCACGGGGATACCCAATGTGGGTAAATCAACATTTATCAATTCCTTTGCCGGAAAAGCAGGAACCAGGACGGGGAACCGCCCCGGAGTCACTAAGGGTAAACAGTGGATAAGGATCAGAAAAGGGCGTGAGCTTCTTGATACCCCGGGAGTGCTTTATGTGAAACCTTTAAGCGAAGAGGCGGGTATGCGTCTTGCTTTTATCGGATCTTTGAATGACAACAATCTTAATATCGACGAACTGGCACTGGATTTTTTAAAGTGGGTCATCGTCACTTATCCCGGGACTATCATAGACAGATACAGCGTTCCCGAAGAAGAAGCCCTTGAGACCATGGAAGCAATAGGTGCAAAGCGTGGGGCTCTGAAGCGGGGCGGTGTTATTGACTATGAAAAGACCGCAGGGATCATCATTGATGATTTCAGGAACGGAAGACTTGGAAAGATGAGTTTGGAGAAGCCATGAACATAAAACCTGAAAAGTTAGAGGCAGAGCTGGAACGTCTTGAGCAGATGAGTGTCTATGAAAAAGAATACGACTCCTGCGGTCTGGTATGCGGTGTGGATGAAGCAGGGCGCGGACCTTTGGCAGGACCTGTGGTTGCAGCCGCCGTCATTCTACCTAAGGATGATAAGATCCTTTTTGTAAACGACTCCAAGAAACTTTCCGAAAAAAAGAGAGAAGCCCTTTTTGATGAGATAAAAGAAAAGGCCGTTTCTTACGGTATCGGTATAGTAGATCATAAGCGTATAGATGAGATCAATATCCTTCAGGCAACTTTTGAGGCGATGCGTGAAGCGGTAGGACAACTGACACCGGCACCGTCTGTCTGTCTTAATGATGCGGTGACTATCCCGGGTATAGATATAAAGCAGGTCCCCATCGTAAAAGGTGATGCAAAAAGCGTATCCATAGCTGCGGCAAGTATTCTTGCCAAAGTTACAAGGGATAAGATCATGGTTGGACTGGGTGAAAAATATCCTGAATACGGTTTTGAAAAGCACAAAGGATACGGCACTAAAGCCCACACAGAGGCGATATTAAAATACGGTCCCGTGCCTGAGCACAGGAGGACATTTCTTAAAAAATTGTTAGGTGAAGCGTAGAGGTGAATTTGATAAACAAAAGAAAGATCGGAACTGAAGGTGAGATGATTGCCTCAGATTTCCTAAAACGCAACGGATTGGATATACTGGAAAGGAATTATCGTAACCGTTACGGTGAGATAGATCTTATAGCAAAAGACCGTGACACCTTAGTCTTTACGGAGGTAAAGTTCAGGAAAGACGAGTTAGCGGGACATCCCATTGAAGCGGTGAATGTGGGCAAACAGAGAGTTATCAGGAATGTTGCAAGACATTTTATGTATAATAAGGGTTATGACGATGATACATACTGTAGGTTTGACGTGATAGGTATCATTGCGGACGGTGAGGACGAACCGGACATTACATGGGTCCGGGATGCATTTTGAAGATTAATGACGGGGAAATAATAAAATGAGAAAACCGATAGTGGCCATAGTAGGAAGGCCGAATGTAGGAAAAAGTACACTTTTTAACGACCTGGCGGGAGAGCGCATTTCCATAGTTCAGGATACTCCCGGTGTTACCAGGGACAGGATATATGCCGACGTGGAATGGAACGGCAGGCTTTTCACCCTTATTGATACAGGCGGTATTGAGCCGGAAAGCAAAGATATCATTCTCTCACAGATGAGGCAGCAGGCGCAGATCGCTATTGATACCGCTGATGTTATCGTTTTTTTGACGGATGTTCAGCAAGGGCTTACCGATAATGATGACAAAGTTGCACAGATGCTTCGTAAGTCGGGTAAGCCTGTTATTCTTGTGGTAAACAAAGTTGATAACTTTGAAAAATATCAGTCGGATGTATACGAGTTCTATAACTTAGGTATGGGAGAGCCTGTGCCGGTGTCTGCGGGAGCTAAGCTTGGCATCGGTGATATGCTTGACATGGTTATTGAAAAGCTGCCTGTGTTTGAAGCAGATGACGAGGAAGATGAGACTCCTAAGATTGCGGTTGTCGGTAAGCCCAACGTGGGAAAGTCATCCCTTATCAACAAACTTCTGGGTAGTAACCGTCTTATAGTATCCGATATTGCCGGAACAACAAGAGATGCTATTGATACTACCGTTAAATGTGACGGAAAAGAATATATTTTCATTGATACGGCGGGACTCAGGCGTAAAAGCAAAGTTAAGGAAGAGATAGAACGCTACAGCGTTATAAGGACGGTAGCGGCGGTGGATCGTGCTGATATCGTTATCCTTATGATCGATGCCACGGAAGGTGTTACGGAGCAGGACGCAAAGATAGCAGGTCTTGCCCATGAAGGCGGAAAAGGTGTTATAATCGCGGTTAATAAGTGGGATGCACTGGAAGATAAAAATGATAAGACAATGAAAGAAATGACCGAAGAGATTAAGTCAGTCTTATCATTTATGCCTTATGCCGAGCTGATATTTATATCTGCAAAGACGGGACAAAGAACTGATAAGCTGTTTAAGCTTATAGAGATAGTCTCTGAGAATTCCACGGTCAGGGTGCCTACGGGTGTTTTAAATGAGATACTTGCCCGGGCGGTAGCCACTCAGCAGACACCGCAAGATAAAGGAAGAAAACTTAAAATATATTATATGACACAGGTGTCAGTAAAGCCGCCGACTTTTGTGCTGTTTGTAAATGATAAAAGCCTTACGCATTTTTCTTATACGAGGTTTTTGGAAAATCAATTAAGAGAAACTTTTGGATTTCGCGGTACTTCCATCAGGATGATGTATCGTGAAAGAGGAGAGGACAAATAATGGGGCAGTTTGTTTGTATTATAATAGGGTATTTTATAGGAGCACTTATCCAGACATCCTATTGGTACGGCCGTTTCAAAAAAGTAGACATACGTACTATGGGCAGCGGAAACGCAGGCACGACCAATGCCACACGTATGCTTGGGAAAAAAGCCGGCATCATAACGGCCATAGGAGATGTATCCAAGGTCTTTCTTGCAGCGCTGATATGCTGGCTGATCTATTCTGATGCTGCACCGACAACCCTGATCTTTCTCTGCAGCGGTCTGGGGACCGTGCTGGGACACAATTACCCATTCTACATGGGGTTCAAAGGCGGAAAAGGAGTGGCGACCACCTGCGGTGTTATCATTTCCCTTTTCTTTATGCCTAACAACTGCTGGATAATGACTATTATCGGAGTGATCACTTTTTTTGTAGTTTTATATACTACAGGATATGCTGCAGTTGCTTCACTTACACTGGTAAGTGAATTTTTGATAGAATTCATTATCTGGGGTGCGTCAGGGAATCTTGAACTGCATCAGGGAGACCTTGCACAGGGTATGATAATTGTTATAATAATCGTCGGACTGACGTTTTTCAGGCACAGGAGTAATATCAACCGCCTGTTGAATAATACGGAGCACCGTTTCGACTTCGGAAATAAAAGCAAAAAGGAGAACAGATAATCATGGCAAAAGTATGTGTATTGGGATCGGGAAGCTGGGGAACGGCAATTGCGGTTCATCTTGCCAACAAAGGTGAGGACGTGGTTCTTTGCTCATTAACGGATGACAAATTTAACAGCATTAAAAAAGACAGAGAAAACCAGACGGCTCTTCCGGGAGTAAAGATCCCTGACAGCGTTGTGATAACAAAAGACGTTGAAGCTTCAGTAAAAGATGCGGAGCTTCTGGTGCTTGCCACGGCATCTCTTTATGTCAGAGAGACAGCAAAGAAGATCGCTCCTTTTGTTAAAGACGGTCAGATCATCGCGGAAGCGGCCAAAGGTATAGAAGAGGACAGACTCCAGATGCTATATGAGGTTGTGGAGGAAGAAATCCCTCAGGCAAAGGTGGCTGTTATTTCGGGCCCTACCCATGCTGAAGAGGTGGGAAGAGGCATACCTACAACCTGCGTGGTGGGTGCAAGACAAAAGGATACGGCGGAATACATAAGAAATGTATTTTTCTCAGATTCCTTCAGGGTGTACATCAATCCTGACATGCTTGGCATTGCGCTGGGAGGGGCTCTTAAGAACGTAATAGCCTTGGCGGCAGGTATAGCGGACGGTCTCGGTTACGGTGATAATTCAAAAGCAGCTCTCATAACCAGGGGGATAACAGAGATCACAAGACTCGGTGTGAAGATGGGGGCAAACGAAGCTACATTTGCAGGTCTTTCCGGTATAGGGGATCTTATTGTGACCTGTGAGAGCAGGCATTCGAGGAACAGACGTGCCGGAGTGCTTATCGGTGAGGGGATGACTCCGCAGGAAGCCATGACAGAAGTGGATATGGTTGTAGAAGGCGTGTACGCAGCCAGATCCGCAAAGAGACTTGCTGAAAAACACGGTGTGGAATTGCCGATAGTGAACGAAGTAGTGAAGGTGTTGTTTGAGAATAAAGATCCGGCTGAAGCGGTAAGAGACCTTATGGTCCGTGATACTGTTTTAGAGATCAGGGATCTTAATTTCTGATCGCGGAGGAGAAATGAGGGTAATAGCAGGAAAAGCGAGGAGCATGCCGCTTAAAGCCTTGAAAGGCAATTCCGTAAGACCAACCACGGACAGGATTAAAGAGACTCTTTTTAATATCCTTATGCCGGATATCCCGGGTTCAAGGTTTTTGGACCTGTTTGCCGGTGCAGGGGCTATAGGTATAGAGGCTCTCAGCCGTGGTGCAAAGGAAGCCCGTTTTATCGAAAAATCAAAGGAAGCCTGTGATATCATCAGGGCAAATCTTGATTTTACCAAACTTGCAGAGGGCGGGCATATACTTTGCAGGGACGTTTCCGACGGGATCCTTGAACTGAACGGAAGCGGTGCATTTGACATAATATTTATGGATCCGCCATACGGTAAAGGTTACGGACCTGAGGTTTTAAGTCTTATTTCAAGGACCGATCTTGCGGATGAGTATACCATTGTGGTCCTTGAAGAGGACTTAAGTGATGAATATGAGCCCGGCAATGTGATTTCCGGGTTTGAGATTACAAGGATCAAGAAATACAGGAGCAACAGACATATTTTTTTGAAGAGAAAGGCAGATAAATGATAACAGGAATCTATCCGGGAAGCTTCGATCCCGTGACTTTCGGGCATATAGATGTTATTAAAAGAGCGGCGGCAATGACCGACCGTCTTATAGTGGGAGTTTTAAAAAACAATGGTAAAACACCGTTGTTTTCAACTGACGAACGTGTTAATATGTTACAGGAAGTCACTTCGGATCTGAAAAATGTGGAAGTGATCAGTTTTTCGGGGCTTCTTGTTGATTTTGCGCGGGAAAACGGTGTCAGACTTATCGTCAGAGGATTAAGAGCGGTTACGGATTTTGAATATGAGCTTATGATGGCTCAGACCAACAGGGTCATGGAGCCTGCTATAGACACGATCTTCCTTTCAACGAGCCTTGATTATGCATACCTTAGTTCAAGTATGGTAAAAGAGATAGCTATGTATGGCGGAGATATCAGTAAATTCGTTCCTGATATCACTGCAGACAGGATATATAATAAAATTAAACAACAGAAACTTTTGGAGGACGGCAATGAGTAAGATTGAACAGATTATAGAGGATTTACAGGGTTATGTGAGCGAGTGTAAAAGTCCTGCTTTTTCCGGCGGCGGAAAGATCATTTGTGAGAGAAATACCATAGATGAGTTTATCGAGGATTTAAGACTCAGTACTCCCGAAGAGATAAAGAAATATCAAAAGATCATCAGCCAGAAGGACATGATCCTTGCTGACGCAAAGAGCCAGTCATCCGCAATGATAGCAGAGGCTCAGAGACAGGCCCAGAAGATGGTTGATGAGCATGAGATCATGCAGAAAGCATACGAGGAGTCCCAGAAGCTGGTGGAGACTGCCCGTGAAGATGCGCAGAACATAAAAGATACGGCTACAGAGGACGGCAACAACATCCGCAACGGAGCCATTCAGTATACTGACGGTATCCTTGCGGATCTTCAGTCAACCATCGAGAATGCCATAGCAGAGCAGGAAGCAAGAAATGCCGATCTGATCGCAAACCTTAAAGCAGTACTTGCCACGGTTACCGAGAACAGAAGCGAACTCAATCCCAAGACTGAGCCTGCCATCGATATGTCAGTTGTGAATGAAGAGCTTGAGTCCGGCGCATCTGCTTCTTTTGGAACTTCTGCACCGGAAGAGGACGGAGAGATTTTTTTAAGAGATTCATTTGACAGTGAGGAATAATGAAACTGCCTGAAAAGTACGAACTTGAGATGAGGCGGCTTCTTGAAGGCGATTACTCCCTTTATGAGGAATGCCTGAAGGAGCCGCGTCATTTTGGTTTAAGAGTAAATGAGTTAAAGATAAGCCCGGAATCCTTCAGGGAGCTTGTGTCTTTTGAACTTGAGCCTGTACCCTGGGTCGGGAACGGCTTTTATTACAAAGAAGAGGACAAACCTGCGTTACACCCGTTTTACCACGCAGGTCTTTTTTATATTCAGGAACCGAGTGCCATGCTGCCGGCCTCGGTACTTCCGGTAAATGAAGGGGATTCGGTCCTGGATCTGTGTGCTGCTCCCGGCGGAAAATCCACGGAGCTTGGTGTAAAGCTGAATGGTAAAGGCCTCCTTATATCCAATGACATAAGTGCATCACGAGCCAAAGCGCTTCTTAAGAACATAGAACTCTTCGGTATTTCAAATGCGGGTATCATTTCGGAAAACCCGTATGCCATTTTACAAAAGTCGGACATAAAGTTTGATAAGATCCTTATTGATGCACCATGTTCCGGTGAAGGGATGTTCAGAAAGGACAGTAAACTGAGAGCCGCATGGGAGCAGAACGGACCTGATTTTTATTCTAAGATCCAAAAAGAGATCGTCGGGTATGCGGCCGATCTCTTAAAGCCCGGCGGTATGATGGTTTATTCCACTTGTACATTTAACGAACTTGAAAATGAAGGGACGCTCATCAGTCTTTTGTCTTCAAGGGATGATATGGAGCTTGTGGATATTCCAAAAGAATATGGTTTTTATCCGGGCCGCACATTAACGGAGGATCAAAAAAAATATCATATGGAAAGAGCCGTGAGAGTTTATCCTTTTGCTTTAAAAGGGGAGGGGCACTTCGTTTCTCTTTTAAAGAAAAAGGGTGAAAGCGTTCCGGGAGCATTTTCCTCCGGTACATCACGAGCCCAAAAGTTGTCTGATGAATTTGCGGAATTTAAGTCGCGCCTGGGTATCCCGCTTAGTGATGACAGGATAAGAGTTTCGGATGGTAAGGTTTATCTTCTTCCCGAGAGAGAATTTGCCGGTGCATCACGAAAGATACGTTATTTAAGGAACGGTCTTCTTCTGGGAGAGGAAAAAAAGAAAAGATTCGAACCATCCCAGGCTCTTGCCATGGCGCTTAAAGCCTGTGAGTTTGATAACGTCATCAGTCTTCCTGCGGATGATTTGCGGGTGGAAAGATATCTTAAAGGTGAGACACTAAACTTTGAGCCCGGAGAGATAAATGCAAAAGACGGTTTCGTTCTTTTTTGTGTATCGGGATTCCCTCTCGGCTGGGGGAAGCTTTCCGGAAACGTAATGAAGAATAAATATCTGCCCGGCTGGCGAAAGGCGTAAGATATGCGTGAGATAAAGATCAACCAACAGACCGAAGGGACTAAGCTTTTAAGAAAACTTACCAACGTATTGCCGGATGCATCTCTGGGTTTTATCCATAAAATGCTCCGTAAGAAAAACATTACATTAAATGACAGCAAAGCCGACGGAAACGAGATCTTAAAAAACGGAGACGTGGTAAAGATTTTTTTCAGTGATGAGACATTTGATAAGTTTGCCGGTAGCAAAGAGGCGGACATGACAGAAGCCCGGGAGGTTCCGGTATTGGATCCCGAAAGGGTTATTTACGAGGATGATGATATAATACTGGTAAACAAGCCTTCAGATATGCTTTCACAAAAAGCCGGTAAAGATGATATCTCCATGGTTGAGATCATTGTAAATTATACGAGATGTAACGATGGCTTTAAGCCTGCGGTGGCAAACAGGCTGGACAGAAATACGAGCGGTATCATTGCTGCGGGAAAGACGGTAAAAGGTCTTAAGTTTTTATCTGACGGTTTTAAGAAAAGGGAATTTGAAAAATATTATCTTTGCCCGGTTGCGGGTGTGATAAAAGCTCCGCGGCTTTTTAACGGACTGTGGAGTAAAGACTCCCACGGAAATAAAGTCAGGATAAAGGATGTGGGCTGGAAGCCGGAAGAGGGGAGGGCCTTTCCGAAGGAATATTTTGTTAAAGGAAACATCCCCGTGCAGACTGCGGTCTATCCCGTAAAAGATAACGGTGAGATCACGCTTCTTAAGGTGGAGCTTCTGTCAGGCAAATCCCACCAGATCAGGGCGCAGCTCTCAGAAGCCGGTTTTCCGCTGATCGGAGATCATAAGTATGGCAGAAGAAATGTAAATGATCATTTCAAGAGAAAATACGGTATAGAATACCAGCTCCTGCATGCATACATGCTGGAGATACCGGGGAAAGGCTTATTTTTTGCAGACTTACCTGAAAGGTTTAAGTCATTTTTGCAGGGAGAAGATTTATGGGTACATGGAATTCAAGAGGTCTTCGAGGATCAACGCTTGAGGATCTGATAAATATAAGCAATGAAAAATACAAGGATGCAGGACTGGGACTGATACAAAAGATACCGACGCCGATAAAGCCGATTAATATTGATAAGGAGACAAGGCATATAACCCTGGCATATTTCGATCAGAAGAGTACAGTGGATTATATAGGGGTGGTTCAGGGTATACCGGTCTGTTTTGATGCCAAGGAGACTGCAGCGGAGAACTATCCCCTGCAGAATATCCATGCGCACCAGATCGAGTTCATGGATAATTTTGAAAAGCAAAAAGGGGTGTCTTTCATTATCCTTTCATTCACAAAAAAAGATGAGACATATTATATTCCTTTTCGTGATGTAAAGAAGTTTTGGGACAGAGCGCAGGAAGGCGGGAAGAAGAGTTTTTCCTATGATGAGATAGACAGGGATTACCTGATACCTTCATCCGGTGGTGTGGCGATTCACTATCTTGAGACGCTGCAGAAAGATCTTTGCGGGAGACCATGATTTTTTTCTTGACAATATGATATTAGAGTCATATAATAGCAGAAAAACTTTATTGCTTTACCACTTTACTACAATAAAGCAAAGGAGGCATCTTATGAAAAAAGATCTGCTCCACACTCCGGAAGGCGTGCGGGATATATACGGTGAAGAGTGTCTTGAAAAGACAATGATCACAAACAAATTAAAAGATGTATGCGAAAAGTTCGGATATTCCGAGATACAGACTCCGTCCTTTGAATTTTTTGACGTGTTCAACAGCGAAAGGGGAAGTGTCCCGTCTAACGAATTATTTAAGTTCTTTGACCATCACGGAAATACCCTGGTGCTGCGTCCTGATTTTACGCCTTCTGTTGCGCGTATCGCTGCTAAATATTTCAATGAACAGGGGCTTCCCGTAAAGGTATATTATTCGGGGAATGTATTTATAAATCACGAAAATGCTTACCGAGGCCAGCTCAAGGAAAATACTTCCGTAGGAGCGGAACTTATGGGGAATGGCGATACAGATGAGGATTTTGAGATTATCTGCATGGCCGTTGAGTGCATGAAATCCGTTGGCTTAAAGAATTTCCAGGTAGAGATAGGAAATGTCAGCTTTTTTAAGGGACTGCTGCAGGATGCGGGGATCGGAGAGGAAGATGAGAAAAGACTTGTTTCGCTGATCAATAAAAAGAACTTTTTCGGAGTGGAGGATCTGCTCAGTGAACTTTCCATAGATAAAAAGTCCGCAGATGCCCTTATGGCAATACCTGCGCTTTTCGGAAACAGAGAGGTTCTTGAAAAGGCAGAGTCTCTTACGCAAAACAGAGAGTGCATTGACGCTGTTGAGAGATTAAAGATCCTTTATGATAAATTAAAAACCGTAAATTATGAGGACTATGTATCTTTTGACCTTGGGTCTTTAAGTGATCATAAGTATTACACAGGCATAATTTATAAAGCATTTACTTTCGGAACAGGTGAAGCGGTTCTCAGCGGTGGGCGATATGACAGACTTGTCGGACAGTTTGGTGAAGACAGACCGTCCACAGGCTTTGCCATAACCGTTGACAGGCTCCTTGATGCGTTAAAGAGGCAAAATATTAAACTGTCATTTGATGAGGAGAGTATCCTGTTTGTATATGACGAGGATGCCCTGAGCAAAGCTGAAAATCTTGTGTTCAGGCTCAGGTCTGAAGGGAAGCGCGCAGGAATGATACCTAAGAGCGATACGGCAACTAAAGAAGAGTACCTTGATTATTCAAGGGAATGGCAGTTTGCAAGAGTGATACTGTTATCCGGTGATAAGACATCACTCCTGATAAATGAGGATGCAACCACCACACCGATAATCACTAAAGATCTGTAAAAGGTCAGGGAGGAATGAAAAATGAGATATTTGACCGTGGCTTTGGCAAAGGGGAGACTTGCAGCCAAAGCAATGGAGATGTTTGAAAAGATAGGTTTGTCCTGCGAAGAGATGAAGGATGAGAATACCAGAAAGCTTATCTTTACTGATGAAGAAACAAAGATCAGATACTTTTTATCCAAGCCTTCCGATGTTCCCACATATGTTGAGTACGGGGCCGCAGATATGGGTATCGTGGGTCTGGATACGATACTTGAAGAGGAGAGAAAGCTTTTTGAAGTGCTTGATCTGAATGTGGGGAAATGCCGTATGTGTGTGTGCGGGCCTGCTGAGATGGCGGACAAACTGAAACATCACGAACTTATCAGGGTGGCTACCAAGTATCCAAAGATCGCGACAGATTATTTTTTTAATAAAAAGAAACAGACAGTGGAGATAATCAAGCTGAACGGGTCAGTGGAGCTTGCTCCCATAGTTGGTCTGTCTGAAGTGATAGTCGATATCGTGGAGACAGGTGCTACGCTCAGGGAAAACGGACTTGAGGTTCTTGAGGAAATATGTCCGTTATCTGCAAGGATGATAGTAAACCAGGTAAGTATGAAAATGGAACAGGAAAGAATAAGTAAGATAATAAAGGAAATGAGGGGGGTAATAAAATGAGAATAGTAAAATTAAACGAGGATTCAATAAAAGACATCTTGAATAATCTTATCAAGAGAAGCCCCAGTCAGTTTACCGAACAGGAGCAGGCGGTAAACGGGATACTTCAGGATGTGCGTGAAAACGGGGACAAGGCGCTTTTTGAGTATACGGCTAAATTTGACGGAGTTAATATAGATGCTGATACCGTAAAGGTTACCCGTGAGGAGATAGAAGAAGCTTATGAGCAGGTGGACGATGAGCTGCTCCGTGTCATCCGCAGGGCCATGGGAAACATCAGGGATTATCACGAGCTGCAGAAACAAAACAGCTGGATAGAGACAAAGCCTGACGGAACGGTGCTCGGTCAGAAGGTTACCCCTTTGCAGAGAGTGGGAGTATATGTTCCGGGAGGAAAAGCGGCGTATCCGTCATCGGTTCTTATGAACGTTGTACCTGCCGAGGTGGCGGGAGTCGATGAGATAATAATGTGCACGCCGCCGGGAAAAGACGGAAAGGTTTACCCCACAACACTTGTTACCGCTCACGAAGCAGGTGTTGATACAATTTATAAAGTTGGCGGTGCACAGGCGATAGGCGCCATGGCATTCGGTACTGAATCCGTGAAAGCGGTTGACAAGATCGTGGGACCGGGAAATATTTTTGTTGCCCTTGCCAAAAAGGCAGTATTCGGATATACGGGGATTGATTCCGTGGCAGGGCCAAGCGAGGTGCTTGTGCTTGCGGACGAGACTGCAAATCCCAGGTATGTGGCTGCTGATCTTTTATCCCAGGCTGAGCACGACCAGATGGCGTGTGCCATACTTATAACCACAAGTCATAAAGTGGCTGAGAAAGTATCCGAAGAGATAGATGGTTTCCTTGAGAAGCTGGAGAGAAGAGATATAATAAAAGCATCTCTTGACAATTACGGTTACATCCTTGTTGCAGACGATCTTGACGAAGCCATTGAAGCAGTAAATGCCGTGGCTTCAGAGCACCTGGAGATCGTGACTAAGGATCCTTTCGAAGTCATGACAAAAGTGAGGAATGCCGGAGCTATATTCCTGGGTGAATCTAGTTCGGAGCCCTTGGGAGATTATTTTGCAGGACCTAATCACGTGCTTCCCACAAACGGGACCGCCAGATTTTTTTCTCCCCTGGGAGTAGATACATTTGTCAAAAAATCGAGTATAATAAGTTATTCAAGGAATGCCTTACGCGATGTGCATGAAGACATAGAGATCTTTGCAAAAGCAGAAGGCCTGACGGCGCACGCAAATTCCATACATGTAAGATTTGAGAATGAATAAAGGAGAAAAAGATGGCAGACAGAATCGCAAAAGTTGACCGCAAGACAAAAGAGACAGATATTACCATAGAGCTGGATCTTGACGGAACAGGCAAAGCGGATATAAGTACAGGCGTAGGATTTCTTGACCACATGCTTGACAGTTTTGCCCGTCACGGTCTTTTTGATCTGACGGTAAAAGCCAAAGGTGATCTGGAGGTTGATTCCCACCACCTTATAGAAGATACGGGTATAGTCCTGGGGGAAGCGATCAAAGAAGCGGTAGGTGATAAAAAGGGGGTCAGCCGTTACGGTTTCTTTACTCTTCCCATGGACGAGGCTCTGGTGCTTAGTGCAGTTGATCTTTCGGGAAGACCGTATCTGGTGTTTGATGTTGCTTTTTCCACACAGACCATGGGGGATTATGATACCCAGATGGTAAAAGAGTTTTTCTATGCGCTTTCATACTCTGCAGGGATGAATCTGCACTTAAAGCAGTTTAGCGGAGATAACGATCACCACATATGTGAAGCATGTTATAAGGCTTTTGCCAAAGCCCTGTGTGCTGCGGTGCAAAAGAATCCGCGAATAGAAGATGTGCTGTCAACGAAAGGAAAAATATAAAATGATCTTACTTCCTGCTATTGATATGAAAGACGGTAAAGCCGTCAGATTAAAAAAAGGTGACTTCAAAGAGGTCACTGTTTATTCGGAAAAGCCATGGGAGATCGCCCGGGAGTTTGAAAGATGTGGTGCCGGTTTTATACATCTGGTGGATCTTGACGGAGCCCTTGCCGGACATTCGGTAAATGATGAAGTTATTAAAAGGATCACTACCGAAACAGACATACCCTGCGAGATAGGAGGCGGTATACGCAGCATTGATGCGATAGAACATGCCTTAAGTCTCGGTGTTTACCGTGTGATCCTGGGAACAAGCGCCGTGGCTGATCCGGACTTTGTGTCCGAGACGGTTGAAAAATTCGGGTCAGACAGGATAGTTGTCGGGATAGATGCCAAGGAAGGTCTTGTAGCCACTCACGGCTGGGAAAAGGTGAGTGGGATGAGCGCGACTGATATGGCGCTTGATATGAAGTCCAGGGGGATAAAGACCATTATCTATACCGACATATCCAGGGACGGTATGCTTACGGGACCCAATATCCCCCAGACAAAGAAGCTTTCTGATGATACGGGGCTTGATATAATAGCGTCAGGAGGAGTATCATGTATGAATGATCTTGATGAATTAAGTGAGGCGGGGATATACGGTTCGATCATAGGGAAAGCTTATTATGAGAAAAAGATTGATCTTGAAGAGGCCGTAAAAAGATTTTCATAAATATTAAAGGAGAAAAGTATGGGTTGTAAAAAGATTTGTGCACAGATATACGTGAAAGACGGATGCGCCTTTAATTCATACGAGGCAACGGAAAAGATCACAGAGTCGGGAGATATCTCAGAGTTAGCTGAGATGTTTGAAAACAGGGGGGCTGACTGTATCTTTATATATGATCTCTCAGAGGATGATGTGTCCCATGAGAGGACTATCCTTGCCATACGAAGTATTACTTCAAAGATAGATATCCCGGTGATCGCAGGGGGAAACGTAAAAAGACTTGAAGATATCAAGAAGTATTTATATGCCGGTTGTGCAATGGCTATAGTTGATGAGGGAGCGACTGATCCGGTAAACGGCAATGATCTTACTGAAAGTTGCCTTGACAGATTCGGGGAAGAGAAGATATGTATCAGAAAAGAAAAAGGTGTACTTTACCTTGACTGGCATTGCGGAGAACAATTTATTGTCACCCTGCATGATGGTGATTCGGTGGCTGATCTGTTAAAAAAGCATGAGATCGCAGGAGTATGTTCAAGTAAGTTTAATTCTCCGGACTTTGACTTTTATGCGGAAAAGATGAAGTGCAAAGACGAGGGGGTAGACGGTATAAAGACCCTTGAGCCGGAAATGGACTTCGATGAGCTAAAGACAAATGAAGCAGGACTTATTCCCGTAGTTGTCCAGGATTACAAAACCGGTGAGGTTTTGATGATGGCGTGGATGAACAGAGAGTCCTTTGAAAAGACTTATAAGACAGGTACCATGACTTACTTCTCAAGAAGCAGGAATGAGTTGTGGGTAAAAGGTGAGACTTCAGGTCATTACCAGTATCTGAGATCCATGTATGTGGACTGTGACGAGGATACTCTTCTTGCAAAGGTAAAGCAGGTGGGAGTGGCATGCCATACGGGGGCAAGGAGCTGCTTTTTCAGAGAGATACTCTCAAGAGGCTGTGGTGAGACCAATCCGCTTAAGATCTTCACGGAAGTAATGGACGTCATAAATGACAGAAAGAAGAATCCTAAAAAAGGTTCATATACCACATATCTTTTTGAACAGGGAATAGATAAAGTACTTAAAAAATGCGGAGAGGAAGCGGCAGAAGTTATCATAGCTGCAAAGAATCCGGACAAAGAAGAGATCAAATACGAGATAGCTGATTATCTTTATCATGTTATGGTGCTTATGTCCATGAAGGATATTACCTGGGATGATATCATAAAGGAACTCGCAAACAGGTAACGGAGGATTTATGAGTTTATTAAGGAAAAGATATTTTGAAGAAAAATATCCCATACTTACCGGATGGTTAAGGGGTCATCCTTTTTTGCTGACGTGTTTTAAGATCCTTTATTACGGGCTGCCTGTTCTGATGATGGTCCTGTATGTGACATTTGTTATACATACAGCCAGGTCCAAAGGTATTAAGACATTAAAGAAGACACTTCTCGTTCCCGCAGCAGCGTTTATCCTGGTGTCTCTTTTCAGGAAGATATACAATAAAAAGCGTCCGTATGAGAGATACGATTTTGAGCCGCTTATAGATAAGAGCAAAAAAGGGCGCTCCATGCCCAGCAGGCATACTTTTTCGGCCGGTATCATAACGGTGACTATAGGACATTTTTATCCGCTGCTTGCTCCGTTCCTTTGGATGATAACCGGCATGATCGCGCTGACCAGGCTTATAGCCGGAGTGCATTATGTAAGGGATGTGGCAGTGGCGGCAGGACTTGCGATGCTCGTGGGTGTGGCTCTGAAGATTCCGGTTTTTAACAAAGGAAAATAAAAGTCAGCTGCTTACGCGACACAGCTGACTTTTAGAGTTTGCTTCGCAAACTCGGCGCAAAGCGCCATGTCAGCTGCTTACGCGACACAGCTGACTTTTAGAGTTTGCAAACCAAACTTTAAAAAGTTTGTTTGCAAACTCTGCATCTTAAACGTTTTACGAAGGGTTTTATTATGGATAATGAATTTCTTGAACTTTCAGACGATACGGTGATCGCCGATGCGGAGGTTACTTTTATAGGGGCTACAAAGCTTCATATACAAAAGACAACTAAAGACGGCAAGGTGAAAAAAGCCGTGTGTGAGCTTCCGGGATACAAGTGGGAAACGGAAGACGATTTTTCCGACGAAGAAAAAGATGTGATCATAGCATTGATCAAGGATAAAGAGTTATTGATCTACTCAGGATTGATATTATAATAAATAAAATAAAAGAGTGGTACAGACGATCGCTGTGTTTTACACAGAGGAAAGTCCGGGCTTCACAGGGCAGGACGCCGGATAACATCCGGTGGAGGTGACTCCAAGGAAAGTGCAACAGAAAATATACCGCCAACTGAAAAGCGATAGCTTTTCAGTTTGGTTAGGGTGGAATGGTGGTGTAAGAGACCACCGATCTGCAGGTAACTGCAGATGCCGTGTAAACCCCGTCCGAAGCAAGGCTTATCGAAAGCTATACGGCTGCCCGTCGTGCTTTTGAGGTTGCCGCTTAAGGTGCGCGGTGACGCGTATCTCAGATAGATGATCGTCCGCGACATAATCCGGCTTACCGTACGGCTCTTTTGTTTTATTTTTTTGCGCATTTTGATTTAACACATTAAAGTGCTAAATCATTGACAAGAACCTTTATTTACGATAATATCAACATTAAGCATGAAAATTTGCATACGTTTTTTATTGCTTTCTTTATCTGTAAAAAAACGTGATAATTATATTATTTTTAGGAGGTTTCAGGTATGAAACGTGAAGAAGCATATGTGCTTTGGTTTGATGAGCTTAAGAGAGAAGATGTTGAATTAGTAGGCGGTAAGTCATCCTCACTTGGTGAGATGACTTCTTCTACCAATGTACCCGTTCCTTACGGATTTGCAACTACGGCTCACGCTTATCGTCACTTTATGGAGGAGACGGGCCTTGAGGGACGTATCCGTGATGAGATAGCACGTCTTACTGATGTTGATAATACTGCACTTCTTCGTGAAGTTACATCCAATATCAGGGAGATGATAATTGAGCAGGATATGCCAAAGGATCTGGTTGACGATATCAGCAAGGCATACGATGAGCTCGGAAAGAAGCTCGGAGAAAAAGATCCGCATGTGGCTGTACGTTCTTCAGCTACTGCCGAGGATCTTCCGGATGCCAGCTTTGCAGGTCAGCAGGATACTTACCTGAATATAAAAGGCGCTAAGAACGTGGTTCAGAAGGTTAAGGAGTGCTACGCATCCACATTTACCGAGAGAGCTACCTACTATAGAGAGAAGCAGGGCTTTGATCACCTTCAGGTTGCTCTTTCAGCTGCTATCCAGATGATGGTTCATTCCAAAGCTGCCGGCGTTATGTTTACCGTGGATCTTGTTACCGGAAAAGATGACTGCATTACCATCGAGGGTTCATACGGTCTCGGAGAGTATGTTGTATCAGGAACCGTTACACCTGATAACTTCAAGGTTGACAAGAGCACGCTTGAGATCACACAGCGTATCATAAACGATAAGCCTATCAAGCTCGTTCGCGACCCGAAAGGTACTACTATCGAAAAGGCGGTGCCTAAAAAAGACAGGGAACAGCAGGCTATCACAGATGAGCAGATAAAAGAACTTGCCCAGTACGCAAAGGCCATTGAGAAGCACTACGGCTGCTATATGGATATGGAGTGGGGCGTTGATGAGCGTGATAATAAAGTTTGGCTCCTTCAGGCGCGTCCCGAGACGGTTTGGTCAAGAAAGAATAAGGAGGGCGGTGCAGTGTCAGATACACCTCAGGCTACAACTACAGATCTTGATGTTATAGTAAAGGGTCTTCCTGCAAGTCCCGGAAAGGCTGCAGGAAAAGCACACGTTATACTTGATCCTAAATTCATCGATGAATTTAAAGAAGGAGAGATCCTTGTAACACAGATGACAGCACCCGACTGGGTTCCTGCAATGAAGAAGGCCAAGGCTATCGTTACTGATGCCGGCGGTATGACATGTCATGCGGCTATCGTTTCCCGTGAGCTTGGTATTCCCTGCATCGTTGGTACCAAGAGTATCTCAGAGGAATCTACCACAAAGATCGAGGATGGCGCTGACATCACGGTTGACGCATCAAACGGAACAGTTTATGCAGGCATCGTTGAGAGCGTTGTAAATGCAGGTGCAAAGGCTGCTGATGATTCTGCGGCTGCAGGTGCTTCAGCTGTTACGGTTCCTGTTACCGGAACAAAGATTTACATGAATCTGGGTAATCCTGACCTTGCAGAAAAGCACGGACAGCTTCCATGCGACGGTATCGGTCTTATGCGTGAAGAGTTCATCTGGACAACATTTATTCATGAGCATCCCCTTCATCTTATCGAAGAGGGACGTTCTGATGATGTGGTGAACCAGCTTGCAGAGGGAATGAGAAAAGTTTGCCAGGCACTTTCTCCGCGTCAGGTGGTTGTACGTCTTTCAGATTTTAAGTCAAGTGAGTATCGTGATCTCAACGGCGGTGACAAGTTTGAGCCGGAAGAGCCCAGTGCACTCCTTGGCTGGAGAGGTGCTTCAAGATATTATGATCCTAAGTACCTTCCTGCATTCAAGCTTGAGCTTGCAGCTATCAAGAAAGTAAGAGAAGAGTTCAGATTCAAGAATCTCCAGGTTATGATACCGTTCTGCCGTACAGTAAAAGAGGCAGAGACTATTACAGGCATTATGGCTGAGGAAGGTCTTGTAAGAAGCGCAGACTTCAAGATTTGGCTTATGGCTGAGATTCCTTCAAATATCATCCTTGCAGACCAGTTCTGCAAGTTTGTAGACGGATTCTCTATCGGATCAAACGACCTTACAATGCTTGTTCTGGGATGTGACAGAGATAATGATACAGTTCAGCACATCTACGATGAGAGAAACTTGGCAGTTAAGAGAGCTATACGTCACCTTATCGATGTTGCTCATGCTCACGGAAAGACAGTTTCCATTTGCGGACAGGCTCCGAGTGTATATCCTGAGCTTTGCGAGTTCCTTATCAAGAGCGGTATTGATTCCATCTCAGTTAATCCTGATGCCGTTATCGCTACAAAGCACATGGCGGCTCAGATCGAGAAGCGTATGATGATGGATGCCATGACAGGCAAAGGAAAAGAAGATTCGGAAGATTACACATGGTGATCTTACCATCCTGATAAATAAAAGGGTAAACGGGCCTACACTGCAAAAAGGCGGGTTTACCCTTTTTTATTTAAGAAAAGAGGTGTTTCCATGGCAAATAAGATATATGCACTGTCCGATTCCGTAGGTGAGACTGCCGAGCTGGTCGCCCGTGCTACTGCCAGTCAGTTCGGTGAAGAAGAGTTGGAGATCATCAGGGTCTCTTACGTTTTATCGGAAAAGCAGATTGATGAAGTAGTGGAAAAATGTATTAAAGAGGGTGGCATGATCTGTCATACAATAGTTATGCCACGGCTCAGGGATTATATAACCCATAAGACTGAAAAAGATGAGGTTCTTTGTGTGGACATACTCGGTCCCACTCTTTGGGCTGCAGAGAGGATCACGTCTATGGAACCCAGCATGCGAGTAGGTATGATCAGGCAGTTAAATAAAGATTATTACAAAAGAGTAGAGGCCATGGAGTTTGCGGTTCATTACGATGACGGAAAAGACCCCTCAGGCTTTTTGAAAGCTGATATTGTAATTGTAGGAGTATCAAGAACATCCAAAACACCCCTTTCCATGTATCTTGCCTATAACAGTGTAAAAGTTGCAAATCTGCCGCTTGTTCCCGAGATACCTCTTCCGGATGAGATACTCCGCATACCGCCCAGAAAGATTGTGGGACTGGTTATTGACACATACAAGTTAAATGGTATCCGGACATCCCGAATGGAGTCTCTGGGTGTGGACGGCCCTTCCAATTATTCAGATGTTGAACGTATTAATGCAGAAATGGAGTATGCAAGGGAAGTTTACAGGCATCTTCACTGCCAGATCATTGATGTGAGCAACAAGTCCATTGAAGAGACGGCCGCCCACATAATGAGCATAGTTGAAAAAAACAGGGAGATGGACGCGGAATTAAATATATGATAAACTGAAAAAAGCAATTATTTTTTTAAAACGGAGTGTGAAAAGACATGAGTGAAAAGTTAAAAGTTGGAATTTTAGGAGCTACGGGTATGGTGGGGCAGCGTTTTACCACGCTTCTTGACGATCATCCCTGGTTTGACGTTGTGGTTCTTGCTGCCAGCAGCAATTCTGCAGGAAAGAAATATGCAGATGTTGTAGGGGACAAGTGGAAGCTTGATATCCCAATGCCTGCATATGTTAAGAACATGGTGATCAAAGACATGGAGACGGATATGGAGGAGATCGCCGCTGAGGTGGATTTCGTTTTCTGTGCCGTAAATATGCCCAAAGATGAGATCAAGATCCTTGAGGAGAAGTATGCAAAGGCTGAGGTTCCAGTTGTATCCAACAACAGTGCCAACAGATGGACGCCGGATATCCCGATGGTAGTACCCGAGATCAATCCTGAGCATCTGGAGATCATTGAGGCTCAGAAGAAGAGACTCGGCACGACACGCGGATTTATCTGTGTAAAGCCGAACTGCTCCATCCAGTCCTATACACCTGCTATCCATGCTTTAAAAGAGTTCGGACCCAAGCTTGTGGTAGTTTCTACATATCAGGCTATCTCTGGAGCCGGAAAGACTCTTGAAACATGTCCTGAGATCCAGGGTAATATCATACCTTACATCGGAGGAGAAGAAGAAAAGAGTGAGAGAGAGCCACTCAGACTCTGGGGTAAGATCAATGACGGAAAGATCGTTCCTGCTGTTGAGCCTGTTATTACTGCACAGTGCGTAAGAGTACCTGTACTGAATGGTCATACGGCTACGGTTTATGTAAACTTTGAAAAGAAGCCTACAAAAGAGCAGATAATTGAGAAGTGGCGCAATTTCGAGGGAGTTGCACAGCAGCTTAACCTCCCCAGTGCTCCCGTAAAGTTCATGCAGTACCTTGAGGATGAGGACAGACCACAGGTTATGCTTGATGTGAATTATGAGAATGGAATGGGTATATCACTTGGACGCCTCAGACCCGATACGGTATTTGATTATAAGTTCGTCGGTCTTGCTCACAATACCCTCAGAGGCGCTGCAGGAGGAGCAGTTCTTATTGCAGAACTTCTTAAGGCTAAAGGATATATCGAACCAAAACAGTAATAAGACTTTTCAGAAAGAAGGAAGTACAAGATCATGTTATATACTGAGATAGTTAAGGTTTACGGAAGACAGATCATTGATTCAAGAGCCAATCCCACAGTTGAGGCAGAAGTTGTCCTTGCTGACGGTACGGTTGGAAGAGGATGTGCGCCAAGTGGTGCATCAACAGGAGAGTTTGAAGCACTGGAACTTCGTGACGGTGATAAAAGCGTGTACGGCGGAAAGGGTGTTACCAAGGCTGTTGAGAATATCAATACAAAGATAAATGATGCTCTTACAGGGATGGATGCCGCGGATATATATGCAATAGATGCGGCTATGATGGAGCTTGACGGTACCGACGATAAGTCAAATCTCGGAGCAAATGCCATCCTTGCGGTTTCCATTGCCTGTGCAAGAGCTGCTGCAAAATCTTATGAAATGCCGCTGTACAGATTTTTCGGAGGGATTAACGGGAACGTTATGCCTGTTCCTATGATGAACATTTTAAACGGCGGGGCACATGCATCCAATTCTGTGGATACGCAGGAATTTATGATCATGCCTGCGGGAGCTCCTTCCTTTGAAGTGGGTCTGCAGTGGTGTACCGAAGTTTTCCATGAGCTTCAGAAACTTCTTAAGTCCGAAGGGAATACCACAGCCGTAGGAGATGAGGGCGGCTTTGCGCCTGATCTGAAAGATGACGAGGATACCATTGAGCATATCCTCAAAGCTATCGAGAATGCCGGACATAAGCCCGGAGAGGACTTTGTTATCGCGCTTGATGCCGCTTCTTCCGAGTGGAAGAGCAAGGATGGTAAAAAGGGTGAATACGACCAGCCCAAATCAGGCAAACACTTTACTTCAGATGAGCTTATCGCTCACTGGGAGTCTCTTATTGAAAAATATCCTATCTACTCCATTGAAGACGGACTTGATGAGGAAGACTGGGATGGCTGGAAAAAGATGACAGAGCGTATCGGAGACAAGGTTCAGCTTGTAGGTGATGATCTTTTTGTTACAAATACTGAAAGATTAAAGAAGGGTATCGAGCTGGGCTGCGGAAATTCAATACTTATTAAGCTTAATCAGATAGGTTCCGTATCAGAGACCTTAGAGGCGATCAAGATGGCACAGAAGGCAGGTTATACCGCAGTTGTATCCCACAGATCAGGCGAGACTGAGGACACTACTATTGCAGACCTTGCCGTAGCCGTAAACGCAGGTCAGATCAAAACGGGTGCGCCTTCAAGAAGTGAGCGTGTTGCTAAATATAACCAGCTTCTCAGAATAGGTGAAGATCTTGGTAAGGGTGCTGTATATCCGGGAAAGAAAGCATTCAACTTTTCAAAATGATGTTTTGAGCATAAGTTTGCACTGACCGATATATCACGTTACAGGACTGTATAATGCAACCTGCAGAATTTACAGACCGCAAATATAGTTATGGACAACGAAAAGAGAGCATAACTATATTTGCAGTTTTAATTCTGCGGTCGCCTTATAATGCCCTGTAACATGATATATCGGTCCGTTGCAAACTATTTTAATATGTGATTTTACCGCAGTGTAAAGGCCAAATCTTTTTTCCCTGAGTATATTTGTATGTTTATTTTATATTGAAGTTTGGTATAATGTCCGTAAAGCATTTACAGGAGAAACGATATGAAAGAGAACGCATTTTACGCAATGCTGTCGCGAATGAAATATATCAACCGCTGGGGTCTTATGCGTAATTCCAGAAGTGAGAATCTTTGTGAACACAGTCTGGAGGTTGCGTTCATTGCCCATGCTCTCGGCATAATCAACAACCATGTTTTCGGAGGTGATATAAATGCGGAAAGACTTGCGGTCCTGGGGATGTATCACGATACCACGGAGATCATCACCGGAGATATGCCTACTCCTGTAAAGTACCACAGCAAGGTTATCAGAGACGCTTATTCTGAAGTGGAAAATATCGCTAAAAATGAACTTCTTGAAGGTCTCCCCGGGGATTTCAGAAAAGAGTATGACCCGCTTCTTATGGAGAGTGAAATGGAAGATACAGAGTGGAAATATGTTAAAGCTGCTGACAAGATTTCGGCATATTTAAAATGCGTTGATGAGAAAAATATGGGAAATACCGACTTTGCCGATGCGGAAAAGTCCATTTTGAAAGTTATTAAAGAACTGGGACTGCCAGAAGCGGATTATTTCATGGAGAAATTTGCCCCCGCATATATGCATACACTGGATGAGTCGTCGGGAAAATAAAAAAGAAGGTGTGTTTTATGAAGTCTATAATCATATATTATTCAAAATCCGGAAGGACGGAAAAAATTGCAAAAAAGCTTTTAAAAGATACTGGCTCCGATATTATTCAGGTAAAGCCCAAAAAAGAATACGGCAACTATGCGGCTGCGGTTGCAAGGGTGGTACGGGAAAAGATAATGCGTATAAGGCCGGCATTTATTAATTCCATTCCGGATCTTTCCGAATACGATACGGTGTTTATTGGTTATCCCATCTGGGCATCTGCTCCACCTGCATTTATGTGCGCATTTCTCAGACAGTGCGATATGAAAGACAAGACAGTCATTCCATTTGCTACATCGGGAATGACAAATATAAGTTCAACACTGGTTAAACTTAAGGAGTCATGCAGGGGCTGTATAATAAAATACCCTTATAATCATTCGAACCGGAAAAAGGATGATTATGACGATTGGAAGGCTCAGTTTATCAAATAAAACGATCAAAAGGGAAATCAATGGGGAAGTCAGTCTTTATAGCAGAAAAACCAAGCGTTGCAAAAGAGTTTGCAAAGACTTTAAAAGAGACTTTTAGGAGCGGTGACGGATATATGGAGTCGGAAAACTATGTTGTTACCTGGTGCGTGGGACATCTGGTATCCATGAGTTATCCGGAGGAATATGATCCTGCCCTTAAAAAGTGGAGTCTTGCGACTCTTCCCTTTATACCGGAAAAGTACAAGTACAACGTTATCGATTCGGTAAAAAAGCAGTTTAATATCGTAAAAAAACAACTCACAAGAGACGATGTGGAGACAATATTTGTCTGCACCGACTCCGGACGTGAAGGGGAGTATATCTACAGGCTTGTCCGGGAACAGGCAGGAGTGTCCGGCAAGAAGGAGAAACGTGTCTGGATAGATTCCCAGACAGAAGAAGAGATAATAAAAGGGATAAAGACGGCAAAGGAATTATCGGAATATGATAATCTCTCCGATGCCGCTTATTTGCGTGCCAAAGAGGATTATCTCATGGGTATTAATTTTTCAAGGGCTATGACTCTTATATACGGAAACGCTCTTGCAAATGCGCTGGGTGAAAGAAGCGCAGTACTTGCCGTGGGGCGTGTTATGACATGTGTGCTTGGTATGGTTGTGAAAAGAGAACGGGAGATCAGAGCGTTTGTACCACAACCCTTTTTTAAAGTGGCGGCAGTTTCCTGCTTCGGGTTCAAAGCAGAGTGGAAGCTTTCTGAAGGGAGTCGTTACGGCGGATCACCAAACTTATATAAAGATATAGGTTTTACCGAAAAAGAAACTGCACTTGAACTTGCGGGTGAACTTACCGGTGATTCAGGAATCCCGGTGACTTTTATTGCGAAGGATACGTCTTCAGAGGAGGGTGCCGAAAAGACCGGATCATCAGATGTATATATAAATGCTGAAGTTGTCAAGGCGGAAAAGAAAACGGAAAAAAAGAATCCGCCGTTGCTTTACAATCTTGCAGAACTGCAGAATGACTGTGCAAAGATTTTCAAGATCAGTCCGGACGATACTTTGAAGATAGTACAGGAACTTTATGAGAAAAAGCTTACCACTTATCCCCGAACGGATGCCAGAGTAATATCTACTGCAGTTGCTAAAGAGATACAAAAGAACATAAACGGTCTGAAGGCATATACACCGGTTGGTTCATATGCAGATGAGATATTGTCCGGCGGTATGCATCTGAACATTGCAAAAACCCGTTACTGTGATGACAAGAAGATCACGGATCATTATGCCATTATTCCCACCGGGTTCGGGCTGAATGCGCTAAACGGTTTATCACAGACTGCGCAGCATGTGTATGAGCTGATCGTCAGAAGATTTTTAAGTATATTTTACGATCCGGCAGTTTACCAAAAGACAGCGCTTTCTCTTCAGATAGGCAGTGAAAGTTTTGTTGTTAATTTCAAAGCGCTTACTCAGGAGGGATATCTTAAGGTTGCAAAGAATTCCTTTGAGAAACAAAAAAGTGAAGATGCACCTGTTCCGGAAGAAATAAAAAAAATTAAAAAGGGCGATACTGTAAAGATCAATGGCTTTGAGATAAAGGAAAGCGAGACCACTCCGCCCAAGCGTTATAATTCCGGTTCCATGATACTTGCCATGGAAAATGCAGGACAGCTTATAGAGGATGAAGAACTCAGGGCAGAGATCAAGGGCAGCGGAATAGGGACCAGTGCCACAAGGGCAGAGATATTAAAAAAGCTTAATCTGAAAAAATATATCAAGACAAACCCTAAGACCCAGATCCTGACACCTACACTTCTTGGTGAGATGGTATTTGATGCAACATACCTTTCGCTTCCCCAGCTGCTCAGTCCCGAGCTTACCGCTAGCTGGGAAAAGGGGCTGACTATGGTGGTGGCAGGTGATGTGACTTCAGGTGAATATATGCAAAAGCTTGAGGATTTTGTAAGGCGACGAACTGCAGGAGTCATACAAAAGGACAACAGGTCTGTTATGTATGACAGGATACAGATCCTAAAAAAAGTGTACGGAGGTAAAGCATGAGTGAAAAACTGATGATCAGATCATTGTTTTCTTTGGATGAGACCATTGCCCGTGAATATCTTGAAGGCTTTGAATATCCATGGGAAGCGCTGAAAGGAATAGGAGATCTAATAGTAAGGTTAGGACAGAGTCTTCCTGAAGATATATATAAAGAGATCAGGGAGAATGTATGGGCGGCGGAGAGTGCAGAGATATTTGATTCGGCATACATCAAAGGCCCATGCATCATAGGAGAAAACACAGAGGTAAGGCACTGTGCCTTCATAAGAGGGAATGCCCTCGTGGGGAATGACTGTGTGGTGGGGAATTCTACCGAACTGAAAAATGTTATTTTGTTCAACCATGTCCAGGTTCCCCATTATAACTACGTGGGAGATTCCATACTCGGTGCATACGCCCATATGGGTGCGGGCTCCATTACGTCCAACGTAAAGTCTGATAAAGAAAACGTGGTGATAAAAAACGGCACCGAAAGGATAGAGACAGGAATAAAGAAGATCGGAGCCTTCTTAGGAGACCATGTGGAGATAGGGTGTGGCAGTGTGCTGAACCCGGGAAGCATCATAGGAAAAAACAGTATGGTCTACCCATTGTCATCCGTAAGAGGGGTTGTGCCTGAGAATAGTATATATAAAGGACGCGGGGAGATAGTTGAGAAGAATTAAAAAAAGCACGTAACGGGAGTCGAACCCGCCTCCTCGGCTTGGGAAGCCGATATTCTACCGATGAACCATACGTGCGAAATTTTTTTGTTTTTGTGATTATAACATAAAAAATAGATGAAAGGATAGAAGTTATGAAAATGTTAAACAAATTAATAATTGCATCTATTTGTTTGTCTGTAATTACACCGGTTATAGTTCCTTGTGTAACAGAAGCTGCTACAGAAAATGTAATTACAGAAAAAGAGGAAAAACATACACTGTTTCAGGAGTCTGAAGAAACATTGGAAATTACAAATTCTGATGATATAGAAGATGTGTTAAAAACAGAGTCTGAAAACAGAATAAAATCACTTGAAAATGAATCGCCGGAACCGGATAAAGAACAAAACAAAAAAAAGGAAGCTGATGATAAAGATACAAATGAGTCCATACCGGATCCGAGCAAATACACTGAAATAAAAATTGAAGGCAAAAAGATGTATGTTTCCGTTAAAGGAAATGAGTGGATCAATGAAAACGGTTACTGGCATTTTATAAAAGACGGACAGCTTGTTAAGGGTTGGTATCGGATGTCAAAAGCGGACGGAGAAAAAACGAGCCACTGGTCGTATTTTGACTCCAAAAACGGAAGAATCTATACTGGTTGGCACCGGATGGGAAAAGCTGAAGGAGAAAAAACGCCGCACTGGTCATATTTCGGAGCTGACGGTTGGCTCAGGACAGGATGGCAGCAGATGGGTAGAGGAACAGGGAATTCCTTTGGAGAAAACCAGGCAAAGCACTGGAGTTATTTTGGAGGAAACGGCTGGCTTCAGACGGGATGGAAGTGTTTCACAAAATCTGATGGGGAAAAGAGTCCGCATTGGTCATATTTCGGGGGAAACGGCTGGCTCAGGACCGGTTGGCAACAGATGGGAAAAGGGACGGGAAATTCCTATGGAGAAAACAGTACGAAGCACTGGAGCTACTTCGGTGGAAACGGGTGGCTGAGGACCGGTATGCAGAGCATGGGGACAAGCGCAAACCCTGATGGTAAGAATAAACAACATAGTTCTTTTTTTGGAGGAAATGGCTGGCTTGTGGAAAATAAAGCGTTCACCTACAGCAATGTGCAATATATAGCAAATTCAAAAGGATGGCTTACACAGGTTAAAAGTGAATATGATAAGACGTTGTGGAGAGCACATCAATTGTTGGCAAAGGTCACGAATGATAGCATGACGAAAGATCAGAAATTACGGACTTCGTTTAATCACATAAGAGACAGCTATCCGGAGGTGAGGCCAAGAACTCCTCATTATTCCGGTGCGGGTTGGCATTTATTATATGCCAATGATATATTTGTGAACAAAAAAGGAAATTGCTTCAGCTGTTGTGCTGCTTTTGCATTTATGGCAAAGGCCATAGGATATGATAATGTTTATGCCATAAGTGTGAACGGACATGGATGGACTGAGATAAACGGACTGGTGTATGATGCTGAAAGAGAAAGATTCCACAAGGGAAGTTATTTTGCTTTGAGCTATAATACTCCGATAGGTACACAGGATGCACTTGAGCAGTATCAATGGATTAAAACGGCAAAGAGTCCATATGCAAAAGTGAAAATCTAATATGATAATTATTTGTTTATTAGTGAGGTGTTGATATGTTAAAGAATAATAAAATAATCGGTCTGATCTCCGCTGGTTTTATAGGTGTGGGAAGTGTTTTTTCAGGTGCGGCCGTTACCGGTATTGTTCAGGAGACAACGGTGTATGCTGCTGCGGACGTGGCGATAAATGCCGAAAATTTTCCTGATAAAAATTTCAGAAAGTATGTGTCAGATAATGTAGACAAAGACAAAAATGGGAAATTAAGCGAAAAAGAGATATCTGCATGTAAAAAAATAGATTGCAGAGGGAAAGATATTTTAAGCTTAAAAGGAATTGAATTCTTTACGGGATTAAAAGATCTTAATTGCTTAGGGAACAATTTGAGTACACTGGACTTGAGCAAGAATGTTTCTTTAGACAGTCTGAATTGCGAGGTAAATGTATTAACTAAGCTTGACGTCAGTAAGAATGTTGCCTTGGAATATTTATATTGTACAGGTAATGAGTTAAAAACTCTGGATATCAGTAAAAATGTTGCGTTGAAAGATTTAAGGTGTTCAGGAAATGAACTAAGTAATCTTGACGTTAGCAAGAATAAAAAATTGGAAATATTGTATTGCTACGGTAATAAACTTAAAAAACTTGATGTGAGAAATAACACAGCATTAGAAGAACTGCATTGTATAATGAACGACATAAGTGAACTGGATGTAAGTAAAAATGCTGCTTTAAAAAGTATGAGTATCAGTACGAATGCTCTGACCAGTCTGGATGTTAGTAAAAACAAATCATTAACCGGTGTGGATTCTGAAAATCAGTATAAAGATGTAACTTGTAAAAATGGAGAAATAATTTTATCTGACATGGACCCGGCTATTAAACCGGCAAACATCACCAACCTAAAGGGTGCAACATTGTCAGGGGGTAAATTTGTTAATATAACCGGCAATACAATTACTTACGATTATAAGATCGGGTATAAAAATCAAAAAATGAATGTTACTTTGAATGTCAAGGGGGTCAAAAAGAACGGTTGGAAAAAAGAAGGAAACGGCTGGAAGTATTATAAAGACAATAAAGCTTATACCGGATGGCATTGGATGACATCCAAAGAAGGTGAAAAAACACCACATTGGTCTTATTTCGGTAAAGACGGAATTATTTATACCGGTTGGCGCTATATGGGGAAGAACGAAAGGGAAAAAACGTCTCACTGGTCCTATTTTGGCGCTGACGGATGGCTTCGTACGGGTTGGCAGCAAATGGGTAAAGGAACAGTCAATTCTTTTGGAGAAAATAGTACAAAGCACTGGAGTTATTTCGGAGAGAACGGTTGGCTCAGAACCGGCTGGCAGGCCATGGGAAAAGGGACCGGGAACTCTTACGGCGAAAATAACTCTAAACACTGGAGTTATTTTGGAGCTAACGGTTGGTTGAGGACAAGCTGGCAGGCCATGGGAAAAGGGACCGGGAACTCTTACGGCGAAAACACTACAAAGCACTGGAGTTACTTCGGAGCTAATGGCTGGCTTAGAACCGGCATGCAGACCATGGGGACAAATATAAATCCCGATGGAAAGAATAGAATTCATATCTCTTATTTCGGCGGAAACGGTTGGCTTGTTACTAACAAAATATTTACATTAAATAAAAAGCAATATACGGCAGACTCTAAAGGATGGGCAACGGAAGTAAAGACTGAACATGAAAAAACACTTGTAAGAGCCATGCAACTTGTTGATAAAGTGACAAATAACAGCATGACAAAAGAACAGAAGTTGCGTGCATGTTACGTATATATCAGAGATTCTTATCCTGAATATAATCCGAGGATTCCTCATTTTGCAGGTCAGGGCTGGCACATAACATATGCAAATGATATTTTTGTTGGTAAAGACGGCAGAAAAGGAGGAAACTGTATAAGTGTCGGTGCTGCATTTGCATATATGGCAAAGGCTATAGGATATGAAAATGTTTATGCAGTAAACGGCACTGGTCACGGTTGGGCAGAGGTTGACAACAAAGTTTATGATGCTGAATGGGAAAGGCATCACAAAGGAAGCTATTATGCTGTAAACTACAATGATACGGTGGGAACCCAGAAGTATAAATGGATATTTTCCTCCAGCAATCCATACGCAAGGATCAAGCTTTGATCTGTGCTTAAGACAGGAGACGGTCTTTACAAATATAAAGTTACGGAGTCGTTGATAATGGTTTTCAGTTCTTTGGTATTTTTATGTATTTTTTTGCCGATCATATTTTTGGCGCACAGTTTTGTGCCGTCCATCAGGGTGAAAAACATACTGCTAATAATTGCAAGTCTCCTGTTTTATTCTTTCGGAGAACCGGTTTATGTAATCCTAATGGTGGCAAGTGCTTTGGCAAATTACCTGTGTGCTCTTGCGCTGGGGCGTTTTAACCGTAAGGTGGTTGTAACAATTGCGGTGATAATAAACATAGGTGTATTGTGCGTTTTTAAATACACCGGTTTTATAGTGGAGACTATAAACGCATGGAGTGGGGCGGATATTCCCGTTCCGCAGATAGCGCTTCCCGTCGGTATATCATTTTTTACTTTCCAGGCATTGTCGTATGTGATAGACGTATACCGTGGAAATGTTGATGTCCAAAAGAACTTTGCAAAAGTGTTGCTTTATATATCCTTCTTCCCACAGCTTATTGCAGGACCTATTGTTAAATACAGGGATATAGCAAAAGAGATAGATCACAGGGTAATATCCATAAGGGAAGTGGCGCCGGGGCTCAGGAGATTTATAACCGGTCTCGGAAAGAAAGTGATAATAGCAAATGCCATGGCGGTTTGTGCTGACAATATTTTCAGTCAGGAGCTTGCGCAGATAAATATTTTCGGTGCATGGATCGGCGCCATAGCTTATCTGATGCAGATATACTTTGACTTCAGCGGTTACAGTGATATGGCTATCGGTATGGGCAGGATGTTCGGATTCCATTTTAAAGAGAATTTCAACTTTCCTTATGTTGCTCTTAATATTAAAGATTTCTGGCGAAGGTGGCACATATCGCTTTCCTCATGGTTTAAAGAGTACGTTTATATACCGCTCGGAGGAAACCGTAAAGGCAAACCCCGTACCGTGATAAACAAGCTGATAGTGTTCTTCCTTACGGGGCTGTGGCACGGTGCCAATTGGACCTTTGTGGTATGGGGGATGTTTCACGGGGCTTTGAACTTTTTGGAGGAATATGTGCCCGGAATGAGAAGGCTTCCGAAGGTCATAGGGCATATTTATCTGATAGTTGCAGTTACGGTAGGCTTTGTTATTTTCAGGGCGGACACCATAAGTTACGGATTCGGTATGGTTGCAAGGATGTTTTCAGGCTTTGAGTTTTCGAATATCTCGATGTCTGTTGCCGTGCAACAGCTGACACCGCAGTTTATCATAATGCTCATAGTTGCCATCATTGCCTGCGGTCCTGTTGGGGGTCTGATCATTAAGCTCAGGGAGACATCTGATAAGAGTACATTTACAAAAAATGAGAGTATTGTGCAGGTTGTTACATACATCGCCGCAATGGTCCTTCTTTGCTGGTGCATAATAAGATTGTCCAGTGGATCCTATAACCCGTTTATTTATTTCAGGTTCTGATATGAAAAAATTTCTGATCGTTTTTATAACAATATGCATATCCGTACTGGCGGTTCCTCTTGTTGCAATGATCTTCCGTCCGACTACGGAAAGCACTGACAACCGTAAACTTGCACAGTTCCCGGCGGTGACAAAGCCTGACGGGTCACTTAATGTTGCCTTTTTTTCCGGCTTTGACAGCTGGTTTAGTGATCATTTTGCTTTCAGGAATGAACTGATATATGCCGACGCAAATATTCAAAACGATGTGTTTAAAGTCTCAAATGTTGACAATGTTATTTCCGGAAGAGACGGATGGCTTTTTTATACATCTACTCTAAAGGACTATCTGGGGACGGACAGGATGTCGGACAGAGAGATATATAATATAGCGCATAATATTTCTATAGCATATGACTATGTAAAAGATAAGGGTTGTAAATTTGTATTAACCGTTCCTGCAAACAAGAACACTCTGTACGGTGAATATGTGCCGTATTACGATTCATACATTGTAGATAATGTCCATAATATTGACGCTCTCACCCCTTTACTTAATGATATGCAGATACCTTACGCAGATCTTGTTAAGAGTTTTAAGGATGAGGAAGAAATACTTTATTTAAAAACGGATTCCCACTGGAACAACAAAGGGGCAGTACTGGCATATAACAATATCATGGATACTCTTGAGTTGCCCCATGATGATTATTCTTCTGTTAATGTCACCATGCGAGCTGATGAGGCCGGTGATCTGAGCAAAATGATGTATACCTTTTATGGGCAAAAAGAGCCGAATTATTATTATGATATACAGCAACGCTTTGAATATTCAGACGCTTTTAAGAGTGTGGAGGATGGCAGGATAGAGACAAATGGCACCGGACAAAACGGTGATCTGCTCATGTTTCGGGATTCTTTCGGAAATACACTTATTCCTTTGATCGCAAACGAATTTGCAAACGGACGGTTTTCCAGAGAAGCGGCATATTCTTTGGAAAAATATATTGAAGAGAGCAGACCCGATGTTGTGGTCTTTGAAAAAGTTGAAAGAAACATAGGTGAGTTTATAAAAATGCCGCCGGTGATAGCGGCACCCGTATATGACAGTGAGGATGAAGCATTCCCGGATATAGCTATAGTTAATGATACAGAAGGTTCAAATATGGTCATGAAGACCCTTGAACTTGATTCTGATTATTATGAAATATCAGGAGAGTTGGTTAAAGGACGTATCAAGACAGATTCGGATATTATCATAAATGTAAATGGGACATATTATAAGGCTTATCATACAGGGGAATGCGGTTATTCTTTATACTTGAAAAAGGAAGATGTTACTTTTCCGGCTGTTGTCTATGTAAATGTTACCGGTATGGCCACAAATCCGCTTGAAAAAAAGACGTTTTTAATAGATAATGTTCAGTGATAGTTTGTTTGCATAAGAGAGGAGAATTTAGAAATGAAAAATTTTAAAAGATTTGCTGTTTTACTTGCTGTGCCCGCCATGGGTATTACAATGGCTGCCTGCGGTGGAGGAAACGCAGAAGAAACAACAGGGGTGACAGAGGTTGTAACTGATTCTACGGAAGCAACATCTGAAACTACAACCCAGACAACAACAGCAACAACGAAAGCGACAACTACAGCTGCACCTACAACGACAGCAGCACCGACAACGGCAGCGCCTACAACGACAGCAGCCCCCAAACAGACAACGGCAGCACCTAAACAGACAACGGCAGCCGCTACGAAGGCAGCAAAAAGCGTGGTGTCTAAAACGCCTTTTTATGATTGTGACGGTTCAGGACACGGCTATTATGAGATTGTTTATTCTGACGGTTCAAAAGGATACGAAGAGTTTTAAATACGATCCGGAAAGATCCGTTTGACTTTTTAAAGCCTGTATAATATATTATACGGGCTGTGTGCTACCGTGGCTCAGTTGGTAGAGCAGCTGATTCGTAATCAGCAGGTCACCGGTTCAAGTCCGGTCGGTAGCTTTCTTGTATGTGAAGCCTGCAGGTGCAGGTTTCTTTTTTTATGCGTTTCTTGTTTATTTAACCGCAAATATTTGCTATTATATATAATTGAGTTATTAGGGACATCAGGAGGTACATATGGAACAGTATAAAAAAGATTTTATTGAATTCATGGTGGATTGTGATGTTTTAAAGTTCGGAGAATTTACTTTAAAGAGCGGTCGAAAGTCCCCGTTTTTTATGAATGCGGGGCTTTATGTAACAGGGAGTCAGCTTATGCGACTGGGAGAGTTTTATGCCACTGCGGTACATGAAAATTTCGGGGATGACTTTGATGTGTTTTTCGGACCGGCTTATAAAGGAATCCCTATATCAGTAGCCACAGCAATTGCTTACAGCAGGCTGTACGGCAAAGAGATAAGATATTGTTCCAATCGTAAAGAGGTTAAGGACCACGGAGATGCGGGTATAATGCTGGGCAGTCCGTTGAAAGACGGTGACAGAGTGGTGATTCTTGAAGATGTTACCACATCCGGCAAATCCATTCAGGAAACTTATCCCATAATCACTGCCCAGGCAGACATTAACATAAAGGGAATGATGGTATCTCTGAATCGTCTTGAGCAGGGACTTGACTGTGATACAGAGACAGCGCTTACTCTGGTGGGGAAGGAATACGGATTCCCAACAGCGTCTATCGTGGACATGGACGAGGTGAAAGATTATCTCTATAACAAAGAGATCGGCGGAAAAGTCATTATTGATGATGGTATAAAAAAAGCTCTTGATGAGTATTATGATGAATACGGAGTTAAAAAAGCATAAATATGGCTGAAGTTAAAAAAGTAAAAAACAAGATATTTCACAGAAATATGTTTTTCAGCGCAAAGCCTGCTGCCGGCGGGGTGGTTTCTCTTATTTGCGGAGGAGCTGCCGTTGCCCTGCTGATAATATGTGTGTGTCTTTCCTACGGCATGGGAGGACAGGCGGGACGGCTGGTAGGAAGTCTTGCTCTTACTGCCTTTATCGTTTCCGGGTTTGGGATATATTTCGGATTCAGGGGATTTAAGGAGGAAGGGAAAGCATATCTTCCCTGCAGGATAGGAGTTATTTTTTGCGGCTGTGTCTGTGCTTTTGTTGTGGCGTTGTTTGTGATCGGTGTTTGATGAACGGGGGAATGAAATGAACAGTAATTTCGTGCGTTGGTTTGATAATGTAGACAGATTTTTTGAGAGGCTGGATGCGTCTTTTAAAGCCATGAACACCTCTTCGGTAAACATGGGAGAAAAAAATACTGAGCTTTATTCTGAGATAATCGGAGAAAACTATGATTCATCTTTTGTAAATCCCAGGTTCGCGGATTATATGCTGGGAGGCGGCTATGGTAAGCTGTGTTCCTTTGTGTCTGCCGAATGTTTTTCCATGATAGGCCTTAAGTTTGATAAAAAGGCTTCCATGATGGAGCCTTTTATGCAGATGTATGCCGACATCAGGGAGATGTATGAAAAAGGCGCCCTTTCCTATGATTCTTTCCACAACAGGATCTATAAATATCTTTATGATTCCTGTGACATGTTTTCCCATGACCGGATCAGGGATACGCTGACTGCAAGAGACAGCGTGGCAAGAAAGATAGTGACCGGAAGTCTCGGGGATGTGTGGTATTTGTACAGGTACGGCGATCATATAACCGAGAATGATATAAAGATGGCCCGGTTCTTAAATGTGCTTCCTCCTGACAGGATAGAGGAGATGGCTGAGGTGTTTACAAGGGGTTACAGACGGGGATTTGAGACTACGGGTAAACCCTTTGATAAAAAGCGCAGCGTAGGTATCATTTACCGTATAGGTTTTGAAAGACTTGTTAAAGCATCCATGGACCAGTTTGAAAGAATGGGGCTTGAGACTACGCTGTTTCGTGCTCCGTCAAGTGCGGTTATGGGAAGCATTATCGGAAAAGGCGGTTTTTATGCATCTTCTGCCAACAGGCAGGCAGATTATGATCATGTGAAAGATGCTGCGTTTTTCTATGATGAGGCGCTTATAAAGAAAAAACTTGACGCAATGAAAAAAGCCTATGAGGAATTTAAAGAAGAGGCTGACGTGTACGGCGGACCTGCGGTCATGGAGGTGTTCGGGGAAGAACCTTTCAATTACGAAGAAAGTCCTTATGCCATGAATGCTGCGGACTCTCAAAAGAGACTGGAGACTGCTTTTAAGTCACGGCTTGGTGCTATGGCTAATGAATATATAAAGGGTGAAGAAAGGTCATTTACGATAATTGCCTACCCGACACCTGATATAGGGGAAAACTTCAAGGAGATATTCGAGGACACGGTGGCGTTAAACTGCCTGGATTACAACATATATAATGACATCCAGCAGGCGATGATAGATGTGCTGAATTACTCGACCCATGTGGTCATCCAGGGGGCAAACGGTAACAAGACGGATCTTACCATATCCCTGCAACAGGCAGATGATCCTGATAAACAGGAGAATTTTGAAAACTGTCTTGCGGATGTGAACATTCCTTTGGGAGAAGTGTTTACCACACCGAATCTTACGGGGACCAGCGGAACGCTTTACGTAAAGAAAGTTTTCCTTCAGGGTTTTGAATACAAAGATCTGTACATAGTGATCGAAAACGGATTTGTAAAGGATTATTCCTGTTCGAATTTTGAAGATGAAGAAAAAAACAGGAAATATTTCAAAAAGAATGTGTTAAACGATCATGATACGTTACCTATGGGAGAATTTGCCATAGGGACCAACACCACGGCTTTTGCAATGGCAAGAAAATACGGCATAGAAAGCATTATGCCAATTCTTATCGCGGAAAAGACAGGACCGCATTTTGCACTTGGGGATACATGTTATTCCCATGCTGAAGACGTAAAGGTATGTAATCTGAACAAAAAAGAGATCATCGCTAAAGATAACGAAGTCTCCCGTAACAGATTTGAGAATCCGGAAAAAGCCTACTTCAACTGTCATACGGATATAACCATTCCGTATGAGGAGATAGGAAGGCTTACGGCGGTGGATGCTGACGGTGAGATGACTGATATAATAAGAGACGGACGATTTGTTCTTCCCGGGACGGAAATGTTAAATGAAGCATTGGATAATATGTAATAAAAAGTGTTTAGAATGGAGGAAATAAATGGCACAGGTTGGAATAGTAATGGGCAGTGATTCTGATATGCCCGTAATGTCAAAGGCGGCTGATGTACTTGAGGAGTTTGGCATATCCTATGATATGAGGATCATATCAGCTCACAGGGAGCCGGATGTGTTTTTTGAATATGCAAAGGAAGCTGAGAGCAAAGGTTTTAAAGTTATCATCGCAGGAGCCGGTATGGCGGCCCATCTTCCCGGTATGTGCGCGGCGATCTTCCCTATGCCTGTCATTGGGATACCCATGAGCAGCACGGTGCTTGACGGACAGGATGCATTATATTCCATAGTCCAGATGCCTCCGGGGATTCCGGTTGCCACCGTGGCAATAAACGGCGGGAAAAATGCAGGTATACTTGCTGCAAAGATGCTTGCTGCTTCTGATGATGAACTTCTGGATAAGATAAAGAATTTTACGGAAAAGATGAAGTCTGAGGTGCAGGCAAAGGATGAAAAGCTTCAGGAAGTCGGATATAAGGCTTATAAAAAATAATCTTTAAGAAAAGAGGAAAGACATGGATTATAAAGATTCAGGTGTTGATATAGAAGCCGGCTACAAAGCCGTTGAACTTATGAAAAAGCATGTGGCAAAGACACTGCGTCCGGAGGTCATGGGCGGACTGGGCGGATTTGCCGGTGCCTTTGATCTTAGTGCGATCAAAAACATGGACGAGCCTGTTCTTCTTTCCGGTACCGACGGAGTAGGAACAAAGCTTAAGCTTGCTTTTGAAATGGATGTCCACAATACGGTGGGAATTGACTGTGTGGCTATGTGTGTAAATGATATAGCATGTGCCGGCGGAGAGCCGCTTTATTTTCTTGATTACATTGCCTGCGGTAAAAATAAACCTGAAAGGATTGCGTCTATCGTAGAAGGAGTATCCGAAGGGTGTGTCCAGGCAGGCGCGGCGCTTATCGGCGGTGAGACAGCGGAGATGCCCGGGTTTTACCCCGAGGATGAATATGATATGGCTGGATTTGCTGTAGGTGTCGTTGATAAAAAAGATATGATCACGGGAGAGGATATAAAGCCGGGGGATGTGCTTGTTGGTATAGCTTCAAGCGGTGTGCACTCAAACGGTTTTTCTCTGGTCAGAAAGGTGTTCGATATCAACAAAGCCAACCTTTCGGAATATCATGACAGCCTTGGCTCCACGTTAGGAGAGGCTTTGATAGCTCCCACAAAGATTTATGTTAAGGCATTAAAGAGTGTAAAAGAAGCAGGGATAACAGTCCGGGGATGTTCTCATATAACAGGCGGGGGATTCTATGAAAATGTTCCGCGGATGCTTCCGGAGGATATTGAAGCGGTTATAAAAAAAGACAGCTATGAGGTTCCTGCGATCTTTAAGATGCTTGCCGAAAAAGGCGATATCAGCGAAGAGATGATGTATAACACATTTAACATGGGTGCAGGAATGGTACTGGCTGTAAAACCTGAGGATGCTGAAGGGACAGTATCAGCCATAGAGTCTGCAGGAGAAAAAGCATTTGTGATCGGTGAGGCTGCGCAGGGAAATAAAGGCGTAAAGATTATCTGATATGAAAAAAAGAAATTTTTTTAAATTGTCTGCGTTACCGGCGGCAGTAATATTTGCCGCATCTTTAGGAGGGTGTTCCGGATGTATGACTCCCGGGCAGCCTGATGAAAGCGTTTCTTCATATACTGAAACGTCTGAAACAACTTTGTCGGAGACAACGGTGACGTCAGAGACTTCCGAGACGCAGACCAAAGAGACTGAAACGACCACGGCTGAGACTAGGACTACTGAAACAACTACGCATATTTCAGAGGACATTAAGTATGAACCGCCTGTTGTTATCAACCAGCGCGCTACATCCTTTGGTGATATGGGCTGCGGCGGTGCGGCGGCACTTATGGCCATGCAGTCTTTAGGGTTAAATACGGATATAGATACCGACGGAGAATATGCCGATTTTTGGAGCAGTGTTCCCAAGTCAAATGACCCCACAAGAGGGTGGAATTATAATTCCGGCATCTGGAATCCGGCGTACACTAATTGGATAGGGACTTATACCAACGCCCAAAGGATTCAGGATTATACCACAGATGACATAAAGAAATATCTGTCTCAGGGCTGTACGGTCATTCCCCTGGTGTCTCTGGGCGATTCCGGATATTACACCCACTGGTTTACCGTTTACGGTTATTATGAGACTGAAGGGGTTACGGTCTTTTATATAGCGGATCCGTGGGGCGGAGGGCTCCGGGAATATACAGCTGCTAAGCTTTCGGAAAAGATAGAAGAGGCGGCAAGGAGAAAGGGAAGTCTCGGTTACGGATATGAGTCGGAAGCTGTGGTGGTCTCTAAGTAACAACGTAAAGTCTGCTTTACAGAACATTTAACAATATGCAATAATATCCGTATGCACGATATTCGACAGATCGAAATGGTAGCAGAAAGGAAGAACATTATGACTAATACAAGATCAAAAACACATACCATGGTCCTGATGGCTATGTTTACGGCTATTATTTTAATAATGGCATTTACCCCCTTGGGGCTTATACAGTTACCTATAATAAAGGCAACGGCTCTTCATATCCCGGTTATTATCGGATGTATCATGCTTGGACCGGCTGCGGGGGCTTATTTCGGTGGATTATTCGGACTGACCAGCCTGATCAAGAATACCATCACTCCAAGTGCCCTTTCATTTGCCTTTACACCGGCTATCGCGGTGCCGGGTACGGGACACGGGAGCTTCTGGTCTATTGTGATTTGCTTTGGACCCAGGATACTTGTAGGGATAACGCCCTGGCTTTTCTATATGGCTATGAACAAAGCCATGCCTAAGATGAACAGCGGTGTGAGAGTAGGGACGCTTGCCGCATCGGGAGTGATCGGATCCCTTACCAATACATTTTTGGTCATGGGCCTTATCGCCGCATTGTTTACGGATGCTTATGCCACGCTTAAAGATATTCCGGCAACGGAAGTTGGCGGTGTCATCCTTGGTATAATAGCCGCTAACGGTATTCCTGAGGCTATAGTTGCCGGGATAATAACACCGGCTGTGTGCATGGTGCTGTTTAAGTTTTTAAGAACCACCGGAAAATATTGATCACTGTTTTTTGAATATACGGGTGTTTTAGACGCTTTATTTTACATTGCAGAATAGGCGGATAGAATACCCTTATTTTTTTGCGTGTTTTTGAAAGAATTTTAAAAAACACGGTTGACATTTATATATACCGGTGTTAGATTATATGTAAGTATTAGCACTCTTTTTGGTTGAGTGCTAACAACTTAAAAAGGAGGAGCGATGCCTATGGAATTAGACAACAGAAAGTTTAAGATCCTTGAAGCCGTTATTCAGGATTACCTGAGAACCGGTGAGCCCGTTGGTTCAAGGACCATAGCTAAGATCTCGGATCTGTCTCTTTCCTCCGCCACCATACGAAATGAAATGGCTGATCTGGAGGAGATGGGATATATCGTCCAACCTCATACATCCGCAGGGAGAGTTCCTACCGACAAAGGTTACAGACTGTATGTTGACAGCATACTTGCCCAGAAGGCCCATGCAGAAAGCCAAAGGGATGCAGCTTTAAAAAAGAGAGAGAAGGAACTGGAAAACATTAAAAAGGAATATGCTTCCAGACTTGACCGAATGGAAGACGTTATGCAGGCTGTGGCGCGTACACTTGCAAACGACACCAACTATGCAACCATGATATCCACTTCCTCCGGCAGGAACAACAAGATCAAGTTCGTACAGCTTTCCAGAGTAGAGGAAAAAAAGCTGCTTGTGGTGATAGTCATGGAGGGAAATGTCATACGCAACAAGGTGTTCCGCGTAAGCGAGACTATTTCCGAGAAGAACATCCTGAGGCTGAACATGATGCTCAATACTACCGTTACGGGATTATCCGTTGAGCAGTTAGAAGAGAGGTTGTCGGCCATAGAAGCTGAAAACGGTAACCAGCCTATGCTTCGTGAGGTTTTGAACATTATCTTTGAAACGGTACGAAATGCCGATGATGTACAGATAGTTACGGGAGGTACTACCAATATCTTTAAATACCCGGAACTGTCCGTGAGTGAGATCGCAAGAGATCTGATAACAACACTTGAGGACAAGCAGGGGTTATCAGGCTTTCTGGAGACGGTTGCGCCGGAAAGTGAAGGTATACGGTTTTATATAGGAGAAGAGACTCCGGTTAAGTCCATGAGAGACTGCAGTGTGGTCACCGCGTCTTATGAATTAAGTGACGGCACTACCGGAACCATAGGTATCATAGGGCCGAAGCGTATGGATTATGAGATGGTGGTTGAGACACTGAATAACATCCGTATGAGACTGGATGATCTTTTTTCAAAAAATTAGCAGGTTTTAAGGAGATTAAATAATGAGTGATGATGAACAGATAAAGGATAAGGAAGACCTTCAGGAGACACCTGATACGCAGGAGACTCCTGAAGAGGCAAATGCAAAAGCCGCTGCAATGGCTGCCGAAGAGGAGGCGAATGAAGAGACTCCTGCAGATGCTGAAGTTATTTCAGAGGATGCAGGTGAGGACCTTGAAAAAGAGATCGAAAAAAGAGACGAGACCATTGCTCTTATGCACGATAAGCTTCAGAGGCAGATGGCGGAGTTTGATAATTTCAGAAAAAGGACCGAAAAGGAAAAGTCTGAGATGTTTGCTATCGGAGCGACTGATATCTTAAAAAAGCTGCTTCCGATAGTGGACAATTTTGAGAGGGGGTTTAATACCATACCTGAAGGAGAGGAAAAAACACAGTTTGCCATAGGTATGGATATGGTCTACAAGCAGATGATGAAGATGCTTGAGGACTGCAAGGTGACACCCATAGAGGCTTTGGGGAAGGAATTTGACCCACAGTTTCACAATGCGGTATCACATGTTGAAAAAGATGATGTTGGCGAGAATGTTATCGTTGAAGAGTACGAAAAAGGTTATATGTACGGTGATACGGTCTTAAGGCACAGCATGGTGATCGTAGCCAACTGACAGATAAAAGAAATGCACACTGAGTGCAATATTTTAATAATTTAAAGATCAGAAAGATGAGGTATTAATTATGAGCAAGATAATCGGAATAGATTTAGGAACAACAAATTCATGCGTGGCAGTTATGGAAGGCGGAAAGCCTGTAGTTATTACCAACGCAGAGGGACAAAGGACAACGCCGTCCGTTGTGGCATTTACAAAGGCTGGGGAGAGACTTGTGGGTGAACCCGCTAAGAGACAGGCAGTGACCAACGCCGACAGGACAATCTCTTCCATAAAGCGTCACATGGGAACGGATTACAAAGTGACAATTGACGGCAAGTCATATTCTCCCCAGGAGATCTCAGCTATGATCCTTCAGAAATTAAAGACGGATGCTGAGAATTACCTTGGTGAGAAGGTGACAGAGGCAGTTATCACAGTGCCTGCATATTTCAATGATGCACAGCGTCAGGCTACAAAAGACGCCGGAAAGATCGCAGGTCTTGATGTAAAGCGTATCATAAACGAGCCCACAGCTGCAGCGCTTGCTTACGGTCTTGATAATGAAGGTGAGCAGAAGATCATGGTATACGATCTCGGAGGAGGTACATTTGATGTATCCATCATCGAGATTGGTGACGGAGTTATCGAGGTTTTGGCTACATCAGGCAACAACCACCTTGGTGGTGATGACTTCGATAAGAAGCTCATGGATTACATGATCGAAGACTTTAAGTCAAAAGAGGGGATCGATCTTTCAAAGGATTCCATGGCGCTTCAGAGGATCAAGGTTGCCGCTGAGCAGGCAAAGAAAGAGCTTTCAAGTGCTACACAGACAACGATCAACCTTCCCTATATCACGGCAGGAGCAGAAGGTCCCAAGCATTTTGATATGGAGCTTACAAGAGCAAAGTTTGATGAGCTTACAAGTGATCTTGTAAAGATGACTGAGGAGCCTGTAAATACAGCACTTAAGGATGCGGGTATTTCCGCATCTGACCTGGGACAGGTACTGCTTGTCGGAGGTTCTACAAGAGTCCCTGCTGTTCAGGAAAAGGTTAAGCAGCTTACCGGTAAAGAGCCTAACAAGTCTCTTAACCCTGATGAGTGCGTGGCACTTGGTGCGTCTATCCAGGGCGGTAAGCTTGCAGGTGATGCGGGTGCGGGAGAAGTGCTTCTACTCGACGTAACGCCTCTTACACTTTCAATTGAGACAATGGGTGGAATTGCAACACATATGATCGAGAGAAACACAACCATTCCTACAAAGAAGAGCCAGATTTTCTCAACTGCAGCTGACAATCAGACAGCCGTTGATATCAACGTTGTTCAGGGAGAGAGAGAATTCGCCAAGGATAATAAGTCACTTGGTCAGTTCAGGCTTGACGGGATTCCGCCGGCAAGAAGAGGTGTGCCACAGATCGAAGTTACATTTGACATTGATGCAAACGGTATCGTAAATGTATCCGCTAAAGATATGGGAACAGGCAAGGAGCAGCATATTACAATTACGGGCGGATCCAACATGTCCGAGGAGGATATCAACAAGGCTGTTGCAGAAGCTGCCGAATTTGAGGCAAGTGACAAGAAGAGAAAAGAAGGCATTGAAGCAAAGAACGATGCTGACTCAATGATCTTCCAGACCCAGAAGGCTCTTGGTGAAGTGGGCGATAAGCTTGATCCTGCTGACAAGACGGAGATTGAAAATGATATCAATGCATTAAAGGAGATTGTGGACAAGATTCAGGATAACGAGGTGAGCGAGGAGCAGTTAAATGAGATTAAGGCTGCTAAGGACAAGCTTATGGCAAGTTCACAGAAAGTGTTTGAGAAGCTTTATTCCCAGGGTGCAGAAGCTGCAGGCGGTCCGGGAGCACAGGATCCCGGTGCGCAGGCAGGACCTGAAGGCGGAAATGATGCAGGAGCAGGTGCGGGCGGCGACGGAAGCAGTCCTTACGGAGACGATGTTGTAGACGGAGATTTTAAAGAGGTTTGATAAACTGATATGGCTGAAAAAAGAGATTACTACGAGGTTTTAGGCGTCCCAAAAGACGCCGATGAAGCTCAGATAAAAAATGCATACAGAAAGCTTGCAAAGAAGTATCATCCCGATCACAATCCGGACGATGCGGAAGCTGAAGCTAAATTTAAAGAAGCCTCGGAGGCCTATGCCATACTGAGTGACGCCGAAAAGAGGAAACAGTATGACCAGTTCGGTCATGCAGCCTTTGATAACGGCGGAGGCGGCGGAGGTGCCGGCGGATTCGACTTCAGTAACATGGGTGATATATTCAGCGAGTTCTTCGGGGGAAGCTTCGGAGGTTCAGGCGCCGGATGGTTCAATGATATGTTCGGCGGCGGAGGAAGAAGGAGAAACAATGGCAATACGGCCATGCGCGGTGATGATGTGAGAGTGAGCACAAGAGTCACCATGGATGAGGCATTCTCCGGAGTGACAAAGCAGATGCGGATTAACCTGAAAGATACATGCAAGACATGTAACGGTTCCGGAGCAAAGCCCGGTACTTCGCCCCGGAAATGCGCAAAATGTGACGGGACCGGTCAGGTTGTATTTACACAGCAGTCCATACTCGGGATGATGCGGAGTATGGGTACATGTCCTGATTGTCATGGAACAGGCAAGATCATTGATGAGAAATGTCCTGACTGTCACGGAAACGGACAGGTTTCCGTATCGAAGAATATGGAGATAGATATACCTGCAGGTATAGATAACGGACAGTATGTTCGTATCCAGGGAGAGGGGAATCCAGGTTTTAACGGCGGTCCTAAAGGCGACCTGCTGGTAGGTGTAAGCGTGGTCAACAATACCGAATTCGAAAGAGACGGGTATGACCTGTTCAAGAACCTTCTTATCAGCTATCCCAGAGCTGTATTCGGCGGTGAGGTGAATGTAAAGACCATAGACGGGGAGATCCTCTATGACGTTAAGCCCGGTTCAGTTTCCGGAACGAGGGTACGTATAAAGGGCAAAGGTATGCCCGTGGTTCATAACCCTAAGAGCCGGGGTGATCTTTATCTGAACCTTATCATCGAGGTGCCGAAAAAGCTTAATAACGAACAAAAAGAAGCTCTCAGGGCTTATGAGAGTACTTTGACAGGTGAAGAGAAACTTAAGAACAAGGAGAAGAAAGAGAGCGCGAAGAAGTCTAAGAAATAGGCATAAATTCAGGTTTGCGGCCGGTAAATACGGCAATATACTTAAATCCTGTCTCAGCAAGGATGCGGTATGCCACGTCAAGGTCATATCCCACATGCTCGGGTCTGTGGGCGTCTGATCCGGTAGTGATGATCTCACCGCCGAGTCTGTAGTATTCATTAAGTATTTTGTCGCAGGGGTTGGCGAAAAGACCGCGGCGCAGACCGGCAGTGTTAAGCTCAATACCTTTTCCTTTGTCGATTATAACCTTTAATATCTCACTGATAAGATCCATGGGAAGAAAGTCCCGTGGATCTTTTTTTATCTTCTCGTCAGGGATATATCTGCATATATAATCCAGGTGACCGTATACATCGAAGTTGTCTATGGTCCTTACTTCGTCATACATATTCTCAAAGTAATGCCTTATCCCCTCTGATATGCTTTTCTGTTCCCAGTATATGTCATAGTAAGGATCGATACCGTCAACCACATGTGTGGAGCCGATGATAAAGTCAAGCTTCTTTTCGGGGTCAAAATCTGCGATAAGGTCAGCTGCCGGGACTGTAAGACCCTGTTCGAGACCCACACATACCTTTATCTTGTCGGAGTACTTTTTCTTTAACGGTAGCAGTTTTTCCAAGTAACTTTCAAAGTCGAGAGTGAAATGGTCGCTTCCGTCGGGCTGCTTGTATCCGAAATCATTATGATCTGTAAAACATATACCGGCCAGTCCTGTTGCTATTGCCTGTTTTATCTCTTCTTCCGGGTCAGCCTGGGAGTCATCGGAGAAGCAGGTGTGTATGTGCTGATCGTATATTTTATTGTTTGGCATATCAGAAAAATCTCCTCAAAAAAACAATATTTTTTAAACTATTCTTTAATATCATAATCTATTTTTGAAAAAATTGCTAATAATTAAACGTTCAAAAAGTATCTTGTATTTTTTCCCTGCTTTAGATACAATATGTGTGTTTGATTTTTACAAAATCGTATGATTTGAGGAGGATTTATAAATGTCAGTAAAGGTTGCGATTAACGGATTTGGACGTATTGGAAGATTGGCGTTCAAGCAGATGTTCAATGAGGATGGTTACGAGATAGTGGCTATCAACGATCTTTCCGCTCCGACTTTGCTCGCGTATCTTTTAAAATATGACTCAACAGAGAGTCCTTTTGTTTCATTTGAAGATGCGGGACAGGTTACCGGCGATGATGAGGCAAGGACATTGACCGTTAAAGGTAAGACCATAAAGATCTATCAGGAAAGAGAAGCACAGAATCTCCCATGGGGCGACCTGGATGTTGATGTTGTGCTTGAGTGTACAGGTTTCTATACTTCCAAAGAGAAGTCAATGGCTCATATTGAAGCGGGTGCTAAAAAGGTTGTTATCTCTGCGCCTGCGGGCGATGATCTGAAGACCATCGTTTACAATGTAAACCATGAGACCCTTACACCTGAGGACAAGGTTATTTCAGCAGCTTCCTGTACTACCAACTGTCTTGCGCCTATGGCAAAGGCTCTTAATGATATAGCGCCTATAGAGTCAGGTGTCATGAAGACTATTCATGCCTATACAGGTGATCAGCAGCTTCTTGACAGTGCACAGAGAAAGGGCAACAAGAGACGTTCACGTGCGGCTGCTCTTAATATCGTTCCCGCATCTTCAGGTGCAGCCAAGGCTATCGGTCTTGTTATACCTGAGCTGAACGGAAAGTTAAACGGTGCAGCACTTCGCGTTCCCACACCTACAGGTTCCATTACCATGCTCTATGCACTTTGTAATAAGGAGATCACAAAAGAAGAGATCAATGCTGCCATGAAGGCTGCAGTTACCGAGTCATACGGTTATACCGAGGAAGAGATCGTATCAAGCGATATCATCGGCATGAAGTACGGATCTCTCTTTGATGCAACACTGACTATGTGCATACCTTCAGGTGAAGGGAAGACACATGTTGAGGTTGCGGCATGGTACGATAACGAGAATTCATATACAAGCCAGATGGTAAGAACTATCAAATATCTTGCATCTTTATAATAGGGTAGGAGACCCTGGCATATCCGGCAAAGCCGGGTGGTCGAAGGGTCTCTTTTTTTGTTTTTATTAAATAGGAGGATATCTTTATGTTGACCAAGAAAACTGTTGACGATATTAACGTAAAGGGTCAAAGAGTTCTTTGCAGATGTGACTTTAATGTACCTATGGATGGAGGGAAGATCACCGATGACAAAAGACTTGTTGATTCTTTGCCGACTATAAAAAAGCTTGTAAATGACGGTGGCAGAGTGATTCTCTGCTCACATTTCGGAAAGCCGAAGGGTGCGGACAAGTCTTTTAGTCTGGAACCTGTTGCAAAGAGGCTATCCGAGCTGTTAGGGCGTGATGTACTTTTTGCAGATGATGACATGGTTGTAAGTGAGGCGGTAAAAGGAAAAGTCGCTTCCATGTCAGACGGAGATGTGGTGCTTTTACAGAATACCAGATTTCGTGAAGAGGAAAAGAAGAACGGTGAAGACTTCGCAAAAGATCTGGCATCCCTTGCAGACATATATGTAAATGATGCTTTCGGAACAGCACATAGAGAGCATGCTTCTACCTTTGGCGTGACTAAGTTTATGGATACTTGTGTTATCGGGTATCTTATGGAAAAGGAAGTAAACTTCCTTGCAAATGTGATTGAAAACCCTGACAGACCTTTTGTTTCCATACTGGGTGGTTCCAAGGTGTCATCCAAGATAGGTGTTATCTCAAATCTCCTTGATAAAGTTGACACTCTTATCATAGGCGGCGGTATGTCATTCACATTTATCAAAGCCATGGGAGGTTCAGTAGGAAAATCCCTTGTTGAAGAAGAATTTATCGGTTATGCAAAAGAAATGGTGGACAAGGCAAAGGAAAAAGGCGTAAAGCTTTTGCTTCCTGTTGATGTGCTTGCTGCCAAGGAATTTGACAAAGATGCAAAGTTCAGAGTGACAGCTGCAGATTCCCTCGATGACGACGAAATGGGACTTGATATCGGTCCGGATACTGTCAAGTTATACACGGATGCACTTGAAGGTGCAAAGACCATTGTATGGAACGGTCCGATGGGTGTGTTTGAGTTTGCGAATTTTGCAAAAGGTACTAAAGCTATTGCGGAGGCTCTTGCTGCCATGACAGACGCTACAACGATCATAGGCGGCGGCGACTCTGCTGCAGCTGTGAACCTCATGGGACTGGGAGATAAGTTTACACATGTATCTACAGGTGGCGGAGCTTCTCTTGAGCTTATGGAAGGCAAAAAGCTTCCGGGCGTAGAGGCTGCAGATGACAGATGATCAAGGAGAAATGATGAGAAGACGTATAGTAGCTGCAAACTGGAAAATGAATATGACTTCTGATGAAGCAGGGGCTTTTATCAATACGATTCGGGAAGGAATTAACGGGAAAGAGGCAGAGGTACACATTATACCGCCCTTTGTTGACATTGCTGTTGTTAAAGATGCTCTAAAAGGTACGGATATATTGGTGGGCGCACAGAATATGTACTACGAAGACAAAGGTGCATTTACCGGGGAGATATCTGCTGACATGCTGACCTGCTTAGGTGTGCATTCCGTTGTTATCGGCCATTCCGAGAGACGTAACATTTTTTCCGAGGATGATGAGATGATAAATCTCAAAGTTAAAAAAGCCCTCGAAAAAGGCCTTGTACCTATCCTTTGCTGTGGCGAATCCCTTGATACAAGGGAAGCGGGAAAAGTATCTGAGTGGATAAATGCCCAGATCGAAAGTGCGTTTTCAGGAATCAGTGCACAAGATGCGGTTAAATGTATCATTGCCTATGAGCCCATTTGGGCGATAGGTACGGGAAAGGTGGCGACCACCGATCAGGCTCAGGAAGTTTGTCTTCTTATCCGCGAGAAGATAAAAGAGCTTTATGGAAGCGAGACGGCTGAGGACATACATATCTTATACGGCGGCAGCGTTAAAGCTGATAACTGTAAGGAACTCTTTGAGTGTCCTGATATTGACGGCGGATTAGTTGGCGGAGCAAGCCTTAAGCCTGAGTTTGTTGATATTGTCAATGCGTGATTTGCGTCATATAAGAGTATGTGCTATAATCACTCGGTATTAGATTTTTGGAGGGATTATTATGAGTCCGTTAAGGATTGTTTTAACCATAGCATTTATCGTTTCCGGCATTATACTTGCTATCGTGATCATGAAACAGGAAAGCAAGCAGAGAGGTCTTTCAGGAGCACTTACGGGAAGCGGCGGCGGAAATACAGACTCATACTGGGCTAAGAATCAGAGCAGATCTGCAGAAGGCAGACTTGTTATTTGGTCCAGAGTATTTATGGTTATATTTTTGGCGCTTGGTGTTATATTAAATATTAAGGCTATTTAACGAAGTATATGATTTGATGAAGCACTCGGTAAAGAGTGCTTTTTTTCAAGTTTAATCTTTTTGGAGAATAAAATGGAAAATGATTTAACACGTGAAGCAGAGCATGATGTAGGAGTGTTCTCAAGCAACAGAAAAGGATTCGGCTTTATAAAACCGGAAGACGGAAGCGAGGATCTTTTCGTTGCCGCAAGAAATACGGCTACTGCCTTTCACAAAGACAAGGTAAGGTTTGAAGTTATAAAAGAAGAATCAGAAGGCTCCAACAGGGAAGCCAAGATCGTTGAGATCCTTGAAAGAAACATCACCCATCTTGTCGGTACATACACTGCCAGTGAGAAATTCGGTTTTGTTAAGCCTGATATCAATAATATCAGTTCGGATATTTTTATCCCCGGAAAAAGGTCTATGAAAGCAAAGACTGACGATAAAGTACTTATCAGGATTGACAGCTATGGTACTGCAGATAAAAGACCGGACGGAACCGTGGTGGAGATACTCGGTAAAAAAGGTGATCCGGGAGTAGATATACTTTCGTCCATAAAAGCAAAAGGGGTCATCACCGAATTTTCCCCCGAGGCTTTAATGGAAGCGGATATGCTGCCTGACACTGTGGGTGAGGATGAGATAAAGGGACGAGTTGATTTCAGGGATGTCCTTACCGTGACCATCGATGGAGAAGAGACAAAGGACTTTGACGATGCCATGTCTCTTATCATTGAAGACGGGATTTATCATGTAGGGATCCATATTGCTGATGTGGCCCACTACGTGGAAGAGGGCAGCGTCATGGACAAGGAGGCGCAGGAAAGAGGGACAAGTGTTTATCCGGTAGACCGGGTGATACCAATGATACCCGAGAAACTTTCCACAGGCATATGTTCCCTGGTGCAGGGTGAAGACCGTCTTACTTTGAGCTGCCTGATGGATTTTGACAAAGACGGAAACATGACGGGCAGAAAGATTTGTGAGAGCGTTATCCGGGTGGATAAGAGGATGACATATCCCCAGGTTTCAAAAATGCTGGAGAAGCCGGATTTTTACAAGGATGATGATCAGCGTGAACTTATCGAAATGCTGCAGGGCGTGCAAAGGCTGACTGACATGTTCAGGGAAAGCAAAGTAAAACGCGGTGCGGTGGATTTTGAGTTCCCGGAGCCTGATATCACCCTTGATGAAAAGGGGCATCCCATAGACATCAAAGTCAGAAAAAGGGACGCTGCAACACGCATCATAGAAGAGATGATGTTAAAGGCAAATGAGACTGTGGCCGGTATTGTGGCGCTTGATGAGGAATGGAGGGGAGTTCCTATCGTTTACCGATCCCACGAGGCCCCGGATCCTGACAGGGTTGAGTTTTTGCAAAAGCTGGTACAGTCCCTGGGTTATTCTTTTAATGTTAAGCCTGAAGAAGTTAAGCCTGCCGATGTTCAAAAGCTGGTGGATTCAGTGGACGGCAAGAAAGAAGAAATTCTTATCACTACCATGACGCTAAGAAGCATGAAACGCGCCATGTATTCCACTGCATCAAAGCGTGTGGAAGAGGAAATTGAAGGAGAGACAAGACTTAAGCCTGAAGGACATTTCGGTCTTGCTGCACAGTATTACTGTCATTTCACTTCGCCTATCAGGCGATATCCCGATCTGATAAATCATCGTATAATAAAGCTCAAGATAAGCGGAATGCTTACCGAAGAAAAAAAAGCAAGATATAAAAAGATATTACCGGATCTTGCCCAGCATGTATGCGAGACAGAACATACAGCCATAGAGACTGAAAGGGATACGAATAAGATAAAGATGGCAGAATATATGGCCGACCGTATAGGATCCGAATTTGACGGAGTCATATCAGGTCTTGCATCCTGGGGTATATATGTGTCTCTCCCGAATGCTATTGAAGGGTTTATCCCTGTGTCATCTCTTGAAGACGGTTATTATATATTTGATGAGGATCATATGATCCTGCGAAGAGAGACCGGAGGCAGAGAGTTTCATATCGGTGATAATGTAAGGGTACAGGTAACGGAATCCGATCCGGAACTAAGGATCATAGATTTTGCTTTATGTTAGGAGGTGACCACCATGAGCGCCGGTAAAGGTGCCGAGAAGATCCTGTCAAACAACAAAAAGGCATACTTTGATTATTTTATAGAGGAAAAGTATGAGGCAGGCATCGAACTGCACGGGACCGAGGTAAAATCAATACGACAGGGGAAATGTTCCATAAAAGAGGCCTATATTGATGTGAAGAATGATGAGATATTTATCCACAACATGAATATAACTCCCTATGAACACGGCAACATCTTTAATAAAGACCCCTTAAGGGTAAAGAAGCTTCTGCTCCATAAGAGTGAGATAAGAAAGCTCGAGGGAGCAGCATCCGCCATGGGCTATACCATAGTTCCCCTTAATGTCCATCTTACCCGGGGAAGGGTTAAGCTTGAGATAGGTCTTGCAAAGGGTAAGAAACTCTATGATAAGCGGAGAGATATAGCCAAAAAGGATCAGGACAGAGAAGCAAGAAGGGATTTCAAGATCCAAAATATAACTTGATACAGTCATTTTTGATATGATAAAATACCACAATAAGGGGTAGTAAAGGTTTCGACAGGGGTTAAGAAAGCGGAGAAGCTATCCGTAGGCGAAACGTAAACGCACTTTTAAACTAAATGCTGATGAAAAATTAGCAGTTGCTGCTTAATCTGACTTTTAGTCTGAGACAACGGTAACGAAGGCCGTTTTTTATAAACGGCGGTCCGGCCGGAGATCACCCGCGTTCTCCGGATCCGGGTCTTATGATCAGCGGGAAACGACAGCGGTGATTCCTTATAGCCGCCGGGCGTACTTATAAGGATACCTGCAGGTATCGTTGTCGGCATACGGAACTTGCGGGGAATCTGCGAAAGCACATACCGACTATGATAGTAGAAGGCTGTCCGGAATAGCTCTTGGACACGAGTTCGACTCTCGTCTACTCCATTAAAGACTTTACGTTTTTTTTAGACCGTAAAGTCTTTTTTTTATTGATTTTTGTAAATTTATTGTATAAAATTCAAGATGGAATACTATAAAATACGGAAAAAGAATCTTATGTTAACTTCATTTAGTTTTATAAGCATAATTTATATAATTGCTGCGGTCCTGCCCGCGATAGTTCTTTTGATATATGTATACAGTCAGGAACATGTTGATCCGGAGCCGACTCCTTTGATCATTAAACTTTTGATCGCAGGAGCTGTTTCCGCGGTCATAGCAGTTGTTCTTGAGCAGGTCGGGGAAGGGATATTGAAGCATTTTGTTCCTGAGAACACCTATCTGTATATATACATTTTTACGTTTTTGATCGTAGGAGTAGTGGAAGAGGGCGTGAAGTTTATATTCCTTAAGATAGGGACATGGGCGAATCCGCATTTTAATTATAAGTTCGACGGTATTGTTTATTCTGTTGCCGTTTCTTTGGGGTTTGCGGGTCTTGAGAATGTCGGTTATATATTCCGTTACGGTTTGTTGATCGCCGGGCAGAGAGCGGTTCTTGCCGTACCTGCGCATGTGGGCTTTGCAGTATTTATGGGCATCTTCTACAGTCGTTCAAAGATGTATCATAACCGGGGAAGAAGGATCACGGGACGTTTGAACGGCTTCTTTGCCTGGTTTTTCCCGGCCATGCTGCACGGTTTTTATGATACTACGGCCATGCTTCAGTCGACAACGTCCACTATCGTATATATTTCATTTGTTATAGTTATGTATATCACTGTGTTTACGCTGGTAAGAAACGAAGGGAAGCGTGATATGCATTTGTGACCCGTTCTGTTTAAATATGAAAAAATAAGGGGTGTAATATGTCAAATTTTAAAATACTTATTGCAGACGATGAATCAAGAATGAGAAAGCTTTTAAGGGACTTTTTGGAGAGAGACGGATACGATGTGGTTGAAGCATCTGACGGAAAGGAAGCAGTGGAGATCTTTAAAAAAAATAAAGACATTTCCCTTATCATACTTGATGTGATGATGCCGAAGATGGACGGTTGGGAGGCCTGCAGATGTATCCGGGAGGAGTCAAAAGTTCCCATTATCATGCTTACTGCCAAAGACACCGAAGACGATGAACTGGAGAGCTTTGACAGCGGCGCAGATGAATTTATAACCAAGCCTGTAAGTCCCGGAGTGCTTACAGCAAGGATAGGAGCTATATTAAGAAGAACTTACGGAGATGGGAACGATGGGGTTTTGAGTTCCGGCGGTATTGTTGCTGACAAAGACTCGCATATCGTTACGGTTGACGGAAAAGAAATAGAGCTTAGTTTCAAGGAATTTGAACTTTTGGTTTTCTTCATGGAAAATGAAGGGATTGCTCTGTCAAGGGAAAAGATACTTAATGCCGTTTGGAATTATGACTATTTTGGCGATGCAAGGACTATCGATACTCATGTTAAGAAGTTAAGGCAGAAGTTGCTTGAAAAGGGAGAATATATAAAGACCATTTGGGGGATGGGCTATAAATTTGATACTTCGCAAGACTAAGGTGATGATATATGTCAGCAAGTGAATTTCGCATTAAATATCCTCTGAGAATACGTCTGTTATCAAGTTTTTTTATTTTTTCAGTAGCCGTATTTCTGTTTTTGTTGTTGTTTAATAATCTTACGGGAGCTTATTTTTATGAAAAGAGCAGGGAAAGACTTTTAAAGGAAGCCTACGTTGAAGCAAATGAGGAGCTTGAAAAATACAATAATAATGAATTTTCTATCGATCAGTTGGGAGAAAAACTGGATGTAATTATTGACGAACATGATATTCATATGATCGTGATAGATAGTGACTGGTCTCTTGTTTTTGTGTGCGATTATTCCGACAGATTTTTAAGAGATAGGCTTGTTGCCAATGTTATCGGAGATTTAAACAATGAGATTACTGAAGAAAAAATAGAAATACTTGAAAAAAATAACGGCTATGTTTTACAAAAGACTTCCAGCACACCGGATTCGGAAGAAGCATATGAGATGTGGGGCACAATGCCCAGTGGTTATACTGTTCTTTGCAGATTTACAAGGGCAAATCTGAGAAACAGTATTGATGTGATGAACAAAGTTATTTTGTTGTCCGGTGTTATCATGCTGGTAGGTACCGTTATAGCAGCTTTGATCGTTTCCAAAATGATAACCGATCCATTAAAAAAACTTACCGGTATTGCCTCCAGGATGTCTCATCTTGAATTTGATACTCACTACACCGATAAAGATACAAGTGAGATAGGTTATTTGGGTAATACCATTAATGACCTTTCCGATAAATTAGAGGACAACATTACAAAACTGAAGTCCGCAAATCTCGAACTGGAAAAAGACATACAAAACAGGGAAAAAATTGAAAACCAGCAAAAAGAATTTATTGCTTCCATATCCCATGAATTAAAGACGCCGATAGCTTTGATATCAGGTTATGCTGAGGCTTTAAGAGACGGGGTGGCAAAAGATAAAGAGAGTATTGATGAGTATTGTAATATAATTATTGACGAATCAGACAAGATGAACAAGCTTATCAAGCAAATGCTGATGATAAATGAATTTGAAAGCGGACAAAGTGATTTTTCCATTGAAAGATTTTCTGTCTGTGACATGATACGTTCCGTATTGAATTCAAACCGGATCAAATTTGAGAAAAATAATATCAGCGTAGAGTTTCCGGATCAAAATGAGAAAATACCTGTATGGGGAGACAGAGTAAAGACAGAACTGGTACTTACAAACTATGTTACAAATGCGATCAATTACTGTTCCGGTGAAAAGAAAATAAAAGTAAATATAGAAAAATTTGAAAAGACGGTCCGTGTCCATGTATGGAACAGCGGTGATAATATCCCTGAGAAAGAAATAAATGAAATATGGAAAAAATTCTATAAGACTGATAAAGCAAGAAGCAGGGAATACGGAGGAAATGGTATCGGTCTGTCAATTGTTAAATCTATAGCCGAAATGCATGGTCAGGAGTGCGGGGTAGATAATACTCCGGGCGGTGTGGATTTTTGGTTTGATCTTGATTCTGACAAGGGGGGGTAGCGTAGAGTGATGATAAGATATTTAGAAGAAAAGCCTGATATAAAAGATTATCTTGAACTTAGAAAAAGTGTGGGATTTCATGATCTTTCTCCAAAACAGGCTGAGATTGCACTGGATAATGCATTAAAGATCGTTGCTGCATACGATGGTAATGAGATTGTAGGCATGGGACGTCTGGTTGGAGACGGTGCGGTAATCTGCTACATTCAGGACATAATGATAAGGCAGGATCACCGTGGGTGCGGTATAGGTGCTTATATTATAAAACGGCTTGTTGAATATACGGAAGAGATCACCCTGCCGGGAACAAAGATGATGCTTGGCCTTATGAGTAAAAAGGGATCAGAGAGCTTTTATGAAAAATGCGGTTTTATTAAAAGGCCTAATGATGAACTCGGTAACGGATTTACCATGTATATCTTTAAAGAAGACACAAAATAGCGGCTGTTGTTGCAGTTTAATTATATGAAAGAGGCTGAATATGGATAATGACGGGATTTTTTCCGTATTGTACGATAAGACATCTGATTTTATTGATGAGTTCATTGATAAAGGCATACCCTGTGAAGATCTGGAGCAGGAAAGGGCCCTTTTGATAGCAGAATATATTTATGATAATAAGTACATAGACAAATCAGACGAAAAGATAATAGCGGAACTAAAACTTGGTTATTCGGAAAAGATCAATGAAATGATATCTCAGGATGAGATTCAGTCAGATGTTTCAAAAAAGATCTTAAAAAGAGTGAACAAGGTAAACGATGCAGCAATAAAATATAAAGAAGACTTTTTTGTTAAACCGACTCCCAAGGAACTTGCAGAATATCTCGGAGTTACGGAAACCTATATCCTTGATACTGTACAAATGTCCGGTTATGAGATAACAGAGATAGATTTTGAACCTGAAAAAGGCGGTAAAAACGGTTCCTGATTTTGTACAAATGCTTGTAAATATGGTATAATTTATCATCTTTTGTAAACATTTTTTAAAGAAGCGATAAGGATATGTCAAAATACGGACCCAGATTCAGAAAATGTGTTAGTAAATACTTTGAAGACAACTGTGTATATTATGCAGCTGCTTCAAGTTTTTTTCTGATTGTCTGTTTTTTGCCCTTTTTGCTTATTTTGATGAATATACTTCGCTTTTTTCCGGTACAGACGGAAAATGTCATGAAAGTTATAAGCGATGTGGCACCGGTGCAGATAATAGAAGTTGCCGACGGGCTGGTGAAGGATCTTTTTGAAAACCGCTCAAACACCATAACGATCTTTGCATACATTTTTGCAATATATGCAGCTGGCCAGGGTTTTATGGGTATGATGAATGCCTTTGACCGCATTTACGGAGTGAAAACAAAGAAAAAATGGGGAGCCAGAAGGCTGAAATCAACAATTTTGACTTTTCTGTTCATGATAGTAATTATCATAGTTTTGCTTATATATGTTTATGGCGGTTCTATTCAGGACAGTCTGGCGGTTGTGTCACCTGTACTTGCCACTATCATTGCAAGTATAGTTTTCAGGCGTTATATTATTTTGCCTATAGTGCTTACCATAATGTTTACCCTGATTTATATGTATGTGCCAGGGCGAAAGAGCGGTTTTTGGAAGGAACTGCCAGGAGCATTTATTGCTGCCATGGGAGGCTTGTTTTTTTCCTGGGTGTTTTCTCTTATTATTTCCCACTCACCGACCTTTAACTATGTATACGGAAGCCTTGCCAATGCGCTGTTTTCTTTCTTTTGGATATTTGCACTGTTTATGATCCTGTATTTCGGGGCTGAGTTTAATACATACATTGAAAACAGATGGATCATACTTTCCAAATGGATGAAAGTATCTGAATATCCCGGAATAAGGCACATAAGACAGCACAGGATCAATATGAAGGACAAAAAAGAAAAATCCGAAAATAAGAAATAAAAAAAGACCCGGAATGCCGTTGCCCGCTTGTATGACTCCCGGCAAACCGCCAGGTGGGTTCTTTCAGAAACCGTCGCAGCCTTCCGTTCGAAGACGGCCCGGCTTTAACAGAATCACTATTAAGATCCCGTATCAAAAATGTCGGATCAAAATAAGCGAACTGACGTACATTCCAGATTTGTATATATTATACAATGTTCAAAGGCGAAAAACAACTAATTATATAAGGTTTTTAAGGTTTTTAAATGAGTTTGAATATAAAACTTGAGGCATTTGAGGGTCCGTTGGATCTCCTGCTTCATCTGATTGAAAAGAATAAACTTGACATATATGACATACCCATAGTTGAGATCACGGATCAGTATCTTGAATGCGTTAAAGAGATGGCGCAGCGTGACTTGGATCTTGCCAGTGAGTTCCTGGTGATGGCGGCAAGGCTGCTGATGATAAAATCGAAAATGCTCCTTCCCAAGCCTAAGGAAGAAGGACCGGATGCGGAAGACATGAAGGAAGAACTTACCGCAAGGCTTCTTGAATTGAAGATGTTCAAATTTATCGCCACAGAGTTAAATGAATGTGCGGCAGAAGGTAAAAAGCGTTATTTCGGTTACGGATCCATCCCTTCCAACATCCTGAAATACCGGCCAAAGCCTGATCTTGACAAGCTTCTTTACGGTATAGACACGGATGTATTAAACAGGGCATATATTGATGCACTCAGACGTGCAGCTGACAGGATTGATCCCATCAGAAGCGAATTCGGCGTTATAGAAGCAGAAAGCGTGGATATCCCGGAAACCATTACCGGGATGAAGACTGCCATGAAGCGCGGTAAAAAGATCGGATTTAAATCACTGCTACCACAGGGAAGCGGTGTACTTACCGAGATAGTGACGTTTCTTGTTCTTTTGGAGATGATGCGTTCGGGTTTTGTGACTGCATTGCAGGAGACGCCGTCAGATGAGATCACCATTACGGTTGAAAAGGATGTGGAGTTATTCGGTGCATCCGGAGAATTTTTTCAATAATGATCGCAGGAGGAAAAGATGGAAGCCGTTAATATAAAAGCAGCAATAGAAGCCATGCTGTTTGCAAAAGGAGAGCCCCTAAGCGCAGATGAGATGGCAGGGGCTTTGGAGATAAACAGGGAAGATACCATTAAATATCTGACCGAGCTGATAGATGATTACACATCCGAAGACAGGGGTATCAATATCGTACAGATAAACGGCAAGTACGAACTTGCTACCAAAAAGGAGTATTATACCGTACTTGCTTCCCTGGTAAGCCGTGACAACAACTATCAGTTTACAGAAGCTATGCTTGAGACTTTGTCTATCGTGGCATACAGACAGCCTGTTACTAGATCCCAGGTTGAAGATATTAGAGGAGTGGGATGTGCAAATCAGATAAGCAGGCTTGTGGAATACGGACTGATATATGAGTCGGACAGGCTGAATGCCCCGGGGCGTCCGTTTTTGTTTGCTACAACGGATGAATTTTTAAGGCTCTTTAATCTCAGCAGTCTTGATGATCTGCCTGAGGTATCGGAGGATCTTCTCGGACAGATGAAGTTAGAGGTTGAAAATGAAACTCCCGGTCAGACGGAAAATAAAGATACAGACGAGAACAATGAAGAAGATGAGATAATAGAAGAGGTGAGCAAGAATGGAGACTAATAACGCATGGAGCAAATACAGTGCGGCTGACAAAAAGAAGATATTTCAGTTTGCCGAAAAATACAGGAAATTCATATCTGATAACAAGACAGAGAGAGAATGTGTGGCAGAAGCGGTAAAGATCGCTGAAAAAAAGGGTTACGTGAACCTTGAAAAGATCATAAAAGAGAACAGAAAGTTAAAGGCGGGAGATAAGGTTTATGCCGTTAACATGAAAAAGTCCATACTGCTTTTTAATATAGGTACCGCTCCCATGGAAGACGGATTAAACATACTGGGTGCCCATGTGGATTCTCCCAGGATCGATGTTAAGCAGAATCCCGTATACGAGGACAAAGATCTCGTGTTGTTTGACACACACTATTACGGAGGAATCAAAAAATACCAGTGGGTAGCAAGACAGATGGCTATACGCGGTGTTGTGGCATTAAAAAACGGCAAAGTGCTTGATATAAATGTTGGAGACGAAGCGGGAGACCCTGTTTTTTGTATCACTGATATACTTGTTCATCTGGCTGAAAAACAACTTAAAAAAAGCGGAGAGCATGTCGTAGAAGGAGAGGATCTGGATCTTCTTGTTGGAAGTATGCCCGCAGCTTCCGGTACAAAGGATAAAGATACGGTCAAGAAAAACATCTTATCCATTCTTAAGAAAAAATACGGCTTTGAAGAAGAGGATTTTGTTTCTGCTGAGCTTGAGATTGTGCCTGCCGGAGAGGCAAGGGACTGCGGATTTGATGAGAGTATGATCATGGGATACGGCCATGATGACAGGGTTTGTTCATATCCGTCTCTTATTGCCATGACCGAATCGGGAAAATTAAAGAAGACCGGCGTATGTATCCTTGTTGATAAAGAAGAGATAGGAAGTGTCGGTGCTACGGGTATGACATCAAGATTTTTTGAGAATACCGTGGCAGAGGTTATGGACAGAGCAGGTCAGTACAGCGAACTGAAGCTCAGAAGAGCCCTGACTAATTCAAAGATGCTCTCATCTGATGTATCAAGTGCATATGATCCTAATTATCCTTCTTTTTTTGATGTGAAGAATACTGCATTCCTTGGACACGGTGTGGTATTTAACAAGTTCACGGGTGTAAGAGGGAAAAGCGGTTCAAATGATGCATCAGCAGAATACCTGGGGGAACTCAGATCTGTTATGGATAAAAACAAAGTATCATACCAGACTGCAGAGCTTGGTAAAGTTGATATAGGAGGCGGAGGCACTATTGCTTATATACTTGCTACATATGGTATGAGTGTCATCGACAGCGGTGTCGCTGTACTTAATATGCACGCTCCCATGGAGATCATAAGCAAGGTTGATCTTTACGAGGCGCTGAACTGCTACAAGGCTTTTTTAAGTAATGCCTGAAAGGATGATCCATGAAGTGGAACAGATATGACATTTACACTACGACGGTTGCTACCGACATAATATGTGCCACATTGTCTGAACTTGGCATAAATGGTTTTGAGATCAAGGATAATAAAGGTCTTACAGAAGAAGAACTAGACGGTATGTTTGCAGAAATACCGCCCGTGCTCCCTGCTGATGACGGAAAAGCGGTCATCAGCTTTTATCTTGATGCTGACAGGCCGGAAGACAACAGATTAAAGGTTGATGAACTAAAGACTGCACTTTCTGCCATAAAAGAAAATATTGATGCAGGAACGTGCGAGATAGAGGAATCAGTCACCCGGGATACAGACTGGATAAATAACTGGAAAAAGTACTGGCACACTTTTAAGATAAATGATCTGTATATAAAGCCCACATGGGAAGAAGAGACTGACGAGATAAAAAAAGGGAAGGTCATAAGTCTTGATCCCGGAACAGCGTTTGGGACCGGTACTCATGAGACCACAAGACTTGTTATCGGTGAACTTCAGGAGCTGGTAACGCCCGGCGACTGTGTTCTTGATATAGGTTGCGGAAGCGGTATTCTTTCCATAGTATCCGTGCTTTACGGTGCAGAAAAAGTGCTTGGTATAGATCTTGACAAGAATGCGATCAAAGCATCCTATGAAAACTGTAAGGAAAATCATATTGATGATAAAAAAGTTGAGTTTCTTCGGGGAGATATAATATCTGATCAGGAGTTTAAAGAACGCTGCGGTTATTCATGCTACGATATCGTATGTGCAAATATCCTTCCGGTGGTTCTTGTACCTCTTACGGAAACGGTTGACCAACATATGAAGTCCGGAGCATTTCTTATTTATTCGGGGATACTTAATGAAAAGCTGGCAGAAGTAACAGATGCCATAAATAAAAATCATGCTTTGGAGATAGTTGATACCAAAACAGACGGGGAATGGTCATCGGTCAGGATAAGAAAGAAATAAAGGAGACGGGATGCATTTATTTTTTGCAGAGCATCATAATATATCAGATGACAGGATAGTTCTTGAAGGAACAGACTATAACCATATAAAAAACGTATTACGTCTTAAGCCGGGAAGTAAGATCCAGGTGAAAAGCGGGGATAACATGAGTTATACATGTGTTATCAATGGATTTGAAAATGAATGTGTGATCTGTGACATAGAAGATGTCAGTACGCAAAATACTGAACTGCCTGTAAAAGTTACGATCTTCCAGGGCCTTCCCAAGGCAGAAAAGATGGAGACCGTTATACAAAAATGTATAGAACTTGGTGCGGTCAGGATAGTTCCCGTATCCATGGAAAGATGCATCACAAAGCTTGATGAGAAAAAAGCGGAAAATAAAGTTAAAAGATGGCGTGCTATTGCCCAGGCTGCCGCACAGCAGAGCAAAAGGAGCATTATACCCGAAGTTGCTGACGTGTGTGATCTCACCGGGGCACTTGAGATGGCAAAGGAGTGTGACACTATCCTTATGCCTTATGAGTGTGCAGAGGGTTTTCAAGAGACCAGAAGAGTTTTATCTGAAATTCCTTACGGGTCATCAGTGGCCGTTTTTATCGGTCCGGAAGGCGGTATAGGTGCAGGAGAGCTTGAACAGGCTAAAGAAGCAGGAGCGCAGATCATAAGTCTCGGAAGCAGGATACTGAGAACCGAAACTGCTGCCATGATGCTGATGTCTGTAATGATATATTTGTTTGAGGAATGAAAATGGAGATTTATTTTGATAATGCAGCAACCACAAAACCCTTTCCTGAGGTTGCAAAAGAGGTTTTTGAAGTATCCCTGTCAGATTACGGCAACCCGTCTTCAAAGCACATGAAAGGCGTGGACGCTGAAAAACATATAAAAAATACTAAAGAGATCTTATTACGTATACTGAAATGTAAAGAAAATGAGATTATCTTTACATCAGGTGCCACTGAATCAAATAACATGGCGATAAAAGGTGCGGTGAAAGCCCGTGAGCGTTACGGAAAACATATCATCACAACATCCGTGGAGCATGCTTCGGTAAGAGAACCTTTTTTGGAACTGGAAAAGCAGGGGTATGATGTTACTTTTCTTCCCACGGACTCTTTCGGCAAGGTTGATCTTGAGAGTCTGAAAGAAAGTCTCCGGGAAGATACGGTCTTTGTTTCCGTAATGTATGTGAATAACGAGACCGGTATCATCCAGCCGGTAAGCGAGATAGGTGAGATTTTAAAAACATACAACAGTGACATAATATTTCATGTGGACGCAGTCCAGGCTTTCGGTAAGATGCGTGTTATCCCGAAGAATATCAAGGCTGATCTTTTATCGGTCAGTGCCCACAAATTTCACGGTCCCAAGGGTGTGGGATTTTTGTATGTCAGGGACGGCGTAAGGGTACTTCCCATGATAGAGGGAGGCGGGCAGCAAAAAGGGATGCGGTCCGGCACCGAAAATGTACCGGGGATCGCAGGACTTGGAAAGGCCGTTGATATCATCTATTCAGGTGATCTTGACTTACGTATCAGTCATTTAAAAGATTTAAGAGAGTGGTTTTTAACCGGGATATCGGGACTGGAAGGTATTACAGTTAATGGTGGAGATGGAGATGACCAGGCACCGCATATCGTGAGTGTAACCGTGTCCGGCATTCGCAGCGAGGTACTGCTTCATGCCATGGAAGATAAAGGTATCTACATATCATCCGGTTCTGCATGCTCTTCAAATAAACCGGGGCTTAGCTTTGCTCTCACTGCTATGGGACTTTCCAAAGAGGAAACGGAGTCAACCGTCAGGTTCAGTTTTTCCTATGAGTCCACAAAGGATGAGATCGATATGAGTATCAAAGCTTTAAAGGAGCTGGTGCCGGTGCTCAGACAATTTGTAAGAAAATGATGGTTTTACGGGGTATAAAATGTATAAAGCTTTTTTGATAAAATACGGAGAGATAGGATTAAAGGGAAATAACCGCCATCTTTTTGAGGATGCTTTGGTAAGCGAGATCGCAAGAGTCCTTAAAAAAACTGACGGGGATTTTTTAGTGACAAAAGAAAACGGCAGAATATATGCCACTGCAAGGTCGGAATTTGACTATGACGAGGTAGTTGAGATACTGGGTAAAGTATTCGGTATCGTATGGATCTGCCCCGTAGTTCAGATAGAAGATAATGGCGTGGAAGATCTGGGAGAAAATCTTATCAGATATATCGATTCTGCATATAAGGATAAGAATTTTACCTTTAAAGTTGAAGCAAGGAGAGCAAGAAAGAATTTTCCACTTAACTCCATGGAGATAAATCAGGAAATGGGTCATATTCTTCTTGAAAAATTCCCTGAAATGAAAGTTGATGTACATGATCCGGATGTTCTTATTTCCATCGAGGTCAGAAAGCAGATCAACATCTACTCAAAAGAGATTCCCGGGCAGGGCGGCATGCCTGCCGGTATATCAGGAAGTGCAATGCTTCTTCTTTCAGGCGGCATAGATTCACCTGTGGCGGGATATATGATCGCAAAAAGAGGTGTTAAGGTTTTTGCGACTTATTTTCATGCACCTCCATACACAAGTGAGCGTGCAAAGCAAAAGGTTGTGGATCTGGCTAAGATCGTTTCAGAATATGCCGGTCCGATCACATTAAATATCATTGATTTTACAGCTATTCAGCTTGAGATATATAAGTCATGTCCCCATGATGAGCTTACTATCATCATGAGGCGTATCATGATGCGTATCGCACAAGATCTGGCAGAAAAAAATAACTGCATGGGGCTTGTGACGGGAGAAAGTATAGGCCAGGTTGCCAGTCAGACCATGCACGGACTATATTGTACAAACGAGGTTTGTACCATGCCTGTATACAGACCGCTGATAGCATTTGATAAACAGGACATCATAGATGTGGCAAAAAGGATAGGGACTTACGAGACATCCATCCAGCCATTTGAAGACTGCTGTACTATCTTTGTTGCAAAACATCCGGTGACAAAGCCTAAGCTTGATATCATAAAAAGAGATGAGACTAAATTGCCTGAAAATATTGAAGATATGATAAAGACCGCCGAAGAAACGGCGGAGATCATAATATGTGAAAAATAAAAAAGGAGGAGATCACTATTTTACTAACTGAAAATCAAAGGGCGGCGGCCATGCATTATAAGGGTCCCGCCCTTGTTCTTGCAGGACCCGGCAGCGGAAAGACCACGGTGCTTGTTGAGAGGGTGAAAAACCTTATCCTGGAACGAAATGTGAGTCCCGACAAGATCCTTGTGGTTACATTTGCCAGGTCTGCCGCCGCTCAGATGCAGGAACGTTTTTTAAGATCAACTGAAGGAAGATTTGCTTCCGTTACATTTTCTACAATTCATTCGGTATGTTATTCAATCATTAATTCTGAAGATTCTTTTGTAAATTATTCTTTATTACCCGAGAATGAAAAAACAGATTTTTTAAGAAAAACCATTCAGGAATATTTTTTAAGATTCCCGGAACAGACTAAAGTGCCGGGATTATTAAAGGATGTTCTGATGGAGTTGTCAGCCTTTAAAAAAGGTAAAAACATGAGAGGGGGATATAAGACCAAATATTGTGACCGGCGCCTGTTTGAATACTGTAAAAATAAGCTTGAAGAATTTAAGGCGTTTAATAAATATTTTGATTTTGATGATATGGCAGAAATGACAGACAGATTATTATCATCGAACACTGAACTTTACGGAAGGTCTGTCCGGTTCGAGTATGTGCTGGTTGATGAGTTTCAGGATACGGGAGCTGATCAGTTTTCGTTTTTAAGAAAGCTTTGCATTGAGGATAATTTTTACGCAGTAGGTGATGAAGACCAGTCAATTTACGGCTTCAGGGGAGCCTGCCCTGAGATCATGCTTAAGTTTCGGGAATATTTCAGTGATTGCAGGATATACGATCTGCCTGAAAATTTCAGAAGCCATTCTGAAATAGTAAACAAATCTGCAACACTTATCAAAAATAATAAAAAAAGATATGACAAAAGATCTCTGGCTGTTTTAAAATCCGAAAATGATGAAAGCGTTAAGATCTTATCCGCAAAAGACGAAAATGAGGAACTTGATCTTTTGATATCAGAGATCAGAAGGGTAGCAAAAACATCGGAGAGCATTGCGGTGCTTGTCAGGACAAGAGGGTCGCTGGATCTTGTCGCAGGAAAGTTAATTCAAAACGATATCAATTTTTTTGTAAAAGATAAGGTCAGCAATATTTTTGAAGTTCCTGTTATAAAGACCGTTATGTCTTTTTTTGAAGTATCTGCCGGTGCAGGAAGCACGGATGACTATATAAGGATTTTTAAAACAACGGATCTTAAAGCCTATGAAAGTTTTTTGGGGTCACATAGTTTCAGTTGGGAAAGTATTCGTTCGTACTACAGAGGAGATGAAAAAGTAAAAGATTTTGAATACAAAGTAAAAAGCATCAGAAAATTTTCTCCCGAGATCGCACTTGAGTTTATAAGAAATGTTTTAGGGTTGGACAGAAAAATATCTGTTTATGAAAAAAGTAAGCTTTGTGAATTTGAGATGGTTATTAAAGGGTGCGAGAATATCCGGAGCGTCTTAGATCGTGAAAAGACTTATAGTGAAATGGTTGAATGTAAGAATACTGATAAAAATCTTGTATTATCAACCATACATTCTGCAAAGGGGCTTGAGTTTGACAGAGTGTTCATACCCTTTATGAACGAAGGAAACATCCCGTTATCAAAAGCAGTGTCTGAAAATGACACGGAAGAAGAACGGAGGATCTTTTATGTAGCGCTTACCAGGGCAAAAAATGGGGTTACAATGAGTTTTCATGAATCCTTACGAAATAAAAGAGCAGTACCTTCCCGTTTTTTAAAGGAAATGGGATTTTTGCCTTGATAATTTCTAAAGTTAAGTGTAAAATAAATATTAATTAATAATTTAAAGTTTTTTCTTATATCTGGAGGAACATAATGGATAAAATTGATAAAAAACTTGTAACACTACTTCAGGAGAATGCGCGTATGCCCCTAAAGGCACTGGCAGAGCAGGTATTTCTGTCATCGCCCGCAGTTTCAGCCCGCATTGAGAGGCTTGAGGAAGAGGGTATAATACAGGGATATGAAGCAAAGATCAATCAATTAAAGATAGGCTATCATATTACTGCATTTATCAATCTTGAGGTTGCGCCTGCAAGGAAGCCGGAATTTTATCCTTTTATACAAAGTTGTTCAAGTGTTGTTGAATGTAACTGCGTTACCGGTAATTATTCCATGCTTCTGAAGGTGGTATTTCCAAGCACTATGGAGCTTGATGCATTTATCGGACAACTGCAGCAATTCGGCAGGACCAGTACACAGATCGTTTTTTCCACACCTGTACAGACAAGGGGAATAAACGTAAATGTGGATGTGAATGATATAGGAAATACAACAGAATAAAAAAAGGAGGAAAAGGTCATGTTTGATTTCAGACAATATAAAAGAGGCTATTATATGCCTCCGGTCGAATGTAATGACTGGGTTAAAAAAGAATATATAGACAAAGCGCCTGTATGGTGTTCCGTAGATCTCAGGGATGGAAATCAGGCTCTTATCGAGCCGATGGGTCTGGATGAAAAGCTTGAGTTTTTTAAGACTCTTTTAAAGGTCGGGTTTAAGCACATTGAAGTCGGCTTTCCTGCCGCATCCGATACGGAATATGAATTTTTAAGGACACTTATCGATAACGATATGATCCCCGACGATGTTACTATCCAGGTTCTGACCCAGGCAAGAGAGCATATCATCAGAAAGACGTTTCAAGCCGTATCGGGTGCCAAGAATGTTATCGTGCATGTGTATAATTCTACGTCAGTAGCACAAAGAGAGCAGGTTTTCGGAAAAACAAAAGAAGAGGTAAAGCAGATCGCGATAAATGGTGCCAAACTTTTGAAAGAGCTGGCTGAAGACCAGCCGGGAAATATCATATTTGAATATTCTCCCGAAAGCTTCACGGGAACAGAGCCGGAATATGCTCTTGAGGTGTGTAATGCTGTTATAGATATATGGGAGCCTGTACCTGAGCATAAATGTATAATCAATCTTCCCGTAACTGTGGAAATGTCTATGCCTCATGTGTATGCTTCACAAGTAGAGTATATGAGCAAGAACCTTCACAGAAGAGACAGCGTTCTTATCTCCATACATCCGCATAATGACAGGGGGACGGCTGTGGCGGATGCCGAACTTGCAATACTTGCAGGAGGAGACCGTATTGAAGGAACTCTTTTCGGTAACGGTGAGAGGACGGGAAATGTTGACATTATTACCCTGGCAATGAATATGTATGCCCAGGGAGTTGATCCTGAACTTGATTTTTCCGACATGAAGTCCATTGTCAAAGTGTATGAGAGATGTACACAGTTTAAGGTTGAAGACAGAAGACCGTACTGCGGAAAGCTTGTTTTTGCTGCTTTTTCCGGTTCACATCAGGATGCCATTGCAAAAGGCATGCGCTACAAGACAGAAAACAACAGCAATACATGGGCAGTTCCTTATCTTCCTATCAATCCGGAGGACGTGGGAAGAACCTATGATACAGATGTTATCCGTATTAATTCCCAGTCAGGTAAGGGCGGTGTTGCATACGTTTTAGAGATGAACTACGGAATAGATATCCCTAAGGCCATGCGTGAAGATATCGGTTATGCGGTTAAGGATGTATCTGATGAGATGCACAAGGAACTTTCGCCTCAGGAAGTATACGATATTTTCAAGAGCAGATATTTAAAGTATGATCCCGTGTTTAAGATAGACGGAGTTCATTTTGTCCAGGAAGACAATAATGAGATCACTGCTAAAGTAAATATCGTACATAATGGTAAGGCAACAGAGGTGGCTGAAAAAGGAAACGGTCGTCTGAACGCCGTTGCCAAAGCGCTTGAGTCGTATTTTAATACCAGCTGCAATGTAACTCTTTATGAGGAACACGCCCTTGCAAACGGCTCTGATTCATCCGCTATTGCATATGTAGGTGTTTCTGATGATAAGGACAGAGTCTTTTTCGGAGCAGGTATAGACCCCGATATCATGAGAGCGTCTATTGATGCATTGGAGTCGGCTGTAAACAGACAGTTGGAAAATTGACAGATCTGAAAGGCAGATTTTTAAATGAAAAAACTGGTGGCAAGTGATATAGACGGAACTTTATTGCCATTCGGTCATACCCATATCAGTCAGAGTTTTTTTGATGTCATCAATGAACTTGACCGTATGGGTATTATTTTTGTTGCCGCAAGCGGCAGGCAGATACCGAGCCTGCACATGCTGTTTGATAAAGTAAAGGATAAGATCCTTTTTATCGCGGAAAACGGGGCATATGTAGAATATAAAGGAGAGGTCCTTCATGAAGCGGGGATGAGCCATTCTCTAGTAAAAGAGATAGTTGCTGATATCGAAAAAACCCCGGGGTGCGAACCCATTGTTTCGACTAAGGAAACTGTTTATATAACAAAGCATGCAGATGAGTTTTTCAGATCAAGGGAAAAAGAGATCCTGTATTCCACAACCGTAACGGATGATTTTTTCAACATAAATGATAAGGTGTTTAAGGTTACGGCCTGCAACTATGACGGCATCCTGCAAAATGCCCGTACATTTGCCAAATCATGGGAAAAGTTTGCGTCTGTCACGGTATCGGGCTTTATGTATTTTGACTTTATGGATCTGTCTGTCAGCAAAGGAAATGCGCTGGGGAAGGTCATGAACATATTAAAACTTGCTCCCGATGACTGCATGGTGTTCGGTGATAATTATAACGATATTTCGATGCTGAAAAAAACACCCAATGCTTTTGCTATGGAACATTCAGATGATACGGTCAAGGCGTATGCAAGATATTTGACCGGAGATGTTGAAGATACTATTAGAAAAATATATAATATTTGAAGTTTTTTAAAAATCACAGGTGATATTATGAGTTCAAAAAGATCAGGTAAAGCTAAGATTTGGTTTATTATAGCCGGTATCATTACGGCAGGTATTGTTGTATTCACCATTTTCTTTAACGGAAACGGCTTGTACTTTACATTTGGGATGCCTTCGGAAACGGCGTTACGGGCAGACGGTGAGGCCGCATCTGTTATGGCGGCAAAGATACTGCTTGTCGATGAGAAGACGAAGCTTTTGGATGTATCAGATGATAAAATACTTCCTGCTTCAGTAAACGGTGAGACCGTGGAAGATTACATAAAGAACAATGTGAAAAGCCGTCTTTCAAGAGTCGCAGCCCTTAATGCAATGGCGAAGAAAAAAGGCGTAGTTCTTTCACACGTTCAAAAAGAAGAAGTGGAAAATGCAGCCTCTGTTTATTATCAGGGATTAAGTGATGAGCAAAGGGGAAGCCTTGAAGTCAGCAAAGACAAGCTTTCTGACATGTTCAGACAGTTTAAGGTCGCTGAGGAGATGAAAAACTACATCTTATCTGATGACTCGGTGGAAGTAAGCACTGACGAGGCAAGGGTAATATCCATTCTCTATATTTGCAACGAATCTGAGGAAGAAGCACGAAAAGCTCTTGATGAGTTAAAGAGCGGAACTCCGTTTTATGATGTTGCGGCAAAATATAATTCCGATGAATCATATACGGCAGAGCTAAAAAGAGGGGATACGGAAAAAAGTTTTGAAAACGTTGCTTTTAACCTTAAATCCGGGGAACTCAGTGATGTTGTATCATCTGAGGGAAGATTCTATATAATCAAGTGTTCAAGTGACAATGAACAGTCTAAGACAGACGCTAACAAGGAATATCTTCTTGCAAAGAAAAGAAATGAGGAATTTGAAAGACTTTTCCTTCCTTATGAGAATTCGACTTATATAGAACTGAACGGTTCACAATGGGAAAAGATGAACGTTAATGATATCCCTGAAGCAGACGTTTTATTTGATGACATTTACAGACAATATATTAATTAATAACCAGAGGTAAAAGATGGCAGAAAAAAAATACGGTGCAGAGAATATATCTATCTTAGAAGGACTTGAAGCGGTAAGAAAAAGACCGGGTATGTACATAGGAAGTGTGGGGACCAGAGGTCTGAATCATCTTATCTATGAGATAGTTGATAACTCTGTGGATGAACACCTGGCGGGTTTTTGTAAAGAGATAGGTGTCACCCTTAATAAGGACGGTTCTGTTACAGTAGAGGATAACGGAAGGGGTATACCCGTAAATATCCATCCGGGAGCAGGAGTGTCTGCCGTAGAGGTAGTGTTTACCATACTTCATTCCGGAGGTAAGTTCGGAGATGAGACGTATAAGATATCAGGTGGTCTTCACGGCGTTGGTTCTGCCGTGGTTAATGCATTGTCCAAATATCTGAAAGTAACCGTAAAAAGAGACGGAAAAAAATACACCCAGGAATTTGAAAGAGGAAAACCTTTATATGCATTAAAGGAAACGGGCACATGTCCTAAAAAGGATACAGGTACTACGGTAACATTTTTACCGGATGATGAGATATTTGAAAAAACGGTATTTAAAGCTGAATCCATACGATCCAGGCTGCATGAGACAGCTTATCTCAACCCTGATCTGAAGATCGATTTTGAGGATAAACGGGAAGGTTTGGAATGCAAAGAGGTTTATTATGAGCCGGACGGTCTGAGTGCGTATGTCAGAGAACTAAACAAAGGCAAGGAAGCGGTTTGTGACATAGTAAGATTTTCGGATACAGTCGATAATGTGGAGGTGGAGATTGCTTTTCAGTTCGTGGATGTATTTGAAGAAAACATCCTCGGATTTTGTAATACCATTTTCACCCAGGAAGGCGGCACCCACATAACCGGCTTTAAGACCAAATTTACTACCATCATCAATCAGTATGCCAGGGAGCTTGGGGTTTTAAAGGATAAAGATGCCAACTTTACGGGATACGATGTAAGAAACGGCATGACTGCCATTGTTGCCATAAAGCATCCGGACCCGAGGTTTGAAGGACAGACAAAGACCAAGCTGGACAACCCTGATGCCGCAAATATTGTGGCAGGTATAACCGGGACAGGTGTCACCCACTTTTTTGATAAAAACCCGGACCAGCTTAAAGCCGTGCTTGAGTGTGCACTTAAATCAGCAAAGATAAGAAAAGCTGAAGAAAAAACCAGGTCAAATATGCTTTCCAAATCAAAGTTTTCATTTGACAGCAACGGAAAGCTTGCAAACTGTGAGAGTAAAAAGCCGGAAGAGTGCGAAATATTTATTGTTGAGGGAGATTCTGCGGGAGGCTCTGCAAAGACTGCGAGAAACAGGGCCACTCAGGCCATACTTCCCATACGCGGAAAGATATTGAATGTTGAAAAGGCCGGTATAGATAAGGTCCTCGGCAATGCAGAGATACAGGCAATGATCCTGGCTTTCGGCTGCGGATTCCTTGAAGGTTACGGAAATGACTTTGATATAAGCAAGCTGCGCTATGACAAGATAGTTATTATGACTGATGCAGACGTTGACGGTGCGCATATAGATACGCTTCTTCTTACCTTCTTTTACAGATTCATGCCGGAACTTATTACCCACGGACATGTATATATTGCCACACCGCCTCTCTATCAGGTAAAACCGAAAAAAGGTGAGGCGCAGTATCTTTACGATGACAGGGCTTTGGAAAAATACAGAAGCGAGCACGAAGGTGAAAGCTTTGAGATACAAAGATATAAGGGTCTCGGAGAGATGGATCCTGAACAGCTGTGGGAAACAACTTTAAATCCTGAAACAAGGATATTAAAACAGGTCGAGATAGAAGACGGGATACTTGCGTCTCAGGTGACGGAAATGCTTATGGGAAGTGAAGTTCCGCCAAGACGTGAATTTATATATGAACACGCTGATGAAGCTGTGATAGATGCTTGATAAGGGAGATAAAATGGCAGAACAGATAGTAAAAACCGAATATTCGGAGGTTATGCAAAAATCATATATTGATTATTCCATGAGTGTTATAACCGCAAGGGCACTACCTGATATACGTGACGGATTAAAACCCGTTCAGAGAAGAGTTCTTTATGCGATGGACAGACTCGGGCTTAATGCGGACAAGCCGCACAGGAAGTCTGCACGTATCGTGGGAGATGCCATGGGTAAATATCACCCTCACGGAGACAGCTCCATTTACGAGACTCTTGTTGTGATGTCCCAGGATTTTAAAAAGGGCATGGCTCTTGTAGACGGACACGGAAACTTCGGCTCCATTGAGGGAGACGGAGCTGCGGCCATGCGATACACGGAAGCAAAGCTCAAAAAATTTACCCAGGAGGTGTTTCTTGCCGACCTGGATAAAAATATCGTCGAATTCATACCGAATTTTGACGGTTCGGAATATGAACCCGAGGTTCTTCCCGTAAGGGTGCCCAATATCCTTATAAATGGTGCGGACGGTATCGCGGTAGGAATGGTCACAAATATTCCCACCCATAATCTTTCTGAGGTTGTGGATGCTGTGATATATTACCTGAACAATTCCGTCCTTGAAAAAAGAGACGTGGAGTTAAGCGAGCTTATGGAACTTTGTCCGGGTCCGGATTTTCCGACAGGCGGTATAGTTATCAACAAGTCTGAGCTCCACGACATTTACCGTGACGGTGTCGGTAAGATCAAACTCAGGGGTAAAGTGGAACTTGAAGAGGTTAAGGGACGTTCTGCTAAGGATCGTCTCGTTATTAAAGAGATTCCTTATACAATGATCGGCGGTAATATTTCCAAATTTATGCAGGATGTTTACGCACTTGTAGAGAGCCGCCAGCTTACGGAGGTTACGGACATTTCCAACGAGTCCTCAAAAGACGGTATCAGGATCGTTCTTGAACTTAAAAAAGACGCTGACGTGGAATATGTGAAGAACCTTCTTTACAAAAAGACCAAGCTGGAGGACACTTTCGGTGTAAATATGCTGGCCATAGTTGACGGCAGACCGGAGACCTTGGGCTTTAAGGATATCATCAGACATTTCTGTGATTTCCAGATCGAACTTAATACCAAGAAATACACCACGCTTCTTGAAAAGGAAGAGGAAAATAAAGAGATAAAAGAAGGCCTTATCGCCGCAGTGGATGTCATCGATCTTATCATCGAGATCCTCCGGGGCAGTAAGAATCTTGCCATGGCTAAGGGCTGTCTTATAAACGGTGAGACAAAGGATATTAATTTTAAAAGCCCCGCGTCTAAAAAGGCTGCTTCAAAGCTTTCTTTTACAGAGAGGCAGGCAGATGCCATACTTGCCATGCGACTTTCAAAGCTTATAGGTCTTGAAGTGGAGGCTCTGCAGGAAGAGTATGAGAAGTGCCTGAAAGCGATCAAAGAGTATACAAAGATCCTGAAGAACAAAAAGACCATGATCAACGTGATCATAAAAGATCTTGAAAAGATCAAAAAGGATTATGCTGTTCCCAGACGTACTCTTATAGAAGACGGGGAAGCAGCCGTTATACCTGATAAGCCGATGGTCATTCAGGAGCTTGTAATGCTTATGGACCGTTTTGGTTATGTAAAGACTATAGACAGATCCGTTTATGAAAAAAACAAAGAGACGGCTGATGCCGATAATAAAACGGTATTGCCGGTACTTAATACAGACACGTTGTGTATATTTACAGATGCGGGTAATATGCACCGGGTAAATGTAAAGGATATGCCCCAGACCAAGCTTAAAGACAAGGGGGTGCCAATAGACAATTTGTCCAATTACAGATCTTCTGATGAGGAGATAGTCTATATGTGTCCGGCGAAGGAACTTGATGAAGCTGCTGCCATGTCATCTGAAGAGTCACTGCTATTTGTTACACAGAATGCAATGATAAAAAGAGTCAGCGCAGATGAATTTGTGGTAAGCAAAAGAACCATTGCGGCGACAAAGCTTGCCGAAAAGGACAAACTTCTTACCATCATAAATCTGTATGAGCACAAGAGTCTTTTTGACGGAGCCGAAAGCGAAGGACAGATGTCCATATCCTCCGGAGATCCGCAGGAAAGAACCGTTTCTTTGGTCACTAAAAAGGGATATAAACTTAGATTTCCTCTTAGTGAAGTCCCGGGAAAGAAAAAGGGTGCTGTAGGCGTCCGCGGCATGAAGCTTGGAGACGGAGACGTTCTTAAAGAAGCAGAAGTAATAAAGGGAAAAGTTAAAGGTACTGTAGGACACAGAGATGCCAAAGGGAGAAAATAAAAAAACGGTCACGTGATCGCTCAGTGATACAGAGCGGTCAATGTGACCGTTTTTTATGGTTGTCACAGGTGTTGTCAAGAGAACCGTCCCCGTGTCATCACCGTGTCGCCTTATTTAACATATTCATTATAAAAGGCAATCGCTTTTTCCATACTTTCCCTTCCCGGAGCACCGGTGGTGATACGTGTATCAACGCAGGTTTTAAGACTGATGGCATCATAGAAATCGTCTTTAAAGACATCCGAAAAACCATGGAGTTCTTCCATGCTCATTTCATCAATAGACTTGTTTTTTTCTATACAGTAAAGAACGATACGTCCTATAATCCCGTGGGCATCCCTGAATGCAACACCGTTTTTTACAAGATAGTCGGCAGCGTCAGTAGCATTTGTAAATCCGCGTTTGGAGCTTTCTTCCATACGATCATTATTAAACTTAATTGTATCGATCATGCCGGCAAATAAAGTAACAGACATATTAACCGTATCGACCACGTCAAATATCTGTTCTTTATCCTCCTGCATATCTTTGTTATAAGCCAACGGAAGAGCTTTCATTGTTGTAAGAAGTGACATAAGGGAACCGTAGACCCTTCCCGTCTTTCCCCTGACGAGTTCAGCGATATCAGGGTTTTTCTTTTGGGGCATAATGGAGCTTCCGGTACTGTAAGCATCATCAAGCTCAACAAAACCGTAATCATTGGAATTCCAAATACATATCTCTTCGGAAAAACGGCTAAGATGCATCATGATTATGGAGGCTGCGTTTAAGAACTCTATAGCATAATCACGATCTGATACAGAGTCCATGGAGTTTCTGGTAGGTCCGTCAAATCCAAGTTTTTCCGCACAGTATTCCCTGTCAAGCGGGTAAGTGGTCCCTGCGAGAGCGCCTGCTCCGAGAGGGCATAGGTTTAGTCTTTTTCTGCAATCAGAAAGCCTGCTCCTGTCTCTGATCAGCATCTCGAAATATGCACTGAAATGATGTGCCACGGTAACAGGCTGGGCTTTTTGCAGATGTGTGAACCCGGGTATATATGTGTCAACATTTTCTTTAATGATACGCAGAAGTATCTTTTGGAATTCCAGTATGTTATCTGAAAGAATATCTATCTGTTCCCTTACAAACATACGTGTATCAAGCGCAACCTGATCGTTCCTGCTTCTTCCTGTATGAAGTTTTTTGCCTGTTTCGCCAATACGCTCAATGAGAGTGGCTTCAACAAAGGTATGGATATCCTCATATGTATCATCAATGATCAGAGTTCCGTTTTCGATGTCAGCCAATATGCCCTCAAGCCCTTTTATGATCGTATCAGATTCTTCTTTTGAAATGATACCCTGTTTTCCAAGCATTCCCGCATGGATTATGCTGCCCCTTATATCATGGGAATACAGCTTTTTATCAAATGAAATTGATGCATTGAAATCATTTACCAGCTGGTTTGTCTCGGTCGTGAAACGTCCGCCCCATAATTTCATGTTATTTTCCTCCCTTTGATCTTTTTTTACTGATTATCATCCACGTTGCGACTATACCCACACTTACAAGACTGATGATCACTCCCGGTGCAAGTCCGTAAGGAGTATATTTTAACACTACTTCATGTTCTCCGGCCTCTGTATTGAAAGAGAGGAATGCTCCCATGGCAGGCAGAGCTTCCTGTTTCTTGCCGTCCACAAAAACGGTCCAGCCTTTTTCATAAGGAATACTGAACATATATCTTCCTGAAGAATCTGCGTTATATTTGCCCTGCACTTCAGTGTCGGAAATATAAGTGATATCAAATCCTGATGGGGCAAGTTTTTCGTAACCTTCCACAAGCTTGTTAACGTCCATATAAGATATAAAACCGGTCATCTCATCATCAGAATTAAGAACCATGGTTTCATCCTTTTGTATATAACCCAGATCGATGAGACGGTTGTGCTTCTTTATATCGCTGAATGAAAGGGTCTCACCTTCGTCTATACATGCGGTTATATCTTCTGGAAGAGTACCTGTAAAAGTAATAAAATAATGTCCGTCCTGTTTTGCTTTGAACGTGTATTCTTTAACTCCTTCAAGGTCATACAGGTTAGTGAAAAGATCTGATATACCTGTAGCCTCTTCAAACACAACATTCTGGTGATTGATGGCACTGCTGACAGATGCAGATTTTTCAGGAGCATTTTTTGCAAGTTCTTCCGGGATCATATAGCCCAGAGGAAGGGTGTTGTCATTTTTGTACACATAAAGACCGTTATGCTCAAAATGGAATTTTTTGACCGGGTCATTTTCGTTAAGCTTAGTAGTAGATATGATATATTTAGAAGATAAAAACATATCCAGCAGATTTGTTGCTCCCAGACGCTGGTAAGAGTTCATTGAAGCCTTTGTACCAAATGATTTATAAAAATCAGAAACCCCTGCTATGGAAGTGGAAGAGAAGGCATTCACGGATCTGTATGAATACCATGATCCGTCGTTTGCCGTTCTTGCCGCTTCCTGATCCACCCGGTAAAACTCCGTGTCTGTATTTTCGTTTTTTATGCGCCTCAGGATCTCGGCGTAATTATCATCATTTTTACAATACTCCGTGTAGTTTACAAGCCCCAGACCCGTATTAAACATGTGGGTGGAGCATTCCGTTATGGCAACTGCAAAAAGCCCTAAGGTTGCAAAGATACGGACGGAGCTTTTTCGTCTGAATAAGAGAAACAGCGTAAAATATGCTCCCAGAAAAGCGGCGTTAAGAAGTATGAGCAGTAAGGAATAAGAAAAACTGTCCTCGTCGGCTACGGTCTTGTCTCCATGATATGCAATGGCTGTTATTATAAGAAGCGTGGCACAGATCTCGGCTGAGATGAGTATGTCTCTTTTCTTAGTGTCTTTAAAATGGGTTACTGCTTCAAATCCCATGATAAGCACAAAGAAAATGTAAATAAATGACTGGCGGGCAGGAAGGCAATTGGGGAAATGGAACCCGTGCCAGATATATTCAGGAACATTGAACATGAAGGAAAATAAAAATATACCTATGATGATCCCTTTAACGATCTTTTCCTTTGCAGGTATCTTTCTGCATAAGAAATAAAGCGGTAAAAGGGCGACGCTGAATATACCGCAGTAAATATTCGGATAGTGCTCAAGCCATGTATAAGAAGGCGAATAAGTCATGTGCCTTGAGAATTCCTGTAGGAAAGAATGATACGCCTTAAACACCGTTGGAAATGTGGAAGAAGATGAAGCAGACTGTCCGAAAGCAAAAATCTCAGGCAATAAAAGTACTGCCGCAAGCCCTGCGGCTATTGCAGCGGCGATCAGAAACAGTATGATCCTTTTTATTACCGCAAAACGTTCACCCGATCTGTCCATAAGAAATAAAAGACAGATAAAGTAGATGACTGCGGCAAAAACAACCATTATTGAAATATAATAGTTAAATAAAACACTCAGACCAAGTGCTATTATGAACAGAAATGGTTTTTTCTTGTGAACCAGACGTTCCAGTCCAAGCATTACAAGCGGAAAAACCGCAACACAATCAAGCCACATGATATTCCATGCAAAGGCCGCAATATAGCCTGACATGCAATAAAACAGGGCAAATATACATATGATCACGCTCTTAGAGCGGAAACGATTGGAAGCATAGATCGTAAAAAAGAGTGATGCAAGCATCATCTTTATTACAATGATCATATCCATGAGGGGTGCTGTCATGGAATGTGGTGTAAAAGCCAGCAGAAAATTCAGCGGGCTTGAAAGGTAATATGCAAAAAGAGAGGTAAAGTTGGTACCAAGTCCTATATTCCATGAATAAAAAAGGCTGCCGCCGTTATGAAGCTTGTTTGACATCTCCGAAAAAAACGGACAGTACTGGTGATACATATCGGATGTAAGATACACACTATGCCCGAAAGGAGATATCCCTTTGATCGCAAAAAGGACCAAAAAAATCGCCAACGGCATTATGAGTGCTATCAGATAAATGATATTACCTGAAAGAATTCTGTTTTTATTTTTTTCAATGAATTTTCCCCTGCTCAAAGATTCTTCTCCGTTCAAATTATTATTACAGCATAATATCATAATTATTACGTCCGATAAAGTCAATTTTTGTTTAAAAACTCTTGTATTTAGGGCTTTGTTTGGGTATTATTTAAACAACTGCACTGAAGGGACCTTAAGATGCGGATTTTAAGGAGTGCACATTGAAAACAAAACAAATTAAACTATTAGTCATTATCGCGTCTGTGGCAGTTGCCGGGATATTTGCCTTTCAAAGATCAAAGGTATCCGATGCTTCGGATGAACTGATGATAGGAGAAAGGATGGAAGAGTCCGGAGAGAGTATTTCTTCCGAACCGGTTACTGCACCGGTAGAACTTACGGCATATATTTGCGGAGAAGTAAGATCTCCCGGCGTATACAAAGTCGGATCCGGTGCGAGGATCTCCGAACTGGTGGATAAGGCAGGTGGCATGACTGAGGATGCGGATCTGACAAGCATTAATCTGGCCCGGGAAGTGACAGACGGTGAACAGATAATAATCGGTTCCGTAAAAGGCGGGCAGGTTGTTTCCGGTAGTGAACCCGGAAGCACATCAGGCACCGGCGATACAAGTACCGGTAAGCTCATAAACATAAACACGGCTGATAAGACTGCTTTAATGACATTGCCCGGCATTGGAGAAGTGCGTGCCGAAGCTATAATCTCGTATCGCGATTCAAACGGTCTTTTTAAGAAAAAAGAGGATATAAAAAAAGTCTCGGGCATAAAAGACGGTTCTTATGACAAAATAAAAGATTTGATCACAGTATGATTATCCGGAGGAATAAAAATGGCTGTAAAGGTTTTGGTAGTAGACGATGAAAAGATTATTGTTAAAGGACTTACGTTCAGTCTAGAACAGGACGGGATGGAAGTTTCTGCTGCTTATGACGGCGAAGAAGCCCTTAATATGGTTAGATCCGAATCCTATGACATTATCCTGCTTGATCTTATGCTTCCGAAGATCGACGGATTACAGGTTTGTCGTGAGATCAGGGAATTCTCCGATGTTCCCATCATAATGCTTACCGCAAAGGGTGAGGACATGGATAAGATAATGGGGCTGGAGTACGGGGCCGATGATTACATTACCAAGCCTTACAATATCCTTGAGGTTAAAGCAAGGATAAAAGCCATCCTCAGGCGTAACACCAAAAAGGAAACGACCGTTAAAGAAAACGATACGGTACTCCGTTTTAAAGATCTTACTCTTGATACTGACAGCAGAACACTTTTTATCAATGACCGTGAGATAAATCTTACTGCAAGAGAGTTCAATCTTTTGGAGCTTATGGCCAAACATCCTAATAAAGTCTACAGTAGAGAGGGACTTTTAAAGGAAGCATGGGGATCAAGGTTTCCGGGAGATGAAAGAACGGTTGACGTACATATAAGACGTCTGAGAGAAAAGATAGAGGAGGATCCGGGACATCCCCGCTTTGTTCATACCAAATGGGGAGTAGGATATTATTTCCATGTCTAATACAACGGATACAATCGAATCGGAAAAAAAGACTTCAGGATTTTTATTTATTCTGAAGCGTTTTTTTCGCAGTTTTGCATTCAGGATATTTGTTTATCTGATGATATTTGCTATCATTCCGGCAACTATCATGAATATTCTTGATAATTATTATTTCGGGAATATCATATCTGAAACAGAGACCGAAAGTGTGGGTATGCAGGCTGCCGTTATCGCAAATGAGATGAAAAACTATGAGTCTCTTGAGGAGGCTTCAAAAGCCGGACAGTTCAGCGTATACACGAATTTTGCCTCGATCAACGAGATCAGGATAAGGATACTTGATAACAATTACAGGATAGTTCTTGATACTTACGGATTTGACACCGGAAAGACCATGATCAATGAAAGTGCCGTGAAGGCTATGGAATCGGGAGCCGGTGTGACCACTTATGTCCGTGATGATACTATTGTGGAGAGTGCATCTGTACTTACCAATAATAAAGGCGATACCATAGGTATTGTACTTATGGGTCAGAATATGTCAAAGGTAAATGCTTCCATATCTGATGTGCACAGGTATTCCACTCTTATCACCGTTTCGGTAATTTTATCACTTGCAGTCGTAGCGGGATTTTTGGCGTTTAAGTTCAGCAACAAATATCGTGCTGTTAAAGAATCCGTTGATGATATTGCTGCAGGAAAGACAGATAACAGACTTAATGTGAACGGTTATACAGAGTATCAGGATTTTTCCATCAGATTTAACGACATACTGGATAATGCCGGAGAGTTGAACAAATCAAGAGAAGAATTTGTATCAAACGTATCCCACGAATTAAAGACGCCTATGACTTCTATCAAGCTTCTTGCTGATTCCCTTCTTGCCAATCCGGACACACCGGTAGAGGTTTATAAAGAGTTCATGCAGGACATTGCCAACGAGATCGACAGGGAGAACGGTATCATCGAGGATCTTCTTTCTCTGGTTCGTATGGATAACTCTGTAGCCAATCTTAATCTGGCTTTTGTGAATATCAACGAACTGATCGAAAAAGTCATGAGGAAGCTGACACCTATAGCAGACAGGAAATCCATAGAGCTTGTATTTGAAAGTATAAGACCTGTTGAAGCTGAGATAGATGAGATCAAGATCACTCAGGTTGCCACAAACCTTATAGAAAATGCCATTAAGTACAACAGGGAACACGGGTTTGTTCACGTTTCTCTGAACGCCGATTATGAGTTTTTCTATCTGCGTGTAGAAGATAACGGTTTCGGTATCCCGGAAGAAGATCAAAAGAATGTATTCCAGAGGTTCTACCGGGTAGACAAAGCCAGATCGAGGGAGACCGGAGGAACAGGACTCGGCCTGTCCATCGTAAAGACCATTGTGCTGATGCATGACGGTCAGATCAAGCTGTACAGCGAGCCTGAAAGTGAAAACGGTGAAGAGGGCACAACAGTATTTACGGTAAAGATACCGTTAAAAAGTAAGAATTCACAGCGTCAGGGTGTATCAAATGAGAATTAATGCTTTTAAAAAGTTAATATTACTTTCCGGTGCATGTCTCTTTATCACTGCATGCGGTAAAAATGCCGATAATGTTTACAGGCTATATTATACGAATATCGCCGGCACCAGGCTTACCGTGAAGGATTTTAAGACTGATACAAAAGATAAGGTCAAGCTTGCTGAGGAATTGTTGTCCGGGCTTGATACGGTTGAGAGTTCTGATCAGTATGTTGTGATAAAGCCCGGTGATATACATGTGAATAATGTGAGTTTTCAGGAGGGTGATCTTATCCTTACTTTTTCTGATAACTATAAAAGCATGGATGCCACTACGGAGGCAATGTATCGTACGGCTGCAGTAAAGACGCTTTCACAGATAGCTGACGTGGAAAGCGTTACTTTTCGTGACTCAAAAGATGTGATCACCCTTGATTCAGGTCTTAGGCTGTCGTCTTTGAGAAGCGATGATTATATAGATGATTCAAATGATATCTTTTATGACACACAGTGGATGAACGTGGGGCTTTATTACACAAATGAAAAAGGAGACTCACTTATCCGTACCGAGGCCAACATAGCTTACAACAGTGATGAATCCATTGAAAAAATGATCGTATCCAGGCTTACAGACGGCCCTGACGAAGCTGGATTGTATCCTGTTATTCCCGAAAATACAGAACTATTAGGCGTTACTTTTGTGAACGGAGTGTGTTACGTGAATTTTGACCAGCTTTTTCTTTCCGGTAACGTAAATGCTTCCGGGAATCTGCCGGTATATTCCGTTGTTAATTCCCTGTGTGAGTTGGACGAAGTAAATGAGGTCCGTATTTTGATCGACGGAAGCTCAGATGTGGTTTACAGAGAAAGTCTGTCTCTGGACAAAAATTTTCAATTTGATCATTCTTATGTTTCCAATTAAATATTTCTATAACGAAAGGAGTTAAATGAAACGACCTGTTTTATGGTTGGCACTTCCTGTTATTGTGATGTGTATCGCAGGAGCGACAGGGGATGCCGGCTTTATCTTTGTGTTTTTTGCGCTTATCGTATGCGTTGTTTTATTCGTATTACTAAACAAAAACAAAAAATTTTTTATTCCTTGGATGATATTCTTGATCATTTCTTTTTTCTGCATTATCAGCAATCTGAGTATTCCAAAAACAGTCAAATACATAAATGATTCAAATGAAAGTGTTGAGTGCGAGCTTTCCGGAAGAGTCGTTAAATTTACAAAAAAAGAAGAATACATGAGCGTTCATCTGAAAAACGCATCTTTGCATAATAAACAGTGCAAAGAAGATATCAGGGGGGTTTTAGTGTATTGTGACCCGTGTGATATAAAACTCGGAGACAAGATCTTGCTTCACGGAAAACTTAAACCCCTTGAAAAACCTCGTATGGAAGGCTGTTTTGATGAGAAGAGTTATTACGAGTCCATAAATATATTTTCAAAATTTAATGCAGATAGTATTCAAGTAATATCTCATGATGCAAATCCTGTTACAGTTACGGCTAATTCCGTGAAGGAATATCTTAACAGATCATATCAAAAAATATCACCGGACTATGCCGGGAGGCTGTCGGCAATAACGTTGGGAGACCAGAGCCTTCTGGAAGAAGATATAAAAGAATCCTACAAAAAAAACGGTATAGGACATCTTCTGGCGATAAGTGGTCTTCATGTCTCTCTTACGGGAATGTTCTTCTACAAACTTTTAAGAAAAGCAGGGCTTTCCTTTGTGCCCTGTGTGTTATGCGGGACGGTTATTATCCTGATATACACGGTACTTACGGGAGGCTCCATATCATCAATAAGGGCCGGTGTTATGTTTTGTATGACTGTTATGGCAGATATTCCCGGCAGGTCTTACGATCCTCTTTCTTCACTATCCCTTCAATGTATGGTGACACTTTTGATGAATCCTTATTCTATCCGGGGACCGTCATTTTTGATGTCATATTTATCTGTATTATCAATAATAATATTAGGTACACAATTCAATAAAATAAGAATTGTCTATAAAAAATCTGCTTTTTCAAAGATTGTTTTCGCTGATCTCATGGTTTCTTTTTCAGTATTTTTAGGGTTGTTGCCTGTCAATCTGTTGTTCTACAACGAAACACCTCTTTATTCTGTTCCCATAAACCTGATGATCATTCCCCTTTCCCCGCTATTGATGGGGGCGGCTCTCGTTGCCGGATCAGTCGGTGGGATATTACCGCAGGCAGGTGTGTTTTTGATCGCTATATCAGAGAGGATATTTGACTTTTATGATCATCTGTGTGATCTGTTTTCCGGAATATTTAAAGGTTTTTATCTTACGGGAACCCCTAAATTACTCAGTGTTATCCTTTATTATTGTCTTATCGTTTTATTCTGCATTATCCTGAAGTACAAGATCGCTGACAGATTATGTTATGCACATAAAGCAGGACTTTTGATCGACAGATCAGGGCGTAAAAAAATAAGAGATAAGATAAAAATACCTGCAATGATCTCATGTGTGATCGTACCTGCAGGAATAATTCTTGTGGCAGCCAAACCGGATGAAGGCTTTTATTGTACCATGCTTGATGTGGGGCAGGGGGACTGTATCTTTATACATACTGAAAGCGGCAGGAATCTTTTGTTTGACGGCGGATCGAGTAACATAAAAAATGTTTATTCAAAAAGAGTAGAGCCTTTTTTATTATCTAAAGGGATCAGAAATCTTGACGGCGTGTTTATAAGCCATAGTGATGACGATCACATAAATGCTGTGCAGGATATGATAGATAAAGGTAACATACGTATATCCAACATTATCCTTCCTGATATTAATGATGATCTGAAAGATGAAGATTATAAAGATGTTCTATACAAGTCAGAAGAAAAAGGGATCAAAGTATCTTATGCCTCCGAAGGCTTTAATGTAAGCGAAAGGGATTACAGTCTTAAATGTATCTTCCCGGGAAAAGAAGATTCTTTTACAGATATAAACTCCTTAAGCGCGGTTTACAGATTTGAATATGAAGGCCTGTCTGTTCTTCTTACCGGTGATACCACGGAAGAGTCGGAAAAAAAGATGCTTGAAGACGGAAAGATAAAGCAGGCTACAATACTGAAAGCAGCACATCACGGATCAAATAATTCAAGTCATGATGAATTTCTGGAAGCAGTATCACCTGAGATCGCGCTGATCTCCTGCGGCGTAAATAACAGGTATAACCATCCGGGCAGCAAGACCACTGAAAGGTTAAAGGATCATGAAATACCTTATATAGTCACGTCCAAAGCCGGGGCCGTAACTATCAGATCATCGGGCAAAGGATTTCGGGTAAAAGGATTTTTGAATACAAGATTTGAGGAATAAATCTTTTTATATTATAATCTCACCGATGAAAAACATTAATAATGACATAAAATCAAATACTTTCAAACACTGTTACCTGCTTGTGGGTGAAGAGGATTATCTTAAAAAACAGATGAAGGATAATCTGGTCTGCGCAATTGCGGGCAACGATACCATGAACAAGACAGTGTACAAGGAAAAACCTGATGAAAAAGAAGTCTGTGAACTGGCGCTGACCCTGCCTTTCTTTTCAGAGAGGCGTCTTTTGGTTTTTGATTCCTCTGATTTTTTTTCATGGGCTTCGGATGATCTATGCGACATATTAAAAGACATCCCTGACTATCTGTACATTATCATCGTTGAAGATTCAGCCGATAAAAGAAAAAAGGCTTATAAGGCAATAGAAAAGTCAGGGTATATCTGCGAACTGAAAACACAGGCTAAAGGAGACCTTAAAAAGTTTATACAGACTAAATGTGACGGAGAGGGTGTGCAGATAGAACCTGCTGCGATTGATACGCTGATCAGTGCAACAAACGGGGATCTGAACACCATCTCAAATGAACTTGAGAAACTTTTTGCTTATTGCTTCGAGAAGAAACGCATAGATCAGGACGATGTAAAAAATGTCTGCAGCGTATGTCTTGAGGACAGAGTCTTTGATATGATCGAAGCTATTGGTAAAAAGGATGCGGGTAAAGCATTGGTACTTTATGATGATCTTATCGCATTAAAAGAGGCTCCGATCAAGATACTGATACTTATGGAGAGGCAGTTTATGGGGATAGCACAGGTAAAGGATTCAAAAGAGATCAATGCTTCTCAGATCGGAATGAAGGGTGTGGCGCCTTTTGTGGTCAAAAAATACAAGGATCAGGCGGAGAACTTTTCTCTTTCTGAGCTAAAAGAACTTCTCAGGCTTTTTGAGGATACTGAATACAGGATAAAAACAGGGCTTATCAGCGACAGAAACGGTCTGGAGATCATAATATCAAAAGCCCTTGCATGAAAAAAACAACCCGTCTGTACGGGTTGTTTTTTAAAGAGCGTTAACTGCCTTTGTAAGTCTTGCAATCTTTCTTGCAGCTGTATTCTTGTGGTAAATACCTTTGTTTGCTGCTTTCTGGATGGCGCTTACTGCAGGTGTTAAAGCTTCTGTTGCAGCTGATTTGTCTTTTGCAGCGATAGCAGCATCGACTTTCTTGATATCAGTCTTAACAGCGCTCTTTACAGCCTTGTTTCTGTCGGCTCTGGCATTGTTGGTTCTGATCCTCTTTTTTGCAGATTTGATGTTAGCCATTAAAGTATATCCTCCTGATGTTTATTATTAATAATTCGTTGAATTAAACATACTTCGCTATTTTATAGATACATATGTAAATTGTCAACACATTGACGGTTGTTTTATGATTTTTAAGGAGAAAACCATGGATCTACATGTTTTAACTGATAAATATCCCTTTTGGAGATTTTTTAAGGAAATATCCGGGATACCGAGAGGGTCGGGGAACTGTGATGCGATCAGCGATTATATCGTAAACTTCGCAAAAGAAAGAGGATTGCGATACAGAAAAGACAAAAGCAATAATGTTATCGTCTTCAAAGAGGCTTCGGATGACTGTACAAACGACAGAACCGTAATGCTTCAGAGTCATCTTGATATGGTTGCCGTTAAACGCAAGGATAAGATAAAAGATCTTAAGAAAGAGGGGATAGATCTTTTTATTGACGGCGACTTTTTAAAGGCTGACGGTACCAGCCTGGGGGCAGACGACGGTATCGGAGTAGCATATGCTCTTGAAGTGCTTGATGACAGGGAAATGTCACATCCTGCTATTGAAGCCGTGTTTACCACTGACGAGGAGATAGGTATGCTCGGTGCCGAAGCGCTGGATACCTCTGACTTAAAAAGCAGCTTTATATTAAATATCGACTCGGAAGATGAAGGAGTGTTTACAGCAGGATGTGCGGGAACGACTATCTGCAGTATAAGTTTTGTCCCTGAGCTTGAAAAGACGAAAGGAAATTGTTTTAAGATATATTTTAATGATCTGACGGGCGGTCATTCCGGCATAGAGATTGATAAACACAGGGGAAATGCCTACAGACTGTTGGGACGTCTTATTTTGAGGCTGAACAGATCAGGTGCAGATGTGCGGTATATCAATGTGGGTGGCGGCGGAAAAGATAATGCTATTGCAGAAAGCTGTGAGGCTGAGATCCTTACCGGTATTGGATCAGGTGAATTCGAAAAGCTTTTTTGTGAAGAATCAGAAAAGATCAAGGATGCATATTTTTTAAGCGATCCTGATATGAAGATCAATCTGGTAAACAACGGTTTTTCTGAAATGAAAGAAGCTTTTTCAGAGGCTGATTCAAAAAAATTGACTGCGCTTCTTACACAGCTTCCTGACGGGGTGGTGCGGATGTTCGGAGACACAACTCTTATGACAGAGACTTCCCTGAACCTTGGTATCGTAAACGCCTGTAAAGATTTTGTTGATATGAGTATATGCTTAAGGAGCAATGTGGACTCACAGAGGGAATATCTTAAAGATCTTCTTGAAGACATGGTTGATCGTATTGACGCGGATATCTCATTCGGTCCTGAAACACAGATATGGAACTATCGAAAGGATTCGCTGCTAAGAGACATCATCACAGATGTGTATGAGAAGGTATCAGGAAAGAAGGGAGAAGTAAATGTTATACATGCCGGTGTGGAGTGTGGTTTTTTTACAAAAAAAATGCCGGATACGGACTGTGTTTCATTCGGACCCCGTATAGATGAGATACACACATGGAACGAAAAACTGAGTATTTCCTCTGCGGAAATGTACTGTGAGATCATAAGAGAAACATTAAAGCAATTAAGTACTTGACAAATAATTATACATACAATAATATAATCACCGAATCTTTCATGGATTCGGTTTTTTATTTTCTGAAAATTCATTTTTATTTTTTCTTAAAGAAATCTGATTTGCATTCGCGAATACTTTGAATTTCTAATGATATTTTCCCGAAAATCTAAAAACAAATATTTAAACACAAAGAGAGGAAAGAATGATGGAATATGCTAATTTCATTGAAACCATCCGTAAACGTGCAGTAAAAACTGCAGGAGAGGATGGTAAGGTTTTTATCAACAAAGTTGTAAAAAACAACGGAAAGGAGATGGACGGACTTGTCATTTTAGAAAACGGTTACAGTATCGCGCCAACCATTTATCTGAATGATTATTACGAAAACTACCGCTGCGGAGCAGACATTGATGACATAATGAACGAGATCCTGACTATTTATTACAGAAACAGGGATGCCGTATGCTTTAACACGGAGATGTTTAATGACTTTGAAAGCGTTAAAGGCAGTATAGTGTACAAGCTCATTAATTTTGAAAAGAACAAAGAACTCCTGCGGGAAGTTCCGCACAAACGGTTCCTTGATCTGGCCGTAGTGTGCTACTGTATAGTAAAACGTTTAAATAATTATATAGCGACTACCATGATCAAAAATGATTTTCTTGATAAGTGGGGTGTAAGTTCAGATGTTCTTTTTGATATGGCTAAAAAAAACACTCCGGAATTATTGTCTGCAAGGATATCACCAATAACCGGATTCCTGAACGAAATATCCGGAAATGATATATATGAAGTTCCTGATAAAGACGATGTATCAATGTTTGTAATGACAAATGAGACTCACGTTAACGGCGCAGCATGTATGCTCTATACGGATGTTATCGACAGACTCAGTAAAGATCTGGACAAGGATCTGTACATCCTTCCTTCTTCAGTTCACGAACTGATCATCGTACCTTTTGATGATAATATTTCCGGAAGTGATCTTGCTATGATAGTAAAAGATATAAACGAAAAAGGCGTGGCTGCAGAAGAGGTTCTGTCAGACAATGTTTACGAATTCAGGCGCAGTGATAAAAAAATTCATTTATAAAAAAGTTGACTTTAATTTGATCATGCTGTATATAAAGAAGACATATACTAACATTTTAGAGGTGCGATTCAAATGAAAAAGACAATTGAAGTTTCAGATATCACTAAAAAATATAAAAACCCGGTTGCGGAACTTGTTGAGGCTGCCTGTGGTTATTCATCACATATAGACCTTGAGTGTGATGGTAAAAACATAAATGCAAAGAGCCTTATGGGAGTTATGGCGTTTGGTCTTAAAAAGGGAATGGTCATAAACATCTCCACAGAAGGTGATGACTGTGAACTTGCACTTGAGGGGATATCTGAGTTTCTTTCCGCCTGAACGCATTAATGTCATATGATCCATAGTCCGTCTTACTTTTAACAGTAAGGCGGATTTCTTTGATTTTTTAGCATTTATAAGATATACTTTAAGACAAATACGCAAAAATGTTTATGTTAAATCTTACGGAAAGGAGTGTAGTGTAAAGTGTTTGAAGTTGATGACAAGGTAATGTACGGAGTGATCGGTGTGTGTACTGTTTCAAAGATCGACACACCGCCAATTAAAGATGTAAGCGGCGAATATTATTTTTTACAGCCCTTTTTTGATGACAGGGGACTTATTTACTCACCTGTTGAAAACAAAGTTCCCATGCGTCCCATAATAACAAAACAACAATGCGACAAACTCCGCCATAAGGCGATGCATTGTAAAACTGATGAAGATCTGAATAAGAGGCTGTCAGCCAAAGAGTACGACAGCGTTATAAAATCCCAGGATGCCAATCTGCTCCTTCACATGATACGTTTTTTATACAATATAAAGAACGAAAGAGCTAAAGAACTGCGCAAGATGAAATCCGTAGACAGCAGAACACTGCTTACTGCAAGAAAGCTCTTATACGGCGAGATGGCAGTTGCCATGGATTGTAATTTTGACAAGATAAGCGAAGAGATGGACGCTTTTCTATCCATCGGATAAAAACAGACAAGAGGTAAGAGTTTTGGATAAAAAATATTCTCCTTCGGATATAGAAGGGCGTTTATATAAAAAATGGATCGATAACAGATATTTTCATGCTGAGGCAGATGCGGGTAAAAAGCCGTTTTCCATTGTGATGCCGCCTCCGAATGTGACCGGTAAGCTTCACATGGGACATGCCCTTGATAATACCATGCAGGACATAATCATAAGATTCAAACGTATGCAGGGGTATGCAGCAGTCTGGATACCGGGTACGGATCATGCCAGTATTTCCACTGAAGTAAAAGTTATAAATGCTCTCAGGGAAGAGGGGATAGATAAAAACGACATCGGGCGTGAGGCTTTTCTGAAAAGAACCTGGGAGTGGAAAGAAGAATACGGCGGCACGATAATATCACAGTTAAAAAAGATAGGATCATCTTGCGATTGGGAAAGAGAGCGCTTCACCATGGATGAAGGGCTCTCAAAAGCTGTTACAAAGTCTTTTATAGATATGTATGAAAAGGGGCTTATTTATAAAGGCGCAAGGATCATTAACTGGTGTCCTGTTTGTAAGACATCTATTTCCGATGCCGAAGTTGAATACGCTGAAAAAGACGGTAAGTTTTATCATATTAAATATCCTGTTACGGGGGAGGAAGGTAAATATGTGGAACTTGCCACCACAAGACCCGAGACCATGCTTGGAGACACCGCAGTTGCTGTAAATCCCGAGGATGAAAGATATAAGGATCTTGTAGGGAAAACAGTAAGGATCCCGCTCTGCAACAGAGAAATCCCTGTTATTGCCGATGAATATGTGGACATGGAGTTCGGTACGGGTGTTGTTAAGATAACCCCTGCTCACGACCCTAATGATTTTGCGGTAGGTGAGCGTCACGGACTTCCACAGATCAATATTTTAAATGATGATGCCACCATCAATGAAAACGGCGGTACATACAAAGGGATGGACAGATACGAAGCACGTAAGTCCATTGTTAGTGATCTGGAAAAAGAGGGTTATCTTGTGGGCATAAAAGAACATGTTCACAATGTGGGTACACATGACAGATGCTCTACCGTAGTAGAACCCATGATAAAAGAGCAGTGGTTCGTAAAGATGCGAGATCTCATAAAGCCTGCCATAGAAGGCGTTAAAAACGGTGAGATCAGACTGATCCCTTCAAGTATCGAAAAGACCTACTACCACTGGACAGACAATATAAGAGACTGGTGTATCTCCCGCCAGCTTTGGTGGGGACACAGGATACCTGCCTATTACTGTGAATCATGCGGTCATATCACCGTATCAGATGAAGATGTATCAAAATGTCCCGAATGCGGAGGAGAGGTGCGACAGGACGAGGACACACTTGATACATGGTTTTCATCTGCCCTTTGGCCCTTCTCAACTCTTGGATGGCCGGAGAAGACAAAAGATCTGGAATATTTTTATCCCACATCTGTACTTGTTACGGGATATGACATATTGTTCTTCTGGGTTATCAGAATGATATTCTCAGGATATGAACATATGGGTGAAGCACCGTTTAAGGATGTTTTATTCCACGGTCTCGTCCGTGATGAAAAGGGGCGTAAAATGAGTAAGTCCCTGGGCAACGGCATCGATCCCATCGATGTGATAGACGAGTACGGTGCGGATGCACTTCGTGCATCTCTTATTTCAAACACATCTCCCGGAAATGATATGAGATTTTTCATGTCAAGGGTGGAGGCTGCAAGAAACTTTGCAAATAAGATATGGAACTCTGCAAGATTTATCATGATGAATGATGAAGGGGCACGGATAAACCCGTCGGATCCCATGCCGGATAATCTTACAGATGCCGACAAATGGATCCTTTCCGGGGTAAACAGACTTGTAAAGGATGTGACTGATAATCTTAACAAATACGAGCTGGGAATAGCCTATGACAAGGTTGATGCTTTTGCATGGGATGAATTTTGTGACTGGTATGTGGAGATGGTCAAATCCCGTCTCTACAATGAAAATGACGACACAAAAGATGCGGCTGTATGGACGTTAAAGACCGTGCTTATAAAGATACTTAAACTGCTTCATCCTTTCATGCCTTTTGTGACTGAAGAGATATACTGTGCGATACAGTCTGAAGAGGAGTCCGTAGTCATATCTGAGTGGCCGAAGTATAGTGAAGATCTGAATTTCCCCGAAGAGGAAAATGCCACAAGAAATATCCAGGACGCTGTAAAAGCTGTCCGCAATATTCGTGCACAAAAGGATGTGCCTCCTTCCAAGAAACTGGATATATATGTTGTAACGGAAAATAAAGACACTCTTGATATATTCGAGAAAGGAAAAGCGTTCTTTAAGCTTCTTTCCGGTGCCCAGGAAGTATTTATCAAGTCTGATGCTGACAGTATTCCCGCGCAGTGTGTTACTGCGGTAATAGAGAATGCCTCAGTTTATATACCCCTTAGTGACCTTGTGGATATAGAACAGGAAAAAGAAAAGCTTACTTTGGAGATGAAGCGCCTTGAGGGCGAAGTGAAAAGGTGCGAAGGCATGCTTGCAAATGAGAATTTTGTAGCCAAGGCACCTGAAGCAAAGATAAACGAGGAAAAAGAAAAGCTCGAGAAATACAGACAGATGCTTGAGAACGTAAAGGAAAATCTTTCAAAGATATGAAAATATTATTTGTCTCCCTCGGATGTGATAAAAACCTTGTAGATACGGAAGAGATGCTTGGACTTCTGGGGGATAACGGCTTCGAACTTACAGACGATGAAGAGCAGGCAGAGATCATCATAATCAATACCTGCTGCTTTATTCATGATGCAAAAAAAGAAAGCATAGAAACCATCCTCGAGATGGCTGAGCATAAAAAAAACGGTACATGCTTGTCACTTATAGTGACAGGATGCCTGGGACAGCGTTACAAGGATGAAATACTCGGGGAGATCCCGGAGATCGACGCAATAGTCGGTACGGCTTCTACAGACAGGATCGTGGAAGCTGTTAATGCATCCTTGGAAAAGAAAGAAAAGTTTTTTATTGATCCCACAGACAGACTTGCCATAGTAAAGGCTGACAGGGTAAGTGTTACCGGTGGATGGTATGAATATTTAAAGATAGCAGAAGGCTGTGATAAAAACTGTACATACTGTATCATTCCGAAAGTAAGAGGAAGATACAGAAGTTATCCTATGAAATACCTCCTGGAAAGAGCGAGAGACCTGGTGGCAAACGGTGCTAAAGAGATCATTCTCGTGGCCCAGGAAGTAACAAGATACGGCACGGATCTTCCCGGAAAGCATAAGATGCTCACAAGGCTTATCAAGGGACTTGCAAGCATTCAGGGCTTGGAGTGGATAAGGCTTTTATATTGTTATCCGGAAGAGATAACAGATGACCTTATCTACCTTATGCAGAATGAGCCAAAGCTACTGCATTATATAGATATGCCCATACAGCATGCGTCAGACTCAGTTCTTAAATACATGGGGCGCAAGACCGATAAGAAGCATATAGAAAAGATCATCAAAAAGCTCAGGGACAAGATCCCGGATATCTGCATCAGAACCACGCTTATAAGCGGTTTTCCCGGCGAGACTGATTATGACCATAAGTCTTTAAAAGATTTTGTTAAATTCAATGAATTTGACCGTCTCGGTGTGTTTACTTATTCCAGAGAAGAGGGAACGCCTGCCGATAAGTTTTCCAATCAGATTCCTGAAGAATTAAAGACCGAAAGACGAAATGAGATAATGGAGATTCAGCAGGAGATCTCTAAGAAAAAATCTGCCGGATTTGTCGGGCGTATGATGACTGCCATTATTGACGGATACATACCTGAGGACGACGTATATGTAGGCAGGACTTACAGGGATGCCCCGGGTGTAGACGGTAATATTTTTATAACGCCCTCAGAGAATACTTCAAGGGATATGGTGTCCGGCACTTTTATTAAAGTAAAAGTGACCGGTTCCACGGAATACGATCTAATCGGCGATATAGTCGAATGACGGGAGGCTTTTTATGAATCTACCTAACAAATTAACCATATTAAGAATATGCATGATACCTCCTTTTTTGTTTTTTTTATACTGCAGCTTTGGAGGAGGTGCAAATAACTGGATAGCTTTTGCTATTTTTCTTGCGGCATCACTGACTGATATGTTTGACGGTAAGATCGCAAGAAAATATAACCTTATCACTAACTTCGGAAAATTTATGGATCCGTTGGCGGACAAGCTGCTGGTTGATTCCGCTTTGATCGCGCTTTGTGAGCTTGGCAGGATACAGGGATGGATAGTTATCATAATAATCGCGAGAGAGTTTATAATCAGCGGTTTCAGACTTGTGGCAGCAGACAAAGGAACCGTCATTGCCGCCGGATGGTGGGGTAAAGCCAAGACTGTTGCCCAGATGGGTGCAGTTATACTTCTGATAATAGATTTTAAAAACACGCCAATGTGGGTCATTACCCAGATACTGGTGTATGTATCGTTAGCTCTTACCGTAATTTCCCTTGTGGATTATCTTATGAAAAATAAAAATGTTATATCCGACATTAAATAAATAAAAAAATATATTTTTGGTATTTACAAACAGATGTTTGCGATGTATAATCATGATATATTTTTTATAAAGGAGACTGTGTTATGAACGATAACATGAACAAAGACGACAGATTGAGGGCGCTTGATGCTGCCATCGCAAATATTGAAAAGGAATTCGGGAAAGGCTCCGTTATGCGTCTGGGTGATGCAGAGGACAACATAGATGTAAGCGTTATCCCTACGGGATGCATGAGTCTGGATGTTGCATTAGGAGTAGGGGGTATACCTAGAGGAAGGGTTATCGAGATATACGGCCCCGAATCAAGCGGTAAGACGACGGTAGCCCTTCATATGGTCGCAGAAGCGCAGAAGCTCGGAGGTATTGCCGGTTTTATTGATGCAGAGCATGCCCTTGATCCCGTTTACGCTAAAAAGATCGGAGTGGATATTGATAACCTTTATATTTCTCAGCCGGACAGCGGAGAGCAGGCATTGGAGATAGCAGAGACCATGGTAAGATCCGGTGCGATCGATATTATCGTGGTGGATTCCGTAGCGGCACTTGTACCAAAGCAGGAGATAGACGGGGTAATGGGCGAGGCTCACATGGCGCTTCAGGCAAGACTGATGTCCCAGGCTTTGAGAAAGCTTACCCCTGTGATCAGCAAGAGCAATTGCGCCATCGTATTTATTAATCAGTTAAGGGAAAAAGTGGGAATAATGTTCGGTAATCCTGAGACAACCTCCGGTGGCCGTGCGCTCAAGTTTTATTCGTCAGTAAGACTTGATGTAAGGAGAAAAGAAGCTATCAAGCAAAACGGTGAAGTTGTGGGTAACCATGTCTGTGTGAAAGTAGTAAAGAACAAAGTAGCTCCTCCGTTCAAAGAGGCAGAGTTTGATATCATGTTCGGGACAGGTATTTCTTCAGAGGGAGATCTTCTTGACCTTGCTGCAAAAAAAGACATCATTCAAAAAAGCGGTGCATGGTTTGCTTACAACGGTGAGAAGATCGGGCAGGGACGCGAAAATGCAAAGCAGTACCTGATAGATAATCCTGATTTCTGCAAAGAGATAGAAGAAAAAGTCCGTGAAGCATTTAATATCGATGGAGGATCAAATACCTCTGCAAGCGATAATGTTACAGAAGAAGATGAAGGATAAGATCAGGTATTTGCCTTATTTACAGATATGTGGTAATATGGCCGTAACACTCTTGTAATATTTTTGAAATATTTGATTATATATGGGGATATATTTATGAGAAAAAAGAAGTCAAAGCTTATTAAGATCATATGTGGTGTTGTGGCTGCGGCATCTGTTGTTACTGCTGTACCTACTCTTTATGCGGATACTCTGGATGATTTAAAAAATAAGCAGGAAGAACTTAAGAAAGAACAGGAAGAGCTTGAAAAAAAATCTCAGGATCTGAAGAACGAAAAGAATATAACTCAGGAAGAGATAGACAAGCTTGAGCAGCAACTCAAGGAACTCCTTGATAAGATCAATGAATTAGACAGGAAAGCTTCCGAGCTTACTACGAAGATCTTCGAGACGAACCAAAAGCTTGAAGAGCAGATCGCCATACAGGAAAAACAATATAGCGAGATGAAGCTTCGTATCCAGTATATGTACGAAAATCAGAATGCTGATGTTGCCGAATCTTTCATTACTTCAGACAGTATGGCAGATCTTCTTAATTCTGTGGAGTATTACCAGAAGATATATGATTATGACCGCAGTAAACTCGATGAGATCGAGGCAACAAGGCGTGAGATAGAGACTCTTAAGAATCAGCTTGAAAATGAACTTGAAGAAGTTAAAAAAGCTGAAGAAGAGATGAACCAGAAAAGAGCTGAGGTTACTGAACTGGTAGATCAAAAAGAGGAGTATCTTGCCTCGGTTAATTCTGACCTTGTAAATAACGCGAACAGGATCGCCAGCACCCAGAAAGAACTGGAGAACAATAAGGACGCTATTGCGGAAGAGGAAGAGCGTATCAGACAGGCCGAGCTTGAAAGACAGCGTCGTGCAGCTGAAGAAGCAGCAGCCAGACTGGCGGCTCAAAGAGCAGCAAGCAGTTCTTCATCAGGAGGTTCTTATTCAAGCGGTTCATCAGGATCGGGCAGTTCCACAAGATCTTATTCATCCTCCAGTAATGTTTCATCATCTTATGCTTCAGGTACGGCTGCACGCGTTGCCGATTACGCAAGCAGAGGTATAAGTTCACATCCTGCTACTTACGGATGGTGCGCAGCATGGGTTTCGGGAGTATACTACATGGCCGGTGTTACTCCTCCTCACGGTGATGCGTATGATTATTGGAGAAAGTGGGGATCTTCTTCTACAGCTGCAGGCACACCTATCCCTATCGGATCCTGCGTGATATTTGCTCCCTCAAGTGCTAACGGCGGATACGGTCATATAGGTATCTACATCGGAAACAATATGATCGCTCACAACGGTGGCGGAGTAAGGATACAGGATATACAGACAGTTGCAAATTGGACAGGCGGAAGATATGTTGGCTGGGTTTGGCCGAACGGAACACCGCTTAATTAATTGTTTAAGACGGTAAGATTTTACCGTCTTTTATTTTTTAAGAAAGGTACAAATATATGACTGTGACTGAGATAAAAGAAATCTCCGCAAAAAAGGTTCTGATAATTACAGACGAAGAATATGATCTCCCTTTATCATCATATGACGTTAAAAAATATAAAATCTTACCCGGTTCGGAGATAGACAGTGACCTGTTAGAGGAGATAAAAGAAAAAGTTATATATCCTGTTGCTTTAAACAAAGCTTTGTATCTTATCAGAGCAAAAGAGTATACAAAGCACGAGATGGAACAAAAACTTGTCCAAAGCCATTATCCTGAAGATATTATAAGTTCCGTTTTAAACGAACTTGAAAAAAACAGATTTATCGATGATGAAAGATACGTTGAGAATTATATATCATGTCACTGTGCTATTAAATCCGTTCAGGCCGTTAAAATTACACTTATGACCAAAGGTATTGAAAAAGACACTATCGAAGAGGCGATTGATCATTACCAAGAAGAAAATCCTGATCAGGAGATGATCCTTTGTAAACAGTTGTTAGAAAAAAAATATTCATCCGGTACAGACGAACCTGATTTTAATACCGTGAACAAAGCAAAAATGTTTCTTGTAAGAAAGGGGTTTTCTTATTCTGTGGCTGATTCGGCCGTAAAAGAATTCTTTGACATATAAGCCGTATAAGTGTTAGTATATTAATGTTGTATATTTATTTATACAACTCGCACAATGAAAACTGAATAAGGAGGTGCTTTCGTGATAACAACTTTAATCTCCAGTTTTGTTACCGGAGGAGTTGTGGCGCTGATCACCTGGTTTATTTCATTAAAAACGATTGAAGGTTCCAACAAAAAAACAATCGGAACAGCTGAAGAGCGTGCTAAAGAGATCGTTGAGAACGCTCAGTTAAAAGCAGACACTATTTATAAAGAGGCGGAGATCTCAGCAAAAGAGTCTGCTCTTCAATTAAAGAAAGATATGGAAAATGAAGTAAAGGAACAGCGTAACGAGGTACAACAGTATGAAAAGCGTGTGATCGCCAAAGAAGAGGCTATAGATAAAAAATTCGATGCCATAGAAGAGCGTACGACGGAGCTTGCCAAAAAGGAAGAACAGCTTGCCCTCGAAGAGGACAGGATCGAAGAGATCAAGCAAAGTCAGCTGAAGGCTTTAGAGGATATATCAGGTTTATCCTCACAGGAAGCCAGAGACTTACTTCTCAAAAATGTAGAGGAAGAAGTAAAAGAAGATTCAGCACGAATGATAAGGACCATTGAGTCCGAAGCACGCGAAGAAGCCGATAGAAAAGCCAGAGACATAATCGTAAGAGCCATATCACGTTGTGATGTGGATCAGATCTCTGAAGCTACGGTATCTGTTGTCGAACTCCCCGGAGATGATATGAAGGGAAGGATAATCGGTAGAGAAGGACGAAATATCCGTACATTTGAGACATTGACAGGTGTTGAGCTTATTGTAGACGACACACCGGAAGCAGTAGTTTTATCATGCTTCAATCCGATCAGACGCCAGATTGCAAAGATGGCTCTTGAGAAGCTTATCGTAGACGGACGTATACATCCTGCCAGGATAGAAGAGATGGTACAAAAGTCAACAAATGAGGTTGAAGCAACCATTAAGCAAAAAGGTGAGGAAGCTGTTATGGATGTAGGTCTTCATGGCATACATCCTGAGATAGTTAAGCTTTTGGGCCGTATGCATTATCGGACCAGTTACGGTCAGAATGTCTTAAAACACTCAATAGAGGTTGCACTTCTTACAGGTCTTCTTGCAGCCGAGGTCGGTGAGGATGAAAAACTTGCAAAAAGGGCAGGTCTTCTCCATGACATAGGAAAGGCAGTAGATTTTGAGATGGAAGGTACGCATGTACAGATCGGTTCTGAGATCTGCCGCAAATATAAGGAATCCGGCGTTGTCGTTAATGCTGTAGAATCACATCACGGTGACGTGGAAGCGGATAATCTTATATCTGTCCTGGTTCAGTGTGCCGATGCTATTTCGGCCGCCAGACCGGGTGCAAGACGCGAGGACATGGAGGTCTACATAAATCGTCTTAAGAGACTTGAAGAGATCGCTGATGCCCATAAAGGCGTTGAGAAATCATTTGCCATCCAGGCAGGTCGCGAGATCAGGGTAATGGTTGTGCCTGAAGAAGTATCCGATGCGGATATGGTGATCATGGCAAGAAAGATTTCTAAGCAGATAGAAGATGAACTGCAGTATCCGGGACAGATAAAAGTTAATATTGTCCGGGAATCAAGAGCAGTTGAATACGCAAAATGATCCTTAAAGACAGACTTTTGTCTGTCTTTTTTTTATTGCCATCTTATTGATTTTGATAAATTCAAAGTGTATTATATATGGAAATGTGTATATACTAAGTGAAATTATGGTAAAAGGAGTCACATCATGCAATTTACGGATTTATCATCTGACGAGTTGAAAGAATTACTTCAGAAGTTGGAATCTCAGTATAACGAAATAAAAGCGCAAAATCTTCAGCTTAATATGGCAAGAGGTAAGCCTGCCCCTGCACAGTTAAAGGTTTCTTTCCCCCTGCTTGATTCTCTGGGTTCATCAAGCAATCTTATTTCCGAAGACGGAACGGATTGTACAAATTACGGTAATATCGACGGCATTATTGAAGCAAGACGTCTTATGGCAGACATGATGGGTACCGACATAGAAAATGTTATCGTTATGGGAAACTCCAGTCTGAATATCATGTTTGACCAGGTGTCCAGAGGGTTTACTCACGGATATCTGGGATGCAGGCCATGGCATGAACTTGATAAGGTCAGGTTTTTATGTCCTGTTCCGGGATACGACAGACACTTTATGGTAACTGAGCACTTCGGTGTTGAGATGATAAACATTCCGATGACTACTGATGGACCTGACATGGATATGGTTGAAAAGTATGTATCGGAAGACGAGTCTGTTAAAGGTATATGGTGTGTTCCGAAATACTCCAATCCTACGGGTTATGTGTATTCAGATGAGACACTGCGCCGTCTCGCGTCACTTAAGCCAAAAGCAAAGGACTTCAGGATCTTTTATGATAATGCTTATTGCGTTCATGACCTTTATGATGACTGTCCCGATATCCCGGATATCATTTCTTTATGCAAAGAGTGCGGAAATCCTGATATAGTCTTTGAATTTTCTTCGACCTCTAAGATCAGCTTTCCCGGAGGCGGTATAGCGGCTGTTGCGGCATCTCAGGATAATCTGAAAGATATTAAAGGTCATTTAAAGTTCCAGACTATAGGTCATGATAAAATAAATCAGCTCCGTCACGTACAGTTCTTTAAAAATGCAGATGGTATAAAAGAGCACATGAAAAAACATGCCGATCACATCCGTCCTAAATTTGAAAAAGTGATCGAGATATTATCTTCCGAACTTGAAGGACTGGGGATAGGAGAGTGGACGGATCCGAAGGGCGGTTATTTTATATCATTTAACTCCGCTCTTCATTGTGCTGACAGGATATACGAGCTCTGTAAAGAGGCAGGTGTTACACTTACTAATGTGGGAGCGACATACCCTTACGGAAAGGATCCGGAAAACGCCAACTTAAGGATTGCACCCACATTCCCGACGATTGAAGAATTGGAAAAAGCAACCGGACTTTTTGCTTTAGCCGTAAAGATTGCGTCAGTTGAGACTCTTTTAAATAAATGATCATTAAGGAGAAATAAAAATGGATAAGATCGGTTTTATAGGCATGGGGAACATGGGAAGTGCAATGCTTAAAGGTGCGCTTACTTGTTTTTCTGCAAGCGATATGTGTTTTTATGATATAAATGCGGAGAAATGTGATGCCATTACAAGAGAGACACATGTAATCTCCGTGGGAAGCATACAGGAATGTGTAAAAGAATGTAAATACATAATCCTTGCCATCAAACCCCAGGCATACGAAGAGGCCACTCAGAAGATAAAGGAAGTCCTTACAAGTGATCACGTTGTTATTTCACTGGCTCCAACGATCTCGATAAGCGATCTGACCAGGATGCTTGATATAAATGCAAGGATCGTAAGGGCAATGCCAAATACGCCTGCCCTTATAGGAGAAGGAATGACGGGGCTCTGTGCTAAAGATAATACATTTACCGAAGAAGAACTCTTGACCGTTGAGAAGTTCTTTTCTTCCTTCGGAAAATGCAAATTTGTATCAGAAACCGTCATGAGTGCCGTTGTTTGCGCCAGCGGTTCTTCTCCTGCATATGTATATATCTTTATCGAAGCTCTTGCCGATTCCTGTGTGAAATACGGCATGTCCAGGGAAGATGCATACGAATTTGCTGCACAGGCTGTATACGGGTCTGCTAAGATGGTTGTTGAATCAAAAGAAGTCCCGGCCTCCCTCAAAGATAAAGTTTGCTCTCCGGGTGGCACAACTATTAGAGCCGTTGAGGCGTTAGAAGAGCACGGGTTCAGGAACGCTATCTTTAAGGCTACAGAAGCATGTTTTGATAAATGTGAGGGGAATTAAACCATATTAAAAAACATTAAGCGGTTGCTGAACTTGTTAAAGCATCGCTTTTTTAATGTGAAACTGCAATTCTGTCTTTGACCGACGATGTTCAGTGACCTGTTTACATTTTCAAACATTAGAAAACGGTTCAAAAAATTAAGACCGGCTAAATCGTTTACGAACAAAAAGCATAGCTGCTTAGCATATTCATGTAAAGAAAATCTATAACGCAGCATTTATGCTTTTTGTTCGTGTTCAAACGATTTTGTCGGTCTTTAAATTTTTTAGAACCGGATTCTACAGTTTGAAAATGTAAATCACGGGAGCTGATATAAGTCGGCAAAGACAGAAAAACAATATATAACCTAAATAATTATATAAGTTCAGCCATCTCAAGTAATAATCTTTCTGTGTCATCCCATCCCAGGCAAGGATCGGTGATCGACTGTCCGTAAACACCGTTACCTACTTTCTGGCAACCCGGTTCGATATAACTTTCAATCATAAATCCTTTTACGATCTCCTTTATATCATCAGAACCGCGTCTGCTGTGCAGAGCTTCCTTTACGATCCTTATCTGTTCTTTGAACTGTTTACCGGAATTGCTGTGATTCGAATCAATGATCACGGCAGGGTTTGCAAGTTCTCTGTCCATATACATCTTGTAAAGACGGATAAGATCTTCGTAATGATAATTAGGTATGTTCTGACCGTGCTTATTAACGGCACCTCTTATTATGGTATGAGTAAGAGGATTGCCGGGAGTCTTTACTTCCCAGTTCCTGTACATAAATGACTGTGCGGACTGGGCGGCTACTACAGAGTTAAGCATAACACTGAAGTCTCCGCTGGTGGGATTCTTCATACCCACAGGCACGTCGAAACCGCTGGCGACCAATCTGTGCTGCTGGTTCTCAACAGAGCGTGCGCCGACCGCTATATAACTTAATACATCATCAAGATACCAGGCGTTTTCAGGATAGAGCATCTCGTCTGCAGTCATGAAGCCTGTATTTTCCATAACATGAAGATGCATGTTCCTGATGGCGATAAGACCGGAAAGCAGATCAGATGCTTTTTCGGGATCCGGCTGATGAAGCATTCCCTTATAACCTGTTCCCGTAGTCCTCGGTTTATTAGTATAAACACGGGGAATAAGCAGAAGCTTCTCATATACCTTGTCCTGAACTTTTCTCAGACGCTGTGTATAATCCAGTACAGCATCTTCATTATCTGCAGAACACGGACCTATAATAACCAGTACCTTGTCTGATTCGCCTGTGATGATCTCTTTTACTTCTTCATCAAAAGCTTCTTTTTTTTCTTTGAAACCCTCCGGTACGGGGTACTGATCTTTGATCTCACCCGGATCCGGAATCTGTTTGATCAATTCAAAACTCATAATATTACCTTCTTTCTATATCCATAATTTTATCAGGATACTTTTCGATTATATATTAATGTCATCTTATTGACAAGAAATATTAAAAAAGATAACATAACATGAATACAGGAATTTCAAAAATGACAGAGATTATTTTTTTTAAGAACGACAAAGATCAAATTAAAAAGTTTGAAGTCAGGGGGCACGCTGATCTTGACATAAAAGGAAAAGATGTGCTTTGTGCTGCCGTTTCAACCCTTGCGTCCCATACTATAGGTGCTATTCAGGAATTTACTAATGAACCGTGTCTGAACACCATAGATGAGGAAAACGCCAAGGTTATTTTTTCGTTGTCTGAAGATGAGCCATGTGAGATTGCAAGTGCTTTTCTTAATGCTTTTGCGTCATCATCGGAAGAACTGGCATATGTGTATCCTGAAAACATCAGAGTAGAATACAAGGAAATTTAACAGAATATGTTTGCAGACAGAACAAGAATATTTATACAATCCGGAAAGGGCGGTGACGGACACGTTTCTTTCCGTCGGGAGTTGTACGTTCCGAATGGCGGACCGGACGGCGGTAACGGCGGAAGAGGGGGAGATGTGATCTTTGAAACAGATCCGGGGCTGAACACTCTGGGTGATTTCCGCTACAACAAAAAATACAAAGCCGAAAGCGGTCAGGAGGGCGGTAAACGCAGATGTACCGGAAAAGATGGTGAAGATCTTATTTTAAAAGTTCCTGAAGGCACGGTTATCTATGATGATGACACCGGCAAGATACTTGCTGACATGTCAGGAGATAACAAACGTGTGATCGTTTTGCGCGGAGGGCGTGGCGGAAAAGGCAATATGAACTATGCCACATCCACCATGCAGGCACCCCAGTATGCCCAGCCGGGCCAGTCCGCGCAGGAACTTTGGATACGTCTTGAACTGAAAGTCATAGCTGATGTGGGTCTTGTGGGATTCCCTAATGTGGGTAAATCAACATTTCTTGCAGCTGTGACAAGGGCAAGGCCAAAGATCGCAAACTATCCCTTTACTACGCTGAATCCCAACCTTGGCGTCGCATATATCGATGAAGGAAGCAGTTTTGTAATTGCCGATATACCCGGTCTTATAGAAGGTGCTTCCCAGGGAGTGGGACTGGGATTTGAGTTTTTACGCCATATAGAACGTACACGTGTGATAATTCATATCGTTGATATTTCAGGTACTGAAGGAAGAGACCCTGTAGATGATATCAACAAGATAAATGAAGAGTTAAAAACTTATGATCCTGATATCTTAAATAAACCACAGGTGATAGCTGCTAACAAGACGGATTGTCTTGATAAGGAGTCTTTGGACGAAGCCTTGGAAGAGTTGCAAAAAGCGTTCCCTGACTCTGAAATATTCCCTATCAGTGCTGCGGTTGGAGATGGTATAAAACCACTTTTATACAAGGTCAAGGAGATACTGGACGGCATGCCGAAGGATGCAGTTGTATTTGAACCTGAAGTTGATACGGACACTCTTTTTGATAACCCTGATGAGCCTTTCTATGTATCAAAAGAAAAAGACGGTGTTTTCTGTGTGACAGGTCCCAGAGTAGAGCGTATGCTTGGTTACACCAATATAGAATCCGAAAAAGGATTTTTGTTTTTCCAGCAGTTTATGGAGAAGAATCATATTATCAAAGAGTTAAAAAAGTTGGGTCTTACAGAAGGAGACACCGTTAAAGTCGGTGAATATCTTGAATTTGAATACTTTGAAGGAATTGAAGAATAAACAGAGGTAATTATGACAAGTAAAGAAAGAGCCTATCTGATAAAAGAGGGCAGTAAACTAAATCCGATATTTCAGTTCGGAAAATCGGGTATTAACCCGCAGCTTACAAGTGCCATTAAGGATGCACTTGATGCCCGTGAGCTTATAAAAGTTGCAGTTTTAAAAAACTGTGATGATGACGTAAGAGAGATCGCGGATATTGTTTCCGAAAGAACGGGATCACAGGTTGTTAATGTTATAGGGAAAAAGATCGTGCTTTATAAGCCCGACAAAGATCCGGAAAAAAGAAAATTTGACGTGGAGTAACATATCATGAAATCTTCTCGTATCGGTGTTCTGGGCGGGTCGTTTAATCCGATCCATCTCGGACATATTGAACTTGCAAAAAAAGCACATGAACAGTTCAATCTGCCCCTGGTACTGCTTATGCCTACATCAAAGTCTTATTATAAAGATTCGTCCGCGTATGCAGATTCTTACCATAGATTAAAAATGGCTGAGCTTGCTGCAAAAGAATGTGCCCCCGGGTATCTTGAGGCGTCTTCTCTTGATCTTGACAGGGGAGGTTATACATATACCTGCGATACGATAAATGAATTAAGTAAGGATCATAAAGAGATATTTTTTATAGTCGGCAGTGATTCTCTTTTGTATATCGACAAATGGAAGGATTCTGAAGATTTTTTAAAAAAATGTATCATACTATACGGTAAAAGAGAGGGTGCTACTACCGGTGAAACTGACAGAAAAGCTAAATATTTAAGAGATATATTTCACGCTGATGTCCGGGAACTGAATATCAAGGATCATCCTATCAGCTCCTCGGACATAAGAGAAATGATCCGAAATAAAAAAAGTATTTCGGGCCTGGTTCCCAAAAGTGTAGAGGAATACATAATAAGGAATAATTTGTACAGATAGTTATCGGAGATTATTTATGGATTACGAACAGATTCAGAATATTACAAAAAAAGTCGAAGAGGTTCTCAGTGAAAATCCCAAAAGATTCCGCCATTCCCTGGGCGTTGCTGATACGGCAATGTGTCTTGCGGCCTGCCACGGCGCGGATATGCTGAAAGCGTATACCGCCGGCATATTGCATGATAATGCAAAGTATATCGACTACGATAAACAGATAAAGATGTGCGATGATCTGGGTATGGGTATCACACGTATCGAACGCGACAATCCTTACCTTTTGCACGCTAAAGTCGGGGCATATCTTGCAGGTGAAAAATTCGGTATTAACGATCTTTCGATCACGGAAGCCATAAAATGGCATACAACCGGAAAACCCGCAATGAACAAGATAGAAATGATAATATTCATAGCTGATTATATTGAGCCAATGCGTCATACAGCAAAAAATCTTGAAGATATCAGGAAGACAGCTTTTATAAGTCTTGAAGAAACCGTTTTTAAGATCCTTGGCGATACCCTTGATCTGTTAAAAGCGAAAGGACGAACTATTGATCTGATGACTAAAGAAGCATACGAATATTACAAAGATAAATTATCCGGAAAGGACATTTGATAATATGACAAATACAGACACCCCTGTTATCGATCTGATAAAGATCACGGAAAAAGCAATCTCCGAAAAAAAGGGAGAGGATATAAGGATACTGGACATACACGACATATCTTCTTTTGCCGATTACTTTATCATTGCTGCCGGCAGCAATAAAAAGCAGATACAAACTATTGCAGACAATATCGAAGAGAAATTAAAAAAAATCGGCACGGAGCCGAAAGGAATAGAGGGTTATCCGGAAGCCTCCTGGGTGCTTATGGACTACGGTGAATTCATAGTGCATATATTCTCAGCAGAAGAACGTCTCTTTTATGACCTTGAAAGGATATGGAAAGACGGGAAGGAAATAACCCTGTGATCATTATTATTTGATATCAAATCTGAACAGACCTATAACTTTGCCAAGGATCATGCAATCATCAACGATTATAGGTTCCATGAACATATTCTCGGGCTGAAGTCTGATATGACCGTCTTCTTTAAAAAATCTCTTTACTGTTGCGGAATCATCCACCAAGGCGACAACGATCTCGCCGTTTGATGCGGTGTTGGTCTGCTCGACGATAAGACGGTCACCGTCAAAGATACCCACATCCACCATACTGTCGCCTTTTACACGGAGAATAAAGGTCTTTTCATTGGGAAGATACTCCGTAGGGATAGGAAAATATCCGCTTGTGTTCTCTACTGCAAGAAGAGGAGTACCGGCTGCAACGTCACCGATCTCCGGCACATATGACATTTCACGACGTACCTCGTTAAAATCCTCGTCTATGATCTCTATAGTACGGGATTTGGCGGGGTCTCTTTTTATATATCCGTTCTTTTCAAGCTTTTCCAGGTGTGAATGAACGGATGAGGTGGATTTAAGGTTAACAGCTGCGCAGATATCCCTTACTGAGGGAGGATATCCCTTATTTAATATCTGATCTTTGATATAATTGAGTATTTCCTGTTGTTTTGCGGAAATCTTACCGTATGACATATATAAACCTCCTGAACTGAAAGCAATCTTTATCTTCTAATCATGAATAATAGCACGCATTAATAACAATATCAACAGTTTTCAGAATAAATGTTCAGATTTTTTGTTCGAAACATATTGACAAACGATTGTTCGGCATTTATAATCATCTCACAAACATTCGTTTGCGAACATTATTTTGCATATATCATATTATTTAACTGTTTACGGAGGTGTTATTTATGAAAGCTAAGACTAGATACAGGCTTACTACAGCCGGAAAGAAGCTGGTTCTGATCATGGTTTTGCTTTGTATAGCAGTTATTACGGCTGTGGGAAGTATAATGATAACAAGTGCTACGGAAAAAAGAAACGAGCCATCAGACGTCAGATTATATTCAAGCATTACATTACAGGACAATGATACATTATGGGATCTTGCAAAAAAGTATCACGGTGATGATGAATCTGTTGATGAATACATTGCAAACATCAAAGTGATGAACGGTCTTAAAGGAAGCATGATCCACACAGGTAAAAATATCACGTATTATTATTACGGAAATGCAGATTGATCAGCTGCATTTTAACAGATAAAAAACATAAAAAGGTCATTCCGTACACATGCGGGATGGCCTTTTTAGTAAGGAAATATGCGGGTTTGGGCTACTTGGTATATTTTAGCACAATTTATTCGTTAAACTTGAATTTACCGAATAAATATGTTATTATCATCGCATCAAATAATACTGCTGTCACACCGTGATTATTTCATAATAATCTGCGGTTGATCTTAAGGAGGAATAAGCATGGCTGATAATAACGGCTCCACATATTCAAAACAGGAAGAAGTCAAACTGGCATTAAAGCTTAACCAGATGCTGGATGAGCTTCCCGGTTTTTGTGTTGATTATTTTAACAGCCTGGAATTTACAAAACAACCCAGGACTAAGATAGCATATGCACGAGATCTTCAGGGCTTTTTTTATTTTCTTACGAACTCCAGAGGTCCGTTAAAAGGAAAGGAAGTCACATCTCTTACTACAGATGATCTTGATAAAGTAAGCGGTGATGATATATCCGATTATCTGAGACACTGCAAGGTCTACGAAAAGGACGGTAATATAAAGAATAACGGTGATCGTGCCATAAAGCGCAAGCTCTGCTCTCTTCGCGGCTTTTTTTCATATTACTACAAACATGAAAGGATAACAGGAAATCCTTCCGTAAAGGTAGAAATGCCAAAGATCCATGACAATGCAATTGTACGTATGGAGCCTAATGAAGTTGCTGAATTTCTTGATAATGTGGAATCTGGGAATAAACTGACCAATAACCAGCTAAGATTCCATAAGAAACTTAGATCAAGGGACCTTGCTCTTCTTACGCTTATGCTTGGCACCGGTATTCGTGTATCTGAATGTGTCGGTCTTGATATATCTGATGTTGACTTTGACAACGTACGTATCCGTGTGATCAGAAAAGGCGGTGCCGAGAGCTTTGTGTACTTTGGTGATGAGGTTGATAAAGCCTTAAAGGATTATCTCGTTGACAGGAAAGAAGAAAAACCATTGCCGGGACACGAAAACGCCCTCTTTTTATCACAGCAGAGAAAAAGATTGGGCGTTCGTTCCGTTGAGAAGCTTGTAAAAAAATACGCTTCTACTGTCACTACCGTTAAGCATATTACACCACACAAATTACGAAGTACTTACGGGACAAATCTTTATCAGGAAAGCCGTGATATTTACCTTGTAGCTGACGTTTTGGGGCATAAAGATGTAAATACCACTCGACGTCATTATGCCGATCAGGTTGATGAAAACAAACGTAAAGCAAGAAATATCGTTAAATTAAGAAAGGATGACTGATAACCGGTCATCCTTTTTTGCATATTATTCGCTTTGAACAGCCTTTATAAGACGTTTCGCTTCTTCTATTGAGTCTTCATCAGGGATAAAGACATAAAGCTGTGTGCCGGGCATAGAATATGTTTCAGCATTAGTACCCGTTCCGGTAACTGCATAGGAATCAATATTCCATCCTGATGAATCAGATAACTGCTGGTTTATCATCCCGTAAATAGTACCGCTTGGAACAGATGTCTGCATTGATTCAGACAAACCGCCAAGTACACCTTTGTAGTTTGAAAGCAGTTCTCCCGATGAAGTAAGCTTACTGATTATAGCTTCTATAACCCTCATTTGGTGTATACCACGCTGACTGTCGCCGTTTTCCAGGGATTTACGCTCTCTCGCAAATGCAAGAGCTTCGATACCGTTCATATGATTCATTCCTTTTACAAAAGAAAATCCTCCGCCTGCAACAGTAAAATCCTGATCCGAATAAACATCAACACCGCCAATGGAGTCGATTATCTCCTGGAATCCGGTAAAATTAACTCTCATGTATCCGTCAAGATCAATATCATAAAGATCACCTATAGTCTGCATAGAGTTCTCAATACCGTATATTCCCGCGTGGGTAAGCTTATCCTTCATATCCCCGCTGTTTGGAAGATATACATACGCATCTCGTGGTGTATTGATAAGTTGTATGTGTTTGGTCTTTCTGTTGACGACAGCAATTATATTAACATCACTTCTGCTGGTGGCTGCAGGTGAACCGTAGGTATCAATACCGCTTATATAAAGTGTAAATACATCCCCTAGTGAATCCTCAGATATCTCAACACTTTTTGTAATATCAATGCTGTATATGTACTTTATCTCATCCTTAAAAGTTTCATAACCGTCAACTTCATCAAACATAGCGACCTGACCTTCATTAACGATGATCGCATCAGTATCACCGCTTCTCAGATCATCTGCAAGATTCATAAGGTTCTGTGATTTAGTATAATCACAACCTGAAACATGCTCATTTATATCTGCTATGACTTTATCAATGGTGTCCTCTTCATCAGAGGCTGAATACGACAGCGTTTTTCCTTCCAGGTCCTCCAATGAATCATACCGGCTGTCTTTTAAAACAGCCACTTTTATCGTAGTAACATCACTTGCTTTACCGGTGACTTTGTCAATAGTCTTTATGAATTCGCCGGTAAACATTGCTGCATATATCATCACGCAGCAGGCTATACCGGATATTATGATCATAACAATGTTAGACCATTTCCTCTTCATTGCAAATATCGAAACTATAAGGATAGCGCCGACGATTATAAGTATGGTTATTATATAACCCGTCGGCATCATACCCCGTCCGGCGGTTGTGGCAATGACTATTGCTGTCATAGCAGCAAGAAGTGCCATTAAACCAAGTAAAACAAAGTTTAGTATCCTGCTCCGCTTTTTTGTCCTTGTACTCATTTAAATCTCTCCCCCAAAATACAAATATCAACCTCTTTTTGATCTTTTTCTTCCGATAGATATTTCAGCATTAACTCTTCTGCCGTTGATCACTGAACCGTTTAGTGAACTAAGCACATTCTGTGTTTTACTCTTATCTACTTCAACAAACGAAAACTTTTCAAGTATGTCTATGTCAAAAATCTCATCGTCATTTACATTACAATTATTAAGAAGCTTTTTAAATTGTACGGGCTTTATAGAATCCATCTTACCCAGATTGATAAATATCCTGTCTGACCTTGAGTTGACCTCTCTCTTTTTTGTAGATCTGCCCGGACCCGGATCATCTCCTGTATCTGATCCTGCCTCATTTTTTAAGAATGCTGCCGCAATGTCAAGGATCGTATATTCATCGCCTGAATCTTCCATGAATTTTTGTATGGCTTCGGAATACATCTTAAGGTCTGAATGTGTCAGCGTGTCCATGATCCCTGCCATAGTCTGCTGGATACGTACATTAGTTGTCTCAGTAGCGTTAGGTATTGTAGTAAACCTTATCTTTGCTTTTGTATACTTCATGATCTCATGAAGCTTATACATTTCACGCCGGGACACAAGGGAATATGAAACTCCTTCCCTGTTGGCCCTTCCTGTCCTGCCTATCCTGTGTACATAATATTCAAGATCATCCGGTAGATCGTAGTTAAAAACTGCATCTACATCTTTGATGTCTATTCCTCTGGCTGCAACATCGGTCGCTATAAGAATCTCGACACGTCCGGTCTTAAAGGCTTTCATAACCCTGTCACGCTGAGTCTGCCTCATGTCACCATGAAGTCCTACAGCGTTATACCCTCGTGCTATCATCTCATGCGCAAGCTCATCAACCTTTCTCTTGGTATTACAGAAAATAATAGAGAGTTTAAAGTCATTTATATCTATCAGCCTGGCAAGTATATCTGTCTTTTGGATCTGTGAAACCTCAAGATAATACTGCTTTACGGATTTAACAGTGACCTCGCTTTTTGTTATCTGGACCTTGACCGGATCAGTAAGATACTTTTTAGTTATCGACAGGATCTCTTTTGACATAGTGGCGGAAAAAAGAACGGTCTGACGATCCTTAGGAACTGTTCGTAGTATCTCATCTATATCGTCACGAAATCCCATATCCAGCATCTCATCAGCCTCATCCAGGACCACATGTTTCAAACGGTCAAGCCGAATGGTATGACGCCTCATATGGTCCATGAGACGTCCGGGTGTAGCCACTATTATCTGTGGTCGCTTTTTAAGCGCTGATATCTGTCTTTCGATATTCTGTCCGCCGTAAACAGCTACTACTCTGATATTCTTTTTGTATTTTGTGAGCTTCAAAAGTTCATTAGTAGTCTGCACTACCAACTCTCTTGTCGGACAAAGAATAAGAGAGCCTACGGCTCTCTCTCCCGGTTCGGTCTTTTCGATTATCGGTATACCAAAAGAACAGGTTTTTCCGGTCCCCGTGGGTGCCTGCGCCACAACGTCTTTTCCTGATAAAACAGAAGGAATGCTCCTGCTCTGCACAGGGGTAGCCTCCACAAAGTCCATATCACGAAGGGCTTTTTTTATCTCTGCAGATATTTTTAAATCTTCAAATAATACTGTCTTTTCCATTATCCCTCCGAATCCTCGGTCAGTGTAAGATATCCGTCATAAAGCTCGTCTACTGCAACTGAAAGAGGCTTTCTTTCATCCGCATCAGCGATAAGCGGTGCTCCTCTTCTTAAAGTGATGATATCTTCTTTAGACATATTTACAGTGGCTTCCTGTCCGCTCTGATCTCCGGAGCCTGTTGAAAGAAGCTTGCTTACCTTTTCTTCGAGAGCACGGGCTTCAATGATCTGCTTAGCTCTGTTAGCAGTTGCCTTTACTATAGAGTAACGGCTCTGTACGACGGGAGTAGCTCCCTCCTCCACGTCTTTGTTTATTCTTTCCATAAGTTCAGCGTATGATGGATGCAGCATTTTAAATTCCTTTCTTAAAACAGTATATTTATCAACAATAATGTCCTACAAGATCTTTTCTGATCTTATCAATGAAGTCTTTCTGTCTTGATACCTTTAGCTTTTCGGCGTTGATCATTCCATGTATCGCATCAGTACATTCTTCAACGTCGTCGTTGATGACTATGTAATCATAATCATAGGCACTTTCTATTTCCTTGCAGGCACGGGACATCCTCTCGGTTATAACCTGATCAGTCTCTGTACCCCTGTTCTTCAGTCTTTTTTCAAGTTCATCAACAGTAGGAGGAAACAAAAATATCAAAACAGCTTCAGGAAAGATCTTTTTTACTTTTAAAGCTCCCTGTATCTCAATTTCGAGGATAACATTACAGCCTTCGTTAAGTTTTTCTTCGACATAATCCTTTGGAGTGCCGTAAAAATTATCTACGTATCTTGCATACTCGATAAGCTCATCATTTGAGATCATGGATTCAAATTCTTCTCTGGTCTTGAAGAAATATTCACGGCCGTGAACCTCTCCTTCTCTAGGAGAGCGGGTTGTGGCTGAAATGGAAAGGGCATAAAAATCACCGTATTTATCAAGCAGGCGGTTCACCACTGTCCCCTTTCCCGCGCCGGAAAAACCTGAAATGATCATCAACAAGCCTTTGTTGTTCATACAAATACTAATCTCCCAAAATTGATATTTTTATATTATATCAAAACCGGCACAAAAATTCAAACATCTGTATTCGGATCAGCTTGTTTTATCATACTTATATCAGTAGATGCTATCATTGAATAATTAGTATGATATATCACAAAACCGGCTGCTCCTCCGGGAGGTTTCCTGAGTTCTTTTTTTAGTGTATAGTCAACCTCTACCTTCTTTTGACCGCTCCCTTTTGAATAATGAGCAGCAAGAGAGGCAGCCTCTTCAAAGGTTCTGTCAGGAATATTACGGCCTGAACTTTTAAGTATCACATGAGATCCCGGAATATTCTTTGCGTGAAACCACCAGTCATCGGGAGATGCGATCTTAAAAGTCACTTCTTCGTTTTGATAATTATTTTTTCCTACGAACATCTCAAATCCGTCTGAAGATATATACTTTAACGGGGCCGAGGTCAATTTCTTTTTTTTATCAATTCCGGCAGAGCGTATATATCCAAGATCAACAAGTTCCATTTTTATCTGAGCCAGATCATTTTCCGTTTCAGAAAAATCCAGCGCTCCTGAAACAGATTCGAGACTCCTTATCTCATCATTTGTTTCTTTCAGCTGTATAGTTGCCGCTTCAAAAGTCCTTTTTAACTTATTGTACTTCTTAAAAAAAACAGCTGCGTTTTCCTGAGGATTTAATTCTTTATCTAACGGGATTGTTACAGGGTTGTTATCGTCATAATAATTCTCCACAGTTATACTTTCAGCACCTTCTTCCACGTTATATCCGTATGCCTGCAATAATTCCCCGTATATTCTGTATTTATCCCTGTTCTCTGTTTTTTTAAGATCCTTTTCCTGGACGGTTCTTTTTTTGTATGCTCTTTCAAGATATGTGGATACAAGCTTTCGGAGATCAGAGGACTTTTGACTGATCCTGTTTTTTTGCTCTTTCTCCTTATAATATTCTGTTATCAATCCGCTGATATCTTTAAATATCTTTACCGGTGTTCTGTTCTTAAGCTGTATTGCACTGAATTCCAATTTATCAAGGTCATCATATATAGCAAACTTATAGTCTGATCTTTTTACCTCATCAGTTATTTCACATAAATAATTATATAAAGAAAGCTTTTCGCTTCTTAAAAGAGAGTCAGTATGTTTTGATGCGTCCACTCCCGCCCTCTCACAGATCTCATTTGCAAGCATGGGACTAAGTCCGGTAACAGACATATATAGCGCTTTGTATGATTCACAGTTGTGATTCAGAAGCTCTCTGCAAAACTCATCAAAAGACATATCAAAAGGATCAAGTTTTTCATTGATTCCCGGTATAAAATACTCCCTGCCGGGTAAAACCTCTCTGACAGAACTTATCTGTACAGGAATCCTTTTAATAGAGTCAAGAATGATGTTTTCATCATTTACAAGAATGATATTACTGTGCTTACCCATGAATTCAGCTATAAGATGTCTAGATCTCATATCTCCCATTTCATCCATGTGCTCTATCTCAATATCTATTACTCTCTCCATCCCCGGTTGTGAAACAGAAAGCACTCTTCCGTTTTGAAGATGTTTCCTTAAAAGCATACAAAAAGAAGGCGCTTTCAAAGGCGCCTCTTTTTTATCCTCTGAAAAATAAATCAGGGGAAAAGATGGATTTGCGGAAATGGTAAGCTTAAGTGTTTCGGAATTATTTTTAAAAGTAATAACGATCTCATCAGACTCGGGTTGTATTATCTTCATAACCCTTGACTGTATCAGTTTGTTTTCTAATTCCTGCCTTACGGCTGCAAGTGTAAAACCGTCAAATGCCATATCGTCACCAAATCATAAATGTATCCTGACAAACTTCTTCTTGCCCTTTTGGAAGATCACCTCGTCTGAAAACAGTTCTTTATCAAAAAGATCATCCTTGGAGCTGACCTTTACTTTGTTGACTGAAACAGAACCCTGGTCGATCATCCTGCGCGCATCTGAGTTGGAAGTAAAAAGACCGGTGCTTACGGCAAGTGTTACCGCATCGATCTTACCGTCTTTGAACTGATCATCGGTCAATGTAACTTCGGGCATGTTTTCGGAACTTCCACCGGAGAAAACGCTTCGTGCAGCCTCCAGGGCTTTGGCAGCCTTTTCTTCACCATGAACCTGTTTTGTGACCTCAAAGGCAAGGATCTCTTTTGCTTTGTTTAACTGTGCGCCTTCCCACTCAGACATTTCATTTATCTCTTCCAGAGGGAGGAATGTGATCATCTTCAGGCACTTTATAACATCTGCATCATCAACATTTCTCCAATACTGGAAAAAGTCATAAACTGAAGTTTTGTTTTCGTCAAGCCAAAGGGCGCCTGAAACGGTCTTTCCCATCTTCTTTCCTTCGGAATTGGTAAGAAGCGGGATCGTAAGTGCGCTTGCATCTTTACCCAGTTTCTTTCTGATAAGTTCTGTTCCTGCAAGCATATTGCTCCACTGGTCATCTCCCCCGAATTCAAGATTACATCCGTATTTCTGGAAAAGGATATAAAAATCGTAAGCCTGCATGATCATGTAATTAAACTCAAGGAAACTCAATCCTCTTTCGAGACGCTGCTTGTAGCATTCGGCACGAAGCATGATATTAACGTTAAAATGCGGACCCACCTCCCTCAAAAGATCAATATAGTTCAATCCCATGAGCCAGTCTGCATTGTTTACCAGAAGTGCCTTATCATCATCAAAATCTATGAATCTTGAAACCTGGTCTTTGATACATGCCACATTATGTTCGATCTCTTCTCTGGTAAGCATTTTTCGCATATCAGTCTTGCCTGACGGATCTCCTATCATGGCCGTGCCGCCGCCCATCAGGCAGACAGGCTTGTTCCCGGACATCTGAAGTCTCTTCATAAGACAAAGAGTCATAAAATGCCCGATATGAAGCGAATCAGCAGTCGGATCAATGCCGATATAAAAACAGGCTTTTCCGTTGTTCACCAGATCCTTGATAATATCTTCATCCGTGACCTGTGCTATCAGACCACGTTCCTGAAGTTCTTCATAAACTGTCATTTGTCATCCTCCTGTTTTTAATCGCGTTTCAAATTTCCGTCTTTATCTCTGTATACATGATTGTGGTTGTGCAGATGGGCACTGCAGTACTCGAATGCGCCCGCACATGAAGTACAGTATCTGAATTCTTCATCCGGAGAATTAAGCTCCGTCTTGCCGCAGATGCAACACCTGTGTCTCGGGATACGGGCCGCTCCTGAAGCGGCGTTTGACTGATAAGCGTTTCTTTGTGCATTACTGTCAGTTGATCTTTTATATGTTTTTTGTGACCCCGTACTTCTTTTGCCTGCTTTAAAAACAAAATAAAAGACGATAAAGTTCAGCATGGCTATCAGTGCTGCAGTAGCCCCCGTAGGCGTAGGATTGATCCCGACATAATAAAGAGGCGTCAGAACAGATACAGGCAGCTGTACTGCCATGGATAGAAGTCCGAAAAATACGGTGACCGCAAAATATATACCGTCAATTATCGCAAACCATCTAACTTTGAAAGGTATCACAAAAAACAGCAGCATATAAGTATCAGGCTGTTCAAGTGCAAAAGCCATAAAAAGTGACAGGTTGATATAATAAACCGACATGGGCATGACCACACCGAATATCAGATAAATAACTATAGCTGCCGCAACGTTCAAGAACATTCCGGAGAAAAAATACAGATTAAACTTAAAAGTTCCCCACTGTCTCTCAAGATACCTGCCTATCATATAATAAAAATACAATGTAAGTAAAACAAAAACAGGCAGGGAATTGTTTGGTGGCTGAATGATATATGTAAAGATCCTCCAAACCTGACCATGAAGTATCCCTTCCGCATCAAGCGCAAGGAAACTCAAGGCCGCATAATTTCTTGTAATATAAAGCAAATACCCCACGGCATATGCGATGATTATGTATCGCATTAAATGAGGTATTGCAAAACGGCCTATTTTATTTTCTAATTTGTCGATAAATCTCATCCTGTCAAACTCTTGAAAGATACTCGCCGGTACGTGTATCTATTTTTATCGTATCTCCCTGATTTACAAAAAGAGGTACCATAACCTGTGCTCCTGTCTCGACAATGGCTGGCTTTGTAGCACCTGTTGCCGTATCACCTTTTACGCCCGGCTCTGACTCGGTTATAACAAGTTCCACAAACATGGGAGGTTCAATGGCAAATACCGAACCATTATGTGACATGAGCTTACATACTTCATTTTCTTTTACAAACTTAAGTGCATCTCCTACCTGATCTGAAGAAAGAGCGATCTGGTCGAATGTCTCGTTATCCATGAAGTTAAAGAAATCACCATCCTGATATAAATACTGGCAATCCTTTTTATCAATGTGAGCAAGCGGAAACTTCTCAGTAGGTCTGAATGACTTTTCAACGACTCCCCCACTCACAATATTTTTAAGCTTTGTACGAACGAAAGCTGCACCTTTTCCGGGCTTAACATGCTGGAACTCTATGATCTGCCAAATGGCACCGTCCATCTCAATAGTTATACCGTTTTTAAAATCTCCCGCACTAATCATTATTAATTCCTCCGATGTATTTTTCCAAAATTCAAACTTCTCTTAATACTAATATAGACCCTGTTTTTTTTCAAGTGATTTAATGTCAACTCAAATTTACCAGATCTGCAACAGCTTCCATGGCGTAAAGATATCCGTTGATGCCAAGACCGGATATCTGCCCGTCACAGGCTCCTGCAGTAATGGAATTTTTTCGGAAGTCCTCTCTTGAGTTGATGTTTGAAATATGCACTTCTATCTTAATGATATTCGAAACCGAAGCAAGGGCATCATGAAGTGCAACACTTGTATGAGTAAGACCTCCGGGATTGATTATGATACCATCAACCTTTTCATGGTATGCAAGCTGGATCCTGTCGATGATCTCGCCTTCGGAATTACTCTGGAACAATTCTGTATCAACCCCCATCAGATCAGCTTTGTCTTGTATTCTTTCTTTTAAGAATTCATAATCCTTAGTACCGTAAATGTCTTTTTCCCTGATCCCGAGAAAATTAAGATTGGGGCCGTTTATTACCAGTATCTTCATTTCTTTGTCTCCTTCTTGGTCTGTAGTTGTTCTTGGGATAGTTCTTTTTGTATCCTGACATACCAGAACCCCTGATCTTTTTGCGTATGATCTGGTATATCTTTGGGAAATACACTCCGTCAGTCCTTACTACGATATTTGCGGCCGACATATATGCAGGCTCACGTTTTTTTAACATATCCTCTATAAGAAGCCGGCGTTCTCTTCCGTCTTTACCCTGCAAAAGAGGTCTTCTCACATCGTATCTGAGACGCTTCATAAGCTCTCCGGCAGATGCTCTCAGATAAACAACAGTCCCTGTTTTTTTCAGTAGCTCTCTGTTTTTTTCTGCTACAGGAGTGCCGCCTCCAACAGAGATTACAAGTCCCGTCTTCTTTTCATTTACAAGTTTTTCAAGATACTCCGTTTCAAGTTTTCTGAAGTAAGATTCACCTTCCGTATCAAAAATCTCTTTGACAGTCAGCCCTGTCATTGCTTCTATCTCTCTGTCTGTATCGATCAGAGTCCGGCCTGTATGTTTTGCAATCCATTTTCCGAGAGTAGTCTTTCCGCTCCCCATAAATCCGACAAGAATAATATTTTCATTGTTCTGACCGGGGCTTTTTGCGTTTTTATCCTTGTTTAACCCAAGAGCATCCTTTAACTTTGAATAAAGAACAAACTCCATACTGTTGGTGATCTCAACATCAAACCACATCTTATAAGCTTCTTCAGCCTGATATAAAAGCATTGGTAGTCCGTTTACAGCCCTTTTCCCTTTTTGCTTTAGCTTTTTCATAAAAGCAGTCTCATACGGATTATATATAACATCAAACCCGAAAACTGCCTTATCGTATAATACGCTTTCGCTCAAAAGAATTTCCTCTGTATTCGGATACATTCCCACATTGGTAGTCTGTACAAGTAAAATATTTTCAATATCGAGCTGCTCAGAATCCTCAAGCGGTCCGGCCTCTATCCTGCCTTTTGCATCTTCTCCGAAATATTCAAAAATATCTGTTTTAATATTTTGGGCTTTTTCAACGGAACGATTCAGGATAATTGTCCTGGAAGCCCCTTCATTAACACAGGCAAAAGCAATGGCTCTGGCCACGCCGCCTGCACCTAAGATAACTACGTTTGCACCACTAAGAGAAAAATTATTTTTTTTCAACTCTCTTATAAATCCGAGAATGTCCGTATTATATCCGTAATATCCGTCCTCTTTACGCACCAGGGTGTTTACGGCCCCTATCGCCTTTGCGATGGGATCCGTGCCGGAAAGATACTTTATAACCTCTTCTTTATAGGGCACAGTAACATTTAATCCCTTTATACCCAAAGCAAAAGCACCTTTCACCGCATCCCCGAGATTATCCTTATCGGGTTCAAAGGTGATATATGCCATGTCTGTATAGGTCATGTATGCAAGGTTATTATGTATGAGCGGAGATAAAGAATGACCGGTGGGATTTCCAAGCAAAGCACATAGTCCGGTGGTACCTTTTATTTCTTTCATAAAATCTCCTAAAAGTTAATATGGTTCTTTTTATGACTAAGTTCATATAATGAAACCACAGGCTTTTCGATTATTCTTTTCACCTTTATAAATGATGATTCATGCGACGAAATAGGTCTGACCAGAATAGATTTCAGACCGGCTATATTTGCGCCCATTATATCTGTGTATAACTGATCTCCGATAAATAACGTATTGTCTTTATTGGTCTCGATCATATCCATTGCTTTTTTATAAGCCCACGAAAGAGGCTTTTGAGCCCTTGAAATATAAGAAGTCCCAAGCAGCTTTGCGAAAGGCTCTACCCTGTCTTTGCTGTTGTTGGACATTACGACGGTACGAAACCCGAGTCTGTGCAGATAATCAAAAAATCTGGCCTCCTTTTTCTCGGCTTTTACATTATGAATTGTAAGCGTATTGTCGATATCAAAAAGAAGTCCGAGAAATCCTCTCTTTTTTAAGGCTTTATAATCAATGTCGAAAGTTGAATCATAGTATGCATCCGGAAATAATAAATGCTTCATAAGTCTTTATCCTCTACTTATTTAAAAACTTTTGTATCTCTTCTATGTATGTGTTCACATCCTTGAATTCACGGTATACTGATGCAAAACGTACATAAGCTACCTCGTCTACGTTCTTAAGCTGTTCCATAACAAGCTCGCCTATATCATTGGTTCTTACTTCTTTCTTGTCCATGGCAAAAACGGCTGCTTCAACTGCGTCCGTCATTGCATCGATCTGGCTTGCAGATACGGGGCGTTTGTGACAGGAACGCGTTATACCGGACTTTATCTTTTCCCTGTCATAAGACTCCCTGGTCTCATCTTTTTTTATCACCATCAGAGGTATGGGTTCAAAACGCTCATATGTGGTAAAACGTTCATCGCATTTCTCGCACATACGCCTTCTTCTGATAACTCCGGCTTCAGTCGGTCTGGAGTCGATAACTTTTGTGTTTTCATAACCGCAAAACGGACAATTCATAACTATCCCTTCTTTCTAAAATCAATTGTTATACATCTCTTCCTGGGATCTTATAAGTGCGCTGTCATCAAAATAGTTGATCTTCATTGCCTCCTTAGCCTCAGCCAAAGTACTGTCGGCAACTTTATTAGCAGCAGCCGTACCGGCTTTAAGGATATCGTAAACACCGGCAATATCTTTTTCAAACTCGCTTCTGCGTTTTCTGATGGGAGACAATTCCCTCTCTAAAACATTTATAAGGAATTTCTTGATCTTAACATCGCCTAAACCGCCCTTTTTATAATGATCTTTCAGATCATCAAGACATGAGTATTCGGGAAGGAACTCTCCGAAATCATCCGGCACGCTGAAAGCATCAAGATAAGTAAATACAGTGTTCCCCTCAACTTTTCCGGGATCACTAACCTGGATATGATCAGGATCGGTGTACATACTCATCACTTTCTTTTTTACTGTCTCAGGATCATCGGAAATATAAATCCCGTTTCCCAGAGACTTGCTCATCTTTGCCTTTCCGTCAGTGCCGGGAAGTCTCTTGCAGACTTTGTTATCAGAAAGCAAAATCCTGGGTTCAACTAATACCTCACCATATGTCTGATTGAATTTACGGACGATCTCCCTCGTCTGCTCTATCATGGGTTCCTGATCTTCTCCCGTGGGGACAACCGTTGCTTTAAAAGCAGTTATATCAGCAGCCTGACTTATAGGATATGCAAAAAAACCAACAGGAAGATTTGAACTGAAGCCTCTCATCTCCACTTCGGATTTAACAGTAGGGTTTCTCTGGAGCCTTGCCACGGTAACAAGATTCATATAATAAAAACTAAGTTCAGCAAGTGCAGGGATCTGTGACTGTATAAGTATATTGGATCTGTCGGGATCTATACCTACTGAAAGATAATCAAGAGCCACTTCTAAAATGTTTGTTCTGATCTTCTCCGGATTATCAGCATTATCAGTAAGGGCCTGTGCGTCTGCTATCATAATGAATATCTTATCAAAATCACCCGAATCCTGAAGAACAACCCTTTGCTTCAGAGAACCAACATAATGTCCCAAATGTAATTTGCCGGTGGGACGGTCTCCGGTAAGTATGATTTCAGCCATTTCTCTATCCTTTTTCATTAATTTTTTCCGTGATATTTTACCATATATTGCGTATGCGGTCAAAAACGACCACAATTTTAAAAATGTAAATAAACTTGATATTTTATAAAAAAAGTATTAAAATCAACATGGAGAAATAATTAACACAGCATTAAGAAGGAGGTTTTATCATGGCACAAAGAAAAAGCATTTCAGGCCTTGTTCTTGTTTTTATCGGCCTGCTGATCGAGATATTCACCGCAATAGCTCAAAACTGGTCAGCCGTTCCCGGCTTCAGTACTGCTGCGGGCTGGATCGGAGTTGGCGGTATCGTCATTTCAATTATCGGCTTGACCCAGCTTTCAAAAGTTAACAGAAACTTTGCAAAAGCCCGTATTTTCTATATTATCGATATCTGTGTTTCTATAGCATACGCTATCATACTTATCATTATCACTGCACTTGGTTCAGGTGTCGGCACTGCCATAGCATTGGTGATCGTCGGTGTTATCTTTACGGTTGCACTCTTTATCATCGATCTGCTTAAGGTTAAGACCTTGATGGGCGGATGTGCTGATGTTGCAAACGATAATAATGATTCTGTCTACGCAGCAAAATGTATCAATGCATGGGACAACTACCTCATTGCAAAGATCATTTTAACTGCAGCCGCTATCATTTCTTTGATAGTTTTTGCGGTACCTGTTGTAAATGTTATTTTTGCAATCATCACTGCCGCTGCCACAGTATATGCGATAATCGCTCTTATAATGGTACTTGTAAGAACCATAGGTACATATGCACGCTTTAAAGACGGCAATATCAGTTCTTTCAGTGCAAGTACTTCAGATCTCCTTAATGACATTAAAGACGACCATAAGGATCTTTTAGGTGATGCAAAAGAAGGTATGTCAAATGCCGGCAGTACATTTAAAGAAGGCGTTACAGGAACTGTAAGTGACATTAAAGACAATGCTTCTTCTGTCGGAGGAACCATAAAGGACGGATTTGGTGAGTTCGCAGGCGGAGCAAAAGATGCTGCTGCTAACGTTGGCGGAAAGGTCGCTGACGGTGCAAAAAATGTTGGCGGAAAGGTTGCCGACGGTGCAAAAAATGTTGCTGAAGGCGCAAAAGATGTAGCTGAAAATGTTGGTGAAAAAGTCGCTGACGGTGCAAAAGGTGTAGCTAAAGGTACAAAAGATTTTGCCGAAGATGTAAAGGATACGGTAACCGGAAGGGCTGATGATGCAAAGGAAGCTGCTGAAGACGTTGTGGATGATATCAAAGACCATACCGATAACGCATAACTTTTAAAATTTTGATAAAACTATCCCGGTCACATGACAAACTTTAAGCCATGCTTAATTGTTAAACTGACCGGGTATTTTTTTATTTACACGGGAATAATTTCAGGTTAAAATAAAAGAAAAATTTAGGAGGTTCATAAATGAAGCATTTATTAAGTCCTTTAGATTTTACCGTTCAGGAAACAGAAGAGCTTCTTGATCTGGCACATGATATCAGGATCTCTCCAGACAATTATTCCCATCACTGTGACGGAAAAAAGATCGCTACTCTCTTTTATGAACCAAGTACAAGAACGAGACTCAGCTTCGAAGCTGCTATGATGAACATGGGCGGGACCTGCCTTGGTTTTTCCGAAGCAGCTTCCAGTTCGGCCACAAAAGGTGAGACGGTGGCTGATACTATCCGTGTTGTATCGAGTTATGCTGATATTTGCGCCATCAGACATCCTAAAGAAGGTGCACCCCGCGTAGCTGCCGATCATTCCACTATCCCAATAGTTAATGCCGGTGACGGCGGACACCAGCACCCTACCCAGACTCTTGCCGATATAATGACTATACGTGAGCTTCGCGGATCTCTGAACAACTTCACGATTGGTATATGCGGTGATCTGAAATTCGGTCGAACGGTGCACTCACTTATACATGCACTGATCAGATATGAGAATGTCCGTTTTGTGCTTATCTCACCACGGGAATTACGCGTGCCAGAATACGTAAGGGAAGATCTTCTTGTTGATAACGGCGTTGATTTCCGGGAAGTCGAAAAACTTGAAGATGTGATAGATATGCTGGATATTTTGTATATGACAAGGGTTCAGAAGGAAAGATTCTTTTCCGAGGATGAATATATCAGAATGAAAGATTACTACATCCTTAACAAGGATAAGTTGGAATATGCAAAACCTGATATGTACGTACTCCACCCCCTGCCCCGTAACAACGAGATCGCTTCAGACGTTGACAATGACCCCAGAGCAAAATATTTCGAACAGGTAAATAACGCTGTTTACGTGCGGCAGTCAGTTATACTTACACTTTTAAGATCTGCCGGTACTCTTTAATGTTTTAATGGAGGAATTTTATGTTAAATATAGGACAGCTTAACGAAGGGATAGTTCTTGATCATATAGAAGCCGGTAAAGCCATGGAGATATACTCTCTTCTTGGACTCGGGGAGCTTGATTGCGGCGTTGCGATAATAAAAAATGCCCATTCCAATAAGATGGGCAAAAAAGATATCATCAAGATCGAAGGTGGTCTTGATCTGGTGGATCTCGACGCTCTCGGTTACATAGATTGTAACATCACAGTCGATATCATACGTAACGGAGTTGTTGCCGAAAAGAAAGTACTCACTCTTCCAAAAGTACTGACAAATGTCATCAAGTGCCATAATCCCAGATGTATCACATCTGTGGAACATCAGCTTGATCAGGTCTTTTATCTTACCAACGAAAAAAAACATATTTATCGTTGCAGATATTGTGAGGAAAAAGCCTGATCACATCTTTATTTTTAAAAACTCTTCAAAGCACACCCCGTCTGATACGGGAATATTTAACTCATCGGATCTTGCGATACATTTTGCAACAAAGTCCGATGCTTTTTTTATTGATGAAAGAAAATCCTTTTTCATTAATGCATCACCGGCTATTATGCCTGAGAAAACATCTCCGGTGCCGGGCCTTGATCTGCCTGCTGATTTTTTCCTGACTATGCTTATCCGTGCTTTTTTACCATTCCTTTCATAGCAGAGATTGCCTATCATACTTCCCATACTTAAACCGGTTATAACACACTTCGCGGGACCTTCGGAAGACAAGATTTCCGCTATCTCACACCACTCTTTTATGCTTCTCTTTTCTTTATATAAAACTCCGCTGAGGAAGCATGCTTCCGTGGCATTTGGAGTGATGATAGCAGAATATTTTAAAAGATCTTTTAATGCATTTGCAGTATTTTTACTGTATCCGGAATAAAGAGTTCCTTCATCTCCCATCACCGGATCCAATATCACCATTGTGTCTTTTTTAGAAAAATCTTTAATGAACTCTTTTATGATCTTTATCTGTGATGATGAAGTAAGATATCCGATATAGATCCCGTCAAAAGAAAGCCCGAGATCTTTCCATTTTTTTATGTACTCAGGCATAAATCCTGTAAGATCTTTTTTTGTATAGTCCGGGTAACCGGTATGATTAGAAAAAATGCCTGTAGGTATGGGACAAGCCTGTATTCCCATTGCGGATAATATCGGAATCTGGACGCTTAAAGAACACCTTCCAAATCCGGAAAGATCATTTATAATGGCTATTTTTTTTTGCATTGTTTTTTTGATCATGTAATATCCGTATCCTTATTGTGGCAGCATTTCTTTTGACTTTAATTTTTTATCTATCGCGTATGAGATGATCTTTTCGGAGATCATCTCCATCTGCTTTATAGTATCATCACCTACGGTGAACTTAAACAGTTTATCTGTATCACATGTTAATACATAATTAAATGCATTAAGAGTGTTTGCCGACAGTACATCTGAAGGAGAAGCAAAAAGCTTATCCAGAGGAGGACACTCTCCCTGATCGGATACCACTCTTATCTCATAGACGGCTTTTGAAAGTTTTCTTTCCGGAGACTGCCTGGTAAGTGAAGATATCGCAGCATATAAAAGATTGATGGCATCTTTTGACTCAAGTCCTTCTCTACCGTAATAATCGGCTATCTCGCAAAAATAGCAGGCATAAAGAGTGGAATCATAATCCTTTAATACATTTTCAAAATAATTTTTTATTTCAGCACCGTGGATGCTGTAGGAAGAACGACCCTCATAAACAAAAAAAGTACCGAAAGAAAAAACCCTTGTAAGACCTGCAAGATGACTCGTGGGTCTTCTTGCACCTTTTGCAAAGCACGCAATCTTCCCGCGTTCTTTCGTCAGGATGACTACTCTTCTGTCATATTCACCAATAGGCTGACTTGATAAGATGATACCGTTTAATCCTATAGTTTCAGACATCTCATTCTCCGGGGATAAAGCCGAAATTCTTAAGGCTTTTATCGTCATTTCGCCAATCCTTATTCACCTTCACCCAAAGCTGGAGGTTGACTTTACTGTCTAACTCTTTTTCCAGTTCATAACGGGCATTTGATCCGATTTTTTTAAGCATCTGACCTCCTTTGCCTATAATGATCCCTTTATGGGAATCTCTTTCGCAATAAATAGTCGCTTCGATGTCAGTGATCACACCTTTTTCGGATTGTCTTTCTTTAAACTTTTCAATGACCACTGCTATGCCGTGGGGTACCTCTTCAGAAAGTGAATGCAATGCCTTTTCTCTTATTATTTCTGCCGCAATTTCTTTCACAGGCTGATCCGTCACTGATTCTTCATCATAAAACATGGGACCTTCAGGCAAATTATCAAATAATACATTTAGTAATTCATCAACATTTTTCCCTGTTTTAGCTGATACGGGAACAGTAGCCAAAAAATCACACTCCGAATTATATTTCCTGATAACCGGCAGGAGTTCTTCTGCTTTAACCGTATCTGCTTTATTTATAACAAGGATAACCTTCGTATTTAATCCTTTGGTCATGTTGATCACTTCTTTTTCAGAATCGCCGATATAATCAGATGGCTCGATCAGGTGGCATAAAACATCTACGCCTTCAGCACCGGTTCCTGTCTCGTTTCGCATATAGCTGCCCAGTTTGTTTTTAGGCTTATTAATGCCCGGTGTATCCAGAAAAACGATCTGTCCTCTGTCGTCCGTATAAATGGCGCGGATCTTTTTTCGGGTTGTCTGTGGCTTATTGGATGTGATAACTATCTTTTGACCGATAATCTTATTTATCAGGGTTGACTTTCCCACGTTTGGTCTTCCGATAAAAGTAACAAATCCGCATTTTCTACTCATAATTATTCCCTTTTATGACAATGGCTTGATCTGATCGAACATTTCTTTATGAGCATCGATCTTCTCAGCGTTTCCTACAACACAAAGTATATTCTCGTCCAAGGCTGCCTGAACCGCATCTGAGAGCTCTCTTATCTTTTCCACGTCAGCATTTAATACTTCTTTTCTTTCGGTTCTCAGCATATCCGTTGTTACATTTTTCAGATAAGCATCAAAGGCCCTGATCCCTTTAGCAGAAGGGGTGAGCGGTGTATCAAGTGCTCCTATGGTACCTATGATATACTTTGTCATATCACGCGGTGATGCATCAAAATTTTTAACATATTCCGGTGCCTTATCAAAGATATCATTAGTCTCTTCTATGTTAGGGTCTCTGTAAGAAACCATATATGTGTCACCGCTTCTTCCGAATTCGGCCATACAACCGTATGCACCGCCCTTAACACGAACATTATTCCACAGGTAGTCATATGAAAATATTGTTTTTAATACTCTCAAAGCACCTGTATATTTATAACCGGCATCAGTAAAGTTACCGGCTCTTGCCACATAATTTACCTGTGAAGGTGAGGTAAGTGCGATGTTTTCGTTTTCCATTCGCGCAAATTCGAGAGGGATATCTTTCACATCGGTCAATGGAATATTATCTATAAAACTTTCCAGTAGGGGCCGTGCTTTTTCCAATGCTTTTTTATCCGCAGTAAGGTTAATGATGAGATTGCGTCTTGAAAATATCAGTTTAGTAAGTGTATTAAGCTTTTCAATGGTATCGTCAGCCACCTCATCAAAATCATCATCGATCTTCTCAAGGAATTTAAAAAAACCGTATCCTCTTGTGATAGAAGCATAGTATCTTGAATTTGATACCTGGGCCAAAGCTATGGTGGACGCCGTGGTATGACCGGCAGAAAGAACAGCATCCTCAAGCTGGGAACGTGTTTTTGCGATGATATCTTTTAATCTTTTCTTATCTGAATAATCTGTCGTCAGTATCATCTCACGGGTCAGTTTATCAACATATTCAAGCTTTTCTTCAAGCGCTTTAGCTTTTACATCAAAAAATATACGCATATCCGCATAATTCTTTACATTTCGTCTCGTACTTATATCAGAATATATGCCGCCCGTGTGTATATTTATCTCACTGGTAAGATCTGCATATTTATGATCTGCAGTATCCATAAGCCCCATTACAATGTTTAAAAGCCCGAGATAAGGAAGCAGGTGTTCGGGAACTGACTGACAGTCAAAAGCGAATGTCACATAATCTATACCGTTAGTAAAAATGTCCTCATAAACAAGGCGCGTTTCTCTAAGAAGATATGTGTCATACTCCACAGGGACAGGCTCTTTGTCTATATCGCTTATTGATAAAAGAGGAATCGTGGCAAGTTCTTCCTGAGTGGAAGGTGTGTCCTGATACTCTTTTAAATGTATGGAATCTTTAACCAGTTCTTCAAATTCTTCTGTTGACAGTTTTTCAGTATACTCTTTTATCTTTGCCGCTTCCTGTTCCTTTCTTTTCTTATCAAGTCCGGTGTCAGGTACCAGAGTAACGGATGCAGCGTTTTTATTATTCAGAAGGTATCTGTTTGCCACATCCTTAAAAAATTCCTGTTTATCAGTAGTCTTAAACCAGTCAAATATCTTACCTGAATCAATATGGATAAAAGGTTGTTTTTCGTCATACATCCAGCTGTCGAGCATTGCAAGATTATATATAAGTCCTTTTGGATATGAACCGAAATCAGCTTCTCTGTATCTGAATTCAAGATAATTGATCCCTGCATTAAGCATGGCGTCATCAAAACCGTTTTGAACGGCATCTTCGAGCACCCTGTTTATTATTCCCCTGAATCTTTCCTCATCTTCTGTCTTAGCATTTTTTGCTATGATCGAATACACCGGCTGGAAAAGAGACGTTTCAAAAGAACTTGATATATCTGTAGCCAGGGCTTCATCCAAAAAAGCTTGTTTTAATACAGCTCCCGGTGCAGTGATAAGTACATAGTCAAGAACATCCATAGCAATACATAACTTGTCATTTAAGGCAGTATCTATGGTCCAACTGTAAGAAAGATATGATTTTGAAGACAGGTCTTCATCTTCCATGACAGCATATGGGAAAGTTGCTTTTACCGGCTCATTAAATTCTCCCTGACGAGGGATGGAAGTATCGTGATCAAAATCATTTATGTCAAAATCACTAAGATATTCCTCATCTAGATACTTAAGCATTTCTTCCGTATTGATATCGCCGTACAGGTAGATATAACTGTTAGCGGGATGGTAATGATCTTTGTGGAAGTTAAGGAAATCCTCATAAGTAAGCGTAGAGATCAGTTCGGGATTTCCGCCCGCATCAAATCTGTATGGAGTATCAGGGAAAAGAGATTCGAAAATCCCGTTCTGCAGTACATCATCAGGTGCTGAATATGCACCTTTCATCTCATTAAAAACAACTCCGTTAAGCTTTACTTTTTTACCATCACTCTCATAGTGCCATCCTTCCTGTTTGAATATCTCAGGTCGTGAAAAAATATTCGGATAAAAAACTGCATCAAGATAAACGTCCATAAGATTTTTAAAGTCAACATCATTGCAGCTTGCGACTGGATAAATTGTCTTATCCGGATAAGTCATGGCATTCAAAAAAGTATTAAGAGAACCTTTTGCAAGTTCTACAAAAGGTTCTTTTGAAGGGTACTTTCTTGAACCACACAAAGTTGAGTGTTCGGTAATGTGCTGGACGCCCGTGCTTGCAGTTGAAGGTGTTCTGAAACCTATGGAAAACACCTTGTTGTTATCATCATTTTTTATAACAACAACTCTGGCTCCCGACTTTTTATGTCTGTAAAAAATACCGGTACAATTAAGGTCCTTTAATTCCTCAGAAACTATCAGATCATATGATTCCATCAGTTAACTCCAATCATTTTTTATATTTTTTTATTATAACACATATCTTTCAGACATCAAAAAAAAGACGCTTATGCGTCTTTTGAATGATCAGAGCCTCCAACCACTTGAGTTAAAGATATATGTTTTCCCGTCGATAACCTGTTTTCCGGTAACGAGCCATCCGTAAGCTCCAAAATATGAATAGTGTACCTTACTGTTTCCATCCGGATTTTCTTTGGTCCCCATCTTTTGCAAGCCGGTTCTAAGCCATCCGTTCGGTCCGAAATAACTCCAATGCACAGGATCGTTTCCGTCCGGATTTTCTTTGGTTCCCATCTTTTGCCAGCCGGTTCTCAACCATCCGTTAGGTCCGAAATATGACCAATGAACTTTGTTGCTTCCGTCCGGATTTTCAGATGTACCCATTTTTGCCCAATTGGTTCGGATTAAACCATCATTTCCGAAATATGACCAATGTGGTGTCTTTTCTCCTTCAGCTGAACTCATATAATGCCAACCGGTATACTTTTTACCATCAGCACCATAGTACATATACTTTCCTGTTTTACTGTCAAGTACCCATTTCGAAATTATTTTTTTCGACTCGGTCGCACCCTTTATCTTTTCAGATGAAGTTGATTTCTTCGTTGAATCTGATTTTGTTGTATCAGTCTTTGAAGTTGTAGTATTTGACGTTGATGATTTTGTTGTTATTTTTTTAGTTGATGAATCACCTTTTCCATCAAGATATACATAACCCAGGAATTTACTTCCCATACCTGACTGGTATTTTTTGATGTTTACCTTTCTTATGACACAGTAACCATGCTGGGCATCAGAGTAGTACCAGCTTCCGCCTTCACTTATTACCATGTCGCTTCCGCTTACGCTCTCCACGTATGCCACATGCCCTTGAAAGCATGCAAGCGATTTCGCTTTTGGAGTACTTCCTCTGGTAAAGCCGTATTTTTTATACTGGGTGTTGTACCATGAAGGTCCGCCCCAAATGGTCGATCCTTTTCCCGTAACCTGTTTTACTCTTGAAGATGCAAACCAAGCGCATCCGCTCTTTCCGTATGCATACTGGCCAACACCGCTTATTTTTGAAAACGTAGTATATGGTGCAGCATTTATATTGATCTTTATTCCGTTATATCCGTTGTTCTGAATCCCTTTACTTGCCGATGCAGTGGCAGCATAAACTTCATTTGCACTAACGAAGCTTGTTCCGCCTGCAAGCAATGATGTTGTAACAATTCCGAAACATATTAATTTTTTTATTACATTTTTGGATGTCTTATTATTACTTTTCAATTAACTTTCTCCCGTAAGTTCAAAACTCCTGTACGTCGCTATTAAAGCACGTTTAACGGGATATGTCAAATATTTTTTCAAAAAAAAACACCCCTAACACCGCATAATCACTATATATGATGTCAATAAAACCAGTGTTTACAAGGTGTTGGAGTGTATTTTGGAGAAAAAATCATTGCAAATATATGTCATATTTGTCAGAAAAAACGGGTTTGTCCCAAAATTCCTTCATATCTTCGTAAATATTTCTTAATCTTTTTGTAATAATTTCCTTTCCGTCTTCATTAAATTCAAAACTCTCTGAAGATATGGAATCTTCTTTTACCGCATCAAAACGAAACGGACCCTTCCATGTGCATACTATAAATCTGTCATCTTCTTTTTTTATCAGATATCTCATACCACCGATCTGTCCGGTGTATTCTCCGCCGGCCTCAAAATATGAAAGAGGCATTATCTTTTCTGCACTCATATCGCACCTGCCTGTCAGACACCCGGATCAAAATTCACCCTCTTTGGAGTGTCCTTCAATCTCAGCGATCTGGTCAACATAAAACTCAACATTGTCATAATTAATATCTTCGAGTTTAAACGAACTTCCATCCTTGAGCTTAAGATATGGTGATGTTCCCTCCAAAAGGTCCGTGATAAATTTATCGTATGCAGCAAGCTGTTCATTGGTCTCTGCAAACTCTATCCAGTCAATCGGTTTATACAATTCACCTTCTGTAACGTCTATCTCCACATACAGTTTTCCGCCTTCAATGACCATCATCCTTCCCATAAGAGGAGAAACATCATTTATTGCCACTTTGAAAAGCGGATAGTCACTTACTATGGAAAGCTTCGGTACTTTGGTCTCATCACCCTTGCATGCTTTAAGATAAACACCGTTAAGAAGTTTCATAAGAGCACCCAGACAAATTATCTCTCCGGGATTAAGAGTCTTCTTTGTAAAGTTCTCAACCATTTCATAAGCGGTTCCCTCCGGCCAGCCGTTGGTGATAAAATAATTAACCGCTTTCATTTTCTCATTATCATAACCTTTTGGATTCATTGCCATAGTTTTTTCCTCACTTTTTATTATTATAAGATATATGGTGTAACCTGGTATACATAGTAGTTCAACCAGTTGGTATACAATGCATTTGCGTGTGAACGCCATTGCATACGCGGTCTTTTTCTGGGGTCATTATTGGGATAGTAATGTACCGGCATACCCGGAGACAAACCTTTATCCATATCCCTTTTGTATTCGTTATCAAGGGTATATCTGTCATACTCAGGATGCCCCATCACAAATACATTTTTTCCGTTTTCAGCTGTGGCGATGTATATACCTGCCTCTTTGGAATCAGCCAGTATCTTAAAAGTGTCTCCGGCTAATATATCCTCTCTTGCCGCTTCGGAATATCTTGAATGAGGCGCATAAAAATTATCATCGAAGCCTCTTACAAGCGGATCCTTCCTGTGAATGACATGGTGCAGATACACTCCCGACAGCTTTTCTTTCAGGAACTTTTTTCTGACACCGTAATGATAATACATCCCGGCCTGGGCTGCCCAGCAAATATACAGATTACTTGTTACATGTTCCTGAGACCAGCTCATAACCTTAGTCAGTTCTTCCCAATATGTCACTTCTTCAAAGTCTATCTTCTCTAAAGGTGCTCCTGTAATGATAAGTCCGTCAAATTTCCTGTGCTTTATCTCGGAAAAAGTAACGTAAAACTTTTCAAGGTGGGAAGCTGATGTGTGTTTTGAAACATGGGTTTCCATCTGCAAAAACATCACATCGATCTGGAGAGGTGTGTTTGCCAGCGATCTTAAGATATCAAGTTCGGTGAGTTCTTTTAAGGGCATCAGATTCAGTATAAGTATCTGTAAGGGTCTGATCTCCTGCGAAAGAGCCTTTTTTTCGTCCATTACGAAAATATTTTCCGATTCTAATTGAGAATATGCCGGAAGATCCCTTGGTATCTTAATAGGCATCTTTATCCCTCCTTTCGATGATGTTCCTTTAAACAGGTGTTGATCCTAATTCTACATCATATTTTTTTGTTTTACAAGAATGATAAATTCTTCTTCAGAGATCACAGGAACCCCTAAAGACGCAGCTTTTCTGGACTTTTCACTGCCGGATGAGCTGTCATTACTTATAAGATAATCGGTGTTTGAAGACACGGAAGTTGCTGTACTTCCACCCAGAGACTCAATGTATTCTTTCAGCTTGCTCCTGTTTTCAAACTTTTCCAAAGAACCGGTGATAACAAACTTCAGTCCTTTAAGTGTATCAGACTCATTATCATTTGCCGTTTCCAAGACCACCTCTCTGATGATCCCTTTAAATTCATCGATATTTTTCTCGTTTTCAAAATGATCAACAAATGCATCCGCCAGAACCTCTCCCACTCCGTCAATCTCTAACAGCTCATTTTTAGTGGCATTTATGCACTTGTCAGAGTCATCAAACACCTTTGTGATGGCTTTTGCATTAGCAAGACCGATACCGGGTATCCCGAGACCATATATGATACGATATAGTTGAGTGTTCCTTGATGTATCAACAGCTTTGATAAGCTTCTGATAAGATTTATCTCCAAATCCTTCCATCACGACAATCTGATTTTTATGTTTTGATAAATGAAAGATATCAGGCAGCTTTTTCAAAAATCTTTCCTGAATAAATTTTTGAATAGTGGCTTCAGAAAGGCCCTCAATATTCATCGCATCTCTTGAAGCAAAATGCACAAACTTCTTAATATGCTTTGCCGGACACTCTGTATTGATACAATAAAGTGTCTCTGTGTCCACTTCTTTTTTTATCATGGTCTCACCACCGCAGACCGGACAGGCAGAAGGAAAATCCACGCTTTCAGAACCCGTAAGATTCCTTGCGATCTGGGGGATTATCATATTCGCCTTAAATACTTCTATCCGGTCGCCGATACCAAGTTTCAGATCCCTGATATAACTCAAATTATGAAGAGAAGCTCTTGAAACACTTGTACCCTCAAGCTCAACAGGGTCAAATACGGCTATGGGATTTATCAGGCCTGTCCTTGACGCGCTCCATTCTATCCTTCTTAGTACAGTTTCCTGTGTCTCGTCTTTCCATTTAAACGCGATTGCATTCCGGGGAAACTTAACCGTACTGCCGAGGCTCTCACCGAACTCAACGTCGTCATATAAAAGCACAAGACCATCAGTAGGTATGTCGTTATCCGGTATCATCTTTTCAAGTTTTCTGACTTCAGTATCTATGTCATCTGCGCTTACCGCATAATGATCTACTACATCAAACCCCTGGCTTTTAAGCCATTCAAACTGATACTCTCTGGAATTTTTAAAATCGACACCGTCTGCTTCAACAAGCCCGAATGCAAAAAATCTCACATTACGTTCTTTTGTTATCCTGCTGTCTAACTGACGCACGGAACCGGAACACAAGTTTCTGGGATTCTTATATTTCGCATCTGTTTCAGGCAACTCTTCGTTAACTTTTTTAAAATCCGAATACAGGATAACAGCTTCTCCTCTTACGGTAAGCGTTCCCTTATATTTTATGGAAAGCGGGATATTTTTAAATACTCTTGCATTGGCTGTTATTATCTCCCCTGTCTCACCGTTCCCCCGGGTAACACCCTTTACCAGACTTCCGCCTTCATATGTCAGTACAACCGTTAGTCCGTCCATTTTCCAGGACAGGAGTCCTTTGTGTTCGCCTAAAAAGCTTTTAAGTTCATCTGTACTTTTTGTCTTGGAGAGACTAAGCATAGGCTTTGCATGACGCTCTTTTGGAATTTCACCGGCAACCTCGTATCCGACTTTTAATGTAGGGCTGTCCGACATCTGTATGCCGGTCTTTTTTTCCAATTCCTCCAATTCATCATATAACGCGTCATATTCAAAATTGGACATTATCTCCCGGCCGTCAACATAATAGGCCTTTGCCGCACGATCCAGTATATCGATCAGTTCGCGCATTCTTTTAGCGTCGTCCACCATTTATCTCCTCCGGTTTTAACCCCTTTATAAGTGTTTCATACTCCTGCCTTGTAAGTTCTCTGTATTTACCTGCCGGCAGATCTCCAAGAAGTATATTCATTATACGTATTCTTTTTAACTTTTTGACCTTATATCCGCAGGACTCACACATTCTTCTGATCTGCCGGTTCATTCCCTGCACTAAAGTTATGGAAAAAACATTTGTTGTTGCACAGTCTTTTTTATGAATGGGAACCACTTTACATTTAGCTGTTTTTTTATTCAAATCTTTTAAAAAAATCCCTCCGGAAAGCCGTCGGACGAGATTTTTTGTAACAGGCTTATCAGTCTCCACTATATACTCTTTTTCGTGCAGACCGTCAGCCTTAAGCATCCTGTAAGTGATATCTCCGTTATTTGTAAGGAGCAACAGTCCCTCTGAATCTTTATCCAGTCTGCCTATCGGATATATTCTTTCTTTTAGTCCCAGGTAATCTTTAAGATTATTACTTCCCTGCTTATCAGTCATTGTACAGACAATACCCGCAGGCTTATGAAAGGCCAAAAGGATATCTTTTTTATTAATTTTGACCGGTTTACCGTCAACGCAAACATCACCTGATCTGTCAGTTTTGTCGCCGAGACAGGCAGTTTTACCGTTTATCGTCACTCTTCCGGCTTTAATAAGATCATCCGCAGCCCTTCTTGAGCAAAAACCGGCGTCGCTAAGAAACCTGTTTATCCTAATCTCCAAAAAGATGCTCCTTTCATCCCGGTACAGGTAATTATCATCTTGATTAAAATCCTGATTTAATGTAACATCGTGCTTGTATCATCCGTGTATGTAGCTCAGTGGACAGAGCGTTCGCCTCCGGAGCGAAAGGTCGCAGGTTCGACTCCTGTCATACACATTTTTTTATTTGGTCTTTACGATCTTTACCGTTGCCTGTACCGAATTATCCGACACAACATTTACACCATCAGGTGCATAATCAGACAACCATATCCTGTATGTCTTATCTGAAGCAATCCCTTCTATATCCAATGCAGATGACGGTATCTCAAATTCATTGATGCCGTCAAGTATTGTCTCACTTCCGCTCAGAGTAATTTCTTTTGAACTGAGTTCAACATCTTTTACTTCATAACCTTTTTCAGGATTTCCCTGCGTTTTACATACTATAGGTACTTTTTTTGAGGTTATGAGTTTGCCGGTCACCCGGACTGTCTGTCTTGACATCTGCACAAGATCATCCTTAATAACCTTTCCTTCACTATCAGTCATCTCAAGCGGGACATCCTCGGATATCTCATCCGTTTTATCCTGTATATCGATAACTGCCTTTACGCCCGTAATTTTTTTCATATCCTCTGACGGTCCGGCAATACGCACGGAAAAAGGACTTGCAGTAAGTTCCGCAAGCTTCTCATCGCTTTCAAGCGTACCTTTCACCTGAACATCAACCTTGTAGTCCGTCTGCGTCCTGTTCCCGATATTTAGCTTAACCGATGATGTCTTAGGTGTAACATTTATATTTTTCAGATCTTTGCCGTCTTTTTTTACGGTCACTGAAATATCGGCATAATCCGAAAACTCTGACATCTCAGCAAGGTCAACAACAGCCGATATATCAGATGCCCTGAGTGTCGTTATCTCACTTTTCGGACCTGACAGATCTACACTTATCTTACTTCCGTCAACAACCTCATATGTATAACCTTTTTCAGCAAGAGCACTTTCGTTTTCAAAATTCACGTTCACGCCGCTGATGGTAATGTTTGTGGTCGGATCGGAAACATTTACCAGAATAAGCCATGCGATAATTGCCAGGATCGCCGATATTATCTTTATAAATATATTGTTAAAAATTCTTTTACTCATCTGTGTCCTTTACAGTAACTTTTGTGTTTCTGTATGCAATCGGATTAAGTCCTCGCGAGTGTGTTCGTATGAACTCAAGCCTTGTCATCAGAGTGCTTCTGTCAAGATTTCTTTCAAGCTGACCATTTGAGGTAATAGCAATATTTCCGCTTTCTTCGGAAACAATGATCACAAGACTGTCATTTTCTTCACTCAGACCCAGTGCCGCGCGGTGTCTTGTTCCGAGCTCTTTACTTAAGTTTTCATTGGAAGAAAGAGGCAGGTAGCACGTAGCAGCCATCACACGGTCTCCTCTTACGATGACCGCTCCGTCATGAAGGGGCGTGTTTTTTTCAAAGATATTAAGAAGAAGCTGGCTTGTCACTATGGCCTCCACATTGATCCCGGTCTTGATATAATCATCCAGTTTGATGTTTTGCTCTATGACGATAAGAGCACCCGTCTTTGCTTTGCTCATGTCACAAACGGCATCCACTATCTCATTTGCGGTTTTTTTGCTGAAACGTTCATATCCTCCGGATCCGCTTTTTACACCTGAAAACAATCGTCTGTTACCAAGTCTCTCAAGCGCCTGACGAAGTTCGGGCTGAAACAATATAACCAATGCTATAATCGCTGCACCAAGAACATGCTGGGATATCCATAATATGGTCCTTAATTGCAAAATGTACGCAACAAACAAAAATACGACAATCAAAACAATACCTCTTAAGAGGCTCCACGCTTTGGTGTTTTTAATCCACGCCATGATCTTATATATAACAAAAGCAAGAATAATTATCTCAATGATATCATTCCATGCTATGTTGGGAAGATAAAGCTTGGATAAATAGTTTTGAATTATCGTATCAAACAATTTTGTTACTCCTTATCATCGGAATACATATCTTCATTTCCCGTATCAGGTTCAGCATCCGGTTCTTTGGTGTCTGGCTTTCCTTTTACGCTTTTTACATTTATATGCTTAACTTTTATATCAGATACAGAGATCGTACGTTTCGGTACAGCCTTCACATAATAATAGTACTCTTCATCATCAAATTGAAAATGTTCTGTCTTTGTATAGTTAACGCCGAAAAACAGATAATTACATATGATAGCAAGAGCGATCTCCACAACTGTCTGCACAACGATGGCACCAAGGGACAGATCCGCTTTCAGCCAGATATCCGTCAGCACAAGAAGGATAAACTGACATATAACACCCGTAATGATAGCATAAAACCCGGCATATCTGGCCGGCAGTCTCCTTATTATATTGGACAGAAGAAATGTTATCGTAAATGTTATCAGGACGGCGAACATTTCACGGTTACCAAGTATACTTCCTGATATAAAAGAAAGGGAATGTGCCGTATCCGTTACTGCCTGACGGGTAAGCATGGCGCTATATGACCCGATGGTATGCAATATAAAGTATATGATAACTGCAAAATCAAAAGCAAAAATGAAACTTACAGGACATATCAACGCCACAACAACAGGCAACAGATATGGTATATGAATACAAAAACAAAAAACGGTTATCAGAAAAAGATAAACAGCCGTAGGACAAAACCTGAAGAAGATCAGATACATTATCCCTATAACTATCACAACAACCATTCCTAAAGGAAATGACATAACAAAAAGATGTACAAGTAAAAATCCGCTTAGAACTATGATAGTAACAAAGCCCGGAGTCAGGGCGCATAACACGGCCGCAGGAATGATAATAAGAGGGTTCTTTAATATCTCAAAAAATCCTACTTCGTTCGTAAGAAGAAAAAGCGCCGTCAATGCTGCCGCAAATTTTGCAGCCATCAATATCCATTTTTCGTGTTTTTCGTAGAAACGGAGCCAACGCTCTCTTAACTCTAATAAAAATGTCATTGATTTCTCCGATTGTAATAATCATTATAAGTGCTCTTACGACGCAGATATTCCTCCAGCTTACTTTCAATCTTATTATATTTATAATAATAAAAAGCAAAAGCAATAACTATAAAGCATCCCTCAAATATCACATATGGAATCCAAACAAAAGGATAAGTAAATGCTTCAAAATTACCGTTTAAAAATTTTGTAATATTTTCATTAAAGGTACCGTTTACAAAGATCACAAGCAGTACTGCCGCAAAAAAAGCAACCGTAGTAGTGATAACAGTCCAAAAGATTCCCATGACAATAAATTTGAACCTGTTCATGCTCTCCAATTCACGATCGGATCGTCGTGATTCGTGTTCAAATTTTGCAATCTTTGTAAGCATTTTCAGTTTATTTTCATCAATCACAAGATCACCTTTAAATCAAATAAATACCTTTTTAGATAATAACATAATATCCGTCAATTTCCAAAATGCTTTACTCTTCGTCTTCCCAGTTATGAAAGACATTTTGCACATCGTCATCCTCATCAAGCATATCAAGGATCTTTTCCATATTCTTTATATCCTCTTCAGATGTAAGCTTTACTGTGGTTTGAGGAATCCTGGTCACTTCTGCGCTTTCCGGCGTTATATCGTTAGATCCCAGTGCCTCGCAGACTCCGTCAAATGCATCAGGATCGGTAATTATCTCATATATTCCATCCTCTTCGCTGAAATCCTCAGCACCGGCGTCAAGCACAAGCATCATAAGGTCATCAGCATCCATTGAACATTTTTCTTTGTCGATCAAAATCTGTCCTTTAGTGTCGAACATATATGATACACAACCCGGCGTACCTACATTTCCATTGCCTTTTGTAAAACAAAACTTAATATTGGATGCAGCACGGTTCCTGTTATCTGTCAGAGCCTCTACGATTATTGCAGTACCGTTGGGACCGTAGCCTTCGTAAAGAATCGTCTCAAGATCAGCTTCACTTCCGGATGCTGCTTTTTTTATGGCACGTTCGATGGTGTCTCCCGGCATATTACATGATTTTGCCTTTGCGACTACCTGCTTCAATTTGCTGTTGTTGTTCAGATCCGGACCGCCTTCCTTTACAGCGACAACGATCTCTTTTCCCAGACGCGTAAATATCTTGCCTCTTGCCGCATCATTTTTTTCCTTTTTAGCACGTATGTTTGAAAACTTTGAATGTCCTGACATTTTAAACCTCTCTTTATAAAAAAAGGAGCATTGATGGTTCTCATCATGCCCCGCATACTAAACAATAAATTACTTTCTTAATCCGAGTCTGCCGATCAGAGTACGATAAGCCTCGATATCCTTATTCTTGAGATAATCAAGTAAGCCTCTTCTCTTACCAACCATCTTAAGAAGACCTCTGGTTGAATGATAGTCTTTTTTGTTGACCTTAAGATGCTCTGTAAGCTCTTTTATCCTTTCGGTAAGAAGTGCTACCTGAACCTCCGGTGAGCCGGTGTCATTAGCATCTCTTCCGTATTCGCTGATTATCTGTTTCTTTTTTTCTGTTGAAATCATTTTAAAAATCCTCCTAATTGATAAAAAACATCCGGATGATCAAGCAGCGGTTGGAGAATCCGTCCACTGAATCATCGGTTATTACATTTGATGATTATAACATGTAAATCAGGGCTTCGCAAGCAGTTTTTCCGCTTCCTGTATGTCTTTTTGCATCTGATCATACAATCTGTTAACTGAATCAAATTTAATCTCTTCCCTTATATGATCATGCAAATAAACATAAAATTTCTCACCGTAAGTTTCTTTTTCCGGTGTGAACTTTAAAAGATGTGTCTCTACGCTTATCTTTTTGTTATCTATTACGGTTGGACAGACACCTATATTAGTGACAGCATTATACTCTTTACCCTCTAAAACAGCTTTTGATGCGTATACCCCGAATGGCGGGATCAGCTTTTCCGGAGACGGGTAAAGATTAACGGTAGGTACTCCTATTTCCCTTCCTTTCCTTTTTCCGGATTCGGTGATCCCTTCTATAAGATAATCATAGCCCAAAAGATCGTTTGCTTCTTTAAGATTTCCTTCTTTGATAAGATTCCTGATACGTGTTGAACTTATCTGGTCACCATCCGCTTCTTCCTTTTTCATAACGGTAAGATTATACCCGTATTCCATCTGTGCAACGGAGAGATCTTTTACACTTCCTTTCCGGTCTTTACCGAAACAAAAGTCATCTCCCACGGTAACGGAAGACGCATTAAGCATGTCGCCTAAAAAGAAATCTATAAAATCTGCAGCGCTCATGTTTTTTAAAACCTCTGTAAACTCAAGTACCACAAGAACATCCACACCCGACTTTTCCATGATATGGCATTTTTCTTCAAACGTGGTGAGCAGACGCATACCGTCTCCGCCGGTGTTTTCAGCGTTTTTAAACGTTATCACACATGACAAAAGACCGGCATACCTTGCATATCTTACGGTTTCATCTATAAGTTTCCTGTGTCCAAGATGAACACCGTCAAATTTACCTATTGTTACAGACGTCCCAATTCCGGCATCAAAATTATCAAGTTCATCGGCTTTAATAACTAACAATTCAATTTCTCCCGAAAAAATATCTCAGTTTGAATTTTCCTTCATCGTGTGTATAAACACCAACAAAGCTTCCTAAAGAATCATAAACTCTGTACATATCGGCTTTTTGATCAGGCTCTTCCGAAAACATATTTCTAAAAAGACTGTTTCCGTTATACAGCAATTTATTATATTCTCCGGATACCGTAAGCTTCGGGTATCCGGAAAAAAATCTGTCTGTACTGATGATCATATCATCTATACGGGACTCTTCAACGGTACTTTTTATCTCTTCAAGCCTGAAACAATCATCAAGTTCAAAACCACCGGACTTGGTTCTGAGAAGTTCCTTCATACATGCTCCGCATCCCAGCTTCCCGCCCGCGTCATCAATAAGTGTCCTTATATACGTTCCTTTTGAACAATCTACAGTAAAGTCCACGACATCGTTATTTATATCATGAATGACAATATCATATATATGCACATGCCTGGACTTTCTTTCAACCTCAATACCCTGTCTGGCTAGATCACACAGTTTTTTCCCGTTTACCTTTAGCGCAGAATACATAGGGGGCGTTTGATCGTAATCACCGATAAAAGATAAAAGAGCATTTTTTATCTTTTCAGAATCTTTTTCCGGATGAGCTTCAGATATAACATTACCGCTTATATCCTGTGTGTCCGTTCTCACACCTAAAAGCATCTGCGCCCTGTATTGTTTGCCGGAATCAGTCAGGTTTTGCACGATCTTAGTAGCGTTACCCAGACAAACGGGAAGTACCCCGCAGGCGTCAGGGTCAAGAGTCCCGGTATGACCTATCTTTTTTTGATCAAGTATCTTCCTTAAGCACGCAACTACATCAAAAGATGTATACCCTTTTTCTTTGTATACGGGCAGGATTCCGTTATACATCAGCCTTTTCCTTTTCATCTTTAACGTATTTAAAAACGGATTCAAGTATCTCATCATATCCTTTAAATGATGAAAAGCCGGCTGCTCTTACGTGACCACCGCCACCGTATGACTCGGCCAGTCTGCTTACATCGATCATTTTCTTTGATCTCAGACTCACCTTCTTTGCCCCGTCTCCCGGATATATGAATACCGCTATCTCTACACCGCTGGTGAGCCTCAGCTGCTCAACAATACCACCGAGATCTGAAGGCTTGGCCTTTACAGACTCCACATCCTCCGGCGTAAGTATTGAATAAATACCAAATCCCTCATCAAACATGACACTTTTTGACAATGCAATACCCAACGCTTTTGAAGCCTCAAAAGAACGGGCATAAAATGAATTATCGATGATAGATGTAAAATCAAAGCCATAATTAATTAGCTTACCGGCAATACTTAAAGTCTTATCAGATGTGCATTCATACTTAAAAACGCCGGTATCATGGATAATCCCGGTATAAAGACACTCGGCAACATCTTTTGTGATCTTGTCTTCCTCAAGCAGTCCGTATAACACTTCACACGTTGAACTGGCTTCAGGCTGTATCTCATTAACATCAGCAAAGGAACCTGCATTGCTCACATGGTGGTCAATACAGACTTTTTTCTTTGATGTTTCATACATTTCAGCAAAGGGCTTGATCCTGTCTATAGTCGCACAGTCAAGTACAAAAAATACATCAAATTCCGCTCCCTTGACCGGCTCATGTTTTATCTCGTTTATACCATTCAGATAATCAAAAGCCGGGTCTGTGTATTCAAGAAAAAGAACGGGCTCAACATTTTTAAAATTCGTCTTTATGTAGTTAAAAAGTGCAAGTGTAGATCCAGTACAGTCTCCGTCAGGTCTTACATGACCGGTTATACCCACAGTTTTAACGTTTTCAAGAATCGCTTTCAGATTCATTTAACTGCTCCTTATCCTTCATTGCATCATCGATCATCTTAGACATCTTTACACCATACGCTATTGAATCATCGGCAACAAAGGTTATCTCCGGGGTATTTCTCAGATTAACGTTCTCCGCCAGCTTTTTTCTTATAAAGCCCACGGCACTTTGAAGCCCTTCGATGGTTTCCCGTAACTGATCTTCGTCACCAAGGACGCTTATATATGCCTTACAGGTTTTAAGATCAGGAGCCACATATACGTCTGTCACGCTGGTCATCTCAGACACTCTCGGATCCTTGATCTCTGTCCGTATTATATTACTAAGCTCTCTATGTACTTCATTGTTGATGCGTACATTTTTTATGCTGTTTTTACGCATATCATTCTCCCGTGATCAATTCCTTGGTATTTCAAACATCTCGGATGCCTCAACGATATCGCCTTCTGCGATGTCGTTAAAGCCTTCAAACACAAGACCGCACTCGGTCCCGCCTTTAACCTCTCTGACTTCATCCTTAAAATGCTTCAAAGATGCGATAGGACCGGAGAAGATTTCCTCACCGTCGCGGGTAATTTTAACAGTCGATTTTGCAGTGATCCTTCCATCGGTAACAATGGCACCTGCGATATTTCCCACACCTGATGCCTTAAAGATCATCTTGATCTCAGCATGTCCGATCACTCTTTCCTCATAGATCGGCTCAAGCATTCCCTTAAGAGCCGCCTCAACATCATCAATGGCATCATAGATAACATTGTATAATCTGATATCCACGTCTTCAGTATCAGCGGTATCCTTTGCCTGATTATCAGGTTTAACATTAAATCCGAGGATGATGGCATTAGACGCAGAAGCAAGGATAACATCAGACTCATTGATGTTACCGACACCTCCGTGAATGATCTTTACCACCACTTCGTCATTAGAAAGCTTCTCAAGACTCTGTTTTATTGCCTCTACAGAACCCTGTACATCCGCCTTAACGATTATCTTTAACTCTTTGAGGGTTCCTGCTTTGATCTGGTCAAAAAGATCATCAAGAGACATTCTGTTTCTGCTCTTATCCACCATCTTTTTCTTTTCTTCTGAAACAAAAGTGCCCGCAAAGCTTCTTGCCTCTTTTTCATTACCGAACGCCATAAGGATTTCTCCTGCATTCGGCACCTCGTTAAGACCAAGTATCTCAACCGGAGTGGAAGGCCCGGCTTCCTTGATCCTTTTCTGATGATCATTTAACATCGCACGGATCTTACCGAAGGATGATCCTGCAGCAATGCTGTCACCCACATGAAGGGTACCTTTCTGGATAAGGGCAGTAGCCACAACACCGCGGCCTTTATCAAGCTCTGCCTCGATAACGATACCTCTTGCCATTCTCTTTTTGTTAGCCTTAAGTTCAAGAACATCTGCAGTAAGCATGATCATCTCAAGAAGATCCTCGATACCTTCTCCGGTATGAGCTGATACAGGACAAAACACAGTAGTTCCGCCCCACTCTTCAGGAACAAGTTCATGCTCCATCAACTCCTGTTTTACCTTTTCTACATTTGCCGTAGGCTTATCAATCTTGTTGACGGCAACAATGATCTCAACACCTGCTGATTTTGCATGGTTGATAGCCTCTACTGTCTGAGGCATAACGCCGTCATCTGCCGCAACTACCAGTATAGCGATATCAGTTGACTGGGCACCTCTCATACGCATTGATGTAAAGGCCTCATGACCCGGTGTATCAAGAAATGTAATAGGCCTTCCGCTTGCGGTCTTGACCTGATACGCACCTATCTTCTGTGTGATACCTCCGGACTCTTTATCTGTAACATTTGTTTCTCTTATGGCATCAAGAAGAGATGTTTTACCATGGTCTACATGTCCCATTACGGCAACGACCGGCGGACGTTCTGTCATCTTGCTTTCATCTTCTTCTTCCTCTTTCAGAAGTTCAGCGATAACATCGACCTTTTCTTCCCTGTCGCAAAGGCAGTCATATTCAAGAGCGATCTCTTCTGCCGTTTCATACTCGATCTCCTGATTAATGGTAACAACCTGACCTTTAAGAAAAAGATCCTTAACAAGCTGACTAGGCTGTTTCTTAAGCATGTCCGCCAGTTGCTTTATGGTCAGATAGTCGGGAAGTATCAGGTGCTTAATAACCTCTTCCTTTTTCTTTGGTTTTTCTATCGGGTGTTCGGCCTTTAAGTTTTCCTTTTCTTTATCTTTTGACTTGTTTTTGTCTTTATGCTTTTCGTGCTTACCGTGCTTTTGATCAGAGTAATTAAGATTTTCTCTCTCCTCTTTTTTGGATTCGTATTCCTTCTTTTTGTCACCTCTGCGGTTTCTTTTATCACCGAAAGACTGACCGCCTTCAGGAGCAGGTTCTGCAGCCGGCTTAAATCTCTGCTTTTCTTTAACCTGAACCTGTGATTCTCTGGTCTCCTGTTTTTTAAAGGGTGCTTCTTTCTTTTCAGTTCTTTCGGTTGTCTGCACAACAGGCTGAACACGATGTGGCTGCTTCTGTCTGTTAAAGACTTTTCTGTTGTCTTCCCTTTTATTTTTGTCACTGTTTTGCGGAAAGTACAACTGGGATATCTTATGCTTTTTTTCCTTGGGAGCAGCGTCAGTCTTCGCCTCTTTCTTTTTTTCAGAGACTTTGCCTTCTTTCTCTTTTTTATCTTCTTTTACATGTTTTTTAGTTTCTTCAGGCTTAACGTCTGCTTCTTTTTTCTCCTTTGCGGGTTCCTCAGATTTTTTATCCCCTGAAAAATTTGCTCTTACTCTTTTTTCTTCTTCTTCACTGAGACCGTTTACGGGTCTGTAGGTCTTTTCAGCAGTATTAAGCATTTGAATTATCTCAGCGGAAGAAATATTTAGTTCTTTTGCTAATTCATGAATCCTCATATACTCTTTTCCTTTCTTTTCAAATTTTCAAGATCGCATCTGCGATTCCTTTATCAAGCACGGCTGCTACCGCCCTGTATTCCTTACCTATGGAATGTCCCAACTCCTCTTTCGTCAGCACCTCAATTAAAGGTACTCCATAGTGTTTACATTTATTATTAAAAAGCTTTTTGGTATTACCTGAGGCATCACCGGCGACTATAACCAGTTTTGCCTCTCCGCTCCTGACGGAGGCTTCTGCCGCGAACTCTCCGCTTACAAGCTTACCTGCTTTTTGTGCTATTCCGATCATTGACCGTAATCTGTCAGGTTTCAACAGCAAACTCCTTGTTCAGCATCTCATATGTACCATCAGGTATCTTACATTTAAAGGAACGTTCCAGTGTTTTTTTCGACTCAGCTTTTTTTATACATTCTGCATCGTTGCACATATATGCGCCTCTGCCGTTTAACTTCCCTGTCTTATCGATAAGGATGTCACCGTCTTTTGTTTTCACGATCCTTAAAAGTTCTCCCTTTTCTTTCATTTGACCACAGCATATACACATACGCTCATGGCATTTTTTACTGTTCATCTTTTCTTTCTTCTGACTCATCTTCCAACTCTTTGTCTTCTTCCGGATTACCGGCCTGTTCTTCGTCTGTATCTTCTTCAGACTGTACGTCCGGCTCTTCTTCATCAGGCTCATTATCAATAATCTCTTCGCTTACCTGAGCTTCCTGAACATCCTCAGTTTCATCTGCATCTTCATCCGGTTCGGTATACTGATCGTCATCCGCCATCTCTGTAAAGTCTTCTGCCTGGGACTCACTCTTGATATCGATACCATATCCTGTAAGCTTAGCGGCAAGCCTGACATTTTGCCCGGCTTTACCTATCGCAAGAGACAACTGCTTGTCCGATACCACAAGCTGTGCTTTTTTCTCATCCTCATCAGCGATGATAGATACTACTTTTGCAGGACTTAATGCGTTTACTATAAGCTGCGCAGGATTTTCATCCCATGTGATAATGTCTATCTGCTCATTCCCCAGCTCATTTACTATGGTCTTTACGCGCTCGCCGTTTCGTCCAACACATGCGCCTACGGGATCCACACTCGGATCATTGGATACAACCGCCATCTTTGTTCTGGAACCGGCTTCCCTTGCTATTGCCTTTATCTCCACCAGCCCGCTCTGAATCTCCGTAACCCCTTCTTCAAATAGTCGTTTGACAAGTAAAGGGGAAGTTCTTGATACACGTATTATGGTTCCTCTTTTTTCTCTCGTAACAACCTCGGAGACAACAACCCTAATCCTGTCACCGCGCTCATATCTTTCACCCGGGACCTGTTCATCTACCCTGAGGTCGGTCTGTGTCTTACCTATATCAAGAAGTATATTACCCTTATCATCTATCCTCTGGACAATACCTGTTATGATATTTCCTTCTTTGTCTTTGTACTCTTTATATAACGCTTCCTTTTGTTCTTCTCTGATTTTTTGAACTATGGCGTTTTTTGCGGCCTTTGAAGCGGTCCTTGTAAACTCGTCCGTTTTAAATTCCACTTCGATAACATCACCGGGCTTGGCATCTTCTTTTATCTTTTTAGCACTTGACAGTTTTATATCTTTATCATTGTAATCATGTTCAATGTCTAATTCGGCATCATCCACAACTGTTCTGTCAGCAAATAAATGAAAATCCCCTGTTTCTCTGTCAACAACAACCCTGCAGTCCTGGGATTCCTCTTTGGAATTTCCGTACTGGGCTTTGTACTCTTCCCTGAGCGCCTTTTCTATGGTGTCAAACATTGTTTCTTTGCTTATTCCCGCTTCAATCTCAAGCGCTTCTACCGCGCTGATAAGATCTTTATTCATTTTTCCTCCTCCACATATGCAAGTCTTATATATGCTAATTTCTTTTTGTCAAAAGTTTTCTTTATATGATCATCCGTTTCAACGGTTATTTCCTTTTCGGTGTAAGAATCCAGTACTGCTTCAAAAACGTCGCATCCGTCTTCTTTTTCAAAAAGCTTAAATTCAACTCTCTTACCGATACTTCTTTCAAAATCCTTTGTCTTTTTTAAAGGTCTTGTAAGCCCGGGAGAGCTGACTTCAAAAATGTATTGTTCATCAATATAATTCTTCTCATCGAGTATCACGTTGAATTCCCTGCTGACTTCCTCGCAGTCATTGATTGTTATCCCGCCGGGTTTATCAATGTATACCCTCAGATAATGATCCGAACCCTCTTTTACAAAGTCCACATCAACCAGTTCAAAACCTTTGTCATTTATTATGCCTTCTATAAGATCTGTCGTAATTCTTTCTATCTCTTCCTTTTTTTTCAAACAACCACTTCCTTTGTCATTACCACCAAAAAGAGTGGACCTTCCGGCCCACTCTTTTCATAAATCTCCAGTTGCAATAGCTTGTAGGGGAGTCGAACCCCTGTTTCCGCCGTGAGAGGGCGGCGTCTTAACCACTTGACCAACAAGCCGTAATTAACGTACTTGAATACTATACACATAAAAAAAAGAAAATGCAAGTGCATTTTCTCTTTTAAATTGATTTTTTTTAATTCTTTCTCTTTTGCCAATCAAATGTTTTTTTTCTTTTATATTTTATTTCTCCGGCGATTATAATAATTGCAAATATTGCAACACCCACAATCGTTAATATAAATCCCTCTTTTTGCAACGGTCTGATATATACTAATTCAACATTATGATCCCCCTTTGAAAGTTTAATGCCCATATATCTATCATTAGCCTGATAAATTTTTTCCGTAATTCCGTCCACATTAACTTTCCACCCTTCATGATAAGGTATGGCTACACACATTAGAACATCTTTATCCAAAGCAATATCTATATTTAATTTGTCTGTACCATACTCAATTTTATCCGGTACTTTTTCTTTTAAAACCTGAATATCGTCTTTGAAATCTTCAAATGTAACCGTATGAACTTTTAAATCAGTTAACGAATAAATACCCTTTGACGGGAATGTTATCTCCATATACTCCAATGGGTTTTCATTATAGCCCATATTGATCATAAAATCATTTGTGCCTTCATAAAACTGAGCATATTCTGTCAGATAATAAAATTTTTTTTCATTATCTACCGTATTGATTTTTATTTCAAACGAGCTGTTTTCAGCAGGATCCCAATATTTTTTTTCTTTTTTTATTTTCCACTGTTCGTTGGCACTTAAATAATCCCAATCTATACTGCTATATAGTTCCTCCGGATCTACATCATTGTTTCCGAAATACAAGTCATGGCTTTTTACAGGCGTTACTTTTAGCCCTTTTAATTCCAGGTATGTTTCAGAGTTCACCTTCCCCTGAAAGATGATTTTGGCTGTTGCATTATCTTTAGTTGTAATGAAACACCCCTCATTATATGTCACTTCATCTCCGGTTATTACAGTGAACGGTATTTCATGGTAAGATTTTTTTTCTATGTAATTATTAAGATTATCCGTGCTATTTTTTTCTCTAAGGTAAACCCCTGTAAGCTGAGCCTGTTGTTTATCCAGAGCATCCATATCATTCCACTGGTTTTCATTTATATAACTGTCATAGCAATAAGCTAAAGGCAGAGACAGGCTATTCTCATAAATATTAACGACGTAATTTGTATTTTCATTAATGACGGTTGAAACTTTTTTTTCAAATCCATATGGAATTCCACCAAACTCTTTTTCCGGCTCTACGTAATAATCAACAGCCGATAAAGACAACATTGCTGTTCTGTCATCATATCCCTCATAATAATATGAAAGCGTATTGTTCAACTCCATTTCACCCCTGAATTTTGCAACATTGGGATTAGACAATGTCCAGTAATAATCTGTGGATGAAACACCTTGCACCATTCCTGAATTAATTGAAATATCTCTCCCGGAATATCTTCGAATGTTATTTGAAACATTTTCATTTAAGACTTTTGTCACATCTTTATAATCATTCATGGAAATTTTTTTATTATCCATCATGTTTGACACAATGTCATCACCATTAGGTGAATAATACCAAAAAGCTGTTAAAACAACACTTCCTATAGTGCAAACACAGACAAGGACCTGCTTTACTGTTTTTGAAAACACGTTCCCTTCACATATGACAAAAAGAACTATAAACAAAACAATAAGGGCTGTGAAAAGAGAATTATTATTTGATTTATCAAACAATAAACCAATCAAAAAGAATCCCGTACCACCTATAAATAATATAATCTTTTCTGAAGTCTTCAGACTGATAAGATTCTCCCACTTAATAACAAGTATATAAGAACACAAAAGGAGAAATACCCAGCACCATCGATTTGTCTCGTACGTCAATCCATTAAAAATCCGTCCCCCGATCGGAAATATCATTATCAGACAGCAAATGATAAAAAGGATTTTTATAAAAGTATTTTTTTTTCGCCCTTTAAACAGCAGGATGCATGACAGAAACGCCGCAGGGGTCATACCAATCAATAACCATCTGCAAGACCCTGTAGAAAGCACGATTCCCGGAAGACTGTAATAATAAGACGATGGGTAAAAAAGATTAAAAACGTGTTGCATTGCTCCACGGTTATCATTCATAAACGCACCCATAATAGGAAGTAATATAAACCCTGCAATACCAATACCAATGGCGATCATGCCGGCAACTTTCAATACGTTCAAAATGATACTTTTAATGTTTTTACCATTAAGACATATACATTTTACCAAAGTATATATAGCACTCATGATAATGATCATTTGGAAAAAATAAAAATTACTTATCGCAGTCACAGACATAATTATAACCAGCAAATATGGTCGTTCCTTGCGAAGCGCTTTTTCAATCCCTAAAATAATTAGCGGCATATATATCATAGGATTAAGAAAATACGGATGTCTTGCAGCATTACATAATGCCCACATACAAAAACTGTATGTGATTGCTCCTGCAAAAATACTGTACCTGTTTCTCTTGCCCAGGCCGAATGACATTACGCAAAAAGAAATACCTGCAAAATACATACGAAGAACATTTAAAACCGAATACAAAATATGTGTATACTTTTCCGGCACAAATGCAGATGACAGAGCTAACGGGTCACCCATAACATAGTAATTCAGAACGTGCAGTATATCTGCACCTTCACTTATATTAAAATCATACTGTGGTATAACGAGTTGATGATCTTTCACAATATTTTTGCCGATTTCACGAAGATAATTCCCATAATATGCCAATGCTTTATAATGCTGTTCCCAACCGTCAATATTCCAAATAAACGTTTTATCATTGGCAATAAACAACGCAAAAGAAGCACCTGCGATCAAAAACCACAGAATGCTGAATATTATAAAAAACCTGTAACGTGGTGTTTCTTTTGAAAAACCGGATCCAAAAAATTTTAATAGTTTCATAATAATTATTGTCTAGCGCTGTTCTCCAAAGTTGTCAAAGTCTTTTTCCCTACCGCGAATTCTCCTCCGAAGACATAGCCCTGGTTTATCTTGGTTTTGTAGGCTTTAGGGAATGTGGCATTCAGACCCGCTTTATCATCTGCAAGCACAAGGACGGATCCGTTTTTACCGCACATTGCCGCTCCCGCAAGAGCGTCCGGAAAATTCTGGCTTGTGGCAACTCCCATATTGTTTGCACTCATACCGTTATTTATCCCCCACTCTGCGATTTTCTTGCTGGTCTCTACGGCATTGCTACCCCACAATCTGGTCTTTATTTTTATTCCTGCTGACGTTATCTGCTTTTCAACATTAGCTGTCACCGCCGCCTTTCCGCCGACTATGATCACATTCTTTACACCAAGTGATTTAAGGGCGTTAAGTACCGGCTTACTCAGAGACGTTCCGTTATCCGCAAGCAATATCGGATATTTCTTCACATATGCGATCGGTGCAACAGACAAAGCATCTTTAAAGCTCTTGTTTGTTGCTATTATAGCAGTAGCATCCTTCCATTTCCCTTTCCCCGCAAGGGCAAGCTTCGCACTGGTTTCGGTACTGTTCTGACCGTATAATCTTTGAGGAGCAATTTTCGTTGTGCTCTTTATTGCAGAAACAACCTTATCAGAAACAGCCGCAGGTCCGCCTGCAACATATATTTTTTTCGGCTTTATCCTGTTTAGTACCTCTTTTGCCTGCCCTGAAAGTGCATTCCCGTCAGTAAGCACCACAGGAGCATTCTCCAGACCTGCTAATCCCGATGCTGCAAGAGCGTCTTTGAAATTGGACCCGGTGGCAACTATTACCGTACCGCCTGTTCCTTTGAACCCTTCATTAACGATCGCTTTCATGGTATCGTAGCGGCCCTGTCCCCAGAGTCTCTTCCATACATTAGGTACGTTGATCTTACAGGTTGCTGATATACCACTGTCATTTGTTTTAACTGTTATGGTTGCAGTTCCGGGATTTATTGCTTTCACGTTTCCGTTTTGATCAACAGTCGCGACACTTGGGTTGCTGCTGCTCCATGTTACGGTTTTTTTATTTGCTTTCTCCGGCTCTGTTTTTGCAGTAAGTTTAATAGTATTTCCTTTTTTCAACTCAACATTTGTTTTACTAATGGTTACTTTATTTGTGTATATCACATACGGATCAACATTATATAAAGTGCACTTCTTTCCATCGGTCACATACCATGACACAGTACCGTCACTCAATAATATCGGCTGGCAGTCAGATAATTCCCAGTTGATATAATAATGAGAACCAACCTTTTTTCCATCCTGATTTATCCTGGCATATCCGCATCTGGAGTCATCGGTTTTTATGTTTCTTTCAATCCATATCAGGTAAAAATGACCGTCATTAAGCTTCACCAACTGAGGTGTATTGCAAGTCCATTCACTATTTGTTTTATGGTTTGTTATTTGATGATCTTTTATTTCTGCGGACTCATCGTTAAAAGATGTAACAAAAATATTTCTGATATTTCTGCTGTTTATATCAATGTCTTTATTGTATGCAATTAACAAATATTTATCTGATAATTCAAAACCACCCACCGAAGCACCTGTATAATTAAAATAATTGTTGTAATCCCCATCAAAATCCACTACTGTTGCGTAATCAACATCTGTCATTTTGCCATTATGGGGATAAACAGTTACAGTTATGCCACGTGGATTTGCATCACCATGATCTACACGATATATGTTTCCGTTATTAACCTTAATAAATTGATTAAAGGAATGCGAAACATAACCATAAGACAAATTCATAACATCCGAATAAGAATCTTTAATCTTCATTGTTTTTTCATCAATCTCAAAGGTCATGTTTGCCTGATGATTGTATCCGTCATTACTTTTATACATTTCATGACATGTATGAATATAAAGAATCCCGCTATTTTCTGCCATCCTTAAGGAACCTGCATCCACCGGCACAGTCGTATTAATAGCTTTTATTCCGCAGGCTCCGATTCTTTCCCATGAAGTGTTGTATTTTACTACACGAAGCACTTCCCTATTATCACTTTCATCGGTGTTATTTGTTCCGAAAACCACATAATATGCACCTGCTCCGGCATAAAATCCTTTAAACTCCTGAAGTTCTTTTTTAATGGTCTTAGTGGATGTAACTTTCCCCTTTCTGTCCATATATTCCACTAAAACAGTTCCGTCACTTTTCCCCTCAACCCGCATAAGTTTCGTGCTGTTTATTTCTGTTAAATATGAATATACCGGCCCGCTCCATGTTCTGTAATCATTATCATTTTTATTGTCTGATACCCATCCGCCGGGTTGAACAATATTGACGTCATAAAGCTTATTTTTAGCTGTCACCTTGACAATCTTTGTCGCTTTTAATTTGCCATCAACGCTCTTTGCCGTAACAGTCGCCGTTCCGGCAGACCATGCACTGGCGTTACCGTTTTCATCGACAGACAACACCTCAGGATCAGAAGAAGAATATGTTACCTCCTTCTTAATATCAGTGTTCATGATCGCATTATATTCTAACACCTCTCCAACTTTACAAGAAGAAGGACCGGTCAAACTAATTGATGTCGGCATCTGTGTAGAAAGAGATTCCAGGTAATATTTTTTATCATTATCTTTTTCAATAACAACCAATTTATCGTTGATGATCATAGGTTTATATACCGGATATTTTGTGGATATGGTTCCGATTTTTTTCCTACTGTCAATGTCCCATATTGAAATTTCACGCTCATCAGATTTAACAAATAACAGGTTTTGACCGTTTTTACCCAAATAAGTACATCTTGAACCAACGCTTGTAATATCATAATTATTATCGTACTTTGAATTTGACGTTTGCAAACCCATGATAACGGCATCACTATCTAAATTGACAGCAGAAACTGAAACACCGCTATCTATTAATGATATTGATGTACTTCCTTCTTTAACATTTAAAGGTGATATATTTTCTGACTTTAAAAGAAATAACCGGTTATCTGAAAACGTACTAAGATCAGCTAAATATTTTCCACCTATCAGCTCAGCGCAACCATAGTGGGTATACCAACCTTGTTGATAAAGATAAGTGATATATTTATTGTCCGGAGTATATGTGATCTTATTACCGTTTAATTTTGCCACCTTCAAAGCTGACATGTTATGATCATATCCCCAATACTTCCATATACATGTTCCCTCATAATAAATATTTCCGTTATTATCATCAATCGCAATAATTTTATCTATTCGATTTTCATCTTTACCTTCTGCAAGTTTATTGCCATTTTTATCAAAAACTAAAATTTTTGAATCTGCAGTTGCAAGATATACTCTTTCCCTGTTATCTACGGCAACAGAAAAACTCCCTGATTTTTCAATAAACGAACTAAACAACTCGGTTGTCTTACCGGAATTCATATTTACGGAATAAACCGTACAATTTGCACCTTCGGAATAATATGCATACATTCTCTCGACATAATAAAACTTATCATCACGATAGAAAAAATCTATTCCGTTTTTGATCTGAATTGTTTCAGCTTTTTTTATACTTCTTTTTTCAGTAATATTATATTCCCATATAGCGTATTTACTATCATAGCCGCTTCCGATCTGAGTTATATAGTAAAAAGAATTCTTTGTAGAACTTGGATATATTTCACCTTTTGCCGACGCCTTTTCCATGTTTTCATATTCGTCAAAAGAACCGGTTCTGTTTCCGCTGAGACTGATCACGTCTGAATCCTGTCCGGCAAATATTTTCTCCTCCGTTATAGGGAAAAAAGTAATTGCAGTTACACAAAAAGAAAAAATAACACAAATAGCTGCCAACACATACGTTACTCTTTTTCTCATTACGTCCTCCTTTTGTTCATATTTTATACCCTGTTATTACTACATTTTACATATGATTATATTATATGTTTTATTGTATTTTATCAATATTTACACACTATTAAAAACACCGTATAAGATATACTCTTATACGATGTTTTCCTAATGTCAGAAACATATATTGTCGGACAAATTATTTATATTTTCACGCTGTTTTCCAATGTGGTCATAGTCTTCTTTCCTACAGCCATTTCTCCTCCGAAGACATAGCCTTGATTTACCTTGGTCTTGTATACCTTTGGAAAGGTGGCGTTAAGGTTTGCATTGTCATCTGCAAGCACCAGAACTGACTTATTCTTTCCGCAAAATGCCGCGCCTGCAAGGGCATCAGGGAAGTTCTGACTGGTGGCTACGCCCATCTTGTTTGCACTCATTCCGTTCTTTATTCCCCATTCTGCGATTTTTTTGCTTGTTTCTACCGCATTATTACCCCAGAGTCTTGTCTTTACCTTTATACCCGCTGACTTTATCTGCTTCTCCACATTTGTTGTCACAGCCGCTTTTCCACCGACTATGATCACATTCTTTACTCCCAGTGATTTAAGAGCATTAAGTACGGGCTTGCTCAGAGACTTTCCGTTATCCGCAAGAAGTACCGGATACTTCTTCACATATGCTATCGGAGCAACTGAAAGGGCATCTTTGAAGCTCTTGTTTGTCGCTATTATCGCTGTCGCGTCCTTCCATTTACCTTTTCCTGCAAGAGCGAGTTTGGCACTGGTCTCGGTACTGTTTTGTCCGTATGTTCTTTGAGGATTTACACCCGTTACGCTTTTTATCGCAGACACAACCTTATCAGATACGGCTGCAGGTCCGCCCGCAATATATATCTTCTTTGGCTTTATTCTATTAAGCACATCCTTTGCCTGGCCTGAAAGTGTATTTCCGTCAGTGAGCACCACCGGAGCATTCTCCAAACCTGCCAATCCCGATGCTGCAAGAGCGTCTTTGAAATTGGATCCGGTGGCGACTATCACAGTGCCTCCGGTTCCTTTAAACCCTTCATTTACGATCACTTTCATGGTATCGTATCGTCCCTGTCCCCAAAGTCTTTTCCATACATTAGGTACAGTGATCTTACAGGTTGCTGTCTTTCCACCGTCATTGGTCTTTACAGTTATGGTAGCAGTTCCCGGATTTACGGCTTTTACGTTCCCTTTTGCATCCACCGTGGCAACGCTCTTGTTACTGCTGGTCCAGGTAACGCTCTTATTGGACGCATTGGAGGGACTTACTGTTGCCGTAAGCTTCAGGCTGCTTCCCTTTGTCATGTTGGCTGTTGTTCTATTAAGTTTTACTCCTTTTATATTTACTGTGTTGGTGTGGGAGATTTTTACGTCAACAATTTTAGACCCATAACCCCATGCATCTATTTCTAACATATACTTACAATTAGGCTTCAAATTGTTAACTGTTGTTCTGTAGTTGTTGTTTCTTCCAACTTCCGCAAACACTACATTTTGTTTGTTATCTGTATCCACATCCATTTCATCCACCGTAAAAATAGCTGGATTTACTCCGCTATCTTTTTCATTCCAGAATTCAAACACATAAGGTGTCGATGAAGAATCTGTATTAAAAAAACAATAGTATCTATCATCGTATCCGATATCAAATTTATATCGCTTGTTGTACGCAAGCAAAGTTGGGTGCATCTTATCTGTACTCTGCAAACTTATCTCATCTGCTCTCACTTCTGTCGCAGGCATTGCTGCAGCTTCTGCAAAAACAATTCCTACTCCTATCACTCCTGCCGCCACCAGACCGGCTATCTTTTTACCATGCTTTCTCATACTCGTACTCCTTTTATGCATATAATCAATCGTGTCTTTTTCATTGTATCCCCCCCCGTAAAAATCAAGTAAAAGTATATACGTCAGACTACTTACCAAAACATCAAACTCTGTCATTTTCTGCAAAAGAAAAAACGCCATGCAGTCAAAAAACTGCATGGCAGTGAAAAAAAATCATTTATTATCAAAAAAAGAAATCTGATCGCTTTCACTCAGATCATCAATCGCATGAATCTCTTCCAGTTTCTCTATAACAACCGCTCCGATTTTCGCTCTCCTCATAAGATCTTCTTTTGAAAGGAATGGTCCTTTCTTTGCCGCTCTTTCGATATTTTCTCCCGCAACCTCTCCTACTTTATCGATCACTTTAAACGAGGGCATGATCTTTCCGTCAATTATCTGAAACTCTTTAGCTTTTGCTTTATAAATATCGACAGGAACAAATTCAAAGCCCCTTGCATACATCTCTTCCGCGATCCTCATATCTTTAAGTTCGTTTTGCTCCGGATCTGTCAGGTCTTTTGTAGCTTCCCTTTTCCTGTAATCATCCATGAAATACTTTAATCTGTCTTTTCCCAATGCCATCTTTTCATAATCAAAAGCTTTTTCCCTGATACTGAAATAGGCACAATAGTACTCAAGGGGATAAAATATCTTAAAGTACGCTATACGCCATGCCATCATAACATAAGCAACGGCATGGGCTTTCGGAAACATATACTCAATCTTGTTGCAGGACCATATATACCAATCGGGCACACCTGCCTTCTTCATCTCATCTTCCCATTCTGCTTTAAGGCCTTTTCCTTTTCTTACGCTTTCCATAATGTTAAAGGAAAGTTCTTTATCAAGGCCCATACCGATAAGGTAGACCATGATATCATCCCTGGTACAGATGGCAGTGGATATAGTGGCTTTTCCTTCTCTAAGGAGCTCCTGGGTATTTCCTACCCATACATTGGTGCCGTGAGAAAGTCCTGAGATCCTGACAAGATCGGAAAACTTGGTGGGTTTTGCTTCCCGCACCATCTCCATGGCAAAGTCAGTTCCGAACTCCGGTACTCCTAAAGCCCCGAGAGGTGTACCACCTATGTCTTCCGGCTTTATCCCAAGCGCAGATGTATCTTTAAAAAGAGACATAACCTCCTTGTTATCAAGAGGGATCTCCAGGGGATCAAGGCCTGTCAGATCCTGCAGCTTTCTTATCATCGTAGGATCAAGATGTCCTAATATATCAAGCTTTAAAAGGTTATGATCTATACTGTGATAATCAAAATGAGTGGTTATTATTCCGCTCTTTGTATCATTTGCGGGATGCTGCACCGGACAAAAGGTGTGTATCTCCTCTCCGATGGGAAGGACTACGATACCTCCCGGATGCTGCCCCGTTGTCCTCTTCACATCAGTACAGCCTGCAGCTATTCTTTCTATCTCGGAACGCCTGGTCTTAAACTGTGTCCCTTCTTCTTCAGATATGGTCTTAAAATATTTCCACACCATGGTGTTGGCAAGTTTTTCTGCCACCGTGGAAATGGTTCCCGCTTTAAAGGTCTGTCCCTTGCCGAATATGATCTCTGTATAGGCATGGGCTTTACTCTGGTACTCGTTTGAGAAATTCAGATCTATATCCGGCTCTTTATTTCCTTTAAAGCCCAAAAAGGTCTCAAAAGGAATGTCAAATCCTCTTTTTCGCATATCAGCCCCGCATTTCGGGCACTTCTTATCAGGCATATCACAACCTGCACCGCCGGCAAACGCTTTCACATCCTCAGATTCAAAGTCCGAATAATGACACTCAGGGCAAAGATAATGGGGACTTAAAGGGTTAACCTCAGAAATGCCGGCCATGGTCGCCGCCAGGGAAGAACCAACGGAGCCTCTTGAACCAACAAGATAACCGTCTTCATTGGACTTACTCACCAGTTTTTGGGCTATGATATACATAACGGAATACCCGTTGCTGATAATGGAATCAAGCTCACGCTCCAGCCTCTCTGACACCCGGACAGGAAGTTCTTCCCCGTACATGTCATGGGCCTTCTTATAGCATATCTCCTTTAATGTCACATCGGAGTTTTCGATCACCGGCGGACACTTGTCGGGGCGCAGAGGTTTAACGTCCTCACACATAAGTCTTATCATGTTCGGATTTCGTACCACCGTTTCAAAAGCCTTCTCATCACCGAGGTATGAAAAAGACTCCAGCATCTCTTCCGTGGTCCTGAAATACAAGGGAGGCTGTTTATATCTTTCGCTAATACGCTTTTCATTTCCGGTCGACTTATTTGATTTCTTATTGTCCTTATCAAACTGTATTATGGAACGGTAAATTGCATCCTCGGGATTTAAAAACCTGACGTCTCCCGTGGCGGCAACAGGCTTGCCTAAAGCATCACCCAGAGAGACTATTTTTTTATTTATTTCCTGCAGATCTTCCTTGCTTGAAATATAACTGTCCTCGTCATCGATCAGGAACATATTGTTTTCAACCGGCTGTATCTCAAGATAGTCATAGAAAGAAGCTGCCTTTAACAGGTCCTCATAGTTTTTTCCTGATACTATCTTTTCAAAGAGTTCTCCCGATGCCGTGGAACTGCCCACCAGAAGTCCTTCCCTGTATTCGCCAAGCAGCGATTTCGGGATCTTGGGAACCCGGTAAAAATGATCTATATGCGACTTAGAAACAAGTCTGTACAGATTATCCTTTCCTTCCTGTGTGGCAGCCAAAAGAGTACAGGTATATGCATGAAGTTTTTTTACGGTTTCAGGATTCAGTTTGCCGTATTCTTTCAGATCCTTAAGGGTAAAAATTTCTCTTTCCTTAAGTCTCCCCAGCATTTTCAAAAATATCTCAGCCGTAGCTTCAGCATCATCTACCGCTCTGTGGTGATGGGATAAGGTGACATGGAAATATTTAACAAGGGCGTCAAGATTAAACTTAGACAGACCTGGAACCAGGAACTGGGCAAGTGACACGGTATCTATATATGTAAGGTCAGTCTTGATTCCCTGTTCTTCAGCTTTCTGCCTGATGAAGCCTGTATCAAAGTCTGCATTGTGCGCCACCAGGACACAACCTGATATGAAATCAAGAAACTCAGGCAGGACTTTATCTATTGTTTCAGCATCTTTAACCATTGAATCACTGATGGAAGTGAGCTTTTCGATCTTGTAGGGAATCGGAACCTCAGGGTTTATAAAAGCCGAAAATCTGTCAACAATGATCCCGTCTTTGATCTTAACCGCACCTATCTCAATGATCTTATCAAATACAGCTGAAAACCCGGTGGTCTCAATATCAAATACCACAAAGTTTCCTTCAAGGGACTGACCCTTGTCGTTGTGAACCGGAGATCTTTCATCGTCCACAACATATGCATCCATTCCGTAAATAACCTGTAAGTCACAGTCAGGATTTTTTTCTTTAAGCTTTTGCAATGCAATAACACATTCAGGAAAAGCATGCACAACTGCAGTATCTGTGATGGCTATGGCTTTATGTCCCCATCTGTATGCCTGGGCTAAAATATCCTTTGCATATGTCACCCCGTCCATCTCACTCATTTTTGTATGGCAGTTTAATTCCACTCTCTTTTCAAATGCATTATCATGGCGGAACTGTCTTGTATCTGTTGATCTTTTGATGGCAAAAATCCTTGAGATCACCACTTCCTGTTCAAACTTATTATATTCTGCCTTGCCTGACAGTTTTATGAACATCCCTTTTTCGATCCTTTTAATAAAAGTATCCAGGTCTTCATTCTTCAAAAAAAGCGTTGCGGAAATAGTGTCCTCAAAGTCAGTGATGTCCATTTTCACCAGAGTCTTTTCGTTCCTGATGGGTCTGGTATCAACTTTTCTGATCATTCCGCATATGATGACTTTGTCACTGGTCTCATCGATCTCTTTTATGGGAGTAAAATCTTCGTCAAAACTTTTGGCAGATTTACCGTAAATCTCATCCGTATCTTTTTCCGGTTTATCTTCACTGCCATCATCCCCCGTGGTTTCACCTGTTTTTTCCTTTTCTTCATCTGATGCGTCACCGGAAGGTTCTCCCTCCAAACCTTTAATGATATCCCTGATCCTTACATCAAGTTCATGTTCCTTTAAGGAGTCAAATCTTCCGCAATTATTATCTTTATACTCACATAAAACCGGAACATCTATAAAAAAACGGTTCAGGAAGAGATGGTAAAAATAATTTTTAAGATCATCTGCCACTCTTTCGCTAAAAAAACCTTTTTCCATAACAATATGCAAAACATCATCTTTAAAGAACACATCAGATTTGTTAAAAAGAATGTATTCACTGTGAAAATATCTGCTTAGTTCCAAGGTTATGCTTTCTTTGTAAGAATCAAAAAGATTCTCAGGAGTATAGCTCTCGCCAAGAGAATACCTGTCCAATATCCTCAGACCTCGGGCTAATCTTCTGAAAATCTTATTAAACAAAATATCTTCAAGCTTAAGGATCACATCCTTCGGTATCAGCACATCACTTATGGTATAAATCCTTACAAGAGCGGCATTACCATCCTTAGTTATCCGTGTAACATTTAAACGCTCAGCATACATGGAAAGTTCAGGCGTAAGCATTATACCGGGAAATGTCTCAAAGAAGCTTTTTTCCTTTTCGCTTATGTACATAAAAATCACCCTTTAAATATGCCAGTTATCAATTTCTTCTCTTAATGCCTCAAGCAGTTCGCTTTCAGGCACTTTTTTTACAACTTCACCTTTTTTGATGATCACTCCTACTCCGTCCCCGCCGGCAATACCTATATCAGCTTCTTTTGCCTCTCCGGGACCGTTCACAACGCACCCCATGACCGCGATCTTAATATTTTTCTCACAGTCATCAAATTCATCATGCACTTTTTTAGCAAGTCCTATAAGATCTATCTTAGTTCTTCCGCATGTGGGGCACGACACTATCTCTGCTCCGGAGTTTCTGAGCTTAAGAGACTTTAATATCTCTTTTGCCACATATATCTCATTTTCCGGTTCGTCAGTAAGAGATACTCTTATGGTATCCCCTATCCCTTCCGCAAGTATAAGACCGGCTCCCACGGCCGATTTTACAGTTCCGGATATAAGGGTTCCCGCTTCAGTGATACCCACATGCAGGGGATAACTGCATTTTTCGGAGATCAGTCTGTAAGCATCAAAACTCACTAAAACATCCGAAGCTTTAATGCTTACCACGAGATTATCATACCCCATGTCCTCAATTATACCCACCTCCTTCATGGCGCTTTCAACAAGTCCTTCTGCCGTTACTCCTTTATACTTTTCAAGGATATCACGCTCAAGGGATCCGCCGTTTACACCTACTCTTATAGGGATGTTTTTTTCTTTTGCTGCATCCGTAACCTCTTTGACTTTTTCTTTTCCGCCGATATTTCCCGGATTTATCCTTATCTTATCGGCACCGTTTGCGATAGCACGCAGTGCAAGTTTATGGTCAAAATGTATATCAGCCACTATGGGGATATGGATCTGCTCTTTAATAGCTTGTAATGCGTCTGCAGCTTCCGTCGTCGGTACGGCACAGCGGATTATCTCACAACCCTTTTTTTCCAAACGATGGATCTGTGCAACAGTGGCCTTCACGTCTTCAGTATTTGTGTTGGTCATGGATTGTATAAGAACGGGGTTCCCGCCTCCTATGACCGCCGATCCGATCTTTGTAACTTTTGTATTATCTCGTCTGTTCATATATGCCTCCGGGTCTAAAACAAGACCACTATATCCTTTACAAGTATATAAGCCATAAGCACCAAAAGGAAAACGACACCGATAAAGGTGACCACATTTTCCACCTTCTTTGACACAGGTTTACCTCTTATGGCTTCAATAATATAGATCACAAGACGACCGCCGTCCAGCGCAGGTATGGGAAGCAGGTTCATTATCCCAAGGTTAGCGCTGAGGATTATGGCGATATTTATCATGTTCAATATAACAGGCAGGGTTCCTGCTTTTCTGCTCTCACCTACAACACTGCTTATGGTGGAAACGGTACCTACAGGGCCCGACAGATTGTTCATGCTCACCTTTCCGGTACCCATCCCGATAAGAGTCTCCACTACGGAACTGATCCTGAATCCCGTATCTGCAAATGCAAGCCCTAAGGTCTTTACAGGTGAAGCTTTTACCTTGTTTCCGTACATCAAAAAACCGGTCTCATAGGACGTGGTCTCCATGATCTCTGGCTTTAATTCAAAGGTCCTGGTATGCCCAGCCCTTTCCACTACGATCGTCAGATTTTTCCCGTCGGAAGCCTTGACCATATCTATCAACTGGGAACTTTCGGTAAGCTCTTTACCGTCAATGGAAATGATCTTATCATTTTCACGGATACCGGCATTTTTAGCAGCAGAATCATCCAGAACCCGGGCAACGTGCAGTTGCTCATCCAGCATAACGCCTATCTTGTAGGATGTATCCTTTACCTCTTCAGGAACAACGGTTGTCTTAAAATGCTCACCGTCCCTGATATAAGAGATGTTCAATGTGTCGGATTCATGATATACCCGGTAAAAGTCATACTCCCTTGCAAAAAACATCATGCGCCCGTTAACTGATGTAATCTCATCACCGGCGCGAAGTCCCGCAGTATAAGCAGCAGAACCGTCTTGTACCTCATCTACGACACAGGGGTCGTATCCTCCCACCCCAAGCAGTATAACGGACAAAATGATTGCAAAAAAGAAATTAAAAACAGGTCCTGCGGCAAGAATGGCTATCCTTGCAGCCACGGATTTGGATTCAAGTGTGGCATTTTTTCCGTATTTTTCAAGCATTTCGATTGAACGTTTGTCAGCCTCGGACAGTTCCGATTCATCGATCTTTTCATCCTTGCCCGACGGCATAATGTATTCTTCCTGCCCCAGCATCCTGCACGATCCGCCAAAGGGAAGGGCTTTAAGACAATAATCCGTATCACCAATACGAAACGCAAAAATCCTGGGACCGAACCCCACTGAGAACTCAACAACACACACGCCATTTGCTTTTGCTACGATAAAATGCCCGAATTCATGAGCGATAATTACAACACTTAATATTAAAATGGCAAGTAAAATATTAATTATCAACTTTTCGTTCCCAACATCTCATAAACGGCTTTTTCTGTAGCAAGTACCTGCTCTATATCAGGATCATCAATAAAGGCAACATCTGCCATGGCCTTCTTTATAAGCTCATATATCTCAACAAATCTGATCTCACCGGAAAGAAACTTTGCTACTGCGAATTCATTTGCAGCATTAAAGATAACAGGCATATTTCCGCCTTTTTTTGAAGAGTCATAGGCCATCTTCAGCCCTTCGAACACTTCCATATCAGGCTCCTCAAAATCCAAGGATGATACCTTGTAAAAATCCAGTCTTTCAAGTTCAAGATCATATCTGTCCGGATAATAAAGGGCATACTGGATAGGATGCCTCATATCAGGCACTCCCAGCTGCGCTTTTATGGCACCATCATCAAACTCCACCATGGAGTGAACGATACTCTGAGGGTGGACCACAACCTGGATATTATCCACTGTTATATCATAGAGCCAGCGTGCTTCTATAACCTCCAGCCCCTTATTTACCATGGTCGCAGAGTCTATGGTGATCTTTTTCCCCATGAACCAGTTAGGATGCTTCAGTGCATCTTCAAGGCTCACACTCTTTAGGGCTTCTTTTGTAAAACCTCTGAATGGTCCGCCTGATGCGGTAATGATGAGCTTATGTATCTGGTCCTGTTTTTCCCCCTGTATACACTGGAATACGGCAGAATGCTCACTGTCCACCGGAAGTATTGAAACACCTTTTTCTTTGGCAAGAGGCATTATGATATGCCCTGCAGTCACTAAAGTCTCCTTGTTTGCAAGCGCAATATCCTTGCCCGCATTGATGGCCTCGATCGTAGGCATGATCCCCATCATCCCTACGATAGCGGTAACCGTAACATCAGCATCCTTATGTGCCGCCACCTCTGTCAGCCCTTCTTTGCCCGATACAACTTTTATACCGGTATCTTTCAAAGAAGTCTCAAGATCGTTTTTTAATTCTTCTTTTCCCACGCAAACGATCTCAGGCTTGAATTCACGAGCCTGTTCTTCCAAAAGCCGTACGTTGCTGCCTCCCGAGATCGCGCACACCTTAAATTCCCCGGCACTTTTTCTTACTATGTCAAGGGTCTGGGTCCCTATTGAACCGGTAGATCCCAGTATTGATAAGGTTTTCAATATGATCCTCCTTTTATCTTATACCCATAAAAAATACGATCCAGTAAACAATAGGCGCTGTAAGGATAACGCTGTCGAACCTGTCCAAAATACCACCGTGTCCCGGGATAAGCTTTCCGTAATCCTTTATGTTCCTGTTTCGCTTAATGGCAGAAGCTGCCAGATCCCCGATAATCCCGCCAAATGCACCTATCAGACCCGTAAGCGTAAAGATCAGTATCACATTTCCGTGAAGCTCGGTCCCCACAGCGTTGACGATGATACCGTAAATAAGTCCTACGATGGTTGAACCTGCGATTCCTCCGATGGCACCCTCAATAGTCTTCTTCGGGGATAATTCCGGTGCCATTTTATGCTTTCCGGCAAAATACCCCGTAAAGTATGCACATGTATCATTCACCCATGATCCCAGGAAGATAAGCCATACTGTCGTAGCTCCTCCGGCTGATATACGCAGACGGAAAATGAATGAGATCATTAACGAAACATACACAACACCGAAAATTGCCGCCATTATGTTCGAGGCATGCAATCTGGGATACATAAGTACATAAGCAGTCAGCAGCGCTATCAAACAAGCTGTTATTATAAATATCTCAAAATGGAACCCCAGTCCCAGCTTTAAAGAAATATATAAGGCAAGAGTAGATGCATATCCTATCCAGGCAGGCATGGATGCCTCCATCTCAAAGACTCTGTATAACTCAAACAGGCCTATAAATGATACGGTAAGGCACACAAAATAAAGATACCAGTTCCCTATCACAAGGGTTGATATCAAAAGTCCCAGCAGGACTATTCCGCTGATGATCCTGGTCTTCATTTTACCCCTCCGAAACGCCGGTCTCTTTTGTTGTACCACTCCACGGCCTTTATCAGTTCATCCCTGTCAAAATCAGGCCAGCAGGTATCACAATAATAAAATTCACTGTAAGCACACTGCCACAGTAAAAAGTTAGATATCCTCTGTTCACCGCCGGTCCTGATAAGCAGATCCGGATCCGGGATATCTTTAGTATCAAGATGGTCTGTCAGCACATCTTCCGTAATGTCATCAATGCTCAGATCACCTTTTTTAACTTCGCCGAAAACTTTTTTTACTGCTCTTGTGATCTCATCACGCCCGCCGTAATTTATGGCGATCAAAAAAGTCAGACCCGTATTATCCTTTGTGGAATCCTCCAGCTCGTCAATAACGGCATTAAGTTCATCGTCCAGCATAGTCTTGTCGCCGATGATCCTGCAACGCACGTTATTTTTCTTACTCTTATCAATCAGCTTTTTAAGATATACGGAAAAAAGGAAAAATAAAACACTTACCTCCCCTTCAGAACGTTTCCAGTTTTCGGTTGAAAATGCGTATACAGTAAAAAACTTAATACCCAGATCGCTTGCGATCTCAACCATCTCTTCAACCACTTCACTGCCCACAGTGTGTCCGTAGGTCCGCGGTTCTCCTTTTGCTTCTGCCCATCTGCCGTTACCGTCCATGATAACCGCCACGTGTTCAGGTATATTCAGAGTCTTTAAATACTCTTCGCTATAATCTTGTTTTTCCATTATACAGTCATTATCTCTTTAGTCTTGTCCTCAATAGCATCGTCAACTTCTTTTGTGAACTTATCGGTCATCTGCTGAATGTCAGCTTCGATATTCGCAAGTTCATCGTCGGAAATATCTCCGTCCTTATTTTGCTTTTTTGCCGCATCATTGGCATCTCTTCTGATATTTCTTATTGCAACTTTGGCATTCTCACCCTGCTTTTTAACTTCCTTTGCAAGTTCTTTTCTTCTGTCCTCGGTAAGTTCGGGGAAGATAAGCCTTATTGTCTTTCCGTCATTGGTGGGTGTAAGACCTATATCTGCGATCTGTATTGCTTTTTCTATCTCTTTTAAAAGGCTTGCATCCCATGGCTGTATCTGAAGCATGCGCGCCTCAGGAACAGAAATATTTGCAGCCTGGTTAAGGGGAGTCGGCGTTCCGTAATAATCAACCGTCACACCGTCAAGAATATGCGGATTTGCCCTGCCCGCACGAATAGTCGCAAGCTCTGAACGCAGGGACTCAATGGATTTTTTCATTTTCTCTTCGGATTCTTTTATATCACTCATTTCATTACCTCTCGATCATTATTTTATTTAATCTACTGTCACAGTTGTGCCGTTAAAATCATCCTCAAATGCACGAACTATACTGTTTTCATCTTTTAAAGAAAATACCCTTAAAGGAATGGAGTTTTCCATACACAGAACTGATGCCGTCATATCTATGACAGCCAGCTGTTTTTCAACCATTTCAGATATCTTCAGGGTATCATATCTGACAGCATCAGGGTTCTTAGCCGGATCACTGTCATATACACCGTCAATATTTTTTGCAAGAAGGATATAATCTGCCTCTGTCTCTGCAGCGCGAAGTGCGATAGCGGTATCCGTAGAGAAGAAGGGATGTCCGGTTCCGCCGGCATAAAAAACAACCTTTCCTTCAGACAGATAAGAAAGTGCCAGATCCTTTGTGAACATCTCTGTCATGTTACTGTACACAAAAGGAGTAAGTATGGCAGTACTGATACCGTGCAGACGGAATATTTCCGATACATAAATACAGTTCATAACGGTAGCCAGCATCCCTATCTGGTCTGACTTACAGCGGTCTATACTAAGCCCTGTTCTTCCTCTCCAATAGTTGCCGCCGCCTATTACTATGGATATCTGCATACCCTTATCAAGTAATGACTTAACCTGACCGGAAATACTGACGATCAGATCATCGTCATATCCGCCCTTTTCAGACCAAAGTGCCTCTCCGCTTAATTTTAAAACAACTCGTTTCATATCGGCATTTGTCTCCTATACCTCATCATATTTTCTGTGCTGGAAATACTTAGTATTATCCGTTATCTGACAGAAGGTAAAACCTTTCCCCTGAAGGGTCTCGATGATCTTTGGAAGTGATAGAACCGTGTTATCTTTTGCGTTTGTATCATGCAAAAGGATCATGTAATCACCTTCATCACTCATGTAGTCAAGTACGTTGTCCGCAAGCTGATCGGGAGTAAAAGATGTGCCTGTGGAATCTTCATTATCAATATTCCAGTCATAATATTTAAATCCGTTTTCATTCAACCACCTGATACAATCCTCGATATCTGTCCCTCTTTTTGCAGCTATGGTATTACTTGATCCTCCCGGGAACCTGTAAAAATGCGTCTTGATCCCGGTTACCTCTTCCAGATACTTCTGCTGACCAAGAACGTCTGCTTTCCAGTTTTCAAGGGAACCATAGACCTCATCGTAGTCGTGAGTCATGGTATGTATAGCAATGGTATGGCCTTCATCATAGCATCTCTTTAAAGCCTTTTTTTCACCATCTTCTTCCTTTTCAATATCAAAGAATGTAGCCTTTATGTCATATTTCTTTAAAACATCAAGTACATCATCCGTGTTGGCACTGGGACCGTCATCAAATGTCAGGTAAACTCTTTTTTCTGCGTTCTTTTCAAGTTCTTCGGCCTCTTTCTTGTTCTTGGGATTAGAGCCCGCCTCCTCTTCGAAAGTGGTTGTCTCACTTTCAGTCTCCTGAGAAACTGTAGTCTGGGCAGAGGCTGTTGTTGTCTCTTTGTCCGCCACTTTACTTCCGTTTTCACTTCCGGAAACGGCGACCATTATGATGATCAGAGCCGCTACGGCAGCGGCTGCAGTAATGATCGGAGCAAGTATCTTCTTACTGTTCATTTTTCATTATCTCCTATTTGTAATCTGTTATTTTTTTCGTTTCTTCTTATTTTATCACCATAATGGAGTTTTGTTAATCACAAATTACAAAATATATACATTAAATTAAAAAAAGCACCGCATATAGCGGTGCAAGATCATCTCTGAAGCTGATAATCCGGAAATATCAATTCCCCATCTGAGCTGCAACTTCTGCCGCAAAATCCTCGTTCTTTTTCTCAAGACCTTCACCTGTCTCGAAACGAACAAACTTCTTGATCTTTACGTTTGCTGAATTTGCTTTTGCGACTTCGTCGATATACTTCTGAACGCTCTGCTTTCCGTCTTCAGCCTTGATATAGATCTGATCAACGAGGCAGATATCCTTAAGTTCTTTATTGATACGGCCCTGAACCATACCGTTGATGATCTTATCATCAGCGTCAGGCTTCTCGTTCTTTGCCGCTACAGTAAGGATCTCTTTTTCTTTCTCAATGAAATCCTGGCTTACCTCATCCCTTGTAGTATATACAGGTTTGAGAGCAGCTGCCTGCATGGCAACGTTCTTTGCCATCTCTCTGATCTCGTCATTAATAACATCAGTCTCAACGTCGATAAGAACACCGATCTTGCCGCCCATGTGAATATATGAAGCGATAAATCCGTTATCCTCTGTGACTCTTTCAAATCTTCTGATCTTAAGGTTCTCACCGATAACTGCTATCTCAGCAACAAGTGCCTCTTCAACAGTCTTTGAAGAATCCTCTGCCCATGGCTCTGCAAGGAAACCTTCAATATCCGTAGCTGAAGTGTTTAAAGCCTGCTTTGCAACCTGCTCGACATAAGCCTGGAAGTCAGCATTTTTTGCAACGAAGTCTGTCTCGGAATTAACTTCAACGATAGAAGCATTTTTATCGCCTTCCACCAAAGTCATAACAAGACCCTCAGCAGCGATCCTGCCTGCTTTCTTCTCAGCTGTTGCCTGACCCTTTTCTCTTAAATACTCAAGAGCCTTCACCATATCGCCGTCTGTCTCTGCAAGAGCCTTTTTGCAGTCCATCATACCTGCACCGGTCTGCTCTCTTAACTCCTTTACCATAGAAGCTGTAACTGCTGCCATATTATTTGTCCTCCTTTATATATTGATAATTATTCTTCATCCTCTGTATCTTCTTCAGCGATCTTTTCCTCTTCCTCTTCACTAAGCTCAGCACCCTGTGAAGCCTCGATCACTGCATCAGCCATCTTTGAAACGATAAGCTTAACCGCTCTGATAGCATCATCATTTCCCGGGATAACATAATCTAATTCATCAGGATCACAGTTAGTATCACAGATACCGATAAGAGTGATACCAAGTGCGTGAGCCTCCTGAACACAAATACCCTCTTTCTTAGGGTCAACTATAAATATAGCGTCAGGGATCCTCTTCATCTCTTTGATACCGCCAAGGTTCTTCTGAAGCTTCTCCTGCTCTTTCCTCAGCTTAAGTACTTCCTTCTTAGGCAGTCTCTCAAAGATCCCGTCTTCTTCCATTTTCTCTATCTGCTTAAGGCGCTCGATACGGCTGCGGATAGTTCTGAAGTTGGTAAGCATACCACCCAGCCATCTCTCATTAACATAGTACATACCGCAACGATCAGCTTCACTTGCGATAGCATCCTGAGCCTGCTTCTTTGTTCCTACAAAAAGAACCGTTCCGCCGTTTGCTACCACATCAGACATAGCATTATATGCAGAGTCGATCATACCTACGGTCTTCTGAAGATCGATGATATGTATGCCGTTACGGTGCATATAGATATAAGGAGCCATTTTAGGGTTCCATCTTCTTGTCTGATGTCCGAAATGCACACCTGCCTCAAGTAACTGTTTCATTGAAATTACACTCATTTTAAACCTCCGTTTGGTTAGACTTCTGCACGCTTCCCGCAAGGATAAGGACCGTAAAAAGGCACCGCTTATCAATAAATCCGCATGCATGATTATTTGTTCCGTGCCGTAAAACAACACGGGGAACAGTATATCAGTAAATATTATTCTATGTCAAGAAAAAACCGGCCTTTCGGTCGGCTTTACATTGATCATTCGGATTTATTGTCCTCTACATACCCGCAGTCTTCCCCGATACATGCCAGTTTCTTACCCTTTTCCACAAGGATCTTACCGCATCTGGGGCATTTTTTATCTGTCGGCTTCTGCCAGCTTGAAAATTCACAATCAGGATAGCTTTCACAACCGTAAAAGATCCTGCCCTTCTTTGTACGTCTTATGACTATGTCTTTACCGCAGTCAGGACACTTCACGCCTATCTTTTCAAGGAAGGGCTTGGTATTTCTGCAATCGGGAAATCCCGGACATCCCAGGAATTTTCCGGAAGGACCGTACTTTACAACCATGTTGCGTCCGCACTTCTCGCAGATCACATCCGTAACTTCATCCTCGATCTTTACGTTTTCCAGCTCCTTCTCAGCCTTGGTCACGGCTTCGTTAAGATCGGGATAGAAGTTTCTTATGATATCTTTCCAGTCCACCTTGCCCTCTTCCACTCTGTCCAGAAGAGACTCCATATTGGCCGTAAAATTCACATCCACGATCTCCGGAAATGCGTCCTTCATCATGTCATTAACCGCAGTACCAAGCTCGCTGACATGAAGGTTCTTTTTATCTTTTACCACATATCTTCTTGCGATAAGGGTAGATATGGTAGGCGCATAAGTACTGGGGCGTCCTATTCCCAGTTCCTCAAGCGTCTTTACAAGCGAAGCCTCGGTGTAGTGCGCAGGCGGCTGTGTGAAGTGCTGCTCCTTTAATACCTCATTCAGACTAAGCTCTGAATCTGTACTGATGGAATTTGCAAGGTTGTTACCTTCTTCCTTATCTTCGTCATCCTTGTAAACGGATAAAAATCCTTCAAATTTAAGCTTTGAAGCAGAAAGATTCAATCTGTAATCATCTGCCGCTATCTTTACCGTGGTAGTCTCATATTTTGCAGCGCTCATCTGACTTGCCATAAAGCGTTTCCAGATAAGCTGGTACAGTCTGAACTGGTCTCTTGAAAGAGATTCCTTGACTGCAACAGGTGTATTGGAAAGATCAGTAGGTCTGATAGCCTCATGGGCATCCTGTATCTTCTTTTCCTTTGAATCTTTTCCCCCGCTTTTTTCGGAAACGAATTCGTCACCGTAATTCTCACGAATATAGGCTTCACTTGCTGCCAGTGCCTCATCAGACACTCTTGTGGAATCCGTACGAAGGTATGTGATAAGACCAATAGTTCCCTTGCCTTTTATATCCACACCTTCATAAAGCTGCTGGGCGATCATCATGGTCTTTTTTGTGGCGAAATTAAGCTGCTTGGATGCTTCCTGCTGCATGGTACTCGTGGTAAAGGGAAGAGGTGCGTTCTTTACCCTCTCACCTGTCTTTACGCTTTCAACGGAATAAGAGGCTTTATTTAATGCAGCCTCAATCTCCTTTGCCTGCGCTTCGGAGGTTATGTCGATCTTTCCCTTTTTGTCCCCGTAAAACTTGGCAACTATAGGCTTCTTTTCACCCTTTACATTGATGGAAGCATCTATGGTCCAGTATTCCTCGGGACAAAAAGCATCTATCTCGGCCTCTCTGTCGCATATTATCCTGAGGGCAACAGACTGAACCCTTCCTGCACTTAAGCCTCTTTTTATCTTTGACCAGAGAAGGGGACTTATCTTATATCCCACAATTCGGTCAAGCATACGTCTGGACTGCTGTGCATCCACCAGATCCATGTTCAGCTTGCGGGGATTCTTCAGAGAATCCTTTACGGCATTTTTAGTGATCTCATTAAACGTGATCCTCTTTATGTCTTTATCCTCAAGCTTCAACGCCTCGGATAAATGCCAGGAAATGGCCTCTCCCTCACGGTCCGGGTCAGTCGCCAGATATATATTATCTGCTTTCTTCGCCTGTTTTTTAAGGGATGATAAGATATCACCCTTCCCGCGTATGGTTATGTATTTAGGTTCATAGTCATTTTCTATGTCAACACCCAGTGTACTTTTCGGAAGATCCCTTATATGACCCTGGGATGCCATTACCTCATAACTTGACCCTAAAAATTTCTTAATCGTCTTAACCTTTGCAGGAGACTCCACAATAACAAGATTCTTTGCCACTTCCCTTTGCTACCTCTCTTTTCTTAAAAGTATTAAATATCAGTCCTGACAAACATATTATGAGCAACCTCTTCTATCTTTCCCTCAAGCTTTAATCTGGTGATCAGGAGAAATGTTTCATCACCCGGGATAGAGGTTTTATTTATTAAGTATTCAAGACTCTTTGGAGACAAATCAAGGCAACTATACAATAAAAGATAATTTGTATCAAGTAAATTTTCATCTTCCCGTGCACCGTGCTTGCCGATACCATCAGCATTTATATTAGAAATCTTGCCTTTTACCGAGTGGCATTTCCTGAGATCGTTTAAGTCCGTCAGTGCATTCGCCCCTTCATTTAAAAGCCCTATACAGCCCATACTCAGCGGATCCGTTATCCTTCCGGGCACCACATATACTTCTTTTCCCTGCTCCAGAGCAATGTCAGCCGTAATAAGAGAACCTGATCTTTTCCGTGCTTCCACAACAATGACCGCATCACTAAGCGCGGCTATAAGTCTGTTCCTGAAAGGAAAGAATTCTCTTTTGGGTCTTTGTCCCGGTTCAAACTCGGAGAGCAAACAGCCTGATCTTTGTATGCTTTCGTAGATCTCAAGGTTCGTTACGGGATAACACACATCAATCCCGCAGCCAAGAACCGCACATGTATAGCCTTTCGCCTTTAAAGCACCTTCATGGGCAAATGCATCTATCCCTGCGGCCATCCCGCTTATTATCTGCCATCCCTCTTTTGCAAAAGTCTCGCTTATCTTAAGAGAAACCGCTTTTCCGTAAGAGGTACACCCTCTTGCTCCCACCACGGATATGGCCGGCAATTTGATATCGGGAAGCTTTCCTTTATAAAAAAGCCTGTAAGGCATATCACTTTGAAAAGTTAAGCTCCTGGGATACTCCTTCTCATCGGCAAATACATACTCTGTACCCTTTTCCTTCCAGCTTTCCCATTTGGGTATCCTGTCATCAAAATCTTTGCTCTTTAACAAAAGATCGGCGTAATACTTTCCGATGCCGTATGTTTCCTCCAGTTCCGCTTTAGAAGCGTTATATATATTTTCCGGCGTTTTGAACCTTTCAAGCAGGGCATTTACTTTCACCCATCCTATGCCCTCTATCTCAGACAGCCAGTGCTTAAAAAACGTTTTATCATCCACCCCATGCACCTCCTTCAAGATTCACCCGAAACATGGAAGCCTGAGCTATATCTCTTTCATTTATCATCTCATGTCCGTCCATATCCGCAATAGTCCTTGCCGTCTTTAATATCTTATCTATCCCCCTTGCCGTCAGGTTTTCTTTTTCAAAGATCATCTCTATCATTTTTTCCGCCTTTGCATCCGTTTTACAATATTTTTTTATCTGATTATGGTTCATCTCGGAATTAAAGTTTATACTGCTGTTTTTAAATCTTTCAGCCTGCACTTCAACCGCTTTTAACACATCCTTCTTCATGGTATCTGAGTCCAGAGCCCGCTCAACCTTATCCCCGAACATATCGGAAAACTTAATCTGTTCCATATATATACACAGGTCGAACCTGTCTATGATAGGCTTTGACAGCTTGCCTATATATCTGTGTATATCCGCCGCATCACAACTGCATTTTTTCCTGTCCGGATAATAACCGCACTTGCAGGGATTCATGGCAGCCGCCAGCATAAAGTCCGCAGGATAATCCACCGCATACTTAACCCTTGAGATCATGATCTTTTTATCCTCCAAAGGCTGTCTCAGGGCTTCAATAACCGAGGAGTTAAATTGTGTAAGCTCGTCAAGAAAAAGCACTCCTTTTGATGCAAGTGTTATCTCCCCTGGTGACGGATTGCTTCCGCCTCCCAAAAGCGCAGACTTAGATACCGTATGGGACGGGCTTCTGAAGGGTCTTTGCTTAACAAGCCCGTCCTCCGGTGATAATTTACCACTTACGCTGTATATCTTTGTAAGCTCCAGTTCTTCATTTTTCGTAAGCCCCGGCATGATGGTAGGTATCCTTTTTGACATCATGGACTTCCCGCACCCGGGAGGACCTATGTATAAGATATTGTGCATACCGGCAACGGCTATCACCGTAGCAAGCTTGGCACTCATCTGTCCCTTTATATCCGAATAGTCAATGGACTCTTTTACCTTTTCCGTCGCGTTATCCGCAACGGGCTCTTCACCCTCTCCCGGATCTTTTCCTCCGTTTAAAAATGCCACAGTCTCACGAAGATCAGAAACTCCCACTATCCTGATACCGTCTATGCACATGCATTCCTTTTTATTTGCGGCAGGCACTACTATCGTTTTAAACCCGTTTTTTCTTGCCTCAATGGCACTGACCAGACACCCTCTGACAGGATTCACCTTTCCGTCAAGGCTGAGCTCCCCCACAAAGATGGTCTCTTTCAGGATACTTGAATGAATATATTCATTTGCAGTAAGTATCCCCACGGCTACCGGCAGGTCAAACCCAGTTCCTGTTTTTCTCAGATCCGCAGGGGATAGATTAATGATTATCCTCTGCGGTTTGATCTTAAAATCCGAGTTTTTGATCGCGATCTTAACCCTCTCCTTTGCCTCTTTTACTTCATTTGCCAAAAAACCGCTCATTTCAAAACACGGCAGACCCGGGCCCACATCCGTCTCCACAGACACGGTGCAGGCATTCAGACCCACAATGGTCGAACTGTATATTTCTGTAAACATAAACCTCCTTTTCGGAAATATCCGTAAATCATTGGAATAAACCGGATGAATATCCGGCAAAAAGAAAAACACGGTCCCTTTAAGACCGCGCTTTATATTAATATATTTATTATACTAAGTCAATACTTTACATTTCCATCATCAGATCAATGGCATTCTCTGAATCCACGCTTTCTTTGGCGTTTTCTTTTATCTCCTCCGGAACCGTGATCTCGATCGTTTTATCATATGAAAAATCTAATGTCAGATTAAGCTTTTCCGGTTCAAAGGCTATGTTAAATACATCCGTATTTATATTTTTTATTGAGGATGCCAGATCCAGTTTGGCCCTTTTTAATTCATGGTTATCTTTTGCAAAATACCAAACCGACTTGATGTCCAGCTTATCATCGGTAACTGTGGTCGTATGATCTGATGAAAGGTTATTTGTCGCATCACCGTTAAGCTGCAAGATACCGCTTACCACATAACATTCCTTGTTTTCGATGGTTTCAGCCTCTCCCGTGATCACAAGATCCGTCGTTGCATTTTCAAGAGCGTTTATAAATCCATCATCTTTTATATCTATCTTATTAAGAAATTCCGCAACGGAAAAACCTCCCGTATCTTTTACGGTATAAGACCACTGCTTATCCTGATCATCACCTGTAGTCTTTGCGGTATAACTGATATACTTTTCTCCGTCACGTACCACATAGTTTTCAACAAGCATTGACTGGGAAAGCCCCATTGTTCCTATCTCGGAATCAAATTCCGAATGAACCACATCATTCTTTATGTCTGCCTCCATCTTTGCATCACCCGTAACATCAACCGCAAAGGACAGACCGGAGGATTCCATCTTGACGCTCATATCAACATCACCGTCAACACTCAGGCTGTTATTCTTTTTTATGATATTTACAGCGTCGGCAAACAGGTCGCTTACAGTCAGTTTGTCGGCCTGCTTTACGGAAGTACATCCCGCAAATACCGTTGCCGCAGCAAGTATTCCCGCTACGGGAATGGCTGTTTTAAAAAGCTTTCTCATAAAACCCTCCGTATGATCATTCTTTAGAAGCTGTCAGTTCTCCGTCTTTTACATCAATCTTTATAACGGAACCGGCAGAGATATCTCCTTCCAGTATAAGCTTTGCCGCCAGAGTTTCAACTGTTTTCTGAATATATCTCTTAAGCGGTCTTGCACCGAAGTTTGGATCATAACCGTGATCGGTCACGAACTGCTTTGCCTCTTCCGTCATCTCTATGCTTATCTGCCTGTCGGAAAGAAGCTTGTTTATCTCATTTAAGATAAGATCCGTGATGCCTTTAAGATTCTCTTTTGTAAGCGGCTTAAAGAGTATGATCTCATCCAGCCTGTTTAAAAACTCCGGTCTGAAGTGAGCGCGGAGATCCGCCATTACCATGTCTTCCGCTTCTTTCTTTATATTACCCTCTTCGTCGATACCGTCAAGCAGGTAAACCGAACCGATGTTGCTGGTCAGGATAATGATCGTATTTTTAAAATCAACCGTTCTTCCCTGGGAATCAGTAACACGTCCGTCGTCAAGTACCTGCAGCAATACGTTGAACACATCCGGATGCGCTTTTTCGATCTCATCAAAAAGGATAACTGAATAAGGTTTTCTCCTTACTGCCTCTGTAAGCTGACCCCCCTCTTCATAGCCAACATATCCCGGAGGCGCTCCCAAAAGCCTGGACACGGAATGCTTCTCCATGTATTCGGACATGTCTATCCTGACCATGTTGTTTTCATCATCAAAAAGCGCTGCCGCAAGGGACTTCGCAAGTTCTGTCTTACCAACGCCTGTAGGTCCGAGGAACATAAAGGACCCGATAGGCTTAGACGGGTCTTTTATCCCGGCTTTAGACCTGATGATAGCCTCCGTAACCTTTGTAACACCCTCATCCTGGCCGATAACTCTCTTATGCAGGATATCCGCAAGATGGAGTGTCTTTTGTCTTTCTGTCTCAGACAACTTGGAAACAGGTATACCCGTCCAGCGTGAAACTATCTTTGCGATCTCCTCTTCATTTACACTCTCCTGTACAAGCTCAAGATCTTTTCCTTTTACAAAGCTCTCCGCCTCTTCCAGCTCTTTCTGCAGCTGGGGAAGCTTTGCATACTGAAGTTCTGCAGCTTTGTTCAAGTCATAGTCTCTCTGCGCCTGCTCGATCTGAAGCTCTGTTTCATTAATCTCTTCTTTTATCTTCGTAACCTTATCAACGCTTGATTTTTCATTTTCCCATTTCGCTTTACGCTCATCAAACTGGGCTCTGCATTCCGCAAGTTCACATTGCAGAGTCTCTAATCTGTCTTTACTGAGATTGTCTGTCTCCTTTTTAAGTGCAGCCTCCTCGATCTCAAGCTGCATGATATGCCTTTTTAATTCATCAAGCTCAGCCGGCATGGAATCAAGGTCTGTCTTAATGCTGGCACATGCCTCATCTACAAGGTCAATGGCTTTATCCGGCAGAAATCTGTCAGTTATATATCTGTCGGACAAAGTAGCTGCCGCAACCAAAGCACCGTCAGTGATCTTTACGCCGTGATAAGCCTCATACCTGCTCTTTAAGCCCCTGAGTATTGAAATGGTGTCCTCAAGGGTAGGCTCTTCCACCATTACCGGCTGGAAACGCCTCTCAAGGGCCTTGTCCTTTTCAATATACTTCCTGTGCTCATCAAGAGTGGTGGCACCAATACAGTGAAGTTCTCCCCTTGCAAGAAGCGGTTTTAACATATTCCCCGCATCCATTGCACCTTCAGTCTTCCCGGCTCCCACAATGGTATGTATCTCATCTATAAATAAGATGATCTGACCTGCACTCTTTTTCACTTCGTCGAGAACGGATTTCAGACGCTCCTCAAACTCTCCTCTGTATTTGGCGCCTGCCACCAGTGCACCCATATCAAGGGCAAAAAGTTTTTTGTCCTTGAGTCCTTCGGGAACATCTCCCCTGACTATACGCTGGGCGAGTCCTTCAACAACAGCCGTCTTACCTACACCCGGCTCTCCGATAAGGACCGGATTGTTCTTTGTCTTACGCGACAAGATCCTGATAACATTCCTTATCTCATTATCACGCCCGATAACCGGATCAAGCTTTCCTTCCTTGGCCGCTTCCACCAGATCCTGTGAATACTTTGCAAGTGCATCGTACTTTGCTTCCGGGTTATCGGTAGTTACTGACTGATTCCCCCTGACACTTTTTAAAGCTGTCATGAAACTTTCATTAGTAATACCGTACTTTTCAAAAAGCTTCTTTACCCCTGCATTCGGTGTAGCTATAAGACGGAGCATAAGATGCTCCACAGAAACATATGAGTCACCCATCTTTTTTGCTTCATCCTCAGCATCGATAAGAACCTGATTCAAAGAAGAAGACATATACTTCTGGGAAGTACCGCTCACCTTTGGCTTCTCGGAAATAACTCTTTCAAGCTCCGCAGTAAAGTCAGCCGTATCGACCCCCATCTTTTCAAGCAGACCGGCGATAAGACTGCCGTCCACCTTGATCATGGACAAAAGAAAATGCTCCTGATCGATCTCCTGATTGCCGTAATCCGAAGCGATCTTTTCACTGTTATTCAGTGATTCAATAGATTTTTGTGTGAATTTTTGTATGTTCATAATAACACCCCCCTGTTACATGTATCAGTTCACCATATAAGTATGATACCCTTACCAATAATATATCACTAATTATTAGCCACGTCAAGTATTGAGTGCTAATTCAGAAAATCAGCAATTAAAGCACAAAAAAATGACGCAGGCACTTTTAAAACAACAACGCAAACAGCTCCCGTGTCTGCCTTTACAAACATTAGACGGCGGTCCCGAAACTCTTTCAGGGTCGGATTCTACAGTTTGGAAAGGCAGCTCACCGGGAGCTGTTTCTTCCTGCTTATAATAATTTTTATGCCTCTTCAGAAGCTTCTTCAGCCGGTGCCTCTTCCTTTGCCGGCTCCTCAGCTGCTTCTTCTTCAACTTCCTCAACTGCCTCAGGAGCCTCTTCCTTCTTTTCAGGCTCAGCTTTCTTTGCTGCAGGCTTCTTAGCAGGCTCGCTTGAAATACCAAGCTGCTTCTTTGCAATATCAGCAACTTCTGCAAATGCAGACGCATCATTTATAGCCATCTCTGAGAGAACCTTTCTGTTCAGGTCAACCTGGGCAAGCTTAAGTCCGTGCATAAGCTTGCTGTATGAAAGACCGTTCAGTCTTGCAGCCGCGTTGATACGCGCGATCCATAACTTTCTGAAATCTCTTTTTCTCTGTTTTCTACCCTTGTAGCTTTCAGCAAGAGCACGCATAACTGACTGTTTTGCAACTCTGTACTGCTTTGATCTTGCTCCTCTGTAACCTTTAGCAAGCTTTAATACTCTTTTATGCTTCTTCTTAGCGTTCAGTCCGCCTTTAATTCTAGCCATTTTTACCTCCGATATATTTCACGTCTTCAGACGTATAAAGTCACGATTTTTTTATGCCTTATTATAAATACGGCATTATCTTCTTCATTACAGGTGCATTGGTAGCGTCAGTCATTGCCGCCTGTCTTAAGTTTCTCTTTCTCTTTGCTGTTTTCTTAGTCAGGATATGACTTTTGTTTGCTTTCATTCTCTTAAGCTTCCCGTTAGCTGTAAGCTTGAAACGCTTAGCAGCTGATCTTTTTGTCTTCGCTTTTGGCATTATAAAATCCTCCTCATTTCTTCTCCGCTAATATCATAGACATTGTACGTCCCTCAAGTTTTGGTTCTTTTTCGATCACGGAAATATCCCCCAGTGATTCCGCAAAATCCGTCAGCACATGCTTGCTGGCATCTATGTGAGCCATCTCTCTTCCCCTGAAGCGCATGGAGACCTTAACCTTATTTCCTTTCTCAAGAAACTTTCTGGCGGAAGCCGCCTTGGTGTTAAGATCGTTAGTGTCAATGTTAGGAGAAAATCTGACTTCCTTGACCTCGATGGTCTTTTGCTTTTTCTTAGCCTCTTTTTCCTTGCGGGCCTGCTCGTATCTGTACTTACCGTAATCGATAAGTCTGCATACAGGCGGCTTTGCATTCGGAGAAACCTTTACAAGATCAACTCCTGCTTCATCTGCAAGGACCATGGCTTCCTTCGGTGTCATTATTCCTAACTGTTCACCTTGTGTGCCGATCACCCTGATCTCTTTATCAGTGATCTGACCGTTAATGAATAAACCGCTAATGGTATTTTACCTCCCAAAAAAATAAGTGGACGCAGACAGCATCCACTTATAATCTAAGATAAATAAACAAAACGTTTATCAATATTAAACCATATCTTAACCCGAGCCGGCAAAACGTCTGAGGTGAGAGCGGATACTCTGCTTGTATATATTAACAACATTCGGATAATATCATCTAAACACTTTCATGTCAAGCAATATTTCCGAAATGATCAGATAAGACCATCCAGAGTCTTTCTGATCTCTTTGATAAACTCCTGTGTGTTTTTAACTTCAGGATTCTCTAACGATGTGATAAGGGCAAGATCTTTGGTCATCCTGCCGCTCTCAATGGTATCGATGCAGGCTTTTTCAAGCTTGTCTGCAAACTCCATGAGTTCTTTGTTCTCATCCAGCTCTCCTCTTTTTCTGAAAGCTCCGGACCAGGCAAAAATTGTAGCGATAGGATTGGTAGAAGTCTCCTCACCCTCCAGATGCTTGTAATAATGCCTCTGGACCGTGCCGTGTGCCGCTTCGTATTCGAAGTTTCCTTCAGGCGACACAAGAACCGATGTCATCATGGAAAGAGACCCGAAAGCAGATGCTATCATATCACTCATAACATCACCGTCATAGTTCTTGCACGCCCAGATAAAGCCGCCTTCCGATCTCATAACACGGGCAACCGCATCATCTATAAGGGTGTAGAAATACTCTATTCCTGCTTTTTCAAACTCTGCTTTAAAAAGCTTCTCATACACGTCGTTGAACACTTCCTTGAACTTTCCGTCATAGATCTTGGAAATGGTATCCTTGGTGGCAAACCAAAGATCCTGATGTGTGGAAAGAGCATAGTTAAAGCACGCCTTGGCAAAGCTCTCAATGGAAGGGCGCATGTTATGCATGCCCATCACTACTCCCGGAGCATCCAACTCATGAACCGTCTCACGTTTTTCTACTCCGAATGGATCGGTATAAACAAGCTCAACCTTACCTACTCCCGCTTCCATCTCTACAGCTTTGTAGATATCACCATACGCATGTCTAGCGATAGTGATGGGTTTTTTCCATGATCTTACGTAAGGATCTATTCCTTTAACGATTATGGGTGCGCGGAAAACGGTCCCGTCAAGGACTGCCCTGATGGTACCGTTGGGACTCTTGTACAACTTCTTTAAGTTATACTCCTCCTGTCTTGCGGCATTCGGCGTAATGGTTGCACATTTCACACCCACATGATGTTCTTTTATGGCTTCTGCAGCCTGTGTGGTAACGGCATCATCCGTTTCATCCCTGTTCTTAAGCCCAAGGTCAAAATACAGGGTGTTCAGTTCAACAAAAGGCTCGATCAGTTCTTCCTTTATAAGTGACCAGAGCACTCTTGTCATCTCATCCCCGTCCATCTCAACTATGGGGTTTGTCATCTTAATCTTATCCATTATCCGGGGATCCTCCTTTTATTTAAAATATTTAACTCCTGACTCAAATATCTTCATGTCATGCTCTCCGTAAATATTTACGGCAACACCTTCTCCCGTTCTCTCAGCGTGAGCCATCTTACCGAATATCCTTCCGTCAGCACTTGTTATACCTTCGATAGCCATGTAAGAACCGTTGATATTGGTCTCTTCTCCCGTAAACACGTTTCCGTCTGCATCACAGTATCTTGTGGCAACCTGTCCGTTCTTGAAAAGTTCTTTTATCACTTTATCCGGTGCTACAAATCTTCCTTCCCCGTGAGATGCAGGATTTACGTATACACCGTTTACATCAGCTCCCGCAAGCCACGGGCTCAAATTGGAAACAACCTTTATGTTCACAGGCTTTGATATATGTCTGTCTATTGTATTAAAGGTAAGTGTAGGAGCGTCTTTTGTACGTTCACTTATCTTTCCGTCAGGCAGGAGCCCGAGCTTGATAAGTGCCTGGAAGCCGTTGCATATACCGAGTACAAGACCATCATTTTTATCAAGCATCTTTTCTACTGCTTCCTTTAACTTTTCATTTCTGAAAGCAGTTGCAAAAAACTTAGCGGACCCTTCAGGCTCATCACCTGCTGAGAAACCTCCCGGGAACATAAGTATCTGTGCCTTTGCGATCTCTTTTTCGAAGGCTTTAACAGACTCTTTAACAGCTTCAGGAGAAAGATTCCTGAATACTCCCACATTAACTTTTGCTCCGGCCTCTTCAAAAGCTCTTGCCGTATCGTACTCGCAGTTGGTTCCGGGGAATACAGGTATAAACACGTTCGGCTTAGCCTTTTTGCTCTTGCATACATAAACCTTGTCAGCCTTGAATGCGTTCTTGTTTATCTTCTCGCTTTCCTTACCCTCATCGGATACAACAGGATACACTTCCTTGAGGGGCTCTTCCCAGGCCTTAAGCATCTCTTCAAGCTCAAGCTTCTTGCCGTCCCACTCGAATACAGGCTCCTCGGTCGTTACACCGATGATCTTTTTGTCCATATTGATACGGCCGAAATGGTAATCCATCTTATCAGCAGGGATCTCCACAAGAAGTGATCCGTATGAAGGATCAAAAAGATCTCTGGAAACTATTCTGTGATCAAACTTGATACCTACGCCGCTTCCGAAGGCCATCTTTGAAAGGGCTCCTACCACGCCGGTATGATCCAGTGCATAAGCTGCAGTAACGACTCCGTCTCTCATACATCTGTGAATATCGGAATATGTCATAAGAAGCTGCTCATAGATGGGAAGCTCGTGCACGTCCTTGTGTGCTTCGAATTTACAAATATAGCTTCCCACATGTTTGATATCAGGCGTTACTATCTCTGACTCTTTTGCTGTACATACTGCAAATGAACAAAGAGTAGGCGGCACATCCATTCCCTCAAATGTTCCGGACATGGAATCCTTTCCTCCGATAGAGGGAAGTCCGAAGCTTATCTGAGCCTGGTGTGCGCCGATAAGAGCTGCCACAACATCTCCCCACTTCTTCGGATCATCTCCCGGCTTTCCGAAATATTCCTGGAAAGAAAATCTTATCTTTTCACAGTCTCCGCCGGTCGCGACGATCTTTGCAACAGAGTCAACGATACCCCAGGATGCACCGTGGAAAGGACTCCAGCTTGAGATATACGGATCAAAACCGTAACTCATCATGGTCACGGTGTCGCACTTCCCGCTCTGTACGGGAAGCTTGTGAACCATACACTGGCTTTCCGTCTTGCGGTTCTTTCCGCCGTAAGGCATAAGGACGTTACCTGCACCGATGCTTGAATCAAAACGTTCAACAAGTCCCTGCTGTGAGCACTCGTTCAGATCAGCAAGTCTTTCAAGCCATCCTTTTTTCCAGTCTATTACTTCCGGTGTTACAAGAAGGGATTTCTTTACATCAGGTACCTCCACAAAAGCTTCGGCCGTCTGGTGTGCACCGTTTGTATCAAGGAAATCTCTTGAGATATCAACTATCTTTTCCCCTCGCCAGTTCATAACAAGGCGCTTTTCTTTTGTCACTTCTGCAACGGGAGTTGCCTCAAGATTCTCTTCATCTGCAAACTTAAGGAAGCTTTCAACATTTTCAGGCGCAAGAACAACTGCCATCCTCTCCTGTGATTCAGAGATGGCAAGCTCCGTACCGTCAAGACCTTCATACTTTTTCGTAACCTTATCAAGATCGATAGTCACACCGTCTGCAAGCTCGCCTATGGCAACTGCAACACCGCCGGCACCGAAGTCATTACACTTCTTAATGATACCGGTAACTTCCGCACGTCTGAAGAGTCTCTGCATCTTACGCTCTGTAGGCGGATTACCTTTCTGCACTTCAGCACCGCACTCATCAACTGACTTTGAAGTATGTGCCTTTGATGATCCTGTAGCACCACCGATACCGTCACGTCCTGTTCTTCCTCCAAGAAGCACAACAACATCACCTGCAGCAGGCTTCTCACGAAGCACGTCTTTTCTCGGAGCAGCACCGATAACAGCACCAATCTCCATTCTCTTTGCCGCATAATCAGGATGATATATCTCTTTTACAAGGCCTGTTGCCAAACCTACCTGATTACCGTATGAACTGTAGCCGCGGGCAGCCTCTGTCACGATCTTTCTCTGGGGCAGCTTGCCCTTTAAGGTCTTTGAAAGGGGCGTTCTCGGATCTGCGGCACCGGTGACCCTCATAGCCTGATATACATAAGATCTTCCTGAAAGTGGATCTCTTATGGCTCCTCCGAGACATGTGGCCGCGCCACCGAAAGGCTCGATCTCAGTCGGATGATTATGTGTCTCATTTTTAAAGCTGATAAGCCACTCTTCTTCCTTGCCATCCACTTCAACAGGAACAACAATACTGCAGGCGTTCACTTCATCAGTATCTTCCTTGTCCTTAAGCTGACCTGTCATAAGCATTTTTTTCATGGCAAGAGTTGCCATATCCATCAGGCATACATACTTATCTTTCTTCTCTCCGAAAAGTTTTTTATGATCACGCATATACTGTCTTAAAGAGTCATCAAACTCTGAACGGTAAAAACCTTCTCCGATCTCGATCTTCTTAAGCTCGGTAAGGAATGTAGTATGTCTGCAATGATCTGACCAGTAGGTATCAAGAACACGGATCTCTGTCATGGAAGGATCTCTGCCTTCCACTCTTTTGAAATATTTATGAATGGCTGCAAAGTCATCAAAAGTCATTGCAAGATCAAGCTTCTTATAAAGCTTTTCCTGATCCTTGGATGTCATACCCGTAAAACCTTCAAGAACTTCGATATCGGCCGGCTCTTTGAACTTGATTTCAAGGGTCTTAGGTATCTCTTCTTCTGCTTCCTTCTGGTCAACGGGGTTAATAAGATGCTCTTTGATCTTTTCCTGATCCTTTTTTGCTATCTTTCCTTCAAACACGTAAGTAACAGCCGTCTTTACCACAGGCTCTTCTTTTTCATTTAAAAGACAAATGCACTGGCATGCGGAATCTGCTCTCTGGTCGAACTGTCCGGGAAGATACTCCACCGAAATGATAAAATCATCCTTTCCTGCTTTAAAGGTATCAAGGCTGTAGTCATCCACAGGCGCCTCGGCAAAAACTCCGTTAAGCGCTTTTTCAAAAGTCTTGTCGGATATGTTCTCAACATCATACCTGTTAAGAACTCTCACTCCCTTAAGACCTTTAACTCCAAGGTAGTCAGTAACCTCGTTAAAAACCTCCTTTGCCACTACGGCATATGGTTCTTTTTTCTCAACATAAACTCGTCTTACGCCACTCATAAATGCTTCTCCTTAATCGTATGAATTCAACTGCCCTTTCCGGCAGTCATAACGTTTATTATTTTAACATAAAAATACATCATAAAAAACAAAAAAAATCATTTTTTAATATGCTGTCTTATACAGATAATACCTGCCTCTTTTACCTGTTCTTTTCACCACCCCCACCTCATTTAGCACATTCAGCACCAATGATGCAAAACTCCTGCTGATTCCCGCCGCTGCGGCAAATTCGGATGATATAAACTCTTCTTCCAGTTCAGCGGGCACGACTCTTAAATAGTCATTTGTACAATTAAACTCTATGATCTCCCTGATCCCTATGGGTACCCGGTCGAATCTTTCATATCCGCTTCCCCTTCTCCGCCTTCTTTTTTGAACTTTAATCTTGTATTCTTCCATATCCATCATATACAAATGGACCCGGAGATTGGGGTTCTTTAGAAAACTCTTAATAGCATAGAGTTCTTCAAAGGCATGATATTCATTCATATGCAGGGGTGACATCCTGAAGGCGGATTTTTTCCCGCCATCAATATGTGATATCCATTTGTTCACCGCCACGGGATATACCACCGTAATGGTATAATTATTCAAAAAAACGGACAGCTTATCACGAAGCTTTCCAAACTGTGCCGTCTGTATCTCCGTAACCTGTCCGTCTTTAAAAACATCAGCAAAAAAGCCGTCAAGAGCCACCTCATGGCAGTCTCTGTCCGGCTCTATATAGTTTTTTAATACGGCATGGACCGTTTTTTCCGAAAGGGTTCCTATACCGCCTGCTTCATAGGGATTACTCCCCCGCCTGACAGCGATTTCCTCTTCGATCGTCTTTTTAACTTCAGAAAATCTCCGGTGATCCATATAATCCGAAACCGCATTTTCTTTAAATCTTTCAAAAGCATTCATAAATATGCCTCACAGGGATCATCTGTTTTCTTCGCTTTGTGTACCGAATTCCGAAAGTTTAATCCCTTCATTTCTGTCCATAACCATCTTTACGCTCCATTCATGGGCAAACAAAAGAAGTACTCGTCCGTCCATATCACGGATCTTTTTCATGTCAGAGGTCGCAGACATATTGTCAGTGTCAAATTCCTCGTAGTTATCCACGTATCTTATGTACTCAAAGGGAAGTATCTCAAGATTGATGTCCACGTTGTACTCACTCTCAAGCCTGAACTTAAGCACGTCAAACTGTAGCGTTCCTACTGCACCGACGATTATTTCCTCCATACCCGTGATATATTCCTGGAACACCTGAACGGCTCCTTCTCTTGCAATCTGCGTGATACCTTTTACGAACTGTTTGCGCTTCATGGTATCCATCTGTCTCACACGGGCAAAATGCTCCGGTGCAAAAGTAGGTATTCCCGCATACTTAAACTTTTCCTTAGAAGTACAAAGGGTATCGCCTATGGCAAAAACTCCCGGATCAAAGATACCTATGATATCCCCTGCATAAGCCTTTTCAACTATCTTTCTTTCCTGCGCCATGATCTGTGTGGGCTGTGCAAGCTTAATGTTTTTGCCGCTCTGTACATGGTAGGCCTCCATCCCCGCATCAAACTCACCGGAAACAATACGCATGAATGCTATCCTGTCCCTGTGTGCCTTATTCATATTCGCCTGGATCTTAAAAACAAATGCTGAAAAAGGCTCTGTATAAGGATCAATGATACCTTTATCAGATTCTCTTTTTAGAGGAGGCTCTGACATATCAAGAAAGCTTTCAAGGAAATTCTTCACCCCGAAATTGGTAAGAGCAGAACCGAAGAACACGGGAGTAAGAGCACCCTTTCGAACATTGTCCATTTCAAATTCACTGCCGGCACCTTCAAGTAGTTCATTGTCTTCATTTAACTTTTCAAGGAAATAATCTCCTATGGCCTCTTCAAGTTCGGGAGACTCAATGGATATACTTTTAGTGTCAACCTCCTTTTGCCCGTTCATTGCGGCAGTAAAGACAGACACCTCTTTTGTCTTTCTGTCATATACTCCCTTAAACTCTTTTCCGGAACCTATCGGCCAGTTCATGGGATATGTATGTATGCCCAGGATGCTTTCGATATTGTCAAGAAGTTCAAAAGGATCCATGGCCTGTCTGTCCATTTTGTTGATGAACGTAAAAATAGGTATATGTCTTCTGACACACACCTTAAAAAGCTTTATGGTCTGTTGCTCAACACCCTTTGATGCATCGATGACCATGACCGCACAGTCCGCCGCCATAAGTGTACGATACGTATCCTCGGAAAAGTCCTCATGTCCCGGTGTATCAAGGATATTTACGCAAAATCCCTCATACTCAAACTGCATAACAGATGATGTGACGGAAATACCCCTTTGCTTTTCTATCTCCATCCAGTCGGAAACAGCAGTCTTTCCCGTCTTTCTTCCCTTTACTGATCCCGCGGTGGATATTGCCCCGCCGTACAGCAGGAATTTCTCGGTCAGTGTTGTCTTACCTGCATCCGGGTGGGAAATTATGGCAAAGGTCCGTCTTCTTTGTATCTCGTTTTTTAAGTCACTCATTTAAGCGTCCTCGTTAAGGGCAAAGTCATATTTTACTTCAGACTTTGCATCTATCCTTCTGAAGACATTTACGGCTCTGTTCAGGATACCCGTGAAATCCTCTGTCTCAGCTTCTACACAAAGAACTCCCTCTTTCATGAATTCCGCTTTTTTTACATTTTCTATCGCAGCAAGCTCCTCATTTATCTTTTTTATGTTTTCCTCATTGATAAGGCTTCCCGCCATTTTTACATTATAATATCTGGTCATTTTATATCCTTTCTGTACTTTTATCCGGACTATTATAACACCACGCCGTAAAATATAAAACATTTCCCTAATTTATGTTAAAATGGTGAGAAACAGATTTTGATAAAGGGGTTTTTTATGATAAATATTTCTAAACTGGAAAATAATGATAATCGCGAGCTTATCAGGGAAGAAGTACATGTCTTATCAGACATCCTTGAAACCACCACACGCAGGATATGCGGGAACGAGATCATGGAGACCATAAACAAACTCTCCTCTCTTTCCGCGTCTGAAAAATATGACGAGCTTGAGGAGCTTATCTCATCCCTCGACAACAAGCAGATGGATATCATATCAAGATACTTTTCCATTCTCCCTCTTCTTATAAATATTACCGAGGACGTGGAACTTGCTGCAAAGGTCAGCTATTGCAACAACACTGAAGATAATTACCTCGGTAACGTTGCTGAAGCTATAGAAGCCGCTGCAGGAAAAGACAACGCAAAGGAAATACTTGAAAACTTAAATGTAGTCCCCGTCCTTACGGCCCATCCTACCCAGGTACAAAGAAAGACCGTCCTGAATCTCACGGACAAGATACATTCACTCTTAAGAAAGTACCGCGACACAAAAGACGGCATGATCAACAAAGAAAGATGGTGCGACGAGCTTCACAGAAACGTGGGGCTTATGATGCAGACCGACATCATAAGAGAAAAGAAGATCAAGGTAAAAAACGAGATCACCAATGTAACGGAGTACTATAACACCTCTATCATAAAAGCCGTTACATCACTTGTGGACGATTATATAAAGCTTGCGGCAAAACACGGCATTACCCTTGATGACCCAAAGCCTATAACAATGGGTATGTGGATCGGTGGCGACAGGGACGGTAATCCTTTTGTCACGGCAGACACTCTTAAGCTTTCTGCCGTTACCCAGTGCGAGATAATACTAAAGTATTACATAAAAAAAGTTACGGCATTATATAACGCATTTTCCCTTTCCACCGGGCTTACAAATGTTTCGGATGATGTAAAACATCTTGCTTCTCTTTCAAAGGACACTTCGGAGTTTCGTGAAAAGGAATTGTATCGTCGCGCATTCGTATATATAAGAGAAAAATTGACGAACACCTTAAGCTACATGATCAAAGATAAGGATGTTTCCCCGCGTTATAAAAATGCACAGGAGTTCAAATCAGATCTTGATGCAATTAAAAGATCTCTTCTTGATAACAACGATTCGATCCTTACCGAAGGAGACTTCGGTGAACTTTGCCTCGCTTTAAACATCTTCGGCTTCTATCTTGCAAGCATCGATATGCGCCAGGATTCCGGGGTTCTTGAGGCTTGCGTGGCAGAACTTTTAAAGACTGCAGGCATTGAGTCTGATTATTCCGCACTTTCAGAGGCGGATAAATGTGACCTTTTATTAAAAGAACTGACCACTGATCCACGCTCTCTTTGTGCGACCCAGGTGGAAAAATCAGAAACATTGCTAAACGAACTTGAAATATTCCGTACCGCCCGTCTGCTCAAGGATAAAATGGGTGAAGAGATAATCAAACAACATATAATATCTCATACCGAAAATGTATCAGACATGCTTGAACTTGCGATCCTTTTAAAAGAAGTGGGACTTGTGAGCGACTCGTTTTCACGAGTTCAGATCGTTCCGTTATTTGAGACTATACCTGACCTTGACAACGCTCCCGGTATCATGGATGAATACCTTGGACTTGATATAGTCAAAAAATGGATCGCCTGCAATAACAACTACCAGGAGATAATGCTCGGCTATTCAGACTCAAATAAAGACGGCGGATATCTTTCATCCGGATGGACACTGTTCAAAGCGCAAACTGCACTTACCGAGACCGGAGAAAAAAATAACGTAAAGATCACCTTCTTCCACGGCCGCGGAGGAACAGTCGGTCGTGGCGGCGGTCCGTCTTACAACGCCATCACATCCCAGCCTGTGGGGTCCATTAAAGACCGCATCAGAGTTACTGAACAGGGTGAAGTCATCGGGAATAAATACGGTAATGTAGATGCGGCCTATTACAACCTTGAAATGCTTGTTTCCGCAACTTTGAACCGTACCGTTATCGACAATATCGCCGATAATAATGATCTTAAGATGTACAAGGAATACATGGAAGAGATCGTAAATGACAGCTATGAAATCTACCGAAAACTGGTCTTCGGTAACCCGGACTTTTACGGATATTTCTTTTCCGCCAGCCCGATACGTGAGGTTTCAAGCTTAAACATAGGATCACGTCCCGCAGCCCGCAAGACCATAACCGACATTAACGGGCTTCGCGCCATCCCCTGGGTATTCTCATGGTCACAGAACCGCATGATGTTCCCCGGCTGGTACGGTGTAGGTTCCGCCTTTAAACATTTCATAGATAAAGACGAAAAAAATCTTGAGTCTTTAAGAAAGATGTATAAGACATGGCCTTTCTTTAACTCTCTTCTTTCAAATGTGGACATGGTGCTTTCCAAGTCTAACATGCACATTGCGAAGCAGTATTCAGACTTGTGTGAAAATGAAGAAGAGAAAAAAATATTCGACATTATCAATGCCGAATACGAATTAACAAAAGAAGTCATATTGCTTATCGAAGAACACGACGACCTTTTGGCGGATCTTCCCGCTTTAAAGGCGAGCCTTGATTACAGACTGCCCTACTTTAATGTCTTAAACTATGTACAGATAGAGCTGATCAAAAGACTGCGCCGCGGTCAGTTAAGCGAAGACGAGAAAAAGCTTATCCATATCACCATAAACGGTATAGCTACGGGACTCAGAAACTCAGGATGATTTCACTTATCATTTTTAATCTGATACAATATCCGTAGGCAACCCTGTTACTGTTTTGAAAGGAGTTTTGATATGGAAACAACATTTAAGGTCTGTAAAAAGTGCGGTAATCTTGTAGGAATGATAAATGATTCAGGCGTTCCTATAATCTGCTGCGGTGAGGAAATGGAAACTATAGTCCCGAATACTGTAGATGCAAGTGCTGAAAAGCATCTACCTGTAGTATCCATAGAGGGTGATAAGGTGATCGTAAATATCGGCTCCCAGGATCACCCCATGGTTGAGGAGCATTTCATAGAATGGGTTTATCTTCGCACACAAAACGGAGGACAGCGCAAAGCATTAAAACCCGGCGATGCTCCGCATGTAACATTTTGTCTTGATGGCGAAAAAGCCATAGCGGTATACGCTTATTGCAATCTCCATGGTCTTTGGATGACTGAGATCTAAAAAATCCATGTTATTTAAAAAGCTTCGCTTTCTGCCTTGAAAAAGCAGACAAAGTGAAGCTTTTTTAGTTATTCAACAGTTACCGGTGTAAACATACTTAAGATTACCCCTTGCCACATCTGCCAGATGATACACCTTATCCACATCCGTTGCAGCTCTGTCTGTCAGCCTGTGTTGTGGGAAAAATCTGCTTATGTGAAGTGGTATATCTGTGCCCCTGCCACCGGCAAGCCCTGATATCCATTCCGATATACATTTCATCTCATTATCACTGTCATTAAATCCCGGGATGATGAGAGTCGTTATCTCCAAATGTGTATTTCCCGCCGCCTTCTCAATAAATCTCTTAACCGACCCAAGATCACCTTTCAGAAAATCCCCGTACCCCTCCACGGTAAAGCATTTCAGATCGATGTTCATGGCATCCATCATGGGGATCACCATGTCTGCAATCTTTTCATTCACGCAGCCGTTTGACACAAGAACATTTACCATTCCGGCATCCTTTATAAGCTTTGCGCAGTCAAGGATGTATTCATATCCTACCAGAGGTTCATTGTATGTATATGCCACGCCGATATTTCCTCTCGACTTCAGATCAACGGCAAGGTCGCGCAGCTCCTCCGGATTTAAAAATTCGGTTTTCATTATCTGAACACCTGCTCCGATTCCGCACAATACCTTACCGTCCTTTTCATATGCTCCTGCTATATCATGATTCTGACAAAACGGACAGTCAAGGTTACAGCCGTAGCTTCCGGCAGACAAGATAACGCTACCGGGCATAAATCTACTTAAAGGTTTCTTTTCGATGGGATCAAGTGCAAGCCCGGTGATATGACCGTAATTCCCGGGCACAACTTCTCCGCGCTTCTCTTTCCTTGCCCTGCAGGCACCGGTACCCCCGGCGGGTATATTACATTTTCTGAAGCACACATCACATATTGCCATTTAAAAATGCCTCACTACCTCAAATCTCTCCAGTTCCACGTCTTCATCATACGGATCTAAACCTGCCTTTTGTTTTGCAATAGCCAGCTGGTATTCAACTGTGTCCACCCCGTCAAGATTAGGCAGCAGCAACCCTCTCTTCCATCCTTTTGTCACAACCACACCAAATTTTTTCACATCGAGTTTGTCCGGGGAATCTATCTTTTCCATAGGTCCCAGAACATCTACGCTTATTTCCAGATCATCTGTCTCATCGGATGTCACCTCCGGGAATCTGGGATCTCTGGTAGATGCACTTATGGCGTTTTCTATGATCTCTTCCGCAATGCATGAACATACAGGCGCAATGGTACCTATACACCCCCTGAGATTTCCGTCTTTATGAAGAGAGACAAACGTGCCTGCTCTTTTTTCAAGCATCTCTTTCGGCAGCTCATCGGCCACACATGATAAAGACAGCTTTTTCCCGTCTTTTATAAAAGACGTCAATGATCTTCTTGCAAGTGTTACATATTCATCTTCCATACAAACCTCCGATCAGCTTATTTAAAAGCACCTTTTGTTGTCAGTCTGTCTTTTTACTTTTTACTTCGTATTTACATACTCCGTATCCAACCCCGAACACATCCTCATGGCTGAGACGCTCCGGTGCTACTTCACTGCCTTTCAAAGCTCCAGCCATCATGCAAAAGCTCCTGTGTCCGCATTCGGCAGCAGCTTCAAGGAAACTTAGATCAAAGTCTTTTAACTTCTCAAAATCACCACTACCCATAACGTCCATTATACGCTCATCATAAACCGGACCTGCCGGATCAAAACCGTATGGACCTTCCTTTTTCATCTTATGGGAAAGATCACCGCTTGCCACATAAAACACCCTGCGTCCGGTCTCGTCTGTTGCCTTTTTGATCAATTCACCCATTTTGAAATGATCTTCCAAAGACAGACCTGAAAGACCGATCCTTACCAGCTTGTAATCCCTGTATTCCTTATTTATGAAATACAGCGGCACCATTACTCCGTGGTCAAGTTCCTTTTCTCTTTCCCCTTCACATCCTGCAGGAAATCCGGCCTTATCAGCAAGATCACATATCTTCCCCACAAGTTCTCTGTCATATTGCACATCAAATCTTACTTCCGGCGCCCGGAACAGAACCATGTCACCTCTTGCTCCATCTCCCGGTGATATATGAAAATAGTCACGATACATAACACTATGCGGCGTTGAGATTATTATAGTCTCCGGCGCAAGCTCTTTTACAAACTCTGCCACCCTCTGAAAGCTCTCTGTTGTCTTGCTTATCTTTTTCTCCTCGCCTCTCCCCACTTCGGGAAGTATTATCGGCGGATGCGGCACCATGCACGCTCCTGTTATCGGCATATCTCTACCCCCAATCCGAAGAATTTGTCAGAAATTTTTTCATCCTTTCACTCTATATTATATTACTCGGTATTAATGAATTCCTATCATCTATGGGAAACGGGCGGTCACTCATACAGATTATCCCTCCATATCCCTTTTCAAGAGAAGTTTTCTCTATGATATCAAATTTTTTAATTTCTTTTTTCTCCGGATTTGAACTCTTTTTAATCTCCAAAGGATGTATCCTGCCATTTTCTTCTACAAAAACATCAATCTCCTTAGCTTTGTCATCCCTGTAAAAGCTAAGTAATGCCGAATCTCTGGCATAAGAATAGTTTTTTACCAGTTCCATCACAACATAATTTTCAAAAAAATGTCCTCCCGCCGCACCTTCTCTAAGCGAATCCGGCGTCAGCCACCTTGTGAGGTATGCACATAAGCCCGTATCGCAAAAATACAGCTTCGGAGATTTTATCATACGCTGTAATTCATTATTTGAATATGGCTCTAAAAGATATATAACATCCATATCCTGAAGTATTCCCAACCATTTTTTCGCAGTCACATCGGAAACTCCCGCCGCTTCACCGAGAGTTCTGTAATTAACAATATTTCCTGTCAGTGCGGCACAAGCACGTATAAAAAGCCTGAATCCGGCAACATCAGTTATCCCCTCATCATTTACCGCATCTGCGATCAGATAATTGTCTATATAAGACTGGTAATAGGTCTGCGCCATTTCATTAGTGGCTGACAGAACATCTGCAAATCCGCCTTCCCAAATATGCTTGAACACGCTGATTATATCATTTCCGGGCATGTGTTTTTGTCTTTCACCCAGGGATTTCGGTGAAAAATCTAAAGCTGCAGGATCCAGAAATCCCGCCTTTTCTCTCTGAGAAAGCCCAAAAAGTCTCAATATGCCAAGTCTTCCGGCAAGCGTCTCGCGGGATCTTTCCATTAGTTTTTTTCTTTGGGAACCCGTCAGCCAGAATCTGCCCTTCTCATCGCTTTCATCACACATTATCTTTATATGTTCCAAAAGCTCCGGCGCTTTTTGTATCTCATCGATAAGGATAGGTGGTTTGTACGTCTGAAAAAACAAACGAGGATCGTTTTTTGCCAATTCACGATCCATATCATTATCCATTGTTACTATCGTTCTGTTTTCATTTTTTGCAAGATATTTAAGCATGGTTGACTTTCCAACCTGCCTGGCACCTATCACAAGAACTGCCTTAAAAAATCCACTTGCCTCCTTAAATTTTCTTTCTAACTCACGGTTACGGTACTCCATATCAACCTCCATTTGGCGTAAATCCAAAGTGCACTTTGATTTTACACCAAATCGATTCAGCGTTCAATATATATTATTTATCCCTTTTATTTGATCCGTTAACGTACCGCTTCAAATCTTATTTCCAAAAATCATACCCAAGATCATCTATATATCCCGGAATATCTATTTCTTTACCCTTTGTGTCTATTGCCCGCCAAAAATCAGGCTGATACATTAACTTTACTGTATTATCATAATCAATCAAAAAGTTTTGATCCGCATCTCCCGCAAGGGTGTACACTCTTCGGTTTTTATCTTGAGGATCTTCATCATTAACGATATATCCTATACACTTATCTATGTATGTATCATTGAATGAGTTGTTGACCGTACCAAAGGCTATATATGTTCTTCCGTTATATTCCAAAGTCCCAAACAAATCTTTATCATTCTCAGGATTTTTAAACGTCCCCATTTCAAAAGTTATCGCATCATCGGTCATTTCAGGATAACTGATTGCTCCGCATCCGGTCATTAACGACGCACTAACGGCTAAAACAGCAATACATAACTTTATATTCATATCTTACTATCCTCCGCAAATTGTTTTATTCATTTTAACACATCATAATAAATGCGAATCAAAGATATATCTCTCTCCCCAACGCAAAGGAATATATGATTCTTTCCTTCACCGGCTTTCCCGTAGCCTTTTCAAGTGCCTTAGCGTAGTAGGAAAGTTGCTGCCCGTACCGGTCTGTAAGCACCTTTTCTCCGCCTGTCTTTTTAACGTAGTCCGTCTTATAGTCCACCAGTATTATCCCGTCTTCATCCTCGATGTACATATCTATCACACCCTGTACAAGCAGAAGGTCTGTCATGTCGTCCTGCGGAATGCCGATCATAAATTCCTGCTCACGGTGCAGGGTGCCGTTATGATAAGCCTCACTTGCACGGCGACCGATGTCAGACTCAAGGAAACGTTTAATATCATCCGTTTTGATCTTTCCGGCACTTTCGCTGTCAGTAAGCCCCTTACTCACAATTTTATCGATCTGCCCCTTAATATCCGTATCATCAAATACCAGATGCTCCATAAGCTTATGATATGCATTTCCTCTGGAAATACCGCTGTTCCTTTTGCCACGTTTTTCCCTGACCGGCTTTTCTTCTTCCGCCTCTGACTCAGCTGCTTCCAATCGGTAATCTCTTGCTCTTTCCTCATCGTCCAAATGGGCTGCCGTCTTTAATTCCGTAACGGTCACCTTGGGCTTTTTAGTGATCTCTGCTTCAAAAGCGTATGGCTCGTTAACCGGCAATCTAATGTCCGCCGTCTCCTCAGCACTTTCCTTCTTATATTCAGAAGGCTCCAGTCTTGTCTCAGTTATCTCATCTGAGGATATCTTATTTATCTCAAAGTATTTTCCTCCCTTTGCACTGAGTGCCGCAGGCATACAGGCTTCAAGATAATTCCTCAGTCCATACAGGTCATTTATCCCGAAGTCCTCACCGGGCACCACTTTAAGGAGCTTATCTGTATCCTCATCTTTACCTGTACCTACGATAAACAGCTTTTCCCTTGCTCTTGTCATGGCAACATAGAGCAGACGCAGCTCCTCACTTATCTCATCACGGTTTATACGATCGATGACCGCAGACTTAAACACGGTCTTTTTCTTTGTCCTGCGTTTCAGATCAATATCCCTTAACGCGATACCCAGACTGTCATGACATACGACAACTTCTTTATCATCCGTCAGCCTGAAATCTTTTGTCGCTCCCATTATAAAAACAACCGGGTACTCCAAGCCTTTACTCTTATGTATGGTGGTCAGCCTTACAACGTCTTCGTTCTCGCTAAGAACTGATACCTCTCCCACTTCTTCTCTGGCTTCCTTTATCTTTTCAATATATCTGAGGAACTGGAATAGTCCGTTGTAGCTGGTACCGGAAAAGACTGCGGCACGGTTAAGCAGCAGTTCTATATTAGCCAGTCTTTTTTCTCCTGCCCCTACCGTTGCTATATACCTGTAATAACCTGTATCATAAACAATCCGCCAGATGGTATCGTAGACCGATGACTCTCCCGCCATGATCCTTAAGTTATCCAGCATATCAAGAAAACCTTTGACCTTAGCCTTAAGTACTTCCTCCCCGTCTTCTGACTGTGCAAAAGCCGTCAGGTTGTTGTATAAAAAATCATATCTGTCTGTCACCCTCACCCGGGCAAGCTCGTCTGCATCAAATCCGACAAAATATGAAAGCATAACAGAAGCCATGGCAATATCATCCAAGGGATTATCCAATACCTTAAGCAGACTGATAACGGGTCTGAGTTCAAAGGTCTCAAGATAGCTTTCTTCAGACAGGGCGTAAGCACTTATCCCTGAGTCCATAAGCACCTCTACCGTCTCGTCAAAGTTGCTCTTTGTCCTTGCAAGGATAACAATGTCCCTGAACTTAAGTTTTCTGTAGCCCTTTGTCTCCTTGTCATATACCATGTATCCCGATGCAAAAAGTTCTTTAATCTTCATGGCGATAAGACCGGCTTCAAGAAGGCTTTTGTCACGTCTTTCATCCTCTGCTTCAAAGATATATTCTATACAGGTCTTTCCGGCGTTCCCCTCAAAGGTAGTTTGAAGAGGCGTTGGCTCCGGATACTCCAGCCCGTGGATAAGCTCCTCTTCTATTCCGTAGCCCATGCCGCAAAACTCTTTGTTCATGGCATGCTCAAATACACAGTTTACGCTCTCCAGAACATTTTCTCTGCTTCGGAAATTTTGCTGCAATAATATTTTTTGATCCTCACATACATCTTCCGTTGTAAAGGAATCGTACTTCCCGATAAAGATCTCAGGACGGGCTTTTCTGAAACCGTATATGCTCTGCTTAACATCTCCCACCATATATCTGTTATGTCCATTTGAAATGGCATAAAGAATCTCTTCCTGTATGTAGTTGCTATCCTGATACTCATCCACCAGTATCTCATCATACTGCTCCTTTAAATGATACGCAGCATCTGTCAGGATACTTTCACCCTTCTCACGTTTCACAAGTATGTCCAGAGCCATATGCTCCATATCGTTAAAAGTGATGATATTTCTTTCACGTTTTTGCTTTTCCAGTTCATTAGAGAAGGCCTTTGTGATACGCACAAGAACATCCAGTGATCCTGCCGTGTTTTTTACCTCGGCCATGACACCTGTTTCCTTATCCGTTATCCGCCTGAAAAGTACGGCGTATGTATTGAAGAAACCGATATATCCTTTTCCTCTCGACTTATCTCCTCTTATGTTTTTAAATCTTATCTTTAAGGACTCATCAGCACCGTTTTTTGCCCTTTTTAAGGCTCCTGGTTCTGTACCTGCCAGCAGACTTTTATACATCTCTTCGCAATCGGAAGCATCCACGCATTTTTCAAGAAGCCTCATGTCTGACATGGCAGTTTCATAGTAGGCGTCAAGACCGTTTTCCTGCGTAAGAAGGGGCAGCATCTTTTCCAGACTGTCTTTGAAGCCTGCCGCACGCATCCGGGTGTTTTCCAGCATGTATCTGATCACCGGATTATCATAAAGTGCATCCTCATCCGTAACATTTGAAATATCGCAGATGTTTTCAAACCATTCATCCGGCCAGGGATTGTTTATCGCATCAAGATATAAACCCTTTACTATGTCTTCGATCTTATCATCGGACTTTTTACCCCCGAAGGCTGATACAAAATCGTAAAAGTCCGGGTCGTTTTCTTCGTAAAAGCTTTCAAGCACCTGATCGAACACATCACTTTCAAGAAGCCTTACCTCCCCGGTCTCAGCCACCCTGAAATCAGGATCAATACCTGCTTCTTCGAAATGGGTGCGGATAATGTTCTGACAGAAGCTGTGAATGGTGGTGATACAGGCATCCTGCAGTAATGTAAGCTGAGTATATATCCTTTTGTTTTCAGGGTCAGTCACAAGTGCCTTTTCCAGCTCCTTGTGTATCCTTTCTTTCATCTCTGCTGCGGCAGCTTTGGTAAATGTTACAACAACAAGACGATCTGCAGACCATTTTCCGTTGATGATGCCCTTTACTATCCTTTCCGTTAGGACAGCGGTCTTACCGGATCCGGCTGCAGCCGACACAAGTATATTTTTATCCGTAATATTTATCGCTTTTTCCTGATCAATTGTCCAAGCCATATCTACCTCAACTCCCGATCACACATCCTTTTTATCTCGGATACGCTCCCATATCTCTTCTTCCTTCATGTGCTTCATGTTCTTATATCTGACGCCTTTTAAGTCTTTGGAGAAATTGCACACCTCTCTGAAATCACAGCTATAGCATGCGGTGTTTTTGCCTCCCATATCATCACTTTTTTCTTTAAAGTCGATAAGCGGGTTTATATCTGCATTTCCCCTTAGTATCTCTGACGCCATACGGTCCATCTTTTCCGCCTCAAATTCACTAAGAGCCTTCAGTTTGTCACTGTCAAACAGATTCCTTGAGGCCTTTAATTCTCCGCTTCTCCCGAAGCCGACACTTTTTACAACTACGCCTGTCTTATCAGAATCCGTCAAACTCACTGCTTCGTTTTCAGCACTTACTACTCCGGTCATCTTAAGCTCTGATATGATCTCTTCCTCTATCCTTTCATCACTCAGCACCTCGTTGCTTTCGTCCGCCAGAGGGTTTGATATGTTGTAATACAGCATACCGGCAGGGATTATATCTTTACCCTTATTTCTTGCTTTTTCTTCCTCCACCGCGGCACGCAGGTAGTTGATAAGCTGGATCTGTATACCGTAATAGGCTTTTTCCAGACTAAACTCCTGATCACCTGTTTTATAATCCACTACTCTGACAAAAAGACCGCTATCGGAAAGAGCCGTATCAACCCTATCTATCATTCCGTTAAATATCAGCTTCTTCCCTTCCGGAAGTTTTCTTTTCAAAATAAAAGAATGCTCCAAAAGGTCCGGTCTGAACTCACCCCTTGCCAGCTGCTTTCCTATGGTCCTTGCACTGATAAGGGACAACTCCTCTATTCTTCTTTTTGTAAAGCTCTTTCTTCCGCCTTCCCGAAGAATAAAATATTTTTCGGAAGCTTTCCCGGTCTCTTCCAGCACGATCTTTTCCAGTTCACTGTCATTTATCGAATCAAGATCAAGCCTGCTATTCATGCACCCCGACACAACATTTTTCAGCACATCATGTACAACGCTTCCGAAGTCCGCGGGATTAAAATCATAGATCTCCCTGGGCGACAGCCTGAGGCCCGAATTTAAGAAATATGAAAAGGGGCACCCCGCATATCTTTCAAAGGACGACACACTTCCCCGAAGTTCATTGCCGTAAAGCAACGTTGCTGTCTCAGGGGACAAACAGGTTGCACCGTCATCCGGCGTCCAGACAGTCCTGCTTTCGGGAAGCCATATCTGAAAACTTTTTTTCGTCTCTTCATCAACTCCCTGAGTTTTAAGTTCCGGGAACATATCACGGATATTTTTTATCAGGTATGATGGTCCTATGGACTCACCGCTGAGATCTTTTTTTGCATAGGAAATATAAAGCTTATCAAATGGCTTGGTAAAAAGCAGATACAGATAAAACCTTTGTATAAAAGCCTTATCTTTATTTGACGGGGAAAGTGAGATATCACTTTCTGCGATCTTTAGTCTCTCCGCCTGGGTAAGTATCCCTGAATCGCTGTTGCTTTTTGGGATTACGCCGTCATTTACCCCCACAACAAAGAGAGCCTTTATATTTGTAAGCCTTGTCCTGTCCACGTCACCTATGGTGATGCAGTCCACAGTCGGAGGGATAAAGCCCAGGGACAGCTCTTCAAACGCAGAATCAAGTATTTCTGCAAACTCATCCGGCGACGCCTCTTCACTTCCGAAAAGCTGCGTCACCTCATCCAGTATCTTATCCGTCTTTTCAGCTATCCTTTCAGTAAGAGAGCCGGGCTCGGTGTTAAACATATCTGATGACAGATATCCCTTAAGTACGTCAGCCATCTCCGCCACATTTCCGGCCTTCTTTATTTTTTTTTCCTGTGCCTCTATCAGAGTGGCCACCGTCTGCCTGTAACCGTTTAAAAGCTCAAGGTCATAAAACGCCACTCTGTTTCCATCCGTGTCTTTTTTTATCTTTTTTGCGGGATTGGTCCATTCGCTTTTCCATCTGTCTTTTGTATTTATACCCGTAGCCAGACAATAGTTATCAAGCATATCTATGCTTGCTCTCTCAATCCCTGAAAACCCTGTTTTTAAGAATCTGAAAATATTTTCATAGGTCCAGCCGTTTATAATTATCCGAAGCAGTGCTCTGATATTTTCAATGTATGGGTTTTCCGACACGGACCGTCTTTGATCAAGAAATACGGGGAAGCCGTTATGTTCCATCAGCTTAAACGCCATATCTCCGTACTTTTCCGGATCTTCCGTAACCACAGCGATATCCCTGTATCTGTAGCCATTATTTCTTGTAAGGTCGTAAATCTCGTTTATAACAAGGGATATCTCTTCCCTGGCGTCCGCAGCTTCTCTGATACTTATGCCGTCTGCTTTCCCGTCATAAGTGACTTTTCCCGCATCCTTCCTGAAGATATTATGCTTTAAAAATTCCAGGTCATTTTCTGCCTTGCTTTTTTCGTTGCTTTTACAAAAAATGTATTCATCAGCCTTTACATTCACATTCCCCGCCGCATCAGTCACCCTGTTCATGAAGTCGTCACTCATAAAGAAAAGATTGCCTGACATGGGATCGCTTTCCGACGAATGTATCTTATCTCCGTCGTAGGTTACGGAAATCTCAACTCCTGACGCCTGTCTGATAAGCGTCTCCAGCAATCTGTACTGAGTGGTGGTAAAGCCGGTAAATCCGTCAAAGAACAAATAACTGTCCTTAAGATATGATGTTTCATCCAGCCTTCTCTTTAATACATCCAAAAGTTCTTCTCTTGTAATGAACCTTTCATTTATCTCCTTATGGAACTCATTAAAGATAAGACTGATGTCGCTTAATTTTTTTGATAGGCTGCTGTTTTTTTCGGTTTCAAATCGTGCTGTCAGCCCTTCTAATTCATCGACGGATAAACCGTATTGATCAAATTCGGATATCAGGGATTTCATCTCACCCACTAGACCCTTTTTTCTCATTTTAGGTGCAAAAAACTTAAGAGACTTTTCATGCCCCTTAAGTATCTTTCGTATGATCATGGCTTTCCCGCTGTCCCGAATGATAGGCGTGTTCCCGCCTCCAACTTTACCGAGAACCTTGTATGCCAGCCTGTTGAAGCTGACCACGTCGATGTTTAAAAGTGCATGACAGGGATGGGCGTTTATAAGCCCTTTTTGCGTATCAAGAGTGTACTGCTCGGGAACGATGACCAGCACCTTTTTTTCCGGATCGGACGCCGCATTTACGGCGTGTTCGTATATAAGCTTTGAGCGTTCCTCGCCTGTAGGACCGAGAATGAATTTTACTGACATTTGACCACCGTTTGAAGATTTTTGTTATAAATGATTATATCATGTCAGTTGGGCAAAAAAAATCACTATATCCTTACAGGATAAAAACTGCGGTATGGATTTTAGCAAAAAATACATCTATAATCAGGGCATGAAAAACATTTCCGGAAAAACCATTTTCGCGATCATAATTAATCTTTTTATCTTTGTCACGGAGGTGGTCATCGTTATTACAAATCTGCCTCATCGGGGCGGTTCTGCTCTTGTATATTACACCACTCTAAGTAATCTCATGGGCATGGCGGCCGCCTTTGTTTTCCTGTGGTCTGCTTTCAGCGGTTTCAGAGCATTAAATAAAACACGCATATTACTAAGATTTTATGCAACATGTATGCTGTCCTTCACGCTGATAGTTGTCTTTTGCGTGCTTATCCCAATGGCGATACATGCCGGCATTGACCCCATTTTCCTTCTCACGGAGGACACGGCATTATTACATCATGTTATCAATCCGGTGCTGTCGTTTATTTCTTTTATCTTTCTTGAAAAAAACATGGCACTAAAAAAAGCACAGCCTTTTATCATGCTATGCCTTACTTTATGTTATGCTTTTATTATGCTATTCTTTAACATTATAAAATGGGTAGACGGACCGTATCCCTTTTTCCAGGTCTACCAATACCCCGCATGGATGATCGTTATATGGTTTGCTGTCCTATGCGGCGTAAGTTATCTGATAAACTTTTTGATCTACCTTTTCAGATCAAAAGAAAACACAACGGAGGCATCATAATGAATCATTCATCAGACATATTAAACAGACTTAAAAATAAACTTAACAGGTATCTTAACAGCTCCCATCTCACATCCAAGGTTATCAGAAATCTCGGAACCGAAAAAAACTGGCAAAGGATGCTGGATTATCTTGAATACGCCTACAGGATCGGGGAAAAGCTTGACCCGAAACGTATCCTGATGGAATCAATGATCATCGGTTTGAGAAACACGCCTGACGCCATAAGGAAAGTAAAAAGAAGATTTCTTTAAAAAAAAGATATGACATCAATTCTGCAGGTTAACACTTTCGTCATGATTCAGCTGATAGGTGATAAGTTTATCTCCCTCCAGATCTTCCTTATGCATATCCACTGCGTTTATCTGTGAATTGTCATATGTTGTGTAGTAATACACACCTGTATTTAAATTACAGCATGAGGAATAGATGGTTATCTCATACTTATCATCTTTTATGTGCACACAGCCTCTCTGCTGTTCCACAGACTTCAGGATATGGAAGAACTGGTTTATACTCGACCATTCGGAATCTTCTGATCTGGAATTAAGTTTCGTAAATGCCACTTTTACAAATCTCGATGCAGAAGAGAGATCTCCAGGCAGCCCCATGCCGCCCATGCCACGGCTGTAATCATCCAGATCCAATCCATTTGCAAAAGTGTTCTGTACAGGCTCCGGTGAGACCTTCATATAATTGTTCAGATTGAACAACTGTATATCAAATGTAGGGTTATTGGTCATTACACCGGTGGGGTTGTCGTAAACGCGTAATCCCGCAACTGTCTGCTCTACAACTATGGACTTTTCGCTGTCAGCTATCATCCAGTGTAAAGGTGAAGGCGGTAACTGCTCACTGAATTTATCATCCGTGATATTCAGGTCCGACAATAAAACTTTTGCCTCATCAACACATTTACACTGACTGAGAATCCATGGTATGAATTCAAATGAAGCGATATTATATTTACATTTATCATTTACCGGATTATATTTTGCGTTAACCGGGAAATTCAGACCGGCTGCAGCCAGCCCGTGATCATTCATTGCGTCATAGTACAGCGGATATTCATCCACCACAAAAGCCATGCCTATAATGGCAAAATGTTCATCTATGCTGTCTGAATGCCTCAGATCAAATCTGTATTTTTTTGGTGTGACAGTTATTCTCTCATCATATGAAAATTCCAGATCCAGGTTCCGGCCGAAATAGCTGTCTTTAGTATTGTACGTTATTGCTGTACACATATTATCACCTCCGAATGTACCGGCAGATCGGGCTTTCAAAGCATAAAGTCAAATCCGCCTTTGCTTTTTAAACTCCTGTTCTTGTAAGACATAAACCATGCCGTAAGTTCCTTTTTATCACCTTTACCCATCATTTCTATTATCTCATCTATGTTATCATCAGTAAAGAACCCAAGTTCTCCCATGGCCTCTATCGTCTGTATATCCTTTGTCTCTGATAACATCTCAACCCCTTTGTATAACTCGTTTTCTATACGCCCGACAAATCCCGTTCTTTTTTCCTCCGTCAGGTCCAAAGGATATTTTAGCCTGGTACATATCATACGAATTCGCCCGGGTGTAAGGTACTGTTCTAAAAGAAAGTTATCCAAAACATCAAAGTCATAAATCTTACCCTTTTTTCCGAAACATTCTAAAAAGGACTCCTTGGTAAATCTGTCTTCATCACCAAAGCCGAAAAGGGTGTCACCTATATGACATACATTCACCGGACATCCTGAAAAAGCCCCGGCATTGATCTGCTTTACGCTTTCGGGAATATAAAGCTCCTCTACTCCCGTATTCTTAAAACCCTCAAACCCTATAACACTTACATCATCCGGGACGACCGCCTTATTACCGCCAAAAAACCTTATCACTTTCAGACTGCCGTCATCCTGCCTTTCACACAGCATATTAGAAACAAGGGTAAACTTCGGGTTATTCTCTGATACCTTTACACTCTTTATGCCCTTTTCATCATTTACAACTCCTCCGTTATAGGAAAGACTTCCCTCTTTTATATCAGTCAGGCTTTCCGGGATATAAAGGCAGCCGACAGCCGCCGCATCTCTGAAAGTATTAAGAGCTATCTCTTTTGTACCCTCTTTTATATCATAGGATTCCCTTGGTTCAGATACATTAACAGCCACCAGGCGGATGTCATCACCGTTTCTTTCATAAAGTCCGTAACCGTCAGAAAAATACTTTTTATTATCCGGCGATACCTTAAAGGAACGGTCCATAAGTTCAGGTCTTTCTATATGCTCAACAGACCCGGGGATATAGCTTTCGGAAAGACCTGATGCCAGCAGATGGTCAGCCCCTATCTTTTCAAGCCCCTCAGGCAGATGCAGTTTCTCAAGGCTTACTGTATAGGAAAACGCATCTGACATAAGTTCCTTTACGGTGTCCGGAAGAATGATCTCCGTAACCATGATCCCGTTCTCACGGAAACACTCAGGCCCTATGGCCACAACCTTTTGTCCCTCAAATTCCCCGGGAACTTCTACGATCTCCGGTCCTTCAAGAAACTTTTTGACCATTACCCCGTCATTATATTTTTCAAACTCAAATACCGGCTTCAACATTTTCCTTCTTTTCTTCCTGAATACGGTTAAACTCCCGGATCTCCTCACGAAGATCTTTGCTTCTTTCGTGGAGCATCAGCTTTTTATTGTACACAAAATATTTCTCACATCCATTTTCGCTTATGAACTTTGCAGCGTCACGGTTCACGGTAAGCTCTGTTATAAGAAGCAGCATCTCGTTTTCATCGCCAAAAGCTCTCTCGGTAAAGTCAAAGGCGTTATCAAGCTCTTTCAAAACACTTTCCGCCTCGGCTTTTGCCTTAGTGATCTCACTATTAAAATTTATCTTTAAGATATCGAAAGCAGCCTGTCCGGAAACTCCCGCAAGCTTGATCTCCTGAATATTCGCCTCAATAAAGTCTTCTTTGATCCGGCTTTCCCTTTTTCTTGAATAAGAAAGACCGTTTGCGGACTGCTCTTTAAGAAGTGCAATTTCCTCATTTTCCAAAATCCCGGCAAGTGCACTGCTAACATCACCATCAGGGTTTATCTGTTTTAAATCTTCAAAAAGTGACTTTAAGGCGTTCATTTTTTCTACATTTTCACGGATACCCGGACGAAACGCTTCTATAAGAAGTCCCATGACCGTGACTCTCTCATCAAAGGCCGCATCTTTAGCTCTGTTTACGATATCCTCGTCAGCACCATCAGTCAGGACCTTTCTTATGCCGTAGTCAGACTTGTACTTTTCATAAAGCTCATAAAATGTGGCAAACTCTCCGGCCACACGCTTGTCTCTTAAATACTGTCCGATAAGGGCCTCGTCTACTTTAAATCCCTTTTCCTCATAAAGATAAATGGCCTCGGACAGATCTTCCCAGCCTCTGGCCGTAACATAAACTTTACCGTCAACGGTATTTTCAATGTGGTAAAAATCATCCTGCTTTATATCAAGGTAGCTCATGATAGCCTTGTGGAGATTTCTGCTGTCGGCGTATATCTTCCATGTCTCCAGATCAGCCTCAGCCTCCATGACCTTAAGACGATCCATAGTAACCACATCAAACTCATGAACGGAACGATTGAACTCAGGCGGGTTTCCTGCGGTGCAGATCACCCATCCCTGGGGTACACGGTGGTTACCGAAGGTCTTGTATTGCAGGAACTGAAGCATGGAAGGGGCAAGGGTTTCAGACACACAGTTTATCTCGTCAAGGAAGAGAATCCCTTCCTTTTTTCCGCTTTTTTCCATGCTCTCATAGACGGATGCAATTATCTCACTCATGGTATATTCGGAAACATCATACTCCTGACCCTGATAGTTCTTCTTGACGATAAAGGGAAGACCCAGGGCACTCTGCCTTGTGTGGTGGGTCATGGAGTATGAAACTATAGCTATATCCAGTTCTTTTGCTATCTGCTCCATGATGGCTGTCTTTCCTATACCGGGAGCTCCTATAAGAAATATTGGACGCTGTTTTTCTATTGGTATCTTATAATTTCCGAAATCATCCTTTGCCAGATAAATACTTACCGACTGCTTTATCTGGTTTTTTGCTTCTCTTATGTTCATTTATGCTTCCTCCAAATCGTCTCTGCTTACCATCCGTCCTATGGCCCAGTCAGGTATCTTAGGTATGTCATCTTCCTGCGGCATTATGATAAACGCCGTCTTAAATTCCGGTTCCTTTTCGGGAAAAATCCCCAGGGCATCGGTAAAATATAACAGACCTCTCAGATCCGTGAACATCCCCGCCTTTTTCAAACGGTCCACATGGTCAAACACAGGCCTGAAGTCCGTACCTCCGGCTCCCGTCACATTAACATTTTGAATATATCTTTCAAACGCCTCGTCGGATATTATCAGGGCATCGTCCTGTATCTGGTTATCGCACTGGACTATATGCACGTTCATCTTTTTGCCGAATACCTCGGTGCTCTTCAGTATGGAATAGGTTCTTCTTAAGAAATTCTTCACCACCCGGCCCCGGCACGACCCTGATGTATCAATCGCTATAACAAAGTCATATATCTTTAAGGACTCTTTGTACTCCAAAGGTTCTATAAGGGGCATGTCATCATAAAGTTCAAGACCGTAGGTGTAGTAGATATAATCGAACTCGTCGTTGTTTAACTTCACCTCTTCGCTCATGGCAGCGAACTTCTTAAGGAACTCTGTATAGTCATAATCATCTCCGGTTATCGACCCCACATAGTCCGTGACTGAACCCGGAGATATACCAAAGCCCTGTTCAAGTACATCTTTATCTTTTTTTACGTTTTCAAAGACCCTGCTCCATTCCGCACCGCTTTGGTCTATCTCATTCTCACTGCACTCAAAAAGAAAAAGTCCCTCGTAAAACTCCGTATCTCTGCTTGCCCATATAGCGTGAGCATCTCGCTTGAAAAGCCCTGCCTTTTTCATCCATTCATCACAGTCCGTCTTGTTTGCCAGCATATATGTATATATTATCTCAGCATTCATCTTACGGCATTTTTTTCTAATAATATCAAACATCACCTTGCGTTCGGCGTCTTTTTCCTGTGCAAGTTCACTTATATTAAGGTCTATGATCTCCTTTTCCACCGCCACATCACATGCAAAGTCCCATATCTTTTTTTGGAGCACCTCGTATCTGAAAGGATGCCGGTAAAGACAGTGAAAAATCGTATGAAGAAAGAGTCTGGACAAAGCTGCCCCGCCTTTTTCAAACATATCTATCAAAAGCGATGCATCACATATAATGTTCCTTGTGTCGGTGGCAAAGCCATCTATTAAGTCTTCTTCTACTAATTTGGGTTCATAAAACCGAAGGGGCATCTTTAAGATGGCACGATTAAAATATGGCAGATGTATGATCAGTTCATCTGCCGTAAATCCTGCTATCTTGGTTGCCAGTTTTTCTTTGTATTCCTGCGTGCATTCTTTTTCCATAATTATTTCCTACACATAAAAAAGCGTCTTAGACGCTTTTAAAACATGTATTTATTCTAACAATAACAGCTTATTTTTTACAGAAACAAAAACTCAAAATTGTTTATTGATCAAAATACTGAACTTCAGTCTTTTCATCGATTATGATAAAGCCGGCAAAACCGCTTTCCTCCAGCCTGTCTATAAATTTACCCGTCTTCTTGGGTCTTCTGTAAACAGATGCTACATTTCTTTCGCTTCTAAGCTTTTCAGCAAATTGTACAGCGCTCTTGAAATCATCCTCGCCGTAAAGGACAGCTATGCGTTTCTTTGCATCAGGGATATCCGCTCCCTGTTCTGAAAGGATAGAGAATATCCTCTCAAAACCGATGGAAAAGCCTACTGCCGGCACGTCCTTGCCCAGAAACTTTCCGATAAGCTTGTCATATCTTCCGCCGCCGGCAACAGATGAACCGAAATCACCGCTTTCTATCTCAAACACGGTTCCCGTATAATATCCCTGACCTCTTACAAGAGATATGTCAAACTCAACCGGGATCTTACCTTCTCCAAGTTCTTTTACATCCTCCATGATACGGGCAAGACTTTCAGCAGGACCTTTATCCTGAAGCATATCTTCCACACTATCAAGGGTTATACTCTCCTGTAATAAAAAGTCCTCAAACTTTGCAATGACTTCCTCGGAAAAACCTTTTCTTTCCAGTTCTTCGCATACGCCTTCGATACCGATCTTATCCATCTTATCAAAGCTTATACATACGGTCTCCATGTCTTCCGGTGCGAAACCAATGGAATTAAGCACAGCATGAAGCAGACGTCTGTCATTTATCCTGACGGTAAAGTTCTTGAAACCTATGGCAAAAAGTGCCTTGGCCGTGGTAAGGATAAGCTCTACTTCCGCATCTCCGGACTCATCTCCAAGTATATCTATATCACACTGCAAAAACTCCCTGAGGCGTCCCTTCTGGGGTTTTTCAGCTCTGTAGACACGGTCTATCTGTATACACTTCATGGGAAGAACAAGTTCGTTCCGGTTGTTTGCAAAATAACGCGACAAGGGAAGTGTCAGATCATACCTGAGTCCCAGGTCGCTAAGCTCAGACTGGTTTTCAAGAGTCACTCCGTCCTCTATAACTTTCTCCAGCTTTTCTCCCCTCTTTAAAATATTAAAGATAAGATTAAGATTGTCCCCGCCTTCACTTTTACTCAGGTTCTCTGCATCCTCTATGGCAGGTGTGATGATGTGCTCAAAGCCATTCTCTTTGTAAACATCAAGAATGGTCCTCTGCAGATAATCCCTGAGGGCCGTCTCCTTTGGCAAATAATCGCTTGTTCCTTTAACAGGTGCTGCTTTCATAATTATCTCCTTAAAAAGTCAACTGTTTTCTATCGCTTTTCCGATATCAGTGCGCATGTACTTATTCTTAAACTCCACCCACTCCGTGGCTTTGTAGGCATTTGCCCTGGCTTCCTTAAGATCATTTCCCAGGGCCGTTATCCCCAGTACTCTTCCGCCGTTTGTAACTATTTTACCATCTTCGTTAAACTTTGTTCCGGAATGGAAGCAGAAATATCCTTCATGCTTATCAAACTCATCAAGCCCGGTTATCTCAAAACCTTTCTCGTATGACAGTGGATACCCGTCAGACGCAAGCATTACACACACACTTGCTTTATCTGAAAACTTAAGTTCTACTTCCCCGAGAGTACCGTCGATACATCTTTCAAATATATCCACGATATCATTTTCCATGCGGGTAAGTACCACCTGGGCTTCGGGATCACCGAATCTTGCATTGTACTCAAGAACTCTCGGTCCTTTCGTGGTAAGCATAAGTCCGAAGAATATAACACCCTTAAACTCTCTTCCTTCCGCCTTCATGGCATCAACTGTTTTCTGATAAATGTGCTCACGACAGAACTTATCCACCTCATCCGTATAGAAGGGGCTTGGGCAAAAGGTTCCCATACCGCCGGTGTTAAGGCCCGTATCCCCGTCCCCCGCTCTCTTATGATCCTGAGCTGATGACATTATCTTTATGGTCTTGCCGTCCACAAAAGAAAGCACCGACACTTCACGTCCTGTCATAAACTCTTCGATGACCATGGTATTTCCCGCGTCTCCGAACTTTTTGTCACGCATAATGGTGTCCACACCCTCAAGTGCTTCTTCCTTTGTGTTACAGATAAGCACCCCTTTCCCCAGTGCGAGCCCGTCAGCCTTAAGCACTATGGGATAGTCTGCACTTTCAAGGTATTCACACGCTTTATCAGCATCGGTAAATACCTCGTAGCCTGCTGTGGGGATATCATATTTTTTCATAAGATCTTTTGAGAAAGACTTGGATCCTTCAAGTATGGCCGCCTTTTTATCCGGACCGAATACCCTTAAACCTTCCTTTTCAAAGACATCTACTATACCCCCAACAAGAGGGTCATCCATACCGATAACGGTAAGGTCTATCGCCTTTTCCCTGGCAAAGGCAGCCAGTTTTTCAAACTCCATGGCTCCAATGTCCACACATTCAGCAACTGACGCTATTCCCGCATTTCCCGGTGCGCAGTATATCTTATCCGCTTTCGGGCTCTGTGCGATCTTGTAACATATGGCGTGCTCTCTTCCGCCGCTTCCTACAACTAATATATTCATAAAATTTATCCTTTCATCAACCGATTTTCAGATCACCTCTGGCGATCTCTGCGATCACCGCGGGAAGGATCACCCATTCCGCTTCTTCCATAACCCTTTTCTGGAGCGCTTCAGGCGTGTCGCCTTTTTTTACCTCCACACATTTCTGGGCGATTATCTCGCCGTTATCCAGTATCTCATCCACAAAATGCACTGTTGCACCGGTCAGCTTCACTCCCCGATCAAGCGCAGCTTCATGCACCTTTAGTCCGTAAAATCCCGGTCCGGAAAACGCCGGGATAAGGGCCGGATGGATATTTATTATCCTTCTTTTATATTTTTTGATCACTTCATCAGGTATCTTTATAAGGCATCCTGCAAGAACTATTAAGTCCGGCGCAAGTTCATCCAGCTTATCTGACAGACCCTTATGAAAATCATCCCTGCTCTCATAGTCTACCGGAGAAATGCAAAATCCAGGCGCACCGTGATTTTTAGCTCTTTCCAGTGCATATGCACCGTAATTGTTGCTTATAACCCCGACCACTTCTGTATCAGGTATTTCCCCGCTTTCTATTTTCTTTAGTATAGCCTCAAGATTGGTCCCGCCTCCGGACACCAAAACAGCGATTTTAAGCACGTTTTTCTCCTTTCCGTTAATCTGTTTTTTCTAATGCTCTGCGTCTTGCATCCCTGCAGTATGCATTTATCTCCAGACTGTCCATGTATATGTCAAAAGAGTGCTTGCCCTTTTTCCTTATAAAACCTTTCTCCCTGCATGTCAGTTCCACCACGTTCGTATCACAAAAGAAATGAAACTGCAATGTACATCTCATTATACGGCTTTCACCTTCGATCACCAGTTCATCATGCCGGACTGATAAGGTTTCCGAATTTCTCACATCCATATCCGCACCTTTTAGCTCCGCAAGACATTCGGCAAATTCTTTTTCACCGTCATTCTTTACGGCAATCCTTGAGATAGTGTCAGAAAAATCTCTTTTTATTATATCCTGAACGGCGTCAAGGATAAAATCATAACTGTATTCCCATGTGGTTGAAAATTTTAACTGCATACCTCCCATGGTATTGAGTAAGCTTCTGAAGATCATTGATTTTTCCCTTTTTTGATACTTTATGGTTATTAGGATATTTTACTATCCCTGAGATAAATCATCAATACGCATTATCCATGTTTAGTGCGATTTTCATGAAATTTTGTCGCGATATATATTTAAGACATCATCTGTCCTGATCTTCTCTGCTCCTACGATTATCCTGTGATAGGTCAGGTCCTTCTTTTTTACCGTCCCCATTACCGTATGTATTTCCCCGTCTTTGTAATATTCCACACATATCTTATCCCCGGGGTCGATGTTCAGCAGTTCGGTATTTATCAACTCAGCTTTTTCCTCGGATATTACCGGTTTGGCAATAAAGCACAGTTCTTTCTCTTTCCTTTCCAAAGCCTCATTCAGACCGGTAAGGGCCGAAAAAGGCATAAATTGTTTTGCCCGGTGTGATACCGGCATCTTTTCTCTATTCCCCACTTTTGTGCCCTCCTATCTGTCTGTTACGCTCTAAAGCGGTAGCGCCTTCCTGCAGATCCCTTGCCCTGAATACCGCACTTTTTCCGAATCTGTCCTTAATGTCTATCATGGCTTTTTGTATCTGCCTGTCTTTGTCATCTTTTAATATATCCGCAAAGGTAAGCTGCCTGTTCTCACCGGTGAGATTATTGCAGGAAATGTTCAATCGTCGGATAAGGTGCTTTTTATCTGCTATACGGTCATACACTTCAAGTACGGGACCTATGACATCCGCATACACGTTTGACGGCGCAAGCAAAGCTACCGTGCCACGGGAGCTTGCCCTGTAGGAGTTGTGGGAATATCCGATATGCAGAGAAAAAGACTGCGAGTAAAGATTTTTCTCTGCCATTTCCAGACACAGGGCATCTATCATTTCTGCCACTATGATCCGCGCTTCGTCAACATCATAATCCCTCATAAGCACCTGTCCGCTGGTCAGACTCGTATTATTTGAATGATAATTTTTTATATCACTGATCGTGACAGGCTCTCTTCCCCATGCGTGATCTATCATAAGCTCTGCGTCTATCCCGAATCTTTTGTATAATATCTCTTCATCTGTATGCGCCAACTGTCTCATGGTATGTATCCCCATGCCCGCCAGCGTCCTTTCCGTAGCTTTGCCTATACGCCAGAAATCAGAAAGGGGCGTATGATCCCACAGTTCTTTCTTATAGGTATCCTCATCCAGCTCTCCTATAAAATCCGGGGAATGCTTTGCCGTGATATCCAAAGCTATCTTCGCCAGGTAAAGGTTGCTCCCCACCCCCGCCGTGGCCCTTACACCGGTTTTTTCACGTACTTTTTCCATAAGCATAACCGCCATCTCACGGGCAGTCATATTGTAGCGCGACATATAAGGCTTCACGTCCATAAAGGCCTCGTCAACAGAGTAAACGTGGATATCCTCGGGCGCAATATGCCGGATATAGATGCCGTATATCTCAGCCGAATAATCGATATATTTCTGCATCCTGGGAGACGCCATTATGTAATCTATATTTTTAGGTATCTCAAAAACACGGCATCTGTTTTTGACGCCAAACTTCTTCATAGAGGGTGAAACGGCAAGGCATATGGTGCCTTCTTTCCTTTCCGGATCCGCCACCACAAGATTCGTAGTCATTGGATCCAGCCCCCGCTCCACACACTCCACGGATGCGTAAAATGATTTCAGATCTATACAGATATATCGCTGCATCTGTCAAAAACTCCCAACAAACATTTGTTTGTATTATAACGCAAAATATCACTTTATGCAACGTCTGTGTAAAAGCAATAAAAAATCACACAAGTGCTTCTGTCGATATTGAAAAACGTAAGTTTCCCCGTGAAACTGAAGTCTGTTGTGTGATTTTTATAATTTAAATATCAGGTTTGATTATTTCTGCCTAACTTTCTTTATTGCAAAAGGAAGTGCTACTGCCGCTGCAATAATAAGCAGGAACCATAAGCTGGCATTATTTTCATCACCTGTATTTGCTGAAGATTTTCTGCCGGAAGCATTTCCGCTTTTAGCTTTAGTTTTGTCGTCTATACGACTGACGTCATCATTGTTCGTTTTATCCGTTTTATCATTACCGGAATCATTATCCGGTGCTTGTTTTTCCTTGTCAGACGACTCTGTAGGCTTCGGAGCATCTTCAAGAATGACATGATTAATATCCGTCACACTGATCTTACCGCCGCCGTTTACCTCAGTAGTGATAAGAGTCACCTTACCGTCTTTATCTACTTCAAATTCTATAACGGTTGTTACTTTTTGGAATCCTTCAGGTGCAACCGTCTCCTCCATGGTGTACTTGCCGGGCTTGAGGTCGAGTTTATGTGATTCTGTTGTTGAATCCCATTCCTCCACCAGCTTGCCTTTTTCATCATTTACTACGATATGGGCACCTTCGATCTCGCTTCCTCCAAGCTCGTTCTTTGAGAAGTATACCGGGAACTCTTTAACCGGTGTTGGCGGCTGTACGGTTACAACATTTGACCTGTCGCTGTACTGCCATTCATTGCCGATATCTGCACCGGCAATCTTGTTAATATAGTATGAAGACTCATTGATGATACCTTCATGACTGCCTGCAGTAGCTCCGCTAAATTCAATAGTAGTGTCAGCGTCTTCTACGGGATCATTCTCCTTGATCGTTGTCCAAACATTAATACCCTTAGCTTTAAGCGCTTCAACTGTTTTGAACTCATCTTTGATCTTGGCATCAAATGTAATCTGTATCCACTTTCCGGCGTAAGGCAGGACAGGCGCATCTTTATCGTCGCTTCCCAGCACTACGACCAACTGACCTGCCTTTCCGGTACCAAAGTCAGCTGACCAGCGAACTTCCATACTAAGAGGCTCTTTGGAAAGTGCGGGTGCAGTTATGCCGTCTTCTCCATCACCATCTTTAACAACTACTTTAAATGATTCGTCTGCCCTTTCCGTAAACTCAAGAACATCTACAAGCTGATCGATCACCTCAACATACTTGGCATCTTTAGTTATGTATGCCTGGATATCGTAAGTATAAACCTCATCAAATGCACTAAGATCTGTATGAACTGTACCGTCGCGCTGTTCAGGAGTCGCATCTTTCTTGTTTACATACTTCTCAATTTCCGGTCCAGCGTTCTTCTTATTCGTGAACACATACGGATCATCTTCTGTACCAGTTCCCTGTACCTCGCCAACCTCGGTATATCCCGGAACAGTTACTTCATCTACTGTATACTCAACACCTTCGAGGCACGGAAGAACTTCTGACTCTACAGCATTGCCATCCTTAAGTGTAATTGTACAAACCGGTGTTTCTTTGTCTGCACCATATACGTTTACAGTTACTTCTGTGACTTCTTTTGGCCATGTAGCTATATTACCCTTCTCGTCCTGCCATGTCTTCTTTGCCCAAACAGTTGTGGTCTTTGGCTCAACAGTTACGGTGTTGGAGTCAAGTTCGTGCTTACCGCTATCTCCTACCTTGAGTTCATAATGTGCTCTGTTAGGAATACCATCGTGGTCTGTATCAATCTTGACACTACCGTTATCTGTGATTTCAACCCAAGCCTTGTTGCTTGTTGCTGCAGCACTGTCAGTATCTTTGATTTCTTCTGCTGTTCTGTCCTTAATGAGTTGAGCAACAGTTTCATAAACAGTGTCCTTAATGCGAGCATCAAAGGTTACCTTGATCCAGTGGCCGCGGAGACCCTTTGCTTCGAGATCCTCAATAACTACCTTTACATCGGATCCGCTTGCTGTGGCTGTCTTGGCCTGAGCAGTGATGTCCTTACCCTTATTCTTAACAGTTGTCTTATGGTTGTTTGTTGTTCCAAGATCGGCAATCTTAAGGCTGCCGTTTTCGCCAACAAACTCAAGCATGCTGTTGATTGTATCTGTTACAGTCAGGGTATCAGCATCATTTGTTACATAAGCCATCACGTCATAGGTGAATACCTGATCAAAGTTTGTGAAGTCCCATGTAACGTCTTTGTTAACGTATTTCTCAAGTTCCGGTTTCTCCGGCTTGTTTGTTATAACGATTACACCATTTTCTGTCTTCTGCTCACTCATATACGGTGTGCCATCTACTGTTGCAGGAGATTCTTCTACGGTGTATTCAACTCCTTCGAGTACAGGAAGATCTGTGAAGGATGCGACGTCGCCGTTCTTGAGTTTAAGAGTCTGTCCCTTTACAGGCTCACCGTCAGCAAGAAGTTTAACTTCTATTTCTACGCCAGTCGGCCACGCCATATCGCTTCCGTCAGCATTCTTCCACTGCTTCTGAACCTTAACTTCCGTTGTCTTCGGCTGTACGGTTACAGTGTTGGAGTCATCGCTATATGTCCATGTATTGCCAACATCTACGCCGGCCTTCTTCATCTTGTAGGATGAATCATTTGTGATACCTTCGTGCTTTTCGATAGTTGCTTTACTATGGGACTCATCAACTGTATCGTCATCGATAGGATCGTTTTCACCTTCTTCGACTACCCATACTTCTGCACCGGCATCCTTAAGTGCCTGAATGCTTCTGTAGTCGTCTTTGATCTTGGCATCGAATGTAATCTGGAGCCACTTGCCTGCTGACTTAAGTACTTCTGTGCTTTCTGCATCACCAAGTGTCAGTACCAGCTTACCATCATTCCAAGCATCTGCATCTACTGTGTAGTTGTCTTCTGGTGCCTGACCGGCCTTTGAAAGCTTAGGTGCTTTTCCGTCTTCTTCACCTTCCTTAACAACTACTTTTACAGATGATCTTTCACCTACGAACTCAAGAACTTTTACAAGTTCGTCTGTTACTTCTGCAACTGTTGCATCCTTGGCAATGTAAGCCTGAATATCATATGTGTAAACTTCGTCGAATGCTTCGAGATCAGTGTGGACTCCACCGTCTTTAGCTGTTCCTTCATCACTCTTCTTGTTTACATACTTCTCGATTTCAGGTTCTTCCGGTGTAGTTCCAGTATTAGTAATCTTGAATTCGCCTTCCTTACCTTCAACTGCTTCTACTGAACCAATTTCGTAAGCTCCAGCATTTGTTACTGTGCCTTCTTCTACACTGTAAGTTACACCTTCAAGTTTAGGAAGATTGTCGAACGTTACGCTCTGCTTGTCTTTAGAGAGTGTATCTGTTGCAGCTACATCTCCATCCTTACCAATTACCTTAACTTCTACAGTTGCACCTTCTGGCCACTTGTCAGATGCAAGTTCTTCACCGTCTAGTACCCAAACTTTGCTAACTACGAGTTTAGTTACCGAAGGTTTTACTGTTACCTTGTTGGAGCTATCCTTATAAGTATGCGCATTCTCTACACCAACATTGATTGTGTAGGATGCATCATTTACGATACCTGCATGGTTATTAACCTTGGACTTGTCTGCCTCTACAGAATCTTTAAGTGCATCTACTGTTGCATCATCTATTGGTGCATTCTTCTTAACTGTTGCCCATGCTCCGGCTACTCCCTTGATGGCATCTATTGAACGATATGCGTCCTTAATCTTTGCATCAAATGTTATCTGGAGCCACTTTCCTGCACCTTCTACTACTTCTGTTGCATCTGTTGCTCCCATTGTGAGAACAAGTTTTCCGGATGTCCAAGCGTCGGCATCTACCTTATAGTCAGAAGCTGTAAGTGCGGTTCCCGCCTTGGAGAGCTTAGGTGCGGTCATGCCGTTTTCGCCTTCGCCTTCCTTAACAACTACTGTTACGGTCGGATTCTCTTCTGCAAACTCAAAAACCTTCTTCAGCTCGTCAGTTACTTCTACGTACTTAGCATCACTTGTAATGTATGCCTGGATATCGTATGTGTAAACTTCATCAAATGCTGCGAGATCTGTATGTACTCCTCCATCCTTGGCAGTGCCTTCATCGGACTTCTTGTTTACATACTTCTCGATCTCAGGCTTCTCACCCTTTGTGTTTGTGATTACGAACTTACCTTCTTCGGTCTCTTCTGCTGCTCCGAAAGCAAATCCTGCAGCTGTTCCTTGTGGATCAGTTACTGTGCCTTCCTCTACTCCGTATGTTACGCCTTCGAGGCACGGAAGATCTTCAAATGTATAGGTTTCTTTGCTTGTGAGTGTTCCCTTTGTCTTAGCCTCAGGAAGTTTCGTATCTGCAAGCTTGTCTGCGCCGGACTCATCCTTAGCTGTAAGCTTAACTTCTACTGTTGCGCCTTCCGGCCACTCAGCATCTGCTCCGTCAACAATCCACTTCTTGCTTACTTCTACTTTTGTAGTCTTAGGCTGTACTGTTACTTTGTTGGAGTCATCGTTGTATGTCCATGTGTTACCTACATCTACTCCAGCCTTCTTCATCTTGTATGATGAATCGTTTACGATACCTTCGTGCTTTCCGATAGTTGCTCCACTATGGGACTCATCAACTGTATCATCATCGATAGGATCGTTTTCACCTTTTTCGACTACCCATACATCTGCACCGGCATCCTTAAGTGCCTGGATGCTTCTGTAATCGTCCTTAATCTTGGCATCGAATGTAATCTGGAGCCACTTGCCTGCTGACTTCAGTACTTCTGTGCTTTCTGCATCACCAAGTGTCAGGACGAGCTTACCAGCTGCCCATGCAGCTTCATCCACTTTGTAGCTATCTTCAGGAGTGTTGCCTGCCTTAGAAAGCTTAGGTGCTGTTCCGTCAGACTCGCCTTCCTTAACAACTACAGCTGTAGGTGCATCACCAACGAACTCGAGTACGCTCTGGAGTTCGTCTGTTACTTCTGCTACAGTTGCATCCTTAGCAATGTATGCCTGGATGTCGTATGTGTAAACTTCGTCGAATGCTTCGAGATCAGTATGGACTCCGCCGTCCTTGGCTGTTCCTTCATCACTCTTCTTGTTTACATACTTCTCAATTTCAGGTTCTTCCGGTGTAGTTCCGGTATTAGTAATCTTGAATTCGCCTTCCTTACCTTCAACTGCTTCTACTGAACCAATTTCGTAATCTCCAGCATTTTCTACTGCACCTTCTGCAACACTGTAGGTGACACCTTCCAGTACCGGCAGGTTATCAAATATATAGTTCTGCTGGTCTGCGCTCAGTGTAGCAGTTATCGTCGTATCTTTTGAATCTTTAACGTCTTTCGCTTCCTCTTCGCCCTTCTTGGACTGAAGCTTGACCTCTACAGTTGCGCCTTCAGGCCACTTGTCAGCTGCAAGTTCTTTACCGTCTAGTACCCAAACTTTGCTAACTACGAGTTTAGTTACTGAAGGTTTTACTGTTACCTTGTTAGAACTATCATTGTAAGTATGCGCATTATCTACACCAACATTGATTGTGTATGATGCATCATTTACGATACCTGCATGGTTATCAACCTTTGACTTGTCTGCTTCTACAGACTCAGCAAGTGCATCTACTGTTGCATCATCTATTGGTGCATTCTTCTTAACTGTTGCCCATGCTCCACCAACAGCATTGATGGCATCTATTGAACGATATGTGTCCTTAATCTTTGCATCAAATGTTATCTGGAGCCACTTTCCTGCACCTTCTACTACTTCTGTTGCATCTGTTGCTCCCATTGTGAGAACAAGCTTTCCGGATGCCCATGCTTCTGCATCAACTGCATACTGAGCTGCTTCCAGTGCTGTGCCTTCCTTGGATAGCTTAGGTGCGGTCTTTCCGTCTTCACCTTTGCCTTCCTTAATTACTACTGCTGTCGGTGCGTCTCCTACGAACTCGAGAACTTCCTTGAGCTCGTCTGTTACTTCAACATACTTAGCATCACTTGTAATGTATGCCTGGATGTCATAGGTGTAAACTTCGTCGAATGCTGCAAGGTCTGTATGTACTCCGCCGTCCTTTGCTTCTCCTTCGTCGGACTTCTTGTTTACATACTTCTCGATTTCCGGCTCTTCCGGTGTTGTTCCGGTATTGGTAATCTTGAATACACCCTCGCTTACTTCTTCTACTTCACCGATTGTGTAGTCTCCGGCGTTTGTTACTTCACCTTCTGCTACGCTATATGTTACATCTTCCAGTACCGGCAAGTTCTCAAATGTATAGCTCTGCTTATCTACATCAAGAGTTTCTGTTATTGGTCTTTCTTCTGCGTCAAGAACATCCTTGGCATTATCGTTACCTTTCTTGGACTGCAGCTTAACCTCAATAGTTGCACCTTCCGGCCAATCTGCGGTTTCGCCATCAAGGAGCCATTCCTTGCTGACTGTAACCTCTGTAGTCTTTGGTTTAACTGTAACTGTATTTGAAGAATCACTGTACTCAGCTTCATTGGTTGCTTGAATCTCATACTCAGCCTTGTTAGGAACACCTGTATGAGTTGCTCCGGCCTTAACAGGTGCGTTACCTGTTTTCGGGTCGGCTCTGTCTACGTCAAATTCATTAACTACATTGCCCTTGACTTCTCTGTACACACCTGCAGCCTGAAGGTCTTCGAGTGTCAAACCCTCCTTAATCTTTGCAGTGAAGTGAACCTTAATCCAGTGCCCTCTGTAAGGAGTCGCATCAGCAATCTTTACAAACAATTGCTTAGTGGCATTTTCTCCAACTGTAACATCCTTGATCTCCTTCTGCGCCTTGTTGCCAAGACCTATCGGATAATCACCGTTCATCTTGTGGAGTTCAGGATCACTTGAATTCAGGTAGCTTACAGAAGCATCCTCGTTCACCCTTTTATTTGTAACGTCGTTTGTAACCTTGTGGTTATTATTAGGACCAATATCCTGGACATACCATTTACCAGTTCCTGTTGCAAAATCGAGGTAAGGAACGAGAGTGTCTGTAATAGTTACTTCGGTTGCATCCTTTGTTACGTATGCAAGTATGTCGTATGTAAATACTTCATCAAGAGTAATATCCTTGTGAACAGCTTCATTTACATACTTCTCAATTTCGGGTTTTTCGTTGCTGTCTTCAGTGTTTGTGAATACCTTACCAAACTCACTTCCCTCTATCAGATCATCATTAGCCATATCCTCGCTTGCGGTGGTATAGCCATCGACAGTGACCTCATCCAACCTGTATGTAGCATTATTAAGCTTGGGAAGCTCCTCTGACTGCTTCTTCGGTTCAGCGGCATTCAGTACAATCGTGCCTACCTTCGTTTCGGCCTGTGTTGCAGTATCCACTCTGTAAATGTCGACTTCAACTGATTCCACGCCTGTAGGCCACGTATCTGTGCCGTCCATATTGGACCACTTCTTCTCGGCCTCGAGTTTTAACGAAGGAGCGTCAACAGTAACGATGTTTGTCTTGTAATCGCTTGCAGGATTATTGCCACGAGTCAGCTCATATTCTGCCTGGTTCTTGGTACCACTGTGCTCTTCTTCCGCATCCTTAACGAATCCATTTGCGGTAATACCAGCTTCGTCAGGAATTGCAATACCCTTTACGTCAAGGATTGCATTGCCTTCGAGCTTGTTGAATATCGGATCTCCTTTACCATCCCAACGTGCAACATAATAATCCGCATCTTTTGTTACATCTGTCCATTCTTTTGCATCGGAAGAATTATAGTACTTATCTCCAAGCTTGATGATGTACTTATTAGTATTAGCATTCTGTCTTACTTCAGCATTGTTCTGGACATATGTAAGAGCTGCGCCGCCGGACTTGTCATCTGCATTTTCAAGCCAGCTGTCGCCATTCTGTGTGTTGTCCTTTACCTTCGCAAGATCGTAGTAATCCTTATTGTACTGAGCGTCGAAGGTCATCATAACCCAAACGCCATCACGATCTTTGCCTTCTTTCTTAAAGATGGCATCGTCATCTTCTGTGACTTTACCTTGTAAGAATCCTTCTTTAAGTGTGAGGGTTACAGTATTGCCATTCAGGGTTAATTCTGTGTTTTTACGGTCACCTGTCTTAACACCATTAGCTATACGTAAAGTATTTCCTTCTACTTTATCTCTTGGTGTTGTAGCAACTGTACCACTACCATCACCCTTGCTGTCATTTTCTGCAAGGACGTAGAAACCACTCAGAACTGTTTTCTTTGTCTTATTCACAAATTCAAGTGGTTCTTCTAGTGTATCTGTAAGAACTACTTCTGTAGCATCCTTAGGTACATAGGCAAGAACTGCATATTCGAATTTCTCATCAAATGCAGGAAGTGATGTATGCACTACCTTGTCAATGTACTTCTCCGGTCCAGGTATTTCTTCCTTAGGAACTTCGTTGCGTACAGGAGCTGTGAGTGGAACCTCTGCAAAACTGACGTTAAGAACGTGTTCCTTGACTCCTTGAGCATTGACTCTCGTCACTTCATTGACGGTTACTCCAATTGATCCAACCTCTAATGAACCAGGGCTGAATTCAAATTCATCAGTCTTTTCAAATTTTGTAGGATTACCATCTCCATCAAACTCCGTTGCAACTAATTCTTCAAATGTTAATGTTGCATCAGAAGAAAGCGTGAAGGTTGGCTTCGGATTTGTATTTAGTGCTGTAGCCAAATCTGCCATATCATCCATATTTGTAGGATCATATGTTACGCCATTGCTTCCTTTGAGTTTGAATACCGTTATTTTATTTCCTTCTCCATCATCTACAGAGACAGGAAGGTTGAATCCACCGCTCCACTTTTCAGCGGTGCCCTCATTTTCATGAAGGGATTCTTCATCTGTGGCATTGGCCTTTCCGTCCAATTCAACATCTTCTACAACAGCTTTTTTATCACCGCTCTCAACACCAACACGAATAATAACCGGTTTTCTTTCATCTACAGGAATGCTGGCATCCCACGCTTTAGAAATATCAAGCGAAGCAGCTATACGTGCAATATCCCTCTGTGGTCCGAATACGTATGTACCATCGGCAGCAAGACCGCCACCACGACGGGATGCGTTGTTATAAATCTGAACACCTTGATTTGTTCTTGATTTATCCTGGTTTGTCAGATTGCGTATCTCACCATCTGCACCATCAGCTGTGTACTTAGCTTTTTCATTCTCATCATACCAGTCTGTATTACCGGAAGGCAGCATGAGAAGCGTTCCATCGCCGCCGTTGTCCGAATGGAAATCCTGACCACCGGACTCTTTATTCTTTGCATTGGCTTTTTCAAGTCTAGTATTTCTATTTGTGTATCTGTTAGGATCTCCTGTTGCTCCAGCAGCCGTATTGTTGCTGATGGAAACATAATTAGGGTTCAAATCTAAAACAGTAGAACCGTAAGAGCATACCCAAACACCGCCACCTGTACCATCGTTTATTCTCTGGAAATCAGCTATGTCGTCTGTAGATGCAGCTTGAGCATCTCCGCCATATAGGCTGCCAGTCGGAGTCTCGCAATTATTCGCAGGAGCTACAAGTTTCTTTGAAATCGGTGGCATATTTTCGAAACTCGATTCCTTGGTATTTGCGTCAATCGCTTCGTTATTTTTAATATCTCCCTGTTCAATATAGAGGGTATAAGAGTAATCAGGGTGATCACCCATTACGTAAGCAGCACCACCAAGGACACGCGATGTGTTATTGTGGATATTGCCACCTAAGAAAGCTACGCCGTCGGAGTCAACAAGGAATCCACCGCCTCTTGTGAAAGCGCTATTTCCGTAGATTTCTCCATTGGCTAATGTGAAGCTACCATCTTTTCTGTCGGCCTTAGTCATTGACTTCTCACCAAGAAGCCAGTCAATACCATTTTCTGTTACAAAGGCAGCACCGCCGCCGAACCATGCAACGTTATCGTGAATCTCACCGCCGTTCATGTAGATGGATCCGCCATCCTCGGCAGTAGTACCACCACCAAACTGAACGCCAACATTGTGATTGATGTCTGCACCGGTTGTAATTGTAAGGAATGAGCCTTCATCACTTACCATGATACCACCAGTATCACCACGGTTATATCCGATGCTACCACCGGAAATAGTACCTTGCGCTCCATTAGCGTAGATAACAGCACCAGCAGTACCCGTAATATCCAACTCGGCATTATTATGCCTTCTGTCGGGAGCATTCTTTCTGCGTGCATTAGGAGCTGCGCCCTTTACATACATTTTAATAGCATTTGCGCCTTCGCCGGATTTATTATCATCCGCAATGTAGCCAACGATGTTGTTCTGGATATTACCGGACTTAACATCAAAGGTTGCGTTCTCACCGATAACTGCTACAGGGGCAACGAACTTCGGAGTATTGGATGCTGTGGTTGAAGTATTGAAGTTCTCCAGTGTTGCACCCTCAAGAGAAACTGTACCGGCTTCTACCTGTACAAAGAAACCTCTGGGGGAACCGGATTCGCCACCGGCAAAATCATCTTTCGTATATGTTGTACAATTTCCGTCACATCCCTGGGATGGAGTGGACTCGCTATAAGAAGGCTGAACGGCTGTCGGATATACCTCCGGATCATGATCGTCATATTCCGGATCAACTTGGCTGGTGTATGGTGTTGGAGAACCACCGCCACCGCCGCCACCTGCAGACACCAATACGAATTGCTTTGGAGTTTTAGTTCCAGTATTATCAAGTTTCCAATTTGGGTCTACAAAATCATATATATAACCTTTAGGCCATCTTATTGAGTATAAATATATCGGATCAGTTGACGTCGTTGCAGGGGTTCCCGAATCCCCACCTGTGTTTGAATGTGCCTTCACATAATCTTCAGAAGAAGAGGGAGTCACTTTAAGGTTACCACCTTGACATATAACGTATTGTTCACCGGTAAGGCCAGTTACATTAGCCGTAATCACACCGTCTGAATTAATACTTACAACCCTTACATACTTGTAATTAGGATCTTCACGGGATATATCCCTTAACAACACTCTACCACCTGTATCATATACAAGCTTTTTATTGCCAACTTTTTCTTTAAGATGGTACTCTGAACTTGCAGCAGGCTTTTCCCACTGTGCAACGATTGTCATATTGGTTGCGGTATTGCCCATTTTAACCTGAGTACCGCTTCCATCTACAACGTTTCCATCCGTTGATGTTAATGGGTCCGCACCTTCTGACAATATGTATTTCCATCCCTTGAATACATATCCGTCACCCGGTTTCCAATCATCTTCAGGAGTCTTTGAAAGAGACTCGCCAACACTCTGTTTTGTTGCTCCATCAACACCATAGAGATCCCAGACTTCCGTCTTTGCTCCATCGCCGGAAACACCGTTTGACCAAGTAACAACAAAATTTGTTCTTTCATACTCGGCAACTACTGTCATTTCGCCTTTTTTGCCGGTCGGTAAAGTGTAACCAGTTGCAGCGGGGGGCGTATTGCCCTTTGACGAAGAAACACTTCCGTCAGCTTTCTTATACTTCCAGCCTACAAACTGATAGCCGTTTCCCGGAGACCAACCTGCTTCCGGTGGGTTTATATAAAGTTCCTCACCACCATTGAATGTCTTTGTTCCTGTTTTCTCCGGATTTCCACCGTTAGAAAAAGTCACGGTAAACCCCGAGTCAAACGAGCAATCTCCTTCTACTTGCTGACCGGTAAGTGTCAATCCTTCACCGAGAATAATTCCGGCTTTTTCATTTGACGTCTTGAACATAGGGAAGTCTGACTCTCCCTTTTTGCGATAGATCGTTACATTTTCGCCATCCTTGGCTTTAATGGTAACAGTCTTGGCCCCGGAAATGTCAATCGTGGTAAAGTCGTTTCCATTTTTGTCTTTTGCTTTGCATGCCATGATATCTTGAGTAATCTCAATGACATCCCCATTTGCAGAGTCGGAAATCGCATCTCTGAGTTCTGCCCATGTACTTGCCTGCCTTGTTGTCGCCGCATACGCTTTGCTGCTTCCCAAAAGCGGAGATGCCAGTATTCCGAACACCAACAAAAGCGCAAGCGCCATGCTAATAATTATTTTTGAAACATTCTTTTTCTTTTGCATTCTTTTCCTCTCCTTTATAATAATTTGCCAAATCCTCATATGCCCATTTGCCCTATATTATACTCCACTTGTTTGATTATTGTCAAATTAAAAATCCCTATTTTACACACTTTCACGATATTTTTCATATCATTTAAAATGCAAGAACAACAAGAGTTTTTGCTCCCTATTGACAAGTTAATAATTTACCTTTAATATGTACGCATGAACAATTATTCATATAAGGAGTGAACATACCATGGAAAAAAAGTTGATAGCCGGCCATGAATTAAAGCCGGGAAAAAACATTACCGATCATGTACATGTAGAGGGCACTGAGCTTCATGTACCGCACGTTCTTATATGCGGAAAAAACGAAGGCCCCACCGTTCTCATAACTGCCGGAATACACAACGCAGAGTACGTGGGTATCCAGGCCGCCATTGAGCTTTCAAATGAGTTCGAACCCGATGATATAAACGGAAACATTATCATCGTACCCCTCGCCAACAGATCCGGTTTTGAAAACCGTACCATGAGTACGGTTTACGAAGACGGCAAGAATTTGAACCGCGTTTTTCCCGGTAATGCCGACGGTTCGGAAGCAGACCGACTTGCGCATATGCTTTTTGAGATATTTATAAAAAATGCCGATGCTTATATCGATCTTCATAGCGGGGACGGCTATGAGAATCTTATTCCTTACGCCTACTATCTTGGCGAATCACCTGTGGCAGAAACCTCAAAGAAAATGATAGATTGCGTAAATACCGAATATTATGTCCGCTCATGCTGCCGCACCGGAGGCGCCTACAATATAGCTTCCGTACATGGCATCCCAAGCGTACTTATAGAACGCGGCGAGCTTGGTCTTTACAGCCGTGCGGAGATCGAAGCAGACAAGGCAGACGTAAGAAACATCCTTACATTCCTGGGCGTACTTCCCGGCAAATATCACACCTATCCAAAACAGGCATTATGCGAACACAGTGATGATGCACCTTTCACGGGATGCTGGTATCCCGAAAAAAAGGCAGGAGAACATTTTAAAAAAGGTGAAAAACTGGGCGAGATACGTGATTATTTCGGACGCAGCCTTTTCACGGAATTTGCGCCTGAAGACGGCATTATGATCCACCAGTGCTCTTCTCTCAATATCATACAAAACGGACCAATGGTAACCTACGGCGTTCCCATTGAAGATTAAAATAAAAAAATCGGGTAAATGTTTTGCATTTTTCCCGATCTTTTTTTCAACTGACTTTAATTTCAATCTGTAAACAGTGCTGTGGAATAATACCTGTCACCGCTGTCCGGAAGCACAGCAACGATCACTTTGCCTTTGTTTTCCGGTCTTTTAGCAAGGGTTATAGCACCGAAAAGTGCTGCTCCCGAGGATATCCCCACGGATATCCCTTCTTTTTTTGCCAGAAGCTTTGCCGTTTCAAAGGCATCGTCACTACCCGCTTTAAACACCTCGTCAAAAATTCCGGTATTTAGAACCTCCGGTACAAAACCGGCACCTATTCCCTGTATCTTGTGCGGGCCGGCTTTGCCTTCGGAAAGCACGGGTGAATCCTCCGGCTCAAGTGCCACGATCTTTATATCAGGCTTTTGCTCTTTCAGATATTCTCCCACGCCGGTGAGAGTCCCTCCGGTTCCTACGCCTGCTATAAAAATGTCCACGTTTCCGTCAGTATCATTCCATATCTCAGGTCCGGTGGTCGACTTATGCACAGCGGGGTTTGCGGGATTTATGAACTGTCCCGGGATAAAACTGCCGGGGATATCCTTTGCAAGTTCCTCAGCTTTCTCAATAGCGCCTTTCATCCCCTTTGCACCTTCGGTAAGCACCAGTTCCGCACCGTAAGCCTTCAGGATATTTCTTCTCTCAACACTCATTGTCTCAGGCATGGTGAGTATAATACGATATCCCTTAACGGCAGCAACAACCGCAAGACCTATACCGGTGTTACCCGATGTGGGTTCGATAATAACAGACCCTTCTTTCAGAAGTCCCTTTTTTTCCGCATCCTCGATCATTGCTTTAGCAACTCTGTCTTTTACACTTCCCGCCGGATTGAAGTACTCCAACTTCACAAGGACAGTCGCCTCAAGCCCCAGTTCTTTTTCGATATTCACAACCTCAACAAGGGGTGTGTTACCTATTAACCCCATTGTTCCTTTGTATATGTTTGACATGATATCCACCTTCTTTCCCGTTTTTGCATTATACCGCACTATCAAGTGCATTCTCAATATCTGCGATCAGATCATCTATATGCTCCGTGCCTATAGACAGTCTGATGGTATTTGGATTTATACCGATTTCTGACAACTCTTCTTCTGAGAGCTGCGAATGTGTGGTTGTGGCAGGATGGATAACAAGACTTTTTACATCCGCCACGTTTGCAAGTAAAGAAAAAATCTTCAGACTGTCTATGAACTTCCAGGCCTCTTCACGACCGCCTTTAATGTCAAATGTAAAAATAGACCCGCCGCCCTTTGGAAAATATTTCCCGTAAAGTTCATTGTCGGGATGACCCGGAAGGGAGGGATGGTTTACCTTTTCCACCTTAGGATGATCACTTAAAAACTCCACTATCTTTTTTGTATTTTCCGCATGTCTCTCAAGCCGCAGGGACAGCGTCTCCACTCCCTGAAGAAGCAAAAATGCGTTAAACGGGGAAATGCAGGCTCCCGTATCCCTTAGAAGTATGGCACGGATATAAGTAACAAAAGCTGCAGGACCCGCAACATCATAGAAAGAAACCCCGTGGTAGCTGGGATTGGGATCGGCGATATTTGCAAATCTCCCGCTTTCCTTCCAGTTAAATTTTCCGGCTTCTATGATAATGCCGCCAAGAGTCGTACCGTGCCCTCCGATGAATTTTGTAGCGGAGTGTACAACTATGTCCGCCCCATGCTCTATTGGTCTGAAAAGATACGGTGTTCCGAATGTATTGTCCACGACTACAGGGATGCCATGCTTATGCGCAAGTTCCGCTATCGCATCTATATCCGGGATATCGCTGTTGGGATTGCCTAAAGTCTCCAAAAATATCCCTCTGGTGTCTCCGGTTATTGCATCCTCAACCTCCTGCAGGTTGTGTATATCAACGAAGGTGGTATTTATCCCGTAAAGGGGAAGGGTCTGCGCAAGCAGATTATAAGTACCGCCGTAAATGGTCTTTTGTGCAACTATATGTCCGCCCTTTGCCGCAAGCGCCTGTATGGCATAACTAATAGCCGCTGCTCCCGATGCCAGCGCCAGTGCCCCGCTGCCTCCCTCCAAGGCCGCCAGCCTCTTTTCCAGCACATCCTGTGTTGAATTGGTCAGCCTCCCGTAGATGTTTCCCGCATCTGCAAGTCCGAAGCGGTCAGCCGCATGTTTGCTGTTATGAAAAACATAAGACGCCGTCTGGTAGATCGGTACTGCTCTGGCATCAGTCGCCGGATCAGCTTCTTCCTGTCCCACATGTAACTGTAATGTTTCAAATCTGTATTTATTCATGATGTATATCTCCTTTTTTACGCCACCACTCTATCAGCCTCACAAGTTCAGTGTCCTATTTATTGTACTCATTCCCTGATCAACGAGTGCATTATCAACTTCTGAGTTCATCCTACATCACTGAATATCTTTTGAAAATTACTATAATATTATCGTTAGTGATAACCATGATTTATCACTGATCACAGCTCTTTATATTTTTCCAGTTCCTTTATATAAGCTTTACCGTAAACTGACAGGGAACTTCCCTTTCTCGTTATATACCCGATCATCAACGGATCTTCTTCTTTTAACTTAACGGAAACAAGACCTTTAAGAACATTATCATCGCCTGCAAGCATCCCGGATCCTATGGAATACCCGCCCAGTTCTGCGATGATCTCCATGGAAGTCGCCCTGTCATCAGACTTTATCATCTTATCAAATGTGTGATCTGCCATAGCCTCCTCTGTCAGATAAAAATTGCTGTCATCACTCTGATCAAAAGAAACACAGGGAAGGGAACTTAATTCCTCTAAAGAGATCTCCTTTCTTTTTGCAAATTCATGACCTTCCCAAAAGTATGCGTAAGTTTCCCTTTGCATAAGGGGCGTAAACTCCAGCTGGTATTCCTTCATAAGCTTTTTTAACACAGCCTCATTTGATCCGGAAAAGGAGATCACCCCCACCTCGCTTTTAAGACTCCTGACGTCCTCCAGAACCTCACGGGTCTTTGTCTCATGGATAGAGAAAATAAATTTACATGGATCTTTTTTCTTTATAACCCGGGTAAAAGCTTTAACCGCAAAATTGTAATGCTGTGTGGAAACGGAAAATCTCTCCTTATCCCCGTCTTTAGACAGATACCTGTCCTCCAGTATCTCGTACTGCCCCACGGCCTTTTTTGCGTACATGATAAATTCCCTTCCTGCATCTGTCAGGGAGATTCCTTTATTAGTCCTTTCAAATATAAGTATCCCCAGTTCATCTTCAAGCTCACGTATACTTGCAGACAGCGCCGGCTGGGACACGAACAGCTTTGTCGCCGCCTCACGCATGGAAGAGGATTCTGCAATGGTCAGCACATATTTTATCTGGGTTATGTTCATTTTATCACCTCACCAAAATCTCCTTTTTACACCTTTAAAAATCCCCGGTGTTTTCATCTATCCATTTTAGATAATCCTCAGAACCTTTTTCTATGGGCACCGCTATTATCTCCGGCACCTCATAGGAATGCATTTCTTTTACACATGCCTCAACCCTGTCATATAACTCAGCTCTCGTCTTCAGGAATGCAACCACCTCATCATCCCTTTCCAACTTTCCCTGCCATACATAACGACTCCGTACATCCTGAAGCTGAGCGCAGGCGACCAGCCTTCGTTCAAAAAGCTCACTTATGATCCGCTCTGACTCATCCTCATCTGCAAAAGAAACTACTATCATGCAATATTTCATTTTTTCCTCCTGTACACCGTCCTCGTATACTTAACATCATCTCCGTAAGTATCTCCGATGGTCACATCAAAATCCCCGGCATCAAACTCCGGGAAAAAAGTGTCCCCGCCTTCTATAAATATCCGGACCTCTGTGATGTACATCACATTCACAAGGGGCAACGCCTCTTTATAAAGACCGTATCCCCCTGCTATATATACACTTTCACTATCCGCTTTATCCAGCGCCTCTTTCAGCGTTCCAACTGTGGAAACGTTTTCTCCCTCGAATCTTTTGCTTGCCGAAACAACTATTGTCTTTCTTCCGGGCAGAGGACGTCCGATCTCCTCAAATGTTCTGCGCCCCATTACCACTGCATTCCCAAGTGTCAACCCCCTGAACTGACTCATTTCCCCCGGTATATCCCAGGGAATTCTGCCATTCTTACCTATAACGTTGTTTTCGGAACGTGCAACTATCAGTCCCAGTTCTTTTCTATTGTTATCTGTCATCTTTTTCCCTGTTAAACTCTAAAAAGGTTGATCGCTTTTAAATTAAAAAACAAAAAACTGAAAACATAGGGGAACATCTTTTCTGTTTATTGTTGAAATGTATATACTACTTTTGTTATAATAATCGCGCTGCCATCTCCGATTAGCGGTAGCGAGAGGAGGTGATGCGATGGATGTTGCTATATCCATAATAGTATCTGTTTTGGCAAGTATAATAGCATATTATATTTGCAAGTGGCTTGACAGATAACTTTTGGCAGCAAGCCCCAAGGCTTAAGCCTCCTTGATACAAAAACGGAATAGAAAACCCCAGAGCCTCAACTCTGGGGTTTTCGTCTGCAATGGACTGTTGCTATTTCCATATGAAAAATATACCACCGTTATGGTCAAAATGCAATATCTATTTAATTAGAAAATAAATATTCTTGTAAAATATAAAAATCCTTCCTTAATTCCGTACTAATATCACTTCGTTCATATAGATGTTCACAATAAAACAACTCATTAGTTGATACTTTATTATTCTTCAATTATTTTAGCTTTTGCCTCTGCCCTTGCTTTTTTTAGCCTCTCAAGTGCAGCTTTTGATCTTGCTGCTCTTTCTTCATCGGACATGGGTTTGGAATTTCTGATCTGCTCGAATATTCTCCTGCCCAGTTTCGGCGGAAGATCCGTCATACTCGGCTTGCCATATACTATCGCCATACGCCACACCTCCTCTTCATTCATGTAAACATCATAGCACAAAATAAACATTTGTAATTATCCAAACTCTTTTTTAAACTCCTTAAAATTATCCGTTTCATGATCTGTACAGCACACAGCAAACTCGACTGTCTCAAAACAGTCAATATATCCATCCAACACCTTATGAAATGCTCTCGCCACGATTTCCGGCGGATTACAAAATGCACCACATCCAAAAGCACCAAGGATCAGAACATCATTATCTTCTGCCGCAGCTGTTGCAATGATCCTGTCTACCCTTTTCTCAAATATGGCACTAAGTTCATCATCAGATATTCGTGCAATCTTTTCCACCTTTATCGTATTAACAACATCACCGGCGTTAAGACGAAGATTGGGTGCTGCGCAAGTAATAACGTTTACCATGAACTGATCAGACTTATGCAATCGCTCCGGTCGGTGTGAGTCGGTCTTTATCACGCATACATCCGGAGAATAAATTAAATCATCATTATAAAACGGATTCTTTGCTTTGCGGTGAGGCTTGTAAAATTTTGCCATCATCTCATCAGCCGAAAGAACAAAATACAATGTGGAACAACGGCAAAGGCTCTCTTCCTGTGCAGACGAACCGTTCTCCACTCCACCACCGGGATTCTTTGCAGACGCGAAATTCAGAACACAAACATTTTTGTCCTTATACGCTGATGCTGCCTCAAGAGTGCGCTTGCCGGAAACAATAATATTTGCACTCCGGTTCCGTCTTTTTTCAGGTTCCGGTATGAAATCTTCTGCAAATATAATCTTCTGCCTGTTGATAGTATCAGCAACTAACTTCCTGAGATTTTCATCCTCATTAACGAAAGTTCTAGTGTCTGCAAATACTTTAATGTTATCCTCTCTTCTTCCCATTTTTAAAACTCCCCTTATAAAGTTAAATTTTTTAAACGTTTCGCTTAATGGTTCTAAATTATTTGTTCTTGTTTAAATTCATACTGTTAAACACTTTACCGTCTCCAACACACTAATGATATGGTACTTCACCAGAAAAGCTATGTCATCATATTCCGGATAATTGTATTTCAGTACATCTGTGAGAGGCAGTATGTATTTTTCTGTTTCTTTTATGTATTCGATCATCTTATGCCTTGTGAAACTGCCTGCCATAGTAGAGATATTATTGCACCTGTCCAGTATTTTTATCACGCAGACTTTTCCGTTTTTGGATATATCGGAATAATACTCTTCTTTTGTCTTACTTCCGTGTTTGAAAAAGCTGAGAGTTGTAACCAACTCTTTCACTTCTTCACAAAAGGGCAGTTCTTCCGCCGTCGCATCAGTATCCTCCAACACATCATGCAAAAGTACCGCAGCAAGTATCACATCATCATTTATACCAAGCGCATGGGCATGACAAGCCATCAAAAGCGGGTGGTTGATATAGAGAACCTTCTCCGAAGAATATCTTCCTTTTTTTCTGAATTGTCCCACATGACATTCTCTCATGAAATTCAATGCACGATATGTTTCCGGCAGTTTTTCCGCAGCGGCCATAGTCCTGAGGCGGGTAAACATATTATCTTCTTTGAACAGTTTAGCCCTTATATTAAGGTTTTCACAACATTTGTCGCCGGTTCCCAGGATCGCAGAATACGGCACATTTGCAATTTCTGCGATCCTCATCAGATTTTCGATGTCGGGAAAATTATGACCGTTCTCCCATTTGCTGACAGCCTGTGCAGTCACGCCTATCTTTTCAGCCATTTCCTCCTGGCTCATCCCGCAGTTCTTCCTGGCCTCGCTTATCCTCTTTCCAACCATGGTCAAATTCATTTTTTACCTCTCATATGTCATATGCAAATGTTTTATTCATTATAAATCATAATGTTAAAGTATATAATAAACCGCAGGTTGTGTTCATCAGAGAATTATTTAACCATGAAGCACCTTTTATAAAGCCTGCATATGAACCCTCAGTCTAAAACAAACACAACAATGATTGTATTTATTAGAGTAGTATTATATGCAAAATCAATACTTCAAAAATTTAATTCATCAACCGTATTTGTCAATTCTGCCCATCTTGCCGACAACAACTTGGCATAATAAATGTGATGCAATCCGTAAGCCCCAAGCGAAAAACCATCATTGACCTCTATCAAAACAGTTTCACCTTTATCAGTCACGCCAAAATCGATGCCATATCCTGACGGTTGTGTTTTATAGTCATCTACACATCTTTTGATCACATCAGGATCAAAATGTACACCCCAGTCGCCTTTGTATCTTCTCACATCCATTATTGTCCCGTATCTGACAAACACACGCCATTCGGCTTTTAGAATTATTACATCACTACAAAAAACATCATAATTTTCATAGCAACTCCCGCATCCTATTAAATCGGCAGGATTTTTAATTACTCTGCCGGTAAACTTTTTATCGATAAACGGTTTTACGAAAACAGGCCAAAGAGACGGATTAGCATTGATAGTATCTATCTTAGATGTCCAAACATTTCTTTTAAGATATCCTTTTAATTCATCGGGATAGTCCAACTCCGGAACATGACAGCCGTGGTAATTCAACCACTTTTTCGTCGGCCCGATACCACCCACAATGATATCCTCAATATTTGCACTTTCCATTTCCACATGGTTTTTAAACAATATGGTTTCAACTCCCATTTCCTCAAAGCCAAGATACGCATTATAAACTGTTTCATTGAATGGCATCCCTTTAAAATTACATTGTATATATGCTTTCATCATTTTCACCCATCTTTAAATACCGCCTTATTACAAACCCCGACAAACACAGACAAATGTGTCTTTATATTCATGATGGCATACAGAAACGGACGGTTAAGACAAACATATTTAGTATCATCTTCCATCGGCAAACATCCAATTACATTTGCCATCGTCACCGCAGCTGCCTTTGTACCAATCCTGTCCACTTCTATACGTGCCTTATGCATGATAGAATCCACTTTCAGCCGTTCACTCGACATGGGTGAAAAATCCGCCTCCGGTGTAAATATTGTTTTTATCCCCATCTCTTTACAGAAATCAGTAAGATCAGCCTCAAATGTACTGCCAAACTCCGGCATTTCTACATATACGTCATTTCTAAAAGATACTTTTTCATAAATCTTAGTAACTAAAACTTCCCATACCATAAATGGGCTTAGCACCTTGAAAATTCAATAATACAGGCAATCAGATAGGTTATTCAAGCTGCCAGAGTCGTTTTTGCCAGCGAATTTATAATATAATCCGGAAGGTGACCAACGAACATCTCAATGAGTAACCCCATTTGTTTTTCTGTCGGTTGGAAAATCGCACAAATGCTTTCCATCATAGCTGTAAGGATGATCTGAAAAGACTCTCCGAAGGTGATATCCATCAGCTCATCCGTGAAAAAGAAGAAGATTTCTCCCAAAGTACGATTGTCTTCTGTTCGGCGCTGTTCAATCGCAATCATTAGATAACGCGTAAAAACAATAGCAACGTGTGCGGTCAGTGCATCATAAGACAAACTGTGGCATTCGCTTATCAGTTGGAGATAAGATTTACAGGTCTTAAAAAACACTTCTATCTGCCAACGTTTTCCATAAATTCGGATAATCTCTTCTTCAGAAAGGTCTGGATTTGTACAGATGAAAGCCACCCAATCCTTCTTATTTTGCTTGTTGCGGACGCAGACAATCTTTGCCGGAATCTTCTGTTCATTTCCAACCATAACGTTAACTGAAAGCAGATATTTGCTGCGACCACGACGTTTCTTACAAATACCAAAGAGTTTCTTGATAGACAGCATTTCACCTTCATACTCATAAAAAATGCGGGAACTCTTTTTAATCATAGCAATGGAATCCAACCCGAGTTCCTTTACGGCAAGAAGTTGTGCCGGGTTTGAGAACCAAGTGTCAAACAATACATAGTCGGCATGATGACCGGCGACCTGTGCCGTTTTCAAAAGCTCAATCATCACATCAGTACCTTTCATCTGAGCAAGCTTTCTTCGTTTGGCCGCAAGAGATCTTCCATCAAATGTCTCTACTGGACCGATGAGATTGCTTTCTTTAGAAGATGCCAAAAGACTGCTGTTGATCGGCAAGAATGTATTTCCGTCAGTCCATCCAAGAGTCATAAGGCGGTAGCCTTTACGATATTTCATGGATGTATGATCAAAGATGCGAGATCCAAGTTCGGTCTTTTTGCAACTGGTACGTTCAAAGAGACTGTCATCAACAACAAAAGCATTAATGCGGTCTTCGTTTGTGAGCGGCTCAACCGTATCTGCTACCTTCTTAGATAGGATTGTCGTAAATCGCATCCAGTTAGTCTTCGAGTTGTTCAGAAAACGATAGAATGTATTTTTTGAGAAAGTCTCCTTAAAGGAACCGGTTTTATGTTGCATATACATGCTACGATTTGAAAAAACATTGCAGAGTTTATATTTGAAGATATCAATAACCGGAATACCCTTTTCTTTCTGGGCATTACATTTACGGAGCAGATTTCCAATCCCGAAAGTGCTAAAAAATGAAGAAATTGCATTAAAAAGATTTTTTCCGTCCTGATCTTGTGTTATAATTGAATTCGGCATAGAAAACCTCCTGTGGTGTGGTTGTTTTTCGACAATTCAATTATACCATAGAAGCAGCTTCTATGCCTTTTTATTGCCTCTATTATTGAATTTTCAAGGTTCAATACACCTTTTCGGTGTGGGAAGTTTTAGTTAGTAAGATCAATATCTTTTATGATATCTGCCAACTGCTTTCCGCTCTTTTCTTTTTTGGGAAGTAACGCCATAAAACAATGATCATTGTTTTTATAACTTTTTATAAACCCGGTAAAAAGATCATCTTCTATATATCCTTTTTCCTTGCTCTCTAAAAATGTAACTTCATTTACCGTACCATCCGCATTTGTAAACTCTTCTTCATAGATCTCATCCTCTGAATACGTTCGCGCCCATGTTGCCTGAAAAGCAACCGCATTCATCAGAACGGCAAGCATTTTACTCATGGAATCATCCGCTATTTTTTCTATCATCCCCCGGGTATTATCCTTAACCCACCGATCAACGTCATTCACAATATCCTTTGTTGCAAAAAGGCTTCCGCCATAGTCACTTATCTTTTCCAAATACCCGGGTACGATGGTATCCTTGATCTCTTCTTTGACACAAACGGCATTTGCAGAAACCATATCCTCACCTTCTGCAAATGTATCCTGTAGTTTTATGATCATCTCGCGTAGATCTTCAAAAGAAATATCCCCGCCGATCACATCCAGTATTTCTTCCCTTGTTTTCCCGCCTACAGAATCAGCAGCTATTGTAAGCATGACAAGAACGGAAAACGGGGAATAAAAAATGTTTTCATCACCGCTTTTATTGACATATTCCGCCATCATCTTTGCCGTTAAAATATTGTATTGTTCATTGTATCGTGAAGTGTCCGCTATCAAAGCATCATTCGCTTTTTTTGAATCACTCATTTGATCACTCCTTTATAATACACCTCTCATGAAGCCGGCATATGATCCCGCCATCAAGCACAAACACCACAGACCCGGTTGCATTATCACCAATAAGGTCATATATCCTTCCTGCACTGTAACTCTCACCGAGAACTGTATGAACACTGTTTGCCACATGTCCTACCGTACCAAGGCCATCCACCTCTACTTTTATCGCCTCTTTATCCCACTCATTATCGGGCTCCTTGATAAGCTTAACGCTCATTCCCTTCTCAAAAAATTTTGTACCAAGATGATGATTACATCCCGTGATCGTAAAATAAATGGTTTTCATAAAAAATCACCTCTTTTCATTATCTTACAATCATGATAAGAAAAAAGGTGTACAAAAAAACTCACAGCATTTCCCCTACGGTCAAGATCATATTATATTCTCACCGACGCATACAGTTGAAATGTTCCTGTTCACATATTTACTTAAATCCGCCACTTTATAAATAATGTTGTTAAGCCTTTCTTCAAGTGATCCGTCCGTTGCCGAGAATATTTCTTTTGCAAAAACGTCCGGTGATTTATCACAAGTACCAATTGCAAACAGGTACGGTTTGCTGTTGCTTATTCCTTCCACAAATCCATCTTCAAAGATTTCTTCATTACACCTTGCAACATACACTCTAACTCGACCGTCTTCTATACCGGCCACAACAAAGCATCCGCCTTTGATCTTGATCGCTTTGTTTCCGATATTTGCGATTATTTTCTCTCTCAACGCATCCACATAATCAGTAATCCCACTGTGACCGTAATTCCTGAAAGTAGTCTCCGTAAGAACTCTTAATGTGAACTCCACGCCACCGGTGTACCCCATGATAAGATTATCATTTATTTTGCAGACTTTTTGATAATCCTCCGACCTTATATCATTTTCATCATCACACATACGGCTGTCACCTTTAATAACAGCCCCTTTTTCATTTGCATATATAACTACAAAACTCATTTTTGCCTCGTATTTTTACTCAATCATAAAATATCTGCACTTGTTCTGCTTCATAGCCAGATTCTGATGTATTATATAAAAACAAAAAAACGGAATAGAAAACCCCTGAAGTCTCCAGCTTCAGGGGTTTTCGTTCGCTATGGATATTGTCATTTCCTTGATGACAATATACCACTGTCATCATGGAAATGCAATATCTTTTGGATCATCATCTCTATCATCTTACATTTTCAACTCCAACACCACCGGGCAATGGTCGCTCCCCTGTACATCCATAAGTATCTCTGCGCTCTTCAGTTTATCCTTCAAAGCCTCGGACACAAGGAAATAATCTATCCGCCACCCGGTATTATTTTTTCTGGCATTTCCTCTGAAGCTCCACCAGGAATACACACCTTCCTTGTCAGGATAGAAATACCTGAAGGTATCTATAAGCCCCGCATCCTGGAGCGCACTCATCTTTTCCCTTTCCTCATCGGTAAAGCCGGCATTCTTCCTGTTAGTTGCAGGGTTCTTTAAGTCGATCTCTTTATGCGCCACATTCATGTCCCCACATATGATCACTGGCTTTTTCTTTTCTAAATCTTTTATATATCGTAAGAAATCATCCTCCCACTCCATGCGGTAATCAAGACGGGCAAGCTCACTTTGGGAGTTGGGCACATACACATTTACAAGAAAAAAATCCTGAAACTCACAGTTTACGATACGTCCTTCATGATCATGCTTATCCACGCCCATGTTATACGTCACATTCAACGGCTCTTCCTTTGTAAGCGTGAGTGTGCCTGAATATCCTTTCTTTTCTGCCGAACACCAATATTTGTGATACCCCGGAAGTTCCACCTCCGCTTGTCCTTCCTGCATCTTTGTCTCCTGAATGCAGAGGACATCCGGGTCCGCTTCATTTACAAATTCATAAAAATTTTTCTTCAAAACAGCACGAAGACCATTTACATTCCAGGAAATAAGCTTCATATAATCCTCCTAATCAAAGTCCTTAACATTTTTGTTTCATCATATATTCAACAAACATGCGTGTCAAACCTCAGCATATGTTTACATTTACACAACACCTTTAAACTGCTATGATAGCAATTAAAATTTCTAACAAAGGAGTAAAGAATATGTTTGATTACAAAGGTAAAGTAGTAGCTATAACAGGGGCTTCTTCAGGTCTCGGAAAGCAGATGGCTGAAGGCTACGCCCAGTGCGGAGCCGACCTGGTGCTGCTCGCAAGAAGAGTTGAGCGTCTTGAGGAAAGTGCTGCTGAATTAAAGGAGAAATACGGAATAGAAGTTTTCCCCGTTAAATGTGATGTTACGGATACGGAATCCATTAAAGAAGCAACTGCAAAGATCGAAGAGAAATTCGGTCACTGCGAGGTTATCATTAACTGCGCCGGTGGCGAAAAGGGAACAGGCACACCCCTTACGGAATACAAAAAGGAAGACTGGGAGTACACTCTCACTCTGGATCTTACATCCATATTTGAGTGCACCCAGGCCTTTACAAATCTTATGAAAAAAGCTATGGAAGCCGGTAAACAGACATACGGCCGTGTCATCAATATCGCTTCAATCTACGGTCTCGTAGGGAATACAGCAATCCCCACCATCGCATATCATGCGACAAAAGGCGCTGTTGTAAACTTCACTAAGGGTGCGGCTGCGGAACTTGCCACACAGGGCATCACCGTTAATGCTATTTGCCCCGGTTTCTTCTATACCGAACTTACAAAAGAAACTCTGGATACTGAATTTTTCCAGAATTACGCCAACACCACGGTTCCCATGAAGCGTTACGGAAACCCCGGAGAGTTAAACTCCACTGCTATTTTCCTGGGTGCTGAGGAATCACGTTATGTGACCGGACAGGCTATCGCTGTTGACGGCGGATATACCTGCGTTTAAATAATTGACCGGATACGGTTTTAATAAAACAAAAAACAGGGGCGGTTATGAGTCTTACTTTAAAGGTAAGATGCATAACCGCCTCCTTGAATTATTCCATTGTTTTTACACATTTTTCTTTGTTTTTCGAGGTTCAATTACACATTTTTCCAAAGCATTGTAGTTTTTAGGATTTTTTTAAAAAAACTCCCTTTATCCTCTCCAATGCTTCAGCCAGCACCGCTCTCGGGCATGCCACATTTATTCTTTCAAACCCCTCTCCTTCTTTTCCGAAAATGCTTCCATCGTCCAGCCATACCCTTGCTTTAACATTTATCAGATCTTCAATTTCCTTAAACGAAAGCCCCGTGCCTCTGTAATCCATCCATACTAAATATGTGCCTTGGGGGCGGATAATTTTTACTCCGGGGAGATTCTTTTCGGTATAGTCAATGCAGAATAAAATATTTTCCCATATATATTCTTTAACTGCCTTTAGCCAGTCCTGTCCTGATTCATATGCTGCCTGACAAGCTGCCAGTCCAATGGTATTCAGATACAAATACCCTCCCGCCCATATCTCATCCGTTAACTGCTTTCTTTTTGTGCCATCCGGAATAAAGATATTGGATACCTGAAGTCCCGCAAGATTAAAGGCTTTGCTGGGCGATGTGCATGTGATCACATTTTCCCGGTATCTGTCGTCTATATTTACCAGAACATTGAATTCATTATCCTCCCATACAAAATCGGAATGTATCTCGTCAGAGATTACAAGTACATGGTTTTTAAGGCAGATCTCTTCAAGCCTGATCAATTCTTCCTTTGTCCACACACGCCCTACAGGATTATGGGGATTGCACAATAAAAACATTTTTGTATCGGGAGACGCAGCCTTTTTTTCAAAGTCATCAAAGTCTATCTCGTAGACCCCATGATCATTCAGTTTCAAAGGGTTGTCTACAAGTTTTCTGTTATTGTTTTTAACCACATCAGTAAAAGGGTAATATACCGGATTCTGGATGATCACCCCGTCACCTTCATCCGTAAAAGCTCTTACACACTGGGCAATGGCAAATACTACTCCCGGGGTCTTTACTATCCACTCTTTTGGGGGATTCCATCCGAAGTGGCGCTTGTAATGCGAAAGAGCTGCTTCGTAGTAACCATCCAGGGGCTCCGAGTAACCGAATATCCCGTGTCTTACCACCTCTTCAGCTTTTCTTATTATCTCTGGGGCTGTTGGAAAATCCATGTCTGCCACCCAGAGAGGAATCGCGTCCTGTGACCTTCCCCATTCAGCCGCAAAGTCGTATTTAAGGGAGTTTGTTCCCCTTCTGTCTGTTATTTCATCAAAATTATATTTTCCCATATATTTTGCTCGTCACCTTGATCGTCATCGCACTATTTATACATCTTACGCAGTCTTTTTATCTCTTCTTTCATCATATCAACAACATTATCCGGTGCTGTTATCTTTACCCCGTCGCCAAGAGATATGATCCAGGCAAGAAACTGCGGGCTCACCATCACATTTACGGTCGCACGAAAATGGTCTTTGTCATCCCGGATAATGTTCAGATCCTTTCCGAATCTGTCTATCATAACGCCTGCCATTTCATTCTTTGCAGTCAATTTAACTCTCTCCGGCTTTCCGCCATACATACCGAAAACGCTTTTGGTATATTTAGGCATGTCAAATGCTTTAAAACATTCTTTGCCGTCTCTTTTATCGTTCGTGATATTTATTTTAAGCATTTTATCAACTCGAAAATGCTTTATCATATCATTCTCAGAATCATATGCCACAAGGTAATAATTTTCATCATCCCACATAAGACCCCAGGGACTTATCTTGTAAAGCTTACCGTCATGTCTGAGTTGCTGTTCCTTTTTTACGTTCCACTGAAAATAGTAAAACGTGATCTGTCTGTCAGCATTTATGGCTTCGTGCAGTCTGTCCACGTTGTAATAAATGCTCTCGTTCATGGTCTTGACGCGTCCCGATATGGCTACCTGGCGGTTAAGCATCTTTGCCTGATGCCGGCTGGTGATGGACTCTATCTTTTTTATAAGGGAATTTGACTTTTTATCCGTAATGAATTTCGCCGACTGGACACAGTCCACAAGAAGCTTCAATTCCGGCAGTTCAAAATCCCTTTCCCCCAGATAATAACAGTATTTTCTACCCCGCTTTTCAGAGATGATATCGTAGCCGAAATCTCTCAGGGACTCGAAGTCCTGATATAAGGTCTTCCGGTCGGCGGGTATATCATAGCTGTTCAGTTTTGATGATATTTCCTGCAGGGTAAGCGGATGTTCCTCGTCCGTCTCAGTGTTAAATATCTCCGCCAGATATAACAGTTTCAGTTTCTGATTGTTTTTCTTTGCCATATGAACCTCCCTTTAATATACCGTGAAACATATACAAAAATTATACGGGGAGTTTTATTGTACATCAAGTGTTTTATATTAAATAAAAAGGAGGATTTTTATCATGAAAAAATTAATCTTTGCCGCTTTTGCGGCGGCAGCCTGCGTAGGTATCGCCGGCTGCGGATCATCACAATCGAATACATCAGAATCAACTACTGCAACTGAAACAAAAGAATATACCACCGCCGCAACGACAACTACTGCCGTTCCGACGACTACTACAACAGAAGCACCAACGACCACAACTACGGCCGAATCAAAAGAATCATATATGTCAAAATGTAAAGAATATACATTTGAAGAGATAGCGAGAAATCCGGAAAAGCATAAAGGGGAATACGCTAAACTTATAGGAGAAGTAATCCAGGTGCTTGAGGAAAACGGGGCTTATACCTTACGTGTCAACATCACCAAGGGTGAATATGATATCTGGACCGATACCATCATGGTTTATTACGTAGGTGATGCCGACAATAACAGAATACTTGAAGATGACATGGTGACAATGTATGGCCAGCTCGGAGGTATGTACACTTATACAACCATCATGGGCGGCGAAAACACTGTACCTTTACTTTATGCTGAATATATTGATATTAACTGATCACAAAATATTTTTATTATAATATTGTCTACAAAAAAATACCCCGGTGCCACTTTTACAACATCGGAAAATCTTTAGCACTTCAGACTAAAAAGTGATCTGTAGAATTTTCCCGATATTAAAAGCAGCAACCGGGGGTATTTTGTCCCCTGTCTCACTTAAAGCTTATACGTCCCTGCCCGTATCCGTCGGAGTATTCCTCAGGTACTTTCCCGCCAAATGATGTAATAAACTCTTTAAGGGCATCAACGTCTATCACGATCCTGTCCAGTGTGATCATATCACCCGTAAACATAGTGTAACCGTTTCCGTTATTCTCGATTATATAGTTGTTTGATGCACATTTATATAAACGGTCGGATTCAAGAGGCTCACCGTTTATCATGATATTGCTTACTCTTCTCTCACCTTCACCTACCGACACAAAGAATCCGCTGCTGTCAGTCTCCACCGGTGTCGGTATATTTTCATCCACATCAAATGTGACACCCGATACATGGAGGAATCCTCCGAATTCGTCGGGAAGGGCGTAGACACTGTACTCAAGAGCATCAGCAAGTTCTTTTCCGCTGACGTATCTTGCGGCGATGGTGTTTCCGAAGGGATTTACATCAAACAGGTCTCCGTATGTTACGGTCCCCCGGGATACACCGGTCCTGAGCCCCCCTCCGTTTATAAATGCAACCTCGGTATCGGAAACATATCTGTAAGCATCTGCCGTAAAGTCACCCAGATTGGTCTCTCTGTTACGCACCAGACGGGTATCCGTATCAGGATCCGAGTACAGAAGGTCGTAATCCGAGCTGCCCACCGTTTCACTCAGTATTTCATCATATTTCTTTTTTTCTTCTTCTATCACGGCAGTTGTAGCTTCGTCTCTTTCGTACTTATCTATGAGCTCCGTTTTAAGATTACCGGCCCGGTCTATAGTGAGCTTTCCGAAATATGACAACTTATATCCGGCCTGGGAAAGAAGCACATCCTTTCCATCGGCATTTTTCACCTTTTCCATCTCAACTACGCTGTGTGAGTGACCGTCTAATACCACATCGATACCTGTAGTGTTTTTTATAACCTCCGTAGACATATAAGGAGAGTCTGTTCCGGTTATGCCCAAATGCGACATAAGAATACAATAATCGGCTCCTTCTGCCCTTGCATCATCCACAGCTTTCTGAACCGTATCATACAGCTCCTGACCGTCTTCCCCGCCGCAGAATCCGTAAATGAAGTTACCGTTTTCATCCTGGAAATATACAGGCGTTGAGCTTGTAAGAGTCAGGGGAGTCGTAACTCCTACAAATGCCAGTTTGCGGCCTCCTGTCTCTATGATCCTGTAGGGCTCAAACACCGTGTCACCGGTCCTGAGATCGGTGAAGTTGCAGGAAATGTAAGGGAAATCAGCTTTACCCGTAAGATATGTAAATCTGTCCATCCCGTAATCAAACTCGTGGTCTCCGGGAATGGCAAGGTCATATTCCATACTGTTCATTATATCGACAATGGCTTCACCCTTTGTGACAGCGCCCATGGTTCCTCCCTGGAACTGATCTCCATTGTCGATCAAAAGTACGGCATTTCCTCCGGCCTCCATGTCTTTTTTGCACTTCATCAGGGCGGCGTAACCCAGGTTGTCATCAACACCGCAGTGTACATCATTTGAATAAAGCACTACTATATCCTTAACAGGTTCATCGGGATCAGTCTTTTCTTCCCATGAAACATCCACAGGGCTTCCGTATATCTCAAACACGGCGCCCTCTACAGGATTACCCTTATCATCCGTCTTATTGATGATAAAATCTGCTCTTTTGCTTTGGTCCGTTGTTCTTTCAGCCGCTTCTGCAAATGTTACTGCGGAAAATCCTGCAGCTCCTATCGCCCCGGCGGAAATCAGTACCAGAAGAAAGGTTCCTTTTTTCTTTCGGATCAGTATGGCGGTCACCAGACCTGCGAGCGCGATACCGCCGATAACAAATGCGGCAGGCATACCGCTTTTATCTCCGGTGTCCGGCGAGGCTATGTTTTGAGCGCTTCCCGCAGGCGATGCTTTTTTACTTCTGCCGGAATTATTGTCAGTGGGTACGGGAGCAAGCTTTTGATTTACGATCTTTACACTTCTTGATGAAAGGTCCGCCAAAGTGTTCCTTTCATCCGCACTGTAACCCTCGGGCACCACCTTTTCGTAAAGTCTTATGCTGCCTTCGGTATAATAAGAACTTAAGGTGATCCGTCCTTTTTTATCCGTGGTTTCTGTGCCAAGAATTTTTTCTTTTTTGGAAGCCTCTTTTGCCTTTTTATACTCTTTAAATGTTTCCTTACTTCCGTCAGGATATGTCAGGGTGATACTGACTGCTGTTTCAGGAACATTGTCAAAGTTGACCTCCGCCTGCACATTTGCAAAACTGCACACAAAAACGCATATCAGTATCATTGCTGCAACAGGCATGGTCATGAGACTGAGGATAAAAGATTTTTTCTTATTCATCGTTTTTCACTCCTTTTTCAGGGAATTTGTTCTATCAGATATAACAGTTTCAGTTTCTGATTGTTTTTCTTTGCCATATGAACCTCCCTTTAATATACCGTGAAACATATACGTAAATTATACGGGGAGTTTTATTGTACATCAAGTGTTTTTATCCCCTGTCGGGGTATTATAACCATATCTTTTTCTAAACAATATCAGGCACGTCAAAGTCAGTATAAATGCCCCGCATTCGGCGAATATCACAGATGACCATATTCCGTTTATTCCTAATATCAGTGGCAGAAACAATATACATAGCACCTCAAAAACAAGAGTTCTTGCGAAGGAGATGACGGCAGATATTATACCGTTGTTCAGGGCTGTAAAAAACGAGGAACCAAAAAGGTTTATCCCCATAAGAAGGAATGATACGGAGTAAATACGAAATGCGTTTACCGTCATGTGATAAATACTTTCATCATATCCGACAAATATCCCGGCAAATAGAGGCGCTCCCAATTCTGCAAGGGCGGTTATAACGACTGAACAAATGCATATTATAATAATGCTTTTCTTAAATACATTTGTAAGCTCCCGCCGGTCATCTGCGCCGTGGTCATACCCTATTACCGGTGCAACCCCCATGGAATACCCCATAAAGAATCCTTCTGCCAATACGAAAAAATACATCAGCACTCCGTATGATGCCACGCCTGCCTCTCCCGAGTAGTTCATAAGCTGGAAATTATACAGCATGTCTACTATGGACGCTGCAATATAGCCCATAAGCTCTGATGACCCGTTTAAACAGGCTCTGAGTATGGATTTGAGATAAAAATGTGTAAGTCCCAGCCTGAGCCTGGTTTTGTTCCGGGAAAAGAAATATATGAGAGGGATCACTCCGCCCAAAAACTCACTGATCACCGTGGCTGTGGCCGCGCCTGACACTCCAAGCCTCAAGCCTCCAACTAAAAAAGCGTCCAGTCCTATATTAGCTCCACCGGCGATCAGGGTTATGATAAATCCCAGTGTTGGACGTTCAGCAGTTATCATAAAGCTCTGGAACAGATTCTGGAGCATATACGGTATCAGGGAAATAAGACTTATACGGGCATATTGAAGGCAAAACGGCAGCATTTCCGGTGTTGCTCCCAGTTTTATCACTATATCCTCTATGAAGATATATCCTATGACATCAAGAACAGCTCCTATGGCAATGAGGAAATATACCAATAATGAAAATATCTCATTTGCTTTTTTATTTTCACCCCTTCCCAGGGTCATTGCCACTAAAGCACTGCCTCCCGTCCCCACCATAAAGCCGGCCGATGATAGTATCATAAGAACCGGCATAACTATATTTACAGCTGCAAATGCAGTCGAACCCGCAAAATTAGACACAAAGAAACCGTCTATGATTATATAGACGGAAGAAAATACGGTCATCGCTACGGTAGGAAGCGTAAACCGGAATAATTTTTTAAATGTAAAATGATCTGATAATCCTATATTCATAGCAACACCTATCCGAGATGGTACAGCGGACGGTTCTCTGTCTCTTGTTCAAAAACGAGACAGAGTGCCATCCCTTGTCTACTGATCCCATTCTAGTGTAAAACCGTCTTTTTTTACATCCAGAGTTACATTTTCACCCATCAAAAGCGGATAGTTGGTCTCGCCGTGGCCTGCCGGGAAACCGAAAGCTACAGGTATGCCGGTATCTTTCACAAACTGTCTTGATATCATATCAGCCATCGACTTAAACTCCCCGCCCCTGGAATTTCCGCTGTAGGTGTCGCAGTATGGCGCAAATTCTGTCCACTCGCCAAATACTATACCGGCAGCTTTATCTAGCACACCCTCATGCTTAAGTACGGTAAGACATCTGTGTACATACTCCGTATTTATATCTACATCTTCCAGGAAAAGTATGTAGGGTTTATCGATATTTGTTACATCATATTCTGTGTTAAGGACTGTAAGCACAGTGCTTAAGTTCCCGCCGATAAGAACGCCCTCTGCCTTCCCTTCTTTATCATATCCGCTTGCGGCACATTTATACGAGGGAACCTCTCCCCGGATCAAGTGTGATTCAGCCTCAGCGCATTCTTCAGGAAGCCCCATAAATGCGGCACTCATGGAGGCGTGTACGGAGGGCAGACCCGCAACGGACCAGGCAGAGTGATATACACTTATGTCGCTGTATCCGATGATGGGTTTGTCTGCCGAGGCAATAAGCTCTATAGGAAGCTCATCCATCACCTCGCTGGATGCATGACCGCCGCGCACGCAGTATATCGCTTTTATTTCCGGATCATTAAGAGCCCATTCAAGATCCTCGATGCAGTTTTCCAGCGTCCTTTCTTCAACACATACATACTTCCCTTCAACGGGGGTATAGCCCCAGCTTTTAAGCCCTTCTACGGTTGCATCTTTTTGCTCCTTTGTGGGCAGTGCGGATGGTGAGATAACGGCTATCTTATCTCCCTTCTCAGGAAAATATGAACCAAATTTTTCAGAAAGATCCGTGTATCCTGTGATCTCGCATTTGGTGTCAGATCCTTCATCTACGATCTTTATATCTTCTGTTGGCTGTTGTACGGTATTACAGCCGGCAAACGGAACAGCACCTAAAATGACCGCTGCTGTTAAAAAAACAATATAGTTTTTTTTCATATATATCCCTCTTTTTTATTTGCTAAAACATTACTTATACCAGTCAACCGCCAGCTCCCGATCATAATATATCTTGTCATCAGCGATTAGTTCCGCCGCTCCGTCCTTAACATCAATGATATTTACACAGCAGTTATACGGAACATGTCCATGCCAGTAATCTTCCGGATCTTCATACAGAAAATTAAGCATTGATCTTAATGCGCATCCATGTGTTGACACCAGGTATGTCTTCCCGTCTTCTTTTGCGATAAGCTCTTTCAGGAAATCCTGCGTCCGTTCCATTACATCCGCGATGCTTTCACCATCAGGAAACCTGAAGTCAAAAACAGGATTTTTCAGAAATCTGACCACATTTTCATCTCTGATGTTCATCCTTTCAGCGCTGCCAAAGTTGATCTCTTTAAGACGGTCATCAGTTGAAACAGAAACGCTGTTGTCTGATTCTCCGAGTATGATCTCCGCAGTTTCCTTTGCTCTTCTCAACGGGCTGGATATGCAATGATCAAAACGGATGCCTTTCATACCCCGCCCTGTGATCTCGGCAAGCAAGCGCCCGTTTTCATTTAACGGGCCATTACTCCAACCTTGCAGATAGCCTTCCTTATTCGCATTTGTCTCTCCGTGACGTACAATATATATTCTCATTCGTTTCAATCCACCTGTTTGATGTCGTATACAAAGACTTCATGAATTTCTTCTGTATATCCGTCATAGAAGCCTGTCGGCATCCCCGCTACGATCCTGGCTCCGCGGTTATAAAGCAAAAGGAATTGTTTGTTAGCAGTATCAAAGGACAAACCTTCGATCTCACCCTGCCGTGTCACATCATCAAATGTTTTTTCTAAGACAACGGTGCCTGTTTCTTTTGACTCGTCCAAGTCGATCCTGTACATATGATCCGCCTCATCTTTATCTGCATCACCGTCATCACAGGTTACATATAAATGCCCGTCATTATAAGCGACACCCTGTATCCATTTGGGACCGGGATCCATCTTCAGCTTGCCCTTGTAATCTCCGTTATCAAGATTATACATATAAAGATAGTTACTGGACTCATCATCAACCCATGAGCACATGTAAACAGTTTTGGAATCGGGATCTACGGCGATCCCGCTGCATTCTAACTGGCCGGTATCCGCCCTGAAGGGGAAGACACGTTTGAGTTCCAGAGTATCACCGTCATATACCGCTACCTGGATATTTTTGCTGTTTCCATCCTTAAAGTATTCTACTCCGAGATAGAGTTCATTGTTGTAAACATCAATATCTCCGATATGATTTACTTCCAGCTCGTACCCTTTAAACGGATCATCGTTTTCTTTTACTATATTCCAGTTTCTGTCATATTTTGTAAGCGTTGTGGAACCGCTTACCCAGTAATAGTCACCTTCCACGCATACACCCTGCCTGCCGTTTACCTGATGAACTTCTTTAAGAACATACTCATTAAGTGGTGTGGATTGACCTTGGGAAGCCGTAGTTTCAGCAGTCGTTGTTGAAGAACTCTGCGCACCACACCCGGCCAAAATTAACGGTATTACAGCACCTGCCATGATACCTGCCATAATTATCGTTACTTTTTTCATTGTCTCTTTTATCTTTCTCTCCATCTATTAAATATTGACGGTAAGTCAATTTACCTTCTTCCCTCCAAAATACACATCTGCCGGCTTGTTGAAACTGAATCCCTCCTGCTCTGCAGTGAGAAGATCATTATCAAACACAAGGAAGTCTGCATCCTTACCTGCCGTGATGGAACCCTTGGTGTCCTCGATGCCAAGCTGTACGGCGCCATTGATGGTAAATCCAAGGAGCATTTCCTCAATGTCCATCCTCTCATCTTCCGGAGGGAAAACCTCTGCGCATCTGGCAAAATCGTAATGTCTGGTCTTATCGGTTATCATTCGTGTCATTCCGACTTCCATACCAAGATAAGGGTTCCAGGTCATGAAATCCATAAAGACGATGTTATCGCTGGACCATGCAACATGCGCACCGCTGTCCCAAAGGGTTTTGCAGCGGAACTGCTTCTTTGAGCGCTCCTCGCCGAGCCATACCGCACTATATGAAGGGTCTCCGGCATGCCAGTGGGGCGTGAAATTTGCAAATACCCCAAGTTTTGCAAAACGGTCCAGATCAGCATCATCCTGTATCTCAAGATGGGCACAGGTAACTCTTACATGCAGGCTGTCTCCCATCTCCTTTCTGGCCATCTCCACGCCATCCAGTACCGTGCGTGAGGCACGCTCCCCGACGGTGTGAAGGTGAAGATCCATATCCGCATCATTAAGATCCTTTAAAAGCCTTGCGATCCCTTCTGCGGAAAATGCAGTAGATCCTGTAGTGCCTATATCCGCATAGGGCGTCACCATGGCGGCGGTATGGATCTTCTGAGTTCCATCCATAAAGATCTTCATGGTATGAACCTTCAGGTGCTCAGTGTTGTACTCACGCTGAAAACGCTTCAACTCCTCGAGACCTTCCCGGGCAACATTCTCCGCATTTACCACGAGGCAGCCGTCAACATAAACAGGTAGTTTCCCCTGCTCATCAAGGGCGCGCAGGCGTTTGTAGACCTTCTCATGGAATTTGGCATCCCCGGGTAGTCCGGAATCAAATACCGCTGATACGCCGAATTCCACTGAAAAGTCTATCCAGCGCTGAAGCGCTGCATCAACCTGTTCATCGGTAAGCTCCATGGAGCTGTCCAAAATGATGGGAATTTCGGTCGCGCCTTCATACATGTTTCCGGTCACATGTCCGTCTTTCCTTACATAAAAGGCGAGCCCCGGAATGGGATCCGGCGTGTCGTCATTAATCCCGTGCTTCTCAAGGATCTTTGAGTTCACCCAGATACTGTGTCCTTCTCCCTCCTGGATCTGAAGCTCTGCATCAGGACAGATCGCATCAAGTTCTTCCTTTACGATATCTTCTCCCTTCAGGAACTTTTTCTCCAGGTAAAATCTGTATCTCTTCTCACCGGGATTCTCTTTGACATATTTCGCCATGATGTCAAGCGCTTCCTGTTTACCATCCGGCTCAATGCGCTCCCCCATTGGCGCATACTCAAACCCCACGGGAATGGTAACATGAACATGGCTGTCTATAATACCCGGCATAATGAATTTCCCTCCGAGGTCCATGACTTCTCCCTCGAAATCCGCCAGCCCTGCCTCATCGCCCACATAGGCAAATGTGCCATCCTTCACCACAAGCGCGCTCGCCTGCGGATTGTCGCTGTCCGATGTAAATATTTTTGCGTTTTTAATGATAATATCTGCTTTCATGGTTTTTCTCCTTTGATCTTTGTTTCTTATTTTTTTCCATTTAACAAATTTTGTATTTCATCTGTGTCTACATTTATAACTGCACTATTTACTACATCTTCGGGAACAGTTATCTCGTTGTTTGCATCGAAGCTGTTAAATTTAATTTTTGCATCCAGATTTTCTATACCAAATACAACAGAACTCCCATCAGCTTTTCCCGAAACATTTGGTATTCTAAGTTCTACAACATAGGGTTCTCTTGATTCTTTTTCAAAATACAGACTGATATCTGCATCTATTTCAGACAGATCCGGCTGCGGGAGACCGGGCAAACCCGGAATGGAAAATCCAAGTCCGTCTGTGAGAGTTTTTACATTCTCTCCCTTTAAAGGTCCTTCTACAACGTAGCATTCTTTCCCCTCAATGGTCTTAGTTCCGTCTTTTATGGTGAGATCAGCCATACTGTCCTTCGCGGCAGAATACAACCCGAGTAAGTCACCCAAAGTAATATGTTTATACGCATCGTTACTGCCGTCATTGCTTCCGCTGCTGCCAAGACGCATGCTATTATCACTTCTGTTATCCACGATGTTGATAATACCGGCGCTGTTAAGACTTTTGGTGTTAACACTTCTGCCGCTGCTGACTCTGTTGTTTTTATCATGTTTTGTAACGATCCAACCGGTATCTCCTGTTAATGCATTGCTTTCATTCAGGTAAGTGTACCGGATATCATCTCTGTCATAAGAATAAGTTTCTATATCAACAGAACCATTTTCACCAAAAAACTCAAATGCGACATTTCCCTTTGTATGGGATGCGTTATTTGCTTTGGCAGATTTTACATTCATATCCGTTGCGGCATCAACACCGACACCAAAACCTGATATCTCCGCTTTTGCCGTCATATTTGCATCTATATCGGCATCCATAGACTGTGCATTGGAAATTTTCGTCACGGCTTCCGTGATAAGCTTTTCTTTACCGACACCCTCAGCGTTTGTGGTCATGCCGAACGGGGTCCACTGACACCCGGTCATCACGACCGCACATAATGCAGGCATTGTGAGCAAAACGGCTCGAACCGCGATCCTTTTTTTGTTTTCGGTTTTTATGTTTTTTATTTTCATTAAACCACTTCCGTTATATCTTGAAACATAGAATCGTCCCCTGTCTCACGCCTTGTAGACTTCTTCGCCATCTACTATGGTTGCGATGATGTTTGCCTGTGCGACTTTCTCGATGTCGTCGTGCAGGAAATCGCAGTCGTATACGGTCATATTGGCGATCTTGCCGAATTCTATAGAGCCGAGGCGGTCTTCCTGGCGCCATGCGCGGGCGACATTTATGGTAAGCGCGCGCAGGGACTGTTCGCGGGTGATGGCTTCATTGACATTTGCCCTGGCGGTATTGGCGATCAACTCTTCAGGATATGTGCGTGTTACAGCTGAATAAATGCTGAGCTTGATATCCATCATCGGAGAAACGGGATAGTCTGAATGGAAAACAACATTTGCCCCTGCTTCGTAGAAGGAGTTGACGGGATATGCCTGTTCCGCCAGTTCTGCTCCGACATATGCGGATTCCATTGCAAATACATGAGGCTCTTTTGGTGACCAGAGGGGCGGTACGGCCGGTATGGATCCGGTTTCGCCCATACGGCGTATATCTTCGTCCGTGACGAATTGCAGATGCGCCAGGACATTCCTCTGGTCCTTATCGCCGGTGATCTTTTCGGCTTCCTCAATACAGTCAAGCATAAAGTGCGTTGCGCCGTTTCCTATGGAGTGGACGTGTACAGAGAGTCCCTCCTTGTCTGCTTCGGTAATGAGCTGCACCATCTTGTCGTGGTCGCTGAAGCGCTCAAGGCCGTGGTAACCGGGCTGGTCGGCGTAGTCATCGAGCTGCCAGCCGGTGTGGGCTTCGATCACGCCGTCAAGAAATGTCTTGACACCTACAACATGGAAATATTCATTGCTGTATTTTGCGCGGTCTTTCGCAACGCGGGCGATCTCCCCTTTTGGATCCTCCGGGTTTTCCGGTACGCTCAGGTATGCATAGGTACGCAGTTTCAGCTTGCCTTCTTTTTCAAGCTCGTAATATGCCTGTTTCGCCTCGGGTGATATAATTTCCACACCTGCATCTGCTACGGCAGTATAACCGGTCCTGAAGGCGATCTCCTGCCATGCCAGCAGGAAGTTTTTGGCATCCTCAAGTGTTTTGGGGATCTTAGGCATAATCTCAAATACAGGCGCTTCACACACATACCCGTCAGGCTCGCCGTTTTCATCCACATGTACCTCGTCCGGGCTGTATTTTTTTGCATATTCTTTATCGATGCCGGCCCATTCCAACGCCTTCGTGTTGAGCAACATGGAATGTCCGCCTCCGGTGTTCATTATCAAGGGCTTATCGGAGCATATCTCATCCAGATACTCCTTTGTGACCTTTTCACCGTTTTCGTTCCAGCCTGCTGCCATATATATCTCGCGATCCGGGTTCTTCTCTATGAAATCCTTTATGATCTCACGGTACTTCGCGTAGTCGGGTTCAAAGATCTGGGTGAGATCCGCCTGCCCGATGGCGCGGTCACCTGCCAGATATCCGTGGCAATGAGCCTCAAGGAAACCGGGGTAAATGTATTTTCCGCTGTAGTCAAGCACATTTGCATCTGCACCGGCAACTTCTTTTGCTTCATTTACGCTGCCTATATACACAAATACGCCATCCTTTACCACTGCTGCCTCGGCAGTGGGTCTCTTTTCGTCCATTGTGATGATATTGCCTATAATAAGTGTCTGCTTCATTTTATGATCCTCCTTTATTTTGGGTAGATGGGACAGTGGACGGTTCTTCTGTCTCTAAACGATCCCGCTGTCTTACAATCGCTTGTCTCACATGTCCCGCCTGACCGGACCGGGTTATACACTGATACCTTTACCGGTCTGCCAGGTAGGCTGCAACGCGCTTTGCAACATTATCCTTGATGTTGGCGTAGAAATATGTATAATCATCGCCATGGCGTCCATCCGGCCCGAAGAACTCTGCTGCGACTTTGGTGCTGTACTCATCCATGGGGATGACTGTGGCATTGGTGATGACCACGCCTCGTGATACATTTACCTGTGCATCAGCTTTCATATCGCCAAGCCCGAGTTCGCCTGTTTCTTCGTTATATGTGAGGGAGCCCAGGTTCTCACTTGCCGGTGCGTATGTTTCATCACGCTTCCAGTTCAGCGGGTTGATGCTGATGGCATTGGGAAGCACTACGACGTTATCCGCATTTACCTCTGCGTTCTTCGGTCCTTCCGTGTTATAACTGATTATGACACCTGTGTCTGTCTCTCCGGTCGCAAATTTAAGGTATGGATAAGTCTCCAGATCATCTTTAGTAACGGAGTAACCTATCAGATAAGCGGCAACCATACGCTCGTAATAATCCGAATGATCTTTGAAGTAGTTTTTCAGCGCAAGCTTGAGTAAGGCTGAACCCTGGCTGTGACCGGCGATGATGAAGGGACGGCCTTCATTGTAATTATCAAAGTAATAATCCAACGCAGCGATCATATCGTCATAAGGCATGCCGGAAATTGCCGCATCAATATCTCCTGTTTCCTTCCATGCTTTCTTCATGATCATCATTCCGCACTGGCGGTAATAAGGCATAAAAAGATTGGTGGAAGCCCCTCGTACGTTGTAGCATGGCCTAAGTACTCCATCTCAAAACCCTGCCTCATCTCTTCATTGTCCAGATCTGCGAACTCGGGAGCGCCTTCTTGAAGACTCCCAAGAATATACTCCGTCGCGCAGACGTAGAAAGTATCCACATCCTTGGTGATCTCCGGGATCTTAAACCAGTTTTCTTTTTTGGAATAGTCAATTGCATTTACAGTACTCATCTTTTTATCCTCCGTTTTTTTAATGTAAGACAGATAACCGTCCCCTGTCTCACCTCACATGTTCGCGTCAGCAGACCCTCTTGGACGAACCGTTCCCAAGTCGCTCCGCCCATGGCATCATCAGGTCCTCCCGCCTTCCGAACATATCCTTCTGCATGCCGATGGTATCATCAAAAACCATCGTCTGGCGGTCATCCCCCGAGAACTTCTTCCACTCGTATTTGCCGGTGGAGGGATTACCCGTCCGGGCGAAATTGGTCCACATCTCCTTTACAACATGGCGGAACTCGCAATCTTCGGCCGAAACGATCTCTCCACTTCCCATCGGGTCCGGCATGCAATTGTCGAACAGGTACGGAAGCTCGGCCGCGTGTATCACGCCAAGATATTCGGTTGTCACCGGTTTCCTGACGAAGTACATGTAGGTGTTGCCGCCGGCGGCAGAGTGCCTGATGGCCATATCGGTGTTACCTGCGCGGAAGTTGATGTCGTTGCAGTACTGCTCCAGCCTTCTCAATTCGCTTTCGTTTTCGAGGGTAGCCATGAACTTATCGAACATAGCCTTCTCCTGTTCATTTAGCAGCGCGCGATCCCTCTTGGCGATCCACCTCAGCGTCTCTGTGTAGTTTTCTTCACCGCCCTCCAAGGGAATGAAGTACCTTAGCTCGTCCAGGTTAGACCCGATCAACAGATCGATCTTGGATCTCTTCTCATCTCCCCACATCCCGTACATAACCGCTCGGTCCTCAGGCAGCGTGACGCCGTCAAGAAGCGGGAAGTTGGCAGCTCCCAGAAGGCAGTTCTTGTCTATGGCAGTTGCTTTTGCATATACTTCCACAAGCTCCTCAGTTGAGAGTTCCATCAGCTCGTCCATGGTCCGGCAGCCCGCTGCGGTCAGGAAGTTCTGGGTTACATGGATGCCGTGCTCCATAGTATCTGTGTAGGCGATGTTGGCGCTCTGTGCGATGCATCTCTTAAACAGCCCTTCGCTTCCGTCGATGAGCGGGAGGAACGTTACGCTTGCCGAGCCTGCCGACTCGCCGAAAATCGTCACGTTGTCCGGATCACCGCCGAACCCGGCGATGTTTTTCTGTACCCATCTGAGGGCCTCAAGCTGGTCGAGAAGGCCGAGGTTACCTGCCTCCTTGAAGTTTTCTCCTCCCGGAACCCGCTCGAAGTTCATGAATCCCAGGAAACCGAGCCTGTAGTCAATGGACACGAACAGGATGTCGGGGCACTGTTTGGCAATACTGGTAAGATCATAAAGGGGCGACGCCTGGGATTCTGCGCAGAAACCGCCGCCGTGGATCCAAACCATGACAGGCTTCTTGCTGTCAGTACAGCCGGTATTGCAATATACGTTAAGCACAAGGCAGTCCTCGCCAAACTCCGCTGTTCCCATGGAGTCGTTCAAAGGTCCGATAGGAACGGGACCGGGTTTTGTTGCGTCGTACACGCCGTCATCGTCTGCGGCAGGAAGGGCTTTTTTCCAGCGAAGCTCACCCACCGGCTGGGTTGCGTAGGGAATACCCTTCCAGATTATCAGTTCGTCAGACTCCTTGCCGATGAATGTACCGTTGTTACACTTAACCGCATTGTTGTTGTCACTCATTGTTTTATCCTCCTTTCATTGAAAGCCGTATGTCATATGTTGTAAATCGTATGTCCTTGTTATTTGCTGACGATATTTAGTTTTTAGATTTTTCTGCAGATTTACTGCGAGGCTTGTCTATATGCCAACAGCGCTTAGGAATTCTGCCCGCGTGCGGCTACGATGTCTAAAAGGTAATGGGGTGTAAAGTACTTATCCATGAACTGGTAGTAACCCACCAGTGGGAGCACAGCCTTGTACTGGTCAGCCAGCAGACCATGTTTGATTTTTATGTCACCCGGTCCGGCAATGTCTAATACGTTCGGATCGTCGGCAGTGTAAGCTTTCCATTCGATTTCGTCTGTGGACGGGTTGCCGCATCGTGCGAAATTGGTCCACATCTGCTGAACGGCCGTGAAGATCTCATCGGAGTTGTTCGTGCCGTTGAAGGGGCTGTTTGTTCCGATGCCGCGAAGGTCGAACACGAACATCAGCTCCACGGAATGTGCTGCTCCTATATCCGGATCGCTTCCCGGATACGACCAGTAGTAGCAGAATGTCTTGTTGAACTTGCTTTGCGCATCCAGCTGCAGGAGCATGGGAACCCTGAACATAAGCTCATTTATGAACTCCGTCTCCACAAGTCCCTCCCCCGGTGTCCTGCAGACCCGCTGGAATTCCTCGTAATACTTCTTGTCCTCTTCCTTAAGATAGGGAACCGCGTCACCTACTGCGCGCTGAGCGAATATCTTTTGCTCTTCAAAGGTCAGACTGGCGCCCTCGCCCATGAACAGCCTGGCCTCGTCGGCCGTGCTGCCTGCCATGATGGATATGTCCTTTGCGTAGCCCTTCTTGTACAGCTCAATGGGCGCCTCGGGGAGCACCTCAGTTCCGTAGTAGGGACAGGACGTGAAAACGCCAACTGCTTCGACATACGCCTTCTGGAGTTCTTCTTCGCTCAGCGCCATGATGTCGTCCATGGTCTTGCAGCCGGTGTACTCCAGCAGCGCCTTAGTCTTTCCCTGCGCTGATTCGCATTCCACCGGGAAGGCCAGTGTGGTGGATCCGCTCTGGGCAATGACCTTTTGGAAATACCGGTTCGCCTCCTTGAGGACCGGCAGAATGGATACCGAGCCACCGCCGGCGCTTTGCCCGAATATGGTCACATTGTCCGGGTCGCCACCGAATGCGGCGATATTCTCGTGCACCCACCTGAGGGCCATCGCCTGATCCAGCAGACCGTTGCAGGGCGCCGTCTTGAAATTTTCGCCTCCGGGCACCGATGAAAAGTCCATGAATCCGTACATGTTCAGGCGGTAGTTGATATTTACCATGATGATGTCACTCTGCCTCTGGACGAGGTTGGCTCCGCTGTAGGATGCCTGTGAGCCCGAGCCCACAACGTACGCCCCGCCGTGTATCCACACCATGACCGGCTTCTCCTCAGTCTTATCGTCGGCGTTGACCCAAATGTTCAGGTAGAGGCAGTCCTCGGATTCCTGCCTCTGTATGCAATCGTCATAGCCGAGCGAGCCGAAAGCGCCTTTTCCATAGTACTTAGCCTCGAAGACCCGGTCGTCCGCATCCACATACTCCGGTGCCTTGAAGCGGCGCTCCCCTACGGGTGGTTTCGCATATGGGATACCCAGCCACGATGCAACCCCGTGTTCCTCGGTTCCGACGAAGGTGCCGTTTACGCACTTCACGGCATGGGTCTCGTCGTAGTCTCCCGTGATCTCGTTGTTCAAGGTCTTGTAAGACTCTAACCTGACCAGATCCTTGAATTCCCTTTTCATGTCACTCATAATTTTGTACTCCTTTCATAATCACAGCAGAAACTCTATCCTGTCCCTCATAATCTCCACGTCGGTGCGTTTTTTCAGCTCCTCCTGTATCCGTAAAGCCATTGGGATCTCATCCGTGATAATGTAATCTGCTCCTGAATTCATGAAGCGTCTCATTCCGTCTTCTTTGTTGACAGTCCATACCCCCGTCTGCTTACCTGCCATTTTCATCTGCAAGATCTGCCAGAAGGTGGACATGTCTTCTTCCATCAGTATCATGTCACAGTTCATCTTTGAAATATCCCCGAAGCCTCCGAAGATCAGGACGCCCGTTTTAAACTCGGGATAAGTCTTTTTTGTATAATCCAATACATCATAATCAAGAGAAATAAATACGACCTCATCCGTCATATCCCTTTCGCGTGCGGCTGAAACAGCATCGTCTGCCATTTGCTCATCCACGCTTGCTCCTTTGAACTCGACAAACGCGGTAATCCTTCCCTTACACCTGTCAAGAAGTTCCTCCATGGTCGGGACCTCCAGCAGTGCGCCACTTCCCGTTGTATCCTTTATGCGAAGTTCTTTTACTTCCTCAAGTGTCATCTCGTCCGGCTTCTTGTCCACGCCTGTCAGACGGGCAAATGACTTGTCATGATTTATTACGTATTTACCGTCCTTTGTGCGCTGGATATCTGTTTCCGCTGCGTATACTTCCATTTTTACCGACTCGTCAACTCCCTCAAGGGAATTCTCCGAGGCCATGTTTCCTCCGGTCCGGTGGGCTATGATACGTGGTATACTGTCTTTATCAAACAAGGGTATCTGACTGTAAAACACTCCGATAAGAACAGCACCTGCGGCAATTCCTCCGAGAACGGCAAAGAAAGCGACCTTTCGCAAAACAAATCTTTTCTCCGAATGTTCGGTACTTTTTTCCGGCTCTCTTCCGGTATACACGAAATAACGTTCCGTCAGTTTTACCATGATATTACTGGCCACCAGAAGGATCACGAAAGTATTTACATAACGACCCAGCAGTATACAGAGAGCCCCGGCGATGCGGTATCCCATTACAGAGCCGTCAGCCGCAGTAAGACCACCCTTGGTAACGTCGATAACCTGACCTGCCGGAAGGTCCTGACCTACTATCTTCATGATGTAGTCAGGGAGAACCTTGCACACGAAATGTGAAGCTATCAGGATCAATGCGGAATAAATGATGATAATGATAAATTTTTTAAAAAGATCCTTCCAGTTGGCTTTTACCAGAGATACTGACCGTTTCAGAGCATCCCCCGCTTTCATGTCATCCAGCAGCATGGCGTGTATCGCAAATATCCAACGGATCGCAACAATTACAAGTGCCGCGATACCAGCTATGTACAGGATTGCTAAAAGGGGCTTGGAAAAGATCACGCTCATTATGAAATTGGGCATACGAAAAGATTCCGTAAGGCTTATGGAAAATCCTATACCGCACAGCGGAACAGCAACCGTGATAAAAAGCGCTATCAACAGACCCTTCGGAGAAAGAAAATGTTTAACAGACTTAAATCCCTTTCCAATCTCACGAAAGACATGGCTTTCCTGCCCTCTAAGGATGTCATTACTCAGATGTATCTGCCCAAGTATCTCAAATACTATAAAGACCATGATCATAGCGACACTTAGGATTATGTAGACGGGAAGACGCCAACTGAACATCTGCTCCATATTTGCTGTGGTAATAGGTGCACCGGATGAATCCACCAACGCCGACATCAGATTATCCAGCAATAAAGCAGGTGCCGCCAAAAGCAATATGGAAATGATCCGGTACCGCCATATCTCAACAGCTACTCCGAAATAAGACCTTTTTCTTCTCCGGCGCCCGGATCTTTTCTCTTTTCGGGCATCACTAGTTTGCATATCTTATTCCTCCCAGATAAATGTTTTACCTTTCACACTCTCCGTATATACTTCCCACAGTGATCAGGCTTAGTCCTGTCTCAATAAGGAAGATACCTATAAGGATCCCTACTGCGAACATTTCCACCTGAGGAAAAATAAATGAAATAACTCCGGCAGCCAGACCGAATATTCCTGAAGCGAGACCGTACCCCCAACCCGGGAGTTCTTTTCTGCGCCTGATGGAAATATAGATACTTGCGATTCCCTGGACTATGAACCATATTGCGATAAATATCAGTATCAGATAGTCAAAGACAAGGGTTGCGCCCGGTCTGAATACCGCAAGAAAGCCGACAAAGATCGCCAGGATAGATGAAATATATGCGAGAACACCGGCTCTTTTCTGTATGGAACGGATCAGTGCGATGATCCCGTATATAAAAAGCATTATTCCGATGATATAGCCGGCCGCCATAAATGTGGCAAAAGGTGTAAAAATGCAAAATACCCCGCCGACAGACAGGATAATTCCGACAATGATTGATAAAACAGCCATTTTAACCGCCTCCTTTTATTCTGAACAATTGTCCCTTTTTTACACCTTTATTTTACTCTTTCAAACGTTAAAAAACCGTTAAAATGAGAAAAAAATAACAAATAAAAATAACTTTTTCTGTCCCTCTTTTTTAATAAAAAAAACGGTCAGAGCTGACCGTTTTTTGCCGTATCAAAAATATTTATTTCTACATTGCCTTTCATATCCCTCTCTTACAGGTTCTTCGGGCTTGGTGAACAATTTTCCTAAAGGATGTGCATACCAATTCTCCACACCACCGTCGTCATTGAGAATCTCTATCATAGCTCCGGGCTGGATCACATTATAGTGCCGGACTTCCCTCCAGCCTGCATCGGGATCTCTTTGTTCGGGTCGGCCTTCCTTTAGAGATCGTTCAGGGTATCGATGCGCTCCCGCACAGTTGACGTTTTTTGAATTTTTATACAACAAAAACAAATATAAAAACAGGGTTCGGTTTATATAACCGACAACCCTGTCTTATTGTTTATCCTTCTTATCAAGCAGATTAAGTGAATTATTCAGGTTTATTGCCGCAAGACAAAGCGAAGTCAGGGCAATAAGCAGAACAACAATTGCAAATCTCTTATTCATATTCTTTTTCTCCTTTTATGCGTTAAAAAATGATATCTTTGTATTCTTTTTTTAAGTATATCAAAAACCATCTTTTTATACAAACGACACTCTTATTTATTTTGTTGCAGGTCAGATAACCATGATAAAACTTCTGAATGAAACAGAAAAGCTGCCCTTCGGATTATCAGTAGCGGGACTTTTTTATATATGCTAAAATACTTTAACATAAACAGGAGTAAAAAAATGGATAGAATGCAGGTCCTTGCGAAAAAAAACAGCCGATTATCTTACTATATCGTTCTGGCGATCATGTGCTTCGCTATTTTTCTCGCCATTGAAGCCGCTGTCAATAATAATATCGTGCGTAACGAATTCGCATTTTCCAATACTATTGTTGACATTGTCTGTCTGTTTTTTGCCCTGCTGCTGTTTGGCTTCTCTTTTTCAAAAGCAGGAGATAAAAAAAAGCCGGCTCTGGCTTTTAAGGTGCTGGTCACACTTGTTTTTGCCACGATATTTTTTTCAGCTCTTGCAAACAGCATTTACGGAATACCGGAAAGATATATCCTGCTCAATTTATTTGTTACACTGAGTTATATCGTTTCGGGAACCTTTTATCTGGCGCTCTGGGGTTATCAGAAACAATTCATTAAGAACTCAAAAATGACACTGACTGTCACGGTCCTGATAACCTCAGTAATGTTGTCCTATATAGCAGCCGTGATCATCAATCTTTTCATGCCTGTCACTTTTATCATCACGCCACAGGGTCTTTATGATGAAACTGTTTTTGATCTTGCCAGCTTTATGATGAATTGTTTCTGCCTTACTACCCTGTGTATAGCTACATTTAACTCAGGTATGAACCTTAAGAAAAAGCTGTCATTTACAAGCTTTCTTCTGGTTCCTGCCATCCATACAGTCCTTATCCTGCTTTACATTGTTTTGGGCTGGGATATAATACTGACATCCATAACATCTGCCGCAATGATATTAACTCTTTATATCATTTTTTTTAACATACATATCGAGATGGAAAATGAGATCATACATCAGGAAAAGGAACAGATAAGGCTCCAGTTTTCAGCCATGTTATCCCAGATACAGCCGCATTTTGTTTACAATTCCCTGTCAGTTATCGCCGCACTTTGCGAAGAAGATCCCGGGCTTGCCGCTGAGGCTGCCAATACATTTTCGGATTATCTTCGTAAAAATATTGATTTTGCAAATAAAAACAATCCTGTTTCTTTCCCGGAAGAATTAAACCATATAAAAACATATATATGGCTGGAACAGCTAAGGTTCCCAAACAAATTAAAGGCGGAATATGACATAAGATGCACTGACTTTTATGTCCCCGCGCTGTCCGTACAGCCTCTTGCGGAAAATGCCGTAAAGCACGGCATTTGCAAGACCAAGTCCGGAGGAACGGTCAGGATAAGTTCATTTGAAGATGACCTGTATTACGTCATTACTGTTACGGATGACGGCGCAGGGTTTGACGCTTCAAAGCCGGTTCAGGACGGAAAACAGCATGTAGGTATAGAAAATGCCCGTTTCAGGATCAGGGAAATGTTTAACGGAAGTCTGGATATAGAAAGCAGGCCGGGAGACGGCACAACCGTAACTATTAAGATACCGAAAAGGAAATAAGACCATGAGAATAATTACCGTAGAGGATGAATATACGCTTCTTAAGCATCTTACAAAATGTGTCCGGGAAGTCCTGCCCGAAGCTGATGTCTTTGCCTTTGAAAATTCCGACGATGTTCTTGCTTCGTTACAGAACGGAAAAACTGATATGGCTTTTCTTGATATCGAGATCGGAGATATGAACGGGATCGAGCTGGCAAAAAAAATAAAATCTGTACATCCTGACTGCGATATAATTTTCTGCACGGGGTACAGCAGCTATGCAACCCAGGCTTTTGATCTGGGGGCCAGCGATTATCTGATGAAGCCTATTACTAAAGAAAAGATACAACACGCTTTAACATATCTCCGCCATAACACGGTCCGGCGGATTGCGGAGGAAAAACTATATATAAGGTGTTTCGGGGAATTTGAGGTCTTTTACGAGGGTGAGCCGGTGGCTTCATTTACAAAACGGGCAAAAGAGCTTCTGGCATTTCTCGTTGACAGAGCCGGGGCGCTTTGTGATTCAACTGAGATCAAGAGCACTGTCTTTTACAATAATGCAGACTCTTATCTCAGAGTCGCAAAAAAGGATCTTGAAAAAACCCTGGCGGAGATCGGCGCGGAGGATATTCTGATCAAAAGGTGGGGACATCTGGGTATAAAAAAGGAACTGACCAAATGTGATTATTTTGAATACCTTAACGGCGAACCGGGGGCGCTGAATCTTTATAAGGGCGCGTATATGCTGCAATATGACTGGGCAAAACCGACCCTTATGCGTCTGAACTCTTCTTCGTCCGGTATTCACGCCATTGAAGAAGATGATTTTAAAGCGCCCTGATCTGCTCCTCCCTTCCCGCCAGGGCACATCCTCCTTTATGGGAGCCCTCAAGAAGACCTTTTTCCTTGAGCGCATTAAAAAGCGGAGACTTAAGCGCATCTTCAAGAGATGTATCACTTACATTTGTATCGGAAAACGGAGACATGGGACAGGCTTCCGCGTCTCCTTTCGAATTAATATGGAAGAAACCCCTTCCTGCCGCAAGACATCCCCCTGCCGCATTTTCGTCCCCGGGTATTGATACAAAAACCATTTCGCTGCATGTCTTTCTTAACTCTGCTACTCTTTTCTCCAAGATGTCCCTGTCATCATCATCCGGAGCAATGTTTTCTCTGTTACCTCCTATAGGCACATATTCCACAAAGAACATAAACTTCGCCCCTTTGTCTTTCAGCCCTTTTATAAAATCCTCCGAAAGAACATTTCCCACATTCTCCTTTGTCACCGTGACTGATGCTCCGAATACTATGCCTTTTTCTTTGAGGCTGTCCATATTCTTTGTCACTATGTCAAATATACCATCACCACGTCTTGCATCAGTCGCTTCCCTGTCACCCTCTAAACTCAGGACAGGAAGAAGATTTCTGTGCTTATTAAACATATCCATATATGATCCGTCCAAGAAAACCCCGTTCGTAAACACGGGAAATAATATCCCCAGAGTTTCGGCAGCGGCTTCCAACACACCTCTGCGTAAAAGAGGTTCTCCTCCCGCAAGAACGATAAAGCTTATCCCCAGATCCTTTGCCTGGGAAAAAATATCTCCCCACTCTTTGTCAGTCAGTTGTTTTTTGGTTTCACAGTCTTCGGTGGCGTGGGTGTCCCTTGAATAACATCCTTTACAATGAAGGTTGCAGCTTCCGGTGATACTTGCGATGAGAAAAGCAGGAATATGCAAACCTTCCTTTTCTTTTATCTTTCTGAATTTGGCAGCCCGCTTTGCGGCCATGGCAAACTTTGCAAGAAAGGCGCTCTCTCTCGGATTCTTCAGCGTAGCTTTCAGGGATGCTTTAACAAAATTTTCTACACCCTGTGTTATGTAATTCTGCAGATTAAAATTATCTTCCATTTCCCTGCTTCCACCTGTTCTTTGATTCTTTGTATATTGTCATACACTACTTAAGAGTATACAATATAATCAAAACATCAGACAAACAAAAGGAGGTAAGGAAAATGAAGACAAAGAAATCCATTATTATCACAGCATCTGCACTCATCGGTGCATGCTCTATACTCGGTGCATGCGGCGGAGGCGGAAACAGTGGCGGCGGAAACAACAGAGACGGCAATTCATTGGTAGGAGACTGGGTGTCCCAAGAATATAACGGTGCTTTTGTATATACTTTCAAGGATAACGGAAGCGGAAACTATGATGCAGCCGGTGTGGCGATGCCGTTTACATACACTATTGATGGTGATAAATTATCCATTTTATACGAAGGTGATACTGATCCATTCGAAACTACTTACAAGGTTTCAGGTAATACTCTTACTATTAAAGACAGCTTTGATGCTGATGTGGTTTATAACAAAAAATAATTTCCTACATAAAAAGACCGGTATTCGTTTGCAAACGATCTACCGGTCTTTTTTAATGCTTATCGTATCAAAGAGCTCCTACCAGATCAGTGCTCGGCTTTAATGTATCAGCTCCCGGTGTCCACCTTGCAGGGCAAACTTCGTCACCATGCTCGGCAACAAACTGACATGCCTGAAGCTTACGGAGAAGCTCTTCGGCATTCCTTCCTACGTTTCCTGCATTGATCTCATAAACAACGATCTTGCCTTCCGGATTAACTATAAATGTTCCTCTTTCGGCAATACCGTCTGCTTCTATGAGAACTTCAAAGTCCTTGGATAATGCATGTGTAGGATCCGCAAGCATAGGATATGTGATCTTTGAAATTTTCTCTGAATGATCATGCCATGCTTTATGGACAAAATGTGTGTCCGTTGACACGGAATAGATCTCACACCCTATCTCTTTAAATTTTTCATAATTATTCTGGAGATCTTCTAACTCCGTGGGACATACAAAAGTAAAGTCTGCCGGATAAAAGAAAAACACACTCCATTTACCCATGATATCCTCTTTTGTAACCTGTCTGAAATCATCGTCCTGATAAGCCATAACGCTGAAATCTGAAACCTCTTTATTAATTAATGACATAGTAATTCTCCTTTCGATCTTAATTAATTGTTCTATTTTATTATAACACTTTACCACAAAAAATCACTTTAGTAAATAGTTTTAGTAATCATTACTATTATTGTTTATTTTTTGCCGCTCCGTTTGTCTTCAATCCCGCAAGATCCTCCGGAGCAGCAACATCCTCCTTTTGATACAAAAGATATCCACAACCCCATAAGTCCCCCGAAAAACATGGAATTGAAAGGACTTGACGCAAATGCACATGTGCCCGTACTGCAGCCCAAAACAAGATAATAGACCAAACCGGCAGCCACGCCCAATGATGAAAATATAAACGGACGTCTTATCGTTTTCCAAACACTGATCATTTTAATAGCCTCTCTTTCTTCAAATCACTTTCCTGTTATCTGACAGTATAGTAGCAATTCCAATAAGGCTTTTCTGTGACTGTGTCACAATTTAAAAAAAAGAACACTGTCTGAGTGTCCTTTAACTTAAAGTGCTTTAACTATCACCGCAGGCTGATATTGCTTTTTTATATTCTTCAACAAACTCATCTATGATAGAATCCTGGGAAAACTTTCCTGCTATCTTCTCCGCTACATGTGCTCTGTCAAACACACTTTCACCGTTCAATATAGAGCTCACTGCCTCTGCGATCATCTTTGGTTCTTCCGGATCCACCAATATCCCAACATCTTCCGTAACAAACTCTACCAAAGCACCGTGAGCTGATGCCACAAGCGGCGCCCCGCACATCATAGCCTCTATTGCAACAAGACCGAATGCCTCTCTCTTTGATAAGACCAAAGAACAGTCTGCTATATTATATATTTTTCTTAAAACATCGTGAGGCTGGTTTCCTAAAAAGTAAACATTCTTAAGACCCAGTTCTTTTTTCATCTTTTCCAGGCTTTCCCGGAGTTCCCCGTCTCCTGCGATCAATGTCACTACACCGGGTTTTTCGTAATGAACCGCAGCTTTTAAAACGGCATCAACATTTTTCATGGGGGTAAGCTTTCACACAAATGACACCACATTAACATAATCCGCATCTAATCCCAGTGATCCGAGAACTTCTTCACGTTTTATACTGTCATCTTTATAAAAAATGTTGCCGTCTGCACCGTTCCTTATGATGACAACTTTATCTTTATATTCCGGCAACAGATCATTGAAAAACACCGTATTGTCATTGGAAATGCTTATTATCCTGTGTGAATACTCAACAGCCTCGATTGCAAGATCAGTACCTGCAGACGCTCCTCTCTCACGCTCATCCTTTATTCCCAAAAGATCCGTACCGTGACACGTCACCACCATGGGAACTCCTCTTTCGCGACAACACTCAGCACTTATTCCGGCCAGTGCCCACAGATGCTGTGCATGAACTATATCCGGTTTGAATTCATCCAAAACTTCATTTATCTTCTTTCGGAACATTTCTTCGTACACATCCCACTGTCCATCTGTCATGTCCCTGTATGAAAACGTACTGCGCGGATGGGTTGTAAAACACGGAAAATTAAACTCCGCCTGCCCTACTCCTTCTATGACCTCTTTATTCTTAAAAAAAACGGGGAAGAGCTCTATACCGTCATACTTTTCATATTCACTCCGGTTATCCGGAAAAATTATAGCGCACTCATGTCCTTTCGCCGTAAGACTCTTAGCCAGATTACATGTGTATACACCGCTTCCTGACCCTGTAAGCGGAAAGTGATTCACAAATAAGATTTTCATGTATTACTCCTTAATCAGCGTACAAAACAAAAACTCACCAACCATATCGCCACCATATGCGCCGGATAATAGATATAAAAGAAATGCTTAACTTTTATCTTACCACGTTCTCCGTTATAAAGCATTAAAAGCGGCAGGCTCAAAAGACTCCAGAACTGTATCGCAGGATTATTAAATATGGCAAGCACTATCAGGCCTGCGGTAAACACCGCAAGCTTTAGCTTAAACTTCGGTATCAGGTATACTGCCACCGGCAGGATGATACCTACAAAACCGTAATCAAACTGCAGCCCCTTCACAAAATTCGGCAAAATGACCGACAAAAAGAAAGCAAGACCTGTAAGAGAAGCCGCAAGTACCATCATGCCGGCATTTTTTCTGTCGACCGCTTTTTGTATGGCAAAGATTATAAGTATTGAAAATGCAAATACTATCATTATGTTCATATATAGACTTTTGAACATAACAAAATAGACGATCTGGCATAACGCCCCTATCCCCAGAACCTCAAAGAAATAACGGTACTTGTGCTTTGTGTAAAAACACCCTTCCGCGATCATAAAGGCAAAGATCGGGTATGCAAGCCTTCCGATGATCCGCAGCACGGTAATCTGCGGAAATAATATCTCACCCACATGATCAACGGTCATGGCGATAAGTGCTATTAATTTAAGAGTGTTGCCGTTTAATACCGCAAACTTAAATCTGTCATTCATGATCAACCCTGCAGACTGATAAGTCCTTTTTCATAAAGACACTGAATACTTTTCATGATACCAAGCTTTCCGTGAGGCCATGTAAGGCCTCCCTGGAAATATGCGGCATAAGGCTCTCTCATGGGTCCGTCCGCACTAAGTTCAATGGATGAGCCCTGCACAAATGCTCCGGCAGCCATGACCACTTTGGAATCATATCCCGGCATATCGTCCGCAACAGGTCTTACATAAGAGTCAACAGGCGCCGCCGCCTGTATGCCTTCGCAAAATGCCAGAAGCCCTTCAGGTGTTTTAAGTTCTACTGCCTGAATGATATCTGTTCTTTCGGATCTGCTGTCCGGAACACATTCAAATCCCAGTTTCTCATAAACTGCAGCTGCAAAAACCGCAGTCTTTAATGCAGAAGCCGTAACCACAGGCGAAAGGAAAAGCCCCTGATAGAACTTCTCGTTCACGCCCAGTGTTGCTCCCACTTCTTTTCCAAGTCCGGGAGACGTCAGCCTGTAAGCCGCATTTTCCACCAGATCTTTTCTTCCTGCTATGTATCCTCCGCAGGGTGCTATTCCACCTCCGGGATTTTTTATGAGAGATCCCGCAATAATGTCCGCACCAACCTGCGTGGGTTCTTTTCTTTCAACAAATTCACCGTAGCAGTTATCCACCATGCATATAACATCCGGTTTGATCTTTTTGATAAATGAGATGAGTTCCCCTATACGATCTAAAATAAGGCTGGGCCGCACAGCGTAACCTTTGGATCTCTGGATGGTCACCATCTTTGTCTTTTCATTTATGGCTTTCCTGATATTCTCATAGTCAAAAGTGCCGTCTTCAAGCAGATCCACCTGCCTGTAAGAAACCCCGTATTCTTTCAGACTTCCGGAGCAATCTCTTATCCCTATGATCTCATCCATTGTGTCGTAAGGTTTTCCTACGGGTGACATTAGTTCATCTCCGGGACGCAGATTTCCGGATAATGCGAGATTTATGGCATGGGTGCCGCTTACTATCTGAGGACGCACCAGCGCATCTTCCGTCTCAAAAATATCAGCATATACTTTCTCAAGGGTATCCCGCCCCGCATCGTCATAACCGTATCCCGTAGAACCTGTAAGATGCTCTGCCGATATTTTTTCTTTTTGAAATGCCGCCAGGACTTTAAGCTGGTTATACTCTGCATTCTCATCAGCATTTTTCAACCTGTCCGATATTTCGGACAGTACATCATCACAAAAAGATGTCACTTTATCATCTACACCAAAAGCTGTTTTCAAATATTCCTTCACTTATATTATCCCCCGGTCTTTCATATTACTCTTTATGATATCAAGCAGTTTTTTTTCATCTCTTCCCGTCACTGAATAGTCGATCCATATCACGTCCGGTTCTTTCCTGAACCATGTGAGCTGTCTTTTTGCAAAATGTCTGGTGTTTAGCTTAATAAGGTTTTTGGCTTCATCAAGACTTATCTCCCCGCTCAGATATGAATATATCTCCTTGTACCCTATGGCCTGCATTGATGTAAGTCCGGCAGAATACCCCGCCTCTTTCAATTCCCTGACCTCATCCAAAAGGCCTTCTTCAAACATCTTATCAACTCTTGCATTTATCCTGTCATACAACCGGCTTCTATCATCCGTAAGCACGAAATATGCAAAATTAAATTCAGGTTCTTTGTGCTTTTGTTCATCATTATGCTCTGAGATCTTTTTTCCTGTCAGATAAAAATACTCCAACGCTCTTACGATTCTTTTTTTGTTGTTCTTGTGGATCACCTTACAGGACTCAGGATCTGCCTCTTTAAGTTTTTCAAAAAGCTCATCTGTGTCCTGCTCTTCAAGCCTGTTTCTTAATTCATCGTCTTTCCCGGAATCGTCCGAAAAATCCACCTGCTTTAGCAACGCCTGAATATAAAAAGCCGTGCCTCCCGCAACAATGGGGACGGCACCGCCTTTATATATCTTATCTAAAGCATCGTTTGCACAGTCAACAAATGAACTGACATTGAACTCTTCATCAGGATCAAGAATATCTATAAGATAATGCTTTACACCCTGCATCTGCTCGGGAGAAATCTTTGCAGTCCCTATATCCATACCGCGGTATACCTGCATGGAATCAGCACTTATTATCTCACCCCTTATATCTTTTGCAAGACTTATGCTTAATTCACTTTTTCCCACGGCAGTAGGTCCCGTGATGATAACGATGTTTTTTTTCATGATCAGACAATTCTCTTAAATTTTTTCTCTATCTCGTTTTTACTCATGGCGATAAGGGTTGGTCTGCCGTGAGGACAGTTATATGGGTTTTCAGCCTTCATCATCTCGTCCAGCAGTTCAAGTGCCTCAGAACCTGATATCCTGTCATTTCCCTTAATGGCTGCTTTACAGGACATGGATGCTACTTTTTCTATCATAAGCTGCGGCTTTGTTTTCCGGGAAATACCTGCTTCTTTTTTATCGGCTAGACCATCCATGATATCCTTCAGCATCTGTTTGTAATCCATGGACGGCAACCCCGCAGGGATTCCCGTAACCTTTACGGACTTTTCACCGAAATTTTCCAGTTCATAACCCAGGGCTTTAAAACTTTCGAAAAGCACACCGTCTTCGGAAAGCAGCGCTTTTGTTTCCGGCGTGATATCCACCACCTCAGGCACTGTAAGCATCTGTGTCTGAGGTGCCTTTGCCTCTATAGTCTTCATAAGGCGTTCATAAAGCACCTTTTCATGTGCAGCGTGCTGGTCCATCATGTAAAAAGTATCTTCTGCTTCTATTAGCCAGTATGTGGCAAAAAGCTGACCCAGAAGTCTGTATTTGCTTCCGCTCTTTACACCCTTGATCTCCTGTTGGATAAAGTTTTCTTTAGGATGATCAGCCTTTTTTTCTTCATGCATCTTTCCTGATATACGCATCAGGATCTCGTCTGCCGCCGCATCCGGTGAAGCGATACGCTCTGCAACCTCCGCCTCCTCCTTTTCCATGGCAGCTTCTATCTCATCTGAAGTAATGGCTTCCGAATTACCACCGCCAAAAAGCCCGTCAGCCATAACTGAACTGTTAAAGGAGCGTTCATGCAGAAAATGTGCACCCTGTGAGGATCTGTCTTCTTTTTCTTCCGAAACGTCTTTCTGATCAGGTGTCACCTCCGGAATAATGTTGGACTTTTCTATTGCTGCCCTTAAAGCATCCCTTACACTTGCACATACCTTTTCGGAAGTTGTGAGACGAAATTCCCTTTTTGCCGGATGGACATTTACATCAAGCAGCTCGGGGTTTATCTCAAATAACAAAGCGGTAAAAGGAAAATTATGCAGCATAATATAACCCTTATATGCATCCTCGATGGCCCCGGTAAGGGATTCATTTTTTATATAACGCCCGTTGATGGCATAGTGTTCAAAGGACCTGTTCCCACGGCTTACCGCAGGCTTTCCTATAAATCCTTTTATTTTCACATCTTCTTCGCTGTGATCTATCTCTATCAGGTTATCCGTGATCTCTTTGCCGTAGATGGCATAGATCACTTCCTTTAAGTTGCCGTTTCCCGTTGTATTCAGTTTTTCCTTTCCGTCACTTGTAAGCTTAAAGGAAATATCAGGTCTGGAAAGGGCAAACTTATCCATAAGGGAATTTATTACCGCCCCTTCTGAAGACGCGGACTTTAAGAATTTCTTACGGGCAGGCGTGTTATAAAAAAGCTCTTCCACCACCATAGTGGTCCCTTCGGGCACGCCTGTCTCGGACAACTCTCCCTGGTTCCCTCCTTCCACATTATATGTATAACCTGATTCTGATCCTTTCATCCGGCTCGTAAGCCTTGTCCTTGATACGGAGGCAATACTTGAAAGCGCCTCTCCCCTGAATCCCAAAGTCTCTACTCCGGTTATATCATCAATAGTCTTTATCTTGCTTGTAGCATGCTTTAAAAATGCTTTCTTTATATCATCCTGATGTATTCCGCCACCGTCATCCGTAACTCTGATAAAACCGGTTCCCCCGTCTTTTATCTCAACATTAATAACAGAAGCACCTGCATCTATTGAGTTCTCTACCAGTTCTTTTACCACAGATGCCGGATTTTCTATGACTTCACCGGCCGCGATCTTATCTATTGTGATCTGGTCTAATACTATAATACCCATATCATCACTCCATTGATTCTGCTCTGTCTTTTAACTTAAATAATTCCTCAAGCGCCTGTATAGGCGTCATATGATTAATATCCATCTCAAGTATGGCTTTTTTAAGATCATCTGAGGTTTCTTTTTTATCCTTTTCTTTCATATCAAAAATGGACATTTGTATCTCGGGTCTTGTAAAAGCCATTCTCGTATTTTGCATTTCCTCTGATGAGATCAGCTCATCCATTATCATTTTAGCACGTTCTATCACAAAATCGGGTACTCCCGCAAGTTTTGCAACCTGAATACCGTAACTTTTATCGGCTCCGCCTCTTACGATCTTGCGGAGAAAAACTATATCATCCCCTTTTTCCTTTACCGCAATACTGTAATTAAGCACACCGTCTATACGTCCCTCAAGTTCTGTAAGTTCGTGATAGTGGGTAGCAAAAAGGGTCTTGGAGCCTATCTTTCTTTTGTCTGAAATGTACTCCACAACAGCCCTCGCTATGGACAGACCGTCAAGGGTGCCGGTACCTCTTCCTATCTCATCGAGAATAAGCAGACTGTTCTTTCCGGCATTTTTCAGAATATTGGCAACTTCCGTCATCTCCACCATAAAGGTGGACTGGCCTGATGCCAGGTCATCGGATGCCCCGACTCTGGTAAATATCCTGTCTGTAATACAGATATTTGCAGACTTGGCAGGAACAAAGGATCCCATATGCGCCATCAGGGTGATCAGCGCCGTCTGTCTCATATATGTGGATTTACCGGCCATGTTGGGACCGGTTATAAGGGCTATCCTCTGATCCGAATTGTTGAGCACGGTATCATTTGCCACAAATGAGTCGGAATCGATCATCTTTTCAACCACCGGATGACGGCCTTCTTTTATATCCAGGATACCGGATCTGTTGATCTTCGGTCTTACGTATCTGTTTTTTTCGGCAACACAGGCAAGTGCCGACAGAACGTCTGCCTGCGCCAGTGCTTTTGCACAGGTCTGTATCCTTGGAGCTTCTTTTGCCACCGCTTCCCTTACTTCGCAAAAGATAGCATATTCAAGGGCATACAATTTATCAGATGCACCCAGTATACTGTCTTCGATCTTTTTTAATTCAGGTGTGATGAAACGCTCTGCATTGGTAAGGGTCTGCTTCCTGATCCAGTCGTCAGGGACCTTGTCTTTAAAAGAGTTGGTCACCTCAAGATAGTATCCGAAGATCCTGTTGTATTTTATGCGGAGATTCTTTATACCGGTGTTATCCCGCTCTTTTGCCTCTATCTGTGCAAGCCAGTCGCGCCCTTTTGTACCGGCTTCACGATACTCATCCGCTTCTTTTGAAAATCCCGGCTTGATCAGACCGCCTTCCTTTGTACTTATCGGCGGTTCATCAACGATGGCACTGTCAATAAGCCCGTAAAGATCTCTTAGTTCATCCATCTGATCCCTCAACCTGCATATAACAGGCGCATTGAACTCAGCAAGGACTGCTTTTATGGCAGGGATCGTCTCAAGAGAATATTTAAAAGAAACAAGGTCTCTGGGAGAAGCCGTCTTACAGCTTATCCTTGTGAGAAGACGTTCTATGTCATGGACCGGATCAAGATACTCACGCATCTCTTCCCTGTCTATGGGGTTCTTTAAAAAATCCTCTACTCCGTCAAGACGCTCTTCTATCCTCTCCGCATTAAGAAGAGGTTTTTCTGTCATGGAACGAAGAAGCCTTTTCCCCATGGCAGTCTTCGTCCTGTCGATCACCCAGAGAAGAGACCCCTTCTTTTGCCTGTCTCTCATAGTCTCGGTAAGCTCAAGGTTTCTGAGTGTCGAAGCATCAACCGTCATAAAGCTTTCCGGATCATAGGGAGTAACGGAAATGATATGTGACAGGGATGATTTCTGTGTTTCTTTCATGTAATAGATAAGGGCACCTGCTGCCATTATCCCGTAAGAATAATCCGAGAGACAACGCCCGGTATTCTCATCATCCGCTCCCCTGCTCTTTATTTCATCCAACGCAGCCTCTTCCGAAAATGCATTTCCCGGAAGAGTCGAAACTGCGATATTTAACTTCTTTGTGATATCTCTTATATCAAGCCCGCTCATAAAGAAATACTCATTTGCGATGATCTCAGCAGGAACGATCCTTTTTATCTCATCCTCCAGACGCTCAGGGGAGTCAAGCTCCGTTATGTAAAACTCTCCTGTAGAAAAGTCTGAAAAAGCAACACCGAACTTATCTCCCATGTACATAATGGAAAGAATATAGTTGTTTTTTCCCTCATCCAGCGCACCGTCATCGGTATTGGTTCCCGGCGTGACTATCCTGATCACTTCTCTCTTAACAATGCCCTTTGCCTCTTTTGGGTCTTCCATCTGCTCACAGATAGCTACTTTGTGACCATTTTGGACCAGCTTATTGATGTAGCTTTCTGCAGAATGATAAGGCACGCCGCACATAGGTGCTTTTTCCTCCAGACCGCAGCTCTTCCCCGTAAGGGTAAGTTCCAGTTCTTTAGACACTGTCAGGGCGTCATCAAAGAACATCTCATAGAAATCCCCGAGACGGTAGAACAAAATACAATCATCATATTCTTTTTTTGTATCCAGATAATGACTCATCATGGGGGATAATTCTGCCATATCACACCTCTGTTCCGAAATAATAAAAACCTTTTGACTCCGTTATCTTAATCTTTAATATCTTTCCTATTCTTTCTTTGCTACCGGGAAAATGCACAAGCATATTGTTGCTAAGTCGTCCGGTAAGAAGACTTTCGTTATGGGTATTAACCCCTTCCGCAAGAACCTCCATTGTCTTTCCTACAAGATTTCCGCTTTTTTCACCACTTGCCATCCTGATCTCTTCAAGGAGTTTATTGAACCTTTTATCTGTTTCCTGCTTTTCCGGAAGATCGTCAAACTTTGCCGCCGGCGTTCCCCTTCTTTTTGAATAGATAAAAGTATATGCACTGTCAAATCCAACTTTGCGGACTACATCTATTGTCTCTTCAAAATCTTCGTTTGTTTCACCCGGGAAACCAACGATGATATCCGTAGTGACAGATATATCCGGCATCTTATCTCTTATCTTTCTGATAAGCTCCAAATAATCCGCTTTTGTATACCCGCGGTTCATTCTCTTTAATATCCTGCTGCTTCCCGACTGCAGCGGAAGATGTATGTGATCGCATATCTTTTCGGAAGCCGCCATGGTCTCTATCAGTTCGTCTGACAGATCCTTGGGATGGGAAGTCATAAAACGTATACGTTTTAGACCTTCCACTTCCTCCAGTTCTTTAAGAAGACCTGCAAAGCTTATATCCTCTTCCAGACCTTTTCCGTAGGAATTTACGTTCTGCCCCAGAAGCATGACCTCAACCACGCCGTCGTCCGTAAGTCTTTTTATCTCATCGACTATGTCCTCCGGTCTGCGGCTCTTCTCACGTCCCCTGACATATGGAACTATGCAGTAAGTACAGAAATTGTCACAGCCGTACATTATGTTCACGCCTGACTTAAAAGGATATTTTCTTTCCGTGGGAAGCAGTTCCACAAACTCCCTGCTCTCCTGCCATATATCAGTTATCCTGCTGCCACTGACCAGTCTTGAATAAAGGATCTCAGCCAGCTTATATACGTTAAATGTTCCGAATATCAGATCAACAAAGGGATAAGACTTTTCAAGTTTCTCAACCTCGTCTGCTTCCTGGGTCATGCAACCGCAAATCCCCACGATCATGTCCGGCTTATCTTTTTTAAGCTTTCCCAGTGCCCCGAGACGACCATAGAGTCTGTCGTTTGCATTTTCTCTTACGGTACATGTATTGAAAATGACAAGATCGGCATCCTCATTTTCAGTAAGATTATACCCGCACTCCTTCAGGATCCCTTTCAGCTTTTCCGAATCCCTTTCATTCATCTGACATCCGAATGTAACAACACAGGCGGTAAGATCCCTGTCCTTTCGCTTTGCCGTATCACTTGTCAGTCCCCTGACAAGACTCATAAATTCACGCTGCTTTTCAGACTCACTTACCGCCGTAATGTCCGTATTTGATTTTTTCAATGTGTCTTTATTCATTATTACCTGATCTGACCGTTTCCGTAGATTACATACTTATAGGATGTCATTTCATTTAATCCCATAGGACCTCTTGCATGGATCTTCTGGGTACTGATACCTATTTCCGCACCGAAGCCGAATTCCCCACCGTCGGAAAATCTTGATGACGCATTTACATAGACACATGCAGCGTCCACATAATTCAGGAATTTACCTGAATTATCATAATCTTTTGTAACTATTGTCTCGGAGTGGCCTGTTCCGTATCTGTTTATATGATCTATGGCTTCATCTACCGAAGCAACTGTCTTGATGGAGATAATGTAATCAAGGTATTCCTTGCCCCAGTCTTCCGGTGTCGCCTCAATAAGTCTGGAATCAAAAGACATTGCTTTTTCATCCCCGCGCATTTCCACGTTGCTTTTTACAAGCCTCTCTGCAAGAAGAGGTATAAGCTTTTCAGCAACCGCCTCATGTACCAGTACTGACTCACATGCATTGCACACACCGATACGCTGTGTCTTTGCGTTTTCAATAATATTTACCGCCATCTCAAGGTCTGCGCTTTCGTCAACATATACATGGCAGTTGCCCGTTCCCGTCTTGATCACGGGTACGGTGGAATTTTCCACTACATGGTTAATAAGCCTTTCGCTTCCTCTGGGGATTATGAGGTCCACATAATCATTCAGATGGAGAAGTTCTGTCACATACTTTCTGTCGGTATCTTCCATTATCTGTACACAGTTTGGATCAACACCTCCTGCACTGAGACACTCTCTGATAACATTTCCGATTTCCACAACTGTCTCTATAGAATCGGAACCGCCCCTTAAGATACAGGCATTCCCGGTCTTAAAGCATATGGCAAAAGCGTCTGCAGTAACATTTGGACGGGATTCGTAGATCATGCCCACAACACCCATAGGAACTCTCATCTTTCCTATGCGGAGTCCGTTGGGACGCATCTTTACCTCTTCCATGTTTCCTATGGGGTCATCAAGAACGGCCACCTGACGTACTCCGTCTGCCATACCCGCAACACGGTCCTCGTCCATTTTCAGCCTGTCAAGAAGTGCCGGGGTCATTCCTGCCGCTTCTGCCCTTTCCATGTCTTTTTTATTTGCCCCTGCTATCTTTCCGGCATTTTTCACAAGTGCATCTGCAACTGCCGTAAGTATTTCTTCCTTTTTCTTTGAAGAAAGCTTTACAAGCCGCCTTGAAGCAGTCACAGCATCTTTACCCATCTGAACTAAATCCATTATTTCCTCCTTAAAGTCTCTTTGTTCGTAATTAACGCATCCATGTATATATCAAACTCTTCCCTGGGGATCTCCGGTCTTATCTGAAAATCGTACGCCACCGCCACAAGAAACCACCCGTCATCTTCTCTGCGTCCGTCAAAATATCTGTCGTAGTATCCTGCACCGTATCCTATCCTGTTGAAGTCTCTGCCGAAAAGGATTCCCGGCACGATCATAAGTCCCGGTCTGTCTTCATATACTCCCGTATCATCCGGCTCAGGTATTCCCCATGTACCTTTCTTTAACCTGTCAGTAGAATCAATCGGGATAAATCTCATCTCTTTCCCGAAGATCTTCGGCACGCATACCTTCTTTCCCTCCTGAAGGGCTTTTTCTATCACTTCAATAGTATCCGGCTCATTCCGCATTGACGCATAAGTGTATATGATACTTGCCTGCTTCCATTCCGGCAGTGTAAATATTCTTTTCTTTATGGCTGAGGATTTGCTCTCAAACTCCTCTTTGCTTATAGACTCCCTCTTTTCGACAGTCTCTTTTCTTAATGCCTGTTTTTCTTTTGCCAGATCCATAAATTTCCTCAATTTGTAAATATGATCAAATCTTCTCCGTTTACAAGACAGTCTATGTATTTCCCTTTAGTGCTCATCACCTGATCAGTATAGATCTCAGGGAAAATATATGCTTCCACACAGTCTGCCGGCTGACCGAAGAGCTTCTTTTTCTCTCCCGTAAGTATGGCTATATCCTCATAGACGAATACCACATCATCCCCGCTCTCAAGGGTCATTACCGTCTTCTGAGTATTTAAGTCTATGATCTTCTTTGTCTTTTTATCAGTCCCCACCACCACATAGGGTATACCGTCCGACACAAAGGTGTTCTGCAGTTCCGTGATGTTTACGGCCCTGGAATTGATACGTACGGTCTTTGACTTTGTCTCCGTATCAAAGATGATGATGTCTTCTTTGTTATCTTCTATATAGTGCAGGGCATATAAAAGCCTGTGTCCGTCCAGTCTTACATAGGGTATCGTCGTCCCTTCCCTGCATTCTTCAATGAGGCGTATAAACTGATTACCCATGTTAATTGACAACTCCGAGATCATCTGATTAACATGAACGATCCCGATACTCTCGCCGGTCAAAGTGTTCGGATCTCCGGGACGTATGGTCTCCGCAAGCACCGGGGCTCCCACATGTACCACACATTTATTATCTGCTATAGGGTACATTGCATATATACCCTTTTCAACCAGATGCGGTGCATCTATCTCCGTGATCTTGCCCGTATCCGCACTGTACAGGCTAAGTTCAAATTCACCGTTTTTTTCTGTCTGAAACAGTAGATTAAACTCATCAAGGACAAACACCTTGATCTTCTCCGTAAATCCGAAACTTTCCGCATCCACCTCCATCTCATACAGAAAACCTTCAGAGTCATCTTCAAGTCTGTAAAGATAGTATTTCAGGATGATCTTATCTTCTTTTTTCTCTGCAGCGGAAAAGATAATATAATCCCTCTGGTTAGAGGCATAGATCACATTGTCGTTAAAAAATTTATCCCTGTCGGGGGCAACTTCCCTTTCCCTGCTCGTCTCGGGATTAAGAATAAAAATCTTATCGGCAGGAAAACCTTTAAGTGATAACGAGCCGTCCTTTGAAAAAGCCAATATATACTCATCATTTATCGGCTCACATCTGTCTTTTTGAAAATTTTTGATAACTTTAATGTCCATAATTATTTACTTAAAAAAAGTGTTCCTATGTCCTCTCCTGCAAGGGCTTTTTTTATATTTTCCGGATCATTGCCGTTTAAGATGAGCATATCTGCACCGTTTTCCACAGCTATCTTTGCCGCGGCAAGTTTGGCTGACATTCCTCCGGTTCCCACGCCCTTGGAATCCGTCCCTTTTGCCATGCCCCACATCTCATCGGTGAGATCTTCCACCTCTGATATCAGGCCTGCATCGCTGTTGCTTTTGGGGTCATCGGTGTACATACCGTCAATATCAGACAAAAGAATAAGAAGGTCTGCTCCGGTAAGCTGTGCCACAAGGGCTGAAAGCCTGTCATTATCGCCAAAGGTATGCACCTGCTCTATCTCCTCTGTGGAGATGGAATCGTTCTCATTTACCACCGGAATGACACCCAGTTTAAAAAGTTCTTCAAATGTATTGACTGCATTTGCCCGCGCAAGGCTGTTTTCAAGGGTTATGGCGGTAAGCAGCACCTGCCCCGTCATGGTACCCGCCTCTTCAAAAAGCATGTCGTACGCCTGGATAAGTTTTGCCTGTCCCACAGCGGCATACGCCTGCTTTTTCGGAAGACTGTCCGGCTTTCCGGACATACCTAAAGCCTTGCTTCCCACGGCAATGGCACCTGACGAAACAAGACAAACGTCTTTTCCGTCACGTTTCAGATGGACAAGGACTTTCACAAGTTCTTCCAGCCTTTCGTGGTTGATCCCGTCCGTTTCCGGATCGATAAGAGAAGCTGAACCTATCTTTACTATTATTCTTTTCTTTGTCTTTAACCGACTCCTTAAAGCAGACATAATATCTCCCCGTTAGATAAGTTTATGAACTAAACTTGTTTAACGGTTATTTTAACATGAAAGCATACTTTATTACAAACTAAAAAGGACAAAGGCTTTTTATCCTTTGTCCTTTGTCTGAAAATATAACGATACCTGTTATGCTTCCTCTTTGAACACACCAAGCTGTGAAGTACAGTTCGGGCAACGGGTTGCATCAATAGCGATCTCTGTCTTACAGAACTCGCATGTCTTTGTTGTAACTTCTTCTTCCTTAACTTTTCCGGTAACCTTGTCTCTTGCCTGCTGCATCTTCATAAGTGCTTTTATAAGCAGGAACATAACCAGAGCGATAAGCAGGAAGTTGATCACCGCCATGATGAAGTTACCGTATGTAAATGTAACGTCTCCCACTGTTCCCTTAAGGTCTGAGAAGTTGATACCGACGATCAGACCGAGAAGCGGTGAAATGATATCATCTACCAAAGATGTAACTATCGCTACAAAGGCAGTACCCATTACAATACCAACGGCCATGTCCATGATATTGCCTTTGGTAATGAACTCTTTAAATTCTTTAAAAAAGTTGCTCATTTAATTTCTTCCTCCGTGATTATTTTGTTAACTATGTAACAATTTTAAAAACAGAGAACACTTTAACACAAATAAAAACTTATTTCCAGTATTTTAGTAAAAATTATTATTATTTATGCGTCCTTACGATCTCCCTCAGATCTCCCATGTAATATAAAGATCCGAAAGCCACTATGATATCCTCCTGTCCGGCTGCGGAAAGCGCCTTAGAAACAGCATTCTCCACACTTCCGACCGCTTCGGCAAAAGCTCCCCTTTGCCTTAGTACCACGGCAAGCCTATCTGCCGGGAGCGCCCTGGGATTATCCGGCGTTATAGTATAAATAATCTTTTCCATCCCCAGCAGAGGGTTATACATTTCGCCGAAATCCTTATCTGCAAGAACCCCTGTTATAAAGATAAACTTCCTGTCGGGGAACAACTCTTTTAATGACCGGGCAAAGGCCTCTACCGCTCCCGGATTATGACTTCCGTCCGCAATAAATACAGGATGTTCCATTAAAACCTCAAAGCGCGCCGGTCTTTTTACTTCTGCAAGTCCTTTACGCACTGCATCTTCGGATATTTTGTATCCTTTTGCTTTTAGTATCTCTGCTGCCGATACAGCAACACCTGCATTAAAAGCCTGGTATGAACCCGGTGTATTCAGCTTAAGAGTCGTACTTCTGCCCTCAAAAGGATACTCAAACTCTGTTCCTGACAAAGTGCTTTTGATGATCTGCGGTAAGGTCGCAATACTGAACCTTCCGCCTGAGGCAAGACACTTGTCGGAAATAATCTTCATAACCGCTTCATCGTTGTCAGCCATTAATACATCTGTCTTATTTTTTATGATCCCGCTTTTTATTTTGGCTATTTCTTGTAACGAATCTCCCAGTACCTGTGTATGATCGGAACTGATCTTCGTAAAAACAGCAAGAACAGGATCTTTTATGATATTGGTGGCGTCATACTCTCCGCCCATACCCACTTCTATAACCGCAATATCACACTTTTCCCTTGCAAAATATTCAAAAGCGGCTACAGTGATGATCTCAAACTCCGAAGCCTCCGTATCCGCCGGCAGCAAGCGTGCTTTTTCGATCACATCGCCCGCAACAAGTGCAAAGTCTTCTTCCGGGATATCTTCACTGTTTATCTGTATCTGCTCTCTTCTTTCGACAAGATAGGGAGAAGAAAAAGTACCGGTCTTATAACCGGCACTTTTTAGGACAGAAGCAAGGAAAGCTGCCGTCGAACCCTTCCCGTTGGTTCCGGTTATATGTACGCACGGGATCTTATCCTGCGGATCATCCATCTTACCTGCAAGCTTCTTTACCGTTTCAAGATCAAACAGAAGCTCCCCGGGCTTTACCGGAACCGGCACAAAGGGTTTTAAGTTGTTAAAATAGCTGTTTACCTCTTCATAAGTCATTTCACTTCACCTTTTACAGCTTTTTTTCCTGCCGGTATAAGACCCGACTTTGACAAAGGCACAAGAATTGCCATAAATATAGCGGTATTTACCGGGATCATGATCAGCTCTTTTACTATACGGGCTCCCAGTACCACCGGAAAAGCATTGCCGTAGAGTATGGAAAGCCACAGTGAATTAAGGAATATACCGACTATGACCGCCTGAAGTATCTCTGCAACAAGAACTCTCCATAACGTAACTTTTTTATTATGAAGCATAAGACCGAATATCAATCCGGTTATCACATTGCTGATGGTAAAGCCGGGGAAAAAAGGACCTGTGGGCTTTACGATATAACCTATCACGTCAGCCGCACCTCCGATCACCCCCGAAGCCAAAGGACCAAGCATGTATCCGGAAATAGCCAGCGGTATGATGGCAAACCTTATCTCTATTATATTTGAAATGGGAATCTTAAAGAAACTCAGCACTGCAGCCATGGCAATGAACAGTCCCGAAAACGCCACCGTCTGTGCTTTTGAAAATCTGGACATAAAAAATCACCTCCCGAAGCAGTTCCATGACTACACCGGAAGGTAATTATTTGTAGGAATACACAGGACTTTATATCCTGTAATCGCTACAGAAGGATATTTATTTCCTGTGTAGCAGCGGGATGCGACTTCAAAACCGCAAGGATGGAGCTAATAAAAAAATCCTTTTCGTCCGAATGTCAACTCCCTGTTCATCCGGCACTTAACGCTTTGAAATCTACTCTGCATTTTATAAAATTGTGTTACGGGTTTTTCCCGCGCTTTTAATATATCAATTTTATGAAGAATAAACAAGTATTTTATTAAAAAATTTTTAAGATTTTTTTTCAAAAAGTGCTACATTCTCCACTCCCGTTGTCTCGGGGAACATATCAACAGGCTGCAGAGACTTTAGGCTCATGCCTGACGCATTCAGTATTGCCGTATCCCTTGCAAGTGTAGCGGGATTACAAGAGACATATACAAGCCTTTTTGTGCCTGCCTTTGTAATGGTCTCCAGTAGTCTCTCATCGCATCCTTTTCTCGGCGGATCCACTACTATCACATCAGGCCTTCTGATATCCTCGCTGATCTTTATGTCTTCGGCCCCGGAACATATAAACCTAACGTTTTTTATGTCATTGTCTTTAGCATTGGTCTTTGCATCCTCTACAGCTTTTTCAAAAGACTCCACTCCGTATACAAAGCCTGCCTTTTTTGCAAGAAAGAGCGAAATGGTTCCCGTTCCGCAATACAGATCCCACACATTTTCTTCTCCGGTCAGACCTGCAAATTCAAGGGCTTTTTCATAAAGCTTTACCGTCTGTACCGGATTTACCTGAAAAAAGGACCCTGCCGACACCCTGAATCTCAGATCACATATATGATCGGTGATAAATCCCTGCCCAAAGATCACCCTTTCTTTATCGCCCAAGATCACATTTGTTTTTTTGCTGTTGAAGTTTAATATAAAAGAACTGATGTTATCATTGGATTTTTTAAGTTCCTCACCCAGACGTTCAAATTTTTTAAGATACTTTTCATCGCTATCTTTTAAGTTCACAACAAGGCATACCATTGTCTCCTTTGACGTAAAGGCTGTCCTGATGAGAATATGGCGCAGGATCCCTTTTCCGGTCTCCTCGTTGTAAACAGAAAGTTTACTATCATCCCAAAAACACCTTATAAACCTTAATATCTCCGCATTATCTTCATGCTCTATCATACAGTCATCAGTGGGAATGATCGCATGGGTCCTTCCTGCATAAAAGCCGGTAACGGTCTTTCCGTCTTTAATACCGACGGGATACTGTGCCTTGTTTCTGTAACGGGCTGTGTCATCCATTCCGACTATGGGAAGAAACTCGTAATCCAATCCCGCTTTTACACCTCCCACGCGTTCCATAACATCGGACACCCTTCTTTCCTTCCACTGAAGCTGCGCCCCGTACCTGATGTGACGAAGCTGACATCCGCCGCATTTTCCGAACACCGCACATCCCGGATCTTTTCTGTCTGCGGATGGTGAAAGTACCTCGATAATTCGTCCGTAGCCATAGGTCTTTTTAACCTTTATCACCTCTGCCACGATCTTATCTCCCACTGCGGTATTTTTTATGAACAGCGGAAAAAAGGACTCCCCGTCAGCCATCTTTACTTTGCCGACCCCAAGTCCTTCTTCGGTATAGTCCGTGATCTCCACGGTATATCTTTCATTTTTCTTTATCGTAACCAATCAGATCTCTGTCCTTCTTATATTGCTGTCCAGCCATTTGTTAAATCCCAGCCAGTTATTGGAATTTTTAACCTCAAAAGCCTCTCTGAATGTTTCAAAATGGGCATCCATGTTGTCTGCCATTGCAAGGGCATATGCTTCCACTGTGGCAGGTTTCTTTGGTGACCCGTACTCCAGCTGACCGTGATGGGAAAGTATGCAGTGCTCTATCTCGTTTCCCAAAACCTCGGGAAAGCCTTCTATGCCCGCGATCTTTTCCCTTATCATTCCGTAGCCTATTACTATATGTCCTATCAGGTTCCCCTCATCCGTATAATCGTTTTGAGGAAAAGCGGATATCTCCCGCGTCTTTCCGATATCGTGTAAAAGGGCGGATGTCACCGTGATATCCCTGTTGATATGATCGTAATTTTCGCAGATCTTACTGCACATCTTTGCAACACTTAAAGTATGCTCAAGAAGCCCGCCCATAAAACCATGGTGAACGCTTTTTGCCGCAGATGATACCTTGAATTTTTCAACAAAAGCCGTATCTTCACGAAAGAATGAATTCAAAAGACGGTTAAGATATTCGTTTTTAACAGAATCCACCACGCCCAAAAGCTCTGCCGTCATATCATCTGCATTGAACCTTGACGCAGGTACGTAGTCGCATTCCACGTATTCTCCGGGCTCTGCCTTACGGGCATTATCCACTTTAAACTGCAGCGTTTTATTATACGAAACCACCTGACCTTTGATCATCACAAAGTCATTGGCATCAAAGTCCATGATACCGGGAGAAGAAGGGTCCCAAATCTTTGCATCTATCTGACCCGTCTTATCCATTATCACCACATTTTCATAATCTTTGCCCGCTTTTGTCTTGGCTCCGGCCTTTGACTTGCAAAGATAAACTCCCTGGATGATATCGCCTTCTTTAAAATCTTCTATAAAAATCATTCTTTCCTCCCGTCAGTAAGGGTTACGTTAAAATTAATGGTTCTGTATTCGTTGTTACCCTGGCGTCTGATTACCGTCTTAACTGTCTGTCCCGCTGAACAATTATACAAGCAGTCTGAAAAGTTATCCAGAGTAAGGATGTCTTTTGATGAAACAGAGACGATAATGTCTCCTGCCTGGATACCCGCTTTGAATGCAGGAGAATCCATGGCAACGCTGTTTACATACAGGCCTTTGGGTATATCGTACTCTCTTGCCAGTTCATCGGTTATCTCTTTTCCCAGGATTCCCATATAAGGCACCTGTTTGCCGTTGGACATGGTCTCTATCAGTTTTTTCAGACTGTTTATGTCCAGTGCATTAAATGTATGGGGATAGTCTTCCGGGACAGATACCCCTATCAGGCTTCCTCTTGAATTAAACAAAAATCCGAAATCTCCCTCAGAGGCCGTGATAGCGGTATTGATCGCACTGTATCTGAAATCGGCCACATCTGCATCACCGACTCCCGAAACCATACCGAAATCAGCCGATCCGGCATTTCCCTTCAGGCATCCGTAAGCGATCACTCCGGCTCCGGGAGACACGCTGTCGGAGTTTCCTATAGTGATAACATCAGGAAGCGATACACCTTTTTCGGTAAAGTCAGCTGTCTTAACGGACACAAGTGCAAGACCGGTCGAAGCATTTTCGGAAAGATATGTTCCCTGTATAAGGTTATCGTCATCCGTCTTAATGATGACCGGCCTTTCCTCATCAACCGCATCCGCACTTGTCAGGATAACGAGACGTGTCTTTGTCTTTCCGATCACCAGTCCCGGCTTTGAATCGGTCTTGGGATCACCGTTAAAAAAATCCGTTATGGAATCATTCTTAGCAGTCACGGTGACTACGGATCTTTTGATGTCACTTACCCTGCCCTGCATGGCATTCAGTGCTTCTTTATAAGCTTCTACCGGATCACCGTCTCCCGTGCCGCTTTCCACAAGCATGTTTATCTCTTCATCAGGGGCGGCTTCTCCGCTGTTTAAGGTGATCTCCGAATACCCTGCATTTATCTTGCGGTCAGCCCACCGGATCATCCCCGGCAATACAAACACACAAAACAAAACAGCCGCAGCAATTATGGCAAACAGTATGACTATACGCACTCTTTTGTTTTTAGTATTTCCTTTATTCGATTCATTTATTATCTGCTCGGTATAAAGATCATAATCATTTTTTTTACTGTCGTATCTGCTCATAAGATCAGTCCTTGTAATAAATACACTAATTTTGTATTGTATCAGGAATATATGAACAATTTATGACAGAATAATAGCATTTTACATGTGAATGAAGTAAAATGTAAACAACAAAATACGGACGGGATACATTTTCATGAATAATAAAGCGCTAAACACCCTTGAATATCATAAGATCACCGCGATAATATCGGAATTTGCCGATTCTGCGGCAGCAAAGGAAAAGGTCTTAAACCTTGTTCCCACCGACGATCTGTCGGTAATAAACCGTGATCTGGATAATACAAACGATGCCCTTTCCAAGATATATGCAAAGGGCAAAGTTTCTTTTTCCGGCACCGTAATCCTTGATGAGGCACTTAAAAGACTTGAGGCGGGAGCATCTCTGGGTACCGCTGATCTTCTTCTTATCGCCTCGCTTTTATCCTGCACAAAAAAAGTCAAGGAATACTACGAAGAGACTTCAGACTCTCTCACTTATCTTTTCGAAAAGCTGTATCCTGAGACAAATCTCTACAAGGAAATATCAAGATGTATCATCTCTGAAGATGAAATTGCAGATGACGCAAGCCCCGGGTTAAAGAACATAAGGAGAAATCAAAATGACACAAGATCCCGCATACATTCAAGCCTGAACTCCATGCTCTCATCTTCCGTAAAAAGCGCCCTTCAGGACCCCATCATAACCATGAGGGGTGACAGATACTGTCTGCCCGTAAAAGCGGAAAACAGATCACAAGTGCCCGGTATTCTTCATGACAGGTCTGCCACCGGAGCAACACTTTTTATAGAACCTGCGTCCGTAGTCAACCTGAACAATGACTTAAAACAGCTTGAGATCGATGAATTAAAAGAGATAGAAAAGATCCTTGAAGACTTAAGTCTTAAATGTGCCGAAAAAAGCCGGTCATTAAAGATTGATTCTGATATGCTCATAAAACTTGACTGCATTTTTGCAAAAGCTGAATTTTCCAAACGTTTTCGCTGTACGAGACCCGTCCTTAATACCGATAAGAAGATAAATCTTAAAAACGCGCGCCATCCCCTTATCCCGGAGGGAGAAGTTGTGCCGATCAATATATCCATCGGATATGACTATGATCTTCTCATAATCACGGGACCTAACACAGGCGGAAAAACCGTTTCACTAAAGACTGTGGGACTTTTCTGCCTTCTTGCCCAGTCAGGAATAAACATCCCTGCCGATGATAAATCCGAGGTGGCTGTTTTCCGGGAGATATTTGCTGATATAGGTGATGAACAAAGCATTGAGCAGAGCCTCTCAACCTTTTCATCACATATGACAAACATCGCCGGTATATTAAAGCAGGCAGATGAATCCTGCCTCATACTTCTTGATGAGATCGGAGCCGGAACGGATCCTACAGAAGGCGCTGCCCTTGCCACATCCATATTGAACAACTTTAAAGAACGTGGTATCACCACCATTGCCACCACACATTATTCGGAATTAAAGACTTACGCTCTTACAACAGAGGGTGTGGAAAACGCCGGATGCGAATTCGATCTTAAGACACTTCGCCCCACTTACCGTCTTCTGATAGGAGTCCCCGGGAAAAGTAACGCCTTTTCCATATCCAAAAAACTCGGCATATCCGATGAACTCATCGCAGATGCTTCAAAGCGTATATCCGGCGAAGAGATAAGATTCGAAGACCTTATCAGCGAGCTGGATGCCGCCAAAAGGACTGCTCTGCGTGAACAGGAAGAAATAAACGGATATAAGAATGAGATCGCCGCCCTGCGCCGTGAAATAAAAGAACAGCAGGAAAAAATAAATGCCTCAAAGGACAGGATACTTGAAAACGCCACAAGAGAGGCGTCCAAGATACTGTCCGATGCAAAAAAAGAAGCCGACAGAGCAGTAAAAGTGATGAATAAGGAGGGTATCACTTTAAAGGAACTGGAAGAACAGCGCGCTCTTCTCAGGCAGTCTTCAAACGATAAGTCCGAAAGTCTTGAGAAATTCCAAAAGCCAAAAAAGGCTGCCAAAAAGCATTCAAAAGAGGAATTCACGGAAGGAACCCCGGTCTATGTAGTATCTATGGATGTGGAGGGTGAACTTCTGGGAACCCCCGACTCATCAGGCAATGTTGAAGTGCGCATCGGCAGTTTTAAGTCCAAGCTCAATATCAGGGATATGGAGATCCTTAAAACAAAAAAAGAAGTCCAAAAACAGCAGGTCAGTTCAAACCGGGCATCCCGTATCAGACTTTCCAAATCTGCCGGTATCTCTCCGGAGATCAATCTCCTTGGTATGACCGTTGATGAAGGAAAAGCTGCTCTTGAAAAATATCTGGATGATGCCTGCCTCTCGGGTCTTGCCCGGGTCAGGATAGTACACGGAAAAGGCACGGGAGCTTTAAGAAGCGGTATCAGGTCGTATCTTGACTCCCACCCCAATATATCCTCTCACAGACTCGGCGTCGCAGGGGAAGGCGGGGACGGTGTAACCATTGCACAGTTCAAATAAAAAGGAGGTTTAACATGTCAGACAAACAAAAGATCCTCATTGTTGATGATGATGAAAACATAGCGGAGCTCATCTCTCTTTACCTTACAAAAGAATGCTTCGAAACACTGATAGTCCATGACGGCGAATCTGCTCTCAGGGAGTTTGCTTTGTTTAAACCGCACCTTATCATCCTTGACCTTATGCTTCCCGGGATAGACGGTTATGAAGTTTGCCGGGAGATACGAAAGACAGACAATACGCCTATCATCATGCTCTCTGCAAAAGGAGAGACCTTTGACAAAGTTTTGGGACTGGAGCTTGGTGCAGATGACTATATGATAAAACCCTTTGATTCCAAGGAACTGACAGCAAGGGTAAAAGCGGTACTTCGTCGCTTCACCAATACACCAGAAAAGGAAGCTTTTGCAGTCAGCGGCGAATCCGTATCCTATCCGGGTCTTATGATAAATCTGGAAAACTATTCCGTTATCTATAACGGCGAACATATCCTTATGCCTCCAAAGGAGCTGGAATTGTTGTATTTCCTTGCTTCATCTCCTAATCAGGTCTTTACCAGAGAACAGTTACTCGACAATATCTGGGGATACGAATATGCCGGAGAGACAAGAACCGTTGATGTACACATAAAGAGAATTCGTGAAAAAATAAAGGATTGTGATGACTGGTCTATCGAGACCGTCTGGGGCGTAGGATACAAATTTGAAACCGGTGCACCGATTTCTAATTAACTAAACTAAAAAACGCTGCACCGGGATCGATCGCAGGGGAGCAGGTTGTGAAAAAAAGTCTTACCTTTAAAATATTAATGATCTATATTTTAGTTGCCGCAGCCGGCTTTTTTTGTTTTGCAGTTATATCTTATCTGATCAATTACAAGGTCCTCTTTGACCAGACCTCTGACAACCTTTACAGAGAAGCCATTAATATCTCAAATACCTACGGTGTTGCCCTTTTCAGCGACGAAAAAAATGAACGGACAAAAGTTTTATCAGAGCTTGATAACATTTCTTCTGTCAACGGATCGCGAACCATACTCATAAAAGCAGACGGAAATGTCTTATATGACAGCAACATGGATCTTACTGATGACTCATCACCTCTCTACAGGATCGCAGGATTTGATTCCACAAGGCTCGGCGGCGAACACGTCTGGATGGGGGACTTTTACAGTGTTTTTGAAGAAAAGACCATGAGTGTATTTACTCCCGTAACAAGTGATTTTTCCACTCTCGGCTATGTGGTCCTTAATGTCCCGGATTCATCACTTCGTTCTGCAGTCATGCCCTTTAATCTGGGACCTTTTATAGTGTATGTTTCCATGGCCGGTCTTTCTTTGATCTTTGTCATCTTCTACATGAACAAGATCAAAAAACCACTTTCCCGGATAACCACGGCAATAAACGAATACCAAAAAGGAAACAAGAAATACGGCCTGCAGACAGACTCTTCCGAAGAATTCCGTCAACTTGAAAGATCCCTTGAGAAAATGACAGATGAATTAAACCGTTCAAATGCATCCCAGCAAAGGTTCCTTTCCGATATATCCCATGACTTCCGATCACCGTTAACATCAATACAGGGCTATCTGACAGCCATAAAGGACGGCACGATACCTGCCGATAAGCTGGACAGATATATTGATATACTTCTCTTCGAGACCAACAGACTTACCGGACTAACCGAAAACATACTTACGTTAAATGAGTTAGACCCCTCAGCCGTTATCCTTGAAAAAACGGATTTTGATATCATAAACTGCATAAAGCATACGATCGAGGCCATGCTGGGACAATGCGAACGCAGAGGTATAAGATTCAATCTGGGATTTTTTGCTGATAAGATAATCGTGCATGCCGATGAGGGTAAATATCAGCAGGTTATATACAACCTGGTGGATAATGCCGTCAAATTCAGTCCCGACAATTCATTCATTGAAATAAACATAAAACACGGAGACAATGCCAAGGCTGTAGTCTCCATAAGTGACACGGGATGCGGGATAACGAAAGACGAACTGGATAAGATCTGGGACAGAATGTATAAGACGGACGCCTCAAGAAATCTAAACAAAAAAAGCTCCGGACTGGGGCTTTCTATCACAAAGGATATAATCACTGCCCACGGAGAAGAAATATCCGTGGAAAGCACCCCGGGATCCGGAACCGTATTTACTTTTACCGCCCCATTATCAGAGACCTGATATAAAACTCCTGAGCCTGCCCATGGCCTCTTTTAAACTATCAATGGAATAAGCATAGGATATGCGCAGATACCCCTCTCCGCTGTCCCCGAAGGCGTTACCCGGTACTACGGCAAGCTTTTGTTCTTCCAGTATCTTTTCGGCGAATTCTTCTGAGGATAAGCCGAATTTTTTTATTGAAGGAAATATGTAAAATGCCCCAAGGGGTTCAAAGCATTCAAGCCCCATATCCCGGAACTCATTTAACAGATATCTTCTGCGCTGGTCGTATGCCTTTGCCATCTTCTCCACATCATCGTCAGCATTCCGCAGGGCTTCAATTGCAGCATACTGGCTGAGAGTAGGTGCGCACATGATCGCATACTGGTGAAGCTTGGTCATCTGGGAAATAATGTTCTCAGGTCCGCAGGCATAACCAAGACGCCAGCCGGTCATGGCAAAGGCTTTGGAAAAGCCGTTTATCACTATCGTCCTTTCCCGCATTCCGGGAAGTGATGCGATACTCACATGTCTGCCGGAGTATGTTAGCTCCGCATATATCTCATCTGAGATAACCACCAGATCGTGCGATTCTATAACGGGAACCAACGCTTCCAGGTCCTCCCGTTCCATGATCGCTCCGGTGGGATTATTGGGGAAAGACAGTATAAGTACTTTACTTGCAGGCGTAATGGCCTTTTCCAGTTCTTCCGGAGTGAGGCGGAATTCATTTTCCGCTTTAAGATCTATGATAACCGGCACCCCTCCCGCCATCACCGCACATGGTGCATAAGAGACAAAGGAAGGCTGGGGTATGATAACTTCATCACCGTTATTTACCGTACATCTCAGGGCGATATCTATTGCTTCGCTTCCTCCAACGGTCACGATCACCTCTTTCCCTGGATCATAGGAAAGATCGTACTTACGCTTCATATATGAACAGATCTCTTCCCTTAACTCCGGGAGACCTGAATTTGATGTATAAAAAGTCTTACCCTTTTCCAGGGAATATATCCCCTCTTCCCTGATCTTCCAGGGCGTCTCAAAGTCAGGCTCACCCACGCCCAGGGATATGGCATCCGGCATCTCGCTTACGGCATCAAAAAATTTCCTGATCCCTGAAGGCTGAAGTGATCTTATCCTGTCCGATACAAAATCTCTCATGGCATTATACTTATCCTTTCATCCTTCTTTTCTTCTTCAAGTATAACCCCGTGATCCTTATATCTTCTTAATACAAAGTGTGTGGATGTACTTAAAACAGACTCCAGCGTAGACAGCTTTTCAGACACAAAAAGAGCAGCCTCACGCATGGTCTTTCCCTCTACTATCACAGTAAAGTCAAAGCCCCCTGACATAAGATATACTGCCCTTACTTCGTCATATTTGTAAATACGCTCGGCTATACTGTCAAAGCCGTTCCCACGCTGGGGAGTCACCTTTACTTCGATCAGAGCCGTCACAAGCTCATCATCAGTCTTTTCCCAATTGATCAAAGTCAGATAACCGCAAATAATCCCTTCTTTCTCAAGAGCGGATATCTCGTTTACGATCTCGGTCTGCTCAGCCCCGAGCCTTATCGCAAGCTCATCAGGGCTTATGCGGCTGTCCTTTTCAAGAGTATTAAGAATCTCATTCCTTAAATCCATAAACAACCCGCCTGTTATTTCTTCAGCTCTTTAAGAAGCTCTATCGTCTTGATATCATCAGGTGTAAGTTCAAATTCCGTACCTATGGTCTTGCCTGCATTATTTGTGATAGCGATCTTTACTGTAGATCCTACCTCAAAGTGCTCTTTTGAAGCAACAGACATAAATGACATAAGCTTCGGATGATCCTTTTTAAAACAACTGTATCTGTCCTTTAATTTTAAGAGTTTCATAGGATTGATTGCCATAACATTTTTCTCCTTTGGAATTTATTTGTACAACATTATAACATATTATCATTGATTTTTTACGTCTTTACGGTTATAATCTTTTCATTGCCTACGGGCATTATCGATGCGTGGCTCAGTTTGGTAGAGCGCTGCGTTCGGGACGCAGAGGCCGCAGGTTCAAATCCTGTCGCATCGACTCGTATAAACACTAAAAATTCAGTATTTATGCGTATTAACAGGATTTGACAGGGCCTTTAAAATGTATGCAGGTGTATGCAATCCAGTTTTAAAGCGTCTTTTCCATTATCGCTCTTATATCTTTATCGTCTACGACGGGTCGGATGTACGAGCATGTAGTGGACAATCTTGAATGGTCTAAAAAGCGTTGCAGAGTGGCAAGGTCAATACCAGATGAATGCAGAATCGAGGCAGTGGAAAATCGTATCTTATGCGAAGTCCTTTCAGGAATGCCGGCTATCCTGCATTCTTTTTTATTTTACTGTTAAAAGTACTTATAGAAAGTTGTTTCTCTTCACCGTCTACCATGCGTCTGAATATATAATCATCGTCACTTCCGGGCGGATGGTGTTTTCTCACCAGTTTTATTATCTTTTGTGCCTCCGGGACTAATAATATATATCTGTACCCTTCTCTCTGATACCCTTTAACATGGTCTACGTTTTCGTACCTGTTTTCTTCAAACGATAAATCATCATTCATACTTGTTGTAAGCAGATACTGACCGTTTATATATAGCCTGTCTCCTTTTACATCCTTAAACTTTAAATGTGATATTTCAGCGAATCGTATTGTGATATAAAACGCTAACCTCATACATAAGCTGTATATATCAGTCTTGTCTTCCAACTGCTTAAGCAGCTTTTCTCTATCTGATAAAGTAAATACGTCTTCTTCATTTCTAACGGGCTTAGTCGGAAATTGCCGCATATCAATGTTTTTTGACGGGTTATTTTTAACCGTCCGCAACTCCTGTATGCAATAAGAATATATCCCGTTAACAATACTCTTTAAATTTGAGAACAGTCTCGGTGTCAACTGCCTTTTTGCAGTCCACGCCCTGTAAAGAGATACAAAATCATTTGACTCTAACTCAGTAACCTTCTTCTTTATTATGGGCTGTCCCACAAAATATTTATTCCACTCCTGAATATAAATCCGTAGAGATTTTGCATCTATCGGGGTGTTATCCCTTTTAAATCTTAACCACTCAGGAAAAACATCCTCTAACGTGTAATTTTCTGCCCCATAAAAGAGGGTATACAGTTTATCAAATAACTCTTCCTCTGAATTCCCAATTATTTGTTTTCTATTCACGTATAAATACGGTCTGTTATCATAACTCAACCACATTGCCGGAGTCGCAAAAAAGAGCAGGATCTTCTGCCGCTTTCTCATCAAGCAAACTTATGATCCTGCTCATGGTCTTTCCCGTGATAAGCCCGCCGCAGGTCTTTTCCCTGGGGAAGATTTGTCTGTCGACTACAGCATTGCTGACCCCGGCCTTCTGCAGGCTTATGGCCGCCGAGATCCCGGCCGGACCGGCTCCTATTATTAATGTATCCGCAAACATTTCTTTCATCTATAATTTAAAGACCTTTCAACGCTTCGAATTTATACCCGTTCATTATACAGGAAAAATATTCGTGGAGACAGGGGACGGTCTCAATTTACTTCCTTCTTGCTCTCCTGGCCACCACACCGGCGGTGATCAGTAAACCGGCCGCCACCGAACCTGTTATGATCCATAATACCGGACTGTTGTTGTCTCCAGTGTCAGGAGAAGCCTTTTTCTTAACCACTGTTTTCTTCACAACAGTTTTTTTGTTGTTATCTTTTTTCTCATCTTCCTTTTTTTCTTCTTCATCGTCTCTGTTATCCGGTTCCTGTTCTTTGTTTTCATTTTCGTTATCATCCGCACTTCCGTAACGGCCTTCACCTTCTTCTGCCGGTTCGAACCAAACGGCATCTTTAATACTGGTCTGTGTAGTTAAGGTACTTACCTGACTGGAAACATGCGGGCTTTCCAACGGGGTTTCCACGCGGAGAAGGACACTTGAGGAATAGATCACCTGTCCGCCGAATCCGAGTCTGCATCGTATAGATGTTCCGTCCTGTTCTGCGGAAACATTCTTTATGATCAGTTTGCTCTCACTTGAACCGTTATTTTCAGCGCCTGCTTTTGTATCTTCTTTATAGTCAGGTTCCACTTCAATTATTGAATCACCGTGTCCGTCACCGTATTCACACCATATACCGTCTTTTGCATCCCAGTATTCCCAGGCATATGAGATATTCCGAGAGTTGTCTTTGTCATTCCTGGTCCATTGTGCGCTCACCGTATATTCGGCATTTTCACCCGGCTTAAGCACATTGAGAGCCTTCGGGTTCGTAAGAAGTTTTATGCTTTCTCCTTTGTCAAGGGTAACGGCCGTCAATTCGGCTGACGGAATGGATGAAGATGCAACGGTAAATGAACTGCCATCCTTATTTTCCTCATATTTACCCCGGACCGCCTGTACCACAAACTGATATTTTGTTCCGGCTTTCAGATCCGGCATCGTGTACTTTATACGGTCAATGCGTCCGTTTGCATCAGGCTTCGGATGCGCGTCGGCTTTTATATAATACCAGTCGGAAACTTTACCTGATCCGTCCGACGCAAGCAATCCCACGCGATAATACGGTTTCTTTTTTTCATCTCCGTCTCCGTCATTACCGAAGTCCATGGGTTCCCACGAAAGATTTACGGAGTCACTTGTAATATCATCAACACGCGTATCCGGAACCATTCTCAACTGAGGTTGCGTAAGACTTTTCTGATCTACTATGTATCCTATGATATATACATCATCCAGCTTGCGCTTATTTTCTTTCTTATACTTCTTCTTTTCCTCTTCGCTGTATTCAAGCTTATTCACGCGCAGTTTGCACTGGAAACTGTATTTATCATTATTTCCGGACACGCCTTTCAGTATGGGAAGATTATCTACGGCACCGGAGAATTCCGATGTATAGGTCTGAACAACAGACCGCTCATATCCGGCAGAAAAATCTGCCACAAATCCAACCCCGATCTTGTTGCCGAGAAGTCCTCCCCCGAATCCCGTAGTCACATTAATCTCCGGTCCCAGATTCAGATTCCAATCATATGATTTTCCGGTGGTTGCTTTAAGTTCCACATTGCTGCCCTCACCCATATTGGTGCTGACAGAAGTAGTATTTGTGGATTCGCAATATTTTTTATCGCCGCCCCCCAGATTCTCTGACGTGTATGTGGAGGGATCCCCGCTTGTACTTCCTATGACTGTTCCGAGATCCTCAGGGTCCACTCCTATCAGAGGCAGGGTGTCAGTCTTTTGGGCGATCTCATCCCAGGCCTCTATCGATACTACCGAAGTAACAGGATCCAGCGCCTCTGTCTGCATGGAATCCTCCCAGGTTTTGGTCAGGGGATTGTACACCTTGTAGTAAGTATAGATATACGGAACCGCATACATTACTACCTTGTCTCCCTTCCCCCCCACTGCACTGTAAGAAATATAATTCCCATGGGAATTATGCCATTGCCTGTCATAGCTTGCCGACCTCTTGCCGCTGATGTCCAGCTGGAAATTCACAACTGTATCCCATTCACCGTAAAAACGTCCGCCTGCACCAAAATGTATGTAAAAACCGTTGCCGATATCTTCTTCATGTCCGCTTGAGAAGGTTGTATGACTGTTTGACAGATAGTTATACACTTCCTGCAGATCGCCGAAATAAGGTGTGTCCTGCAATACGGTCAACACCTCCGGAACCGTGGGTAAGATCGCCTGACCGACCATATATGCGCGCACACTGTCATCATCTATGTCGGGAAGAGCAAGGCTCAGGTTCGGCCCCGTAATATTCCCCATTCTGGTGCTTTCGTTTATAACCCCCTCCTGTCCGGTACATCTTAATGCGGAACTTCCTTTTTCAAATGTGAAATGAGCCACGTCAAGCCAGTAGTAATCATCACTTCCTCTCACATCGTCATCACGCCTCACACCGATAACTGCCAGAAAGCTTTCATTTACGGAACCGAGACCTGATGTTGTCACACAACCGCTCACCACGTCTCCGATCCAGATATGATCTTTGGGTTTGTTTATTTCAGATACTCCTGACTGATGATGATATTGACCGCTGAAAAGACTTATGCTTCCTACGGATACACCAAGACCCGCTTTTGCTTTCGTGTCGGCATTATCGACCAGATTAAAATGATATATGTCTCCGCCGGCCAATACATAATCGGATGACATATCATTGGAAAGTGTTTCCAAATTTGCACAATCAAGTGCGAAGGGTGCCATGGTCGCCATATAACGGTTGTCGCCCGTTATTTTTTTTGCCGCGCTGTCTGCGATTATCTTGGCGTCTTTACCCAGTTCATGTGTGCTGTATTCTGATATTTCATAACTCCGGGTGTCAGGATTGTAATACAAATACCGATAACCGAAATTTTTCCAGGCTTCTTTACAGTTCGTGGTTTTGTCATTGGTTTCCCATCCTGCAAAGATCAGTGTATTGATCGCGTACCTGTACGCCGGTAAGGTATAAAGGAACACCCCTGAAGCACAGTTGGCAGATGTAAGGGCTTTCCCGTTTGAAGAGGAAAGTGGTATATCATCCAGACCCTCAACAGTCACAACATTTTTTGCCTGCTTATCCCAGTGGAAAACCCGGGCGCGGGAAGCCGCCGCCGCATCCTTGTGTCCCACGGGAGCAGATGTAGTGATCGCTATTTCTTCCGCTCCGTTTCTGTCAAGATCACAGGACGCCAGGGTTACTACAGGCGCCAAACGTGCAACCATCCTGCGCCAGTGTTTCGAATTTTCTTTTTTAAGGTCATCTATGGTCTGATAATTGGAAGCCGGACCCGTGTCAGCATAGACCATTGAATAATTCCAGTTTTTGCCGTCATTGGTCTTGATCATATATACAATGGCATATCTGTGACCGTCATCCTTATCCTCATAAGCACCTGTGTAGGCAAATATCTCATCAATACCGTCATCATCAACATCCGCCGCCTCTATTTCAAAATACGCATCATATTCCTGAAGATAACCCAGATCAAGATAGTTTAATTCTTTATAACCGTCTCTGTCCAGAAACTGGCTTTTATGCAGGGTGGGCAGTATCGTTGTTTCTTCGTGACGTGTTCCGTCTTCATCAAAAGAGAATATGGCGATCTTAATAAGCCCTTTATACCATTCATCATTGCCCCTGTATTTCTGCGAACAGTTTGCATGATACCCCCGCAGTTCGGCAACATGGTCTTTTTTGGAATCCTTTCCGGCTTTGGCGCTGAAAGCCACTGACGTGGCGTATTTTCCATCAAAGTCCGCCTTATCAATTTTCATAACGTTGTCGCTGTCGTTATTTGACAGAAAAGAATCTCTGGTGTTTCCGTGTTTTTCAAACATATTATTTTTGTTTATATCCCATAGCTTATAAGCACCCCATGAAGCCCCGCTGTCGCTTTTCATGTCTTTATCGCCCTGGTTGGAACCGCTTGTCGGTCCCAATATATTCAAACCGTTACGAACGATGTACTTATTGGCCTTAGAACCGTTCGCCGAAATATATACTTCCCTTTTGTCTATAAGACTGAATGCATTTGAATCGGACAAGGGCGCGGCTTTACCCTCAGGCAGTTCATTACTTATGGTAAGACCCAGATCATCGTAGATCTCTGGCTGTATATCGGATCTTTCTCTTGCATCATCTATTGTAAGGTTTTCTACATCATCCCCGTAGTTTACCGCATATGTACGCATGGGCAATGCAACAAAAACAACTGCCATAGTCATTATCGCGATCAGAGAAAACAGACAGTGGAGCATCCTGTGACGTTTGTTTTTCGTGTTTCCTTTCCTGCATTTATCAGTTTTCATGTCGGCCTCCTTTCTATGTTTTAAAACATTACGCATCTTTATTTCAGTGATGTAAGAAGTTCCTTCAGTACATTCCACGTAACCGGTATGGAATCAAGATGGACCACCTCGTTCGGCGAATGCACCTCATCTATGTCAGGACCTATGCTTACCATGTCTATGCTGTCGTCTATCCTGTAGAACTCTGCACATTCAAGACCCGCATGAAGACCGGTAACGGTCATTTCTTTGCCGTTTTGCTTTTTGTATATTTCAGGTATCTGTACGGCCAGCACGCTGTCGGGATTTACAGGCCATGCTTTGGTGTCAACCGTAACCGTAATATCAAGTCCGGTTTTTAATGCCAGCTCTTTTTGATATTCATGTATTTCTTCAAGCTTCTCATCCGATGAACTTCTGGGCATCTGTCTTATCTCTATTCCGTCAGCATCCGCTTTGATATGCCCTGTGTTGGATGAACTTTCAACCAGCCCTTCCACATCTTCGGACATTGAATAAACTCCGTCGATGGACTCCGTGACGTATGTAAGTATATTGTCAGCCTGCTCTCCGGCAAGCGTCTTATCCGACTTCTCATTTTCGCTTACAGTGATCTTTACATCATTTTCCACTCCGGCGTATTTGTCGTTTATTTCTTTTTCCCGTGCCCGGGCAAAATCTCCGGCAGCTTTTTTATCGGACTCTTCTATGTTTATTATCGCTGCAGCTTTATCCGGAATTGCATTATCAGCCTGTCCGCCGGTTATCGACACTATGTCAAAGTCCGTTTTTTCCTTCATGTCCTTCAGCAGTCTGCAAAGTTCCGTTATTCCGTTTACCCTGCCTTCTCCTATGGTCTGACCGGAATGGCCGCCCATAAGCCCTGCTATTTCTATCTTTACGGCAGAATCCTTTTCCGAAGTGACCACTATCGGGTCCGCCGTGGCCACAACGCTTGATCCTCCTGCAGAGCTGACTGTCAGTGTATCGCTAACCTCGCTGTCGATATTCAGAAGATATTTAACATCTTTTAAATCTCCGGCCTCTACAGCCATAGCTCCGCTGAATCCCACCTCTTCATCTGTGGTGAAGATAACACGTAAGGGTCCATGTTCCGTTTTACCCTCCGTTATTGACATGATCATGGCCACTCCTATTCCGTCGTCGGCTCCCAGAGATGTGCCGTCTGCGCTCATGATCTGCTTTTCATCATCAATAACTATCTTTATCGGATCGGTCAAAGGATCGTAATCCACTCCATCCCTTGCCACACAGACCATGTCGATATGGGCTTGAAGGCATGTAAGGGGCAGATCTTCATAACCCTTTGTGGCGGGCACGTCAAAAAACAGGTCCCCCGCCTCATTTTGTCTGACCTCCAGCCCCTGATCACGGGCCCAGTTTTTAAGCATTTCACCTACAGCCTGTTCATGACCCGATTTACGCGGTATGGCTGCAAGCTTCTCAAAATTGGCAACAATATCATCTATAACCTGTTGATCTTCCTTCCCTGTATCAGTTTTGCCCGATGAACAGGCAACCGGAATAAAGGAGATCGCCGCCAAAGAAGGTAGTGTCAAATTTTTTTCGCAAATTTATTTGCCATCGGTTTAGAATTGTCTATCCGGCTATTTCCTGATCAGCCTTTGTTTGTATTTCCATATCATA
>CACYNO010000002.1 GCA_902775895.1 uncultured Lachnospiraceae bacterium
GGTTGTATCTCAAACCTTAAAAACGGATTATCCGTCAAAAACTGAAATTCTTATAAAGGAATTTTCAGGGTTGTTTTGCTTTCTGATTGTCAAAGATCTGTGTGTCTCCCGCATGACCGTATGTCTTGCGTGCGACTTTGCTATATTATCACCACAGGAAAATAATGTCAAGCACTTTTTTAAAATTTTTTTAAAATTATTTTTTTAATCGAGTAGTAGCAAAAAAAAACGGGGTTACCCCCGTGTCACGCAACGTATCATATCATCACTTACTTATTTGTACTGTTTCGTCCTGAGGTATACGATCACAACCGCGATCGCAGACGCCGAAGCGCAGACCAGTGTCTGCCAAAGAACCGAAAGATTGTTGTCTCCCGTGTCCGGAGATTCTTCGGATGTGGGGCCTCCCGTTGAATTCTTCTTTGACGAGCTGCCGCCTCCTTTATCGGATGTATCGTCATTTCCGCCCTGTGCAGTGGCCTCTTCTTTTTTGGAAAAAGTCTCTGTCTGCGTATGGGACGGGTCGTTTTTGCAGGTTCTCGTACGTTCGCCTTTCTCAGTCTCAGTTGCTTCCTTTGTGATCACCCATGCGTTCCAGTCGTGTCCCGTTGCCTTGTCTGTCACATTTTTACGGGAAACCTCTTCTCCGCAGTTTGTACAATAAACAACTTCATCATGTGATCCGTCTTCTGTACAGGTGGGAGCAACTGCATTTTCCGTAACCGGTGCAGCCTCGGCATGCGCCGGAGTGACTTCGGCATAGACCTGCATCCAGTTGTCTGAAACGGATTTTCCCGTATATTCAGCACCGTTTATCGTAACGTTTACTTCCCTTGCAAAGCTGTATCCCTGCGGAGTCTGTACATTTACAAAAAGCCCGTACTTTTTTCCGCCTGTCATAGTTACGCCGTTTAACGCTTTGGGATCTCCCGCCGGCTCAAATCCGTCCATGTATCCGTCTATAAGAAGCTCACAATTACCGGAGGTTACCGTAACCTGCGGACTCTCCTTCTGGGTGGTGAAATCCCAGTACTGTCCGTTCCACTCGGTATCAACCTTCGTGCCGCAGGCTGGACGCGTTACATCTATCTTAACTTCTTTTACGCAGGTATTCCATTTTGCGTAAAAAACCGTGTCTTCCGTGATGACCTCTTTGAAATCATCCGCATAATAAAGAGGGTCGGTGCATCCGGCATCGCGGCAGTAAACATCCACGCTGTACTCATTATCACTCTCTATGACTCCTATATCTACCTTGCTCCAGAACTCCTGCTGACCGCCTTCCATGTTGTTGATGGCATCCCAGATAGTCTCTCCCTCCGTAACATCCAGGGTGTAGATATTTTCGGGCCCGTGCCCGTTCCCCTTAAAGGTGACCGTATTCACCGTGCCCTCGGCATACGTCACCTGTCCGATCATCGGAACGATACTTATGGCTGTCAGTATCGCGGCCGGGACAGCGATGATCTTTTTCCCCTGCTTCATATCCTCTCCTCCTTTGTGTAATTACTTCCTTGACTGACTGATGCTATATAAAATGTATTATATATTTATATACATTATCTCATTTTCATTCTAAACCAAAATCAGATTAATTTCAATAATAGTTTTTCGAGTGTCGTTGACATTTCCGACGCCCTTTTATAAAATATTTTTCGGAAAAATCGACTAAAACTATATATAAGATATTTTCACCACATCCCGGAAAGGAAGGTTTTAAAAATGAAAGTACTGATCGCAGAAGACGCAACTGATGCAGCCGTCAAAGCCGCTGATATCATGGAAAAGATAATAAGAGAAGAGCCAGGATGTACCATTGGTCTTGCTACCGGTTCTTCTCCCGTAGGTATGTATAAAGAACTCGCAAGAAGATGTAAAGAAGACGGGCTTGATTTTTCAAAGATACATTCCGTAAATCTTGATGAGTATGTGGGACTCGAAGGCACACATGAGCAAAGCTACAGATACTTTATGGACACGAATCTCTTTGACCATATTAATATCGATAAGGCCAATACTTTCGTTGTAAAAGCTACCGGAGATATTGAAGCGAACTTAAAAGAATTCAATGATATCCTGGATAATACGGATATCAGGATACAGCTTCTTGGCGTGGGTCCCGACGGACACCTGGGATTTAACGAACCCGGTGCTACTCTCTATGACGGGGCACATGAGGAAGAACTTGACGACTCCACTATTGAAGCCAATAAGAGATTCTTTGATTCAAAAGAAGACGTTCCCACACGGGCTCTTACCATGGGCATGGGGAATATCATGCGTGCACAGTCGCTGCTTATGATCATCGGAGGAAATAAGGAGACGGCAGCAAGAAAGCTTCTTATGGAAGACAAGATCGATCCTATGTGTCCTGCTACTTTTCTCAGGCTGCACAGGGATGCGACGGTTATTATCGAGAAAGAGTTGGCAGAACGAATCGGATATTAAGAGCTGATTTAAATAATGCGGTTCTTTTGCCGTATTTTAAACAAAAACAGTTTCCGTGTTTGTCATTTCAAACTTTAGAAGACAACCCAAAAAAATAAGACCGATGATTCGTTATACGAGCAAAAAGCATCGGCTGCTCAACATCCATTGTATGGTCAACAACCTTATTGCAGCTTTATGCTTTTTGTTCGTGTACATAACGAATCATCGGTCTTAAATTTTTTTAGGGTTGTATTCTAGGTTTTGAAAGGGCAAATCACGGAAACTGTTTGTTGTTATTAAAATATGACAAAATAACTGTCCACTTCAACGCCACCCTGAAATAAACGATATTATGATAAAATACAACACCGCCACAACGCCGGCGCCGAACATTATCAGACTGTAAGAGATACCCTGGGGTATCTTGCTTTCTTTCTCTTCTTCGTTGAAGGTTCCGAACTCATTATTAAGCGGCGGCTGGAATCTCTCGGGCCTCTTCAGGAATATGATCTTGCCCACAAATGCCGTGAACCAGTCCACGATAGATGCCACCGATCTTGCAAAGAGTGCTCCGATAAAGGGAAGCACCGTAAGGAGTGCCGGTCTGTAAACTTTCTTTTCAAGATCAAGTTCCTCAGGCCACGCATTCACATAGGCCTTCTTTCCGTCTGACTGTTTTCTTAGCATTCCCAGTCTCACGATAACCAGATACGCTGCAACTCCTCCGCCCAGTGACTTTAAGGTTCCCGAGATATTTACCCAGGAGAAGTAATGTACCGCATGTTCCGGTGAATGGCCGTGGAGGAAATGCTGGGCCACATCAGCTATACCGTCCGCCGTGATATTCGGTATTGCACCGATAACGGGAAGGATGGCTGCAGATATGATGAGTATCACCGTGACGGGAACAGACATATAGTGCTTGTTTGCATCAAACTGTGCCTGCTTTGCCGGGTCATTGTTCTTTTCAACGAATACCGCAAAGAAGAGCTTGAGCATATAACAACAGGTCATACCACCCGCAATGATAAAGAGCACTTCTATCGCCTTGAAACCGTAAGCCCATCCGGTGTGCTCGGCTATCTCTATATATTCCACTATTGACTCATGGATGAGAGTCTTGCTCACATATCCGTTCCAGAGGGGTACACCGATCACACCCAGTATGGCAAATCCCGTGGTAAACATAAGCGCCGGCTTCTTTCTTCCGAATCCCCTTATGTCATTTAAGTTGAAGCTCTTTAAGTTCATAAAGATAACAGCCGCTACCATAAAGAGGGCAAGCTTTATAAGGGAATGGTTTACAAGATGTAAAATACTTCCTCTTACTGCCAGGGCGTTGTGGTGTCCGAGCACCGCCTGCATACCTACGCCTACTATGATGAATCCTATCTGTGACATGGATGAGCAGGCAATGGTCTTTTTGAAATTGTCGGAGAGTATACCCATGATACCTCCAAGGAGCGCCGTAGCGATACCAAAGAGTGTCAGGGCAAGTCCCCATGAGAAATGATGCAAAAGTATCTGTCCAGTGATGACAAACATCCCGAAGATACCTGCTTTACTAAGTATCGCTGAGAGCAGTGCCGTTCCCGGTTCCGGTGCCGCCGGGTATGACTGTGGCAGCCAGGTATGTAATGGGAACATTCCCGCCTTTACTCCGAATCCCACAAGCACAAGGGCGCACGCCCACACAAGGGTAACCTCGCTTATGCCGGTGGACTCGATGGCAGGGATAAGGGCATCCATCTCAAGGGTGCCTAAGTTTGCCTGGAGCATGAAAAGACCCATGAGTGTGGCAAGTCCTCCGAATACCGCAAAGCCCACATAAGACTTGGAAGCATCTATCACGTCATCCGTCTCTTTATGGATGACCAGTATATAAGATGTAAAGGACATCACCTCAAAGAAGATAAAGGTGGTATAAAGGTGGGATGAAAGGAATATTCCCATGGTCGCCCCTAAAGTCCAGAGCGCGAACATGTAATATCTGTTGCGGTTGCGGCTTTCCGTCTTTTTAAAATATTCTATTGAGATGATGGTGGTAAAGAACCATATGAATCCCGCAAGAATGGCCATTATGGTCCTGAAGCCGTCGCCTCTTAAATGCACTCCCAGCCCCGCGAAAGCATGCCAGTGGAAATCATTGGTATCACTCGCAGAGGCTATTAGGAAGATCGCTGCCGCAAGCTCTGCCGCAGTCACGACGATCACGAAAATGTCCCTTGCCCGCTTGGAGTTTCTTCCGATCAGATAACTCACAAGTCCCGCCGCAAATGGGAAGAACACAAGGAACATAAGCAGTCCGTTTCCTTCAAGCATTCTTTATACCTCCTTTCTTTTCTTAATGATATTTAAAACAATCCCGCCGCGATACTTTGGAAAACATCTATAAACGGCGTCGGAAAGATTCCGAATATTATTGAAAATGCCGTAAGCCCCAGCATAGGCACGGTCATGAGACCGTTGGGGTCTTTTACGTCTTTGTTTAACTCTGCCACGTCTATATCTTTACGCGGGAAGTAAGCTTTTATTATTATCTCAAACAGGTAGAGAGTGGTAAGCACCGCAGAGGCTATAAGAGCCACGATACCTGCAACTGCCACGGGATCCCCGCAGTCCACCGCCGCCTTTGATATCAGCCATTTACTGGTGATACCCATAAGAGGCGGTATACCGATAAGACCCATGGAGCATATGGTAAATGCCGCCATGGTAAGGGGCATGGACTTTCCGAATCCCTCTAACTGGTCCACATATTCCCTGCCTGTCTTGTAGATGATGGCACCGGCAACAAAGAACAGCGTGATCTTGAGTACCGAATGGAAAAGCATATGGGTAAGTCCCCCCACAAGACCTTCCGGTGTCATTATCATAAGTGAAAACAACATATATGAAAGGTTACTTACCGTAGAGTAAGCAAGCCTTCGCTTGATATGATTCTCCCTGAGGGCCATGGATGAACCGAACACTATGGTCACTATGGCCGCTATCATTGCAACGTACTGCGCCCATGTACCTCTAAGTATATCCGTCCCGAAACTGTAATATGTCACTCTTGATATGGCAAATATTCCGGCATTTACCACGGCAACCGCATGAAGCAGGGCTGACACGGGAGTCGGTGCAACACCGGCGCTTGGGAGCCAGTTAAAGAACGGGAATATAGCTGCCTTTACACCGAATCCGAAGAATGCACATATGAATCCGATCTGTAAGAGAACTTCATGTCCCGCGACAGCCGCCTGATCCGTAAGGATGCCTCCGTATACGAAATCAAGGGATACGCCGAAGTTCATAAGGAGCATAATGGCTATAAATCCGAAGGATGCTCCCGTTATGGAAAATGCCACATACTTCTTACCTGCTGACGATGCTCTCTGGTCCATGGCATGCATAACCAAAGGCAATGTCGCCATGGTAAGGAGCTCATAGAAAAGGTACATGGTGATAAGGTTTGCGGAAAAAGCTATACCGCACACTACTCCGAAGGACATGGTAAAGAAGGAGAAGAACTTGTTTTCCTTACCTTCGTGTTTCATGTACTCAAAGGAGTAAAAGGTAGCCACTACCCACAGTATGGATACGATCATGCCGAATACCGTGGAGAGTCCGTCAACTTTAAAGGTAATGCTGATGGTATCGGTAAAACGAACCAGTGTAAACTCTCTTGCAGGAACAGTGAACATAAAAACTATAGACATGATCATATTGGCAATGCACACGCTTGCCACATAGATCTGTCTTTTACCGCGTTCTTTGAAATTCAGCGCAAGAAGCGCAAGCCCCATGGCTATTGGAAAGAATATTGGTATTATAAGAAGAAAAGACATATGTATTTACTCCTTTAAATAAAGTTAATATGTTACATACCCGCAAAAACGGTTGTGGATATCTGGTCTATAGCCGCGGTAAGGGGTGTGGGAATAATACCCAGACCCAGGACCGCAACACTGAGTATGATAAGAGGAACCGTCATAAGCTTGCTCGGCTCCTTTTTCTCAAGACCTTTATAGTCAAAATCCTTACCCGGGAAGAATCCCTCCTGGATAATGGGCAGGACATAGCCTGCGGTAAGAAGCGCCGATACCAAAAGAGTTGCCGCTCCCAAATATCCCAAAAAGCCGAAGCCTCCGGAAAGCGCACCTGTCGCCAGATACCATTTACTGAAATATCCTCCCGTCGGAGGAATACCTATAAGGGAAAGAGACGCCAGGGTAAAGCACCACATCACTATAGGCATCTGCTTTCCTATACCCCTAAGCTCGTACACATAGGTCTTATGTGTCTTATAAATGATGGCACCTGCCGACAGGAACATGATATTCTTTGCCACTGCATGGAATATTACCTGAAGCAGTGCACCAAGAAGCCCCTGAGGTGTAAACAGGAACAGTCCGAAAAGCACATATGAAACCTGGCTGACCGTTGAGAATGCAAGTCTCTTTTTAAAGAGCTTCTCCTTGAAAGCCAGCATGGATCCCATAAATACCGTACATATGGCAAGAGACATAAGCACCGTCTGAACCCATGTCCCAGACAGGAAGTCGATACCTACCATGTAGTAGCAGACCCTGATGATACCAAGCACACCTGCTTTAGTAATAAGACCCGACAACACGGCGGATGCAGGTGCCGGAGCAACGGGATGTGCCGTGGGAAGCCATGCCTGCAAAGGAAGCATACCCGCTTTACAGCCGAATCCGATGACCATGATCAGAGTGACCACAAGCACCCAGTTCTCATGACCTGCCACAAGTGACATATCAAGATTCCCTCCGGAGGTAAATCCGATATGTCCTTTGGTGTAATAATTCAGGAAAAACAATCCGAAAAGTCCCAGGCCTGCACCGAATACCGAGTATCCCAGATACTTCATCCCGGCCTTCATGGAATCTTTTGTCCTGGAATGGATAACCAGAGGTACCGTTATCAGAGACATAAACTCAAAAAACATATAGAAGGTAATGAGATTACTCGAGTAGCAGATACCCATAATAGTACCTATGGTCATGGTATAAAACCCGAGAAACTTGGATTCATCCCCTTCGTGGGTGATATATTCGTACGCAAAAAATGCTACCAGAACCCAGATGGAAGCTATCAGGCAGGCAAAGAATTTGGACATGCCGTCCTGATGGAAACTCACCACCATAGTGTCTGCTATATTCCATACCTCAAGCTCAGCGTCAGGTATAAATGCAAGTCCGTAAACAACGGCAGCGTTGATAATAACTATGACCGATACGAAGGTACGCATCGTTTTTCTATTTTCCATGGGAAAAACAGCAAGTCCCGCAAATACCGGAAACAATATCGGTATGAGCAGTAATATACCTATCATCAACTTTCACCTCAACTTTCTTATAAAAGATCTATACCCTGACTGAGTATATTCATAATGGGTATAAAAAAGATACCCAAACCAAAATTACATGCTATAAATGCCACCATGGACAACCGGAAGCTGAATCCTGCTTTCGGCACCTCGTGGTGTGCATCTTCGAAGGCTGCTGCCGCCACGTCGGTCACCGGCTCTTCATGTACTGCATGTCCGTGAGAGTCATCATAGACGCCGGTCTCTTCATGTCCGGTATCTTCGTGTCCGTGACCTTGTCCGGTCTCTTCATGTCCGTGGCCGTGGGCTTCATCCTTCATCCTCCAGATATTTATACATACCGGAAGATAGTAAAGGGCGTTCAGTGCCGTACTTACAGCCAATGCCACAAGCACCACCGGCAGCCTGAAATAATCGGACTGAATGGCCGCCGTTGAAAAATAAAGCTTTGACGGAAATCCCGCAAAAAGAGGGATACCTATCATGGAGAGTGCACCTATCACAAAGGCAACACCCGCCAGCTTGTTTTTGTGGGCCGCGCCTTTAAGGTCCTTAAACTCATAGCTGTGATGGGACACGTTCGCCAGTGCTCCCGCAGCAAGGAAGAGCATGGGCTTGGTCACGGCGTGGGAGAGGATATGGAAACATGCGGCAAGGACTCCAATCTCAGAATTCAGTCCCAGTCCCATGAAGATATATCCGATCTGCGCCACGGATGAGTAAGCCGTCATCCTCTTAATGTGTCTCTCCCGGAGAGCTTTCACGGAACCCATGATCATGGCAAGCACGCCTAACACCAAAAGCGCATCCGTGATATGAAGCTGCGCCAGTAGTTCCGGTGAATAAACGCGGAACATCATCTTTATATAAAGGATGATATATCCTTTAAGCACCAGTCCCGAAAGGATGGCTGATGATGAAGTGGTAGCCGAACCGTGGGCATTTGGCAGCCACGAGTGGAAAGGATACAACGCACTCTTTACGCACAGTCCCAATGTAGTGACCGCAAATACAACCGTAAGCGGCATGACATATTGCCCCGTTGCAGCCATTTCCATAATGACCTCATGAAGACTTTCCATAAGGAGATGTCCGGTAATGTTATACAAAAGAGCTATACCCATAAGGAAAAGACCCGACCCCAGAAGACTCATTATGAGATACCTTATGGTGGCGACTATTGTCTCTCCCCCCTCCTTTGCCATGACTATGGCGCAGGCTGCAAGGGTATTTATCTCAATGAACACGTATGCCGTGAACATGTCGTTGGTATATATAAGGGCTATCATGGAGCAAAGCAGCAGGTTCATCATAAGGAAATAAAGATACTGCTTCTTCTTTGGTACATCCTCAAAGATGTTCCCCAGACCTCCAAGGACCGAAAAGCCCATAACTATACAAAACATGGTAGCCATAAGGGCTTCCAGCGGACCGCCCCTGATCTCGTTACCCCATGGCGCGGGCCAGTGACCCATCATATAGGTGAAACTCTCACCCGTACTAACCAGGTAACACAGCAAAATGAAGTTCATCACTCCTGTTGCTATTATTACCCCCATATTAATTTTTTGAGCAACTTTTCCGTTTCTGAAAAAAGGCAGACACATCCCGCCCACAAGGGTGAGGATTATGCTAAAGAAAGGGAAGTTGTACACAAAAGGCATCTCATGCATCTTCTCTTTCCTCCAAAGCCTTCTTTTTCTCTTTTTCCTGCTTTGCCTTAAGCAGGATCTCGTCTAAGTTTAAAGTATGGTACTTCTTGTGGAGCATCTGGATCAGTGCAAGGGAAAATGCCGTTACACTGACGGATACCACAATACCCGTAAGTACGAGACCCGCAGGAATGGGGTTTATATACTCTTCAACGCTTGCCTCTAAGTTGTCCCCCATGATAGGCGCAACCCTTCCCGTGATAAAACCTCTCTGGGCAAGGAAAAGATATACTGCCGTGTCCATGATATTCAGACCAACGGCTTTCTTTATCAGATTGTTATGAAGGAGCAGCCCCATGAATCCCACTCCAAAAAGGATCATAGCTGCTATCTCATAAAAATGGTTTAAGAAAAAACCCATCTTATATCTCTCCTTTCGAGAATAAGGAATAGAAACCAAACATTGTACAAGCTACTATCAAACCTACAAATATATTAAGGGGCAGGATAAATCCCGAACTTAAGATCGCTCCCGGTATGCCGTGAGGCACTCCCGTCTCCATGTGATGTGAGCCGGTGTAGAAAGAATACGTCTTTAGTGCCGCATATGAAAGAAGCGCCCCGCTTGTTATTATCGTAAACACTTTAAAATTAAAAAACTTCTTTGTCCGCTTTGAGCCAAAGGCCTGGGATATAAGTATCAGACCTGCTCCGATAATGGCGCCTCCCGAGAAACCTCCGCCGGGAGAAATATGGCCGTTCAGAACAACATATATACCGAACATCATAATAAAGGGTGCCACTATACCGGCTGTCTTTTTCAGGATAACGTCTCTGTGTCTGTCGTTAAGCTCTTCTTCGTGCTGCTGGAGCGCCTCTTCTTTTTTCTGGCGCTCAGTCATCTCTTTCTTTTTATCACCGTCTTTTTTTAGAAGGATGATAACCGCCATTACGGCAGTAAAGAGCACGCTTGACTCGCCCAGGGTATCAAATGCCCTGTAATCCAGGATCATACCCGCCACGATATTGGTTGCACCCGTATCTTCGAGACCTTCTTCTATATACTTCTGCGCCACCTCATTATTGGTTGGGGCATCCGTCACCCCGAAAGGCGGCGTCTTCACGCACACGAATATAAGAAGGGCGATAAAGGCACAACACAATATAACCGCAAGGGGCTTGTATGCCTTATGAAATCTGTCATGATGTACGGATACATCTGCAGACTTCGCGGCTCTTTTTTCCTTTGTCGGAGTGAGCTTTTTTTCTTCTTCAGGCTTTGCTTTTGACTCACCGTTTACCCACGCCACAAAGGGATTGCTATGATGTTCATGATTATTCGGATCGCGCATTTTTATCACTCTCTTTTGAATCGTCTTTGTGTTTCTTTTTCTTGGAGGTATCAAGCGCCCCCACTTTTTTAAGTACTATAAAAAACAAAATACTTGTTACACCGGCACCTACCGCAGCCTCCGTACCCGCCAGATCAGGGGATTCCAGAACTATCCATATTACGGACATCACCACGCTGTAAGACATAAATATGAGAACCGTAACAAGAAGGTTTTTTGTAACTGTAGCTGCTATGGCACATGTAATAAGGAAGCCAAGCAGTATCCATACCAGTATCATCTGTCCGTCAACCATCTTCATCCGCCCCCTCTTCTACAACAGTCTCGTACTCATCGGCATCGTCCTTTTCCTGGGAGGTTATCTCCATCTTGGCTATCATGTGACTTGCCACGGGGCCCGTCAGCCAGAACAGGACCACGATCACCACAAGCTTCAGGGTAGCAAAGGTAAATCCGGTAAGAACTCCTACTCCCGCAAGCGTACACAAAAGCCCCAGAGTATCTGACTGGGCTGCCACATGCATACGGTTCAGGACATATTTAAATTTGAAAACGCCGAAAGTGGCAGCGGCAAAAATAAATATCCCTATGCCTATAAGAACTGCCGCTATGATAAATCTTACTAACATCAGTTCTTCGCCTCCTCATCACTCTTATCAACGATCTCTACCGTACCCGGCTCCATCTCGCGCTCGTGCTTCAGCTTTGCCGCCTTTTCTCTTACCTGTATGATCTTGGATAATACCACCACTCCTACAAATCCCAGCATGGCGTATATTATCCCCACGTCTATAAGAAAGTCCTCCCGCAGGAAAACGGAGAGCAGACATATGAAAGCTATTACTTTGGTGCTTACCATATTGGCTGCAACTATCCTGTCAGTAAACCGCGGTCCCAGGATCGCTCTTATCAGACAAAAGAATACGATGACCGACAAAGCTATCATGCATATTATGAAAAAAATATTAGAATAAGATGTTCCCTGAAACATTATCTTTCTCCTGCCTTACTCTTTTCTTCCATCTTTTCCAACTGTTTTACAAATACCGAATCTCCCAGTCCTTCCGCCATGCTCTTGTCAAAGGCATGAACTGCAAAAACTCCTTCTTCCACATCCACGGTAATGGTCCCCGGCGTTATGGTTATGGAGTTGGCAAGTGCCGTCTTTGAAATATCACTTTTAAGATCCGTCTTAAAATACACAAGCTTAGGCTCTATCTTTGCTCCCGGAGTCAGCACAAACTTAAGCACACCCAGGTTTGCCTTAATTATCTCCCATATAAGGATCGCCAGATATTTCAGGATACGTCCGAAACTTTTGAACACTACTGCATCCATTTTGGCACTATAGCCCAAAGCCTTGCATGTAAAAAAATACAGGAGCGTGGCAAAGCCCGCACCGAATATTGCTATCTCTATTGTAAATTTACCGTTAAATATAACCCATGCTATCCACAGGAAAATCCACAACATATTAAATACTCCGTAATCTTTTTAAAAATTTTATAAAATTAGTTCCATTATGAGACAAAGGAAATGGAAAGTCAATAAGAAATGTTCTGTCAAAAATACAAAATTGGCGGGATTTTTGTATACAAAATCCCGCCGTCAACAATAGTAATATTAGGAATAAATTTTAAAGGTGTAATACCCTGTCCTGGATCTCCTGGGTCCTTCCCTGGTTCCAGAACTGTGTTCCGATGTACCCGCAGGTACGTCTTGCCACATTAAGCTTGTTCTGGTCACGGTTTCCGCAGTTTGGACACTCCCAGACAAGCTTGCCGTCATCATCAGCTATCTTTATCTCACCGTCAAATCCGCATACCTGACAGTAGTCACTCTTGGTGTTAAGCTCAGCATACATGATGTTGTCATAGATATACTGCATAACACCAAGGACCGCCTCGATATTCTGGGTCATGTTGGGTACTTCCACGTAGCTGATGGCACCGCCCGGGCTTAACGCCTGGAACTCTGACTCAAACTTCAGCTTGGTGAAGGCATCGATCTCCTCCTGAACGTGAACGTGATAGCTGTTGGTTATGTAGTTCTTGTCGGTAACTCCCGGAATGATACCGAATCTCTTCTGGAGCGCCTGAGCGAACTTGTATGTGGTAGACTCGAGAGGCGTTCCGTAAAGACTGAAGGAAATGTCCGATTCGGCTCTCCATTTAGCGCATTTATCATTCATGAACTGCATGACCGCAAGGGCAAAATCCTTACCGTCCTCATCGGTATGGGAAACTCCCTTCATGTACTGTGTACACTCGTTAAGTCCGGCATAACCGAGAGAAATGGTGGAATAATTTCCGTAGAGGAGCTTATCGATCTTCTCGCCCTTCTTAAGACGGGCAAGCGCCCCGTTTTGCCAAAGGATAGGTGCTACATCTGATGGTGTGCCTTTAAGTCTGTTATGACGGCACATCAACGCCTTATGGCAAAGTTCCATTCTCTCCTCGAGGATATCCCAGAACTTCTTCTCGTCACCGCCTGATGAGCAGGCAACATCAACGAGATTCAGGGTAACAACACCCTGGTTGAAGCGTCCGTAGTACTTGTGGGATCCGTCCTTTTCCAAACCGGTGATATCCGGTGTAAGGAAGGATCTGCAGCCCATGCATGCATATACGTCGCCGTTCTTTAACTCGCGCATCTTCTTTGCGGAGATATAATCCGGCACCATACGCTTAGCGGTACATTTAGCTGCAAGCACGGTAAGATCCCAGTACTGCGAACCTTCACGCACATTGTCCTCATCAAGAACATATATAAGCTTCGGGAATGCAGGAGTGATATATACCCCTTTTTCATTCTTAACGCCCTTGATCCTCTGGTTGAGAACTTCCTCGATGACCATTGCAAGATCATCTCTCGTGCGTCCTTCAGGCACCTCATCAAGATGCATATAAACCGTTACGAAGGGTGCCTGACCGTTGGTGGTCATAAGTGTGATCACCTGATACTGGATCATCTGTACGCCTCTCTGTATCTCGTCGCGTACACGAAGCTCTACCACTTCTTTGATCTTTTCCTCATCTAAAGGAATACCCGCAGTCTCAAACTCTTCCTTTACCTGCTGAGTGAACTTGTCACGGCTCACCTGCACGAAAGGCGCAAGGTGCGCAAGGGAAATACTCTGTCCGCCGTACTGTGAGCTTGCTATCTGGGCAATAGCCTGGGTGGCTATGTTGCAGGCTGTGGAGAAGCTGTGGGGCTTCTCGATCATGGTCTCACTGATAACGGTTCCGTTCTGGAGCATGTCCTCTAAATTCACAAGGCAGCAGTTGTGCATGTGCTGTGCAAAATAGTCGGAATCGTGGAAGTGGATGATACCCTGCTCATGGGCGTCTACCACATCCTGGGGCAAAAGGAGCCGCTTTGTGATATCCTTGCTCACCTCTCCCGCCATATAGTCTCTCTGTACACTGTTTACGGTAGGGTTCTTGTTGGAGTTCTCCTGCTTTACTTCCTCATTATTGCACTCAAGAAGGCTTAATATCTGCTCATCCGTTGAGTTTGACTTACGAACGAGAGCTCTCTTGTATCTGTAGGTGATGTACTTTCTGGCTACGGAAAAGGCTCTGTACTGCATGATCTGGTTCTCCACCAGATCCTGGATCTCCTCCACGTTCAGGGATCTTCCCATATCAGCGCAGATACCCTCAACATTCTTTGCTATGGTACGCACCTGCTCTTCCGTGAGTCTTTCCCCCGGAATGACCTCATTATTTGCTTTTTCAACGGCTGCCACTATCTTCCCGCCGTCAAAGATCATCTCCGATCCGCTTCTCTTGATAATCTTCAAGACAATCTACCTCCTGTTCTTTTTTAATGATCAACGAAAAACAATCTATATTTAAGCGTCTTTTACGCATGAAAGGCCTAAAAAAATTGCCTGTAAGGCGGAAATCCCGTATTTTGGGGCTTTCTCTCTTATCGGCAAAATGATACTACATATTGTGGGTACTGTCAAACTTCATCCTATATATTGTTTAAACCTAGTAACTACGGGGCTTTGAGGGTGGTGGGGGGGATGTTATACAGCCATGTCCATTACATTATATGTTACACAAACATAAATTTGTCACTTTAATGTCTGTTTTGACTATATCAGCTCTCGTGATTTGCCTTTCCAAACTGTAGAATCCGGCCCTGAAGAATTAAAAGAACGACTAAATCGTTTAAACACGAACAAAAAGCATGAACGCTGCTTAAACTCTTTCTTTGCATAAATGCATTGAGCAGCCATGCTTTTCGTTCGTAAACGTTTTAGCCGTTCTTAATTCTTCGGTCCGCCTTCTAATGTTCGGAAAGACAAACACAGAGCTGATAATCGTCAAAAACAGACATTTCTAGTTATACTTTCAGCCTTTATCAGTTGACAACTCCTCTTTCTCACAAAAAAAATTATGTTATGTGCACTAATCATTTAATTTTTTTCACTATTTATCATTTTGGGCTTTTCAGTTAATGAACGATCATTTAACACAGCATCATTCCATATCCTAATCACATTTTGTTCCCAGATATACTGTACAGATCTCATCATTCTCGAAGGACAATACATTTCTGTACCAAACATCCATTGGGGTATAATAATAGATTCAAAACAATCATTTTTTTCATCCACGCTATTACCAATTATAGGGATATCACCATTTTTATATATAGCTTTAAAACACTTTAATAAACATGGCTCTTTTTCTTTTATTAATTTTTGTACGTCACCAAACACTAGTCTTGACAATGTATCTATTGCCCAATATGGTGTGATTTTTCCATCCAACGGATTCAGATATAAATGACTAAAAAAACTGATATCTACTATACATCCATGAATATTGCCTAATCCACCTATTTTTTTTACTTCTTCGCTTATACGCTTTAGCATTTCTTGGTATGGTTTTATCCGGGATTCTATTTTTTTAACATAAGGTACCATATTATTGTAATAATACTGAATGTCTTTCTTCTCAAGTTTTTTCCTGCTACCACCATTCATTAAACAAAGACTTGTCGGCGATTCTAAAACAAACATATAGTTTCCGCTAGCTTTCAACAAATACAACTTTCCCTTATGATTACATCCACTGATGTATATGCCTCTTCCAATATTAAATTCTTTATATTTTTCAGAATCAATTTCATATATCCCATCATTATACTTTTCAAATGGGTCATACCACATATTACCAATAGTAAATGCGTTTAATTTCCATCTTCGTGGTTTATAGCCCATTTGATTATCTGATAAAACTATAGACTCAGTTTTCATTATAGCATTACAATGTGTGTGGCCATTAACATATATCCAATTAGGATTACAGGCTCCATTTATCCAGTCATAAACCGGCGTGTGCGTAAGAACGACTATTTTTTTGTTGTAAGCACAACGTTTTATTTTTTCATATACTTTTCTAAAGGTTTCAGTTCGTTTTATATCTTCTTCCATACTTGTTATGGCTCTTCTATACAATCCCGCATTAGCGTTGTATTTAGGATTAAGCCCCGAATAGCCCAAGCCTCCCAATACTATTAATGAGCATTTTTCAAGAAAATCAGACAATTCATCATCCGGCGTATTCATTATATCTTTCTCACATACCGTTCTGCTCTTTTCATTTTTATATATTACATACAACTCATTTTCTATTAAAACTCTTTCTTTAATAAGCCACGGAATATTCTTATTTATAGTTTTTTTGTAATCTTCGACTATTTCTTCAATAGAACGGGAATGAAAATAAGGATCTATCCATTCAGAAAGATGTGTCCCATCCCATAATTCATGATTTCCAAGAATACATATTACTTTACCATTCCATTTAGACCAAAGTCTATCAAAAAACATTTTTGACAAGCCAATATTGTCTGCAACATCTCCCCCTATCAATAAAATACTGTTTACGTCCGCACCATAAATCATTTCATCAATCTTCTGATCAATTAAAAACAGCATTTTATTATATTTTTCTTTACTACTTATGGAAGATAATAGTAATTCTATGATTTCCTCAAACAGTTGATGTTCAATATGAATATCGGAGATGTAATATATTTTTTCCCCCTCCACGTCATCTAAATAATTATGAAGTACAATTTCTTCATTATGTGGTACAACGCTGTAGTCACTTGGTATATTGTCAACTTGGCATTTTGCTTTTTTAACATAATCAACAAAATCTATATATTTTTCAAAAAGCAACCCAACTCCATTTGAATCGTTTTCTTCTATACCTGAACTCTTTAGTTTTTTATTTAAATATTTTATCGTCTTCTTTTGTAACGGTTTAATTTCCTTGTTTCTTTTATCTACAGGAACTGTAGATACTCTTAATTTATTATTAATAATTCTTTCATTCCATAAAGTCAAACTAACTACAGCATTTTCCTCGCTGTCTAATATGGCATTAATTATTTTAAAATTGTTCCTCATTTTTTCGGGGAGATCATTAAACGATATCTTTATATCACGCAATTCACTTACACTAAATATTTTTTCCTTAATAACTTGAAGACACATGGATTCTGTAACATATTTTTCTTCGATATACGGCAAAACAGAACGATCGCACTGAAAACAATACTCACATAATTCTTCATTTATATACTTTTTAGGAACATAACGTATAGAGCGAACATTGTCTGCTATAGCTAAATCAACTATTTTTTTTGTAATTAGTTTTTGGGGAACATATTTCAAAGATAAGCCATTATTTGCAACAGCAATGCAAACCATTTGCCTAGTGATTTTTTCACAGTCTATATCCCTTAAACAAAGCGGATTATACTTAACTGCTTTATATAATAGTTCTTCAGATAACATATCATTGGGAACAAACGCTATAGGATACTTTGTAATATCACTTGTCTGTTCTTCATTTTCATTGCCTTCAACAATAAAACATATTGCCTTTTCTAATAAATTCTTATTATTTTTTAGAAATTCTTCCGGAACGAACTCTAGCGCATTACCATTTTGAAAAACTGCTGTCATATACAGTCTCATTAGCCAGTTTTTTTTACTCGTTTTTATAATTTTTTCTGGAATATATTTTAAAGAAAGTCCGTTTTGCTTAACACTTATTTCACATAATTCGTTTGTCACAAGCCTTTTAGAAGCGTGTTGTAACGCTAAACCATCGTGCTTACAAATATGCAGCAGCAATTCGATTGTATGCTCATTTTTAGGAACTTTTTTTAAATTTTCTGCTATAGGATTAGAATATGCTATTTCTATAGGAGACTGCTCAATAAGCCCCAGTTTTTTTTCCAAATTCATTGTTATATCTCCCTATTTTCCAATCTCATGACCAATCTATTTTTCTTTTTCTATCATTCCACATAATATTTACATTAGTTTTCATGATATCTCCTATTTATTATATCGAAAGAATATTCGGTCATTCAATGCTTTTTTAAAAAACTGTTACAGTCCCAAACATTTTGCTTTGTTATAATGAGATTTTCAAACAAGGAATTAGTTTCTGTTTTTGACGATGATCAGCTCCCATGTTTGTCTTTCCGAACATTAGAAGGCGGTCCGAAGAATTTAAGAGTGGTGATCCGGTATACGAATGAAAAGCATACTGTTTGAAAAAACAGCGGCAGATTCCTGACGCTGTTTTTGAGTTTATGCTTTTTATTCGTGTTTATACCGGATTGCCGCTCTGAAAATTCTTCAGGGCCGGATTCTACAGTTTGGAAAGGTAAAGCATGGGAGCTGACAAAGTCAAAACAGACACAAATGGTCTCAACGCTCCGTTCTGTCCAGTTCTTTGAACAACCTCTCAGCCGCCTCCTTATCACTGATAAGTCTTACGTGGTCGCCCTCTTTGAACTTATCATCAGGACTTGGCATGATATTCAAGTCACCCTTGGAAGCAATACCTATAATATTGATCGCATACTTGGCTCTGGCATCGATCTCACGGATGCTTTTTCCTATCCATGCGGGAAGCACCGGTATCTCATATATGGAATATTCCTCATCCAGTTCGATATAATCAAACACATGATTTGCAGAACATTTTGCGGCAAGTTTGTAAGCCGCATCTCTGTCAGGATAGATCACTTCATCGGCACCGTTCTTTAAGAGGAACTTCGCCTGTATATCCCTGTTAGCGGCGCTGATAACATATTTTGCACCAAACTCCTTTGCAAGATTGGTGATTTCCAGAGAATTTTGGAAGCTCTCCCTGATCGCAACCACCACCACATCGAAGTTGCTAAGTCCCAGAGCCTGCAATACGTCCGGATTGGTACAATCTCCGATACGGGCGCTGGTAACCTCCGTGAAGTAATCCCTGATCTGCTCCTCGTTCTGGTCGATTATCATAATCTCGTTATCAAGCTCCAAAAGCTTGTTGCAAAGGTGTTGTCCGAATTTTCCCATTCCTATTATTAAGATTGATTTCATGGCTTACCTCCTATTTACGATGACACGTGGGGCGGTTCTTTAGTGACAAAGGGACGGTTCTTTTGTCACCACCTCTGTCATCTTTTATCCCACATTTATCCGCTCTTCCGGATATTTTATAAAGGCTTTTCTCTTGTTGCTCTTGAATGTCACGGCAAATGTCACGGTTCCTATTCGCCCCGAGAACATCATTATCATAAGGATTATCTTGGACACCGGCAGAAGGCTTCTGGTGATGCCCGCCGACAGCCCTACCGTGCCCATGGCGGAGAACACCTCAAGTAGTACATCGTCCAAAGGCAATCTCTGCACACAGGATATTACCAACAGCGCCGATACAAGGATAGTTAAATTCAGTCCGAATACCATGGATGCCGTCTTGATGTTCTCATCTCCTATGCGGCGCTTGAGCACATTGGTTCCCGTTGTCCTTGCAAGACTGGAGAAAATGTATGCTCCCATGACCACGATGGTGGTGGTCTTGATACCGCCGGCGGTGGATCCGGAGTTTCCTCCGATAAACATCAGTATACATGTAAGTATCTTGCTTGCCTGAGTCATCCCCTCTACGTCTATGGAGTTAAACCCTGCAGTCCTGGGAGTTACGGAAGCAAATACCGCTGACAGTAATCTTTCACCCGGTGCCATACCTGCAAAAAGGTTATCATGCTCAAATATAAGGTAAAGTACGGTACCGCCGGCAACAAGTACACCCAACATGATAAGTACCACTTTTGAGTGAAGGCTGTATTTTCTTATCTTAAACTTTTTGTCGATAATATCATCCCATACCACAAAACCAAGCCCGCCTATAAGAACAAGGGCCATAAGTGTGATAAGTATCACCGGATCATTCCTCACCGTGGTAAGCGATGAAAATGCGCCAAAACGCCCCATAAGATCAAAACCGGCGTTACAAAATGCCGATATGGAGTGAAATATTCCGTACCATATGCCCTTTGCCACCCCCAGCTGCGGTATGAACCTGCTGCATAGTATGGCGGCACCTATCATCTCGATGATGATGGTACGTCTGAATATCCTCTTTAAGGTGTTGGTGATACCGTCCAGCTGGAAAGCATATATGCTCTCCTGTATCATGTTCCTCATGTTAAGGCCGATACGACGCCTGAATACAGAGTAAACTATGGCGCTGATGGTAATTATACCCAGACCTCCGATCTGGATCATCACCAGTATCACTATCTGCCCGAATATGGTCCAGTGGTTGAATGTATCTACCACTACAAGACCGGTCACGCATGTGGCACTTACCGATGTAAAAAGGCAGTCAAAAAAATGGGTGACCGTTCCCGTCTTTGATGCAATGGGAAGCATGAGCAGAAAAGTCCCCGCCATTATAACCATTATGAAACCCAGCGCCATTATCTGCGCATGAGACATCCCTTTTTTTCGTCTTATACCGGCCATTACGCCTCCGTTTACAGGTATTTAAAAATTTCTTCAGGTCTGTCGATTATCCTTATATCAGAGGAAAAACTTTCCAGATGCTCTCTGCTCCTGAAGCCCCAGCTTACAAGAACCGTATCGACTCCCGCATTTGCTCCGAACTGCCCGTCCACCTCCGAGTCCCCCACAAATAGTACCTCTTCCGGTCTTAACCCCATGAACTGCAACATGTTGTTCATCATAGTCGGGTCCGGCTTTTTAGGTACGTCCTCAGTCCTTCCGATGGTATGCTCCGCAAGACCGGAAAAGAAATGCTCCGTAAGTTCTTTTGCGGCATCATCATTTTTATTGGTAACGACTGCCAACCTGTAGCCTTTTTCCTTGAGGTTTGTAAGAAGCTCCACCGTACCGTCATAGGGGCGAGTTTTGTTTTTGGAATTTTCGTTGTAATATCCGATAAATTCTCCGTAAGCCCTTATAAAATCATCCTCTTTTATATCATCAGGCAGAAATTTCTTAAGAAGATTTATTATACCGTCCCCAAGTTCTACGATAACCTTCTCCTCAAGGACCGGCCCCAAGCCGAATAACTCTCTTACATAATTCACGGCATCCGTAAGATCTGCTGCTGTATTTATCAGCGTGCCGTCCAGATCAAAAAATATTCCTTTGTATCTTTTCTCCATTACAAAACCTTTCAACTGACAACCCTGTTCATTAACGCTTTGATCGGCTTATACAACACAAGACACACTAAGAAGTTGCTTATGCCATGTATAAGATCAAACGGAATCCCCGCTATCCACCATCCAAGAGCTCCTGCAGGTCCCATTATAAACAGGGTGGTCACGGCGCACAGCGCTCCGAAGGTTATGCCGTACACTCCCGACTCCACACAATACAAAATGTAGGAATCTTTTTTCCTTGTAAGCATGGTCACAGCCACAAGAACGGGCCACACGTACAGATAACATATGGACCATATCCCGAAGCCCCAGATAAGAAATTCTATACCCACAAAAGCAAATACGGCTATCATAGTCTTCCAGCCGTAGTATATCGTAAAGATCATTATAAAAAAGGTCACCAGCTCCACATTTGGCACGGAATCCAGTACCCTTTTTACTACTTCCAAAACTGCTATCATCATCCCTATCCGGGCGATGTCATAAGTGGAAAATCCGCTTTTAGTTTGCTTTCTCATAAACCAGCTTGAATTCGTCTCCGTCCTTTACGGTCTGGGAATCCGCACCACTGTTGCCGTACTCACCGTTCACATATATAGCCCAGTACGCACCGTCGGTCGCATAAATTGCTGTCTCATTATTTACGGATTCGATAAATATACCGGTAGCCGAATCGCTTCCGCTATATGTAAAGTCCCCGTCTTCCTGAAGATCATCCATAAATCCTCTTAAATATTCCGCATCCGTTTTTTCCTCATAATGCTTCGTCTCTCCCTTGGAATTCACCACATCAAGGCTCACGGTCTTAAGAGCCTGCGATGTCTCTGAGGACGCTTCCGAGCCGGTCGCTGTTGTGGTCCCGGTTCCGCCGCCGCCTGCGCATCCCGCAAACACAACTGCTGCTGCCGCAATTCCTCCGAAAGTAACTATGTTTTTTAATACTCTGTTCTTCGTTTTCATATCGTTTCTCCTTTTTTAATATGGTGTTTCTTTTACAAGAACTCCCTGGACTACAAGTCTGTAATTATAATCCGTAGCTTCACAACTGGAAAGAGTCACTATCTGTGATGCATTTGAGACATCCACTCCCGTAGGATACATGCTTCTCTCGCTGCATTCCTTTGCAAATTCCTTTATCTCTTCCTCATTCATATTGATCGTATAAACAGGACCTTGGGGATCGGAATTGTACACGGCAAATATCTTATACTCCCGAAGGGTATCCGGTGTATAGATATAAAATGTATCATTCGTTCCCTGGTGGTAGAATTCCTCGTCCTTGTATTTATTGTTCTTTGTAAACATGGAATCATCGTTCATATGATGTCCGTAGATTATCACGTGGGACGCATCGAGCCCCTTCGCAATCTCTCCCGCGATAAAGAGCGTACCTCCGCGGCTGTATTCCCCGTCAAATCCAAGGTGGAGATAATAATCATCATCATTCAGCCTCTGAACCACCGGAAGCAATGTCTCAGTGGCATCATTTCTGTACATTCCTTTTGCGTCGGGATTTACAATAAGCGCCGCTTCATGATTGTATTTGAATTCTTCTTCTCCGCCATCCTCTTTTTTTGCCGTCTCCGTAATGGCCTCCACAGCCTTTTGATTAACCTCTGCCGTATGCTTGTATTCTCCCTGCAGTCTGAATATGTTCACAAGGGCGATCACAAGAACTATCGCACATCCTATGATGATAAGGATGGCAATTATCGGGGTTTTCCCTCGTTTTCTTCTTCTTACCATAAAAATAACCTTTTAATCACGCTTTTCCGTCTGAACCGAAAAGCAATATCTTCTCCTTAACCGTGGCTTTGATAGCTTCCGTTCCCGGCTTAAGGACTTTTCTGGGGTCAAATCCTTTGCCCTCCAGATCCTTGCCCTCTTCGATGTATTTTCTGACTGCCGCCGTGAAGGCTATCTGACACTCGGTATTTACATTTATCTTCGCTACTCCTAAGTTGATGGCTTCCTTTACCATATCCGCAGGAATTCCCGTTCCGCCGTGAAGCACCAGTGGAAGGTCTCCAGTTTTTTCCTTTACGCTCTCTAAGACGTCAAATCTGAGTCCCGGCCAGTTCTCAGGATACTTACCGTGTATATTTCCGATACCTGCCGCAAGGAGATCCACGCCAAGCTCTGCAATGGCTTCACACTCATCAGGGTCTGCGCACTCGCCCATACCCACAACGCCGTCTTCCTCGCCGCCTATGGCACCGACTTCCGCCTCAAGGGACATTCCCTTGTCAGCGCATATCTTTACAAGTTCCTTAGTCTTTTCAACATTTTCCTCGATTGGATAAGATGAACCGTCGAACATTATTGATGAGAATCCGGCCTCGATACATTTAATACATCCCTCGTATGTTCCGTGATCAAGGTGAAGAGCCACGGGAACTGTTATACCCAGGTCGTCGGTCATGGCATCTGCCATGGCTGCAACTGTCTTAAAGCCACCCATATATTTGCCGGCTCCCTCTGATACTCCCAGTATGACCGGTGAGTTCATCTCCTGAGCCGTCTCAAGAATGGCTTTTGTCCATTCAAGGTTGTTGATATTGAAATGACCTACTGCGTAGTGTCCTGCCACCGCTTTGGTGAGCATATCTTTAACATTTACTAACATGGTATTCTCCTTTCAAAATCTTACATCTTATCCGGTTCGGGATATTCCTCTCCGAAGGTCTCTACTGTTACTGTCTTCATCACCTGGGGCTCCAAAGGCTTATCAAGGGGATTGGTCTGAACTGCCGCGATCTTATCCAGTACATCCTCTCCCTCGATAAGCTTTCCGAATGCCGCATACTGACCGTCCAGCTGGTTCACATCCTTGTGCATGATAAAGAACTGCGATCCGCCGGAGTTGTACTCTGCCGCACGTGCCATGGAAAGAACGCCTCTTGTATGGGACAGGTCGTTTTTCACATTATTGATAGCAAATTCTCCTTTAATGTTGTAACCCGGTCCGCCCGTGCCATTGCCCTCAGGACATCCACCCTGGATCATAAAGCCTGAAATGACCCTGTGGAACGTGAGACCGTCATAGAAACCTTTTTTAATAAGACTTATAAAGTTGTTTACGGACTGTGGAGCGATCTCGGGATAAAGTTCAAGCTTCATCACTCCTCCGTCTTCCATGGTAATTGTTACTATAGGATTCTGTGCCATTTTATCATTCTCCTTTTTGTATGGGATTTAGTTTCACAAAGTTAATTATAGCACTATTTTGTGGTAAAATTAATGAATATAGAAAAAATATTTGCACTTTAAAGGAGACTTATGATCGACTGGAAAAAGCCGGAATTAAATGATCTTAAGATGATACGTGAAGCCGCGTTCAGATCATGCTGCATGGGCAGTGATATGTCCGCCGTAAATATCTTTCTTCTTGCGGACAAGTATGATCTGCAGATAGCTTTTATTGGGGATCTTCTTGTAAGAAAGTATAAGACTATAGATACCAACCTGGGCAGGAACGGCTATACCTTTCCCGTGGGCTGTTCCTTTTCCGATAAGAAGTGCATAGACGCTGTTTTAGACGAATTACAGGAGGAAGCAGACCGCCGTGAAGTCCCCCTTTCTTTCTGCCTACTTACGGAAGAACAGAAATGGTATCTGGAAAACAGATACCCCGATATGGAGTTTGTCTCCTACCCCGGGGACAGTGATTATCTTTATACGGCAGAGCATTTAGGACTTTTGCCCGGCCGGGCCAATCACAAAAAGAAAAACCACGTGTCCAGATTCCGACGGGAGTTTCCGGATTTTGAGTTTAAGGTATTTGAAAAACACAACAGGGATCAGTGCGGTGATGCACCATGCGTATGTGACTTATACCGGGTTGAAGAAGCATGGATAAAAGAAAGGGAGAACTCACTGGAACACTCCCAGGTCCTGGAAAAACAGGAGATAAAGACGGCAGTCAGGCTTTTTCCCGAACTGGAGCTCATCGGTGCGGCAATAAGAGTGGAGGGACGTCCCGTTGCCATGAGCATGGCATCGGAGATTTCTCCCGGAGTTTTTGATATCCATTTTGAAAAAAGCTTCGGGGAATATGCACTGAAAGGTGCATACGCTGCCGTTAACCAGCTTTTTTCGAAACATCTGCTGGAAGATCACAACGCAAAGTGGATAAACCGGGAGGAGGATATCGGGCTGGAGGGCTTGAGGAAGGCTAAGGAGTCCTACCATCCGGATATGATGCTGTATAAGTATTCGGGAATCCTCAGGAAATGATATAGACGATAAAAACGCCCCTTTTCACCTGATCATCTGATTTTGATCCACCGGTTTTCGATACAGCGGCGGAGATCCCAGCTTTCTTTCCACGCGGAATCCCCGCTGTACTGCCCGTCCGGATAAAGCTTATAACTCCAGTAGATCCACCCGTCGGCAATCTCCCATGCGTCGAATTCCAGATCCGCAACCTCATTAAAACGGCGGCGACGCTCGATCCCGTACTGCCTTTCGCTCATACCCTTTTCTTTTTCGAAATGCACAGCGTATCTGTTATTTATGCACCACTCCCCGACGATGACCCTGATCCCCTTCTTTGCCATACGCATCCTGGTCTTTTCAAATTCCATATACATCTTATAGCAGGCCATATTATGTAAAGGAACGTACATCTCCATTGCCTGAATGTAAATGTGGGTATCCAGATAAACGTTTTCCATGTTATTGCGCTTGAAAAAATTACCCCAAAGGGATGTCCTGAAGCCATCGTGAAATACGATAGCTTTATCCGCCGGCAGGACCTTACGAAGGCTTCTGTAAGCGGCTTTATAAAACTTCCGAAGAAAGCTTAAGGGCACATGTCCGGATCCTTTTGCCTCCTGCTTGTCAACGGCCTTACCTGTGGAGGGAGCGGTAAGATAAACGGGAAGACTGATAGGTTCGTTTAACACCTCGATACCGAAAAGTTCTTCCATGTAGGCATACCTTTTTGCAAGTTTTTTTAAAACCTCAAGGACGTAAATAACCTCCTCCGGGTTTTTCCTCCATTTACACACCCCTACAAGGCCTCCGTTATCGTATCCGTTCTGATTGCCGGGGGATGTGTGAAGATCTATCAGGACTTTCAGACCGTGCTTTCCTGCCCACTCAAATGCCCTGTCTAAATATTCGATGCAGCCCACAAAGGGTTTTCTGTCGCCGAATATAAAATAAGGCACCGGGATCCTTACGAGATTCAGCCCGTACCCCGCGATCTTTTCAAAATCCTTTTCCGTTATATATGTTTCCCTGTGTTCCTTTAACCTGGCTGCAAATTCCTCAGAAGACAGCCTCCTTGCAAGCCATGTCTCATCCTCCGCATCGGTACCTTCAAAAAGCGCCGGGTTCATCCACTTTTCAAGCACCAGCCAGTTCCCTAAATTTACCCCTTTTATCTTCATAAATAACCTCCGGAAGGTTTCTTCTTTCTCTCTTACATAATAAAATACCACATATTTTTATAAAAACATAATAAAAACATTATTCAAAACAACCGCTTACTTTTGTTATAATCAAACGGAGTGAGGGAAATTTTATGATAGATTTTGACAGATTTACCGAGATAGTCGAAGATGAGATAAAGCTTCTGCCAAGTTACGTTTTTGAGGACTTAAACGGCGGCGTTATCGTTGATGAAAAAGCCTACCTTCATCCCAAACGTCTGGCGGATGATCTTTATATAATGGGGACATATTCCACAAGCCCCGTTATGGGAAAACAGATAAAGATATACTACGGTTCTTTTGCTGCCACCATGGGCAACAGCCCCGAGGACAAGGTCCAAAAAAAAGTGCGGGATACCCTGCGCCATGAATTCCAACATCACATGGAGACTCAGGCCGGATTCTTCGGGGACGGTACTCTTATTGACGAGGACAAGCAGGAGATGGCGCGGTATTATGCCATGCACAAAAAACCTGAGGACGGTGACGACAAATAAGACCGGAGCGATAAAGCCCCGGCCTGCGGATCGTCACCGTTTTTCTTTTATCTGTTCTGCCGCAAAACTTATCATCAACGGCAGTGCAAACACTAAAGACAGAATATATCTTATCCTGCAATTCACCGGAGAGATGCAGGCAACGATAAGAACCCCCAGCAAAGGAGCAAGGCAGAACAATGCCCTCCTTTTTTTCTTTGCAAAAAGCACCATATAACAAAACAACAATATCCACACAAAAAACCCCGGGCATACAAAAAGCACCAGTACGGGAAGTTTTTGGATCTTATTCATCACCTTTACCACCTTTTCCTCAAAGGGACTCCTGTGATCGCCATACGCCAGATCAAAACGTGTTTTATAATTGTCCGTAACGGCCCAGTTGTAGAAATATTCTTCAGATCCCCGCCGTGCAGGATAAAAATAACCGTAATAGCAGTTTGCGTATGTTTTAAAATAAAGCTCGGGATGCTTCTCAAACCCTCTCTGCCAGATCCCGATATAATCCGATATATCTTTCGTATCCGGCTCTTTTTTGAATTTGAATTTCACCGGATCGGATATATCCGGATCGTAAACCTCCGCTATGATCTTCGGATCTCTTTCAAAAAGTTCTCCCAGTCTGTCCCGGTCTTCCACGGATATATCATCAGGGTATTGCTTTATATAAGAAGCCGTCTGCTGAAGAGGAACGGAAAGAGCCTCTCTTACAGATCCCTTTTGAACAGGTGTAAGAGGCAGTATAAGTCCGTAGATCAAATGAAAGGCTATCAGACCACCTATGTAATATAAAGAAATGATCTTCAGCTTTTTGCCTTTTATGCATATAAGAAAGAGCACCATGGAAAAAAGCGCCACATATACTCCGTCGTTTCTGAAATTAATCATTATAAAAAGGCACACCGCCAAAGTGATAAGATCCTTTTTATCCGCATGGCGGCTTTTTTTGCTTCTCTTGAAGATGTCAATGAAGATAAAGATCAGCCACATAACTGCCAGGGCAAATCCCGTATCTTTACAAAGAGTTATGGAATAAAGCCTTATCGTTGGAAGTATCGCGTAGTAAACTGCTGTAAGAATGCAGAACCAAAGCGGCATATCCGCATTGTTCATGTATCTTATCAAACGCCAGAACAGATACATGGAGGCAGCCTGGAGAAGGATTGCAAACAACAAAAAACCGAAGGCCGTACCACCTATGGCAGAGCCCAGTTGGTGTATTGCTCCTATGATCAGGGTTGATATGGCAGGATCATGATTTGTCCACTCATCAAATCCGTAATAAGCGTAAAGCTGCCTGAAGCCGTCCGTAAATGAAACTCCGGGATAAAATAACACCGTATATAAGACCATCCCTGCAGCTATGATCAATAAAAAGATCACCGGCTTTATCTTAATACCCGATCTGTTTTTAAAAACTTTTCCGAAAAAACAGAGAGCAAAAAAAAGACCGGCGAAAGATATGGCAAAGGAAACTCCCAAAACCGTAAAAAATCGGATCTTTCCTCCGTCCCCGGTGTAATTCCCCGTATACAAAAAATATCTGCCCATTGTCCATCCAATGGCATATATCGCAGACAGGACGATCAACCAAATTATTTCTCTTTTGGTCGCAGCTTTCATTTTTTTCTCCCTTATTTTTAAAAACTCATTATAACACAACCCACACAACAAATGGAACAGTTCTTCCGGTCTCTCACCCCCTTGTAACTGCTTCCATCAATCGGTGGTATCAGGGTTTTTCTTGTAAGAAAACAGAAAGAAATTCAAAAAAGAGGAGCCCCGAAGGGCTCCTCCCGTGTGTCTTTCAGACATCAGATCCGGAATGCGTGTGGGTTCCGAATCACAAAATATGATTCTTGAAAACTATTGTTAGTTAGTTTCTAATTAGTCCTCTTTGTTAGCTCTTCTTCTAGTTGTAAGAAGTACGATAGCTGTTACTGCAGCTGCAGCACCAACGATGTAGAAGATTGTTGTACCGATACCACCGGTTGAAGGAAGCTGTGTACCGGACTTATTCTCAACGTTTGTTGAAATAAGACCTGTATCTACAGTGTAGCTGAAACCATCTGTCTGATTATTGAACTGCACAAGCTGAGGATCGTCTCCATCAGTATGCTCAGCATCAACTACAAATGGGATAACCGGATTAGCAAGTTTGTTGTATCCGTCCGGAGCTTTATCCTCGACAACATAGTACAGTCCGTCATCAACCTGCTTAGCTGAGAACTTAGCGCCATTAACATCTAAGTCGATTTTCTTAAGGTACTCATCGTTAGCAAGAGTGATTCCCTCTACAGTAGGTGCATTTGCGGGCTTTGTCTCACCATCCTTAAGCTTGATTACTTTGTAAAGTGAGAACTGAGCTCCTTTAAGGTCTTTCTTAACACCGTTCTCCATGCAGTACTTATTAACATCTACATCATATGTAAATACAATGTTCTTGTCTTCAGGTGTTTCCTTCGGAGTACCACCCTGGTCATCGTTAGGATTGCTTGAGTACTTTAATGTTACCTCGTTAGGGTTACCAACCTTGCCTGATACAGCCTTGTCGTTAAGAGTAGCAGTATACTCGATCACAATAACAGAACCTGAACCGATTTCAACCTTATCCGTAGAACCTTTCTTTGTAGCACCGGCTAAAATGTTTGACTGCTCCCAAGTGTACTTTTTGCCACCCTTGTAAGTTCCATCTGTGACATCAGCAGAACTAAATGTGAAAAGATCTGCCTCTACCTCTTCACCGTCTACAAAAATCTTAACAGACTCAGGATTGAATGTAAGACCCTCGCACATTGTATCATTAAATGCAAGATAGTAGTTCTTGTAGTTCTCAAGACCCTCACCAAGAGTAGCTGTAAGCTGGTAAGGTATTACGTCTGTACCATCATAATCTGCAGAATCTTTCCAATCTGAAAGAGTCTTCTCAGTAGAATCATTGATATCCTTAACTTTCTTCTGAACTTCAGGAACAGAAGACTTAACTGTTACATCAGTATCCTCTATAACAGGTGTAATGATAAGCTTAGAAAGTGATCCGATGTTCTCACCGGCACCACTAGTCGTGCTATCAACTAATGTATCTGTAATAAGATAATAACCTGTTTCAACCTTGGTATTGTCTCCGATTACTGTTCCATCAGTTGCAACACACTGCTGAAGAACCTTTGCTACTGCAATAGCCTTGTCCTTATCAGTACCTACTGTGTATGCTGTTGTCTCACCATCATCAACTTTTGCACTCGCAGTTAATCCACCGATTTTTTCAGCAAGCTTAACAGGATCTACGTCATCACCTGTCTTGATGTCAGCCACATCACATCCTATAGCAGTTGCAAGATCTGCAGCTTTAGCATTCATTGAAGCCTGAGTCACATCATCGCCCCATACAACGTTAACGAACTTGCTGTTTGTAACGTCAGCAGAGAAAATCTGATATGCTGTGTAAGTATGTGTTCCTTTATCTTTAGCATTCTTTGTAACTGTAAGCGCGTGCTCATCAGCCTTTGTTGTAGTTATGGTAGTAGTTGCAGGATCATCCGCAAATACCTGAGGTGCTGCCACGCCAGCTGTTCCAAGAATCATTGATGCCGCCATAATTCCGCCGGCAAGTTTTGTAAATGTCTTTTTCATTGTTTCTGAATTTCCTCCTAAAATTACTTGAGTTAAAAATTGTCTTTCTAATACTTCTTCTTTTCTAAATGTTGCTTGAAAGTTTTACGTCATTAGAAAGGCTTCCGTGGACGATAAAACTTTCATTTTATTCCTGACTTTAATGTTCAGCCCTCTTTTCAAGTTTAACGACTTTGGTAGGGGATCCGTGGTCAAGTCTAATCAAAGTTGTCCGGTATCTAATCTTGTTTTAAAGGAAAGGGCATCTGCCCTTTGTACAAAAATTAACATAACTTAAAGGCTATGTCAATAGATTTGTGAAAAAATTTTCAAAAATTTTTCACAGTAAAAACACAATTAGGATCAATCCTCTGAATCCCTGTCCGCTGCAGCCCTTCTTCTCTTACCTGCAACTCCCACAAGTACAAGCGCAAGTCCGCCTGCCGCAAGGAAGGGTACCGGCCACCAGAGCATTCCCGTATAGGGAAGTGTCTTGTTGGTATTCCTCTTTGTGTAAGTTCCCGGAGGGTTCGTAGTCTCCGTGGTAGTCTCCTCTTTCTTATAGGTATTGGTAAAGGAGTAGAAATATCTCTTTGTCTGGGAATCCTGACCGGATGATTCGCTGACTACGTAATCTCCCGGAACATCTTTCTCCACACAGTAGTATTCAAAATTACTTGAGTCAAGATCTTTCCAGACATATCTCCAGTTATTGGCTTCGTTCAGCACCTGGGTTCCGCAGGACTTCTTGGTACCGTCTGTCTTGTTCCTCTGCCAGAGCTCAACCGTAATGCTTTCCGGTCTTAAAGAGTAAGCGTTGTTCTCATCCTTCCATATCTTGATGGCTTCAAGATCGATAAGGCTGTCTTCCTCACCGGGCTTGGTTCTTTCCAGCTTAGGATAAACCGTAATGTCGTGATGAAGCTCATCACCCTCCTCTTCTTCGTTTGCAGTTTCCCTGCTTATGATCTTCTTATTGGAAGGTATTGTAAAGTAAGAAGGTTCACATCCGTACTCATAGCCATTGTACTCTGTCTTGAAGCCTACAAGCACGTAAGCGCCCTGTTCAAGAGCAACGAAAGTGATCTTTCCATTCTCATCGGTCTCACTCTCCTGGGTAGGAAGAATATCCTCTTTTGCGACGGCATAGTTGCCAAGGGTAGTCGCTATCTCATCGTCAGATGCTTCCAGGTTAATGTTTGCATCGTCATATTCGGAACTGAATGTGATCTCACCGGTATCAATATCAATATCTCCTACCTTATATATCTCAAATCTAGCTCCCGGGATGCTGACTCTGTTACTCTCCGTAGTACCGTATACGTATTCAACTGTAACGGTACCTTTCTTAGCATTCCCACCGGCTTCATCGGCAAAAGTGCCGAAAGCCGGTACCGCTGTCAAAGCCGTAGCCGCTGCCAGCACCGCAATACCCGTCTTTTTTATTTTGTTATGTGTGAATTTCATGCTTGCCTCCTAAATCTTTCATCATGAAATCAAAACATCACATAAAACAATCAATAATAATATCCAACTGTTTTGGTATGATTTTTTTCATTAGAAAATGACTGCGGTGTTGCATGCAGCCATTGATCGCCGTCAGGCGAATGTCCCCATGTTCAATTTTCAAGATGATTGTAAAATATTGAAAAAAAAGTGTCAATAATTTTTATTATGTTAACTTGTACAAAGTTGATTTGATATAAGGCTGTTCATTGTGCAAGTTGCACAAAAACTATTCTCCTTCGCTCTTAAGTCCTCCGAATTTATTCAGAGGCCACACACGAAAGGCCACTTTGCCCACTATCTGCTCATCTGATATACATCCCACCGAGGTGTTTCTTGAATCAAGGGAAGACTCCCTGTTATCCCCCATAAGAAAGTACCTGTTCTCCGGGACCTCATAGGGCATGAAGATATTGCAGTCACCAAGAGATTTGTGAGTAACATAAGGTTCGCTCAAGGGCTGATCATCTACGAACACATTTCCGTTATCATCTATGTCCACCTTTTGTCCCGGACCTGCTATAACCCTTTTTACCATGAGCTTATTACCGTAATAAAAGGCAATAACGTCACCGTTCTTAAACTGGTTACCCTTCATGGCCACTACTATCTGGCCTTCGTCTAAAGTAGAGTTCATGGAGTTTCCGTAAATCCTGAAAACGGGCAGCCAGATCATGGCAACGAGTACGGCCGCTGCAGCTATAACTATAAGAGTACCGATGGTGGTGCGGAGTATCCTTCTGAACCGTCGCTTATTGATCTCTCGCTTAAGCTCGTTCTCCAGCTGGTCTGCCGTTGGAAGGTCCTCATTTCCGGAGGCTATGTATTCATCGGATAATTCCCCTTCCTCATCCAGGATCTCATCGTAAACGTCCGTGCTTCCGTGCGTAGGGTCGCTGTCTTCCCTTGCTCTTTTTCTTCTTGCGAAGTATCCTTCGTCTTTGCTTGCCTTCGCTGCTTCCGCCGCTTTTTTCGCTTCCTCTTCCTGCTGCTTTAAGACCTTCTCCTCGGCTAAGGCATCAGCTTCTCTTAAGTCCGCAGGCCAGCCTCCGGTATAGGCGTCATTTCCACCCGTGGACTCTACTGTGCCACCTGATGTAAATCCTTCGCCTCCGGCGGGCTCAAGGTTTTTTATTTCGTTATCGCTGTAATCTTTCTTCATACTATAACTTCCCGAACCATTTGTCTGATAAATCGCTGTTCTTTTTATTATATCACAAAATTGTCACAAAATAAAAACCGGGGGCTCTATCCCCCGGAAAATTATACGATCACTCTTCAGGTGTTCCCTCAGTAACCGGCTCCGGCGCCACACCTGCATTCCTTTTGATGTTCTTAAGGTAGGTCTCTGCGGCTGCCTGCGCCGCTTCAAATACTCCGTGTATCCTGAGTGCCGCGTCAGCGATATTCCCGGATTCAACGATATTGATATCCCTGTCCTCGAGCTTTACCTTAAGATCACGTATCTCAATACGCAGTCTGTTGTTCTCGCGCTCCTGCTCTAAGAGGAGTTCCAGGAGTTCGGCTCTGTTTAGTTTTTTAAGTTCGTTTTCGGTCATGTGTCTGCCTTCTTAATCTAGCTTGTAATCTGCCGCCAGGATATTCGCGATGGTATTGTCATTAAAATAACTGTTGAGCTTTGCCTGAAGTTCTTCGTAAAAATGATGCATGTTGCAGGTCTGCGGCATACCGATACTGCAATATTCGTCATCCTCCACGCATCTGTTCACACGCATGGTATCTTCCATTGTGTCGAATATATCCATGAGCCTGATATCCTCAGGCTTCTTTGCAAGGCGGTATCCTCCCGATGCTCCCATGGTGTGAGCCACAAGTCCTGCGCCTCTGAGCTTCTGCATAATGCGCTGGACAAACTCACGGCTTATCTTAATGGCATCACTGACTTCTTTTGAACTTACATCGCCTTCCTGCTGAGATAAAAATATTATACATCTCAAAGCATAGTCGGTCGTAAGGTTGATCTGCATTATTATTCCCCCTGTTAATCATCCATGTCATACTACTCGGGTATGACTTTATCATGTTTGCCAAAAAATAGCAAGTCTGTCATATTTACGGGCTCTTTGGAGAAACAAGCCATCCTCCCGAACTGAAAGAATATACTTTCCCGTTTATCCTGTATTTACCGGTAGCAAGCCATCCGCGGCTTCCGAAATAAGACCAGTGCGGAGTACTTTGCCCGTCAGCTTTACCAAGATACTGCCATCCGGTGCGCATCCATCCGTTGCTTCCGAAATATGACCAGTGCGGAACAGATTCTCCTTCTTTCTTGGTAAAATACTTCCATCCCGTAACAAGCCAGCCGTTTCCTCCGAAATATGACCAGTGTTTCTTTCCGTTATCAGGATTAGCGGAAGTTCCCATCTCCTGCCATCCGGTACGAAGCCAGCCGTTTGGTCCGAAATATGACCAGTGTGCCGCATTGTTACCGTCGGGATTGTTGGTCCCCTTTCCAAACTGTGTCCAACCTGTGCGGATAGCGCCGTCCGGACCAAAGTACGACCAATGACCTGTCTTCTCGCCTTCTTTATTGCTCATCCAATGCCAGCCGGTGTACATATTTCCGGTACCGTATTCAAAGAAGAACCAACCGGGGGTCTTTTTTCCGTCCTTTGCAGTAAGATTCACCCAGCCTGTCACTTTATTGCCGTTTTTGTAATAATGCCAGTTGCCGCCTTCTTTTACAAGACCGTTCTTGATTTTGCTCTTGCTCACGGTAACAGAAACTGTCTTTGTCTTTCCGGTTATCGCTTCCTTTGCCACTGCACTTGTGGTGCCCGGAGAATTCCCGTAGGCAATATTTGAGTTAATAGTCAGAATATTAGCGTTCTTCGAAGTCCATGAAGGATTCTCGGCAACTGTGACATAAGCATCCGGCCATGACTCCTCAAGACCTATATTTATATATACTTTTCCGAGAGTCATGCTCGCTCCCTGAAATAGCGAGTAATTCTTTACAAGGCTGAAGTCCGGCGTCTTCTTCCTTCTTACCATACTCGTATTCAAAGTCATCCCTGTCGTCCTTGTGGAGTTCAGAGCAGTGGTAGACTTTGTATTCGGCTTATTTGAAGAACGACCGAAAATCTGCACCCAGTAATAGCATCCGTTAAATTTTATACAGGAAACACCCACGCTGTCATAACCAAGATCCCTGCGGCCGTCTGCAGTCCATGTCATGGAGAGCATATTCCTTCTGTGTCCCTGGTAATTAAACTTGGAGTCTTCCTCCTTAAACTTGTTCAAAACATAGTTGGGATCTTTCGCACTTTCGGAAGTAGATGCATAGATATTTTCACCCACTGCCACGTACCCGTTCCCGATCAGACCCGATTTACCTGTACCGTCGGGTCTTGTATGGTCGAAATTCAACGCTATCTCTGCCGCCCTGAGCATTGCGTGCTTCTCAAGAGTATAGTCATACTTAAGGTTCGGAAGCTCTCCTGCTTTTATCCAGGCTTTGGTATTCGAAGAAGTGTAGTACCAGTTCTTCTGCCTGCGCCATGTATTAAGCGGTTTCAGCATATTCCTTGCTGCCGACTGCTTATACTCCGGGGTAAGGCTTACCGTCACGTTGGCAGCTTCCGCTTTTTCAGGCACAGCCGCAAGCGGTATGCACACGAAAACAAAGGCTGTCAACAAGACCAACAGCGTCTTTATCAACCTGCTTTTTCCTTTCTCTATATTCACTTTAGATCAACCCCTCACGTAATATATCGTAAGCTAAAATTTATAAACCTCTCCACTCTGTATTATAATATTTTTTGTATTTTCTTTCAATAAATATGAGTGATTTTTTAATGAAAAAATGCAAATGGTCAGTCACCCAGCAAGTCCTTATATATCACGCTCTTGCTCACTCCTCTGTCCTTTGCCACAGCTTTCATGGCATCCTTTTTTTCCATACCTTCTTCCATATACATACGGACGTGCTCCTCCACGCTCAAAGATTCCCAGCGGCTCTTTTCTTCCGCTTCTATCTCGCTTACCGGTCTGCCTTCCAACACCAGGACGTATTCTCCCCGGGGTGCATTTTCCTCAAAAAATCTTACGGCCTCTCCCAAAGTGAGATAATGCCTGGTCTCATGGATCTTTGTGAGCTCCTTTATCACTGCAATTCTTCGCTCTTCTCCCAGAGCATCCCTTAACTCTTTCAGAGTTCCCGTCAGATGGTGAGGCGCTTCGTATAAGATAATGGTCCTGGTCTCCTTTGAGAGTTCTTCAAGTATGCGCCTGCGCTCTTTTTTTTCGGAGGGAAGGAACGCCTCAAAGCAAAACCGTCCGGCGGAAAGTCCGGACAGGGTAAGGGCAGTGATGCAGGCTGCGGGGCCGGGAAGAGATGTTACCTCCACTCCCGCATCTATGCACTGCCTGACTATCTCTTCTCCCGGGTCAGATATGGCGGGAGTTCCCGCGTCGGTCACCAGTGCCACGGTCTTTCCGGCAAGCATATCCTTTACAAGGACTGCCGCCTTTTCAACCTTATTATGCTCGTGATAACTGGTCATGGGAGTTTTTATATCAAAATGATTCAAAAGCTTAATGGTATTCCTGGTGTCCTCCGCCGCTATCACATCCGCTTCTTTAAGCGCCCTTAATACCCTGAAGCTGATGTCCTCAAGATTGCCTATGGGTGTGGCGCAAAGCATAAGCTTTCCCTTTTTTTCCTCTGACATATCTTCTCCTTTATCCGAAGTACATATCCCTTACTTCCTGCGTGTATTCCCCGTCTTTGCCGTAAACCGTAAGGGGCGGCTCTATTATCATCTGCACCCCGCCGTCCTTTACCGCTTCAACAAGGATCATATTGGCACGCCCGCCTTCTTTGGGATGAACAAAGCGCATCCTCTTTGCCTCAAGCCTGTTTTCCCGAAGCAGGCTTATTATATCCGTCATCTTCCTTGGTCTGTGCACAAAAAAGAATCTTCCCCCTGACTTCAGTCCCCGGGATGCAGCGCGGGCCACATCCCCGAAGTCGCACATTATCTCATGCCTGGCTATAGCCTTGGCATCTCCGGGGTTTACAAGACCTTCTCCCGCGGACATATACGGGGGATTGCAGGTCACAATGTCATAGACTCCCTTTATAAGAGACGCATCCTTTATATCCCCGCAGATAACCTCCGCCTCATCTTCAAGGTCGTTAAGCCGTATGCTTCTTTTAAAAAGGTCAGCACTTTTTTCCTGTATCTCTATCCCGGTCACATGTCCCGCTTTATCCCGGGCTTTAAGCAGGATGGGGATGATGCCGTTTCCGCTGCAAAGGTCAAGTGCCTTTATCTGCGGGCCGCCTTTTGCAAAATCAGCAAGGAACACCGCATCCGTCCCGAAACAAAAAAGACCGGGTTCCTGGATGATGCGGTAACCCTTTCGTCCCAGTTCATCTATCCTCTCCCCGTCTTTAATAAGATCATTCTTCATAATTTTCGTCTTCGTTCAAGGCTGTCTCAGCGACCGCCGCTTTTTTCTTTGTGACTATCACATCATCCACTCTGCATTCCACTACATCCCTGTCATCGGAGTCTTTGTTCACAAGAACCTTTACCATCTCCCGAAGGACGTTCACGCCTATGATAACGCCCTTTTGCTTCTCACCGGTAATCTCCACTTCGTCTCCCACCGACGGCATCTTTGCGTGCAGATATTCGTAGGTCTCGTTTTCATGTCCCAGGCAGCACATAAGTCTTCCGCAGATACCGGATATGCTGGTGGGGTTTAAGGAAAGGCTCTGGTCCTTTGCCATCTTGATGGACACCGGGGTAAACTCCGGCATACAGGAGGCACAGCACATATGCCGTCCGCAGGCGCCTATCCCTCCCAGCATCTTCGCCTCGTCACGCACTCCTATCTGTCGCAGCTCTATGCGCATCTTAAAGATCGCAGCCAGGTCCTTTACCAGTTCCCTGAAGTCCACCCTGTCCTCAGAGTAGAAATAAAAGATGACTTTTTTGTTATCAAACATATACTTGGCCCTGATAAGCTTCATATCAAGACCTCTGAAGGCTATCTTTTCATTGCAGATATCAAATGCTTCTTTTTCACGCTCCCTGTCATCCGCCACCTTTTCAAGATCGCGCTCCATAGCCACACGGATTATGGAGCGGACAGGCTGCGGGGCCTTCACTTTTTCCGGGTCGCAGTCATCAAGCACCACCCTGCCCAGATCTATCCCCATCTCCGTCTCTGCTATGACATGGTCTCCATCCACGGGGTTTGCCGCTCCCGTGGTGTAGTACTTAATGGGACCGCATTTATCAAATCTTACGCCTATAAGCTTGCTCAAAAGAATTATCCTTTCATACTTTCATTTATGGTAAGGAAGAGTAACTCCATCACCGTCTCAAAGCTGACGTTTGCATGCAGCCTCTCTCTTGCTTTGTTTATCGCATCCGTTATCCTGTCTATCCCTTCATAAGAAAGGGTCTGGGCCTGCCTGCTTATGTCCGTCAGATAGTCCTTAAACAAAAGACCGTTCACATCCCTTGTGCTCTCGAAAAGAAGCAGATCCCTGTACCACAGCATCATAAGGTCGAAGAAATAATCGATGCCCAGTTCATTGTAATAATCAGCTCTTCGCACATATCCCATCATCTCATTCAGGGTAAGGTCTTCGATATTCAGCACAACCTCGAGCACATCCCTTTTTAATTTCCTGAAATCGGGATTGGTAAATGTGATGCTTCCCCTTCCTATCTTGCCGTCGGCAAAGGCCTCCGCAAACCTGATATCCTCGGGAGTGACATCCGGATCCTTTCCGAAATGGGTCTCAAAATACTCAGCCACCATATCATCCGGCATAGGCGGGATATTTACGATCTCGCAGCGTGATAATACCGTGGGAAGTATCAGCTTTTCGGTGGTGGCAAGAAGGATGATCACCACGTATTCCGGCGGCTCTTCCAGCGTCTTTAATATGGCATTCTGCGCCTCTACGGTAAGATTCTCCGCTCCTATGATAATGTAGACCTTGAACCTGCAGGCGTACGGCTTTACCTTTACATCATTTATGAGCTTTTCTCTTATCTCATCTATGGTGATCTTTCTTTTTCCCTCAAGACGGTCTATTACCACTATGTCCGGGTTATTCCCGCTTATTGCCTGCAGGCATGAGTGACACTTGTCGCAGGGCTCGATATCGCTTGGTACCGCCGTGTTATCATCCAGCTTTTTTTCCACGGTCTCACACTGTATGGTCCTGGCAAACCTCTTGGCGATGGTCCTTTTTCCGGAACCCTCGTCTCCCACAAAAAGAATGGCATGGGCCACCTTTTTTGTAATGATCCTTTTGTGAATGTAATCTTTTAATTCGTCATAACCGAAAACTTCTGAATAATCTTTCACCGTCTCACCTCATTTCTTTCGTTTTAGTTTATCACAGTTTTATTTTGTTTTCCATGTTGTTTTTTCTTTATTAAAATGTTATCTTCTTATCTGGTAAAAATCTTTAAGTATGAAAGGATGAGAATATTTTGTATCTTACATGTTTGGACCTTGAAGGAGTCCTTATTCCGGAAATCTGGATAGAATTTGCGAAAGCAAGACACATAGATGAGCTTCTTATCACAACCCGTGAGGAGCCTGATTACATTAAGCTCATGCACACCCGTATCAGGATATTGAACGAGCACGGGCTTAAGCTTCAGGATATACAGGAGACCATAGCCACACTCGATCCCCTTCCCGGGGCAAAGGAGTTTCTTGACGAGCTGCGCTCATTCTCACAGGTTGTCATCATCAGCGATACCTTCCTTGAGTTTGCAATGCCTCTTATAAAGAAGCTGGGCTACCCCACCATCTTTTGCAACTCACTTGACGTGGCAGAGGACGGCACCATCAAAGAGATAAAGATGAGGGTTGATTCCAAGGATCCTAAGCTTACTACGGTTCAGGCTCTCCAGAGCATCGGTCTTGAGACCATCGCCAGCGGTGACTCTTACAATGATGTGGGAATGGTTACCAACAGTGCAGCCGGATTCTTCTTCCGTACCACGGACAAGATCAAAGGAGAGTTTCCGGATGTAAAGGCGTACGAGGAGTACAGCGAACTTCTTGATGCTATACGTGAGGCGCAGAAATAACTTATATTTTTAAAAAAACCCTCTGTATTGCTTTTTACGACATTGAGAAAAAATCCATTAAGCATTTAGCTTAAGAAAATTTCCGGATTTTTTCTCAGGAGTAAAAACAATACCAGAGGGTTTTTAGTTTATATTATACAAAACACAACTTAATCTTCGGTGTGATATTCAAATGCAGGGTATGCATCTTCGTTGTGTTCGCCAAGGTCAAGACCTTTAACTTCTTCAGATGTCTCAACACGGATCTTTGTAAAGATTCTTGTGATAAGAACTGAGATAGCTGTCATACCTGCGGCAAAACCTGCGGTGATACCGAGGCATGCCATCTGGATAGCGAACTGTCTTCCGTCACCGAATGCAAGTCCCGGGAAGAATCCTGCATTGAGAGGATCCGGCTGTGTTCCGGGATCGCAGAAGAATGCAAGACCGATAGAACCTGTGATACCTGCGATACCGTGGCATCCGAATACCGCCATAGGATCATCGAACATGTTCTTCTTGATAACTCCGTTGGTAACAGCGTAGCAGATCGGGCTGACTGCACCACCGATGATGAAGCATGCCCAGACCGGAACGTATCCGCAGGCAGGCGTAGCTGCCACGAGGCCGCAGACAAGACCGGAGGACGCACCTACTATAGTAGGCTTTCCGCTGGTAATGATGTCAACGATCATCCATGAGCAGAGTGCGCTGGCTGCAATGACCATGGTGGTCATGAAAGCATGTGATGCGAGGCCGTCTGCAAGCAGAGCGGAACCTGCGTTGAATCCAAGCCAGCCGAACCACAGGATGGAAGCTCCCAGGAATACGTAAGGCTTATTGTGAGGCTCGAAATTCTTCTTGCCGAAGCCGTCACGTCTGCCGAGCATAGCTGCAAGGACAAGACCGGACATACCTGTAGTAACCTCGATGGGGAAACCACCGGCAAAGTCAATAACACCCATCTGCTGCATGAATCCGCCGCCCCATACCATGTGAGCGAGAGGATAATAAACGAGAACAGACCATACGCATGTGAAAAGGAACATGGCTCTGTATCTCATTCGACCAACACCTGCACCGGTAACAACGGCAGGAGTGATCATGGCAAACATCATCTGGAATGCTACATATGTGTACATTGAAATGCTGTTAGCGGTACCGTCAAGTGTCTGGTACGGGCTTATTCCGATAAGGAATGAGTGACGCAGATCACCGATGATAGGACCGTCGCCGCTGAAGCACAGGGAATATCCGACACATACCCAGATGATCACGGAAACTCCCATGAGGCCGACACTAGCCATCATAGTGTCAACGACATTCTTTTTCCTGGCAAGACCGCCGTAGAAGAAGGCCAGACCAGGGGTCATAATGAAAACAAGTGCTGCACAGACCAGCACAAATCCATTACTACCTAAATCCATAATACTTTTCCTCCTTATTTTAGTACTAGGCAATCAAACTGATAAAAACTTAAGAGCCCGGTCACCATAGATTTAATAAATTTTAACAGAAAAGTATAAAGCCGTCAATAAAATTATAAAAATAATATAAACTAATTATAGATAAATAGCCCCTCTGATATTGCTTTTTACTCCCGGGAAAAAATCCGCAAATTGTTCTTAAGTCAGATACGTCATGGATTTTTTCCCAATGTCGTAAAAAGCAATACAGAGGGGGTTTTTGATTTTTATGATTTTATTGACGGGCGAGGGGTATGAAGGCGGGTTTTGAAAGCAGGATCATTCCCACTCTATGATTTGGTTTTAATCTCTTCTATATAGTGGTTTTTAATACAAAATAGGCATTGAAATTATACAAATTTTAGGTCTTATATCGTTTTATCAATTTTTTTGGGTCATTTTTGGGTCAATATATAAAGTGCACCCCTTTGTCAAGACAGTTTTTTTAAAAATTTAAGTTGGATTTTTAAGAGAAATATTCTCTCCGCTTTCTTCCTGTAATTGTCCACTAAATGTGGATATATGAACTGTCAAGGGTTTGCCTGCAAGGCTTCCGTAGGAACCCTTGACAGCTCATATAGGCACATTTACAATCCGATACCCGGAAGAGATTTATGACTTCATATAAACCTCTTCCGGTGTCTTATATTTCAGGCTTGAATGCGGTCGCTCTTTGTTGTAGTAATGTAAATATTCATTTATTCCTATACGAGCCTCCCAGGGAGTCTCATAATACTTTGGATATACATTTTCATATTTCAATGTTCTCCATAGGCGTTCAATGAATATGTTATCGTAGGCACGCCCTCTGTGGTCCATACTTATTTATTATATCCTGCTTCCTTTAGGATCCTGCGCATATTTGCATTAAAGATCTCGTTAAAATCCTCTTTATATACCGGCATATTCACATCCATGGCGCCGAAAAGGGTATCCACCGCTTCTTCCGGTATAAATCTTATGATATTCTGAAGTATCTCGTTATTCTTAAATATCTGGTCATCATATCCGTCCCTGTCATCGCTGTCTTCCTTCTGTGAAAGCTCATCCATTTCATAATAATATCTGCGGATCTCTCTCCTTAACGCTTCAGAAGAAGCAAGCAGCGTATTCCCGTCGGCGGAGTAAATATTCTCATCGGTTAGATTGGAGTAATCCCTGTATCCTCCTTCAGAGGGCCCGAACTCACCGTCTTCCATATCTTCGGGGAAAACTGCATTATAAGCCATTCCCTCCCTCTTATAAGTATAGGGCTTAATAGGACAGGCATTTCTTTTTATAGCCTTAAGATATTCGATCCCCAGAATATTGTTGGGAGATGACAAAAGAGCGTGGAGCGTATCCTCATCCATAATGTTCAGGCTCTGGATAGCGTTTCCCCTGGCCACGGGAAATGACACCCCCGTCTTAAGTTCTTTCTTTAATGCCAGCTGATACTTATCCGGCTCACTGGCAAGAACATCTGCCACATAATCCAGATCCCTGATCGTACCACTTTCAGAGCCAAATGCAATACTGTCTACTGACAGGGCATTTAACGTAAGGACCCCGCCGGTGGCAAACTTTTCCGCACTCCCGAGGGCAAATCTGACCGGAAGTTCCACCACAAGATTCACCCCGCAGTCCACAGCCATACGGGCTCTTGTATATTTATCCACTATGGCAGGCTCCCCGCGCTGGGCAAAATCCCCGCTCATTACTGCCACTGCCACGTCGGCTCCGCTAAGCTATTTGGATCTGTTCAGGTGAAAAATATGTCCGTTATGTAAATGGTTATATTCGGTTATAAGTCCGACTGCTTTCATATCTGTCCTCTCAATCATAAAAAGAATATCAAAAAGATTATATCACATTTACAAAGGTTTAACACGGTAAATGTTCTTAATTGTCAAACCGTTTTTTCTTTCAGTGCAAATTTAAGCCCCACTCCTACGATAAGCGCGCCTCCGATGATATTTCCTGTCGTTACCGGGATAAGGTTGTTTACAATCATGCTTCCCCAGTTTACCGCCCCTGCGTCAAGCCCGTATTCAACGGATGTAAATATCGCTGCCGGTATAAAATACATATTGGCCACACAGTGCTCATATCCGCTGACAACGAATAATGCGATGGGAGGAAAAATAACCAATATCTTTCCTGCGGCACTTTTTGCAGAGACCGCCATAAGAACCGTCAGACATACGATGACATTACAAAGAATGCCGCGCAGAAGCCCTTCCGCAAATGTCAGGGATACCTTTGCCTGTGCCACACTAATCACATATTCTGCAAAAGCGTTATCATACAGAGAATAGGCATGACCGTAAGTCAGGATAAGAACAACGATGATACTCCCCACGAAGTTGCCTGCGTATACCACGCCCCAGTTTAAAAACATACGTCCTATGGAGGCTTTCCGGTCTGTCACACTCATTATAAGCATATTATTTCCTGTAAAAAGCTCGGCACCTAAAAATGTAACAAATATAAGTCCCACGGGAAACATCGTAGCGCTTGCAAGTTTCCCAAGAGACGACCACGGGATACTTAAAGGCGCGATAAGATTCCCCGTTGCACCTAGCGCTATAAAGATACCGGCAAATATAGCCAGTATGAACATCTTTAATACCGGACGGTTAAGTTTCTTTACCCCCGCCTCAGAATAAGCTTTTATAGTCTCTGCTGGTAATAACATATCTCTCTCCTTGATCATGTACTAAAAAAGGCACCGGTCAGGCTCACGCAGGACTAAACTTTGGCAGTCTGATCAGTGTCTTTTAAAATATATGCTTGATGATAGCAATTTACAGACAATAAAGCAATAAAGAATTTTTTAACTTTTATACAATGCTACGGGCGACAATCACCACATGACTTTAATGAAACTGATACAATCTCATGTGTATTATTAATCCTCCATGAAAAAAAACTATCTCCCAATCCTCTGCTTAATATCATTTCTGTACCATCTTTAACAAATCTCCCGGAAGTGTACTTCGGCATAAAACCCTGATCCGGTGCGTATAATGCTCCTATAAAAGGAAGTACAATCTGCCCGCTGTGTGCATGACCTGTAAAAATCAGATCGTATCCTTTTTTGGCATATTCTTCTTCCTCTCTTTTTGCGCGGAGCCCTTTTTCCGTACGGGCTGTTAATGCCTTTCCTCGTTTGCGAACATTATTTGTATCCTTCGTTGAAGAATAATAAACTTTTCCGAAATATCCGTTTTTTTCAGAATATATTTGGTAAGAGATGGGTATTTCCTTAGAAAAAAAGTATAAATCTGCGGAATTATAAACTCCCTCTTTCGCTTCATTGAATTGAAAATTCTTATGTGTGATTGTTTCGTAGTAAACAATTGTCTTCTTTGAAGAAAAATCCGTTGTCTTATCTTCAAATGAGGTTTCCATTTTAAATAATTTGTTCATGGTAATCATCTCCTTTTTAGTTTATTGGAATAAAAAACTCTTTCTTTATCCCTCATTAGTTTGTTCGACCTCATAAAAAAAAAGAGCGTTTTTTTTATTTTTTTTAAAAAAAGTATAATGTATATACAAAAAAACTCCTGTAAAGTAACAATATATTGAATTATTTTGAAAAAAAGTAACAAACTATAAATGAAAAAACCTTGTTGCTCTCTTCAAAGAAAAGCTCCAAGGTTTCAAAAAAAAATTATTCTTTTCTACTTTTTAAAAACACGGAAATTCCCGACAAATCAGGGGGTTTTTCCCCGTTTTTCAGATGAAAAATTGTCGTACATTGTAAATTTTTAGGGTCAATATTGGGTCAAAAAAACAAAAAAAAGTCCCAAAAGCCCCTATTTAAGGGGGTTTCGAGACATTGGCATTATTCCCACTCTATCGTCCCCACAGGCTTCGGTGTCAGGTCGTAAAGCACTCTGTTTACGTCCTTCACCTCTTTTGTGATACGCTCTACTATCCTTCCCAGCAGATCATAGGGTATCTATTCTATGGTGGCGCTCATGGCGTCCACGGTATTTACCGCACGGATTATCACGGGATATGCAAAGCTGCGTTTGCCGTCATCAGATACACCCACGGATCTGAAATCAGGTACTGCCGTGAAGTACTGCCACACTTTACCTTCAAGTCCCGCCTTTGCAAATTCCTCTCTGAGGATGGCATCGGACTCACGGACTGCTTCAAGTCTGTCGCGGGTAATTGCTCCCAGGCACCTTACCCCAAGACCGGGACCCGGGAAAGGCTGGCGGTAAACCATGCTGTCGGGAAGACCAAGGGCCTTTCCCACCATACGCACCTCATCTTTATATCTTTGATAAGAAGTGCCGCCACCACCGAGGAGTCAACGCCTCCTGACAGCGCAAGGAGCACCTTTTTATCCCCCACCTGCGCCTTTTCTTTTTCCACCTGCTCTGCAATGAAGCTTTCCGCAAGCTCAGGGGTATCTATTCTTTTCATGTCTTCCTTATCATAAAACAACACCAAATTGGGTTTACCGAATAAATAAAATGGACACAGAAAAACTCCCCCGCAGCATCACGCTGCGGAGGAGCTTTTAAACACAATCTTATAAATCTGCTTAGGTTAATATGTTACATGCAAGGCACTCGACTGATCAGCTGTGATGAGTCCCAGCGCCCGGCTTGGGTTTACCAAGCCCTGGTTTACGGGTTACATGCAGATTAAGCTACATTATCATCAATGTTCTTTTTGCGTCTGCTTCTTACCGCAAGACCGGTAATGGCTGCAGCAACAGCTCCCGCACCGATAAGGAATATCCAAAGGGTTCCTGAACCACCGGTGTTTGGAAGTTCGACTGCGATAGGCTCGTTCTTATAACTGAAGTGGAAACCATACCTGTTAAAGCTCACTTTACGCACACGACCTGAAGCTACAGCTTCGGAATCTAATTGTACGCTCAATTGTGTCTTAGAATTTGATGAGTTTCCTGTGTTTGATCCACCTCCGGTATTAGATGAACCACCTGAAGTTGTCGGAACCAATCCTGTTCCTTTCTCAAGCAATATTCTGCACTGCATTCCATCCGTCAGTACATTTACAGGCACCCATTTATTCTCATCAGAGCTCCATGTCTGTATTATAACATTTGCAGCTTCGGACGCATCAAGTGTACCTTGCAACGTTGTATGGCCCAAATCATATGGATCAACTTGATATCCATCGTCATATCCTGTCATAGTATTAATAACATACTCCATACCAGACATATAAATTGTATCATTATATCTGTTTAAAAGAAGTTTTCCGTTACTATACTGCCAGGACGCTTTTTCACCCAAAATGGATTTATGAGAATAAGCACTTGAATGAGCTGTATCTTCATAATAATCCTGATATTTATAGCCTCCTTCGTCCCATTCGGCTTTCGCTGCGTGTGCATTATGCATTGGGTACTTATCATACATCGTCTTACCAATAACCAATATTCTTGTATATCCTTCACTATCCGTATAGGTAAGCTCTGAATGCTCATTCACAGTCCACACTTCATTTCCATCTTCAGCGTTTTTGAACGTATCGTATTCTGACACTTCGTATCCCGTCAAAGCTACATTTCTTTTACCTTGTGTATGTACCAACGCACTGTACGTTTTATCTTCCGTTCCGTCTGTGTTCTGACCATTCTGATTTTCATCGTCTGAATTATCATCAGAATCAAGATCTCCTGTGCTATCACCGCCTGAAACTATAACTTTTACAGGCTCACCAATCGTATAATACTTTGGAGCCTTAGTCTCAACCAACCAGTAGGTTCCGGCTGTAACACCTTCAAATTTATACTTTGCACCTTCAACCCAAACACTTGGGTATCCGCTGGTCTCTGCTGCTCTCTTTGCATTCTCAGCATCACTTGCCTGTACAAGTTTGAACTCAGCGTATTTATCATCTGATACCTTGTTAATACTCATCGGATCACCGGATTCATCTACTTTTTGAATAGTAAGATCAGCCAGCGGCTCGTTAGTGATAGTCACTTTAGAACGTGTTACCTCATATTGATTATCTCCAACACCGATTAAGTTTTGGTATTTATACAAGTTATTCGTTGATTGTGGTATATACAGATATAAGTGCTTGTCCTTAGCTACTTCATCCAAGTTTGCATCATGAATCCTGGATATGAAAGCCCGATAAGCTTCATGCAATCTTCCTTTGTTTGGTCTGGCAGCATCATTCCTTGCATCCAATGCAAATACTCTTTGCTTTTTTTCTCTGAAATTCTTATTGTTATAATCTCCATACCAATCAGAATACTCGAATACAGCACACTGGGTTATCCATATGAACTCTTCGTCAGAAATACCAAATTCATTTTTGAAATTCTTTGAAGTCTCAGTTCCGCTACCATATCCCCACAAACTGATTGCAATCAATCGCTTGTATAACGTCGCTGTATCTTCGTTTCCTAATCGGATACTACCTGATGTTATATAATTATTGTTTACAATATAGTTCTGTAAATCAGTTCCATTCTGAACTAATATTTTCTTATATTCTATAGGATTATAATAATACTGATTCGAGTAAACATTCGGACCCTGTACAGGATAATTTATACAAAATGCAGGTCGTGTTATACCTGAACCCCTACTTGTCTCTAAATAATGTACCTGGGAACCAATATAACCACCGTTACTTGCATCGTACTTCGAAGATGCATAGTAGGTTGTATTATCAACAGTACTTGAAGTTACATTGGTTACAGATCCCGACACCATTTGCGTAGAAGTATTGATAAATCCACTAACATTCTCTTCTCTGATACGATAATTAATAGCTCTGTCAACCTCACCATTATCATCATAAATGTATTTAGGAAGACCAGTTATTGTATCTGTCCATGTGTCTGAATCCAGAGAAGGTTTATTAATAGTATGCTGTTTATAGTCGCTAAACTGACCTGCTTCACCATACTCATCTGATTCAATGGTTATTGTAATACTATCAGGTCTTTCTCTGACTACTCCGTTATCATCCCACTTTTTAACTATCTCAATCTCTGTAGTTATAGTATCATTCTGAACATTTATAACAAACGAATTATCAGAGTCAATACTTACTTTTCCATTAAATGTATTGCTGATATCAGATATACTTCCGTCATTGTTAACCTTAAACGTAAACTCTATTGTTACATCGTTACCCTGATTGTCTTTATTATAATAACCTTTAGGTGGATTTGTTTCCTTAATGTAGTATGTTCCAGGCTCTAATACGTCTCCGCTTGTATGATAAGCTCCGTTTATGCCCATGAATATTTCACTTCCACTTGCATTGTTCCTTCGTAATTCGAATTTTGCTCCGGAACGATCATGTCCGTTCTTATCCGTTTTTCTGATAACAACTTTGTGGAGCTTCTTAGTATTGTAAATAGTTCCACCATCTACGAGATTACCATCGGTATATTCGTCCCTAAGACTAAGCCGAACAACTCTCTCGGCATTGTTCTTAGATACTATGACATAGTCTCCGGCAGAGGTGATCGCAGTTGTCAGGTCATTGACGCTTACGCCTTCCTTATAAAGACCGTAATCTCTCTCTCCGGCTGCAACATCAATGCCACCGAATTCCTTAGTGTTATAAACGAAACCATTCGGATATCCGCCTTTATAATCTGCTCCCATCTCGGAACCAAGGGTCTTTCCGTCTTTACCTTCGTAACCCTCTTTGTAAATGGAATATGTCGCTTTATCCGGACTGCTTGCTATATGGTATATTTTCACCTTTCCGTCAGCGCTTTCGAAATCAGCATCAAAATACATTCCTTCATGTAAAGAGTCAAGGTCCAAACTAACATCAACCGTTTTAGGCGTACTGCCAAAACCGGTATCCGATGTATAATTGTAACCCCAGTACTTATCGTTTACATATAATCCGCCTTTTTGGGCATAGTCCGTGCGAAGTTTCGTATCTACAACAGTTACATCAGCCGGATTAGCTTTTCTACACCCTCCACCAGGATGACCATCTCCACCACCAAGATTATCTGACACGGAAAGTATTTTCCTGTCTACACCTTTTCCGATAACAATTGTGTTGTCATGAAGCTTTGTATTACCGTACTCATCCTTGAGCTGTTTTTCAATCTGCGCAGCTAACCCGTTAGGAGACTGCGTCGCCGTGTTACTGTAAGATACATTGTAATATTTAAAGAAATCCTTAACATTATTATTAAGAGTATCACTGGTTTTCAGGTACAAAAGGTTCTCACTAAGAGTATAATTCTGATATACAAACTCAGGTAACTCTTTTGTTCTAATAGTCCACTCGTTACCGTTTCTTTCGATGGTAAATCCGGGATCGGTTATTGTCTCATTTCCGAGTTTTAAAGAAAGTGCATTTTTAAACGCATTTATAATAGTTTGATTTGTCGGTGCCGCAGCTCCGTCACCTTCCCATTTCTTGGTGAATTGAAGTGCTTTAGTCGGCGGTTCAACCGTTACCGTATTAGTCTTTTTACTCTTGGTGATACCACCTCTGTATTTTACTTCATAAGATGCGCGGTTACCGATACCGTCATGGAAAGCATTGTTGGTACCGGTCACGGGAATATCCGTCTTGAACGGCTCAACAGTAACACCTTCACCTACTTCAACCCAATTGATATTCTCATAGCCAACCTCAAAGACACGGCAACGATCCAGGATATAATTTGAATTTCTGGAATCATCATGCTCACCTGTCCAGCATGCAAGGAAATACTTGCCGGCAGGTAAATTGCTGAATTTGCCGGAATTTCTGTTGAAACCAACCGCCCAGCCAGTCCCGTCTTCATTACTTGTAGGGCCGGGAAGTCTCCCGGTGCGATATACATATTTATTCTCTATGCCAAATTTATCAAGTATCTCATCTGTTAATCTACCGCTTGTTATCTCACTTTTTCTACATGTCACTCCGGATCTGTCACTTGTCCAAGCATCAAAATACTCTAAAGAATAAAGTCTGTAGTAATATCCATTATCCGGGTTATAGGAAGCAAAGCCTTCTATCTCATAGTCTCCCGTTGTTGTATAAGTCACGTTAGCCCTGTTCGGAGTCAAATCTTGTACAGCTTTTTCAGTTATTATCTTATTTTCAACATCGCTATAATGTTCCGGCTTGATCCTTGCGTTAAATGTCAGCTGTATCCACTTACCTTCCATATCTGCGGTAACAGGAATACTTGCAGATATCACCTTGTTGTCTATATTGACAATACTGGTATCAAGGTCTTTAACAAATACATTTGTCTTGGAAACGGTACCTGTACCATCACCGGTACCGATATGATTGTTACCATCCTCAGCACTGCTGTCATATACAACTCTGAACATATGGTTGCTTGCGTCAGCAATAGTAAATGACTTAACAACCTCTTCTTTGTAGACGTTTGTTCCGCCACCGGTTCCGGTGCAGCGGACAACCACATATTCACCTGCCGGAAGCTTGCTAAGGTCAACATTTAACTTATTATTCGACATTCCGAATTTATCATTATCAGATATTGTTACTCTGGAATAGCTGCCACCGTCTTCAAATCCTATGGAATTAGAGGAATCTTTAACCTCTGCATCAGCAAATGCAACATTATTTGCTGACGGTTTTTCATTTCCTTTTCTGTAAATATAATACTTATATCCGTAGTTATCAGGTATGTCATTAAGTTCAGCAGGACGTGATGCACCGTTTACCACAAGCTTTGAAGCATTAAACTTATCGCTGCTTTGTGCATTCCCGTCTATATCAACAAACTCAAGCCACTCAACTAAAGTATCACTTATCTCAACAGTCTTTGCACTTTCAGGAACGTACGCCAAAATATCATATGTAAATACAGAATCAAATCCCGGGAGGGTTTCGTCTACTTTCTTATTTACATATTTCTCAACCGTAAATTCTTCAGGTTTTTTATTTTTAAGAGTTCCTGTCTTTAAGCCACTGATACCGGTATTATATTTTTTGAGTGTTGCAATCGTGTTAGTACCTGTTCTGTCAGTAAACTTCTTTTCAGTATATGTATTAGTAATAGTTACGTCTGTTGGTAACAGATTCTTATCATCTACAACATATTTAGCTTCTGTGAAATCTAGTACGATCGGATCTGTATGACCGGTCACAGCTGCTTTGTTTGAATTAAGAAGATAATATGTGCCGTTTAAGTAATTTACGAGATTGATGGTTCCTGATGATGCACTGACCGTCTTCATAAAATAATAATCATTTTCAGAAAGTCCGTTGATAGCGGTAATTCCCAGATCACCTAACTTCTTAGGTACACTGTAACTTCCGTCGCTTTCCGTAAAATTGAAGTCTCTATCAGTTCCGGCATCAGCTTTCTTAAGTAAAATATAATTACCGTTGGTAAGACCTGTTATACCATAATTCCCCGTCGGAGTCTCTTCTATAGTAAAGTTCCACTTAACTTTAGCTTTTGTGCCGCTGCTAACGCTTGCAAGTTCACTCCATATAGGATCAAGAGACGAAGCCGTCTTATTGTTTCCGTAAGTTAAGACATAAGCGGGCACAGACACCGTATGAGAGTTACCGTTTGCATCGGTATACGTGAAGTGAGAATCACCGTAAGGCAGAGCTATCTTTGCTTTGTACGGCTCTTTCTCATATACCATAAGAGCCTGATCATCGTTATTTTCAGCGTACCCGTCAAGGATGAACTGGTATCCCGGAATTGCCTTTTTGTACTCATTTCCGGCACTGTCAGTATATGTCAGGTAGCCCTGGAAGCCTACCGGCTCATGGCCTCCGACATTTAATCCGTCTTCCCACTGCTTCTGGATCTCAACATCCGCGCTGTGATCGTATAACTCGCCGCCTTTACCGAATATTACGGTACCATTGGAAGCTATACCACCACCGTTACGAGCATTATTATCCTTAATGTAGATTCCGTCTTTACCCCGGTCTGTATTATCATTTACGCTTGAATCTTTGGAATTATATACATTATGTGCCGATCCGCCTGAATATAACTTGCCCCAGATAAGCGCCTCATCACTTCCTTCATATTTGAATTCCGAAGCCTGACCGTTTTTTGCGTCATTTAAGAGGACAAAACCGCCTTTATTAGCTAAAGCCGTTATGTCATCTCCCTCTTTTTCAGCCTCATTATTGTTAACTATAACGGAGTCATCGTAATTTCCGTTAAGATATTGTATGGAAGCATATCCACCAAGGGCACAGAGCCACAGGCCACCTCCCTGTCCTGCAGAACCCCAGCGTCCGAAATCTCTCCAGTCATGTGTACGATAACCGCCGGACGCATACTTTCCTTTACTCCAATCCGCCTTATTGCTTTCAACAACATTTCCGCTTGAATCTCTTGCAGCTCCTAAAGGAGATTTGTATGTATATGTAGTTGATCCATATACATATGTATCATTATTCGGATTGTCATTTAGTATTCTCTTCAGATAAGCATAGTCTTTAGGATCAGGATTGTTCTTATCCACTCCTGATTTCGTTTCCTGATAAGCATGGTTATCTCCTATGTATCCTTTCGGTATATAAAGGGTATAAGTACGATCAGCATAATCACCCTCTACATAGATAGCACCACCGAGAACTCTTGAGTTGTTATTGGTGATCTGACCTTTTTCCAGTATAACGTCGTCTGAAATGACATTAATGGCACCACCACGCTGGATAGCAGTATTGTTATCGATCACACCGCCGTGCATACCGAATTTAGCTTTGGCATTTTCTCTTTTTTTCTGTACATTGAACACTTCTGATGATACATATACCGCACCACCTTTGTTCCATGTAAAGTTATCAACAATGGCAGGGTAAATACTGTCACCGTCATTTTCATCAGCCATTATAAACTCAGCAGTATCATTAGCATGTGTAGGATTAATGTAAACCGCACCTGCATAATGAACACCCGTGTTGGCAGCAATGACACCACCGGTCATGGTTACCTTTGTTGTCTTTGCCTGGCTTTCATTTCCATCCGTCCTTACTATTATCGCACCGGACTCACCTTTATTCTCCCCGATGAATCCTCCGGTGATCGTATGACCGGTTCCGCCTCCGAAGATAATAGCACCCGCGGAGTTTCTGTTTAATGAATTATCCTTAAGTCTGTCTTTAATAACCTGGGCTTCACTCTTTGAATAATCTGAAGTAAAAACATCAGATGCGTAAGCTGCTGTATTCTTTCTGATCTCACCGCCTGTTATATTTACCGTACCGCCTGTTGTGTAAACAGCTCCTGCGGAATTATCACCATTCACATCATTCTCAGTGATCATACCGTCGGCAAATGTAAATGTACCTGCACTTACATAAACCGGTGCCGTACCTGTAGGCGCTGTTCCATAAGCCGCTGTATCGTAGTCTCTTAATGTAGCACCGTCTATCTTGACTGTTCCGCCCCACTGACGAACGAAGAAACCAACGTTGTTATTGATCTCATCTTTTGACCAAGTGTGTGCAGTAGCATTGGCATATTTCTTTCCCTCAGGATTTCCCGGCTGTGCCTGTTGTCCTTCATCAACTACTTCATATGTTGGCGTTGTAAGATTCTCACAACGTGAATCGGTGTAAAGATCTGGAACCTGAGGTTTAGTCAATCCTCCGCCAAGTGTAATAAGATGCTTGTCATTATTACCCGGATTACGATCATCAGCAAAATCAACAGAATACGAAGAATATGAACCCCTCATTTTGCCATCTCTGACAAATACATGAGCGCCCCAGGATGATGCACCATAAATCTTGGGGTCAAAATTTTCTGTATCCCAAGTCACTGCTTTGTCATTTGCATCATCTATTCCCCAAAACTCTTCAATCTTGTTGTCAAAACCTGTACTACTGGCACTAAACACAAGTGTAAAGCTGTTAGCATTTTGTAAATAGGTTACATATGGTCTCCCATATTTGTAATGACTCTTATATGGATGAGTGGATGTTTTAACACTCCACTTGGAGTGGTCCGTATTATATGCCCAATGATTCGGACCAACCCATATAGCTTCATATAGTGTATGTCCAGTCTGTGAACCAGTATACGTTCTTCCTTCTCCGGGTACGATAGCTAAAGCCTTTCCTTCAGAGTTAAGTATACGGCTGTTAGCTGTATGTGCGTAAGTACCATCGTTTGCAAGTGACGGATCATCTTTGAATTTTAAAGAACCGTCCGGATTCTTTTTCTGTCTTCCTACTATAGCTTCTGAATCATCATCACAAACCCAACCATACACGGCATCTGCTCCGGGAACGGGATCAACTGCATCGATATTCCCTGACATACCGGACACATTACCTGACAAGGTAATATTATCCCCAAATGTAATATTACCTCCATCTTCAACCCTGAACATTGCCCCTTTCATATTAAGGTCATCTGCACGTACGATCTTTGCACCGTTCTTTGAAACCAGCTTTATCTTTACACCACTCGGGATCTTTATCTGTCTGTCCAAAACAAAACAGTCCAGAGCATTTCCGTTCGTAGAACCATCTATATATATATTTTCCTTACTGTTTTCGATAAGAATCTCAGTTACATGGTTACCGTATGTGTTTCTGAAAGAAGCATCCGTTTCTATATATTTAATGATATCTTCAAGCTGCTTGGCAGTCCTGACAACAGTCTTATTATCGATCCTGTCATTACCATACTCGTACAACGCATGCGCAAAACAATATACCTGGTCCGCCGCTGCTACACTTTCCGGCGCAATAGAAGATATCGCCGGCCCTACCACAGACGCACCAAGCACACCCGCAAGCGCTGCTGCGAGTTTACCTTTCCAGTTACCCCTCTTCTTTTTTTCTTCAGGTTTCAAACTGAATTTCGTTGTTTCCATCGTTTGAATTTCCTCCTTGAATGTTTCCACGTTCCCAAATCCGTGGAAACATGAGCATTACCTAATCCTAAATATTACTAACTATTATTGTTGCTATAAGGAAGGTCAAGGTACTCGTAAGACGCCAAAAAAGCCCATTATGAGCCCTTTCCCTTTTTGATATCGTACTGATTTGGTATGACTTAACGTCACTTTCCTACAGTACTTTTAATATCGCATAAGTTCGGTTTGATATCAAACCAATAAAAATAAGGTCTGCGATGTAGCGTGCAGAGCCTTTATAGACTTGCCTTATATCCTTTAAATACGGGCTTTGTTGCGATATTATTTATCAAACTTTTCCCTATTTATTCCTTTTTCGAGGAAATTATAACTTACCTGTTATTATTATGTCAATACTTGTTGTGATTTTTTTGTGAACTTTTTCCTGGCGCACAATTTTTAATACAGTTCTTCAATATCCGTGATTAACTCGTGCACCGGATAATCTTTTTCATTTCTTGTAACCAGTTTTACATTAAGACATCTTGCAACATCAAAAAACTTTCTGTCGTCTTCATCTTTCATTTCCGCAAATGCCTCTCATCACATCTCTCATTAGACTTCTGGCTTTAGACGAAGGATTGCCTGATTTTATGGCGTTAACAATCTTCTCCTGCCGGTATATCCAAATGAAACTTGTTTAAACTAACTTTTCTTTCTGTTTTCAATATAAAATCATCCTTTCTTAAATACTTTAATAGTGAAAATTTTTTTCAACAAAAAGTTGGATACTATGTGGCGAATGCCACTTTTGATACGGCGAATGCCGTGGAATTTAGTATATCATAAATAAATATTCTTGTCTATAAAAATCATCAAAAACACCACTCTATACCCGGCGCGGGGCTCCGCAGGGATCCACCGGTGTAAAACGGTAGCAGCCCGTGCGAAAAAACCAGCTCCCGTGTTTACTTTTCCGAACATTAGAAACCGGGTCAAAGAATTAAGGCAGGTGAAATCGTTATACAAAGGGCAAGCATAGTTGCGAAGCAACATTTATGCTTGTTCTTTGTGTTTATAACGATTCGCCTGCCTGTCAATTCTTTAGGGCCGGGTTCTACAGTTTGGAAAGGTAAATCACGGGAGCTGTTTTTTCATAACGGTAAACAACGCCTGTTATTACAATCCGGAATGTTTCACGTGAAACATTTACAAAATATCGCCAACTATAGCCAAAAAACCTGACGGATCCTGCATATAAGGCATATGACCCGCTCCGGGCATTTCATATATTTTTATATCCTTATTGATCTTACGATACTCTGAAGCCGTTTTCTTTCGGGCCGCGTCTTCAGTGTCAGTAATTATACTTACACCTTCAAGATCTTTAAGGCTTTTCCTGATATCAACATAAACAAATCCGCTCTTTATACTGTTAAACAGATATTTCCCGCCGGATCCGCCTATATGAGCACTTTCACAGAAAGCTTTAGATGTTTCACGTGAAACATCTTTGACGGAATCGCCTGACAGACTATTTGTAAAAAGCCTGTATCCTGAGGGAGAAGCAGCCATATTGTAAAGAAAAGTCCCTGTTACAGGGAGGTTTCGGATGTCTTTTATAAAAGAATCCTTCCACGTAGGTTGTGAGGTCAGGCTGTGAATGGAAACTGGGTCTGCAATAATGATCTTTCCGATCTTATCGCAGAAGTTCCTTTTTGCCATTATTCCGTAGGCTCCGGAAAGGCCGGATGCTATTATGTCTGTCACTTCACCTATTACCTCATTTATAAACAGATATATAACCTGCACAAAAGTAAATGCTGTATAAGTCATTTCAGGCTTATCGGAATGCCCGCACCCCGGAAAATCTATGGCATAAACAGTGTGTTTTTCGGAAAGTTTGTCTATTATCTTTGAAAACTCATAACATGAACCGTATGCGGAAAGACTGTGTAAAAGCAGTAATGGCCTGCCTTCCCCGCGTTTTATATAATTGATCTTACCCTGGGCATACCTCCAGGAGAACGCCTTATATTCGTAAGTTTTATTAACGGAAGTATATTTTTTTCTCAGATATTTGTTGGCAGCCGCAAGAGCTGCAACAGAAACGCCTCCTGCCAGGCCGGTTTTTATTAATTTTGAGGTCAAAGACATGCTCCGCACCACCTTTCCGTGTCTCTATTATCCCATTATAAGGCGTAACCGCCATTTATACAACATATATCTTGTGTGGTTTTATTTATTTAATAATGTTATAATTGCTCTAAACGTTTCACGTGAAACATTTGCCCGAACGGGTTGTTTATAAAGGAGATTTTTATGGGAAATAACGTATTTGCCATTGCAAACCAAAAAGGAGGCGTCGGAAAGACCACTACCACCGTTAATCTGGCTGCATGTGTGGCTGACAGAGGCAAAAAAGTGCTTCTTATAGACGTGGATCCCCAGGGGAACGCCACATCAGGCGTGGGGATAGACAAAGCGACAACCCCAAATACTATTTATGAAATGATGCTGGGCGGTCTGAAGGCAGATGAAGTTATACAAAAGGATATTTTTAAGAATCTTGATGTTATCCCTGCAAATGTGGATTTTGCCGGAGCAGAGATTGAGCTTATAGATATAAAAAACCGTGAATATGTACTGCAGGATAAGATAAAGAAGATAATCCCCAGATACGACTATGTGTTTATGGACTGCCCTCCCTCACTGAACATGATGACCATTAACGCAATGGCCGTGGCTGATTCAGTGCTTGTCCCGCTTCAGTGCGAATATTATGCTTTGGAGGGACTTACACAGCTTATAAGGACAGTCGACCTGATCAGAAAGAAGATAAATAAGGAACTTAAAATAGATGGCATAATCTTTACCATGGCGGATATGAGGACTAATCTTACGGATGACGTTATTAAAAACGTCAGAGAAAATGTGGATATCAGGGTGTACGAGACTGTTATACCGAGAAATGTCCGACTGGCCGAGGCTCCAAGCCACGGATTGCCTATAAATCTGTATGACGTTACCTCAAAAGGCGCGCATAAGTATAAACAACTTGCAAATGAATTTTTAAAGCTTCATGAATAAAGCGGAAAGGATCTATCATGGCTGCAAGAAAAGGTTTAGGCAGAGGGATTGGTGCACTTATCCCCGGTTCTGCCGATAATAGCAAAGATGAAGAAAAGAAAGCAAAGATAAAAGAAGAAAAAAAGACTGTAAAGGCAGATAATAGTGCATCTGAGGCTGTTTTAAACGAAAATGACGGAGGGGAGATAATTGTCAAGACCAATCTTATTGAGCCTAACAAGGATCAGCCCCGAAAGGATTTTGACATAGAGCTTCTGAGGGAGCTTGCTGACTCGATCCAGGAAGTGGGCATCCTTCAGCCTATCATAGTCAGGAAAAAAGATGACAAATATTATGAGATAATCGCAGGTGAACGTCGTTGGAGAGCTGCAAAGCTTGCCAAATTAAAAGAAGTTCCCGTGATAATAAGGGACTTCACTCCCGAAGAGGTTATGGAGGCTGCTCTTATCGAAAACATCCAGCGTCAGGACTTAAATCCCATCGAGGAAGCAAAGGCCTTTGAGAATCTTATTAATGAGTATAAGATGACCCAGGAGGATGTGGCAAAGAAAGTATCAAAGTCAAGAGCGCAGATCAGCAATATCATAAGGCTTTTGAAGCTTGATGACCAGATGCAGGCCCTTGTGGTGTCCGGAGAACTATCTACGGGACACGCCAGAGCGCTTTTGGCACTGGGAAATCCCAAGGATGTACATGATGTGGCAAAGACCATTATTGATAACGATCTAAGTGTTCGCGAAACCGAAAAACTTATACAGAGCATGCTTGATAAACCGGAAAAACAAACGGCCAAAAAGAACCTGAACCCTGCAATGGAGCTGGTTTACAGGGAAATGGAAAAGAAGCTTGAGAAGTCCATAGGAAGCCCGGTGAATATAAAGAGCCGTGACGGAAAGAAAGGCTCTATTGTTATAGACTACTTCTCACAGGAAGAACTTGAACGACTGATTGATAAACTCGGAGAATAAAGGAGAATACATAATGATAGATATAAAGCTTATCCGCGAGAATCCGGAATTGGTAAAGGAGAACATAAAAAAGAAATTTCAGGATGATAAGCTGGAGCTTGTTGACGAGGTGGCACGTCTCGATGAGGAGGTCAGAAAGGCCCAGACAGAGGCTGATGACTTAAGGAATCAGAGAAATGTCATCTCTAAGGAGATCGGAGCCCTTATGGCACAGGGCAAAAAAGATGAAGCTGAAGAGGCAAAAAAGAAGGTGGCTGAATTTGCCGACAGGTTAAAGGATCTTGAAGAGACGGAAGGCACCCATGCCGCAAGGATTCAGGAGATCATGATGACCATACCGAATATCATCGATGAAAAGGTTCCTATCGGCAAGGACGACTCTGAAAACGTAGAGGTCGAGAAGTTCGGAGAGCCTGTGGTTCCCGACTTTGAGGTGCCTTATCATACAGAGATCATGGAATCCGTAAACGGCATTGACCTGGACGCTGCAGGAAAAGTGGCAGGAAGCGGTTTTTATTACCTGATAGGTGACGTTGCAAGGCTTCATTCCGCCATTCTTTCCTATGCCAGAGACTTTATGATAGACAAGGGATTTACATACTGCATACCGCCTTACATGATCCGCAGCAATGTGGTTACCGGTGTTATGAGCTTTAAGGAAATGGACGAGATGATGTATAAGATAGAAGGAGAGGACCTTTATCTTATCGGTACCAGCGAGCACTCAATGATCGGTAAGTTTATCGAATCAATGACACCGGAAGAAAATCTTCCCATCACCATGACCAGTTATTCTCCCTGCTTCAGGAAAGAGAAGGGGGCACACGGTATAGAAGAACGTGGGGTTTACCGAATACATCAGTTTGAAAAACAGGAAATGATCGTAATATGCAAGCCGGAGGACAGCAAAGAGTGGTTTGATAAACTCTGGGCAAATACGGTGGAGCTTTTCCGTTCCATGGACATCCCTGTTCGTACTCTTGAGTGCTGTTCCGGAGACCTGGCTGACCTGAAAGTTCGCTCCATCGACGTGGAGGCATGGTCACCAAGACAAAAGAAGTATTTTGAGGTGGGATCATGCTCCAATCTGGGGGATGCCCAGGCAAGACGCCTTAAGATAAGGATCCAGACGGCAGATAAGAAGAAATATTTTGCACATACCTTAAACAACACGGTTGTGGCACCTCCACGTATGCTCATAGCCTTTCTGGAGAACAATCTTCAGGCAGACGGTACGGTCAGGATCCCTGAGGTGCTTCGTCCGTATATGGGCGGGCATGAAGTACTGCAGGGTTGATGTTTTTTACGGTAAAAAGGGACGGTTTTTTGCGGATGTAGCGACAAAGTAAGTTTCCGTGTCTGTCTTTAAAAACTTTAGAACACGACCCAAAAAAATAAGACCGATGCAATTCGTTATACGAGGGGCAGGCATAGCTGCGAAGCAGCATTTATGCATGTCCCTCGTGTTCATAACGAATCATCGGTCTTTAATTTTTTTAGTGCCGCCCTGTGAAGGAGGAAAAATGATCAGGACGGTGGTTTTGATCATAAAGGCTGTGATCTGCTACATCAGGATGTTTCTGCATCATCCCAAGATCACAACTCTGTTATGAAAGGAGTTTAGATAAATTGTCTCTCCAGGCTTCCCAGGTCTGCGAGTCCCACATGCTGTTTTACGGGTTTTCCGTTTTGGAACATTATCACCGTAGGTATGCTCATAACATTGAACTGTACTGCCAGTTCCTGTTCATCATCAACATTTACTTTCCCTACCTTGATCTCATCGTGCTTTTCAGCAAATGATGAAATAACAGGCGCCAATGCCCTGCAGGGACCGCACCAGGATGCCCAGAAGTCAATAAGTACAGGCTTGTCGGAGTTTATCACCTCGCTTTCAAAATTTTGTTTTGTAATGGTTACTTCACTCATATTTCCACTCCTTTTAGAAAGCTGAAATTTTTAGCTGCGAGATACCGGTTTTTGATATCACCGGTATCCGTGACATGATAATACTATAATAAAAAGGGGGTGTCTGTGACTGAGTCGCATTTACGAATATTGCACTCGTCCCGGGATTAAAAATTCCTTATAGATACTATTATCAATATATGACATATTCCTCCTGCGGCATTCGCTGTATCAAAAGTGGCATTCGTCATGAATTTTCAATCACAATAATATTTTTTCACACGGTTCTTTTTGTCGTCAAAAAAACGTGCTGCCGGCAACAAAAAACTATCTCAACGGCTCCTTTGCCGGATTTCCTGCCTTTCTGGGATATTTCTTCGGGGTATCTGCAATCTTTTTGATAATAACAAATTCCCTGACGATCTCCGTCCCTTCAAGGGGTACGGGGATTATTTTTTTTATCTCTCCCCCAAGCTTTTTTACTGCCATTTCTGCCTCTTTAGCCTCGTTTTCCACGCCCTCTGCCTTATAAGCAATAAACATGCCGCCTTTTTTTGCGAAAGGCATACAGTACTCCGCAAGAACGGGCATAGAAGCCACGGCGCGGGAGAGGACAAAGTCAAAAGAATCCCTGTATTCAGGATTTCTTCCTAATTCCTCGCTTCTTCCGTGAACGGCCGTTACGCCCTTTAACCCAAGCTCTCCGCACGTCTCCTGTATAAACCTGATCCTCTTATTCAGGGAATCCACAAGGGTGATCTTTATATCCGGGAAACATATCTTAAGGGGTATGCCGGGAAAACCGGCGCCCGTGCCTATATCGGCGATCTTTGCGCCCTCAAAGGCTTCTGCCTCTTTTTCAAACCCCGCATCCTTCAGGGCCCTGATAACCAGCAGACTGTCAAGGAAATGCTTATAAAGTACATCCTCATATTCGGTTATGGCAGTAAGGTTCATAGACTTATTGGTCTCCACAAGAATCTCATAAAAATCCCGCAGTTTGTCCATTGTTGCTTCGTCAATTTCCACACCACATTTATATGCATTTTCAATAAACTCTTTATTCATATCCAATCCTTTGGGGGTTGTCATGGGGACGGTTCTCTTGACAACCCCATTATCCCTTTTGCTTTAAATGTATCAGTAAAACAGATATATCCGCCGGGGACACTCCCGAAATCCTTGAGGCCTGCCCGATGGAGCGGGGACGCAGCTTTTCCAGCTTTTGGGCAGCTTCTATACGTAGGCCGTAAACTTCTCCGTAATTAATATCCTCCGGGATCCTGTGATCCTCAAGTTTTTTAAACTTTTCAACCTGTCTGAGCTGTCTGTTGATATATCCCTCATATTTTATCCGGATATTTACCTGTTCCCTTACGTCTGCGGGAAGATCAGGTCTTTCTTCATCTGCTCCGGCAAGAGCTTCATACGAGAGTTCCGGTCTTCTGATAAGCTCTGTCAGGCTTATACCGCCTTCAATAGGGGTACTGCCGTGTCTCTCAAGTATTTCCGCCACCTTAGGTGAAGGTCCCACATTCACACTTTCCACGCGCTTTATCTCATCTTCAATAAGCCTTATTTTTTCATTGAGGGCATCCATGGTTGCCTCATCCACAAGCCCTGCCTCGCATCCGTATTTTCTGAGCCTGATATCTGCATTGTCCTGGCGAAGAAGCAGTCTGTATTCCGCACGGGATGTCATCATCCTGTACGGCTCAAGAGTCTCCTTTGTCACAAGGTCATCTATCAGTACTCCGATATAGCTCTCGGACCTGTCCATAACTATCGGGTCTGCACCCTTTAACAGTCTTGAAGCATTTATCCCCGCCACAAGACCCTGGGCGGCCGCCTCCTCGTAGCCTGAGCTTCCGTTTATCTGGCCTGCTGCAAAAAGACCCCGGATATCCTGAAACTCAAGGGACGCCTTAAGCTGTGTGGCGTCTATACAGTCATACTCGATGGCGTAGCCGTTTCTTACTATCTCGGCATTTTCAAGCCCGGGGATGGTGTGTATCATGGCGTACTGCACGTCTTCCGGCATGGAGCTGGATAAACCGCTCAGATACATCTCGTTGGTATATAGCCCTTCCGGCTCAACAAATATCTGGTGTCTGTCCTTGTCCGGAAACTTCACCACCTTATCCTCGATGGAAGGGCAGTAGCGCGGACCTGTCCCCTCGATCTCTCCGGAATAGAGCGGAGAGCGGTCAATATTCTTCCTGATGATCTCGTGGGTCTCTTCATTAGTGTATGTCAGCCAACAGGAGACCTGGGGCTTCTGGACGGACTCCGGATCCGTTGAAAAGGAAAAGGGAACGATGCGCTCATCGCCGAACTGCTCGGTCATTTTTGAAAAATCTATTGAGTTTCCCGAAATCCTGGCAGGTGTTCCCGTCTTAAAACGCCTGACCTCGATTCCCAGATCTATAAGGCTTCCCGTCAGGTGATCCGCCGCCATAAGGCCGTTGGGCCCGGTGGGGTAGGAGGTTTCTCCGTAAATACAGCGGGCTTTCAGGTAAACGCCGGTACAAAGAATCACTGCAGGGGCAAGGTATTCAGCCCCTGAAAGAGTTCTCACTCCCCGGACATATTTGTTCGCTAAACCTGACTCATCAACCAGGATCTCCGCCACCTCAGCCTGCCTGATGACCAGATTTTCCTGCTGCTCAAGGGCTTTTCGCATCCGTCCCGAATAAGCCTGTTTGTCCGCCTGGGCTCTGAGAGAGTGCACCGCGGGTCCTTTCGAGGCGTTTAGCATCTTTGACTGCAAAAAGGTCTCATCGATGGCTTTTCCCATCTCTCCTCCAAGGGCGTCCAGCTCGCGTACCAGGTGTCCTTTTGAGCTTCCACCTATATTGGGATTGCAGGCCATCATGGCGATGGCATCGGCGCTTACCGTAAATACTATGGTGCGCAGCCCCAGGCGCGCGCAGGCAAGGGCCGCTTCACAGCCCGCGTGCCCGGCGCCTACCACAATAGCGTCGTATTTTTCTTTTACATATAATTTATCGGACATTTTTACCTTTCTTTACCTTTGTAGTCGATCATAAACGCTTATGATTTTTTTTACTGTTCTTTTACTGTCTGAAAATTTTTTACTGTCCTTTTACTGTTTCGTCAACCGGATCATTCCTGATAATTTTCCATAAGAAATTCCGCAAAATAGGGCAGGGTAAAGCTGACTTTCCCTCTTTCCGGTATTATTATGATCCCCTTATCCAAAAGTCTTTTTCTGTAAGGGTTCCATTCATTTTGCTTCATGTTCAATATATTCTTTATTTCTTCTACACCCCCCGTGGAAGAGTGGGCTATACCAAGGGCTACCTTCCTGTCTTTTTCTGACATTTCCGAATAAATCTTATCGTATACATAATCCTCAAGATATCGCCTGTATTCCGTGATAACCGAACCGTAGTCTCCGCCTGCACGCCAGGTAAGATATCCCAGCAGCTGAAAGGCGTAAGGGTATCCCTTTGTCAAAGCCGCCATTTCATCTGCTTTTTTTGTATCGAGAGAAAAAGTCTTTTGATAATTTTCGGCTATTCCACGCATGCTTAGCGGAGGAAGCTCTATACGCGGTGCTCTGTATAAAAATGTTAGTGACTTCTCGTCCTGTAAAGAACGGATATTTTCGTATAAACCGGTCATTATAAGGTATATAGGCAGTTCTTCTCTTAATAATATCTGAAAAACCGCAGCAAACTTTTTCACGGATTCGTTGTTTGATGCCTCGTCAAGAGTAACAAGCACTTTTTTCCCTTTTTTCCTGATGATCCTGAGCATTTTGCTGACGGCAACCTTTGCGTCTGTAATGGGAGATACGTTTTTAACATCTATTGTTATCCCGGGCAGCGACACACTTAATCCCTCTATCTTGAAAAATTGCTTTAACTCTTTTTTTTCTCCCAGTTCAGCCGCCAGACTCTCCACCAGATCATACTCCGCAGTCAGATTTACTATTATCCAGTCTTTATCCCTGTCCATCTCCTTTGCGATTTCTGTCATGGTCACGGTCTTGCCGGACCCCCTTACTCCAGTCAGTATATATACCTGATTAGCAGGCGGATCGCTTTTAAACGCATCGATAATATCTTGTGTCTCAAAAAATCTTGAGACCATCTGAGGGGGCTGTTTGCCGAAAGACAATGTGTACGGGTTTGTTTTTTCGGACATCATTTTTACCTTTCTTTACCTTTTGAAGATTATTTTACCTTTCTTTACCTTTTGTGTCAATCATTCTTTCGAATAATTCATCGAAAAACAATTGTTTCCCATTTTCTCTTATGGTATACTCTAATCACATTAAAGACAGGAGGACTAAGCAATGCCCACTATTACACCAATATCAGAACTCAGAAATTACGGTAATGTACTGGAAAAAGTCTCTGTCGGCTCCCCTGTGTATCTTACAAGAAACGGACACGGTGCTTACAGTATAAGGGATATGCAGGATGAGGAAAATTTTCAAAAAGCAGAGGCCATGATCAGGCTGATGTGTGAATTAAATACAGGTATACGTTCAGCTGATGAGGATGGCTGGATATCTGAAGATGAGGTTATGAAGCATTTTCAAAACAAGAAGGAAAGCCGGAATGAGCATTAAAATACGGTATTCTCCGGCTGCACTCAAAGATCTTGATGACGTATGGGACGACGTATTTGAGGCATCTAAAAGCTTTGATATCGCCGATGAATATTTAAGCGATCTTATGAAAACCATCTCTGCTAAAAAGACTTTCCCGGAGTCCGGTATTCCTCTTTATTATCGCAGTCTCTTTACCGGATTTTATTCAGTAAATTTTAAAGCTTATAAGGCTTTTTACAGGATTCGCGACGGATACATAGAGATCTTAAGAGTATTGCTTGCGAAATGTGACTATATGAAAAAGTTATTTGACTAAAACGGGGTTGTCTTTCTTTAGACAACCCCGTTTTTTCTTTCCTTATTACATCTGCGCCAGCTCTTCAAGCTCCGCCACGTTAGGAGCCTGTCTGAACACTTTACCTTCCTTTATCACCGTGTCCTCAGCCACGCTTGTCTTGAGATTTTCGACGGCTTTTCCGAAGCCGCTGCCTCCTGATGTGGCAAACAAAATGATCATCTTGCCGGAAAAATCATACTTTTCAAGAAATGTGTTGATTATGGTAGGAGCGATGTACCACCAGACAGGGAATCCTATGGTCTCCTCCATATTCTCGTAAACAACGGTTTCTGCTAAAACTATACCACACAAAAAACTCACAGGCACATTTTTCTATCCCGCCTGTGAGTCTTTAAAAAATCCTACTTTAATATCCCTTTTACTCTTTTATTCCCAACTCTTCTTCACCTAAAAACTCTGCCTGATATCCTCCGTTTTTATCACCTGTGATCTTAAGGCTGTATCTTTTTCCAAACTCCCGTAAATTGTCCCCTAAATCCACGGTGGCTACAGTATTTAGCTCCTCGTCTTTAAATTCAATCCTGAATCCTACCTCATCTAAGGAATACCTGCTTATCTCATTTCCAAGATCATCATTTTTTACAATAGCCGAACTTCTGAAAACGCATTCCGACAAGATCTCTCCTTTTTTAACCACAGGAGCCTCACCCCCTGTAAACGCCTCACTTACGATCTCTCCGGTATTCTTTAAATAAGTTATTATGCTAAAGCCGTCATACCTTTCCTTTCCCTCGTACAGAGCGTCTATATAAAACAGACCTTTATTTCCCTCTTTAAATGTTTTTTCAGCCAAAGCATCCGATTCCGACAGCAATGCATCCTCTGTTCCTGAATACTTTACTAATTCGTCTAATTTGTATTCCTTTTCTCCAACTTTTACAGAAACCACATCGTCAGGTGATAACAGCCTGTCAAACATTCCCGTATTCATATAAAAATTACTGTTCTCATTTTCCCAGCTTGTATAGCCGTTTTTATTTAAGTCAAATTCGGTTCCGTCTTTAAAACATATAATTACCGGTAAATGCTCATATCCCCTGTATTTAACTATGTATGCTATAGGCGATATATTTATATACTCTGTAAGCACCGGATCCTCATTTTGAGTAGACACATCATTTACGGAATATAAAACCCCTGAGTCCTCATATTCAAGAGGTATGTTAAATTTCCATTCCCCTTTAGCGACTGATTTTTCCGGAATTTCATCCCCCTCTGAAAATGTATACAGATCCTTAAAACAGCTTTCAATACGACCTCCTATAAGTGTTTTTTCATCCATATAAAATTTATCGATGTATTTAATTTTATTGTCCTCTGACGCAAAAAAATAATCTTCTCCACTGTAGCCATAACCATCAACGTACGGGATCTCTACGTTATCCCGGCTGCTATCTCCGAAAAACAACGCCAATGTACCTTTTTCATCCTCTTTTATAGTCTCCCCCTCACAGTTAAATGGTTTACCGTCAGTTTTTTCCAGTGTATAAACAACCGCACAGTGGGTCTTATCTCCGATAATAGCGTCCGCCGTCATCCGTATACCGTTTGACTCCACACTGGTACCTATGGAGTTTCCTATTTCCTCTGCTTTTCCGGCGTTCCCGTCATCTATCTGAAAAACATTTTTAAATGAATCCGCCACCGGTATCACGCCTGTCGCCGCACACACTCCGAAGGATCCCCCTCCTATGATCACGGCTGCTACGGCTGCTGCCGCCGCCGGCTTTAACCTGTGAAGTTTTTTCTTCGTTTTAGTTTTTTCCTGCTGCTTAGCGTTAAGCTTTATAACGTTTTCAGAGGCATGACCCTTTTCCCCGATAAGATTCTCTAATATCCTTGCTTTTTTTTCATCGGAAAACTTAAGTCCGTCCAAGCCCTGTTTATATCCCTCTTCCCATGTTTTGTCCATCATATTCCCCCCTTTTTAAAAAATTTTCTTTAAGCTTCTTTCTTCCCCTGCTTAGTAGTGCCATTACGGCAGTCTCGCTTTTTCCGACTATATCTGCTATCTCTTTTGCGCTGTATCCTTCATAGGTATGCAGATATATTACCTCCCTGTAGGCTTCCGGCAGCTGCATGACCATATCCAAAACATCGCTTTCAACCGCTTCCACCTGCACAACCTCCGGCATTACCTCAATCCCAACTTCTTTTTGCCTTTGTGCGCTTTTTAAAATATCTTTGCAGCGATTAATTGTCACTCTTATGACCCACGCCTTTTCATGCTCCAAACTGTCAAATTTGCTTTTCCCCGTAAGCATTTTCAAAAACACATCCTGACAGATATCCTCAGCATCATCGGTATTTTTAAGATATGTATAACTTATCCTGAGTATCATATCCGAATAGGCTTCGACTATCCTCTTAGCCTCCATCTCATCCATGGAGCTAAAACCTCCTTACCTAAAAAATTTAACAGGCAGTTTTTATACCCGTTCATATATAATACGATCTTATTTTACAAAACCTGACATAAGACAGCAAAAATAATGAAAAATGTTGGCAGATTTAAAAAAACGGCCCCCGTGTCTGTCTTTGCGGACATTAGAAGGCGGTCCGAATAATTAAGAGCGGCTGAATCGTTTACGAAGGTCAAGCATAGTTGCGAAGCAACATTTATGCTTTTTGTTCGTGTTCAAACGATTTAGTCGCTCTTTAAATTATTCAGGGCCGGATTCTACAGTCTGCAAAGACAGATCACGGGAGCTGATTTGATTTTTAACAACAGGGCCCGGGTTCTACAGTTTGGAAAGGTAAATCACGGGAGCTGCTTTTTTAAAGAATCTACCGCTATAGCGTTAATATGTCAATTTCCCTTCCTGAACTTCTTTATCTTCTCAGAAAGTTCCTCAAGTTCCTCTTTTGACAGATCAGGCAGATGCTCCAGTTTGTCCACCACCGCTTCGATACTGTTTTCATTTTTCAGCTTGGATATCTTTAAAAAGTAGTTCACCACCACACCGGTTAAAATGGCGATGACTATCACAGCATAGACTGACAGGATCACGGAAAGTATCCTTGCCAGGTGCGTGTGCACTTCAATATCCCCGAATCCCACGGTTGTCACAACCGCATAGCAGTACCACAGACCGTCCGCAAATGTACGAATCTCCGGCTCCCGCAGCCATATGATAAATGCGCAGGCCACTACAAATATCAGGAATATGACCAGTATCTTCGTCACCCCCGAATCTCTTAATATACCCTTAAACACACGTAATTTTTTCAAATCCATATCCTCCGGCTTTCGGCAGTTCAAAAACTTCAATATATGTCATCGTATCATGTAATAAAAAGAAATTACAAGGAAAAATCTACCCGATTTGTTGTATAATAGATAATAAAGGAACACGACACAGTCCCCGGGAAAGGCGGTGGAACAAATGAAAAAAAAGAGCAGGTTCTTTAACAACATTTTACTGGGTACGGTTTCCGCATCCATTGCATTCGGGTGTTTCGGGATCAGCGTCCCTGCAGCCGAAGAAAAACCAAACGCTGAATTCAAGCTGACTTCCGTTGATTTTGACAGTGAACAGTCAAAGCGGGAACTTCTTTTAGAATCAAAGAATTTTCCTTCTTCTTTTGATCTGAGAAATGTAGATACCGACGGTGACGGTGAGGGTGACAGATGTTACGTCACCCCCGTAAAGCTTCAGAACCCCTACGGAACATGCTGGGGATTTGCAGCAGTTGCAGCTGCAGAGACAAGTATCTTAGGCTCTCTTCTGGCTGATGACCCGGATGCCTATAAGACTCTTGATCTTTCCGAAAAGCAGCTGGCATTTTTCTCAAACAGATATATCACGGATAAAAATGACCGGCAGTACGGCGAAGGAACCTACGTTAACTTTGCCTCTTCTTCGGCGTCATATTACACCGGAGGAATGCCCTTCCTTGCCGCTTCCATATTCTCACAGGGTATCGGCCCGGTAAATGAGAGCAGGGGAGACGAGTTTGTATACAAGGGCAAGAACGGCTCCACCACGCAAAAGGTGGTGGACGGTGAATATCAGGATTTCTGCTATAGTGATGAGGACGACTGGTACCTTTCTGATGACAAACGTTACCAACAGGATTTTGTCCTCAGCGAATCAACCCTCCTGCCTTCTCCCGCAGGTTTTGACGAAAATAATAAATACTATTTTAATGAAGCCGGTGTAGCCGCTATAAAAGACGAGCTTATGAATATCCGCGGCGTGGAGATCGGATTTTGCGCAGACCAGTCAAGTCCGAACCAGACTTCCGGGGATGCCAAGTATATACAGACCAAAAACTGGGCACAATATACGTACGAGCCTGCAGATGCAAACCATGCCGTGACTATCGTAGGCTGGGATGATAACTATCCGAAAGAGAACTTCAACAAAGAACACCGGCCTCCGGCAAACGGGGCATTTCTTGTTAAGAACAGCTGGGGTTCCGGTGAAGAAGAGTTCCCTAACAAAGGATTCGGTAACTGGGGTATTCAGGTCCCCAAAAAGGACGCAGAGGGAAATGTGGTAACGGATGAAAACGGGAACCCTGTCATGGTAGGTTCAGGTTATTTCTGGATATCATATTATGACCAGAGCATAACCCTCCCTGAAACTTTCGTCTTTGATACGAATAAAGGAACGGAAAGTTATTATCTTGACGAGCATAATATGATGCCGGTTTCCGAAGCTGTGTCTTCCGTCAGCCAAAAAGAGATCAAGGCAGCAAACATTTTTTACCCGGAAGGATGCCAGCGTCTTAACGCCATTTCTTATGAGACGCGTGATCCGAATACCACGGTTACCTGCGAGATCTATCTTCTGGCAGACAATGCAGATACACCGGAAGACGGCATATTAATAGAAAGAAATGAAACAACTTACAAGTACGGCGGTTTCCATAAGATAAATCTTACCAACCCCGCCATTATCCAGAAAAAGCAGCCTTACTGCGTTGTTATCACACAAAAGCAGGAAGACGGCAAATATGCCGTACCTTTATCCATCGGTATCGGCAACAGCACTTATGCAAGAACATATCAGAAAAGCGTTATAAACGAACAGGAATCCATGGTCTATGCTGACGGAAAATGGTATGACTATTCCGAAGAAGATGTTCAATACTCCCTTGTTTCCAAGGAAAAAGCGGAGGAAGAAAACTTTGTTTTTGATAACTTCCCTATCAAGGGCTACAACAGCATTCAGGAAAACGACATAAATATGCGCGTTACCGGCGGCAACCCATGGGGTAAGATGGTTCTTTCCCCGGGGTATGACGTAGACAGCTACAGTCTTTCTTTTACCGGGGATAAGGGATATCAGATAAAAACCGAAGATATAGAGTGGAGTCTTGCCGACGGCGGAGAATCCATCGTGGATCTGAAAGTTTCCGATGACAGATCTACTGTTAATCTGAAGGGCAAAAAAGTAGGAAGCACTTATCTTATCGCTAATGTTAAAAACGTCGGACAAAGAATCGTTGCGTTATATGTAGGCAATATGCAGATAGGAGCCGTAAGTCTGTTGGATGATTCCTTCATTTCCACATACACCGGCGAACAGATAAGGCCAAGGGTTGAGGTTATGGGTGAGGATCAGAAAACTGTTTTCGAGGAAGGAAAACAGTACACCCTTTCTTATGGCGAAAATGTAAAATGCGGCGTGGGACTCGTTACTGTTACCCCCATAGTGGATCCTGATGAGCCGGATCCCCGCAAAAATTTTGATATGTTTTTCGTTATCAAACCTGCAAAGACAAAGATAGAAAGCGCTGTCTCCAACGGGACTTCCGCAGTGATCACCGTGGAAGACGAAAAAGACTGGGGTATTACAGGCTATAAAGTTGATTACCGCGAGAAAGGGACCGAAAAATGGACCACTAAGACCTTCGGGCCGGACAGCCCGGTACTTACGGTAGACGGTCTTAAAGACGGAAAGAAGTATGAGTTCAGGGCATGCGGTTATGTTGACATCCCTGAAGAACTTCAAATAGGAGGCATAGAACCCTCTTATGACGGAGAATACAGCGATACTGTTGAAGCAATAAAAAACGGCTGGAAGCATGAAGACGGCGGATACAGATATTACGCAGATGACGGGTCATATTATACCGGATGGCATTATATGGGTAGCGCGGAAGGCGAGACCACTCCCCACTGGAGTTTCTTTGAAAAGAACGGGCTTATCGCTACAGGCTGGAGATATTTCACTGCCGCAGACGGCGAAAAGACCCCTCACTATTCATATTTCGGAGCAAATGGCTGGCTTCGCACCGGTTGGCAGCAAATGGGCAAGGGCACCGGAAATACCTTCAATGAAAACACCTCCACTCACTGGAGCTACTTCGGTGGCAACGGATGGCTGCGCACCAACTGGGTACAGCTTGGTAAAGGAACCTCCGAGCCTGACGGCAACAAGGATAAGCACTGGAGCTACTTCGGCGGCAACGGATGGCTGCGCACCGGCTGGGTACAGCTTGGTAAAGGCACTTCCGAACCTGACGGCAATAAGGCTAAGCACTGGAGCTACTTTGGCGGCAACGGATGGCTGCGCACCGGTCTTCAGCAGATGGGCAAAGGAACTCCGAACTCATTTGCCGAAAACACAGCAAAACACCAGAGCTTTTTCGGAAGCAACGGATGGCTTGCGGTAAATACCAGGGTGACGGTTTCCGTTAAGACTTATATTGCTGACGGACGGGGATGGTTAAAGTAAATGGCATAATGGGTTCGTGTTGTTTCCCTGGTCAGTGAAGTAAACGGGAAAGAGGACGGCGTGAAAACCGGCTCCCGTGATCTGCCTTCGCAGACTGTAGAATCCGACCCTGAAGAATTTTACAGACCGGCGACCCGGTATGAACACGAATAAAAAGCATAAACTCAAAAACGTCGACAGGAAAATCCTGCCGACGTTTTTTCAGACAGTATGCTTTTTATTCGTATACCGGCTCACCGGTCTGTAATTCTTCGGGCCGCCTTCTAATGTCCGCAAAGACAGACACGGGAGCTGGTTATTTTCACACCTGACAACATCACGTCCCCTTTATTGGCATGAAAACACACGAACCTATATGCTATTTTTTAACGGGGAAGTATAAGATGACGTCCCAATTATTTTTTATGATGCGTAATCCGACAAATGAAGCAGCAGCTTCTCGATCTCTTCAGGTTCCTCCTTGCATCCGGATGCCACCCACTCCCGTATGAGGGCATAACCTCCGTTGTATTCGTATATACGCATATATTCGTTCTGCCGTTCCGTATAATTCTTATCAAAGTTTTCCTGACTCAGATATCTGAGGGGCGGTATATTAAAGACTCTTTTTATGAAGTCCGTATCTGCGGCAAGTATTATCACCACATATATCTTTTCTCTTTCCTTTTTCAAAAATTCCAAAAAGCTGCATATACCGGATCTTCCGTCTTCATTATGGGTAAGCATTTCTTCCGCAGCATGAAAAAAATCCTTTTCAATATCATCAAGCACATCAAACTGGCTGCCGTAATGCTTGTAAAATGTTGAGCGGTTCACTCCTGCGGCTTCACACAGTTCGCTTACGGTGACTTTTTCTATCTTTTTTTCATACAAAAGCTTGGTCAGTGCATCTTTTAAAAGCATCTTAGTTATGCGTACACGCTGGTTTTCCTGTTCTTTTTCCATGATATCTCCTTCTGAAAATGATCCCGACAAAAACATGTAAAATGTGGACTTTGAAACATTTACATCATGTTTTGATCGCTACACCACACTTTAAAATAAACAGTCTGTTGTGTTTATTATAGCACGGATTATAATCAAAGTATAGAGAGTTAAGAAGCAGGTGCATAACATGAAAAAGATCACGGATTTTTTATTGCGTTTTCGTATCCCGCTTTTTATCGGGATGCTCATATTTGCAGGCATATGCTTTATTTTGCTGCCCAAAGTTAATGTCAATAAGGATATGACCAAATACCTGTCGGAAAGCTCCAACATGAAGCAGGGACTGGATATCATGGACCGGGAATTTCCGGATACCGAAGATGAGTACGATATACGCATGATGCTCACCGGTGTTCCGGAAAATGAAAAGACTGTCATTAAAGACGAGATAAAAGATATCACAGATGTGGAGTCCGTATCCTATAAAGCAGATGATGAGGAATACAACAAGGGTGAATACACTCTTTATGAGATAACCACCCATCAGGATTACGGGACAGACAGGGAGACCGCCCTTGAAGAAGAGCTGGCAAGGCGCTACGAAAGATATTCTCCCGTGGTGGAGAACTTAAGCAATGACGTGGTGCTGGCACCATATCTTATCATTGCCGTAGCGGTGGTACTTCTGGTAATACTTTTCCTTATGAGCGGTTCATGGTTTGAGCCGGTATTGATACTTGTGGTCATAGGTCTTGCCATACCGGTAAATATGGGCACTAATTTTTTCCTGCCCTCCGTTTCAAACACTACTTATTCCATTTCCGCCATCCTCCAGCTGGTGCTTTCCATGGACTATTCCATAATCCTTATGAACCGTTACCGCAGGGAGCGAAAAGATGGTAATGACAAGATAGCTGCCATGAGGACGGCCCTGTCCGGAACATTTTCCTCCATAGTCAGCAGTGCCTTCACCACATTTGTGGGGCTTCTTATGCTGGTGTTCATGCAGTACAGGATAGGTGCTGATTTAGGTATAGTGCTTGCTAAGGGCGTGGTGTGCAGTCTGCTTTGTATATTCACACTTCTGCCGGCAATGATCATTTTTTCCGACAAGCTGCTCTCAAAAACACGCAAACCCTCCCTTCACATACCCATGGGATGGCTTGCGGCTTTCAGTCATAAGTTAAGATACGCCCTGCCTGCCGTATTTGCAGGGATATTTGTGCTTTTTTTGCTGCTCCAGCGCATAACCCCCATTTCCTTTGACGGCACGCCCACAAGGCAAATTGCAAATGTCTTTCCGGAAAATAACCGGATCGTGGTGCTTTACGACAATAAAGACTCTGACAAGATCCCGGGGCTTGAGGAAGAATTAAAAAAATACCCGGGGGTAAGCTCCGTCGTTAGCTACGAGACTACTCTGGGTAAAGAGCGCACTGCCGAAGACATGCTGGACTTCCTTGACGATCTGGAGTCAGATGTGGATATGCAGGTCCCGGATATGAAGCTTCTGTACTATGACTATTTTAAAAAGGGAGAAGCTCCCAACTTAAAGGTGTCCGACCTGATAATGTTCATTAATGACGACCTTCTTACAGATCCCCACTATGCTGAAAAGATGGAGGGGGAGATCAGGGATAATATCAAAGACATGGTAAGGTTTGCCGATCCCGCAGCCTTAAAGGAAAAACGCTCCTTTAGCGATCTTCGTGCTTTCTTAAGCGGTGACTCGGGTTCCGGTGAGATGAGTGATGAAGACGTGAAGCTGATGTATACCTATTACTTTACAAAGGACGAAAACTATTCTCCCGGGAGCATGACCTTAAATGAATTCATATCATTTATCCAGAATGATATCAGGGGAAACGAGACTATCGCATCCTACATGGACGGATCCGGGGAAAATGACTTTTCCCGTATAGATGAGCTTGCAAGGTATACTGAAAGGAACTTCATACTGACTAAACGCAGTTCTGCAGATATGGCAAAAATCCTGGGTATTAGTGTTTCCCGGGCAGAGACGGTTTACACTCTTTATTTCGGAAATGCGGCTGCAGACAGCTTTACCATGGCCCTTCCTGAGCTTCTTGAGTATCTGCAAAAGAATGTGCTCACAAATCCGGAATATGCAGGAAGTCTGCCGGCAGATGCGAAGGCCAAACTTGAGCAGCTATCGGGGCTGGTGCAGTTGTCCCTGTCGGGTAAGTCTCTGACATCAGATGAGATGGCACGTGTTTTGGGCATGGATGCAGAACAGGCAGGACAGCTGTATATGCTCTACGCTGCTGATGCAGCAGGTATACCTGAAGAACAGGCCTCCGCTGCAGAAGCTGCTGCCAAAGCGGCCGCTGTGCAGGAGGCTTACGCCCGGTTGCTTCAGGCTGCTTCACAGACAACCATGACCCTGCCGGAATTTATCACCTTCTTAAACGAAAAAGTCCTTACGGATCCGGCGTATTCCGCAGGCTTTGACAGTTCAAAAAAGGCACAGCTGTCACAGATATCGCAGATCATAAACACGGTAACCTCCGGCACCGCCTTAGATTATAAAAACGCAGCAAAGATACTGGGGATGGATGCCTCCTCCATGAGGAATCTATACGCCTTAAAGGCAGGCGGAGAGGCAGGGAACAAAACTTTATCTTTGTATGATATGGTCAAATATATACTGGAGAATCTGTCCGGTCAGTTTGACGCATCCACGCGCTCCAAGCTTACACAGCTAAAAAACATCATGAATCTTTCCCTGAACAACACATCTCTTACATACACGGAGATGGCAAAGATCCTGGGCGGCGGCATGGATATGTCTGATTTAAAGAACCTGTATGTGATGCACGATGCTAAACTGAATCCGGATTTCGGAAAAATGGATCTGGTGGAATTCCTTGATTTCCTTAAGTCGGATATCCTCACCGATGAAAAAATGAAAGAAAAACTCACTCCCGAACGTGAAAAGGATTTAAACTCCCTGACTACCATGGTAAATGCAGTCGCCTCCGAAAAAGAATATAACTCCGATGAGCTTTATGATCTGTTTTCTTCCATGGGCGATGATGCAGACAGAAACGATATGTATCTGTTGTCCATGATGTACGGCAGTTTCAAGGACTATGACCCTGAATGGAAAATGTCCATGATAAGTCTCTTTAACTTCATATCTGAGAAAGTGATCACCGATGAGAGATTTGCAGGGGTACTGGATGAGGAGGATAAAGAAAAGGTCATTGAAAACCGCGCTGATATGACAGAGTATGTGGATCAGCTGAAAGGAAGCGGTCATTCCATTCTTCTGATCAATACACGCCTGCCCTATGAGTCAGAGGAAACAGAAAATTTCGTAAAGGAAATCCACCGGCTCTGTGATGAGCGGCTCACCGGGGACAACTACAAGATCGGAAACTCACCCATGTACCACGAGATGCAGCAGACCTTCAGCGGGGAAATGCTGTTCATAACACTGCTTACCTCCGGTGCTATTTTTGCGATAGTGGCGCTTACATTCAGAAACCTGCTTATCCCCTTGTTTTTGGTACTCATAGTGCTATGCGGCGTGTTCATAACCGTGGCGGTGAGCGGACTCAGAGGTGTGAGCATCAATTACCTGGCTGAGATCATCGTGCAGTGTATACTCATGGGAGCAAGCATTGATTACGGCATATTGTTTACAAGCTGCTACAGGGACGGCCGGAAAAATGCAGGCATACGGGAATCCCTTAAAGCCGCCTATGACGGGACCATACACACTGTACTTACCTCCGGACTTATCATGGTCCTTGTTACCGGCATCATAGGATTCACTTCCACCGACCCTGCGGTAGGTCCCATCTGCCTTACCCTGTCCGTAGGAACCGCAAGCGCTATACTACTGATCCTGTTCGTATACCCCGGAATGCTTGCCGCCTTCGACCGGTGGGTAATAAAGCGTAACCTCACTTCCCCATACAAAACTTCTCAAATATCCTGTCCGCCAGATCATCCTCAATTTCCTCACCGATGATAAACCCAAGAGAGGAGTAAGCATCCGTAAGATCGATGGTCAGCAGGTCTTCGGTAAATCCGGCATCTATCCCGTCCTTTACTTTCCTAAGGCTCTCCTTTGCACTCTCAAGGAGAGCTTTATGCCTGCTGCTTGCAATTACCGGTTCCTCATTTACCCGGATCTCGCCCAGATGGAACATCTCCTTGACTTTCTGCTCCAGGGACTCTACACCTTCCCCCGTAAGACTTGATATTTCCGCAATTCCCACATCTTCTCCCGGATAAAGGGCCTCTATATCCATATCCGTGATCCCTTTCCCCAGATCCGACTTATTGATAACGACTATCCGCTTTTTCCCCTGAAGTCTTTTTGCTATTTCAAAATCCTCTTTTTCGGGAGCGACCGTGCCGTCCATCACATGTATCACCAGATCGGCATTTTCCGCTGCTTCCAGTGCCTTTGATACCCCAATGGCTTCCACTTTGTCATCGGTCTTCCTGATCCCTGCCGTATCTATAATGTTTAACACCAGGTCTCCAAGTATCACGCTCTCCTTTACCATGTCCCTGGTGGTTCCTTCGATGTCCGTGACTATGGCACTCTCGCTTCCGGAAAGCAGGTTAAAAAGACTGGATTTACCCGCGTTGGTCCTGCCCAGTATAACCGTATTTATCCCTTCCTTGATGATCTTTCCCTCATTAAAGGTCCTGAGGAGCCCGCTTATGTCTGCATCAATATCCTCCAGATCCCGGGTAAGTTCTGCGAGATGTCCTTCCATGTCGATATGCTCCGGATCATCCATGGCCGCCTCGGCAAAGGCTATATGATCCAGTATACGGCTCCTCAGATCCCTTATCTTTCCCGAAACCTTTCCCGAAAGCTGGTTCTGGGCCGTCTTTAGTGAAAGCTCGCTTCTGGCATTTATAATGTCAGCCACGGCTTCCGCTTCTGCCAGGTCAATGCGGCCTCCCAGGAATGCAAGCTTGGTAAATTCCCCGGGCTCAGCAGGTCTCGCACCTGCCTTAAATACCTCTTCAAGTATCTTCTTTGTAACAAATATCCCGCCGTGACAGTTTATCTCAACGGTATCCTGTGTGGTAAATGATGCAGGACCTATCATAAGTGAGACCAGTACTTCATCTATTATCTCACCTGTCTTCATATCAACTATATGACCGTAGTTAATGGTGTGAGAGTCTGTATCAGCCAGGGCTTTTCCTGAAGCTGCCTTAAAGATTCTGTCAGCCGTCCCTACTGCCTCGTCTCCGCTTATCCTTATTATGGCTATGCCGCCGCTTCCGTAAGCGGGGGTGGAAATAGCTGCTATTGTATCTTTCATAGTATTCTCCATAATCTCAGGTTGTCAAAAGAACCGTCCCCTTGACAACCCCTCCGTAAATTCAAAAAGAGCCGCGAAAGTCCAAGCTCCCGCGGCTAAAATTTATTCGTCTGCAGGCATTATGACAAGAAACCTGTCGGGCTCTTTGCCCCGGCTTTCCGTCTTAATGTCCGGATCTGTCTGAAGTGTCATGTGTATGATCCTTCTTTCATAGGGGTTCATAGGCTCCAGGCTTACAGGCTCTCCTTCACCCTTTACCGTTTCTGCGCTGTCAAGGGCAAGTTTTATAAGGTCCTGTCTTCTTTTTTCCCTGTAACCGTCTATGTCGATAAGGATCCTGACAAAGTTCTCACTTTTCTTATTGACCGCAAGGGAGGTGATATACTGAAGGGAATCTATGACACTTCCCTTCTTCCCGATAAAATCGGAAAGATTGTCTCCTGACAGGGAAATGATAAGAGAATTCCCCTCTTCATCCCACTTGCTGTCGCATTTTATATCCCGTCCGGCTTTTTTAAAAAACTTTTTAAGGAAGTCTTCTGCATGACCGGCGGCTTCATTTACTACTTCTGATGATATCATGATCATTTACGCTTTTTCTTGGATTTCCCACTGTTCCGGTCTTCATTGACCTTGTTCACACTGCCTGCAATATCCCTGAGGGAACGGCCATCCTGCTTTTTCTTCTTACCGAAAAGCTTCTTACCTCCGGAATCAGGCGGCTTACTTTCGGTCTGTGGCTTTGCCCCCTGACCGCCGCTTTCCTTTGGTCCCGTGTCTTTAGGCTTGGTATCAGGCGGCTTATCCGGTGATTTGGCATCATCAGTCTTTACGTTCTTTGCCTTTACTTTTGTGGATGTGGCAAATGTGGCTTTTGCTCTGATAGAGTTATCTTTAGAGGCTTCAGAACTGTCATAATCAAGATTTCTTGTTTTAAGAGATGCACCCCTGATAACGGATTCCTGGGAAGTGCCCCTCTTTTCCATCTTCTTTCTTTTTTTCTCAAGAGCCTTCTGTATTACTTCATCAGCCGTAAGCTTCTTGTAATGTCTGTTGATGAAGACCTGGAAAATAGCCTGGAATACAGCCGTAGCCGTCCAGTAGATACCCAGACCTGCAGGTGATCTGAAAGCGATGACCACGGAGATGACCGGCATCATAAAGAGCATTATGGTCTGTGTGATCTTGGACCCCTGGTCGGCAGCTGTTGTCGACTGTCCCAGCTTAGCGGATATGAACTGCGCGATACCGGCACATATAGGGATAAGGATCGCTATACCCCATACCTGACTTGGTGCCACGGTGATGTTCACACCAAAGATATGGTTCATATTCAGGACCTTCGCCGATGCTTCCGAGATAAGATCCGCATTTGCAGGGAAAAGCTCCTTAAGGCTATTCCACTGGTCTGCAGAAAATGCATTCAGGGCATTTAATGCGTCATCCTGGGCTTCCCAGTTCACACCGCCGAATTTATCGTTCATAATACTTAGGAAGTTGCTGTCACCCTGGATAGCACCAAATACACCTAAAAGAGGCACCTTGATCTTGTTTACGTATAAAGGAATATTACGGAATACCTGGAACAACGCAAAAAGTATCGGAATCTGGATAAGAAGCTGCACACATCCGCCCGTCTGGGATATTCCGTATTTTTCGTATACGGCCTTTATCTCCTCCTGCTGACGCTGCATGGACGCAGTGTCATTTCTTCCTTTATATTTTCCTTTTACGGCCTTTATCTCAGGCTGCATAAGCTGGTTGATCTTTGCCGTCTTCTGCTGTGAAAAGGTCAGCGGGAGCATAGCCAGCTTTATAAGAAAGGTGATCACCACAATGGCAACACCGATCTTACTGATACCCATAGCACTTAATCCGTTGAAGATTATGTCAAGGAATCCTCCCAAAACTATGGCCAGGGGTTTAAAAATACCATCAAACAATTTTTATTTTTCCTCCTGTGTTTACGGTACCGGATCATATCCGCCTTTTGCGAAAGGATTGCACCTAAGAAATCTTTTCGTCGCCATGGCCATCCCTTTGGCCGTACCGTACTTCTTTACGGCTTCTTTTGCATACTCGGAACAGTTGGGGTAATATCTGCATTTCCCTTGTCCGAAATAGGGTGATATCGCTTTTTGGTATAGCTTAAGCGAGCCTATCATTATCTTTTTCATTTTTATCACCTTTGCCGTATAAACCGTGCTTCTTTAAAAGATGGATAAGGGCACTCTCGGTCTTTGCGTAAGACTTGTCCTTCAACTCGGGTCTTACAACCACCACTATGTCAAAGCCCTTCTTTATAAGATCTGAATTCAGTCTGTAAGCCTCTCTGATGAGGCGGGTCAGCCGGTGTCTTACCACACTGTTTCCCGTCTTTTTGCTTACGGAGACCCCCAGCCTGTTTCCCGGAAGGTCGTTCTTCAATATATACATTATAAGAAGTCCGTTTGCAAATGATCTTTTCCTTTTATATACCTTTTGAAAATCCTCATTCTTAGGGAGAGTTTTAAAATCTTTAAACTTCATATCGATCTACCGCAGTTAAAAAAAGCAGACCAGCGCTAAAATCTTTGAGCGCTCGTCTGCCTGAAGGTTTTAGGCTGAAAGTACCTTTCTTCCCTTTGCTCTTCTTGCCGCAAGAACTTTTCTTCCGCCGGCACTGCTCATCCTTGCTCTGAAGCCGTGAACTTTAGATCTTTTTCTTTTATTAGGTTGAAACGTCATCTTCATAACAGTCCTTCACCTCCTTAATGATTCTTCTATAATAAAAAAATATCTCTCTTGTAGAAAATACCGTCAAACATTATATGAAAACTAATTTGAATAGTCAAGTAAATTTTCAATAATATTTGCACGACTTGTCCACAATTTTATCCACATATGTTGATATCATGTGGATAACTCTGTTAATAAGTTGTGCAGTCATTTTCTTGAAAATGGTGTACGCTTGATATATTATTGATTAGGATTTTTTAGACAATGGAGAAGGAATTATAACAGCTAATGGAAGAATTACTGGAAAACTGGGAGGATATCCTCCAAAAATTAAAGAGAGACTTTGAGATCCACGAGGTCTCTTTTTCCACGTGGATAGCGCCTTTGCGGCCTGTATCCATAGAAAATGATACCGTATTTATATCAGGTCTGGATGACGACTCATTTTCTCTCTCATATGTGGAAAAAAGATATCTCAAGCCCCTGGAAGTGGCTATCGGTGAGTTTACCGGAAAGCCTTACAAGGTTTCTTTTATATCGGAAAAAGAAACTAGAGCCCGTACTTTAAAGAATGACGGACCGATGCACAGATCGCCCGCTTTTTTTAATCTGAAGCCTAATTACACTTTTGATAAATTCGTAGTAGGACCTAATAACAACCTGGCTCATGCCGCTTCTCTTGCGGTTGCCGAATCTCCGGGAAAAGTTTATAACCCTCTTTTTCTCCACGGAGGTGTTGGTCTTGGAAAGACCCATCTGATGCAGGCCATAGCCCACTTCATTTTAGAAAAAGACCCTGATGCAAAGGTACTTTATGTTACATCAGAGACTTTTACCAACGAGCTTATTGAATCCGTAAAAAACAACAAAACAGCGGATTTCAAGAAAAAATACAGGGAAATTGATGTACTTCTTATAGATGATATACAATTTCTCATAGGTAAAGAATCAACCCAGGAAGAATTCTTCCACACATTTAACGCACTTTACCTTGAAAATAAACAGATAGTACTTACATCGGATAAGCCTCCCAAAGAGATGGAGACCCTTGAGGAAAGACTGCGTACACGTTTTTCGGAAGGACTGATATGTGATATACAGATCCCTACTTATGAAACAAAGATGGCTATTCTTTCCCAAAAGATTGACGATAAGAGAAAAGAAGACTTCAACCAGAAGGAATTTCCCTTTGAGGTACGGGATTATATAGCTAAAAATATCAACTCTTCCATCAGGGAACTAGAGGGTGCAATTACAAGTGTAAATGCTTACGCATCTCTTTCAAGGAGCCCCATTACTTTAGACCTGGCCACGGAAGCACTTAAAGACATAATAAATCCGGAAAATAAATATGTCATCACTTCGGATATAATAATAGAGACTGTTTCGGATCATTTTAATATTCCTATGGATGATCTGCTTTCTTCAAAGAAGAGTAATAACATATCAAGACCACGCCAGATAGCCATGTATCTTTGCAGACAGATGACCCAGGATACCAACCAGACTATAGCGGAAAAGCTTCACAGAAAGGATCATTCTACTGTTATATACGGCTCCAAACAGATAGCAAACGATCTTCTGACTGACGAGCAGTTAAAGAACACCATAGATATTTTGATGAAAAAGATAGATCCGAATTAAAGAGTGAATACTTTGAGGAAAAGTTGTATAATGATGTGAGTCAGGTGTGATTATCATTGTCAGAACCTTTTTAAAGACTTCGTATTTTCCACCGTTTTTCACGTTAAAAACATTTTATTATTTACTTATCAACACACTTATTAAACACTTCAAACCGTGTTGCAGACAGCGTTCGAATGACTTTTCCACGAATTCACACACACTATTACTACTACTACGGATTTAGATATATATATACATACAATTACCAACATCACGGACCTTGTGAAAGGAGTTTTACACCAATGAAATTAGAATTTGAAAAATCTGAACTTGTGAAAGGAGTCAGTATTGTTCAAAAAGCTGTATCGGTAAGGACTACCATGAACATTCTTGAATGTATCCTTATCGATGCTTCGGAATCTTCCATTCTTTTTACCGGTAACGACTTGGATCTGGGTATCCAGACAAAGGTGGAAGGAGTTATCCTGGAAAAGGGAAGGGTTGCCATAGATGCTAAGCTTTTTTCCGAGTATGTTAAGAAAGTTCCTGACGGAAAAATAACCATAGAGACGACACAAGATGATCTTTGTGTTATATCCTGCGGAAACAATAAGTGTGAGATACAGGGAATGCCGGCAGATGAATTTTCTTACATACCCGAAGTTGAAAAGGTAAACAGCATTACCCTTTCACAGTTTGAATTAAAAGAATTGATAAACCAGACGATCTTTTCCATCGCCATGAATGATGCTACACCCATGATGACGGGTGAACTCTTTGAGTTAAAGGATAAAGTCCTGAGAGTCATCGCACTTGACAGTCACAGGATAGCTCTCCGGAAGGTAACGATTGAAGATAAAGATGAAGGTGTATATGCCATTATCCCCGGAAAATCTTTAAAAGAGATAGCAGGTATTCTTTCAGCTGATACCGAAGAAAAGGTGGAGTTATATTTTACCGAAAAGCATGTCTTGTTTGAATTTGATAACACCAAAGTTGTATCGAGACTTTTTGAGGGAACTTATTTTAATGTTAACCAGATGTTCTCAACGGACAGTGAGACAAGAATAAAGGTTAACAGGGTATCTCTTATTGAGTCTATCGAAAGGACCATGATCTTCATAAAGGAGACCGATAAGCGTCCGGTTATATTTGATATTACTGACACGGGTCTCAAACTTTTTGTAAAGTCAACCATGGGTCGCGGAGAGGAAAATTTGGAGATCCAAAAGGAAGGTGCCGATCTTAAGATTGGTTTTAATCCTAAATTCCTTACGGATGCTTTAAAGGTTATAAGTGATGAGACGGTAACCCTTTCTTTTGTTAACTCCAAATCTCCGTGCTTTATAAAAGATGATGAGGATACCTATCTGTATCTGATCCTTCCCGTTAACTTCACTGAGGATTGATGATGGAAGAGATATATATTTCCACGGAATTTATAAAGCTGGGTCAGGCTATGAAGCTTGCAGGTATGGTATCAAACGGTGCTGATGCAAAGATGCTTATCGCTGACGGTCTTGTAACTGTAGACGGTGAGACGGAGACCCGCAGAGGCCGGAAGCTTTTCGGTGGAGAGACCGTAGAATTTGAAGAAAATAAGTTTAAGGTCGTAAATAATGCAGATTGAGTCCATAGAATTAAAAGATTTCAGAAATTATGAATATCTTAAAACGGATTTTTATGAGGGTGTGAATCTGATTTACGGCGACAATGCCCAGGGAAAGACCAATATCTTAGAGGCCATTTACATAGCAGCCACAACCAGGTCACACCGTGGGGCAAGGGATGAAGAACTTATCAGGGTGGATGACCTGTGTGATGAACAGGCAGTATTCGGAAATGAAAAGGATGCCCACATAAAACTGTTCGTCAAAAAAGAGTATTCCACGGACAGGATAGATATCCACTTAAAGAAAAACAGGCCTAAAGGTTTTGCCGTAAACGGCGTGCCTTTAAAGAGACTTTCGGATATTTTCGGGATACTGCAGGTCATTTTCTTTTGTCCCGAGGATCTGGACATTATCCGCAGGGGTCCCGGGGTTAGAAGACATTTTCTTGATATGGATATTTCCCGCATGAACGGTATTTATCTTAAGAGCTTAATAGATTATAATAAGATATTGGATTCAAGGAATAAATTACTTAAATCCATGGCTTTTAAAAGGAAAGATTCTGATGGTGATACCCTGGATATCCTTGATCTGCAGCTTGTAAAGTACGGCAGTGAGGTTATTGATACAAGAAGGGATTACACGGATAAGTTAAAAGAAAAGATAAAAGAGATACACGGCAGTCTTTCCGGAGGAAAGGAGAGACTGGAGATAATATATGAGCCTTCCGCCGAATCTGCTTATTTTGAAGAGGAATTAAAAAAAAGCAGACAAAAGGATCTGCGCAGCGGTCAGACGGCGGCGGGTCCCCACAGGGACGATTTCACATTTCTTATCAACGGAAAAGACATCAGGAAATTCGGTTCCCAGGGACAAAAAAGAACGGCAGCGCTGTCTTTGAAGCTTGCAGAGATTGATATCACGGCATCCGTTACGGGAGAGGCGCCGGTACTTTTACTGGACGACGTATTTTCGGAGCTGGACAGGAGCAGACAGGAGTATCTTATAGGATGCATAGGAGATCTGCAGACATTTATTACCTGTACGGGTAATGACGATATATTAAAAACACGCATAAAAGTTGACGGGATGTTCAACGTAAGCAACGGAAAAGTAACAAAGGAAACCTGAAGGAGGAATAAAAGTGTCAGAAAAGCAACAGTACGGAGGAGACCAGATACAGGTTCTTGAGGGTCTTGAAGCCGTAAGAAAAAGACCGGGAATGTATATAGGTACCACTTCCTCAAGAGGTTTGCATCATTTGGTGTATGAGATAGTAGATAATGCGGTGGATGAGGCACTTGCGGGCTTTTGCGACACCGTTCATGTGACTATCCACAAGGACAATTCAATAACGGTAACGGACAACGGACGAGGTGTTCCCGTAGATATCAATCACAAGACGGGAAGACCGGCGGTGGAAGTGGTATACACGGTTCTTCATGCCGGAGGAAAGTTCGGCGGTGGCGGATATAAGGTTTCCGGCGGACTTCACGGCGTGGGAGCGTCCGTAGTGAATGCCCTTTCTGAAAACATGGAAGTAGTGGTAAAGCGTGACGGTAAGGTTCACAGACAGACCTATGAGAGAGGAAAGATAACTTCAGATCTTACGGTCATCGGAGAGTGTGAAAGTGATGATACCGGAACACAGGTGACATTCCTTCCCGATAAGGATATATTCAAAGAGACTCTTATCTATGACTTTGATGTTTTAAAGAACAGACTCCGTGAGATGGCCTTTCTTACCAAAGGCTTAAAGATCGTCCTTACCGATGAGAGGACAAGATCGGAGATAGAGATGCAGATCAAGGCCGAAAAGAGCGGAAAGCAGGATACGGAAGATATTTCCGATGTTCAGGAAGCGGAAGAGTCTTCAGAGCAGGAAACTCCGGAAGAGACTGTTGAAAATAGTGAAGATAAAGGCCGTGAAGAGGTATTTCACTATGAGGGTGGTATCAAGGAATTTGTAAGCTACCTGAATAAGTCAAAGACCCCGATCTATGAGGATGTTATTTACTGCGAAGGGGTTAAAGACAAGGTATCTGTAGAGGTTGCTTTCCAGCATAATGACGGATATTCGGAGATTACGGAATGTTTTGCAAATAATATAAATACTCCCGAGGGAGGAATGCATCTTACGGGATTTAAGAATGCCCTTACCAAGACATTTAATGATTATGCAAAGAAAAATAAGCTGCTTAAAGACAATGAGCCGGCTCTTTCCGGAGAGGATATAAGAGAAGGTCTTGCGGCCATTATCAGTGTGAAGATCGAAAATCCCCAGTTTGAGGGACAGACCAAGCAAAAGCTTGGAAATGCCGAAGCAAGAGGTGCGGTGGACTCCATAGTCAGCGAACAGCTTACCTATTATCTTGAGCAGAATCCCGCCCAGGCCCGCATCATTTGTGAAAAGGCGGTTCTTGCCCAGAGAGCAAGAGAGGCCGCAAGAAAGGCAAGAGACCTTACGAGACGTAAAAACGTCCTTGAGGGCGGAGGACTCCCGGGCAAGCTTGCGGACTGCTCTGATAAAGATGCATCCAAGTGCGAGATATTTATAGTCGAGGGAGATTCCGCGGGAGGCTCCGCAAAGAAGGCACGTACCAGGACCACCCAGGCTATCCTTCCTCTCAGAGGAAAGATACTTAACGTGGAAAAGGCAAGACCCGAAAAAGCCTTTGAAAACGAAGAGATCCGTTCCATGATCACCGCCTTCGGTACGGGTATACATGATGAGTTTGATATCGAAAAATTAAGATACAACAAGATAATCATCATGACGGATGCCGACGTTGACGGTGCCCATATAGCGACATTGCTCCTTACTTTCTTCTACAGGTTTATGCCAAAGCTTATTAAAGAGGGACATGTATTTCTGGCACAGCCTCCTCTATACAAGATAGAGAAGAATAAAAAAGTCTGGTACGCCTACAGTGATGATGAGCTTAACTCCATTATCGAAGAGATAGGACGCGACCAGAACAACAGGGTCCAGAGATACAAGGGGCTTGGAGAGATGGACGCAGAGCAGCTCTGGGAGACCACCATGGATCCCGAAAGAAGGATACTTCTTCGTGTAAATATCGAAGAGTCTTCCGAGGCAGAGGTGGACATCACCTTCTCCACCCTTATGGGAGACCAGGTGGAACCAAGACGTGAGTTTATAGAGGCGAATGCGAAGTATGCAAAAAATCTTGATATATAAAAGTTAGTTGTTTTTTCATCGGATTTATGTCATTACGTTTGACACGGTCCGATTTTTCCGGTGTGTAAAAATTTCTTAAAAATCCCACCGTTAAGATGTCTTTAACTATAAATGAAAAAGGTATTTTTAAGAAATTTTCCAAAGGGCACGGAAAAATCGTCCAAGTTGTCAAACGTAACGAATAAATCCGTGATTAACAAAATGATAATCCTTTGAGTTATGAATTAAAGATAAAAGGAGTTGTCTGATATGGATGAACATGTATTTGACAAAATAAATGATGTAGACATGAAAAAAACCATGGAGAACTACTACATCGAATATGCCATGAGCGTTATCGCGGCCCGTGCTCTTCCTGATGTAAGAGACGGATTAAAGCCCGTTCAGAGAAGGATCCTTTTTTCCATGACGGAGCTGGGCAACAGCCCGGATAAGCCTCACAGGAAATGTGCCCGTATCGTGGGTGATACCATGGGTAAATATCATCCTCACGGTGATTCATCCATTTACGAGGCGTTAGTTAAACTTGCTCAGGATTTTTCAACCAGATATCCCCTGGTGGACGGACACGGAAACTTTGGTTCCGTGGACGGTGACGGGGCTGCGGCCATGCGTTATACGGAGGCGCGCCTGAGCAAGATTTCTATGGAGATGTTATCGGACATCAACAAGGATACCGTGGATTTCGGACCAAACTTTGACGAGTCCGAAAAAGAACCTCTCGTGCTGCCGGCGCGTTTCCCGAATCTCCTGGTGAACGGAACAAGCGGTATCGCCGTAGGTATGGCCACCAATATACCGCCTCACAATCTCCGTGAGGTGATAGGAGCCGTGGTAAAGATCATCGACAATATAGTCGAGAGGGACGCAGATACCGATATCGAAGAGCTTTTGGAAGAGGTAAAGGGTCCCGATTTCCCCACAGGTGCGGAGGTCCTGGGAAGATCCGGCATAAACGAAGCCTACAGGACAGGACGCGGCAAGATAAGGGTCCGTGCCGTGACTGAGATAGAGCCTATGGACAACGGAAAGAACCGTATCGTGGTTACGGAGCTTCCTTACATGGTAAACAAGGCCCGTCTTATCGAAAAGATAGCTGATCTTGTAAAGGATAAGAGGATAGACGGCATCACGGAGCTTCGGGACGAGTCTGACCGGGTGGGTATGCGCATAGTCATAGAACTTCGCCGTGACGTAAATGCCAACGTCATCTTAAATCAGCTCTACAAAGCAACCCAGCTTCAGGACACATTCGGTGTTATCATGCTGGCTCTTGTAAATAACGAGCCTAAGATCCTGAATTTAAAAGAGATGCTGGGGCTCTACCTTGCTCACCAGGAAGAGGTGGTGACAAGAAGGACGAAGTTTGACTTAAACAAAGCCGAAGAGAGAGCCCACATTCTAGAAGGTCTTATCATTGCCCTTGATAATATCGACAGGGTGATCGAGATAATAAGAGGATCTGCAAATGTGCAGATCGCAAAGGAAAGTCTTTGCAAGGAATTCGCACTTTCCGACGCACAGGCCCAGGCTATAGTGGACATGAGGCTCCGTGCCCTTACAGGTCTCGAGCGTGAGAAGATAGAGGAAGAGTTAAAAGAACTTCTTGAAAAGATCAAAGAGTTAAAGGCCATCCTTGCGGACAGAAATAAGCTTCTTACGGTTATCAAAGAAGAGATCACGGAGATCGCCGAGAAGTTCGGAGATGACAGAAGGACTAAGATAGGTTTTGATGAGTTCGACCTTAGTGACGAGGATCTTATCCCCGACACACCGGCTGTGATCTCAAGGACCAATCTGGGTTATATCAAGAGACAGGCTCCGGACAACTTCAAAGCCCAGAAGCGTGGAGGCAAAGGTATCAAGGGAATGCAGACCATAGAAGAGGATTACATAGAAGACCTCTTTATGACTACTGCACATAAGGCTCTTACCTTCTTTACCAGCAAGGGAAGGGTATATAAGCTGAAAGCATATGAGATTCCCGAGGCATCCAGGACTTCCAGGGGAACTGCCATTATTAACCTGTTGCAGCTCCTTCCGGAGGAGAAGATAACCGCCATCATCCCCATCGACCTTAAGAACATAAATGATGAGGATTATCTCTTCATGGCTACGAAGCAGGGTATAGTAAAAAAGACGGCTCTGAAGAATTTTGCAAATATCCGAAAGAGCGGTATCCAGGCCATGACCTTAAAGGAAGACGACGAGCTTATCGGAGTAAAGCTTACCAACGGCGAGAAGAACATCGCACTTGTGACAGCCAATGGCTTTAGTATCTGCTTTAAGGAGTCCGATGTAAGGGATACGGGAAGAAACTCCATGGGTGTCCGGGGAATGAGCTTAAACTCAGACGATGAGATAGTCAGCATGCAGGTATTCCCCCATAGGGATGAGAACGGGACGGAGTCCGACACCATGCTTTACGTTTCCGAGAACGGTATCGGAAAGAGGACGGATATTTCCGAATACAAGATCCAGAACCGTGGCGGAAAAGGACTTATCTGTTATAAGGTAAATGAGCGAAGCGGCCGCCTTATCGGTGCCAAGATGGTAAACGATGAGAACGAGCTTATGATCATCACCACCGAAGGTATCATCATCAGACTCAGCGTGGCGGAGATCCCTGTTACGGGAAGATCCACTACGGGAGTTAAGCTTATTAATATTGATGAGGGTGTTAGTGTTGCTACTATTGCTAAGATGAAGAGTCTTGGCGGGGAGGATGATGCTCAGGAAGAGGAGACTGAAGAAGAATAAAACATACTTGTCGCCATATGAACTCCTTATTTGATAAGGTTTTACAAGAGAGATAAAAAGAGAGCAGATAAAAAGCATAACACCAACTAAGATCGTTAAAACAGCGTCAGATATCCTGACGCTGTTTTTTTTTGTGCAGCAGGAAAGTAGCATAAAACAGCCTTACCATATTTTATTAAGTCAGAGAAATGTCCGGCAAATGAAACAGCTCAAACCCGCTATCCGCAAGGGTTTAAAGAGTTTAAGGCAGCACAGGACCCGGTTATAAAAACTAAGATGAGCGAAACATCATCAGTCGCGCTTTCGTGAATTTTTGATCTTACATATAGTCTGCGTCATGGAGCCCATAGGGCAAAAGCTGCACCAGGTACGCGGGCGGAACAATACCATAACTATAAGACCGATAAGTGCGGATGTAAGCATCAGTCCGTAAAAACCGAACGCAAACTGCGCTATCCAGTCAGATGTGCTTCCGGCGGTGTATGTCCATCCCCAGGGTACACGGAAGGTCCAGAAAAGCTTTATAGTCTCGCTAAGGGAGGACACTCCTCCGAATACGCGCCATGTCTGATACAACATGGTACCGAACATTGTCATAAAAAATACCAGAAAACCATAGCGGAAAACCTTTGAAGACATCCATGAGGGGGCCGGTTTATTGCGTGAGCATTTTATTTTTTTCGGAATAACGCTAAAAAGCTGTCCTCTGCCGCAAAGGTGGTTACAAAAGAATTTATTGCCTCCGAAGATGGCAAAAAGCAGGGGAAGGATAAAGTCTAACATTCCGAGCCATGCAAATATGATATTAAAAAACCCCAATGCGAAAAATACTATGGACCATATCCAGAGATAGTCATACCAGTGCCTTGTCTTATTCATGAGACCACCTCCCGGTCAACCAGAGCAATACAGTCAGCGGGGCACGTCCGTGTGCACAGGCTGCATCCCACACATATGTCAGTATCCACAACAGCGTAACAGCCCTTGTGGATGTAAATGGCATCTTTGGGACACTCTTTGATACATGTGCCGCACGATACACATCGCCGGGTATCAACAACAGAATATTTTTTGGAAATCATAAGGTCCTCCTTTGTCGTTGTTACGTTGCTTTTTATGATAATACTTTTACATACAGATTTCTGTGACGAAGTCACAGATAATCAGATCATCAAAGCTCGTGGTACGTATCTTCGCTTCGTATTAACTTGAAAACCTCGTAAGAAAGTGCTATGATCGCATTAGCTAAGGAGACTAATGGAGTTGGCTAATATTGTCAGGAGGTCAGTGTTTATGACTCAGGTAAATATGCTGGAAGCAAAGACCGAACTTTCCAGGTTGATCAGACTTCTTGAGACAAAACAGGAAGATATCGTCTTAATAGCAAGGAACGGAGAGCCGGTTGCACAGATAACTCTCTACAACAGAGTTCCGGAGAAAAAAAGACTCGGCATAGCCAAAGCCAAATTTAAGATTCCGAAAGATTTTGATTCATGGGACGGGGAAGTAGAAGAAATGTTTGGAGAATTATCATGAATATATTACTTGATACCCATGTTGTTTTATGGGCTCTTACCAACGATCCGGGACTTTCACAAAGGGCAAAAGATTTAATATCCGATCCTGATAACGAGATTTTCTACAGCATAATATCCATGTGGGAAGTGCAGATAAAGCATATGCTGCACCCGGAGCAATTCACATTATGCGGGAAAGATTTTAATGATTACTGCCTTCGCTCCGGATATTCCTTGCTTTCATTAAAACCGGATCACATCACCGGACTGGCCGGTCTGAAGACAATTAATGATGAACCTGTGCACAAAGATCCATTTGACCGGATAATGATCTGTCAGGCCATTTCCGAGAATATGATATTCCTGACGCATGATTCCCTTTTAAAAAAGTATGAGGAGCCGTGTGTTTTTAATATCTGAACTATGGGGACCGGAGTGTCAGTTGATTGGAAGATACTTATGCGTGAGATAGATGTAAAAATAATTACCGAAAACATAAAAGAAATGTGCATTTCCGTAAATCACAGGCTCTCGGATGATATGGAAGAAGCCATGCGCGGCGCAGCAAAAAAAGAAAGCTGCGGGAGAGGCAGGGAAGTGCTGGATATTCTCTGTAAGAATCTGGAGGTTGCGGGGCAGGAGCAGATCCCAATATGTCAGGATACGGGGATGGCGGTTGTGTTTCTTGAGACAGGCCAGGATGTGCACCTTACCGGAGGGGATCTTACGGAAGCCGTAAATGAAGGGGTAAGACAGGGATACGAGGAAGGGTATCTCAGGAAATCGGTGGTTTCAGACCCGGTGATCAGAGACAATACCGGGGATAATACTCCGGCGGTCATCCACACGGAGATTGTTCCCGGAGACAGGGTAAAGATCACCCTTGCACCCAAGGGATTCGGCAGTGAAAATATGAGCCGCATTCATATGCTAAAGCCCGCCGACGGGATCGAAGGGATAAAAGAAGCGGTACTGCGAACGGTAAAAGAAGCGGGACCCAATGCCTGTCCGCCCTTTGTTGTGGGAGTGGGAATAGGCGGAGATTTTGAAAAATGCGCTATTCTGGCAAAGAAGGCTTTGTTGAGAAAAGTCGGAGAAAAGAATGCGGACAGGCCTGAATATGTGGGAGCCCTTGAAAGGGAACTCCTGGAGGAGATTAATAAAACGGGGATAGGGCCCGCGGGACTCGGTGGAGATACCACAGCACTTGGAGTAAATATCGAGGTTTTCCCCACGCATATCGCAGGGCTTCCCGTAGCGGTAAGTATATGCTGTCACGTTAACCGGCATGAGACAAGAGTTTTATAGAAAGTACGTTTTTTTAATCTCTACTGATAGTGTAGAAGAGTGCCATTGTTTGCAAACGGTGTTTATTATGAAAAAAAGATTAGAAGTCCCTTTTGACAGGGAGGAATTGATAAAACTTAAAGCCGGAGACACGGTGGTTCTTTCCGGAACACTTCTTGTGGCAAGGGATGCGGCGCACAAGAGGTTTTTCGAGGCGCTGCAAAAGGGGGAAGAGCTGCCGGTATCTCTTGATGGTGATACCATCTACTATATGGGACCCACTCCCGCGCGACCGGGAAAGGTGACGGGGTCGGCCGGACCCACCACTGCCGGACGTATGGATAAGTATACTCCACGGCTTCTTGATATGGGGCTTTGTGCCATGATAGGAAAAGGCAGACGCAGCGAAGAGGTCTGTGAGGCGATGGTGCGAAACAAGGCCGTATATTTTGCAGCAGTGGGAGGCGCCGGGGCGTACCTTTCCAAATGCATTACTGCGTCTGAGGTTGTGGCATATGAGGACCTGGGACCGGAGGCGGTAAGAAGGCTTACGGTGGAGGATTTTCCCGTGATCGTGGTGGCGGACGCTGCCGGAGGAAGGTTGTATTAATTTGACTTACAGACAATAAGTGATATAAGCACGAAAGGAGGCTGATATGGACGAATATAACGAGAACATACCAAAAGAAGAAACCATCACCGACGAAGCCGGTGAAGAGGTGGTTTTAAACGGTGTATCGGAAGAAGCCGTGATAGGTGAGGTGGAAGGGGCGGATGAGCCTTTTGATGACAGGGATGAAGATGAAGAGGCAGACGAAAAAGAGAAGCTCCACTGTGCCGTATGTGACAAAGAGATCAACTTTTTCACCAAGAAAAAAGTGACCCGGGGGCTTTACATCTGCGGAGACTGTGAGGAAAAGTCTGCCGTTCACAGATACAAAAAAGAGATGAGAAAGCTGTCTCCCGAAGAAGCCCTGAGAGTGGTCATAAATAAGATAACTAAGGCGGAGAATTTCCGGATCACCAAATCCATTGACGGATATCTTCTCATGGATAAGCCTAAGGAGTTGTGGACGGTTCCCTACGCCGCAACGGCGATCAAGAGGATACCGCGTATAGACCCTGCTATGATATTTTCATATGATGCCATAAAAAGCTATGAACTTATCGAAAACGGAAACTGCATGGCAAAGGGAGGTGTGGGGATGCCGCCCATCGGCGGATTGCTTTTCGGTGAGGACGGTGCGGGATTTTCCGCAAACAGTGAGGATAAGGACATCTGCGAACAACTTCAGATAATGATAAACCTTCAAAACGTCTCCGTACCCAGGGTTTTTATAAACCTCATCTTTAAAGATATCGATAAAGAAAAAAAGGCCTATGGGGCAGCGGTACTGACCGCACAAAAGATCCTTTCGGCACTTGAGAACATCACCCGTAACAAGGAGGGAAACTACATTGTAAACTCTCCTGCGGATGAGATAAAGAAATATAAGGAACTTCTGGATATGGGGGCGATAACGCCGGAAGAATACGAAGAGAAAAAGAAGAAGCTGCTTAATTTGTAAGATCCGGTAAGGGAAGGGGTGCGCTGATTTGGAAGATCAGCGCACCCCTTATCTTAATATTGACGTGACAAACAAGTTACCTGCACTTTTTCGCGTTTATCATAAACATAGGAGCATATCCGTATAATTTCTTATCTTCATCGCTCCAGAGATATTTCCATGCATCCATATCTATATCCACATCCATCTTGATCCTGTCAAGAACTCTGTAATCCCAATCCGGCCTTTCGACATTTCCCAGCATGGAACGTACATCCAGTTCCTGAGCCAACTGGTGGTCTCCCCAGAAATAAAGAGTATCATGTGTGGGAAGATTATTGTTTTTCCTGAATTCCTTTTTCTTTTCCATGGCGTCTCTTTTTCTGTATTCCATGCACCATGAACTTTCAAAGATCACTATCCGTCCGCCCGGCTTTAAGACGCGGACCCATTCCTTATATGCCTCTCCCGGATTGTACATGGTCCAAAGGGAGTTCCTGGAGACTACCATATCAAATGACTTGTCCGGGAAATCAAGCTTATGACAATCCATATTTATAAAATCAACGGACGCACCAAAATCTTTGGCATTTTTTCTTGCTTCTTCCAGCATTTCATCACATTCATCCGCACCGATGACCTTCCTTTTTTCACCGGATAAGATGATGCTCATAAATCCCGGTCCGCAGCAGGTATCCAGGATCTTGATCCCGGGTTTCAGACCGATCTTATCGTCTATATACTTCTTCCAGTTTTCTCGGTAATTCTTAAGCTCGTCTCTCACGCTTTCAGAGCATTTTTTAGCGGAGGAGATCCATCTTTTTTGTATAAGTTTCTTAAGTTCCATACTTCTCTCCTTATAGATCAATAGTTGTTTTTTTATTATATGGAAAATTCTAATTTGGCGCTATTTATTTTTTCAACCCCCACCCTGGGATTTTTTGGCGTTAAAAATTATTTTATTGATGATCTTTTTGGCAAAAATGAAACTAAAAATATCCCTGGGGTGGGGTTACTAAAAATTTTTTACGTTAAATATAATCGAATAAAAGAATTCAAGAAAAGGTATGTAGATCATGTCTAAAAAAAGATTTGTTATCAAGCGTATTTTACAGATAATCCCCATGCTGTTCATTGCGTCCATCCTGGCATTCGGATTGTCCCATGCCTCAAGAGGGGAGGTTGCAAACTCTGTTATAAGAAGCCGGGGGATGCAGCCCACACCCGAGACCATAGAAGCGGTAAGAGAGGAGCTGGGATTGGACAAGCCCGTACATATCCAGTATTTTTCGTGGCTTAAGGATGCGGTCAGGCTGGATTTCGGGAATTCCTTTTTGACCGATGAACCGGTGATGGAGGAGATAGCCCAGCGTTTCCCGAATACGCTGTTGCTTGCGGTGGTAACCACTGCGTTTTCCATTATATTCGGCATATTCTTTGCAATCCTGTCCGTAAAGTATAAGGGGAGGCCCCCGGATCACATCATCCGGGTGGTATCGACGGCAGGAGCATCGATACCGGACTTTGTCCTGGCTTTTTTGTTCCTGTTTATTTTTGCGATAAATTTAAAGTTCTTTCCCGTTATATCGGGGAGCCTGCCGCAAAATGTCATCCTGCCGGCACTCACATTAAGTATCCCGCTCAGTGCGATCTATACGCGTCTGATAAGGAATGACCTTATAGATATCATGGATAGTGATTATATAAAGACGGCGCGGGCAAAAGGTCTTTCCGAAAATCAGGCTATGATCAGGCACGGGCTTAAAAACGCGGTGCTGCCCAGTGTGACGCTTATCGGAAGCAATCTGGGATTCCTGCTTGCGGGAAGTTTTACGATCGAAAGCATTTTTTCCTGGAACGGTATCGGCAAATTCGTGTTCGACAGCGTGAAGGCTAAGGATTTACCGGTTATACAGGCATTCATAATCATTGTCTCCGCCACATTTATTTTGTTAAATCTGATCATAGATATCATCTACATTTATCTGGATCCGAAAATAAAGTTAACGTAAACAGAGGTATTTACAGTGTTTAGAAAACAGGTTTTAACAGACAAAAATATAGAGGATATGAAGAACAATGCTTTAGACTCGCGAAGCAGCTTCTTAAAAAGAACCATCCACAATCTAAAGTCAAATAAACCGGCTCTGATCGGAGGGATGGTTTTACTGGCTCTCATAGTGATCGGATTTGCGGCTCCGTTGCTTGCTCCGCATGATCCCCTTGAGGTTGAGACATCCAACCGCCTTTTATCTCCGTCTTTGCAATATCCTCTCGGGACGGATCACATGGGGCGTTGTATCTTGTCCAGATTGATGTATGCCACGAGAACTTCTCTTATTACGGCTCTTATCATCCTGGCCGGTAATTTGGCGATCGGAATACCCTTGGGACTTATAGCAGGATATGTGGGAGGTAAGATAGACAACCTGATCATGCGTGTGGCCGACATAGCTTTGACTTTTCCGTCAAGTCTGATACTGCTTGCCGTTATAGGAATATTCGGGACAAATGTTATTTACATGATCCTTGTGCTGACATTTTTATGGTGGGCACCTTACGCAAGGATATTACGAAGTCTGGTCATTAAGTTAAAAGAACAGGATTTTGTAATGGCCGCAGAGGCTGCCGGTAGGTCAAAGACTTATATAGCCTTTAAACATATAGGTCTTTGCTCTATATCTCCGGTCATAGTGCTTGCAACATTAAAGATCTCATCCATCATCATGCACGTTGCATCTTATTCATTTATCGGGATCGGAACCCAGGCACCTAATGCTGATTGGGGTGTAATGCTCAGCGAAAGCAGGGAATTTATATTTACCAGGCCGATACTCATTGCCTGGCCTGCGATCGTTATCGTCATCGTTGTGCTGTGCCTGAACATATTCGGAGAAGGTCTGAAAGATGCATTGCTACCCAATACCAGAATGAACGCAAATTCAAGCTACAAAGGAGACTAAGATGAACAGCCCTGAATTGTTATCGGTAAAAGATCTGAAAACTTACTTTTTTACCGAAAAAAAATCCCCTCCGGTAAAAGCGGTGGACGGTATAAGTCTGGAGGTAAAAGCCGGAAGCATTACTACCATTGTGGGAGAAAGCGGAAGCGGTAAATCCATTACTTCCCTTTCGATACTGGGTCTTGTCAGCAATCCGGGAAGGATAGTATCAGGCGAGATCATACTTAACGGAAAGGCTCTTCACAAACTTAATGACCGTCAGATGCGAAAGATACGCGGAAAAGAGATATCGATGATATTTCAGGATCCTGCGAGTGCGCTGAACCCGATAGTAAAGATAAAAAAGCAGCTCTTAGAGGCGATATTTATTCATGACAAAAAAAAGAAAAAAAACGAAGCCCTGGATGAGTGCAGGGTGATGATCGAAAGCGTGGGTCTGGATAATCCCGACAGGATTTTGGAAAGTTATCCCTTTGAGCTTAGCGGAGGAATGTGTCAGAGAGTGATGATAGCAATGGCGCTGTTGTGCAAGCCACAGCTTTTGATAGCGGACGAGCCCACATCTTCCCTGGATCTGACTATTCAGGCGTCGGTTCTGGACCTGTTGATGAAGCTTAAAAATGAAGGCATGTCTATCTTATTAATTACCCATGATCTTGGAGTGGTGGCGCAGATGTCGGACTACGTCTATGTGATGAAGCACGGAAAGATCGTGGAAAACGGTGATGTATACAAGGTTTTTGAAGACCCGCAGCATGAATACACTAAGGCGCTGCTGACGAGTAACAGGTGATCGATATGGATATATTAACTATAAACAATCTGTCAAAGTGTTTTGATATGAAAGCAAAAAAAAGGATATATGCGGTTAAAGACATTGATCTGCATATCAAAGAGGGAGAGGCCCTGGGGCTGGTGGGGGAATCCGGCTGCGGAAAAAGCACCCTTGCAAAGCTGATATTGCAGCTGGAGCGGCCAACGGAAGGGGAGGTCATTTACAAAGATGAAGATCTGGTGAAAAAGAAATTCCGCCAGATGCAGGAGATACGAAATGAACTTCAGATGGTCTTTCAAAACAGCGCCAATATGTTCAATCCGTATTTTACGGTAAAGCAGATCATTATGGAGCCGATAAACGACAAGACGGTCTCTAAAGAGGAAAAAGAAAAGATGATCGTAGCCATGCTTGAAAAGCTGGGACTGGATGAAAGCTTTGTGAACCGTTACGGAAATGAACTGTCCGGAGGCCAGAGACAGCGTGTTGGTATTGCCAGGGCCCTGATATCACAACCACGGTTCGTGGTGTGTGATGAAGCGGTATCAAGTCTGGATTACATCATAAAAAAGCAGATACTGGATCTTTTGTTGTCACTAAAGGAGCAGATGGGGCTGACATATTTATTTATTTCCCATGATCTTTCTTCCGTAAAGAGGGTATGCGACAGGGTAGTGGTCATGTATCTGGGAAACATTGTGGAGATCCTTCCCAGGCTGGATGAGGATGCCAGACACCCGTATACAAAGGCGCTTCTTGCAGCGTCCCTGGACATAGATCCTCGCAACAGGACAAAGCAGAAGGTCTTGTATAAGGAACACGGCGAAAAATCCATTCCTAAGGAAGGCTGTATTTTTCAATACAGATGTCTTTATGCAAACGATGAATGCAGATCAAAAAGGCCCGAACTAAAAGGAGGTGATGGCGATCATTTAGTAGCGTGTCATTTATGTAGGGATTGATTACGAGAGAAAAAATGAAAGGAAAATTTTATAAATGAAAAAAAGATTTGCGATATTTACGGGAGCTTTACTTACTGCGATGAGTGTAGCAGGATGTGCCGGTGGCGGAGGTGGCGGTGAAGCAACAACAGGAAGTAACGGAGGATCGGAAGGAGGCGCTGAAAAAGTAGTTACCGTGGCCATTTCTTCAGATGGTGCAATGGACAAGCTTGATGCGGCAACCTATAACGGTCCACATCCTATCTATCTTATGATCTACGATGGTCTTACATGGGACGAGGGAACGACGGTGGCGCCTCTTCTGGCAGAAAGTTGGGATATTTCCGACGATGGAAAGGCGTATACGTTCAAACTTAAGGAAAACGTAAAATTTTCCGACGGAACGGACTTTGACGCAGAAGCAGTCGAGTTCAACATGAAACGATGGGTAAACAACAAAGACCATGAATCCGTGACTGCGAGCATGGTGGAAAAAATGGAGGTAGTTGATAAAAATACTATCAAGATCACCTATAAAACGGCTTCAAACGCTATCCTCAAGGAACTGACTTATCCGAGACCGACGCGTATCTTAAGCCCCGCATCCATAACTATGGATACAGGTGATGACTTTGGTACATTTACAAAGCCTGTGGGAAGCGGACAGTGGATGCTGGATAGTTATAAAGAGAATCAGGAGTTTACACTGGTGCCAAATCCGGAGTACTGGGGTGAAAAGCCGAAGGTAGACAAGATCGTATTTAAGGTGATTCCCGACGGCGAAGCACGTACAATGGCGCTTCAGAGCGGAGAGGTTGATATCATAGGCGGAGACCTTATAGGAAAGCTCAGCACGGAAAGCTATAATACCCTAAAAAATGATAGCAGATTTAAGACATATGAGGTAAACTCTATAGTGTCATACTTCCTGGCATTTAATCAGGACGTTGACTGGTTCAAGGATCTTAAAGTCCGCCAGGCGATCAATATGGCGATCAATAAAGAAGCCATGGTCAATGATCTGATGGGAGGTCTCGGAACACCGGCTAAGAGTGTGTTTGCTCCCGGCAGCCAGTATTATAATGACAGCGATATTTCAGGATATTCATATAACCTTGAAGAAGCTAAGAAACTGCTGAGTGAAGCAGGACTTACTGATTCTGATAACGATGGCATTCTGGAGAAGGACGGCAAGCCTTTTGAGATAAGCCTTCTTCTGACAGCGGATCAGGTACCTGAATGGAAGACCATAGGAGAGTTTACACAGTCCGAATTATCAAAACTCGGAATCAAGGTTAACTTAAATACGGTTGATGATAATGCCTATGATGATATGCGTGATAAACGAGAGTTTGATCTCTGCGTAAGGCGTACATCTTCAGATTCCTGGATGCCCCACGGTGTTATTCAGGATCTGTTCGGGGTCGAGAACCCCAAGATGCAGGCATGGATCGATCCGGAACTTGTTTCTTTGGTTGAGAAGACCCTTGTGTCCCAGGGAGACGACATTCAGAAAAATTACAATAAAATATTTAATATGATCTATGAGAATGCATATGCTGTACCTCTTTATATTCCGGTAACTACATATGCAACAAGCGAGAAGGTTACCACATTTAAGCCCATTGCAAATGCATATGCGGCGATTGATTGGGGCTCATTGGAGATATCCGAATAATCGGAAGGAGAATATAAATGATTCAAAAGGAGATAAAGCAATATTGGGAAGGTGAGGCACAGTCATACAGTGACAGTATAAAGGAAGAATTATTAAGCTTTAAAAAGCAGGCCTGGCTTGACCTAATCCTAGAATATGCACCAAAAAAGGATGACCTGAAGATACTGGATATCGGTACGGGCCCGGGATTTTTCCCGGTCATCCTGTCTGAGGCAGGCTACGATGTAACGGCGATAGACTGTACGGAAAATATGCTGCACGAAGCTGAGGGGAATCTGAAGGCAGCAGGTGTGAGTGCAAAGCTTAAGCTTATGGACTCACACAAGTTAGAGTTTCCGGATAATGAATTTGATCTTATTATAAACAGAAATGTCACATGGACCCTGCATGATCCGAAGGCTGCATACAGAGAATGGCACAGGGTTTTAAAGGACGGTGGCAGGTTGATGATATTTGATTCAAATTTTGCCCATCGCTTTGTAGATGATGAATTGGAGGCGAAATATCAGAAAGCTTTAAAAGAAGCGGCTGAAAAAGGGTTTAAAAGAAAGGGGCACGTTGACCAGGAGGAAAGCGACAGGCTCATTAAGCTGTTTTATCTGACCGATAAAAAGCGTCCTCAATGGGATCTTCAGGAATTTGTGGAGATAGGCTTCAAGAAGATCATTTTAGATCATGATATCATCAAACGTGTTTACAATGAGAAGGACATGGCCCTTTGGAGTGTGATACCTATGTTCATGGTATGCGGGCAGAAGTGACCTGAAAACGGATACGGTACGACGCGGGGAATAAGTGCGGCTGGTCTGAAAATATCAGCTCTGTGTTTATCTTTCCGAACTGTAGGATCCGGTCCTGAAGAATTTACAGACTGGCAACCCGGTATGAACACGAATAAAAAGCATAAACTCAAAAACGTCGGCAGGAATATCCTACCGACGTTTTTTCAGACAGTCTGCTTTTTATTCGTATACCGGCTCACCCGTTCTGTAATTCTTCGGACCGCCTCCTAATGTCCGGAAAGATAAACACAGAGCTGATATTTCCAGATCAGCGCACCCTACCCCGGCACAAACCGCATTTGACAAAGACAGTATGCTTTGATAAAATCAATTATACGCGTTTTAATATATTATCCACGTCAGATAATGAGTTATGGAGAAATACTCAAGAGGCTGAAGAGGCGCCCCTGCTAAGGGTGTAGGTCGGGCGACCGGCGCGAGGGTTCAAATCCCTCTTTCTCCGCTTGGCAGAAGTTCGGGAAAGTCACTATTTATGCGGCTTTCCCGACTTTTTATTTTCTGAAAAAATCCGTGCAACCCCGTGCAAGTCAGTATTTATGCGGGTTTGTTGCTTTTTACAACGCCTGTTTTACAAGCTCATCAAGTTCTTCGTGTGGCATGATATTGTTGATATAACGATTGGTCATTGTAACGCTTGTATGCCCCAACAGCCTTGATATATTAAGGCTTGATACACCGTTTAAGTATAAGAGGCTTGCATATGTAAAACGTACCGAATGAGAAGAACGTGGCTTCAAACCGAGTTTTTTACATAAGCGTCTCAATCGTGAGTTATATGTATCAGGATTAAGCTGTTTTCCGTCCTGCATGAAGATATATTCTCCAAAGGGATTATTCCTCTTAGCCTTTTTCAAAATGTCTATAGCATCCTGTTTTAAAGGCAATGAACGGTATCCCTGTTCAGTATAGCCCTTGATAATATCGGATGTTACATAGTTTACTTTGTTGGTCTTTATATCAACGTCTTTAATCAACTGTCCGTTAATGCTGATTTTACCGTCTGTAACATCTGAATGTCTTAACGCCAGCAATTCCCCTATACGCATACCGCAGTAAAAGTTAAAAGCTAAGGCAAGAGAGTAAGCATCAGACTTATCAGAAAGATATTTTAATATCATTTCCCGCTCTTCAAAAGTAAACGCCTTATCAACATGTTTAACAGGCTTTACTTGAAACTGTCTCATATCAATATCACGAACCTTATTTGTAATATCAAAGTCAAGCTCAGTAATCGTAAATGAATACATACCGTTTATTATGCTTTTAAGGTTGTTAAAAGTCTTTGCAGTCATATCAAGTTTAGCAGTCCAACGATTAAAAAACCGGATGTAATCTTTAACGCCTAACAAAGTAAAAGGCTTGTCTAAAATCTCCTTATAAGGTTTAAAATATTTATCAAAGTCGTTTACATATTTTTTTAGCGTCAGGCTTTTAACTGCTGTATATTGTTCTCTGTAATCCAAGTACAAGGGGAACAGCTCATATATACTGTAGGTGGTTAGTCCGTACTGGTGTTGATATATTTTTTCAAAGACCTCTTCGGCGGTATTACCGAAAAACTGCTTGTCCTTTATCCTTACATATAACCTGCAATCATCACCTCTTATTTTTATCTTGTCTTTATATTGCTTTTGTATCTCAGATAGTTTTTTCTTCATCTTAATTTCTGACAATACTTCTGCAATATCTATATTATCACAATCAGCAAGAAGTGATGATAATTCTTTATTCAATTTTTCCAAAATATCATCACTCCTTTCCTGTGTGATAGATTGTTATTTAAAATATTCGGCTAAATCATCTCTACTAATTTCTTTATTTTTCTTCGCCCAGATTTGAAGCTCTTTCTTGTTTATCAGATATGACCTGTCTCTCTGATATGCCTTTTTTAGAAAATTCCAGAACTTATCTTCTGCCTCTTCTCCAAAGATGAGCCCGACTTTGGCAACAGTGGAGAACAGACCAGAGTTATTCAACAGATTTTCAATAGACTGCTTGAGTGAATTGTTCCGAGGACTTTCACATCGGAGAATAGTTGTATCCTCAGGAATTAACGCGTCAGTCCACGGGCAATATGCCTCTTTTTTCTTGTCAAAGAAACGATATTTTTCGAGAAACACATCTTTTAAGTAGTTATGATATTCTTCCTGTGAAGAGATTAACTTCAGGTGTCTGCTTATATCGTGAGCATAGATGCTTCTGAAAGATGCCTCGAACCTGAACCAAGAGTTGTGGTTTTGGGCTTCATTGAGTCTGAACCCGAAAGTTTCCTCTTGTTCTCTCTTCTTATTGTATATCCGAAGAAATGAACGTGTGTTAGCTCCTCTGCTCCCGCAATAAAGTGTATTTATAATCTCGCCACTTAAAACGGCATTATATTTGTGGACATTAACACGGTGATTTTTGTCAATGAGTTGGATGGTCTTTTCTTGTACCATCCTGTTATAAAGCTCACTTAAAAAGCTTTCATCAAAATAATTGTAATAATCGAGCGTTATATCTATCCTTGACAAGCGTGAGGAATAAAATTCAGAATCCGTAAATTGCAAGAAGTCTGCCACATTAATGCTGGTCTCGTACTTCTTTTCGAAGCGGTGCTGATATTCAGCCCACGCATACGCACTAAACTTCAGGATAACGCCCATAGTAGGCATTAGAGGGTTCCATGCGATTGCAAGATAAAACGGTTTATCATCAGGAAGAGTGAGACATTCCGTATAGCCCGCCGGTTTTTTACCATCTGCGTTTACAAGCTCACATTCAAAAACATCAGGGATAAAGGATTTATTTAAAAATTCCGAAATTATATCTTCACATAGGTATTCCCATTCTCGTATATCCGGCTTATCGACTGAGTATTGAAGCACAAGAGTAAATTCATCTACTCCCAGCTTAATAGTATCGCTATTCATAAAGCAGTCCTTTTTTAGGTGGCGCTCCCGTCATTTACATTCCGGGAGCGCCGTTTACGGATGCTTGACGGATAACGTCCTTTATGCCGGAAACAGAGAATAAACTGTCGCTTAATTTCGGCATAGCCATCACAAGAGGGTTTTCCTCTGTTGATATATTCGGATATACAAGAACTCCTTCTCCGGCTTTGAACTTGCGCTTTACAGCATCAGGCTGTAAACCGAGTGCGGTGACGTAGGTTTCTTTTCCTGATTTACCAAGTATAATCTTTAAAGGAATGTTCTCCCTAAGCTCTGTAGGTAAGTTCTTAGCGTTTGTTTGTTGTTGCGCTATGAATAAGAACACTCCAAGTTGCCTTCCCATGAGAACTATACGTGTAAGCACACTCATCACCTTATCTCTATTAGGCTTACATACATATTTGTCGACAATATGTAAGGATGTTTTTAAACATCCAGTCCAACGCACCAACGTAGCTGATGTGCTGGAGTGAACATTTAAAAAGCCGGAGCATCTATAACCTCAATTAAGGTTTATAGATAACTCCGGCTGTTAGCTCCTCGCCTTTGACGGGGCTGGTAGGGTAGTTTATCTTTCATTATATTTTGTATCCTAAATCATGCATCATTTCTTTGTAGAAAACGAACTTGGTTCAATAAATCATTTAATTTAATTGTACAGTCTTTTGTTACGAGATAGATCTCGCCCAAATCGTCTTTTACAGCATTGCAAAAGCGTTTTTTAGGAGTAGGTAGACTGTTTGAAGGACGTATTTGAATTTCGTCTTTCACCTTTAATCACCTCCTTTCTCTGTATTTTCTTTATCTATTACCATAGCACCACAGGGGTAAAAATCTGTTGTTCCCAGTTTAGGAATCTCAAAGAAACCTGGGATTGGAACACCACCTATATCTGAAGACAGTTGAGTCGGATATTTACTCCAAACCTCAAAATACTTTTCAGATTTAGAGGCAGCAAGTTCAAGATATTTTTTTTGTAAACCATCGTTTAACTCTGCTTCTTGAGTAGTAAAGAAAAAATGGGGCAAATTAAATTCTTTACCGTTTAAAAATTCGATAACATACGCATAGGTATGAAGCTTTTCGTTACATGGAACTACTTGTATCCAATCCTTAGGACAAATGAGATAAGAATTTTTCATCTCAATTCTTTGCATGTTCTCATCTTCCTCAGACGTTTTAATATCCATTGCGGGCAAAAGTATTTCAAAGAACTTTTCATACTGCTTACTGTAATTTGAAAATGTTTCTTTATGAAATCCTTTTTCATCATTGGCTTTTTGCTCATACTCTAAATACTTTTCTTTAGCAAATGAAGCAATCTCTTTTTTGACCTTATCTTCAAGTCCCAGAGTATATCTAATGATATTATTCAAAGCACTACTAAAGTTGTTGTTGTAATGTTTGTCGGCCTCTTTTTTTAAAAGAGCGTGTATATCATCTTCGAAGCTTATTGTCTGGTTTTTCTTACTTCTTTTCAATGAAGTCATTAGTAATGCCTCCTTTTAATTTCAATTTTTATACAGTATAACGCAAATAAATTAGATTGTCAAGAAATTATATTATAAAAAAAATATTTTATAATATTTATGATTTAAAACATATTATATACTGTCTATTATATAAAATTGTTAAAAACTGATAACATAAATATCAATGTGATATAATGCTACATAATAGACCGAAGGAGCTATAAAATGACTAAAAAAGAGCAGAAAGAAAGAATAAAAGGTTTCATATCTGAATGGAAAGATAAAGGAAACGAAAAATCCGACACGCAGAAGTTCTGGATGCAACTTTTACAGGATGTATGCGGAGATGAGGATGCAATATCCCACCTTGAATTTGAAGTCCGTGTACATAAGTCGGATAGTACGGACTTTAAGGACGTTGTTATAAATGGTGGAAGTGAAAACTCCGTTCTTGTTGAGCAAAAATCCCGTGAAAAAGACCTTGGTAAAAAGTACCCCAAATCAGGCGGGGAACTTGTAACTCCTTTTGAACAGGCAAAGTCATATGATGATAATTCAGCAAAAGAAGATAAAGCCCGTTGGATAATTACCTGCAATTTCAAAGAGTTTTGGATATATGATATGAATAATACGGGTAAAGACCTCCTTGAACCGTTTAAAGTCAAACTGACAGAGCTTGATAAGCATATGGACTGGCTTAAAATTCTGACAGCAAAGGATGAAGACCTTACAGACCCGCTTAGTGAGGAAAAGGAAGTTTCCATAAAAGCCGGTGAACTTACAGGAGTATTGTATGACGCATTAAAAGGGTTATATATAGAGCCTGACAGCGAAGATACACTTAAAGAGTTGAACAAACTATGTGTAAGGATTGTTTTTTGTCTTTATGCCGAAGATGCCGGACTTTTCGGAGATACAAACTCTGAGTTTCATGACTATCTTGCACAATATCCCATAGGGAAAATGAACTCAGCTTTAAAATCGTTATTTGAGATTTTAAACACCCCCGTTAAAGACAGAGACCCGTATATTGATGAAGACTTAAAAGCATTTCCTTATGTGAATGGAGGTTTATTTGAAGAAAAAGTACAGATACCTGTATTCAATGATAAGGTAGCCGACATCCTTCTCGTTCAGCAGTCAAAAAACTTTGATTGGAATAAAATATCTCCGACAATTTTCGGAGCCGTTTTTGAAAGTACCTTAAACCCCGAGACAAGACGAGCCGGAGGGATGCACTATACGGCTGTTGAAAATATACATAAGGTTATAGACCCTCTATTTCTTGACGAACTTAAAAAAGAACTTGAAGATGCTTTATCCATTTCTGTAACCAAAACAAAAAACAATGCCCTGTTAAAACTTCAAAATAAAATGGCGTCTCTTAAATTCCTTGATCCTGCTTGCGGGTCAGGAAATTTTCTGACAGAGACATATCTTTGTTTGAGAAAGATTGAAAACAGGATAATTAATGAACTGAACAAGGGGCAAATTACTTTTGATTTTAACGCCAAACATCCTATAAAGGTATCAATAGGACAGTTTTACGGTATAGAAATAAATGATTTTGCTGTAGCTGTTGCACAGACTGCACTTTGGATAGCAGAGGCTCAGATGTTGCATGAAACGGAAGAGGTTATAAATACAAATCTTGAATTTTTCCCGCTGAAAACGTATGACAACATATATGAGGGAAATGCACTCAAAATGGATTGGGAGACAGTTGTTTCGGCAAGTGAGTTGAATTATATAATAGGAAATCCTCCTTTTTCAGGTGCGAGATTAATGAATACTTCACAAAAAAAAGATGTTAATGATATTTTTACAGGCTGGAAAAATATAGGTCAACTCGATTATGTTAGTTGTTGGTTTAAAAAGTCTTTTGATTATATGAAAGCAACAAAAGTAAAAGCGGCTTTAGTCAGCACGAACTCTTTAACACAAGGAGAAGCAGTTTCTATATTATGGGAACCTCTATTTAACGACGGCTTAGTGATTGATTTTGCATATCGTACATTTATTTGGGATTCTGAGGCAAAAGATACAGCTCATGTTCATTGTGTTATTATTGGATATAGTAGTGACAAAACAAAAAGAAAAAAACAAATTTTTGATGAAAATAATATCATCAAAACCAATAATATAAATGGTTATTTAATGGCTGGTGACAATATTTTTATAAAAAGCAGAGTTACACCAATATCTAAAGCACCAGCAATAGGAATGGGAAATCAACCGATAGACGGTGGATTCTATTTGTTTACTGAGGAAGAAAAGAATGATTTTATAAAAAAAGAACCCATGTCTGAAAAATGGTTTCGCCCATGGATAGGTTCACATGAATTTATAAATAGATATTATCGGTATTGTTTATTATTATTAGAATGTCCGCCTGATGAATTAAAAAAAATGCCAGAGTGTATAAAAAGAGTAGAGGCTGTTAGAGAGTATAGATTAAACTCAACAAGTGCTCCCACAAGGAAACTTGCAAATACACCACTTAGGTTTAACCATACAAATTTGCCTGAAAAAGAATATATTGTAATACCAGAAGTATCATCACAACGAAGAAAATATATACCCATTGGTTTTTTACAACCTACAATATTATGTAGTAACTTAGTAAAAATAATCCCAGATGCAACACTTTTTCATTTTGGGGTATTAACTTCTTCTACACATATGGCGTGGACAAGAGTCGTATGCGGAAGATTAAAAAGTGATTACCGATATTCTGCTAACATAGTTTATAATAATTTCCCATGGGCATCAACAACGGATGCACAAAAGAAAAAGATTGAGGAAACAGCACAACTAATTTTAAAAGTTCGTGAAAAATATCCAGATGCTTCTCTTGCAGATATGTACGGTGAAAAAATGTATTTGTATGAAGATCTTGTTAAAGCTCACAACGCAAACGATAAAGCAGTAATGGAGGCATACGGATTTAAGCCGGATATGGAAGAGTCTGAAATAGTAGCACGCTTAATGGAAATGTATCAGGAACTTACAAAAGAAAACAGGTGAGAATTATGAGCAATGAAATGACAATCCCACAAGATATGATTGCGGAAATAAGAGATATAATGACTTCTGCGCGTCAAAATGTGGCTGTGCAGGTAAATAACGAATTGTTGACGGCGTATTGGAATATTGGTCGTGTCATTGTTGAGCATGAGCAGGGGAGTAGTGAGCGGGCTGAATACGGTCAAGGAACGCTAAAGGAGTTATCAAAGACCCTTACGAAAGAATTTGGTAAAGGTTTTTCGTTGTCAAACATATACAATATGCGACAGTTTTATATTGATTACCCAAAATTCCAGTCACTGACTGGAAAATTGACTTGGACACATTATTGTGAATTGTTGACGATTTCAGATAAAGACAGAAGACAGTTTTACGAGAAAGAGTGCCAGCGATCCGCTTGGTCTGTCAGGGAACTGAAAAGACAGATTTCTACTTCGTTGTACGAGAGATTATTACTTTCTGATGGCAAAGCAAATAAAGAAAAAGTGCTTGAACTGTCGCAGAAAGGGCAGGAGATTCTAAATCCGGCAGATATTGTAAAAGATCCCTATGTGTTTGAGTTTCTTGGTATTCCTGATAAAAAGCCAATACTTGAAAGTGAACTTGAAAAAGCACTTGTGAGACAGATTGAGGATTTTCTCTTGGAACTTGGCAGAGGTTTTATGTTTGTGGGAACCCAGCAAAGGGTAACGCTTAATAACACCCACTATTATGTAGATATGGTGTTTTACAACAAGGAACTTCATGCATATGTACTGATAGAATTAAAAACAGCAAAACTAATGCCGGAAGCAGTGGGACAGCTTAATATGTATCTGAATTATTATGCGACTGAGGTCAATGAAGAGGGGGATAATCCGCCTATAGGGATCATACTTTGTACCGATAAGAACAATGTGACGGCTGAATATGCTTTGGGCGGTCTATCAAATAATATTTTTGCTTCAACCTATACATATGTAATTCCTGAAAAAGAGAAGTTAGTTGAACAGGTTAAAGAGGTATTGGATGGATGGGGAGAAGAAACTATATAATGGATATAACAAAACATGCTTTCGAGGCCAAAAGAAAACATTTTGAAATAAAGGATGAAGATTTAGAAAAAGCGGCTCAATTTGCACTGATAGAGGCAGGTGAATGGAGCGGTGCAGTAAAAGAGCTTTTAAAAAGAGGAAGGTTTACTCGCCAGATATGCGTGATGTTGGTATATTCGATTGAAATTTACCTTAAAGCTATTTTAATGAAAAAGGGCATAAATATATCTAAAGAAAAACATTGTCATGAAATATATAGTATGTATAAAAAATTGAATGACTCAGAGAAAAAAATTATTAAAGATAATATAGATTCGTCTGTGGAGCATACTGACATAGAAGATAATTACATCAAAATTGAATCTTTTGAAAAGATGTTAGAATTTGTATCAAATGATTTCGTTAATCTAAGATATAATTATGAGAAATATGTTAATGGTGAACCTATTTATACTATTAAAGAATTTGTATTAGCAGTCAATGAAAACTGTCAGAAACTGGCAAAATCAATAATAAAATAAAAGTTAAAACAGTCAGGAAGCTCTGACTGTTTTTTTATGACCTGATATTCCGGATGGTTTGATCATGGTGTTTCTCCTCATCGGATTTTTTTAATATTTCCGTTTATATTTTCGTGAGTGGTTTGTTTTCATAAATGATAGCTCAAGCATAAAAAAAGCAAGGTAGTACAAGTCTCCACCTTGCTTTTTTTAGTTTGCTTTTCGCTACATTTCAATCAAACAAACCCCAATACACGAAAAGATAAACGGAAATATTTTTTATAAAAAATCAGATGAAGGGAGAAACTCTATGAACAAACCTGAATATCACAACAAAACACCCCCAGCTACTCCAGATGCCGGAAATAATTGATTTAATCGAAAAGGAAAAAACATCATGAAATACTTTAATAGTTGTAGGACAGCAGAAGAGCTTAAAAAAGAATATCATAAATTAGTCAAAGAACTGCATCCCGATAATGGTGGGAACGAAAACGAATTTAAGACAATGCAAACAGAGTTTTCAAAGGCTTGGGATAGATTAAAGAACATTCATGTAAACAAAGAGGGGGAGACTTATAACTCCGAAACTACCGAAACAGCAGAGGATTTTATGAACATAATAAACAGAGTAATTACATTTGAAAATGTGATTGTTGAATTATGCGGCTCTTGGTTGTGGATAAGCGGAGAGACAAAGCCATATAAAGATGAATTAAAGAGCCTGGGCGCGAGGTGGTCTCATAATAAAAAGTGCTGGTACTATCATTCAGAACCATATAAGAGATTTCATAGCAAGAATTACAGCCTTGACGATATACGGGAGATGTACGGGAGCAAGGAGTATAAGAAGAGAGAAGAAGAAAACAAACAAATAACAGCGGGATAAAAGAAAACAACGGCTTCCATATGATTATGAGAAGTCGTTGTTTTTTGTCCTTTAATATGTTATAACGAACTGAACGAAAAAATGGGATGGCTTGAAAAAAACCGTGCAAAAAGCGTGCAGAAGTAAAGTCGTTCCTTTCTATAATTATTTTAAATGGGTTTTTATTCAGATTTTATGCGGGTTATAGAGGATTATAAGTTCTGAACGATGAGTTGTTATTTCGTTCAAATCCCTCTTTCTCCGTCGGAAAAATAACCCCGTTTTGCGGGGTTATTTTTTTGACGGAAAAAGGTGAAATAAAACCCGAGCGCCGGGGAACCGGCGCGGGCAAAAGCGCCGAAGCGCGTCCGTTGGACGAAGAAGCGAGGCGCTTTTGAGAAAGCGGCCAAAGAGCAGACCGGAAGGGTCTGCGATTTGCAGCCGCTTGATGGGCAACTTCAAATCCCTCTTTCTCCGTCGGAAAAAAGTCCCGTTAAGTGGGGCTTTTTTTTGATGGAAAATATGTTAAAATATTCTAATGATTTTTCGTACGTGTTAATGGAGGTTTTTAATGATAAAAGGAATACTATTTGACAAAGACGGAACCTTGATAGACTTTTTTGCGGTATGGCCGGTGCTGGCAAGAGAGGTGATACCGAAGTTTATCAGGCAGAACGAGATATTTGATGAAGATGGTTCTATACAGAAGGATCTGCTTGAGAGGATCGGGCTTTCAGATGATAAAGTTAACCCAAGGGGAGCCTTTGCTTACAAATCTTACGGCGAGATCGCTGATGATATATGTGCAGCCCTTACGGACCATGGAGTTCTTATCGAGATGTACAGCATCTATATGCAGATAAAGGATCTTTTTAAGAACACCATCAAGAATTCAACCCCGATATACAAGACATTTACGGATATGCCTGATCTCATGAGGGGACTCAAAAAGAAAGGACTCTATATAGGTCTTGCTACTGCGGACATCCAGGAATCTGCGGAAAGGATGTTGAATGACCTGTATATAATGGACTTTTTTGACTATATCGGCGCTGATGACGGTACGAGAAAGCCCAAGCCAAACGGTGAGATGATAAAAGAATTCAGGGAGATCACGGGTATAAAAGCTGACGAGATCCTTGTAGTAGGCGATACCTTTAATGATATGCTCTTCGGTAAGCAGAACGGAACAAAGACATGCGGCGTGCTCAGCGGTGTGAGTGACAAAGAGGATTTTGATGATATGGCAGATCATGTGATCGACACTATTGCGGATCTTCCGGAGCTGATAGACAAGATAAATGTCGAAAATGAGGGGTAAATATTAAAAAAATGCCGATTTTGGGCACTTTGCAAATTGACAATCAAAAAAGCCCCGCATAAAATGAGGGTTTAGAGGACAAAGCAAAGATTTTGGCTGTTTACATAAAGGAGTTATTATTATGAAAAGATGCAAAAAGGTCGCCGGTGTGGTACTTGCAGCGGGGATAGCCGCGACAACTGTTGCATTGGGAAGCGGTACGGTAAATGCCGCTACACAGGGATATGTGACCGTAAAGACTAAAACGGGAAATATGGTCCAGTATATCGGAAAAGACGGAAAACCGTATACAGGTCTTCATTACATGTCTAAGGATGAGGGAGAAAAGAATCCTCACTACGAGTTTTTCGATAAAAACGGTTACAGGATCTTGAATTGGAGATATCTGACAAAAGCGGACGGACTGAAAACATCACAGTGGTCATATTTCGGAACCAATGGCTGGATGAGGACCGGCTGGCAGGCGATGGGGACAAAGAGCAATCCTGACGGGAAAAATAAAGAACATTGGTCTTATTTCGGAAATGACGGCGCGCTTCGCAACGGCTGGCAGACCATGGGAACAAAGACTAATCCCGACGGGAATAATAAGGTTCACTGGTCATATTTCGGAAACAACGGCTGGCTGAGAACGGGCTGGCAGGTGATGAGTACAAAGACTAATCCCGACGGGAACAATAAATCCCACTGGTCATATTTCGGAAACAACGGCTGGTTGAGAACAGGCTGGCAGTATCTGACTGCAGCAGACGGAGAGAAAACGCCGCACTGGTCATATTTCGGAAGCAACGGCTGGCTGAGGACAGGCTGGCAGTATCTGACTGCAGCAGACGGAGAAAAGACACCCCACTGGTCATATTTCGGAAATGACGGCTGGCTGAGGACAGGCTGGCAGAAGATAAGATCATCATCTAATCCTGACGGGAGCAATAAGGAGCACTGGTCATACTTCGGAAGTAACGGCTGGCTTGTGACAGGAACACAAAAGATCGACGGGAAGACTTATGTATTTGACAGTAAAGGCTGGCTTACATCCGGCGCTCCCGGCACAGGAAGCACGACTTCTCAACAGGGCAGTGTCAAGGACGGATGTTATACCATATCTCCGTTGAGCAACTCAAAGACGGTTATTGATATTGACAGTGCATCTACGGCAGACGGGGCAAAAGTCCAGACTTTTGTAAACAACAACACCTTTGCCCAGAAGTTCCAGATAAAGCATCTCGGCAGTGAAGTCTACAGCGTAAGGACTGCCGTGACCATTTACGGATCCGGTCTTACTGCAAACGGTAAGATTGCTGCGGGTACGGCTATCGTGCAAAAGAAATACACCGGAGCAGACACCCAGAAATGGAAGATCGTATCCGCAGGTAAGGATGCCTATACCTTCAAGACAGTTGACGGTAAATATGTCCTTGATGTGTCATCCGGCGTTGCAAAGCTTGCCAAGTCAACGAATAGCGACTCCCAGAAATTCAAGTTGACAAAGACCAGCGGATATATGATCAGGAACAACCGTAAGTACTACTTCAATTCCAACGGACAGACTCCCATGATCGGGATCGATGTATCAAAGTGGAATGATGATATCAACTGGAAAGCGGTGAAGGCTGACGGCATAGGATTTGCGATCATAAGGACGTCTTACGGATCTAATAGCAAGTGGGAATGGAAAACAGTGGAAAACATTAAAGGTTGCGAAGCAAACGGCATACCTTACGGAGTGTACTTCTACTCGATAGCTACCACTAATGAAGAGGCAGACAAAGAAGTTGCCCTTGTGAAGAAGATCCTGGGGAATTACAAACCGAAGCTTGGAGTTTACATAGACATTGAAGATACAGCAGTTTATGAAAAAGCCTTTGGCAATATTTATAAAGATCCCGCAAGAAGAAAGATCACGAACCTTACAAAGAGAATGGCAAACAGTCTGAAAGCATCAGGTTATAAAGTGGGCGTTTATGCTAATGCCAACTATTTTAACAACGTATTATATAAAAACGAACTTCCTGATGTTCTCTGGGGAGCATACTATTACACCAATCCGAACTCTAATCCCGACGGGCTCAAATCACCCAATACGGACTGGAACCTGTGGCAGTATTCAGAGACAGGTACGGTAAAAGGAATCAACGGAAAGGTTGATATGAACACGCTTATTAAGAAGTACTGGTGATGGCGTGTTCACTTTGAATACTCATCTTGTTCAAAAAAGCAAAAACGACAGATGATTAAGCGCTTGAATTAAAGCGCTTTTTTTTATACAATCAAGAGAAGCAAACTTTTTTAAAAAAGGTGACCGAATGACTGATCAAAAAGACAACGAAAAAGGCATGATCCTTGCCATAGACATCGGCAACTCCACCATAGTAATGGGCTGTATCGACGATGAAAAGATACACTTTGAAGAAAGGGTAGCCACACGCTCTGATAAGACAAAGATAGAGCACGCCATGGTCATAAAGTCCATGATCGAGCTAAACGGCGTGAGTATAGATGACATAAAAGGTGTCATCATCTCCTCCGTTGTGCCTCCCCTTACCAATGTCATTAAGGCGGCAGCTAAGATGATAACAGGTATTGAGCCTATCGTGGTGGGGCCGGGAGTAAAGACCGGACTTCCCATACTTATGGACGATCCCAGGACAGTGGGAAGCGACCTTATAGTGGCAGCTGTTGCTGCGTCCCACGAGTACGGGAAGCCCACTATCATCGTAGATGTAGGTACTGCTACTACCATCACCGTGGTAAACGAGGACGGTGCCTATATCGGAGGCGTGATCATGCCCGGTGTCCAGGTGTCCCAGGAGGCCCTGGTATCAAAGACGGCACAGCTTCTTCATGTAAGTCTTGATGCACCTCCAAAAGTCGTAGGAAAGAACACAATAGACGCCTTAAGGAGCGGTGCGATCTACGGAAATGCAGCCTGCATTGACGGTATGATCCTTAAATTTAAAAAAGAGCTGGGACTGCCGGAGGATACCGTGACCGTGGCAACGGGCGGGCTCTCCGGAGAGATAATCCCAAAATGTGAAACGGACATTATTACAGACAGGAATCTTCTCATAAAAGGAATGAAGATCATATACGACAGGAATGTGAATTAAAAAGGGGTTTTAAATATGCTTATCACATTAAAAGACGGTTCTAAAAAAGAATACAAAGAAGGGATGACGGTTATTGAGATAGCCGCCGACATAAGCGAAGGCCTTGCAAGGGTCGCCTGTGCCGGTGAGGTGAACGGGAAACCGGTGGATCTTCGCACGCCGCTTAATGAGGACTGCGAGCTGAATATCCTTACGGCAAAAGACCCGTATGGTCTGGGTGCGCTTCGCCACACGGCATCCCACATACTTGCCCAGGCGGTAAAAAGACTTTACCCGGAGGCAAAGGTTACTATAGGTCCTTTTATAGACGAGGGATTTTATTATGATTTTGACAGGGAGCCTTTTACAAGAGAAGATCTGGACGCTCTTGAGGAGGAGATGAAAAAAATCATAAAAGAAGATCTTGAGATAAAGAGATTCACTTTGCCCAGAGACGAGGCCATTGCTCTTATGAAAGAAAAGGACGAGCCTTATAAGGTGGAACTTATAGAAGCACTGCCCGAGGATGAGGAGATAAGCTTTTATGAGCAGGGAGAGTTTGTGGATCTTTGCGCCGGACCGCATATCATGCGCACCAAAGGAGTAAAGGCATTCAAGCTTATTTCTTCTTCCATGGCCTACTGGAGAGGTGATGCAAACAAAGCAAGGCTCCAGAGGATATACGGTGTGGCTTATGATAACAAGGATGATCTTAAAGAGCATCTGAAGAGACTTGAAGAAGCAAAGATGCGGGATCACAATAAGCTTGGCCGCGAGCTGGGTATATTTACCACAGTGGATGTTATCGGTCAGGGACTTCCCCTTTTTACCCCGAAGGGTACAAGGATCATTATGACCCTTCAGAGATGGATAGAAGACCTTGAGGATTTTGAGTGGGGGTATGTCAGGACCAAGACTCCCCTTATGGCAAAGAGCGATCTTTATAAGATATCAGGACACTGGCAGCACTACAAGGACGATATGTTCGTGCTTGGTGATGAGGAAAAGGACAAAGAAGTATTTGCCCTTCGTCCCATGACCTGTCCTTTCCAGTATTTTGTATATAAGAATTCCCAGCATTCCTACAAGGATCTTCCCTACAGGATGAGTGAGACGTCCACTCTTTTCAGGGGAGAGGATTCGGGAGAGATGCACGGCCTCACCAGAGTGCGTCAGTTTACCATTACCGAGGCGCATCTTATAGTAAGACCAGACCAGGCCATAGAAGAGCTGGAAAGATGTATCGATCTTTCAACCTATGTGCTGGGGGTGCTGGGACTTGAAAAGGATGTGACCTACAGACTTTCCAAATGGGATCCGGAAAACAAGGACAAGTACCAGGGCGATGATGAGTACTGGAACTCCACCCAGGATGCCTTGCGCCGTGTACTCTCCGAAAAGAACCTTCCATTTACGGAAGCAGAGGGTGAGGCGGCATTCTACGGTCCCAAGATCGATATCCAGGCAAGAAATGTCTACGGCAAGGAAGATACCATGGTCACTATCCAGCTTGACTGCGAGAATGCCGAGAACTTCGATATGTACTACATAGACGAGGAAGGAAAGAAGCAGCGTCCTTATATCATCCACAGGACTTCCATGGGATGCTACGAGAGGACCCTTGCATGGCTTATAGAAAAGTATGCCGGAAACCTTCCCACCTGGCTGTGTCCCGAGCAGGTAAGGGTGCTTCCCATATCTGACAAATACATGGATTATGCACAGAGCGTGGGAGACAAGCTGAAGGCGGCGGGAATACTTTGCAGCGTGGACGAAAGAGCCGAGAAGATCGGCTATAAGATAAGGGAAGCCAGACTGGAAAGAATTCCTTACATGCTTATAGTAGGTGAAAAGGAAGAAGCCGATGGCACCGTTTCTGTCCGAAGCCGTTACAAAGGTGAAGAGGGTGCCGTAAACACGGATGACTTTATCAAAGACATCTTAAAAGAGATAAACACAAAAGAGATAAGAAAAATAGAGACAGAAGCTGACACGGACAAGTAAGGAGGCATGTATGTTTTTTATAAATAACAACTTTCAGAGATTACCCGGCAATTATCTTTTTTCCACCATCGCTAAAAAAGTGAATGAATATAAAGAGAACAATCCAGACAAAAGCATAATCAGTCTGGGTATCGGGGACGTTACCAGGCCCCTCCCTCCTGCCGTAATAACGGCACTGCATAATGCGGTTGACGAGATGGCGGATGCCTCCACATTCAGGGGATATGCTCCGGACCAGGGATATCTCTTCCTGCGTGAGGCTATTGTAAAAGAGGATTATGCACCGAGAGGGGTTGAACTTTCTGTTGACGAGATATTTGTGGGTGACGGGGCAAAGTCGGACTCCGGCAATATCCAGGAGCTTTTCTGCCACGATGCAAAGATCGCGGTTACGGATCCGGTGTATCCCGTGTATGTTGACAGTAACGCCCTTGCCGGCCGTACGGGTTTTTATGATGCCATTGAGGAAAAATGGAACGACCTGATCTACATGCCATGTACTGAAGAGAACTGTTTTGCACCCCAGCTTCCCGGTGAGAGGCCTGACGTTATCTATCTTTGTTTCCCCAATAACCCTACAGGCTCCACCATACCTAAGTCGGAGCTTCAGGAGTGGGTTGATTATGCAAATACCATAGGAGCCCTTATCATCTACGATGCGGCGTATGAAGCATATATATCTTCTGATAACGTGGCACATTCCATCTTTGAGTGTGACGGGGCAAAGACCTGTGCCATTGAGATTAGATCATTTTCAAAAAATGCGGGCTTTACGGGAACAAGACTGGGATTCACAGTGATTCCCAAGGAGCTTGAGTTCGGTCATGTGAAGTTAAAGGACCTCTGGGCGAGACGTCAGGGGACCAAGTTTAACGGAGCACCATACATTATCCAGAGAGCGGGCGAGGCAGTTTACTCCGAGCAGGGTAAAAAGGAAATAAAAGAGCTTGTGGCATATTACATGGAAAACGCCAAGCTGATAAGAGAGACTCTTGATGGCATGGGCTATACCGTAGCCGGAGGAGTGGATGCACCTTATATCTGGATGAAGACACCGGATGATATGGAATCCTGGGAATTCTTTGATAAGCTCCTTACAGAGGCAAATGTAGTGGGTACTCCCGGATCCGGATTCGGACCAAGCGGTGAAGGATACTTCAGGCTGACCGCTTTCGGAACTCATGAGAACACGAAAGAGGCGTTGGAGAGGATAAAGAAGCTGTAAGGTGATACGGGGAAGAGACAGTGTGGCTGTTTTTTCTTTCAGCCATATCACCGCTCCCCTGTAAGTTGATTTTTTGAAATCCCATATCCCCCCCAGGGGGTTATAGAGAAAAGCGGGCTTTGATAAAATGATCGTGTATAGGCAAGTTTTTGAATACTTGGAGGTGTATCATGAGTCAGCTTTTGGGAGAGATAAAAGATTACTGGACCAACAGGGCGGAGGGTTACTCCGACTGGAACAAAGAAGAGCTTGCAGGGGTGCAGAGACAGGTCTGGAAAGACATAGTATGCAGACATATGCCCGACAGGCAGAAGGATGAGATTAGGATACTTGATGTGGGGACAGGTCCTGGATTTTTTCCTATCATCCTCGCGGAGGAAGGCTATCATGTAAACGCCGTTGATTACACTCCGGAGATGCTTGCGCAGGCAAAGGAGAATGCGGGAGAGTTGAACAGCAGCATTACATTTGCAAGGATGGATGCAAAGGATCTTGATTTTGAAAGCGAGACATTTGATATAGTTCTTTCAAGAAATCTCACATGGAATCTGGAATATCCCGGTATAGCCTATAGAGAGTGGCAGAGGGTTTTGAAGAAGGGCGGTAAGATGCTCAACTTTGATGCTAACTGGTACAGATTTCTCTATGATGATACCAAGAAAAAGGAACGGGAAGCAGATAAGCTGAATGTTAAGATTAAAAAAGCAAGAAACAGGGAAAATGACAAGGGAGTGGATTCCAAGTGGATGGAAAAAATAGCGATGCAGGTTCCCTGCTCGTCCCTTGACAGACCTCAGTGGGATTGCGAAGTATTAAAGCAGTTAGGCTTTGATGAGATAAGTATTGATTATAACCTTAGTGATATAGTGTGGGATGAAGCGGAAAAAATCAACTATTCATCCACTCCCATGTTTATGATAGAAGCATGTAAATAAAACATACGATAAGTATATCGAAAACCCCCCGCCCCCCATAAAAAAAGCAAGTGTTCACCTGCTTTTTATATGGGGGGTGGGGGGTTTCTTTTAAATTACAGCAGTTGTATAATATTTACGTTGGTAAAGACAAATGCAGCAAAAAAGGAGAAAAAAATGAGAAAAATCACAAAAGGTTTAATGTTTGGTGCTGTAGCTGCCATGTCAGCTATGAGTTTAGCAGCATGTTCAGGTGGTGGCGGAGAAGAGACCACGACAGCCGGCGGTGATACGACAGCAGCTTCACAGGATACATCAAAGAAGGAGATGAAGGTAGCCATTTCGTTTTCAAATGACAGCCTTGACTGTCATAAGGAGTCGTTTGGATGGTATACTCAGATAGAGGGTATGTCAGAGACACTTTTCAGAGTGGACGATGATTCAAAGGTTGTACCGCTTCTTGCAGAGTCTGCTGAGAATGAAGGAACACTTTGGACCATCAAGTTAAACGATAAAGCAGCATTTTCAAACGGCACAAAGCTTACCGCTGACATGGTGGCAAGGAATCTTCAGCGTGTAGGTGCCGAGAGCGGCAAGTTCAAAGCATATGCAGACTTTGAGATTAAAGCAGTAGATGATACTACACTTACCATAGATACAAAAGATCCGTATCCTACATTGAAGAACGAGCTTTCAAGCCCGGAGATGGGTATCATGGATCTTGATGCTACAACAGACTTTGTAAATGCACCGATATTTACAGGTCCATTCGTAATAGATAAGTTCACTCCGGGCGGAGATGTTTCTGTTAAAAAGAATGAGAACTACTGGAATGGAGATGTAGTCCTTGACAAGATCGATTTCCTTTACATGATGGATGACAGCTCCAAGCTTATGGCTATGCAGAATGGCGAGATCGACTGGTACAACAGTGTAAGTGCCGATGCTATTGCTATCTATCAGAAAGAGCCTGATAAATATACCCTTACAAGTATTCCCGGTGAGAGATCTCAGTTCTATTTCTTAAATGAGAACAACATCAGCATAAATGTAAGAAAGGCTATAAACTCTATCGTAGATAAAGAGGCTATCGCTAAGTTCCTTGAGGGAAGTACATCTGCATCAGACGGACCGTTCAATCCAAGCGCAGCTTACGGCAAAGTGGCTGCCCCTGCAAAGGTTGACCTGGAGACTGCAAAGAAACTTATGGAGGATGACGGCTATACATTGAACGGTAACGGTATCTATGAGAAGGATGGAAAAGAAGTTAATCTTACCGTTAAGTACTATGAGGCAAGGGAACTTGACAAGGTTGCAACTCTTATGCAGGAGCAGCTTAAGGCCGCAGGTATCAATACTACACTTAAGGCAGAAGAGGATACAGAAGGATACGTTACAACAGGTGATTATGATATCGCTCTTTACTGCATGATCACAGACAAGTTTGGAGATCCTTACTACTTCATCAACAACACTCTTGCAGACGGCGGATATTACAATGCCGGCGGATTCAAGAACGAGGAGTGCCAGAAGCTTATCGACCAGCTTAAGTCAGAAGAGGATGTTGCTAAGAGAGCAGATCTTGCAAACCAGATCGTTCAGATTGCTGTAGATGATGCTTATATGGGATATGTAGGACTCTTCAACAAGACAACAGTTGCTAAGCCGGGCATTACAGGTATTTCAGCTGATAATCCGTACGATTTCTACGGAGTTTATTCAAATACATCATTCTGATATTATTAACGAGGTACTGAAAATATGGGCAAATTCATAGGCAAGAGATTACTACAGCTGGTATTTGTGCTGTTTGCTGTAAGTTTTATGACATTTGCCCTTATGTATATAGCTCCGGGAGACCCTGCAGAGAGAAAGCTTTCTGCCCAGGGGGAAGCAGTAAACCCGGAAGTTTTAGAGGCGGAACGCGAAAAGATGGGGCTGAATCAGCCATTCGCGGTCCGCTATTTTTCGTGGCTGGGTGGGGTGTGCACAGGGAATCTGGGCACATCCTATGTAGATAACCGTCCGGTAATAACCAAGCTGGGAGAGGGAATGGCTTATACGGTTCCGCTGGCTATGTCAGCACTGGCGGTGGCCCTGGCCATAAGCCTGCCACTTGGTATATTGTCGGCGGTATACAGCAATTCTGTGCTTGATATCATAGTGCAGATATTCTCTTTTATAGGGAATGCCCTGCCCAACTTCCTTATAGCGGTACTACTTATATTCTTTTTTTGTATTCAGAACAGTTTCCTGCCGGTAATTGCCAACAATTCCTTTACGGGTCTTATACTGCCGACCCTGTCCCTTGCCATACCCATGTGCGGAAGGTTCATAAAGCAGTTCAGGGGCGAGGTTATAGAGCAGCTGGAAAAGGATTATATAACCGGACTTAGAGTACGAGGAGTAAAAGAGAAAAAAATCATCTTCGGGAATGTCCTTCACAATTCCTCGGCAGCTATTATCACCATAACAGGTCTTGCCATAGGTACCCTTATGGGGGGAAGCGTGGTCATCGAGAGTATATTCCGGTGGCCGGGAGTCGGTAAACTGGTGATGGATTCCATAACTGCCAGGGATTATCCGGTGATTCAGGGATTTGTTCTGATCATGGCAGTCATATATGTACTTATAAACCTTGCCACCGATATCTTATACAGAGTTATAGATCCGCGGATTGATTACGAGAAGTAAATTAACAAGATGAAAAGTTTTAAGAGAAAGACAAAGGCTAAAAAATTAAATTATAAGGCTGTAAAGGTAAGGCTTATTATATTTTCGGCTCTTGTTGCGGCGCTTATCGTGATAAGCCTTATTGCGCCTCTTATAGAGCCTAATGACCCGTATGCCACCAGTTCGGCGAATATGAGACAGGGTCCGGGAGGTCAGTTCCCCTTTGGGACGGACAGCCTGGGACGTTGTGTTTTTTCCCGCGTCCTGGCAGGGGCTTTTACATCCATCTTCTCAAGTATCTTTCTTGTGGCTGTGTCATTCGGAGCAGGAACCATCATAGGGATGTTCTGCGGATATTTCGGAGGTATCGTGGATACAATCATCATGCGTATCACTGATGCGCTTCTTGCCTTTCCGCAAATGGTGCTGGCCATAGCGGTGGCGGGTGTACTGGGTGGGAATCTTACCAATGCCCTGATCGCCATAGGTATCACCAGTTGGACTCTGTATGCGCGACTTGCCAGAGGTCAGACCTACAGCATAAAAAACGAGACCTTTATAGCGGCCCTGAAGTTAAGCGGTGTAAGTAATATGAGGATAATGTTCCGTCATATCCTGCCCAATATCTTCAGACCTCTTATCGCTACAGCCTGTACTCAGATAGGAACAACCATGATCTATATATCAGGTCTTTCCTTTTTGGGACTGGGGGTAATACCTCCTGCAGCAGAGTGGGGATCCATGATAAACGAAGCCAGGGGGTATTTCCAGCTTACTCCATGGGCGGTAATAGGTCCTTCCATAGCGATGCTTATTACCATACTGATCTTCAACTTTTTTGGAGATGCTGTACGGGATATGACGGAGGTGCGTGGCAATGGCAGATGAGATACTCCGTGTAGAAGACTTAAGTGTATCCTACGGAAAAGGAAATATGATCTCAGGGGTGAATTTCACCGTTACCAAGGGAGAGATAGTATGCTTTCTGGGTGAGAGCGGATGCGGAAAGTCTACTCTTCTGAAGGCTATAATGAATATTCCCGAGCTTGAAACGGTGATAACAAAAGGAAAGATCATATTTGAAGGAAAAGATATAACTTCTTTTTCGGACAAAGAGATAAGGAGTATGGCGGGTAAGAACATAGGCATGGTGCTCCAGCATCTCGGGGGGGCTTTCAATCCTCTGCGTACATTTGAAGCCCAGTTTAAGGAGGCTCTTTACAGTCATGACATGGAATATGATTTCGAAAAAGTAAAGGAGACTTTTGCACAGCTCAATCTCCCTGATGCGGAAAGGATAATAAAGAGCCGTCCGTACGAGATGAGTGGCGGAATGATCCAGCGTATAGCGATTGCCATGACTATGATTCTTGGTCCTGAGCTTCTTTTATGTGATGAGCCTACATCTGCATTAGATGTTACTACACAAAAAATGGCAATGGAGCAGCTTATGAAGATGAGGGAAATCTTAAGCACTACCATTCTTCTTGTTACTCATAATCCCGGCATTCCGTCTATGATGGCGGATAAGGTGGGAGTTATGTACGCAGGTCATCTTGTGGAGTATGGAAAGACTCATCAGGTACTTCATTCCCCTGCACATCCTTATACAAAGGCGCTTATAGGAGCGATTCCTACGTTTGACTTTAAGCTGCCTAAGGGCCTTGAGGGGCAACCGCCTTTGAACGGAGCAGATATGGAAAAATGTGCATTTTCAGAGAGGTGTCCGATCTGCAAGGAAGGAGATTGTATCTGTGGCAATGATCCCTATACTCTCAAAGAGATTTGCAAAGATCATTGTGCCACATGTTTTAAGAGAGACTAAAGTTTTATGGAAGAGACGATTCTTGAAGTAAAAAATGCGGTTCGCATATATAAAAAGCACGGAAAAGAGTTAAAAGCTCTTGATGATATCAGTCTTGTATTAAAGAAAGGTGAGTTTCTGGGGATCGTAGGGGAAAGCGGAAGTGGTAAGAGTACTATTTTGCGCCACATTGCCTGCCTTGATAAGCTCACATCAGGGAATCTTTTTTTTAAGGGGGAGGAGTATACCGGATCCAAGCCACAGCAGATGTGTAAAAAAATGCAGATGGTTTTTCAGGATCCGTTAGGTTCTTTTGATCCTCATTTGAAGATGACTAATATCTACAAAGAAATTTATCCGATCATGCCTGCGGAGGATAAATTGGCAAAGATCGAAGAACTTTTGGGGCAGATGGGGCTGGACAAAGAGCTTCTTGATAAAAGACCGAACCAGATAAGCGGAGGTCAGTGCCAGAGGATGGCTATTGTCAGAGCGCTTGCCATAGAGCCGGAGGTGCTCCTTTGTGATGAAGCCACCAGCGCATTGGATGTATCGGCCCAGGCTATAATCGTAGGTCATTTATCCAAACTGAAGGAAAAAGGCATTTCCATGATATTTGTATCTCACGACCTTGCAGTAACCAGCAGTCTCTGTGACCGTATAATGGTATTCAGAAAAGGAAAATGTGTGGAAGAGGGAGAAACCCGGAGATTGATAGAAGATCCAAAAGAAGAATATACAAAAGAATTACTATCTTCGGTTTTAAAAGTGTAACAAACCTATGCTAAAAAAACAAAATACCATAAATTTTACCGAAGGCAGATTTGAGAAAAAGATAATACGTTTCGTGATACCTTTGATGCTGGCGTATCTTTTTCAGCAGATGTACAACTCGGCAGATCTTATATTTTCGGGAAATTATATCGGCAAAGAAGCATCGGCTGCCATCGGGGCAAGTTCGATGCTTATTACTCTTGCAATAGGACTTTTCGGCGGATTATCCGTTGGTATGGGCATACTTTTTTCAAAGGCATACGGTGCCCATGATTTTAAGGCTCAGGACAGACTCGGAAGGCTTGTCATGCTTCTCTCAATATCGGTAGGAGGAGCGCTCACTGTCCTGGGTCTTATTTTTGCGCCTGTGGCACTAAGTCTTATGCAGACTCCCGATGATATTCTTGCTATGGCATCTTCATATATCCGCATTTATTTTCTAAGTATAATTCCCATGATGCTTTTTAATATGTCCGCAGGGGTGCTCAGAGCCGCAGGTAATTCCCGAAGTCCCATGATCTTCCAGACTATAGGAGGGGGTATAAATGTGATTTTGGACTGGCTCTTTATCACATCATGGCATGACGGGATACTAGGGGTGGCGGCGGCAAGTGTAATTGCTCAGACGTTTTCTGCTGTTGCGACTTATGTATATTATCTCAGGGATAAGAAAAAGCATTTTGAGACCCACCGTGAAATGGGAGATCTTAAAGAATGGAAAAAGGATGACTACGACGTGCCCGCATCCATAAAGGGTATGGTGCAGGCTATCTTTGCCCTGGGGCTTCCCGTGGGCATCCAGAATATGATGATGACCCTGTCCAACGTATTTGTCCAGGCAAATATCAATATCCTGGGAGTTGATGCTATTGCCGCATTTACGGACTATTACAAGATAGAGCTGTTTCTTTATTACCCGATCATTTCCTTCGGGCAGGCAGTGCTGTTCATGGTGGGGCAGAACCTGGGAGCCCAGAAGTATGACCGGATAAAGCTTGCCATAAAAGCCACATTAAAGATCTCCCTGCCGCTTGTGGCGGTGATAGAGGTGGCGCTGTTTATATTCTGCGGGTTCTTTTACGGGATATTTTCACCCCAGCAGGAGGTCATAGAACTTGGAGTTCAGATGACAAGGCTTACCACACCTTTCTATCTTATTTACGCTTTTCTTGAGGTTTATTCCAATGCGGCAAGAAGCCTGGGAAAGACAAAGAGTGCCATGATAGTATCCATTGTCTGCTTTGCGGGGATGCGTGCCGGGATGCTGGCGGTGTACCGGGCTGCAGGGATACTCGGCATACTGAACGTTGCAGCCATATATCCCATTACCTGGGGGATCGCAGCGGTGTGGTATTTTATCATATGGAAAAAGGCGGCAAAAAAGATAGAGGATCATGCAACAGGAGGAGTTTAAATGAGATCACAGGCACAGATAAACGCACATTGGTCTGACAATGCAGACTGTTATAACGATAAGGAAAAGCTGCTTTTCGGAAATACACCTATGTTTATGATAAAATGCAAAAAAGCGCTGATGACGGCTCCCGTGTTTGAAGGCAGACATGGGAGCTGTTATCTATCAGTTTTATATTTTTTTGTGAAAACATCTCAAACAAAAACAATTCGATATAAATGTCTTGACACTTTAGTCACAAAAAAGGATAATAATATAATGAGGTAAATAGGCCGTGAAACTAAAAAAAGAGGGTCAGCAAGGTGAAAAAAAGCAAGCGTTCAAAGAAAGTTCAGAACACGAGCGAAAAGAAACCGGAGACTAAACCGAAGTCTTCCGGTTCAGGGAAAAAGAGAAAAAAGAAGAAAAAGGGAAATCCCATATTGACCATAATTCTCATAGTAGTTATGGCAGGAGGTCTGGGACTTTTGCTGTATCCATCTGTGGCGGATTACTGGAACTCTTTCCATCAGTCAAGGGCTATCGCGTCTTATCAGGAGACGGTTGATAACCTGAGTCGTGAAGAGTATGAGAAATTGTGGAATGAGGCAGTTGAATGGAACAAAAAACTGGCTGCCAATTACACGGGTCCTTACACCCTGACGGATTCAGAGATGGCGGAATACAACAGTATCCTGGATGTTACAGGTACCGGTATCATGGGATATGTGACGATCCAGAAGATAAGGGTTAAGCTGCCTATTTACCATGGTACCGATGAAGCCAATCTCCAGGTGGCCATCGGACATTTGGAGTGGTCTTCGTTTCCTGTGGGTGGCGAGGACACCCACTGCGTAATATCGGGTCACCGTGGTCTGCCCAGTGCCAAGCTTCTTACGAGTATAGACAGGCTCAATATCGGTGACACGTTCATGCTTACCACATTGAACGATAACCTTACTTACGAAGTCGACCAGATCCTGGTGGTACTGCCTGAAGAGGTAAAGGATCTGTATCTGCAGAGCGGAAAAGATCTGTGCACACTTGTAACCTGTACGCCTTACGGCGTTAACTCCCATCGTTTGCTGGTGAGAGGTCACAGGATACCGAATGACCCCGGATTCAACTTTAACGCCCGTGCGGATGCCACAGTCATCGACCCGCTTATCGTAGCGCCGATACTGGCTGTTCCCGGCCTTGTAGCCCTTTTCATATGGGTAATGATGCAGGGAAGAAAAGGTCGAAAGAAAAAGAAAAAAGAAAGAGCAGAGAAAAAAGCAATAAAAAAAGAGGGAAAACGTGGAAAAACAGGAAAAACCTAAAAAAAGGAAGAATAGAAGCAAAGTTTTTACCTGGCTTATAATCATAGGAGCTGCATGTCTGTGTATAGCAGGTGCTATTACTGCATCTAATTTTTACACGGAATTCACGGCTAAAAAGAATGCGGCGGAGATATCGGCTAAGGTAGAAGAACAGATAAGCGGGGATGACAAGGATAACAGTTATCTTATCAATCCTGATGTACCCATGAAGGTGGTGTGGATCGACGGAGTTCCATATGTGGGAAATCTTGAGATACCCTCACTTGATCTGAAACTTCCTATCATTGCGGACTGTACAGACCGCAATCTTAAGATATCTCCCTGCCGTTATGAGGACACCACTCCTTACAGAGATCATTTCATAATAGCAGGACACAATTACAGCGCACATTTCGGCAGACTTGTGGGAGCTGATTATAAGTCAAAGGTTATATTTACTGATATGGATGAGAACGTCTTCGAATACGAGATAGGAGATGTGGAGACCATGCGCCCCACAGAGATCGAGCGAATGGATACGGGAAGCTGGAGCCTGACGCTTTTTACCTGTGATTACAGTGGGAGAGCGAGAGTGGCTGTAAGGTGTTATGCGACGGACTATTAAGGGGATGTGGTTTGCCTTTGCAGATTGTAGAATACGGTTATGAAGATCTTGCTTTTTTATTTAAAAATTATCTTTCAAGAACTATAAAACCGTCCCTATAATCTTTAATGATATAAGGATGAGTATCAGCGTATTCCCGTATCTTATCCCCCAACCCGTTTCTGACCAGATCTTCCATTACGGACACATCAATTTTATTTATTGCGGGGCAGGTGGGGGTGAGGCAGACTTTGCAGTCCCTCTCCGGCATACGCATATATCGCAGTGGCCATATTTTACAGTCGAATGGTTTTTCATCCTCTGGCAGGGAGCAGCCTTTTTCCGGATCAAGGAAAGGGCAGGTCACTTCTTCCTCCGGATCGTCTGTTTTATAAAATTTCGTCAGATCGGTCTGACCGTAAATAAGGCCTTTATCTGAATAGTTCCGGTATGCAACAGGTTCTCCGTTTACGGAAACAGTGTGCATCTTCATAAACTCTTCAGACAAGAGAGGTGTCTCCCACAGACTCTTTCGTCTGAATGAACAGCAGAACCTGCATTCGGCGCAGGTTTTTTTTGACAGAACGGCTGATAACATATTCAATGATCCTTTCTTAAATACAGTGTTTTTATACCGTTAACAGTAATATAGTTACAGTTACGAAATTTGTCAAAAAAAGCAAAAAAATTCCGAGAACCGTATTGACAAATAATATATAAACCGTTAAAATACCGATATATTTTTCGAAAAATAATTTTTATTCTTAATGAATTGTATCAATTCAATTATTCCAAATTCTTAAAAAGACTTGAAAAGAGGCAGGAAAGGAGATTTTATGGGGAGAAATCCGAATATTATGATCGTTGACGAGGATGAGTTTTTCTTAAAACGCATGGGCGCAGCGGTGGGAGGTGGAGACAGATTTGCCTGCAGCGTAAAGGCTTTTTCCGACAGGAACAAGGCCCTGAAGGCATTAAAGAGCGACCCTCCGGACGGGCTTATCATTTCCGAGACATTTTTCGGGGATGATATAAAAAGCATCTATCACGGACAGGTGAGTGTACTGGGTGAGGAAAAGACCGCAGGTACCGTGTCCAGATACAGCGGGGTGAGTGTGATACTGGGGACTTTGGGAGAAGTGGGAAACCTGGTCTTGAAGTCTCCCGGCAAAGGCCGCGAGAAGGTCATAGGTGTGTTTTCTTTTTGCGAGACAGGGATAAAGACAGCCTATGCCCTCACAAAAGCCGGGAAGCTGGGAAGAGACCACAAGGTTTTATACATAAACCTTGATGAGTTCCCGTCATTTTCCGGAGAGGATGCTATGAGCTTTTCCGACGCCGTGTATGAGTTCAGGAAGAAATCTACCTTTAAAGGAGTTGATATTACCGAAAGGACGGGGAAAGGGGCAGGCTTCGAGTACCTTGGGCCTGCGGTCTGCCCGGAAGATATCTTAAACCGCACACCCGAGGATATGCGCCGGTTTACCGAGGCTCTTATAAACGAATGCGGTTATGACATGGTGATCCTTGACATGGGAAGACTTATCACAAGGGACTGGGATATGGACCTGTACTGCGATGAGACGGAGGCGGTGTGCCGTCCTTCTGTTGAGAGGCAGATGAACGGTCTTGAAAATTTCCTGTGGCATTCCGGCAGGACCAATCTGCTGGAGAAGATGCACAGGGTAAATGTAGCAGAAGATCTGGAGGGGTATACAGGAGAGTTGGAATGGGAGATGAATTCCGTAAAATGGATGAACCGGATGAAATGATCCGTCATATCCGGCAGGGCGTATGCGATGAGCTGGATGAGCGGGATGTGACGGAGGACAGGATATATGAGGTGATCGATAAATGGATAACCCGGGAGACGGAGGGAAAGAAGCTCTCCATATCCCAAAAGGAGAGGATAAGAAAAAGCATCTACAACTCCATAAGGGGCTTTGACATTTTAGAAGAATTCCTGTCGGATGATTCCGTGACGGAGATCATGGTTAACGGCGCAGGAGAGATTTTCCTTGAACGGCGGGGCAGGATTGAAAAGGCAAAGACCGCTTTTGAGAACAGGGAAAGACTGGAGAATACCGCAGAAAGGATAGCCTCCCGGTCCAACCGTCTGGTAAACACCAAGACACCTATCCTTGATACAAGGCTTGAGGACGGTTCCAGAGTAAACATCGTGCTCCCGCCGGTGGCAATAAACGGGCCGGTGATCACCATCAGAAAATTTTACGACAACCCCCTGACCATAGAGGACCTGCTGGAGCTGGGGTCAGTCACTGATGAGGCGGTGGAGTTTTTAAAAAAAGCTGTGCGCTCAGGCTACAACATCTTTATCAGCGGAGGTACCGGCTCCGGCAAGACAACATTTCTTAATGTGCTCTCCGAGTTCATTCCCGGGGATGAGAGGATAATAACCATCGAGGATTCCGCAGAGCTTAAGCTCCACAATGTGGACAACATAGTAAGCCTCGAAGCCCGTGCGGGGAATGTGGAAAACGAAAACGCCATACATATCAGAGACCTGATAAAGACAAGTCTGCGTATGCGGCCGGACAGGATAATCGTGGGAGAGGTGCGTGGCGCCGAAGCCATAGACATGCTCCAGGCCTACAACACGGGGCATGACGGCAGTATGAGTACGGGGCACGCCAATTCTGCGGCAGATATGATGACACGCCTTGAGACAATGGTGCTTATGGGGATGGATATACCCGTGGCAGCCATAAGGGAGCAGATATCCGCGGCTCTGGAGATAGTGGTGCATCTTGGGCGCTTCAGGGACAGGAGCCGCCGGGTCCTTGAGATATCCGAGGTGCGTGGTGTGAAGGATGGCAGGATAGAGCTGGTGAAACTGTTTGAATTTAAAGAGGAGGGAGAAAAAGATGGACGGGTTATCGGCAGTCTTAAAAAGACGGGAGAAGATCTCAAAAATAAATATAAGCTTTCTGCGGCGGGATTTTGACAGGAGCAAATGGAGATATATCCTTGTAGCTCTTGCGGGAGCGGCATTTTGCTTCATGATGGGGCTTGCCTTCTACGGGAAAATAGCGGCAGGGATAGTGTTCCTTGCATATCTGCCCTTTTTTTGCAAAAGGAATTTTAAGATATTAAGGGAAAAAGAGAAGCTGGTGATCCGGGAGGAATTCATTGATGCCATCACTGCCATGTCTTTTTCCCTCCAGGCCGGGTACTCCGCGGAGAATTCCCTGGAATTTGCAGCAGAAGAAGCAGGCAGGCTCCACGGCAACACCATCATGACAAAGGAGTTAAGAAGGTCGGTGGGAAAGATAAAAAGAAATGAGCCCACCGGCCGGGTGTTTACGGAGATGGCTGAAAGGCTCGACATAGAGGAGATAAGGGATTTTGCGGAGATCTTTAACTGCGCCAGGAAGTCCGGCGGAAACCTGGTAGGGGTGATCCGCAAGACTTCAGAGCAGATGAAGGAAAAGCAGGAGATAAACACGGAGATAAATACCCTTATCAGCGGAAAGAAGTTGGAACAAAAGATTCTTTGTGCAATGCCCGTGCTTATAGTCATGTATCTGAAGGTGGGAGCGGAGAGCTTTATCGCTCCCATGTACGGAAATCCCTTAGGTATCATCTGCATGAGCTTTTGTGCGGCGGTTTATATAGGAGCGATAACATGGTCGGAAAAAATAACAGACATTTCAATCTGAAACTTAAAAAAAATCTTACGGTGAAGCAAAAAGCGGCACTGATCCTGGGGCTTTCCATCTTCCTTACGGTGGCGTTGAGCCTTTCATCCAAAATGAAGGACAACCGGGTAACGGGTATCACAAGACCCGGGCCTGAGGAGACAAAAGAGGTGGAGCTTGATGCCTACGAATCGGGCAAGGAAGACCCGGTACGCCTGAACTTAAAAATCAATCCCAGGTCCTACTCAAAGGAAGAAGCGGGAAAGATACTGGATGAGACGGCGGAGAAGTTAGAGGAACTCATAAAAGGAGACAACACATCCCTTTCCGATGTAAAGCATAAGCTGAACCTGAAAAGTTCCCTTACGGAGTACGGCGTATCAGCGGAGTGGATGTCCTCGGACTTCCAGACTTTAGGATACGACGGAGAAGTCTTTAACACAGATCTGGGGGAGGATGAGAAAAAGTCGGTAACCCTTCTGGCAAAGCTGAGACTTGGAGAAGAGGAGAGGGAAAAGACCCTGGATATAACCGTAACTGCGCCGGTACTTTCCGAAGGGGAAAAGGAAAAAGCAAAACTTATGGAAGCGGTAAATCTTGCCCAGGGAGAGGAGGCGGAGAAGGACAGCTTCACACTTCCTAAAGAAGTTGACGGGAAGGATATCACCTACACATTGCCTGAGTCTTCGGGTACGCCACTTATTTTCATGTTCCTGGGAGTAATGGGAGCAGTTGGCGTAGTCATAGGTGATAAAAAGAAAAAGGAGAAGGAACAGAAGGAAAGGGCAGACGAGCTGCTGAAGGATTATGCGGGGATAACATCCAAGCTCTCCCTTTTCTTCGGTGCGGGAATGACCGTGTACGGCGCCTGCGAAAAGATAATAAAGGGTTACATGATGGAAAAGGAAAAAAGATCAGGGTTTACCAGGCCCGCATATGAATGCCTTTCCGATTCCATGAACCTTATTGAAAACGGAGCAAGCGAGCCGGAAGGCTACACCAGGTTCGGTGATAAATGCGGTATACGGGAATATAAGAAGTTAGGAGCATATCTTAGTGACCACGTGCGGAAGGGTACGGGAGATCTGGGAAGGTTGCTTCGTGAAGAGACAAGAGAGAGCTTTCTTACAAGGAAAGCACTGGTCAAGTCAAAGGCACAGGAAGCGGGAACAAGGATGCTTTTTCCCATGGTGCTTATGCTGGGAGTGGTTATGGCTATAGTCCTTATACCATCCATGATGTCATTTAATATTTAATTCAAAGGAGAAAAAAATGAACAACTTACTTATCAATTCAAAGAACAAAATAATAAACAAAATTAAGGGCTTTTTAAAAAAAGAAGACGGTATGGGAGTGGTGGAGATCATACTCATCACCATAGTGCTCATATCCCTTGTTATCATATTTAAGAACCAGATCTCCGGTGTGGTAAACACCATACTGGGCAAGATGTCCGGTCAGGCAAACCAGGTATGATAAAAAACAAAAAACTTTCCGGAAGCATCACGGTTTTCGCAGCATTAATCTTTCTTGCGGTATTTTCTTTATTTATCACTCTTATTCAGTCCGCCTATCATTCGGCTACAAAAGCGCGTATCGATTCGGCGCTGGCTCTTGCCGCAGAGTCTGCATTCGCAGGTTATTCCAATGAAGTGTTTAACAGATACGGTATCTTTGTGCTCAGCAGTTCTTCCGACGCTCTTGCAAGGACAAAGGAAGTCCTTGCCGCCAACATGGCAGGGTCAAAGGCGGGACTTACGGGAGTCAGCTTTACCAATGAAATAAGAATGACAGACAACGGGGGAGAACCTTTTTACAGACAGGCGGTTGACTATATGAAGTCGGAAGGTGTGGCGGCCTACGTGAATGATATGTTAAGCGACGAATCAAAGACCGCACAGAATGGGGGAAAGATCGGGGACCTGGCGGAAAAGCTGGGAAACAGTACCAATACGGGAGCCTCAGAAGAAAAGATACTTGAGGACATAAACAGGATAATGGGAGAAGAAAACGCCGGTGATACATCCGGGGTCTCTTCCTCCGTTAAAAGAGACCTGCAGAATGCCGCAGAAAAAGAGACGGGTCAGGGAGAGGTACAAAGAAACGAAAAAAGCGAGAAGTCCTTTTCAGATATAAAGAGTCTGCTCAGTGGGGACCTTACCCGCTTAGTGCTTGGAGAAAACGGCAGGATATCGGGGAAGAGGATGGAGGTATCCGGCTGGGAACAAAATGAAAGGTTAGTAAAAAGGGACAGTCTGTCAGGCGTAAATGTCAATACGGTAAATGACGTTCTGCTCAGGGAATATATCCTTATGACCTTCAATAACTATACGGAAAGTGCAGACACGGGAGATTCGGGGGATAAACTTGATTACGGCGTGGAATACATCATCGGCGGAAAGACCTCTGATAAACAAAATCTTGATGCGGTGATCAGACGGATTTTCCTCATAAGAGAGGGCATGAACTTTACCTATATTCTGACCCATGGAGAACTGAAGGAGCAGGCGGCCTTATTTGCCGCGGCGCTTTTCGGCTGGACTTTAAACCCTCTGATCATAAAAGCGGCGGAATACGGAGTGATCGCACTCTGGGCGGCAGGGGAATCCGTAGCCGATTTAAGGTGTCTTTACGGCGGGGGGAAAGTGCCCTTGATAAAGAGTCCGGACACATGGAACCTTTCCCTTGAAGGATTGATGAAGGGCAGGCTGAACCCATCCGCATCTGAAAGGAACAAAGGCTTTGACTATAAGGGGTATCTCAGGATCATACTTCTCGGGGACAATTCCATTCAGTGCGCCCGGGCCATGGATCTTATAGAAATGCGGATGATGGGGCTTGGGTTTAACAATTTCCGTATGAGGGACTGTATTTTTGCCATGGGAGTAAAGGGGGATTTCGTGCTGCCTTTCGGAAGACATATATATGCAAGGGAGTATGAGTATGCTTATTCAAAATGATAAAAGATGCAGGCTTGAAGCCTCCATGGGCCTGGAAGCCGCCCTTGTTGTACCCCTTGTGGTCTTTGCCCTGACAGCGCTTATAGTGCTGATCATTTCCTTAGGTTTACAGATGAGAGTGCGACATGTGATGCACGAGAGTCTCAGGGAGGTAAGCGCCCTGCCTTATTCCCTGGGAAAGAAAAAGGAAGAGGTGAGCTACCCCGCCATGAAGACTGCGGCATTTGCGGCTCTGAGTGCTTCATTTTATAAAAATATATCCTCTGAAAACATCAGGGATTCATACATAGAAGGCGGTACGTCGGGGATAGTTCTTGACGGCAGCAGGATGTTTGCAGAGGGTGCGGATATGAAGATAGGGATCAGCTACCGCATAAAGCAGCCCTTTTCCATATTCGGGCTCGGGAGCGTAAGGGTGGATCAGGACTGTGACACATACGCATGGCTTGGGGATTCCTTTATGAAAAAGAGCCATGTTGCGGAAAAGATGGTGTATATCACGCCACACGGCACAGTCTATCATGAGGACAGAGAGTGCACATACATAGCACCCAAAGTGTTTGAGGCTGCTCTGTCGGATATACCTTCAAAGCGCAACGCATCGGGAGCCAAGTATTACGAGTGCGAGGGCTGCACCGCAAAGACAGCGATAACGCCTTCCATACTCTATATCACGGAATACGGAGACAGATATCATTCGGATCCACGGTGCGTAAAGATCAAACACGAGATCATAGAGATACCCATTTCACAGGTGGGAGACAGAAGAAAATGTTCAAAGGAAAAATGAGGTTATAAAGATGGATATTGTTACATTGATAATACATACGGGAGCCCTTGCTGTTCTAGGGATAGCAGACATCAGGAAGCACTGCGTCTCTCTTTGGTCCCTTCTTGTGTTTTTTGCGGGGGCCTTTACATGGAGCATGATCTCAGGCGGCTTTAACCCGGAGCAGATGCTCTTGGGGCTTATACCCGCTGCAGTCCTGCTTGTGTTGAAGAAGACGGTTAAGCTTGGCATAGGCGGGGGAGACATTGCGGTGCTTGGGATCACGGGAGTAACCCTGGGGTTTGAGAAATCGGTGGAAGCAGTGTTTCTTGCATCACTTATATGCGCCGTCTATTCACTGATAAAGATCATACTTAAGAAAGCAGACAGAAAGAGCAGAACGGCATTCATCCCCTTCATGGGAGCCGGTGTGGTTCTGGCAGGGATCTTCGGCTGAGGAGGCGCTTTGGGAAATGAGTCAGGAAGCGCTTCGGAGGGGAGGTTACATTGAATAAAAAATTAAGTGCTTCATTTACGGTGGAGAGCTCCTTTATAATACCCGTCTTTGTATTTATCATAATGGCGCTGATCGCATCGGGCTTTTACGCCCGTAACATGATAATGATAAAAGCTTTCGCATGGAAAGAGGGTATAAGGCTTGAGCAGATGACGGGAAATGAATCAAGGGAGAGAAGGCTGGCAGGGGTATCAGGGGATCTGAACAGGGAGATAAGAGACAATGCGGTATTTCTTTCAAACGTAAATGTATCCGTAAGGATCATGGATGACTCAAACACATATATCCGGGTCATCGGATCATCAGGCTTTGCGGTGCCCCTGTTTTTTTCAAGGAGCAACATAGACATAACTGAAAAGATAAAGACGGACAATCCGGCTGCTTCCTTAAGGAAGTGGCACGGACTGCAGACCATAATGAACAAAGAAAAGGGAAAATGATGATGAACACAGTAAAGGAAAACAATAAGGAATATGCGGTTGTACCCGCAGGCGAGGGGGAAAAGGATTTTACGGAAAGGATGGTCATGGGAAACAGCATTCCGTGGCTGATACCTTTAAGTGTCAGGGAGTTTAACGGGGAGTCTTCGTATTACTTTGACACCACGGGCAGGCGTCCCTTTTCGGAGATGTTTCAAAACGAAAATGACTATTTAGGCAAGCCTGAAGTTGAAGCCATATGTGAGAGCATAGTGGGGGTTGCGGGGGCAGTCAGAGAGTATCTGCTGGATATTGATGATATTAAACTTAGTCCGGAGACTTATTTTTTTAACACGGAGACGGGACGATTTGAGTTCATGTATATTCCCGGCAGAAAAAGAGAAGACGGGGGAGCCGGGGATTTCAGGAGCGGTGTAAGACTGGTGTGGGAAAGGGTTTTAAAAAAGTGTGGCAGGGATGCGGACAGGGACTTTATCATGAAGCTCTACGACATGTACCAGAAAATGTCCGCAGACAACTTTAACCCGGAGAGCGTATTTAATATAAAAGAAGAAAAACCGGAAGCATTTCCGGAAGAGGTAAAAGCCCCGGTAAAGATACGGGAGGTAAAGGAAGAGGACCTCTATGATGAAAAGGAGATAGAAAAGATAATAGAGGAAGACGAGAAAAAGGTACCGGACAAAAAGAAGAAATACGCCATGTACGGCGGGCTTGCGGCAGCGGCCATAGTCACCCTGGCAGTAATGGTCTGAAATACTTTGATTATATGCAGAAGCAATGATAGAATATAGAAAATAATTTGCGAAAGAGAAAAGCTGCATGGAACAGTTGTCTTTATTTGACGGCGTGGTGCCGGAACCGCTGGCGGCGCGTATGCGCCCGGAAAGTCTTGATGAATATGTGGGGCAGGAACATCTCCTGGGAGAGGGGAAGGTTGTGCGCCGCATCATTGAGTCTGACCAAATATCTTCCATGATATTCTGGGGTCCTCCGGGAGTGGGAAAGACCACCCTTGCAAGGATAATAGCCCACACCACAAAGTCGAAGTTTATTGATTTCAGTGCGGTGACAAGCGGGATAAAAGAGATCCGGAGTGTTATGCAGCAGGCAGAGGAAAACCGGCACTACGGGGAGCGGACCATAGTCTTTGTGGACGAGATACACAGGTTCAACAAGGCGCAGCAGGATGCATTCTTACCTTTCGTTGAAAAGGGAAGTATCATACTTATCGGTGCAACTACAGAGAACCCCTCATTTGAGATAAACTCGGCTCTTCTTTCCAGGTGCAAGGTGTTTGTGCTTAAGGCTTTGACGCAGGAGGATATAGTCAGACTTTTGAAAAACGCCCTTTATTCGGAAAAAGGCTTCGGTTCTCTTACCATAGACATAAGCGATGACATATTAAAGGGGATCGCCGTCTTTTCAAACGGAGATGCAAGAGGGGCGCTCTCTACCCTGGAAATGGTTGTACTAAACGGTGAGACCGATGCAAAGGGAAGGATAAAGGTCACGGAGGAGACTTTAGAGCAGTGTACCTCCAAAAAATCTCTTCTTTATGACAAGAACGGTGAGGAGCATTATAACCTGATATCGGCACTGCATAAATCAATGAGAAACTCCGATCCGGATGCGGCGGTCTACTGGCTTGCCAGGATGCTTGAGGCGGGGGAGGATCCCTTGTATATCGCCAGACGTGTCGTACGCTTTGCAAGCGAGGATGTGGGACTTGCGGATTACAGGGCGCTGGAGCAGGCGGTGGCGGCATATCAGGCATGTCACTTCATAGGTATGCCCGAGTGCAGTGTGCATCTTACCCAGGCGGTGGTCTATATGGCAATGGCACCAAAGTCCAACGCCATGGAGACAGCATACCTTTCCGCAAGGAAGGATGCGGTAGAGACCTTGGCAGAGCCCGTGCCACTGCAGATAAGGAACGCCCCCACGGGGCTTATGAAGGAACTGGATTACGGCAAAGGTTATGTATATGCCCACGATACTAAGGAGAAGATGTCCGATATGGAGTGCCTTCCCGAGGAGCTTTTGGGGCGTGAGTACTACAGACCTACGGAGCAGGGCTTCGAGGAAAAGTATAAGGAAAGATTAAAGGCCATAAAGAAGCAAAAGGAAGAGATAAGGAGCAGGCATGAAGACAGGGATAATTGACGTAGGCGGCGGCATGCGGGATATTTACGGATCGGGAATACTGGACCGCTGCTTGAAAATGGGGATCAAATTTGACTACGGTATAGGAGTGTCTGCAGGAGCCGCCAATATCACTTCCTATAAGAGCGGGCAGTACAGGAGGAATATCCCTTTTTACACGGACTATTCCTACCGCCCGGAATATATGAGCTTCAGGAATCTTTTGCTTAAAGGTTCTTTTATCGACCTTGATTATGTCTACGGGGTGCTTAGCGTAAAAGGCGGGGAGAATCCCCTGGACTTTGAGGCTATGAAGGCTTCCCCCATGAAGTTTGTTATAGTGGCCACGGATGCGGTCACGGGTAAGGCAAAATATTTTACGATGGATGATATGAAGCAGGATGACTACGGCCCCATTAAGTGCTCCAGCTGTGTGCCTATCGTAAACAGACCCTACAGATTTAACGGCAGACTTTACTTTGACGGAGGCTTAAGCAATCCCATACCTATAAGGAAAGCGTTTGAGGAAGAAAAGTGTGACAAGTGCGTACTGATCCTTACCCGCCCCAGGGATTACCTAAGGACATCGGATAAGGATAAAAGGAGAGCGCTGCTTTTGAAGAGAAAGTACCCGGGAAGCGCGAAGAGGCTTGAAAGAAGAGCAGCACTTTATAACAAACAGCTGGATCTGGCAAGAAAGTATGAGGACGAAGGCAGACTCCTTATCCTTGCCCCGGAGAGTATTGAGGGGATGGGGATGCTGAAGAAGAACAAGGCGGGGAGTATGAAGCTATATAAAATGGGTTGGAGTGATGCGAAGGCGATAAAGCAGTGGCTTATCTGAAAATCAGTTCCCTGACATGCTTTTCAGGTTGATAGAAAATGATTTCATGGCAACCGGCAGGTCAGGTTGTGATCTGCCTTTCCAAACTGTAGAATACAGCCCTAAAGAATTTTAAGACCGATGATTCGTTATAAACACGAGGGACATGCATAAATGCTGCTTCGCAGCTATGCCTGCCCCTCGTATAACGAATTGCATCGGTCTTAATTCTTTGGACTGTCTTCTAATGTTCGAAAAGACAGACACGGAAACTGTTTTTTTCAGATAAGCCACTGATTTCATTCTTTTGTCATCTATAATTGCCGGAATAAAATAAATAATTACCGTTAGCTGACATGTGTGTTTTTCCGAACATTAGAAGGCGGCTCAAAGAATTAAGAGCGGTTAAATCGTTTACAAAGGTCAAGCATAGCTGCTATACGACTTTCTGCCGATGAAGTCTTCATGCAGCATTTATGCTTGGCCTTTGTGTTTAAACGATTTAACCGCTCTTTAAATTCTTTAGAGCCGGATTCTACAGTTTGGAAAAATATACATGTCAGCGTATGGTAATTATTATTTTAGTCTTATTTCAAAAACCTTTAACTTCTTCGCATCATTTGGTGTGGTATAATAACAAAAGTTACAGAAAAATAATGACAGAAAACAGGAGGACGTAAATATGGCTAACAAATATGCAGGAACACAGACAGAGAAGAATCTTGAGGCAGCTTTTGCAGGAGAGTCACAGGCAAGAAACAAATACACATATTTTGCATCCAGAGCAAAGAAGGACGGCTTTGAGCAGATAGCCGCACTCTTCTTAAAGACTGCTGATAATGAGAAGGAGCATGCAAAGCTCTGGTTTAAAGAACTTGAGGGAATCGGTGATACGGCAGCCAACCTTGCGGCAGCAGCTGACGGTGAAAACTATGAGTGGACTGACATGTATGAAGGCTTTGCAAAAACGGCAGACGAGGAAGGCTTCCCTGAACTTGCGGCAAAGTTCAGACTCGTGGCTGCCATCGAGAAGCAGCATGAGGAAAGATACCGCGCGCTTCTTAAGAACGTAGAGATGCAGGAAGTATTTAAGAAGAGCGAAGTCAAGGTATGGGAGTGCAGGAACTGCGGACATATCGTTGTGGGTACGGAAGCACCGGAAGTCTGTCCTACGTGCAATCACCCCCAGAGTTTCTTCGAACTTCATGCGGAGAATTACTAAAACGCAGAGACAAGACGTGGTGTGCGCCTCGCGTCTTTCTTTTTTTGATCACGGCGCCCGCAGCACATAACAATTAGAGATGCGGTAAATCCAACCACGCAAGTATGAATTGATAAAATTTTAACTTGATTTTCGTTTTAAAAAGAGTTATAATGTTAACGAATTAACACATAAGTTCTGTCTCAGATATATGGAGGTTTTTTGAAAAAATGAGGATCAGAATAAGTAAAAAAGGAATCGTGGCGGCAGGTGTTGCAGGAGCTATACTTGTGTGCGGCGCAGTGTTCAGCATGGTTGGGAACAAGTCCGTAAAGCACGTGGGAGTTGCAAGCGTAAGCGATGACAATACTCCACTTGCCGATGCGGTAAAGGAGGCTCTTGACGGGCAGAAGACCGCTGACGGAAAGACAGCTGCAGCAGTTGTAGCCGGCGCGTCCACCATTGAGAAGAAGGAAGAAGTTAAAAAAGAGGTCAAGGAAGAAAAGGCCGAAGCAAAAGAGGAAGTGAAGGAAGAGACTCAGGCGGCAGCGCCTGTGCAGAACCAGACTGCAAAGACTCAGACTACCCAGACTCAGACAAAAAAGACAACTAACAATGCGGCAGCTGCCAAGAAGGAAGAGGTCATTAACGAAGAAATTAAGGTGACCCAGCCTGCGAAGCCTACAAAGGAAGCTCAGCCGAAGACCCAGGCCGTTGAAGAATACATCGGAAGCGATGCCGACGCTGAAAAAGCGATCAAGGATCAGCAGAAGGCAGCTGAAGAAAAAGTTGTTGAAAACAAAGGCGGCGGAGAGCAGTTTGTAGAAGGTCTTGAATTTTGATCATTTGACTTCGTGTTGTTAATGAGATGCCGGGGTGCTTTCGGGCCCCCGGCGTTTTTTGTTGTGGCAAAAAAGCTGATCATCGAGAGTGCAAAGCACCCGGGATGAAATCGGCAAGTCAGTTAAGTTTTTCACAATAAATCATTAAGATTATTAGCTGTAAAAGTAAAAAAACCTTTTCAGAACTTATATAAAACGGGTTTACTTTTGATTATCCGATGTTATAATCATGGTAGAGGAGGGAGTAGCCCTTTTTGGAGATTTATTAAAAGGAGGTGGTTAAAGTGAGATTAAGGATTAATGGTAAGTTTTGGCTGGTAATCGGTGTGCTGGGGGGTATTGCAGCAGCTGCAGCTATCATTTTGACGACCTTGTTGGGCGGTGGAAATACTGATGTAGCTACGGTGAATGATATTATAGAGACTGAGGCGGTGACTACGGTGTCCGGGGAAAAGCCTGATGTTAAGGGCAACGGTGCCGTAGCGGGACTCGCAGCAGGTGCAGACAAGGCTGAGGGTAAGAAAGAGGAAGCAAAGAAAGAGACAGCGACAGAGGCAACTACTGAAGCGCAGGCTCAGGCTCCTACACAGGCAGCGACTCAGGCACCTGTACAGCAGCAACAGGCAACCCAGAGACAGACACAGGCAGCTGCTCAGCCTGCAAAGAAGACTGAGGCTCCTAAAGCGACCCAGAAAGCAACACAGCCTGCCACTACAAAGGCAAGCAACAGCAATGCTGATGAATTCAGGGGAAAAGAAGGAGCAGGTAATGTTGATGTTGGCGGAGAAGTCAAAGATTATGACAGCTACGTTAATAACGGCATAAAGAAGAATCAGCAGTCAGGCGAGAAGAAAGCTGAGAAAGAAGCCTGGGGCGGCGGACAAGCTGAATATTAAGATTGTTGATCTGTGAGACAAGACAAGGTTCTTGTCTCATTTTTTGTTAGGGCAAAACGCTGATCATAAGATGAAAGCTGCATTGCCGGATCGAATAGGGGATTTTCCCCTACTCGATTGTGGTTTACCTTTCCCCTTGTCACACACATTTGTGTAGTGTATGATTTCTCGGAGACAGAAGAAGGTGTAAGAGATGCAGGAATCGGTTAATTATCAGGATAAACAACAACAGGTGGAATTAAGCATCAGAAAGAGATTCCACAAAAAGATTTTTTCCCCATTTGCGAAGGGGATAAACAGGTATGAGCTGCTGTCCCCGGGAGACAGTGTGGCTGTGTGCGTGTCGGGGGGCAAGGACTCAATGCTTCTTGCGAAATGTTTTCAGGAGTTAAAGAGGCATGACAAATTCCCTTTTGAGGTAAAATTCATTGCCATGGATCCGGGGTATAACGAAGAAAACAGGCGGCTCCTTGAGAGTAACGCGAGATTGCTCGGAGTTGATCTGGAGATTTTTTCAAGCGATATATTCGACACGGTGGTGAATATCGAAAAGTCACCCTGCTATCTTTGCGCGCGGATGCGACGGGGGCACCTTTACAGCAAAGCAAAGGAGCTGGGGTGCAATAAGATCGCCCTGGCCCATCACTACGATGACGTTATCGAGACCATACTTATGGGAATGCTTTACGGCGCCCAGATACAGACCATGATGCCAAAGCTTAAAAGCACGAACTTTGAGGGGATGGAGCTTATCCGCCCCCTTTATCTTGTGCGGGAGGCGGATATCATAAGATGGCGTGATGAAAATGAGCTGACTTTCCTCAGATGTGCCTGCAGATTTACGGAAAACTGCGGTGAGGATAAGCTGCACACGGCAGACGGCGACCTTGAGAACGATTCAAAAAGGGTAGAGACCGCAAGGCTTATTTCCATGATGAAAAAGATGAACCCGTATGTGGAGAGCAACATCTTCCGCAGCGTGGAGAATGTGAACGTGGATACTGTGATCGCATACAAAAAAGATGGCGTAAGGCATGATTTTCTGGATGATTATTAACTTCTATATATAAGTAAACAAAACAACGCAATTAGTCCTTTACAACAGTCTGATTGCGCACTAAAATAGTAACGGAAAATTTTAACTATGCATTAGAAGGAGAATATCCGAAAAATGAGCGACAGAAGAGTAGGAACCGTATCAAGAGGGATCAGATGCCCCATTATCCGCGAGGGCGACAACATGGCGGAGATCGTGGCAGACAGCGTGATCGAGGCGGCGCAGATCGAGGGATTTGAGCTCAGAGACCGTGACGTGGTGGCGGTCACAGAGTCTGTGGTGGCAAGAAGCCAGGGGAATTACGCATCCGTTGAGGATATAGCAAAAGACGTCAGGAATAAGTTAGGCGGCGGACACATCGGCGTTACATTTCCCATTCTTTCCAGGAACAGATTCGCGATCGTGCTCAAAGGCATTGCAAAAGGTGCAGAAAAGATCACACTTATGCTCAGCTATCCTTCAGATGAGGTTGGGAATGCGCTGATACCCGAGGATGTCTTCTACGAATCAGGGGTGAACCCTTATAATGATGTGCTCACCGAGGAGCAGTACCGTGAGAAGTTCGGCTTCAGGAAGCATGAGTTCACCGGTGTTGATTATGTGGAGTACTACGGTGATCTTATCAGAGAGTGCGGTGCCGAGGTGGAGATCATTTTTTCAAATAATGTAAAGACTATCCTTGACTACACGAGGAACGTCCTTTGCTGTGACATCCACAAGAGATTCCAGTCAAAAGATATTTTAAAGAAGAACGGTGCGGATGTGGTCTGCACCCTTGACGAGATACTGAACGCCCCTGTGGACGGAAGCGGATATAATGAGAATTACGGATTGCTGGGTTCCAACAAGAGTACCGAGGATAAGATAAAGCTCTTCCCGAGAGACTGTAAAGCGCTTGTGGAGAAGATCCGTGAGGAGATGCTTGAGCGTACGGGTAAGCACATGGAGGTCATGGTCTACGGTGACGGTGCCTTCAAGGATCCCCAGGGAAAGATCTGGGAGCTTGCGGATCCGGTGGTTTCCCCGGGTTATACCGACGGGCTTATAGGAACGCCTAATGAGCTTAAGCTTAAATATCTGGCGGACAATGATTTCAGTGAACTTTGCGGAGCTGAGCTGAAAGAAGCTATTTCCAAAAAGATAAAGGAAAAGGACAACAACCTTGTGGGGAATATGGCTTCACAGGGCACGACACCGAGACAGCTCACGGACCTGATAGGTTCGCTGTGCGATCTTACCAGCGGTTCCGGGGATAAAGGAACTCCGGTGGTTCTGGTGCAGGGTTATTTTGATAACTTTACGGATTAAGCAATTACGAAAGGAATATAGATATGGCAGCAGTTATAGTTACGAAGGATACATTTGAAGAAGAGGTTTTGAAGTCTGAGGTTCCCGTTGTGGTGGATTTCTGGGCTACATGGTGCGGACCCTGCCAGCTTCAGTCTCCGGAGCTTGCCAAGTTCGAGAGAGAGCATGAGGGAAAGATCAAGACTGCCAAGATAAATGTGGACGAGCAGCCGGAGCTTTCCGCGCAGTACGGTGTGCAGGCGATACCTACGCTGATCCTTTTTAAGGACGGGGAGGAAGTAAAGAGGACTGTGGGGCTGCAGACACTTGATAAGCTGAATGCGGAATTTATGTGATCCCGGGATCAGTTTTACCGTGAGGCGGCAACTGTAAACATGGCAGGACAGGCAGGGGATATATTCCGGGATTTGGGATCAGCTCCCGTGATCTGCCTTTGCAGACTGTAGAATCCGACCATGAAGAATTAACAGATAGATAATCCGGTAAAAGCACGGATAAAAAGCATAAACTCAAAAACTGCGACAGGAAATCCTGCCGCAGTTTTTTCAAAACGGGGGACGGTTCTGTATTTTAAAAGAACCGTCCCCTGTTATCATTTTCGGGATATGTTTTTTTAGTGTACAAAATGGCGTTTTGGCTTTACATTAGCCCCGTGATTGTATAAAATAAAAAACAATATCATCTCGCGCCGGACGCGAATCATTTATGGAGGTTTACATATATGGCAAGACAAATGCAGACAATGGATGGTAATACCGCCGCAGCACACGTTTCCTATGCGTTTACTGAAGTGGCAGCTATCTATCCTATAACACCGTCTTCACCCATGGCTGACTGCACGGATATCTGGGCAACCCAGGGAAGACAGAATATTTTCGGAAATACCGTAAAGCTTGTTGAGATGCAGTCTGAGGGAGGAGCTTCAGGTGCATTCCACGGTTCCCTTCTGGGAGGTGCGCTTACAACTACATATACGGCATCCCAGGGACTTCTCCTTATGATACCTAACATGTTCAAGGTGGCAGGAGAGCTTCTTCCGGGAGTTATCGACGTGTCCGCAAGGACCATTGCTACACACGCCCTTTCCATTTTCGGAGATCACTCCGACGTATACGCCTGTCGTCAGACCGGTTTCGGTATGATCTGTTCCGGAAGCGTACAGGAGGTTATGGATCTGGGAGCGGTAGCCCATCTTGCAGCTATTGACGGAAGGGTTCCCTTCCTTCATTTCTTTGACGGCTTCAGGACTTCCCACGAGCTTCAGAAGATCGAGACCTGGGATTACGAAGACCTTAAAAGTATGTGCAACATGGATGCGGTAGCCGAGTTTAAGAAGAGAGCATTAAATTCCGAGCACCCCACACTCCACGGATGTGCCCAGAACCCTGATATCTTCTTCCAGGCAAGAGAGGCATGCAATCCTTACTACGATGAGCTTCCTGATGTGGTAGCAGAGTACATGGATAAGGTAAATGCAAAGATCGGCACGGATTACAAGCCTTTTAACTATATCGGAGCTCCTGATGCAGAGCACATTATCATCTCCATGGGATCCACATGCGAGACTATTGAGGAGACAGTTAACTACCTTGTGGCAAAGGGTGAGAAAGTGGGAGCAGTTAAGGTCCGTCTTTACAGACCTTTCTCTGCAAAGCACCTTTTAGCGGTTCTTCCAAAGAGCGTAAAGACCATCAGCGTCCTTGACAGGACAAAAGAGCCGGGTGCACCGGGTGAGCCACTTTACCTTGATGTGGTAGCTGCTCTTAAGGGATCTGAGTTTGAGTCAGTAAAAGTGCTGAACGGCCGTTACGGTCTTGCATCCAAGAACACCACACCTACGGATATCGTTTCCGTATTTAACAATAAAGACAAGGCAGACTTCACAGTTGCCATTGTAGATGATGTTACGGGCAAATCTCTTGACAGAGGCGAGACCATTATCGCAGCTCCTGAAGGGACCACTTCTTGTAAGTTCTGGGGTCTGGGTGCTGACGGTACGGTAGGTGCCAACAAGAACTCCATAAAGATCATCGGTGACCACACAGACATGTATGCCCAGGCCTATTTTGACTATGATTCAAAGAAGTCCGGCGGTGTGACCATTTCCCACCTCCGCTTCGGTAAGACACCTATCCAGTCTTCATACCTTATAGATAAGGCTGACTTTGTTGCCTGTCATTCCCAGGCATACTTAAGAAAATATGACATGGTTCAGGATCTGAAGGACGGCGGCACATTCCTTCTGAACTGTACCTGGGATCCCGAGACCATAGGAGACCATCTCCCGGGCCAGGTAAAAAGATACATGGCTGAGCATGATATCAAGTTCTACATTATAAACGGTACGAAGCTTGGTAAGGAGATAGGACTGGGCAACAGGATAAATACAATCCTGCAGTCTGCATTCTTTAAACTTGCGGGTATCATCCCTGAGGATGAGGCCATTACCTACATGAAGGAAAAGGCTCTCGCATCCTACGCAAAGAAGGGTGATGATGTGGTACAGATGAACTATCAGGCTATTGAGCGCGGTGCCGGCGAGGTTGTGGAAGTACCTGTCCCTGCAGACTGGAAGGATGCTAAGGACGAAGACTTCCTTGGAAAGGCTACCGAGGGAAGAGAAGATGTCCTCGACTATGTAAATAACATCCAGAAGGCGGTTAATGCCTGCAAGGGTGATACACTCCCCGTATCTGCATTCAAGAACGTAATAGACGGAAATATCCCACAGGGTACGGCTGCTTACGAGAAACGTGGCGTTGCAGTGGACGTTCCCGTCTGGAATTCCGAGAAATGTATTCAGTGTAACCAGTGTGCGTATGTATGTCCTCACGCAGCAATACGTCCGGCTGTTATGAACGCTGACGAGAAGGCTGCAGCACCTGAGGGAATGCCTTCAAAGGCTCTTACGGGAGTTGACGGACTTGACTTCAGTATCACGGTTTCTACCATGGATTGCTTAGGCTGCGGACTCTGCGCAAATGTATGTCCGGGAAATAAAGCTGCGGAAGTACTTACCATGAAGCCGTTCGGTGAGCACAAAGAAGACCAGAAGTTCTTTGATTACGGTCTTACGCTTTCCGATAAGCCGGAAGTATTTGAGAAGTTCGGCAGAGGAACTGTTAAAGGTTCACAGTTTGCCATGCCGTATCTTGAGTTCTCGGGAGCATGCGCAGGCTGCGGAGAGACACCTTATGCAAAGCTTGTGACACAGCTCTACGGAGACCGTATGGTTATCGCCAACGCTACGGGATGTTCTTCCATCTGGGGTGGTTCAACACCTTCCACACCGTACACCGTTGATAAGAACGGCAGAGGTCCTGCATGGGGTAACTCACTCTTTGAGGATAATGCGGAATTCGGTTTCGGTATGAAGCTTGCCCAGGATGCCAACAGAGATGCGGTGGCAAGAAAGCTTGAGGCGTTAAACGATAGCACATCCAATGAGAAGGTTAAGAAAGCTATCACAGAGTACTTCGACACATTTGAGCGCACCAACGATAACTGGGATGCTTCCAACAGACTTATCGAGGCTCTTGAGGAGTGCGGATGTGATGAAGCAAAAGAGATACTGGCTGATAAAGACTGGATCTCAAAGAAGACCCAGTGGATATTCGGTGGTGACGGATGGGCGTACGATATCGGATACGGCGGTCTTGACCACGTTCTTGCGGCAGGAAAAGACGTAAACCTTTTCGTATTTGATACAGAGGTTTACTCCAACACAGGCGGTCAGGCTTCAAAAGCAACTAATATCGGTGCCATCGCACAGTTTGCGGCAGCAGGTAAGGATGTAAAGAAAAAGGACCTTGCAGCCATCTGTATGTCCTACGGATATATCTATGTGGCACAGGTTGCCATGGGAGCGGATATGAACCAGTGCATAAAGGCTATCCAGGAGGCTGAGAGCTACAACGGACCGTCCATCATCATCGGATATGCGCCATGTATCTCCCACGGTATCAGAAAAGGTATGGGATATACCATTGAAGAAGAAAAGCTTGCCGTTCAGTCCGGCTACTGGAACCTCTTCAGATTCGACCCGAGAAGAGCAGAGGCAGGGGAGAATCCGCTTGTCCTTGATATGAAAGAGCCTTCAAAGGATTATCAGGAGTTCATCATGGGTGAGAACAGATATATAAATCTCCAGAAGCGTGATCCTGAGAGAGCGGCTAAGCTTTTCGGAAATGCCGAGGCGGATGCGAAGGCGAAGTATGAGAAGCTGGTGAAGCTTTCTAATCAATAATACGCGAAAAGACTAAACTTTGAAGCGCTGTACCGTGCTTTGCCCGCTAAGGCGCTTCAAAGCTTGTCTTTTCGCTGTATGATTGTTACAAAGTGTAGGTATGTATATGGGAGAATCGAAGATTCTCCCAAGCGAAAGCGCTTGCGCTTTCGGTTTGTTCTCGTAGCTCAGCAGGATAGAGCGGCCGCCTCCTAAGCGGCAGGTCGGAGGTTCGAATCCTCTCGGGAACGCTATCGGTGACAATAGGATGATGTCATCACCATCCTGCCGTCACCTTTTTTTGATTGAAAACAAAGCACATTTCTTCTATAATGTAAAAAAATGTAAAGGGGGAGATTGATTTATGTCCTGGAAAGACAGTTTAGCAAAGAACATTACAACCGCCGATGATATAGCAAAGAGAGTTTCTCTTTCGGATGAAGAGCAGGAAAAGATCAGACAGTATACTGAAAAATACCCCATGTCTGTTCCGGAATATTATTTTAACCTGATAAACTGGGATGATCCGGATGATCCTATCAGAAAGATCGCAATACCAAGGACTGATGCCTTTAAGCAGGACGGAGTCCTTGATACCAGCGGAGAGAGCTCCAATACGGTGCTTCAGGGAGTACAGCATAAGTACAGGGCGACGGTCCTGGTGCTCACATCACCTGCATGCGCAATGGTCTGTCGGCATTGTTTCAGAAAAAGATTCGTGGGCAAGGAAGACACGGAGATCGCACAGAATCCGGCAGAAGTGGCCGGCTATCTGAAAGAGCATCCGGAAGTAAATAACGTACTTCTTTCAGGCGGAGATTCATTTATCCTTGACAATGAAAAGATCAAGGGCTGGCTTGATGCCATGACGCAGGTGGATACACTTGATTTTATCCGTATGGGTACAAGAGTGCCCGTTTCATTCCCTGAAAGGATCAACAGTGACCCGGAGCTTCTTGAGATCCTGAAAAAAGCCGGAGAAAAGAAGCAGATATATATAGTTACCCAGTTTGACCATCCCCGTGAACTTACGGAAGAGGCAGGAAAGTCCGTTAAGCTTTTACAGGAGCAGGGGATAGTTGTGAAGAACCAGACGGTGCTTCTTAAGGGAATCAATGACGATCCTGCAGTGATGGGAGATCTTTTGCGCAAGATGAGTTCCGTAGGTATCGTCCAGCACTATATCTTCCAGTGCAGACCGGTCGTAGGCGCCATGAACTATTTCCAGGTGCCTCTTACTCAGGGTATAAAGATAATCGACGAGGTCTACAAGAACCAGAATGGTCTGGGCAAGGCAGCAGATTACGCCATGTCTCACCCCACCGGAAAGATCAAGATACTGGGTGAGCTTGACGGCAAGACAGTTTTCCAGTACAAGCAGGCAAAGAACCCGGAGAATACGGGCAAAGTATTTATGCTTGATTCAGACGATGAGAGATGCTGGATAGGACCCGATGAGATAAAGCTTTAAGGAGAGACTTGCATGCTTTCTGTTATCATTCCCTCATATAATGAAGAACAGATGATATCAATGACTGCAAAGACTATTTCGGATGTTCTTGTAAGTGAGAACATCGATCATGAGATCCTTTTTGTAAATGATGGTTCGAGCGACAAGACATGGGATATCATATGTGAAGAAGCAAAGAAAGATCCCCACGTAAGAGGGGTTTCTTTTTCACGCAATTTCGGGAAAGAGGCGGCTGTTTTTGCAGGATTATCAGAAGCTGCGGGAGATGCATGTGTGGTTATCGATTGTGACCTTCAGCATCCGCCTGAAAAGATCCCGGAGATGTACAGGCTCTGGGAGCAGGGTTATGAGGTGGTGGAAGGCGTGAAGAACAGCCGCGGACAGGAAAGCGGTGTGCACAAAAAGGCTGCGGAGACCTTTTACAAGCTGATAAGCAGAGCCACAAAGATAGATATGTCCAGGGCATCGGATTTTAAGCTAATGGACAGGCGGGTGGTGGACACCATAATCAGCATGCCGGAAAAAAAAGCTTTTTTCAGAGCAGTGTCTTCCTGGGTCGGTTACAAAAAAACCCGCGTGGAATTTGATGTTGCCGAAAGAGTGGCGGGAGAGTCCAAGTGGTCAAGAGGTGCACTGATCAGGTACGCCATATCCAACATTACTGCTTTTTCCTCTTTCCCCGTAAGATTTGCATCTTATGTGGGGATTGCGATGATCGCGGCGTTTATCGTGATAGGTATATTTGCCATATGCATCGGCGCCGGCGGGAATCCCACAGGCGGGATGTTTTTGGGTCTTCTGGCGTTTATGTTTCTTATCGGAGGGATAGTGCTTCTTGCCATCGGTATCGTGGGTTATTATGTGGCAAGGACTTATGAGGAGACCAAAGGAAGGCCAAGATATATTATTTCGAAAAAGGTTTAAATTATTTTAAATTTCTCCTTGATTTATTTACCGTAACATATTAGAATGTTACAGGTACGGCGACATAGCCAAGTGGTAAGGCGTGGGTCTGCAACACCCTGATCACCAGTTCGAATCTGGTTGTCGCCTTTTTATAAATCACCCTTCGGGTGATTTTTTTATACTCTAAAATAGCCCGGGAAGCTTGAAAAAACATCATTTTATGATATACTACACTGGATTTTATACGGTTTTAACATATTTGGAGGATATATGAATACAACACTTGTGATAATGGCGGCAGGAATGGGTTCAAGATTCGGAGGCGGAGTTAAGCAGCTGGAGCCTCTGGGACCCGAAGGTCAGACCCTTATGGAGTATTCCATACACGATGCGGTAAAAGCGGGATTTAACAAAGTTGTTTTTATTACACGAAGAGAGCTTCTTGACAGGTTTAAGGATTCCGTGATCAAGGCGCTGGGCGGCAGCGTTGATACGGAGTTTGTATTCCAGGAGATAGACGATCTGCCTGAGGGCTACACGGTAGACCCCGAGCGCAGCAAGCCCTGGGGTACGGGACAGGCGATACTTGCCTGCAAGGACGTTGTAAAGGAGCCTTTCCTTGTTATAAATGCCGATGACTACTATGGACAAAAGGCTTTCGGTACCATACATGACTACCTTGTAAAGGGCAGCAGTGACACAGGAAAGTATGATTTCTGCATGGCGGGATTTATCCTGGGGAATACCTTAAGTGACAACGGTTCCGTTACCCGTGGCGTATGTGTTGTGGACGGAAACGGCTGCCTTCAGGGCGTGAATGAGACAGGGGATATCGTAAAGACTGAGGACGGCGCCGGCACCGAGGCAAAAGACGGCACGGTGACGCCTCTTGATGCAGGCAGCAAGGTTTCCATGAATATGTGGGGCTTTACGCCGGAGATCTTTGGTGAACTTGAGAAAAGGTTTATTGAATTCCTGGATGATCCGGAATTGAATCCGATAAAAGGCGAATATCTTATCCCGACCGTTATCGATCAGCTTATCAAAGAGGGTAAGGCTGATGTAAAAGTTCTTGATACTCCGGATAAGTGGTTCGGGGTTACATATCAGGCAGACAGGGAATGTGTGCAGGAGGCGTTAAAGAAGCTGGTTGATGCGGGCGTGTATCCTGAGAAGCTTTTTTAAAAACGTCTGAAAGTGAAAAAAGGAATATGTAGTTAAGCGGCGACCGGCCCTTGATCTGCCTGTGCAGACTGTAGAATCCGGTCGTGAAGAATTTACGGAGAGATGAACCGGTATAAACACGAATAAAAAGCATAAATTAAAAAATTAGCTCCCGTGATTTACCTTTCCAAACTGTAGAACCCGGGTCTAAAGAATTAACAGGCAGGCGAATCGTTATGAACACAAAGGACAAGCATAAATGTTGCTTCGCAACTATGCTTGCCCTTTGTATAACGATTTCACCTGCCTTAATTCTTTGACCCGGGTTCTAATGTTCGGAAAAGTAAACACGGGAGCTGGTATTTTAAATCAAAAAATTCTTTTCAAGGAGGATGTTGTTATGGTAAATAATGACACTGATTCAGTCGCGTCTAAATCACAGGTCGGCGTTGTAACTAAGGACTTTGATGATCTTATCTTTACGGATGATTTTATCTTTTGTAAGACCCTGGAAAACAACCAGGATCTGTGCAAAGAACTTGCGGAGATGATCATAGGCAGGAAGATATCGAAGGTAGTACAAGTGGCTGACCAGAAGGCAATCCGCGTAACCCCCTACAAAAATCTCAAAAAATCGTATATACTGTTTATATGAAAAGAATGCGGGATAATGACGCAGACCTCCTTTCCGTACCTGTCCGGAGATGGCAGCCATAAATCGCAACAAATGTTCTGCATTTTATCAAGCTGTTTTCATTTCTTCAAATAACAATATGATCATGATCGGATCCTCCGTGGCGTGATGCCGCGGGGGAGTTTTTTTGATTAAAAACACTTTTTAATGTGAGCAGGAGATGGACCTTTTTTGACGCAAGCGGTAAAAAACGTATAGCTGACAGGAGAGAGGAAGGCGTGAGGACAAATGACAGGGAAATGGTTGATCTTTGTCGTACAGGGTAAAAAAAACGGACAGATAACAGGTGAGACGATGACGTTGGGACGGATGGCGGGAGAATGGTTTTTTTTAGTCCGGGGTAAAAAAACAGACAGATAACAAAAGGCGGTGACAAAAAAGAGATAAAAAAAGATGATAAAAAAGATGACAAAAAAATGAAAAAAAACAGTCCCATTTTCATCGCTCCGGTTGTTACAGGGTAAAAAAACGGATAGCTGACAACGGATAATGACATAGTGAATGATGTCAAATATAACTGCCGTCTTGTCATCAAAGAACGGTCCTCAAGTTATCATTGAGGGTAAAAAAACGGACAGTAAAAGACAAAAAGCTAAAATTTTTACAGATGATAAAAGAATCGGCTTTTGTCATCTTTTTTTATGCTGAAAAACATGGGGGCGGAGGGGATGTAAACCCGCTCGTGGAGTGGGATAGGGATATGTGTTAAGTCCTTGACAATATTATAAAATTTTGGTATGATAAGGAAGTGAAAGTTTACCCTGAAAAACAGGGCAAAAAAGTGCAAAAAACGTTTTATTTTCTGACAAAAGGAGACGGGAAAATGAAAGTGTATAAATTGAATATCAGGACAGAGCACCGTCTCCGATCGTGCAGGAGGGGGAGCCCTGAAGGGGAAAGAATGAACGGTAAAATGTTTTTACGAGGTGATGAAAAGATGAGAGCGGATGAAAAGAGAAGGGATGAAAAATTTACGGAAGGAGGTGAGGATATGAGAGCGAATGAAAAAGAGATCGCCGAAGCGTTGGCGATGGAGGAGAGAGAAAGAGCTGCGATGGTCGAGGAGATCATGAGGGAGGAAGCTGAGATCGCAAACTCGACGACAAGTGAAAACGAAAAAGAGATGATCGCAAATGCGACGGAAGACAGACCGGAAAGTTTTGAAATGACAAAGGACGAGAAAGCAAAGATCAAAGCGTTGGAGAAGGAAGAGAAAATGATGGCACGTGAAAACGCGAGAGCGGAAAAAGAAAAAGGAAAGGAAGAGCTCAGAGCCGCAAAGGCTGAAGCGAAAGCTGCAAGAAAAGCTGCAAAGGCAGAAGCGTTAGCTGCGAAAGAAGCTGCCGAGCTTGAAGCGATGATAGCAAAAGAAAATGCTAAGCTTGAAGCAATAGAAGCCAAAGAGGCTGCCAAGGCAGAGGCGAAGGCTGCCAAAGAAGCTGCCAAGGCTGAAGCGTTAGCTGCAAGAGAAGAAGCAAAAGCAGCAAGAGAAGCAGCTAAGCTTGAGGCAGCAGAAGCCAAAGAAGCAGCCAAAGCTGAAGCGTTAGCTGCAAAAGAAGAAGCAAAAGCAGCAAAAGAAGCAGCTAAGCTTGAGGCAGCAGAAGCCAAAGAGGCTGCAAAAGAAGCTGCAAAGGCAGAAGCATTAGCCGCAAAAGAAGCTGCAAAGCCTGAGAGCGATGCAGCTGCTTTGACGTGTGCTTCCACGGAAATCGTACAGGGAGAGGCTGATCCGGTTTGTGCATCGGAAGCCTCTACTTACGATTCAAAGAGCTTCGGTAAGAAAATTAAAAAAGGAGCATCTGATACGGTTCATACTTCAGCAGAGACTACCTACAACGCAAACGGTACAGGCAGAAAAGTTAAAGGCGGCATGTCCAGATTGACGGGAGCAGTTCTTGCGGCAGCTCTTGCCATGGGTACATTTGGCGCAGGTATGTGGTTTACAGGAAAAGCTGAAGAGGTGTATGCGGATGATCTTGTGAACACTGTGCCGAATGAAGAAGTGCCTGGCGGAGGGGATTTCTATTCCGGCACCATCAACACCGGCTTAGGAGAATATGGTCCTGGGACGCAAACGCCTGATAAGGTTATCTATAAAGGAAACGGTCCTGACTACGGCCCTTATAATTCTGTGACTACATCTACTGGAAAGAGCGTGTACCAGTCTCAGAGTACGGCATCCCCCACCAGCTTCGCGGCCGGACTTCCGCTTGGAACGATCTTTATCGACCAGGAGATGGTTAATACAAAGAGACACACAGCAGTTGCAGAGGTTGTGTCCAAAAATCAGGCAATTATCGCAGGTCTTGACGTCAACATTGCGAGAACTGTGGATGGTGTTGCATCTACAAATACTGTGGGCTATGACGGCACTAGGCCAGGTGCCATACCGATGGTTCCTGGAAAGATTAATGAGCTAAAAGGAGACCTGGTCAAGGTAACCTTTGCTGATGCCGCAATCCTTCCGAATGGTGATCGTGCAGACTTGGTCATCACCTATTCAAATGCCAGAATCGTTATTGACGAAAGATATATGGCTGCACCTGATGGGTTAACGTATTACGAAGTGAAAAGATATGCGGATACGAATAATGTGACTCCGGCCCCTACATCTGTGACGAGGGTGACAGGGGATACGTACGATGGCTATCCTGTTTACAGGGATGGCAACGGTTTTCTTTATTACTTGAAGAGTGGCAAGTATTATAGGATTTTTGAAATCAGTCCTGTAGAGTCGCAACCAGTCAATCCTTCTGCGACTACTGAGAAATTCACATATAATGGAAAACAATACACTGTCTATACAGCTGACGGGAAAAGCTACATTAAGCCGGACAATGAACGATATTATCACGGTGCCGTAACTCTTGCCCAGGGGAATAGTATCTCTTATGGTGGAACGGACCCTACAGATATGACCGTAACCTATGGCAATGCTGCTGTTGCCATAGTTGATGCGACCGCTCAAGGTTTTGGTGAAACTTATCCCAGACAAAACAAAGGTAATGACCCTACCAAACCAAACAACAATGTATATCCTACAACGGGATTGACCATGGATGCCACCTACCAGATTGTAAACAAAGATGGCACTCCTGCAGCAGGAACCTTTGTTTTTGCGATCTGTGGCATTAACCTGGACAGAGACCCGGATGCGGGCACTGGAACTAATACTGCCAAACCTCTTTGGTATTCCTATGACGCGAATTTTGTAGGCACCGGAGGTACAGGGGGTGAAAATGGCATAGATTATTCCTTCTTCTCCGAAGCTATGGAAATTCGTGGTGGTCAAAAATCCCAATATGTTTATGTAAGGCCAAATACGAATCAGGAAGACAACCCGGATAAAATTAGAGGGGTAAAGGGTCAGTACTTCTATCCAAACGTCTCGCTGCACAATGGAAACATTAAGTTCATAGGAAACCAAGTAGACGCAAACCTCAGCGGTGTGACGGGTGGTCTTGGCGGAAACGACAACAGCTACAATGCGGGCTTTGTAACCCTTGCGGATGCCGCCGACGGCTTCAAGGTAACAGCCACGGGACACGGGAACGCCGGTGCAGGCATGAACTCCCTGGTGTTCAACAGTAAGGAAATCTGGTACCGCTACACATCCAGTACGGGATCCCATGGTAAGATCGAGACCACCAGCGAAGGCAACTGGGGCGGTAAGCTGGAAAAACTTAACGAAAATGATGAGATTCTTGGGCCGGTAGGCTATTACGAAAATAATACAAGAAAGAAAGCTACCTACGTTGTTGCAGAAGGTAAGACCATTACCTATACCATGACTCCGGATATCGGCTACAAACTTAAGTCGATCAAGCTGGGCAAAACTCTCAATCCGGATTATGATTCGACTCTGCCGGATTCTGATCCTAATTCAGAAGAGTTTATGTTGGATGAGGTATTGTTTGATCAAAATTCTGTCAGCTCCATGAAGAAAGGGGACAGTCTGACTGTTACGACAAGAGCAGGTCATGACGGAATCCTTACTTATGAGGAGAATGGTACTTATACCTTCAAATATGTATATGCTGAAAGTGCGGAAAGAATCCACGTCGAGTGGGAACCCACCACAGCAGATATCCTTGTTTCAAAGGTATGGGAGGACAACGACGACGAAGACGGTGCCCGAAGACTTGCATACAGTGACAGTGCAACCGAGCCTAAGTTCAAGCTTCAGTATTCCGTAAACGGCGGACGTAACTGGTCTGACGTTACAAACAACAAGTTTATAAACAACCCGGCGACGGGTACGGTTGTTGAGCCTGAAAGAGTCATCGGTCAAAAGGATGTTCCCGACGGCTACGACGATCAGTCGGATATATATAAAGACGGAACATATGTGATTAACGACGGAACGAAGGGATCCTATGATCAGACGCCTGCAGATCCTCAGCCTGATCCGTCTAATCTTGAGCAGGTTAAAGATACATGTGATTCTCTGGAAGTATACAGAGATAAGACTACATTCAAAAGCTACGTCAAACCCGGCAATGATTATCACCTGGTCAGGACAGTCGATCACCCCTTTACCTGGGAGCATCTTCCTGTTTACACATATGATGACAACGGAATAGCCGACAGGCTTATTTCCTATCGTATAGTAGAAATTCCCGACCCTGCTGTGGATGATTACAAAAAAGCACAGTATTTTGATGCGGAGGCGTTCGAACTAACCTCTGAGACATCAAAGTCATGGGATGGCTGGCAGATATATTCCGGTGGTGGGAAAAATTATATAAAAAAGGGAGATGGCCAATATTATACAGTAAATGCAGATGGCACTGTCGGTGAGGCTGCCGATCCCCAGCCGGATCCGACCGGCCTGTCACCCCGGTCGTCCAGCTCATATCGTACGGTGGATAAAGCTATTCCTTTTCAGTCTGTAGAAGTATTAAATGAGCATACGGTACGCAAGTACTATGTAGACGTAAACAAGTTCTGGAATGACGCAGGCATCAAGGACCTGACCGCAACGGGTGTAAATGATTACGCCCGTATCAAACTGAAATATGCCCTTCACGGAGTGACAGATAACGGTAGAGGGGGCACTGATACGGTAGACCTAAACGACGATCCGGATAAAGAAGACTTGGAGATCGAGCTTGATCCCGGAGAAACAAATACCAGGAACAAGGTGATAGACACTTATTATGTGTTCAAGGACTCTTCAGGTAAAGAATATGTCAGGGTTTTGGATGGAGATACAGTACATACAGCCGGCTACTATGAAGTTTCCGGTGGTACTGTTGACTATAGTACTCCTGCAGAAGTAAAGTCATCTGACCTTAAAGCGGTTATTAACCCTGCATACAAGACGGATGCCAACAACTTCGGGGTTTATTTTGACGATCTTCCAACCCATAGCGGCGGTAAGGTGATCACTTATACGGTTACGGAAACTGACGAAAACGGCGATGAACTTAACGGTTGGGTGGTTACCGGAGGAGCCCTTACTGCCGTTCGCGATGAAAACTTTGAGATAGAGGGATACAGGACAAAATTTACAAATACTCCGAGGATAGAAGATGTATATGAAACGCTTCCTATTCAGATTAATAAGCGTGACGGCAAGTCGACGAATATATTGCTGGAAGGAGCAGAATTTACAGTATACAGAGATGCCATCACCGGAGAGTTTGCTCTTGATGATGACGATGTAAAGATAAAGGATGAGTCAACAAATCAGAAGCTGACCATCTACACTTATACCGATGAAGACAATGTTGTACATGAATACGTAAGACGGGAAGAAACTCCCGGTGAAAAGAAATATTATACTTTTACAAAAGGAAATAATGGCACATACAGCTTTCAGCTTGCCGATCCGCAGCCCACGGAGACAGATCTGAAGGTGAAACGCGGTGATGTTGCATCAAATGTGGTCTATACTGATATACACGGAACTGCGGATATTGAGTTCCTTGAACCCGGAAAGTATTATGTTAAAGAAACAAAAGAGCCGACGGGTTATACGGCTGACCCCACCATATATGCCTTTGTTGTGACCGAGGATCTTAAGGTTGTAACCTTAGAGAACCCGGATGTAGACCATGATACAAAATGGTGGCAGATGAAATATGACATGGGCTTCGGACCTGATACTACCACTGCTGTTAATTGGGATGCGGAAAATAATATTCTGACAGTGGACAATGTGCCTCTTACGGCAAACGTTCTTGTTCGAAAGATCTGGGAGGATAACGATGATCAGGACGGCGTAAGACCTAAGGATTATGTGGAAGATCAGACAACCCATAACATTGAGCCAAATCCCGACACACCGGTTGTTATACTTCAGTGGACTACGGCTGCACATACGGCAACCGGACTTCCGGTATATATAAATGCGTCCGGTACCAAATATGTTCATAAGACGGCAGATAATAAATACTATAAGGTAGTCCGTGAAGATGAGTCCGGTGAGTTCAAAGACGAAGTGGCTGACCCGCAGCCGGAAAATGTGACTGAAAATTCAGAGACCTGCCGGAAGCGTAAGGTTTATGTTGATTCCAATGATAATAAAAAGTATGTCATTGTAGGCGGCATTTATCATGAGGTGACATCTGTTGATAAAATTGGGGAGATCGAAAGCAATGAAGCGACCCCGCAGCCAAACGAAGAAGATCTTTCTCTTGTTATGGATGCCGGAGAAAATTGGAAGGATATGAAAGTTGGTCGTGAAGACGATCCGAATGCCGATATCATGGAGGCTTCGGTGAGCTATGCCGGAGGTCCGGTGCTTACCGACCAGCATAATGCATATACATGGAATAATGTTCCGGCGTATCATGACGGTAAGGTTATTGTGTACAGGGTCAATGAGACAAGTCCTCTGTTAGATGATGACACCTACTCCGTAAAATACAGCCATACCAGCGATAAGTTCGAAAAGGTATTTACTCTTATTGATGATGGCAATACATCTGAGCTTGCCACCAGGAATCAGACGGTAGACGTGACCAATAAGCACGAGACCCGTGTGATAAATATTGATGCGTATAAGACATGGAATGATGAAGACCAAACAAAGCGTAAGCAGGCGACGCTGACACTTTGGAAGACCGTTAACGGAGCAAGGTCGGTGGTTACCACTGTTGTAAACGGTCAGACTGTTTGGGATGAGGGTACCGTCACGGAGGAAGATAAGACGGATCCCGTTAAGACATGGTCAGATCTTCCGGTATACGAGATGGGATACCCCATTACATATACTATAGAAGAAACTACCATAGACGGTTATAAAACGACGTATGAAGTAGACTACACTAAGCCGGGAGCGACAGAGACAGATCCGGATGTTGTTGTAGATGAACCGGGATCTTCCATAGATGCCTCTGAGGTCAAGCGTACGTATTATGCGGCCGGTGATACGATCCCTCAGGGTAAAAAAGTGGGAGATGAAAGCACTACTGCTTCATTCAGGATTGAAAATGAAGAAACCGTGGATATTGCGGTGAAAAAGACCTGGGTTGACGGAGCAAATGCCAATGTTACCTTTGAGCTTTGGCGTACAACAACAGGAGAAGGGGATCTGACAAGCAGTAAGTTTACGGAAAAGATCATCTGCTATCAGAACAATGCAAACCTTGAAAGAATAAGCGTACAGGATTATAACAACCTTCCGGCAGATCAAAAGACCAATTATTCCGAAGTAAAGGGGAAGAACTGGAGTCCTTACGATCCAAATGATGCATCTGTGACCGTAGACGGATGGAAAAAAGCAGACGAGCATGAGTTTGCCGCATCCATCTTTGACAACACGCAAGATACGGATGTGAAGACATATACCTTTAATGATCTTCCCAGACAGGAGGTTGAGAAGGTGGAGGATCAGATCGTCTATACTGATGGGGAGGCATCTCCGACTAAGTATGTATTAAGAGATGATGCTGCTTCGGGAAGTAAAAAATATTATACCTATCAGGAAAATCAGGAAGGCGGTTACGACTACACCTTGGCTGAACCACAGCCTGAAAATCTTAGTGTTTCTTATCTGAAGTATCTTTATCGTGTATACGAGACATCACAGCTTCAGAGGCTTGCCACGGCACATGATGAATCCGGAACGCCTGCGGCAATATCAAATACGGATATAACCAACTACAACGTGCACAAATCCAGCGGTATTGCCAGCGTGCAGGTTGTTAAGGAACTTCAGGGCAGAGACTGGGTGGACAGAGATAAGTTCTACTTTGAAATAAATCCCGAAGGCGGTAAAAATACGACAACCGGAGATGATATATCTGCGGCGGATGTTCCTCTGCCGTCAAGGACCCAGGAGAATATGACGGTCCTTGTGGATGGAAGCAATAACAGATATATAATTGATGATGATGGTTTGTATCGTTCGGTAACGGGAGCAGATGATACTATATCCGATAAACCCGTAAATCCACAGCCCGACCCGTCCACACTCTCTCCGGGTTCAACAACGGTTTCCGGAGGAGTGGAGTATCCTATCGGCAGCACAGATAAAAATGCTGAAAAGGTAGGTGCGATAGGTCGTGCAGTAGACTTCAAGGTGTTTGAGTTTAATGATGAAACCCTGGTTCCAAGAGGAAACACTGTTGAATTCAACTATAAAGTTTACGAGGTTTACGACAATCTCGGAACATCTCTTGACAGTGCCACGAATCATACCGGTAAAAAGGATGGTATAACTTACATCGGAGAAGTTTCGGGCAATAAATTTAATCCTAAAGAGCATGATTTAAAAATCGTAGTTACAAATGATCCGGACGGTAAGATGTCCACGGAGATATACTGGGACGGTTCCCATCAGACAGGTGCGGTTCCGGTTTACACGAACTCCTATGATGCATCCGGAGAGATCAGGACCCATGTGATAAAGAAGACTCTGGGACGAGAGATTACGGGAAATGACAGATTCTACTTCAGTGTTGCAAATATAGCAGGCTCTCCTGTACGCGACAGTGAGGATGTTGAGGTTTCGGTACAATCTCAGACAAATGATAACTTTGTAAACATTACCTCAAATACCGGAACCAAGGTAACAGAGAGTAGCACTGCGGGAAACTACGACCCTGAAAACGGTAACGGCGGATATCTGCGTGCGATCAATACCGATGCAGGCAACTGGATAAAGCTCTCTGATCTGAACCAGAAGACGGCAGACGGCAAGGCTACAGGTACATTTATCTATGAAATATATGAGAACCCGATAAATGCAACCAATAACCCAAGTGTTGCCAATGACGGGGACATGATCATGGATGATAGTCGTATCTATCTGAAGGTTGTGGCTACGGACAACCAGGATGGTACTATTGATATAGTAAAGAGCTATCACACAGATGCTACATGTACCGATCAAAACAGGATAAATGCAAATGTGTTGGTAAGCAATGATGATGAAAGCATTGCAGGGCAAGGTGCGGCCGCAGGAGATACCCACTATGCTCCGGCTGCCATCTTCACCAATTCCCAGACTGTGGACATTACGGTGGTTAAAGAATGGGTATACGGTCCTGCTATTGAGAATGTGACTCTGCGACTCCAACGCAAACTTATTCCGTTGTCGGATGAGGCGGGTCTGAATTATACAAAAGCAAACAATGATACATTATACGGACCTTGGAAAAATGTAGGCCTTGTAATGACTGCTAACCGCGGTGATTTTATAAAATCCGACGGAACACCTGATTATGATCAGGGTTCAAGCACAACGGCGAGTGAGATCTATACAGATATTAACGGATTCAATAATGACCTGCCCAAATACGTGACAGAAGGCGGAGTTACTTATCGTGCCGTTTATAAGCTGGAAGAGGATAATACATCAAGCGCTTACGAAACAAGCTACAGAACCCAAAAGAGCGGTGAAGCGGACACGCAGGGTAATGCTGTATTTATAAACGACGAGACCTTAGTGGTTACCAATACCGTTAAGGCTACAAATACTGCAAACATTGCAGCAGTTAAGCAGGTTCTCGGACGTCAGTGGCTTGGTGCTGATGACTTCCCGTTTGTTATCGAGGCAGCGGGTATAGGTACATATAAGGCTGACGGCAGCTTTAATGCTGTGGATAGCAGTGCTGGGGCTAAGGCATCAGTTCCGATGCCCGATTCGACTACTGCCGCTGCCCTTGAGAGAAACACGGTAGTAGATCCTAACGGTAATCTTGAGCGCCTGGCACGCTTCGGAGAGATAACCTATACCGTAAAGGATCTGGTTTATAACGCAAATGAAGGTCATATGCAGGGAGATTTCTTCTATAATATGAAGGAAACCGTGCCGACAGTTACCGGTGATGTTTATCCGGTTGCTTACAGCTACACCACGGGAACGGGTGCGAATAAGACAACAACAAGTCAGGATATCACCGACAAACAGATGCCGACCTTAAGTGCCGGTCAGACATTAAAGACCGTTACATTTAATAATGGTGTAACATATGACTGTGATGTACATACGGTGCATGTTAAGGTTCGTGAGAACAGAACAGGAGTACTTCAGGTTCAGATCGCGTATGATGAGACGACACCGGGAGATATTACAACAGGTACAGCCTTTACACCTGTTTACACCAACAGATATGATGCAAAGACTACGGAAGACGTAGATATCAATAAGTATATCAAGGGACGCGATTTTATGGCGGGTGAGACATTTACCTTTGAATTGCGACCTATGGGAAGTGCGCCTTTTGTAAATGCAAGCGGTTCACAGATCACAAACGGTGTTATCTCAAAGACTATAAGTGTTTCCGATACAACAAAGCCGGTTCAGGAAGCATCCTTTGATGCGCTGCAATTTGTACTTGACGATCTGCCATGGACTGTAGGCAGGAACGGAGCAAAGGATTCGCGTGATGCGGTTGCGGATGCGACCGTGAAATATTCGGACGGTACAACAGTAGTTGCGGAAGGAATGAAGTACGGTCGCTTCGTATACGCTGTTACGGAATCCGCAAACTCTGCAGACGATCTTGACAAAGATGAGAACACCATCTATGCAAGAATTACCGTTATAGATAAAGGTGACGGAACCTTAGACAAGAAGGTTGAATATTTTAAAGATCAGGCATGCACAGATCGAAGCAAAGTTCCGGGAACACAGACTGATGCAGCAGCTGCTGTATTTACCAACAGGTGGAACAGAGACATATCTGCGACCAAGGCATGGGATATGCCGGCAACAAGTGATGTTACGTTGTATCTGCAGTACTCACTGAACAACGGAGCAAACTGGTATAACGTAGCAGACACTGCATGGTTTAACAGAACTGACGGAACAAAGGTTATAAGCAAAGATGCAACCGGCAGTGATCTGACGGTTACATGGAGCGATCTTCCGGCATATAGCCCTGAGGATCTGGATGTTAATCCGGATACATGGATCCGTTACAGGATCAAAGAAGCTGATATAGCCTACGTCGACACACGCTACAACAAAGAGGCTTATTCAGACGGGGACAAAAAGGATACCAGGATCGATGACGGCACCGGCACAATGGTAGACAAGTATAGAGAAGCATCTTCAGGCGGTTCCCCATTCTTCACGGAAAGTGAAGATGCAGCTGACCATATCGACCGATTCTATGTCACCAACTTCAGACAGGAGATCCAGGGTAAGGATAAGTTCGGTGTTGTTAAACAATATATCGGCAAAGTCTGGGAAAATGAAACATTCACCTTTGAAGTGACTCCCAAGAAGAGTGCGCTTGGTGAAAAAGCGAATTTAGACAAACCTTCCGAATCGACATATACCGATTATGATGCAGATACAAATAAAATGCCGACTTTGACAAACAACAAAGCTAAGGCAGATAAAAATACTTCAACAGTAAGCGTAAATGAGCACGCTGCTAACTTTGGTGAGCTTACAATCAAGCTGTCCGACTTAAAGCCTGACGACGATGGAATCCCCAAGGGTGTTTTCGTATACGAGATTAAGGAAGTGATTCCTGATGGAGCCGTAGAAATTACTGAAGGAGAAGGTGAGGATGCCAAAACCTATAAGGTGGCGCGTGACAGCAATGGGAACCTGATCAAGTACACTACAGATATCCATGAGGTTATGATAATTGCCGTAGATAACGGCAACGGCAAGATCGAGACCACGGTAAGCTACGACGATCGTGAGTCCGGTCAGTTTGTGCCGGTTTATACCAACTATACAATGATGCCTACCCCTGTCGTGGGTACAAAGACCTGGGTTGGCGGAGAGCCGGCTGATCACAAAAACGGTACGGTTGAGCTGTCCCAAGACAATAAGACTGTCACTGCGGCCACAGATAAACTCGGTCTGCAGCTGAAGCGTAAGCTGAATAAAGAAAACGCAGGCGAGGAGACGCTTGAAAAAGACGATGCAGGTCGTGATCTCGTGATCGTATGGGCCAAGAAAACAGGAGACACTTACGAGAAGCAGGAAGGTGGAAACGGTAACGGACCTTACACCTATACCGTAATGGCTAAAGATGGAGATGACTTTGTTGATCCGATCCTCTATGCCGTAGACAATGAAGGATATATTTATGACTACTATATCCATGAAGACACGGTTCCCGAAGATTATACTGTTTCAGAAGACGGTCTTAATGTAACCAACGTCAATAACAAGTCTAACGATGTTATTGTTTCCAAGGAGTGGAAAGACGGTCCTGCTATAGAAGACGTAACACTGCATCTCAAGAGAATGCTTATTCCCGTCAGTGAGATGGATGGTGTTGATTACGACGATCTGGAAGGACTTAGCAGAACATATCCATGGGAGACCGTGGGGCTTGTTCACAATGCTCCTCGCGGAGATTTCCTTAAAACAGATGGAACACCTACGTACAACATAGACCAAACCACCTCCGGTAAGGACTATATTGCGATAGACGGATTCAACAAAGAGCTTCCGATGTATGTGACTAAAAAAGATGACACAAGCGGAGAAGATGTGGACTATAGGGCGGTCTATAAGCTTGAGGAGGACAATACATCAGATGCTTATGAAACCACCTATAAGACTATGAACAGACCGGCCACAGGAGATCCCGTCATTGCAACAGATGATGGTGCGTATTATCTGAACCCCGGCGACAATCCCGTAGTCACCAATAGGGTTAAAGCTACCAATGAGGCCAACATAGCGGCGGTTAAGCAGCTTCTTGGTCGCAGCTGGCAGTCCAATGATGACTTTGTCTTTACGTTGGAGCCTGTCGGAAAGGGAACATATAATGAAGACGGCACCTTTAAAGATATTGACAAAAGCGATGATGCCAAGGCAGCAGTTCCCATGCCGGAGGATGATGGGGAAAGAGAGTCAACCACAGAGGGAGGCGGCACAAAGGATGCCAAATCAACCACACATGCAAAAGCCGGCATGACCACTGTTGATACCAACGGTGATCTGGAGCGTCTGGCTCGTTTCGGTGCGATAGAATACAGGGTCAGCGATCTGGTTCACGATACGGCTGACAGGCATATGCAAGGAGATTTCTTCTATATTATGAAGGAAGTCGTTCCAGATGATGCCGAAAACGGAGACGGCGTCAAATACAGCGCAGCCACTCCGGAGCAGAAGGAAGCAGGCGGCTTTATGCTGGATGGTATTACCTATGACAGCAGGGAGCATACCGTACACGTTAAGGTTCTGGAGAATCGTACCGGCACTCTTCAGGTGCAGATAGCATATGATGAGGAGACACCGGGAGATATCACCACCGGTACCCAGTTCACACCGGTTTATACCAATAAGATTGATGCCGTTACGGAGTTTGCCGGAACCAAGATTTGGGAGGATGGCGAAAGGACTCATGACAACACTACGGAGTTGAAGAGTAAGCTGATACTGCACCGTGACTGGGAAGTTACGACAGAAGAGGAAGAGGATGAACCGGCACCTCCTCAGCCTGTTGATCAAACCTATGCACTCCGTATTGGCTATCCTCCGGAAATAGGCGATTCTGCTTCACCGGATTCTTATGTCAGTGGACTCAAACTTATAGAGTATAACGCTAAGGATATAGAAACTAATCCTGCGACACTGTACAAGTTGGATCCTAACCAGCAGCTTCCAGAGGCGGTTTATGATGCAGGTGTCACTGTAGACACTTGGCTTGCACTTGATAGTGAAGGACCAAATGAATATGAAGGCGAGATTACGGTAGCGCCGTACGGTTATCATGTTAATGATAACGACTACGCGCCGATGAGATCCCGCGGCACATCCGCTAAATCCGGTAAGACTCGCGGTACTACAACAACCAAGTATACGCAAGTAGTCAGCGACTACCATATCGATTGGGATGGCAACAGCTTCAAGATTATCAACCTGCCCAAGACTACTGAAAACGGAGAAGAGTATACCTACTGGCTCCAGGAAATCCAGATAGACGGATACAAGTTACCTGTATATAGCGAAGGCGAAAAGGTTTACACCCTTAACTTCGACGATGCAGATGACGTATATAAGGATGACGACAGCATCATCTGGATTAAGGATGGTCAGGTTGTAACAGGTAGCGACCGCAGTGGATCCACAGCCCAGGGCATTAAGACAGAAGGTATAATCACCAATACTCTTGATACCGGTATGATCTTTGTTGAGAAGTGGTGGGACGACGACACCGATGCCGATGGTATCCGTAAGAATACCCAGGCTACAGTTTCCCTGTGGAAGAAGGTTTGGGATCCCGCCAACAATAAGTATGACGACACAAAGATTGCGAGAGTCACGGGAACCGTTAATGCTCAAGAGGGAGCAACATCAGGTGGCGATTCCATGGAACGCGATGTTCCTACGGGATATATGGGCACAGATACAACTCCATCAAAGTCTGTCATAGATGTAATTGAAACCGGAAACAGCTACGCATGGGCTAACCTGCCGGTATACGAAACAGTTACATATACCGATTCCGAAGGTCAGACAAAGACCAAGATAGTCAAGATTCCATATGTTGTAATAGAAAGCGACATAGATGGTTATGTGACTACCTATACTTGCAGTGAAACCGATATCGGCGATCCGACAGCAGCAACATATTATCCGCTGTACAAGGCTCCCGGACGTTCCGCAGTTGTGGATAGCACCGGATATCAGAGTGCTACCCTTGATGAAGAAACAAGGGAGATTTGGGATGACGATGCGGGTGATCTTGTGGAAGTCACATCCAACACAGGCTACTTCTATATCAAGAACCAGCGCACACCTAAGGTCGATGAGATTGTTGTCAAGAAGGCGTGGGAAGATACAGTCGACGATATCGACTATTCGGGTGATTACCGTCCCGAGACAGTCACAGTTATCGTTACAGCCACTACGGTAGGCGGCGACCCTGCTAATGTCTTCGGCGAAGGCGACAGCAAGACCAACACCACCGAACTCATCCTGCGAGGCACATATACGGCAGATGCCGCAAGAGAATACAAACATGATTTAAATCTGAATACCGGCGAAACTGTTAGATACAACCAGGCACAGGCGAAACAAGCTTTGAATAACGGCTTGTTAGATCAAGCTGAATACGATGCTGTTGTTTGGCCGCGCGTAGGCGACCCCCTGCCCGATGACGAACGCTGGACGCAGACATTGAAGAACTTGCCCGATACATATATGGGCGAGGAAGTAAGTTATGCCGTTACAGAAAATGTACCGAGCGCTTACAAGCTCAAGACAACTAACAAGACCGCTAAATATTCGCACGGCGAAACTGCACCGTACGATTATGATTCAACCGATCCTACGGATGCAACAAGCACACAGGTTACTTATGAGTTCACCAATGAGCTTGAGACCGTGAAGCTTGTTGCCCGCAAGGTATGGGTAGATGGCGATCCTGATGAGATCAGCGACAAGTTGATGACAGGAGAAACCAGAACTTATCGTCCGGCAAGAATCACTATGCAGGCCAAGAATGGCGATAATGTCGTAGTTGAAAAGACCATCGACAAAGACGAGAAAGTTGCTACGCAGCATGTCGAGTTCACTGTACCTAAGTATTCCGCAGGCAAGACGGTCCAGCAGACTATCAAGTGGGGAGACCTGACGACCGATCAGCAGGCCGACGAAGCATACCAGAATCTCGAATGGATAAGAAGTGGAGAGATTTGCGCTTATCCGGAAATTCCGGTTGACGCTGAAGCCACCATCGGTACCGGCGGACCTGCAGTGATTGACTGGACTGTGGACGAGGCAGTGGTACCGGCTAATTATGAGAAAGATACCGTAACCTATGTTGACATTACCGGCATCAAGGTTGGTATAATCACCAACCGCCTGAAAGTCATCGACTTCACAGGAACCAAGGTATGGCTCGACGGTGATAAGGAGCACAATAATCCTGAAGAGCTGAACAGCAAGCTCACACTCCATCGCGACTGGATCGCGCAGCAGACGTTTACGCTTGGAGAAGGCGACGACGCCAAGACCTATCTCCGGTTCAAGGCCAATGAAGAAAGCGTAACTCCGAATGTTGTGTATCAGCTCAATGGAAATACTACCAAGTGGTACACCATTGAGAATGAAACTGCAACAGAAGTAACAATTACCGATGTAAGTAAGTATGCAGCCGACACCGAGAAGAGGACAGAGTCGGTAGACACACTTGATAAGTTCCACGTTGATTGGACAGGTGATACATTTAATATTATCGGCTTACCGGGAGACACTAACGATGGTGAAGAATACACCTATTGGGTAAGTGAAGATCAGATTACCAACTATGATCTGCCTGTTTACGGTGACGGCAGCAAACAGCATAAGACTACCGATACTGCAACTCAGACTGAGACAGTTGACGGTATCTTAAGCGGCGGAACCATAACAAATGTTATGCCGTTAGATATCACCGTTTCTAAGAAGTGGGTTGACGGTAACAACAATCTCAGCACCAGAGGTGAAGAAGGTGATGTGACCGTTACCCTGTGGAAGAAGGAATGGGATGCGACGGATAATAAGTATCCCGATGACTGGACCAAGGTAGAGACCAAGAATGTACCTATTAGTGATAATGAGGCGGATGTTAATCTTTGGTCAAACCAGCCTTCCTACAAGAACGGCAAGGAGATCCTCTACAAACTGACTGAGGAGAATGCTGCAGGAAAGACCGTGCTGTCAAGCTACACCACGACTTACCAGCAGAACGCAGCAACTGCCACAGAAAGCGGAAGTGAGATTGAGTTTAACGTAAGCAACGGTCAGTCCGCTGCAAATGGTCTGGCGTATACGTTGAAATTTATCAACACTTACAATGTGACCGATTCCATCAAGGTAACCAAGACCTGGGATGATGCACACAACGCTGAGGGGCTGAGACCTGAAAGCGTGATCGTACATCTGTACAAGGTAGTTGATGTTGCAGAACTTACAGATGATGAAATAACAGCTGCTACACAAGGCATTAACCAGGATCAGTTCACCGAACAGCAGGCCTACGAGGCTGCAATCGCCAAGGCTAAGCAGGATGCTTTAGCTAAGAAGACTGCCGACACCACACCGGTTCAGATCGAGGTGGTAAGGAAAGAGATCAAGCCTGCAGAAGGCGAGACCGACACATGGACAACAGGAATCACCTGGGATAGCCTGCCTGTATTTGATGAAGACGGCAGCAGGATCAGGTATGTTGTTATCGAGGAAAGCGTAAGCGGTTATGAGACCGAGTACAAATTAGGTAACGGCGACTACGGCGACGATGTAGAGATACGGCTTGACGGCGAGAGCGGAGCACAGACTGTTGACGTTAAGAACAGCCTGACGCCTGCTACAGATGAAGTGGAAGTCACCAAGGTTTGGGAAGATGACAATAATGCCTACGGCATGCGTCCTAACAGCGTCGAAATCGAGCTTTGGAAGTATGTCTGGGACAAGGATGCCAAGGCATATAAGACCACAGCTGAAAAGGTTACCACACGTCCTGCAACACAGGATGACGTGGATGATGACACTACAGGTAACACCAAGCCTGGTGATGACATTACAGTTACAAACTTAACACTTAACGAGGACAATGCCTGGGCCGGCGAGTGGACCAGACTGCCGCTTACAGAAAACGGCGAGACGATCCTCTACATCGTTAAGGAAGTAACCACAGGTGCAGTATATGCTGTTCCGGGCACGGCGAACAAATACAGCGACGATCCGATAATCACCGGAGACCAGGTGAACGGCTACATGATCACAAATATCTTCACACCTGCGACCACAAGTGCCGAGATCACCAAGAAGTGGGTCGACAACAATAACGCTCTTAACGTACGTCCGGATACCCTGACGATGGAACTCTGGCGTACATGGACAGGCGTGGATGCCAGCGGCAACGACGAGCAGAAGTATGAGAGAGCAAAGGATATCAACGAAAACGATATCAAGAACCTCATCTCTGCAGACGACCAGACTGCTGACAACACCTGGAACTACAAGGTAGAGAATCTACCGACGCATACCTTTGTTGAAAAGGCAAACGGCGTTAAGTATGTAGAAGTTGATCCTATGTTCTTCGAGGAAGGCGACAATCCACAAGAAAAGGGTTGGTACGTCAAGAATGGCGATACCTACGAGCCGTCTACCGATGAGTGGAGACAGGACGGAACAACCTATTACGATCAGGTTCCTGTAACAGTAAAAGAAGCGCGTGAATACACCTACTACTGGAAGGAGACAATCCCCACGGGTTACACGGCTACGGTGACGGGAACAGATCCGACAGAAGGTAAGACACCTGCTGAGGAGGCTGCGGCACTTGTAGGCATACAGAAGGCCGCCAGCGGCAAAGAAATCACTAATACTTACATCACCGGAAAACTGATTCTCACCAAGATATGGGAAGACGGGGACAATGTGGATAACATTCGTCGTAATACCGATGATTTTGCCGACGACCTTGTACTTTATGCAAACAAGATCAAGATTGACGGAGATGACTTTGGTGATGATGCGCCTAAGGTTAAACGTACGGTTACCCAAGGAACGGGCACTGACAGTAATAAGTACACCGTAACCTATGAGAACCTGCCTGTTTATGACAAGAACGGTCAGAAGATTACCTATACTATAGAAGAAAAGACGATCGGAGGTTACACAGTAGCCACAGATTCGGCAGCAGATCTTTCCGATACTCTTGACGAGACCGGACAAAACACCGGTGTTTACGAAGGAACCATGTCTCTCACCAATGAGCACACACCTGGAACAACCAGCCTGACTGTAACAAAGGTATGGTCCGATGAGAGCAATAAGGACGGCAAGCGTCCGACGGTTGCACAGCTGAAGGAAGTAATGAAGCTATACGCCGACGGCACGGACAATGTAACAGCTACATATGCTAACAAGCTGACAGTTTATGATAACGGTGATAACACATTTACCGTTATATGGAATGACCTGCCGAAGTACAAGACAGGTAAGACTGGTCAGGAGATCGTATACTCTGCTATGGAAGAGATTCCGCAGGGCAATACCTATTTTGATTACTACAGCGGTCCTACATACAGCGACAACAAGGATGTAGCAAGCACGACAGAAAACGAATCCGAAGACAAAACCCGGGCTTATGATGGCGGTAAGATCACCAATAAGCAGGTACTGCAGGATATCACTGTACGTAAGGTGTGGAATGATAAGATCTTTGATCTGACAAGCGGAAACAACGTAGTAAATCCGGGACGTCCTGCAACCATCAGCCTGACCCTTACGGGAGATGATACTACTGTAGAGGGACATACCAAGACCGAGAGCAGTGTATCGTCCACCAATGAGGACAACTTTGATCACACCTTCGTTAAGATGCCGATATACAAGGCAGACGGCACTAAGATGACCTATACCCTAACTGAAGCGGATATTCCGGGATATGATACCAAGGTTATTGAAATTCCGGGAACTAATATCCAGGCAGTAGTGAATACCTGTCAGGTAACCAAGCTTACGGGTACGAAGGTATGGAAGGATGGCAACGAGACGCATAACAATGCTTCCGATGTCAAACTGACAGTACACTGGCAGAGAGGAAACGGTGCAGATATCTATGTACCGACCAAAGATACTACGGTACAAACAGGCAAGACTTACTATACCGATAACACCGGGGCAACAGAAGCAACACCGGCAGATAGTGAGAATCCTTCCACTGAGAAATGGTATGAGAAGCTGTCCGGTAAGGGAACTGTCAGCAATCCGACCGTTACCTGGGGAACAACCGACGATACTAAGAATACCTTTACCGTCGGCGGCTTGCCTGTGGGCGACGGCTATGGCAACACCTACACCTATTGGGTAAGTGAGGCTCAGGTCAGCGGATACAAGGCGCCTGTATATAGTGTAGCTACACACAAAGAAGGCACAACAGATGTCGGTATCACAGACGGAGGTACGATAACCAACAAGATCACCGGTATAACAAGTATCACAGGAGAAAAAGTCTGGGTTGGCGGGGAGAATAGTGAGCATGTAAATGCAAATATTACGCTGAATCTTAACCGTCAGAGTGCAAAGAGTGGTTCTTCTGTAGAGACGTCCGGAATCAAACAGGCAGACGGAACAACACCTGCCACGGCAACCTGGGACGGTAACAAGTATACTTTTGCAAATCTTGATAGATTTGACAGCGATGGTTATGAGTACACCTATTGGGTAACTGAGGGAGCAGTAACGGACTACACTACTACTTATACCAATACGGACACTCAGCCTAACGCTACTGACAAAGCATATGATGGTGCAACGATCACCAATATATGCAACAGAAAGGACAGCTTAAAGGTAACCAAGGAATGGGCTGATGCTTCCGGCAACACCTATAACGCCGAGGGTATCCGTCCTGACAAAGTGACCATGCACCTTTACAAAGTGGTGACAACCGGAGAAGGTCAGGCAGCCGTAACAAGTCTGGTTCAGGTTGAAGCACAGGAGAAGGAACTTGCATGGAACAAACAGGATATTGCAAGCGATGAAGGCGGCGAGGCAACCTGGGAGAATCTGCCTGTATACGATGAGACTACAGGTGAGAAGATCAAATATGTGGTACTTGAGGAGACCGTTGAGGGTTACACTACCACGTACAAGACTCCGGCAGGCAGCGAATATGTACCGGAAGGAACGAATCCTGCAAAAAATACCGGTCTTCAGGTACAACTTGACGGTACACAAGGAGCCCAGGAGGTTAAGGTTAAGAATGCTCTTACACCTGCAACCTCTGAGGTACCTGTTACCAAGGTTTGGGATGACAACAGCAATGTTGACAACAAGCGTAGCGCTGTGACATTCAGATTGACAGCTAAAGTTTGGGATCCTTCCCAGAACAACGGAGCAGGAGGTTATATAGTTGAAGATCCTGCAAAACAGGCAGATGGGACAACACCGATAGCGGACATTACCCTGGATGGCAAAGCGAACGATCCTGCAGGAGACGACGAGACTACGCCGGCAACATCAAAGGATGAGTGGACAGGTAAGTTCACGAACCTTCCCGAGACCAGAAACAGTAAGACGGTTGTATACAATGTAAAAGAGGTAACTGATCTTACGGATGCCGGATATAAGGCGCCGGTAGTTACCGGAAACATGATCGACGGTTACACGGTAACCAACACCAAAGACCGTGAGACGGTTGTGGTAAACGTTGAGAAGGAATGGGCAAAAGACCTTGAGGCATTCAGACCTGATCATGTGACCGTAAGCCTGAAGGCAGACGGAGCGGCAGCTAAGTATGCTGACGGCGTGGACGTTACCGATGTTGTGATTACAAAGGATGCAGCTTGGAAGGGCGGATTTATAAATCTTCCGAAGAACAAAGACGGCAAGGTTGGAGAAGCTATTGTCTACACTGTAGAAGAGGCGGCCGTTAACGGATATGTCACCACCTACAGTGGTACCGGAACAGACGGTAAGGCGGTTACCATAACCGACAATGTCGGAACCATGAAAGTAACCAACACCGCACAGACCGGTAAGATCACCCTGACAAAGACATGGGATGATGAGGACAATGCGGATAATATCCGTCCCGAAAGTGCAGATGATTTTGCAAACCTGCTTACGCTTTATGCAAATGATACCAAGGTCACCGAATTTGGCGTTGCACCAAACGTTAAACGTACGGCAACGGTAACTGCCGACAAACCGGACGAAATGACGGTAACTTACGAGAACCTTCCGATCTATGACGGAACGGGCAAGAAGGTTAACTATCGTGTTGAAGAGAATGTACCGACCGGGTATGTGATCACGGACAGCAGCCTGTCAACGCAGCTTAACGAGACTACGGCAGGTGCCGGATACACCGGAACCATGTCCCTGACGGATAAACATGTGCATGACACCACCACATTTACCGTGACTAAGGTTTGGGATGATAATGACAATGCTTACGGCAACAGACCTACGGTTAAACAGCTGAAAGACGTTATCAAACTTTATCAGGATGGTACAGACGTGACCGCTGCAAATGCAAATAATCTTACCGTAAACATAAGTGATGACGGCAACAGCTATACATTAAGCTGGGCTAATCTTCCTAAGCAGGGTGTTTACACTGCTAAGGAGACCGGAACCTTCGATTACTACAGTGATCCGGAATACACCAATACGGAATCTGCAGAAACCGACAAGGCTTACAACAATGGTACGATAACCAACAGGCAGTTGTACCGTGACCTTAAGGTTCGCAAGGTATGGAATGACAAGATCCTTGATCTGAATACAGGCAAGAATATTGTTCCTGAAAACAGACCGGATCAGATCAGCCTGACTCTTACGGGAGATGGAGCTGTAAAGACCGGAGAAACAGAACCGTATACGGTAACCAAGACCGTGGATGTGCCAAAGGCAACGGCCACTGCAAATGCCGATACCTTTGAATACACCTTCGAGAAGCTGCCGCTTTACAAAGCAGACGGCAAAATTATGAAGTACACCCTGTCTGAGGATGAGATTCCGGGATACAGAACAGAGTATGACCAGAATAACCTCATAGTTATCAATACATACGAAGTGACTAAGATCTCCGGAACCAAGGTTTGGACAGACGGTGATTCCAAGCATAACAATCCTACGGATGTGAAGCTTGAACTCAACTACAGGAAGTCCGACGGAAAGACGGGTAAGGCTGACATCCCGGCAACCGTATGGGGCACGAACGAAGCTGATAAGAACAAGTTTACAATAACCGGTCTTCCTGTAGCCGACAAAGACGGCAACACATATGAGTACTGGGTAAGCGAAAAGCAGATCAGCGATTACAATGCTCCGGATTACGGAGACGGTGATACGACCCACAAGACCGACGGTACGCCGGACGGTATCACCAACGGCGGTACCATTACCAACAGCCTGGCTGATAAGAGGATCAGCATAACAGGTAACAAGGTATGGAGCGGCGGTCAGGATAGCGAGCATGACAATACGAAACTCGGACTTGTTCTTCACAGAGTAAGCTCCAAGGACGGCTCGACCGAAGAGACCGTAATCGTTGATCCTTCCTGGAAGAGTAAGACGGGCAATTCGTCTTATACATATTCCGGTCTTCCTAAGTACGACAAAGACGGTTATGAATACACCTACTGGGTAACTGAAGGAAAAGTGGATGACTACAAGACATCTTACACAAATGATGAGAACAAGCCTGCGGCTACTGATAAGGTTTATGATGAAGGTACCATCAACAATACCTCTACCATGAACGCAAGCGTGAAGCTCATTAAGAGATGGGTAGACGAGAACGACAAAGACAAGAAACGTCCGAATGTTGATACATTTAAATCGGGTCTTAAGCTTATGGCTGACGGCACTGACGTGACGGCTGCAAATGTAAGCAAGCTTACCGTAACCGACAGCGGAGATAATACATACCTTATCGAATGGAAAGAACTTCAGTCCGTAAACGGCGACAAGGCTGTTAACTACACGGTAACTGAGAATGTTCCTGATGGATATGAGGTAACTTACTACGATGCCGACGGTAAAGCCCAGGCAGCAGCCACAACGGGCGGAAGCATTGTAAATACACACAAGGTTAAGATAACCGTAACCTATGATCCGGATAACGGTGAGAAAGAAACCGTTACAGAGATCAATAAGGGTGACAAAGAGCCTGCACAGCCTGAAAAAGATCCTGCAAAGGATGGCTACAAGTTCGTAGGCTGGAAGAGAATGGTTGATGATGACGGTAACGTAACTTACACCGCACAGTGGGAGAAGATCGATAAGATCACCATAACCTATGACCCGGATAATGATAAGGATAAGCCTACCTCTACCGAGATTGAGAGAGGCGCTGATGAGCCTGCACAACCTGAAAAAGATCCGACTAAAGATGGTTACAGATTTACCGGCTGGCAGAGAGAAGTTGATCCGGATACGGGAGATGTCACCTACAAGGCAAGATGGGAGAAGATCCCCGATACCGAAAAGATCGATGTAGCCTTTGACTTTGATAACGGCAAAGATCCTGAGATCACCACCATCGCAAGAGGTGAAAATGAGCCTGCACAGCCGCAGAATCCTACTAAAGATGGATTTACATTCGGTGGATGGCTGAGAACCGTGGATGACAAAGGAAATGTTACCTATAAGGCTAACTGGATACCGAACAGCGAAGATCCGGGCAAGATCAAGATCACTTACAAGTTCGGCAACGGCGCTTCCGACAGAGTAAGCGAGATCACAAGAGGCGAGGACGAGCCTGATCAGCCGGCTAATCCGGAAAGAAGCGGATATGTATTCGGTGGATGGCTCAGAGGCAAGGATAAGGACGGCAACGTAACTTATACGGCTAACTGGGTTGAGATACCGAAGCAGAAGAACACCGTGACCTACATCGATCCTATCGCTGATGAGATCGTGGTCAAGTCTCTTGATGTGGATGATCCGAAAGCAAATACAGATCCTGCGGATCCGGATCACACCGACAACGGACTGATATTCACCAAGTGGAAAGAGGTTAAGATCAACGGCAACGTTATAAAGGTTGCAAGCTACCTTACTGAATGCTCTAACCCTGAAGAAAAGATAACTGTTACATACAGGGATCTGGACGGCGCAGAAGAGAACGTTTACCAGAGGACGGAGATCAAGAAGGGCGGTAAAGAACCTAAAGCTCCTGCAGATCCTACGAAAGAAGGCAAGACCTTTGACGGATGGGAAAGAACGGTAGATGAGAAGGGTAACATCACCTATACCGCTAAATGGATATCCGACACCTATACCGTGACATTTAAGGACGGTAATACAGGTGAGACTATCACGGTAGTTAAGAACATCAAGGAACACGGCAGAGCCGATGTGCCTAAAGATGAGGAGATCCCCGAGCACGAAGGTTATGAGTTCAAGGGTTGGAGAACACCTGACGGAACCATAGTAACGGATCTTAAGGTTGAAGACGTTACTGAAGACCTGATCTACACAGCCGTTTACGAGCCGATAGAAAAACCTGATACCCACACCGTGACCTACAGAAATAAGGTTACCGGCGAGGATATCAAGATTGATACCGGTATAGAAGACGGCGGAAGCTCTAAAGTACCTGAGCCGCCTGCACAGGAAGGCTACGAGTTCCACGGCTGGCTCCTTGAAGACGGAACGGTTGTTAAAGACCTTAAAGAGGTTAAGGACATAACCAAGGATATGCTTCTGATAGCACTCTATGATGAGGTTACGGAAGAGTCCAAGACCATAACAAGGACCATCCATTACAGGTACTACACCAAAGATGGCGAAGAGGTAAGGAAAGACGTTGTACAGAGCGTAACCTTTACCCGCACCAAGACCGTAGACGCGGAGACAGGCAAAGTTACCTATTCTGACTGGACTCCGGCAAGCAATAAGTTTGACGAAGTACAGTCCGGCGAAGTGAAAGGCTTTACGCCTGACAGGGATAAGGTAGATGCCTTAGATGTGGATCCGAACATGGAGGATGTGGAGGAATTCGTAATCTACAATAAGAACGAAGAGCCTACCACGGAGACCACTACGGAAGAAACAACAACCACAACTACAACTGCACCACCTGCCACTACTACTACAGGCAAGCCGGCTGAGACCCAGCCGCCTGCATCCGGTAATAGGGCAAGGAGTCCGGAAACGGGAGATCATAATGATACTCTCAAGTGGGCGATGATCGCAGTAGCAGCTGCGGCAGTGGGACTGACAACTGCAGTCACTACAAGACCGAAAAGAAAAGGGAAGAGGAGATAATCCTTCCTGAATAAAAGGATGGCAGAAGTGAAAGCTTCTGCCATCTTTTTTTCTGCGCTGATCGCCGTTTACATCCGGGAGATAAACGCTGTCCTTGTAAAATGGCAAAAACCCCGTTTAAAATCACAGTTATTTCTGGTATAATATTATGCAAAAGAGTTTTCACTTCGGTTTTTAAAAAGGGGTTTAAAGATATGACGGAATATATCGCATCGTGTTTACGGTCTATGGTCGTGAGCCGGTGCTTTTTTGTTTAAAAGACCCCGCTATTTATACCAAAGGAAAGGAGAAAGCAAATGAAGAAAGGATTTAAGATATTTGCCATACTGACGGCACTGGCTATGATGATAAGCCTGATCCCGGCCAGCAGTTTCGCAAATGATGATGTTATGAAGTTCTCGGTGACCGTCATTAAAGGTAAAGCCGATAAGGATAATGCAGAGGTCGGGGAAGAGGTAAAGATTACTGCAAGTACCCCGGATCCCGGAAAGTTCTTTAGATGCTGGGAGAGCAATGCTGATATTGCATTTTATATGCCAACATATCCTGAAACCGGCTTCGCAATGATCAAAAGCAATGTGACGGTCACGGCGACCTACGGGGATGTGCTGATCGGAGACATCGCTGATCAGGAGTACACCGGTGAGACATTAACGCCGGAGGTTAGTGTGGCGCTTAATGGCGTGGAAAAGGATTTGTTTGAGGGAACAGACTATGATGTAAGCTTCAAGAATAACGTGAACGCCGGCACCGCCACTGCAACCGTGACACTTAAAGGTGATTGGGTGGGAAGTGGCAGCAAAGATTTCAAGATCACTCCCGCCGATATCTCAGATGCGCAGATCACGGTTGAAGATCAGGTGTATGACGGTTCGGAGCTTGAGCCGGTGCCAACGGTGACCTGGCACGGAAATGTTGTAAGTGATGGTGACTACAAAGTTGAGTACAAAAACAATGTGGATGTGGGCACGGCAACTGTTACCGTCACAGGTAAGCAAAACTTTAAGGATACAACCGGTAAAAGCGAAACCTTTAATATCACTAAACGCCCGATCACATTTACCGGTGTTTCGGAGACAAAGGAGTACACAGGATCTGAGATAGAGATAACCGTCCTTGAGATAGTCGGTCTGGCAATAGACCATACCCACAACGTATTATTTTCCGCAACGGGGATCAATGCGGGGAAATACGAAGGTATGATCACGCCTGTAAAGGACGTGGTAATAAGGAGCGGCGGCACGGATGTAACAAAGAACTATGATGTGGCTGTGGAAAACGGTGCACTTACCATAGACCCAACCGATGAACCTTTCGAGATCAGCTTAGAGGGTTCAGAGTACACCTACGACGGTACCGGAAAAGCCATAACCAACAGCCCGGCGAGTACGGCAAAGACAGGTACGACAAGTTTTGCATATTCATTCGAAAAAGACGGGGAATATGTCGATGATCTCTCAAGCCTTACCAAGACCGAGGTGGGAACTTACACAGTCTATGTGATGGCGACTAATCCCAATTACAGCAAGGATGCCACAACCACCGCGACCCTGACGATAAACAAACGCCCGGTTAATTTTACAGGCAAGTCAGAGACTAAAGAATACACAGGCTCAGAGATAGAGATATCCACAGTAGAAGAGGAAGGCCTTGCAAAAGACCACACGCATAATGTGACATTTTCCGCAAAGGGTACCGATACCGGAGAGTACGAGGGTACCATAACACAGGTGAAGGATGTGGTAATAAAGAGCGGAGAGGCTGATGTGACGGCAAATTATGATATCACGGTAACGAATGGTACATTGACTATCCAACAGGATCCGGAGAAGAAGTTAGAAGTATCCCTGAAAGGCGGGACATTTGTCTACGACGGAAGGACGCATTCACTACCCGACGGAGCCACCACCAATGCATCCACCGGGGAAACAAAGATAGAGTACAGTAAGGACGGAGAGGCATGGACTGACGACTTTACAAGTCTGACCGCCACAAACGTAGCTGACAGCTGCACGGTAAAGGTGCGCGCCACAAACCCCAACTATGCAAACACAGCCGAAGGCAGTGCAAACCTTACTATAGAAGCTGCCAAGGCGACCATTACAGTAGCAGATGCAAAAAAGGTTAAGGGAGAGGCGGATCCTGTTTTCACCGGAACAGTGGAGGGCCTTGTGGCCGAAGGGGATCTGGGTGCTATCACATACAGACGAACTAACACAGGTGAGTTACCGGGGACTTATAAGAGCGTGATCACGGCAGATCATACCGCCAACGGAAACTACCATGTGACGGTAAATGACGGCAGCTTTACAATTGAGCCCGCAAAAGCAGCTGTATATGGGGTAGTCTCCGGAGAAGGAAGTTCTTGGACAGAAGATGCAAGCGGTACATTAACATTTGTTTTCAAACGAAGTGAAAATGATGAAGACACGTATGACCGTTTTATCGGAGCCAGATATGATGGTAAACCCCTGACAAAGGAGGATAATAAAGGAATACCAAACTGGACAGCACATAAGGGAAGCCTGATCATCGACCTGCAGCCCACATTTTTGGAGACTCTTGAAGCGGGCAGGCACACCCTGACCGCAATGTTTGATGACGGCAGTGCGACGGCGGAATTTTTCATCAGGGAGAAAGAAAGGCCAACAGAAGAGCCGACGGAGGAACCAACAGAAGAACCGACAGAAACCCCGACGGAAGCTCCGACAGAGAAGCCGTCTGATGATAATAAAAAGCCGGAGCCTGAAAAAGAAGAACAGAAACCTGCTGCTCCTAAGAAGTCGGCTGAGACGGGAGATACAGGAAACGCATGGATCTGGTGGATAATGATCCCGGCAGCAGCTACAGGGATCATAGCTACGGTGATATTTACTAAAAAGAAAGCCGGGAAATGATTGACCAAGATCAAACCGGCAATTAGCGCCGGTTACGGGAGATAAAAAATACTTCCCACTTTTTTTTGCATGAGTTATAATGTAAAGTCAGAAAAAGGGCAGATTGGAGATCATCATGGAAGAAAATAAAAGACCGAAAGACATGAAAAGAATAGATAACCCTGAGCTTGCGGAAAGCTTCATTGCAGAGCAGGTGAAAAAAGTAAAAGCGCAGGTGGGAGATAAAAAGGTGCTTCTTGCACTGTCGGGAGGCGTGGACTCATCGGTGGTGGCGGCATTACTTATCAAAGCCATCGGGAAAAACCTCGTGTGTGTCCATGTAAACCATGGACTTCTGCGAAAGGGCGAGCCTGAGCAGGTAGTTAAGGTTTTCAGGGATGAAATGGACGCAAACCTTATCTATGTTGATGCTTCCGAGAGATTTTTAAGCAAGCTGGAAGGAGTGGAAGATCCCGAGCAGAAGAGAAAGATCATCGGTGCCGAGTTTATTGAGGTTTTTGCGGAGGAAGCCGCAAAGCAGGAGGGGATAGAGTTCCTCGCCCAGGGAACCATTTACCCGGATATCCTGGAGAGCGACGGCGTAAAGGCCCATCACAATGTGGGCGGACTTCCAAAAGACCTGCAATTTGAGCTGGTAGAGCCGGTAAGGCTTTTATATAAGGATGAGGTTCGTATGGTGGGAAAGACCCTGGGTCTTCCCGACAGCATGGTCTACCGTCAGCCCTTCCCGGGTCCGGGTCTCGGCGTAAGATGTCTGGGTGCCATAACCCGCGACAGACTGGAAGCAGTCCGTGAATCCGATGCTATCCTCAGGGAGGAATTTGCAAAAGCCGGACTTGAGGGCAAGGTTTGGCAGTACTTTACGGCAGTACCTGATTTCAGATCCGTGGGGGTATCAGCTGACGGGAAACGCAGCTTTGCATATCCCGTGATAATACGTGCGGTAAATACCGTGGATGCCATGAGTGCCACCATAGAAGAAATACCTTATGATCTGCTGGGCAGGATAGTGGAGCGCATCACCAGTGAAGTGGAAGGTGTGAACAGGGTACTTTATGACCTGACACCGAAACCCGTGGGGACGATAGAGTGGGAATAATAAACAGACCGGTATTATAAGTGCATAAAAATACCCCGGTGTCTGACTTAAAGTGTCAGTAACCGGGGTGTTTATTTATTAAAATTAGAAGTATCTGTCAAGTAATCCTTTGAAGGCTTTGCCGTGGCGGGCTTCGTCTCTTGCCATCTCATGAACGGTGTCATGGATAGCATCAAGACCCTGCTCCTTAGCCATCTTTGCAAGCTCAGTCTTTCCTGCGGTAGCGCCGTTCTCAGCTGCTACTCTCATCTCAAGGTTCTTCTTTGTTGAGTCTGTAAGAACCTCGCCGAGAAGCTCTGCAAACTTAGCAGCATGCTCAGCCTCTTCAAAAGCAGCTCTTCTCCAGTATTCGCCGATCTCGGGATATCCCTCCCTGTATGCAACACGGCTCATTGCAAGGTACATACCAACCTCTGAGCACTCACCGTTGAAGTTCTCGCGAAGACCTTCGATGATCTTGGGATCAACGTCCTTAGCGATACCTACAACATGCTCTGCAGCCCATGCCATATCCCCGTCATCCTGCTTCTTAAACTTGGATGCAGGTGCCTGACAGACAGGACACTTTTCAGGTGGCTGGTCACCTTCGTGTACATAACCGCATACTTCACATATCCATTTCATATCAATATCTCCTTTCAAAAATAAAAATAAGAGTGTCTACGTTCCTATTGTAGCACTCTTTTTTAAAAAGTCAATAATAATAATCGTTATTATTTTATTTAATTTCCCACTGTCACTTTTTTTTCTTACATTCATCACATATCCCGTAGAAAAATGTAACGTGACCCGTGATCTCTCCGCAGTCAGTATGCTTTCTGGCACCGTCAAGGATTTTTTTTTCGTAGTCGGCATCGTCCATCTCGATGTCTGCGATCTTACCGCACTCATTACATTGGAAATGGTAATGGGGCTTTAAGTTGCAGTCGAAGTGGACCGAGCCGTCACTGCAGGGGACGGTGATGGCCTCCCCTTTGTCCACCAGAAAGGAAAGATTCCTGTAGACCGTGCCCAGGCTGATCTTCGGATACTCTTTTACCACATTGTTGTAAACCACTTCGGCAGTAGGGTGATCCTTTCTTGAATATAAAAATTCTTTGATGGCTTCCCGCTGCCTGGAAAATTTTACCGCAGCCATAACTTCCTCCGTTCCCAAAACAAAAACAATATTCATTATCAATATCTCTTATGATAATAAACCTTTTTCGGAAAAAAATCAAACGGCGTCGATAATATCCACTATCTTTTGTATGGCGTTGTTCATTTCGCTTTTTTCCATCTTTTCTATATAAGACTCTTTGTTCAGATACAGATTGTTGATGGCGGATAGAAATGTCTCGGGAGTAAGGTCTTCCTCCTCCAGGACATCCGAATAACCGCTGTTCTTAAAGGAAGCGGCGTTTAAGATCTGGTCTCCCCGGCTTGCGCTTGCGGGAAGGGGTATCAGGAGATTTGGCTTGTGAAGGGTAAGAAGCTCAAATATGGTGTTGGATCCGGCTCTTGAGATGACCAGGTCCGCCATTGCAAAAAGATCCTTCATCTCTTCATCGGCGTATTCAATCTGTACATATCCGCGTATATCATTATAACGTTCGTCGCCCTTTCCCTTACCGCAAAGGTGTACTACGTTAAAAGTCTTTAAAAGCTCGGGAAGGATGCTCCAGAGAGCTTCGTTTAAGTTCTTTGCTCCGGTGCTGCCTCCCGTGACCAGGATCACGGGCTTGTTATCCCCGGTAAGTCCCGTAAATCTGTGTCCGATGATACTGCTTCCTGCGATAAGCTCACTTCTTACGGGAGTTCCCGTAAGTACGGCTTTTTCCTCAGGCACATACTTTATGGTCTCGGGGAAGGTGCAGCAGATGACCGATGCGTGGCGCATGGCTATCTTATTAGCAAGTCCCGGTGTTATGTCTGATTCGTGTATGATCACGGGGATACCTAAATGTCCCGCAGCCACAACCACGGGGACGGATACAAAGCCGCCTTTGGAAAATACCACGTCGGGCTTAAGCTGGCGCAGTATTTTTTTTGCTTCATTGTATCCTTTGATAACACGAAAAGGATCGGTGATATTCTTTGCGCTCATGTAGCGCCTGAATTTCCCCGATGATATCTCGTAGTATCTTATACGTTGTTTTCTGATAAGTTCTTTTTCTATTCCGTCCTTTGAGCCTATGTAGGCTATAAGGTATTCTTCAAGTCTAAGCTCGGGCAGCAGTGCGATATTTGGCATAACATGCCCTGCGGTGCCGCCACCCGTCATTACAAGACGGCGTTTTCTCTGAATGCTCATAAAAAATCCTCCGATTAAAACGATTTTAGCATGGTAAGAATTGAAATAAAAGCATGGCTTTGATAAAATTGACAAAATAATTAAATTTTCGGAGAAAAGGATATGACAGGAATTATCGGAGCAATGCAGGAAGAGGTTCAGGAGCTTGTGGAAGCCATGGAGGTGGAGAGGACCGAGACCAAAGCCGGCATGGAGTTTTTTTGCGGAACTCTTGAGGGTTGTGAGGCAGTGGTGGTGCGCTGCGGCATAGGCAAGGTAAACGCCGCCGTATGTACACAGATCCTTATTGATGATTTTGATGTTGACAGGATAATAAACACGGGGATAGCAGGATCCCTTGATGCTTCAATAGACATAGCAGACGTGGTGGTGTCGGAAGATCTGGTGCATCACGACATGGATGCCACGGGATTCGGTTATCCCAAGGGTCAGATCCCGAGAATGGATACTCTTTCATTTAAAGCAGAAGAAGAGATGATAGCGGATGCCCTGAGAGCCTGTGAGACGGCAGTTCCCCATATAGGTATACACAAGGGGAGGATAGTAAGCGGAGACCAGTTCGTATCGGATCCGGTAAAAAAGAAAGATATCATTGATAATTTCCAAGGGAAATGTACCGAGATGGAGGGCGCGGCCATTGCCCAGGCATCATATCTGAACGGTATTCCTTTCGTAGTCATAAGGACCATATCCGATAAGGCGGATGACAGCGCATCCATGGATTATCCGGAATTTGAAAAGATAGCCATAGCCAATTCGGTAAAGATAATAAGGGAATTTTGCAGGATTACAGCAGGCAGATGATTGTTTTTTGAGAGGTGGAAATGTCTGAGATAAAGATCGATTTTTCAAACGCAGGAATTAGCGAAGAGGAATTATGTGCCTTTAAGCAAAAGGCGCTTGATGCGGCAAAGACCCTGACTGAAGGAACGGGTGCGGGAAATGACTATCTTGGCTGGGTGGATCTTCCCGTGGATTATGACAGGCAGGAGCTTGAAAAGGTGAAAAAGGCCGCCGAAAAGATCAGAAGCGAATCGGAGGTTCTTGTAGTCATCGGTATCGGGGGTTCATATCTTGGGGCTAAAGCTGCAGTGGACTTCCTTACAAGAGGATCGAAGAAATCAGGACCGCAGGTGCTGTTTGCGGGAAATTCCTTCAGTACCGACAGCATTGCGGATATTATAGAGGCCATAGGAGACAGGGATTTCAGCATAAATGTCATCTCCAAATCGGGAACAACCCTTGAGTCTGCCATTGCCTTCAGGATCTTCAGGGAGCTTCTTGAAAAAAAATACGGTCCCGGGGAAGCGGTAAAAAGGATATATGCCACCACAGACAGGAACAAAGGCGTTCTGAAGGGCATGTCTGACAAGTTCGGCTATGAGACATTTACGGTACCGGAGGATATAGGCGGAAGATTTTCCGTACTCTCATCTGTGGGGCTTCTTCCTCTGGCGGCTGCAGGAGCGGACGTGGAAGAGATACTTGCGGGGGCTGCATACATGAGAAACAGATGTCTTACCGAGGACTTCGATACCAACCTGGCACTTCGCTACGCCGCCTTCAGACAGCTTATGCTGGAGAGGGGAAAAGAGATAGAAGTCTTTTGTATATTCAATCCTTCCATCGGGTCATTTTCCGGATGGTGGAGACAGCTTTTCGGAGAGTCTGAGGGCAAGGACGGAAAGGGACTTTTCCCCGCATGTGTAACCTATTCCACGGACTTACATTCCATAGGTCAGTATATACAGGACGGTAAAAGGATAGTATTTGAGACCATGCTTTATACCGAGAATTCCAATAACAGCCTGGTGATAAAGGAAGAGGAAAACGATGATGACAGGCTGAATTATCTGGCGGGTAAGACTCTTTCCTATGTGAACAGATGCGCCGCAAAGGGCACGGGACAGGCTCATCTCCACGGTGGTACGCCTAATATCATGATAAGTTACGGTAAGAAAAATGAGGATTGTCTGGGAAGGCTTTTTTACTTCTTTGAATTTGCCTGCGGAGTCAGCGGATATATGCTGGGAGTCAATCCCTTTGACCAGCCGGGAGTGGAGCACTACAAGAAAAATATGTTTGAACTGCTGGAGAGACCATGAGAGTAGGAGTATTCGATTCGGGGCTGGGAGGGCTCACGGTACTGAACAAAGCCTTGGACATCCTGCCCGATGAACATTTTTTATATTTTGCTGATGTGGACCATGTTCCTTACGGAGAAAAGACGAGAGAGCAGATAGTGGAATTCGTGGACGGTGCGGTTGACTACATGGTAAATGAAGGCTGCAAAGCCATAGTCATCGCCTGCAATACCGCCACCAGTGCAGGTGTTGATTTCCTCAGGGAAAAATATGACTTTCTCCCCATCATAGGCATAGAGCCTGCAGTAAAGCCGGCGGTACTTCATTTCTCCGGTGGCAAGAGAGTCCTCGTGGTGGCTACGCCCATTACCGTCAAAGGTGAGAAGTTAAAGAGACTGATAGAGACTTATGATAAGGACCACATAGTGGACACCGTGGCGCTTTCCGAGCTGGTAAACTATGCTGAGAAAGGTATCTTTGACACGGATATTATCGTGCCCTATCTTCACGATGCGCTTAAAAATTTTAATCCGGATGACTACGGCGTGCTGGTCCTGGGCTGTACCCACTTTAATTTCTTTAAAGACAGCTTTAAGATCGTAATGCCCGGAGTACAGATCATAGACGGAAGCACGGGATCCGCGTCCTACCTCAAGACCCGCATGGAAGAGGAAGGTCTTCTTGCCACAAAAGAAGACCGGACGGAAGAAGAAAAGGTGATCTATGTTGAGTCGGGAAGGCCTGTCACGGACAAGGCGGAACTTGAAAAAATAGACAGGCTTTGCAAAAGATGGCGGGAGCTGAACTGATATGATCCACAGATTTCCGAAATACTATAAAGACTTTACCTGCATTGCAGATAAGTGCCGGGATAACTGCTGCCGGGGGAAATGGGATATAGAGATAGATGAGGACACTCTGGACCTTTACGAGGCTGCGCCGGATGATATAAGGGAAAAACTGCTTGCTGCCGTGAAAGTAAAGGATGAGGTTCCTGTTTTTAAGACCTGCAAAGGAGGGTGCGTGTGGCTTGATAAAGATGGTCTTTGCGGGTTGTATGCTTCTTACGGTGAAAAATACCAGTCGGAGATATGCAGACAGTTTCCAAGGTTTTCCGAGTATTTCGGTGGTGTAAAGGAAAGCGGTCTGGGACTGGCCTGTGAGGAGGCTTCAAGGATTCTTTTTACCTGTGATGACGACGCCCTGCTTGCAGAGGAAGAGACGGAAGGGGAAGAGTACAGGAGTGCTGACTTTGATGAAAGTCTTGCCCGGATAATATTCAGGATGCGGGATATACTGGTAAACATTACCCTTATACCAGACACCAATAACGAAGGACTTGTAAAGACCTTATACGGGATATGCGAAAAGTTCCAGGATATGGTTGACGATTTTTCCGATGGAGAAGATGGGGATAAGATATTGTCATCTCTTAAAGACTTCGAAGAAGAGTACTCGTGGGAGAAGATAAACGAAACAATGATAAGCCCGGAATACGCCTTAGAGAGGGCAGACGCCGTATTTATTTCATTTTCGGAGCTGCCTGATATCAGACGGGGCTTTGATGAGGTCCTGGAGAGCATAGGAAAAAGGCTTGAGGATGAGAGCCTCCGGAGCAATGCCGGAAAGATCATGGAGGAGTTTGATCTGTATATCTATAAGAACGGACGCTACGATGACTATAAGAGGTTTATTCGGTATATCCTGTTCAGGTATTTTGCAAAGGCTGTTTATGACAGGGATGTGCTCCTTAAAGGGAAAATGCTTGCTTCATTTTTTACTTTCCTAAAGCTCTACGATATCACCCGCTGGCTGAACAATAAAAAAAGCTTTAAGCTAAAGGACAGGATATCCACGGCAAAGATATTTTCCGGTGAGGTGGAGTATTCCGAAGACAATATGCAGCAGCTTTTTGAGGACTTTTTATTTGACAGTGATTGTTTTTAATAAAAGGAGAAAGAAATGGAATTTTTAGAAGAGATCAGACTTCAGACACGCAAAGCAGTTGAAGAACTTATAGAGGTTTCAGGAATAGGGGAAGAAGATATCCTCGTTGTGGGCTGCTCTTCAAGCGAGATCTGCGGTGAAAAGATAGGCACCGTATCAAACGCTGATGTGGGAGAGGCGGTCTTTGAAGAGATAAAAAGGGCAGCAGACAGCAAAGGGATATTTATAGCAGCCCAGTGCTGTGAGCACTTAAACAGGGCTTTGATAGTGGAAGAGGAATGCGGTGTGGCTTACTGTCTTGAGAGAGTAAATGCCGTTCCTGCATTAAAGGCAGGGGGATCCTTTGCTACGGCGGCTTACAAGGGGATGGAAGAGCCCTGGACGGTGGAGAGCCTGGAGCAGTGTGCTGCGGCAGGGATGGATATAGGGGATACCCTTATCGGCATGCATTTAAAAAACGTGGCCGTTCCGGTTCGTTTGTCTGTCTCAAATATAGGAAAGGCACATCTTACATGTGCAAGGACAAGGGCAAAATACATAGGCGGAGAAAGAGCCGGATACGACAAGGACCTGGGATAATGATAAGTTCGACGGATAATGCAAAGATAAAAGACATCATTAAGTTAAAGACCAAAAAACGCTTCAGGGATGAAGCGGGACTTTTTATATCCGAAGGGGAGACCTCTGTGATGGAGATCCCTGTGGAGCTTATAGATGAGATTTTTGTGAGTGAGGATTATAAGGGAAGCCTTCCTGATATCACAGGAGAGCCTGTGCAGGTCAGTTCAAAGGTGTTTGAGAAAATATCAGATACGGTTACGCCCCAGGGGATACTTGCCACAGTGAAAAAAAAGGAGACAGGTACGGAGGAAATACTTACCGCCGAAAATAACCGGCCGGTGCTTTTTCTTGAACGGTTGCAGGATCCGGGAAATCTGGGAACCATAGTCAGGATGGCGGAGGCCGCAGGAGTAGCCGGTATCATAATGAGTGCCGATACCGCAGACATTTACAATCCCAAGACTGTACGTGCCACCATGGGGTCTCTTTACCGTGTGCCTTTTTCATATTGCGGGGATTTTATTGAAGAGCTGGAGAAGGCAAAGAAGGCAGGCATAAAGGTATATGCGACCACGCCTTCAGATGCGAAAGATCTTTACGAATGTGATTACACGAAAAAAAGTGCTTTCATTATAGGGAATGAGAGCGCCGGGGTGTCGGATAAGGCGGCGGAGATTGCTGATGAGAGGGTGAAGATACCTATGGAGGGGAAGGTGGAGTCGCTGAATGCGGCAGTGGCGGCGGCGCTGATCTCCTTCGAAGTGCGGCGGCAGAGGACGGTGTCGGGGGGTTTAATTAATTAAGGCTCCGTTAATCTGTCATTTCAAACCGGGGTGGCTTATTTTGAAGATCATCGACCGTGATTTGCCTTTCCAAACTGTAGAATCCGGTCCTAAATAATTTAAAGAGCGACGAAATCGTTTAAACACAAAGATCAAGCATAATGCTGCATAAAGACTTTAATTAAAGAAAGTTATGTAGCAGCTATGCTTGACCTTTGTAAACGATTTTACCGCTCTTAATTATTTGGACCGCCTTCTAATGTTCGGAAAAGCAAACAGGTCGCTGATTTTCTTCTTCAAAACAAGCCACCCCCGTTCTCGCACCGACAACAGGTCGCTGAATATACCAATCCCTCCCCGACATCGTCTTCTGCCTTGATATATATATTTTGGTTCCGAGCGCTTCGCTTTTCAAGCGAAGCTGAATATATATATGAGCTTATTGAGAAAATGCCGTGGGCATTGGGGTTATGATAAAAACCCGACATCAAACTCCGCAGTATTGCTTTTTGCGACATTGGATGATAAGGGACGGTTTTATGTCTTTGTTTGACGATAAACAGCTCCAGTGTCTGTCTTTCCGAACATTAGAAACCGATCCGAAAAATTAAGTCAGGCAGTATCGTTATACTAAGGGCAAGCATAGTTGCGAAGCAACATTTATGCTTGTCCTTAGTGTTTATAACGATACGCCTGACTGTAAATTTTTCAGGGTCGGGTTCTACAGTTTGGAAAGGCAGATCACGGGAGATGTATCACAACAAAGACATAAACCGTCCTTTTTGGTTCCAGAAGCAGAAGACAATGGTTGCAAAATACAAGGTCGGTTTTTAAATCTTCCCCAACAACGCCTCCACGGCATTTTTCTCAATGAGCGGGGTCTCGTGTTCGAGGAGTGAGAAAAGCGAAGCCTCGGGCGTCTCCCTTCCTCCGAAGAAATTCATAACGGAAGCCGTATTCCTTCGGAATTCCTCCACCGGCATATCCCCGGAAGAAAGAACAAGCAGATAAGTCTTATCATCTGTCTTAAAAAGATAACTCTCCCCCGTAAATCCATTCGGATTAGAGATACCCACGGCGTGCTCCACATCATCCAGACTCTTAAACTCAGCCATGACGCATATGCGCCTGTGGCTTTTTTTCTTTTCGGAAGATGTGGGGGCATCCTTCATGGCATTGATCTGTTCAATGTATCCTTCAAGGCGCTCCGTCATCTCTTTTTCTTTTGCCTCATCAGCCATGGATTTGGTGACCTCGGACTCTTTTATATCCGCACCGGGAGGAGAGAAGAAGGAAGTAATAAGGCTCTCCAGACCGCTCTCCGATAAGGCGTGAATAAGGGAATCAAGGAAATCTTCGTTAAGATATTTTTTCAGGTGCTCTATTATGTTTCCGTTTTCCGCAGCGGATATAAGGTCTGATATGACACTTGCCTGAAGTTCATCGATAGGAAGCAGAACAGGAGTGGCGGTCACGCCGTCCGGTTCGGGAGAGTCGGCCTTTACCTGTTTGTTTTCCTTATTCTCCGGTCTTTCAGGGACATCTTCTCCCAGGGATATTATGAGAGTGAGTAAATCGTAGGTGGGGACGGCCTCCAGGATAAAAGGAAGACTTGAAGGAGAGCCGAAAACTGCAACCGTATGCTCTAAGATCTCATCATACAATTCACCTACCAGTTCAGGATCATCGAGAAAGTTTGTGGGATCTATCCCTCTTTCCCTCAATTCCCCGGCGGTAACCGTGCATTTTATAAGTCCGGATGGAAGCCTGTTGTAATCCATAAAAAAATCCCCTTTACAAAAAGTAAATACAGTATATTGCAGAACGAAGATAAAGACAAGAAAAAACGGACAGGCATAAAACCTGTCCGTAAACAGCACTGAAGGGAAATAAAATGCCGTTTTGTGATAATCTTTGTCCGTCTCAGGTTTGCGATGGAAGGTATTAAAAAATAATGGAATACTTTATATGGTAAAAAAAGAAAGGAAGTTATTGTGAAAGTAAACGTGTAGAGAGAAAAATATAATATCATCGTCCCCCTTCGTATACCCGAAACGAACACGGATAATATACTATACGAATAAAAAAACTGCAATAGGTTTTATTGAAATTTTTATTAAAATAATGTAAAATCCTAACCTAATGAATAATTTCATCTTATTTTTACAGAGGGAATAATGGCGATAAAAGAAAAGAAAGAAAAAAAAGAGAAGAAATGGCATAACATAGGCGGTGACAACCCGTCGCTGGGTATAAAGATACTGTCATATCTTGTCGTAATGGCTTCGTTTTGGTCCCTGGACTGGTGGCTTAGGGCACGGACATTATCGATAGGAAGGTATGATTTTTGGTCGTGGCCACCCCACTTGTTTACGATTTTTTATGGGGTCCTTATTTCTCTTGTCATTTTCGCTATACCGAACAAAAGAGTAAAGGATCTTACTTACAGCATCGTTTTTTATGCTTTAGTCGCTCTTGCCGTTTTTCAATACGGCAGCAACCTGATAGTCGGAAAGTTCATGACTTTGGGAGAATTCGGAGTTGTGGGTGAGGGTACCCATTATTTCGGTTTTGCAATGCAAAGTCTCGGTATTATGACTTTTGTCTGGGCAGGTATTTTTTATACCATCGGACATTTGATAAAAAGATATTTCCTGCCCAATACGGTTGCAAAACCGGAGATGAAAAAGAAAGCCATAATACTTCGTTGCATTATAGCTGCATGTTGTATCATTTTTATAATCTTTATTCCGAGGTTGTATGATGACTCGAATAAGGGGACGTGGCTGGCTTTCGACAGTCCCGCTTATGAGTATGAAACTTTTTCCAATCCGGGCTTTGATATGCAGCTATGCGGATTTTACGGTTATATTTCCAGGGATATTCAAACAACGGTCAGATCTAAGTTCAAAACCATTTCTGAAGAGGAGCTGAAAAAAGTTGATGACTTTTTTGCAAAAAAAAGTGAGCATAAAGATAATTCCATGACGGGAATATACAAAGGAAAAAATGTTATAGCCATTATGATGGAAAGTATGGATGACTGGCTTATTACGCCGGAGGATACTCCTAATCTGTACGATATAAAATCAAAAAGTATAGACTTTACAAACTTCTATACGCCGACATACGCAAACGGTTGGACATTTAATACGGAATTTGCTTTTAATTCATCCACGTATCCGAAAGCAAACGGCAATGCAGCATATGCACTGGTGAGAAATGATTTTTCAAAAAGTATTGCTTCTGTTATGAAAAGTTCAGGATACACTACCAACTCATTTCATGAAGGGGAGGCAACCTTTTATAACAGAGGTCAGATACATGAGGCTCTGGGATATGAAAAATATCATGCATTTACGGAATATTTTGAAGATGATGCCATGGACGACATCATCGACTATAAAATGGTGAACGGAGAAAAAAAGGAACTCATAAAATATGATGACACTTACGTCACACAGAAAGATGAGTTGTTCTATGACCTGATAGGAAGAGGAGAGAATGTACAGTCAGACGGGAAACCGTTTTACTCTTTTATTATAACCTACAGTCCTCATCTGGCCTATGACGGCAACGGATATGAGACGGAGCTTGCGCTTGCAAAGTATACACAATATGATCCGGGCAGCGAGTTTGATGTGGCAAGGGCAAAGGCAAGACTGACAGATGATATGGCAGGAGAACTGCTCTCCAGACTGAAAGAGGAGGGATTGCTGGAAGATACGGTGATACTCTTTTTTGCCGATCATTATACATACGGGATAAAAGATGAAGAAAAATTGCACAGTCTTTCTGATACAGAGGACAATACCATATTGGAAAGAACCCCCGCATTTATATATTGTGCGGCAAATGAGTCTCATGTGGAAGTCGACAAGGTATCCCAGACTGTAGATCTGGAACCGACACTCCTGAACTTGTTAGGAATAGAAGTTCCAAATGATATAATGGGGCGCGACATCTTTGATGATGATTATCAGGGGTACGTCACCTTTGCTGACGGAAGATGGATAACTAATAAAGGCGAAACATATACCGGTGAAGATAAGGGTGTTGAAAATGTCAGCAAGGAAGAAATACAACGAATGGATGAATTCCTGCAGGAGTATTATGAGGTAAAGGACATCATTCTTGACGGTAATTATTATGCATTGAAAAGGAAAGCCTCTTAGGGGGAGACAAAAGTATGAGCGAATACAGGTATAAAAGAAAAAAGGGAAAAGGAAAAGTAATCGGAATTATACTGGGTATTGCGGCGGCAGCCGCAGCCGCAGGCGGTTTTTTTGCTTACAGATATCTTATAGAGAGCAAGGAAAGGCTTGCGCCCGTTGATTATTACAAGGTGGCTGAGCTGGGAACATCCGACGGTCTGATAGTCTTTAACGGAGAAGTAAAGGAAGAGAGAGCCTATATGTTCAACGGCGTCGGGTACCTTCCCCTGGATTTTGTTGACCGGGATCTGAATGACAGATTTTACTTTGATAAAGAGACCGACGGGATTCTGTACACTAACGGAGAAGGTACTTTTTCTCTTAAAGCCGGTGCTACGGAATATACGGATGAAAAAGGAGGGACCGTTAAAGTTGACAGGGCGCCTCTTATAAAGGACGATGATAAATATTATCTTGATGTGGATTTTCTGGAAAAGTTTACTCCCATGATATCGTCGGTACAGAATGACCCTGCAAGGGTGGTGATATCTTACGGTTCTAACGGATGGGAAGGTGCACAGGTTAAAGAGGATGCACCGGTCAGATACTATGCCGGTATAAAGAGTAATATCATCACCGACGTCAAAGCCGGAGACAGCGTAAGAGTCGAGGGAACCGAAGGTGACTGGACCAAGGTTTACACGGAAGACGGATTTACCGGATATATGAAGACCGGCAAGCTCTCCGGAACCTCTCATGTCCAAAAGGATCCCGAGGATATCGACACATATAAGCACTACAAAGTGGATACCCCTGTGGTAATATCCTGGTTTGCGGTCACCAATGTGGTTGCAAATAAGAATGCCGCGGAGCAGACAAAGGACATAAAGGGTCTTGATGTTATAGCTCCCACCTGGTATTCCTTTGCTGACAACAAAGGGACCATAAATGACTTTTCGGAAGCAGGGCTGGTGGAAGAGTTTCACAATAAGGGACTGAAAGTATGGCCCGTGGTAAATGATTTTACAAACGATGTAAATATAAAAGAACTCCTTTCATCAAAGACTTTGCGTGCACGGATGATAGAGAGACTGATGGCTGATGCAAGCTTTTTAAAATATGACGGGATAAACGTGGACTTCGAGACCATAACAAATGATTCGTCAAAGGACTTCCTGCAGTTTGTAAGAGAGCTTTCAGTAGAGTGTCACAAGAACAATCTCGTGCTTTCCATAGACGACTATCCTCCTAAAGGATACAACTCCTACTACGACATGGAGGAACAGGGACAATACGCGGATTATGTGGTCCTTATGAATTATGACGAGCATTATGCGGGTTCAGAAGAGCCGGGAAGTATATCGTCTATTAATTACGTTAAAGAAAACATAGACAGCGCCCTTGAGCATGTTCCCCCGGAGAAGCTGATAAATGCTCTTCCTTTCTACACACGCGTATGGGGAGTGGACGGAAACGGTAAGATAGTATCTAATGCGTCTGTAGGGATAAAAGAGACGGAGGATATAATTGCCGCAAACAAAGCAAAGACCGAGTGGAGCGATATGTACGGTCAGACAGTAGCTACATATGAAAAGGACGGAGCAAAATACAGCATTTGGGTGGAGGACGCTAAATCCCTTAAACTCAAGCTGGATGCCACCAAGGAAAAGAATCTTGCGGGAGTAGCTTTCTGGCGTCTGGGTTATGATACCCCGGATATATGGAACGTGATAACGGAATATAAAAAATGATCTTAAAGCAGGCTTTATGCCTGCGCTTTTTAAATAAATGGATATCAGGTGTTCTATGGATACGGTTTTTAAGTCTGTCACAAAAGACGATATAGAAAATGAGGGAATAATAAAAGAAGCAGCGGGCATCATAAAAAGAGGCGGAGTTCTTATATTTCCTACGGAGACAGTCTACGGCGTGGGTGCGGATGCTTTTAACGAAAAAGCGTGCAGGAGGATATATGAGATAAAAAACCGTCCGGCGCACAAACCTCTTATAGTGCTGATCTCAGATATTAAAGATGTTGACAGGGTGGCGTCGGATGTGCCGGACGAAGCCCGGAATCTTATGGAAAAATACTGGCCCGGACCTCTGAGCATAATACTGAAAAAAAACGAAGATCTGCCGGATGTGGTCACTGCGGGGACGGATACGGTGGCGGTGCGGCTTACGTCAAATGAAGTCTTAAGGAAGATAATATCCGAAGCGGAATGCCCCATAGTCGCCCCCAGTGCAAATATATCCGGCAAGCCTTTTAACGTCAGGGCAAAGGATACGGTGCAGGACTTTGAAGGTTTGGTGGATATGATAGTTGAAGATGACGGGTCAGTCAGCGGGGTTGAATCCACTATTGTATATATGTGTGGAGGACATCATAAGTTGATACGCGAAGGCGCAATACCGGCTACGTGTTTGTCTTTTCGAACATTAGAAGGCGGTCCAAAGAATTAAGAACGGCCAAATCGTTTACGAACAAAAAGCATGGCTGCTTAATGAGTGAGCATAAACAAAAGCTTATAAGCAGCATTCATGCTTTTTGTTCGTGTTCAAACGATTTTGTCGTTCTGTAAATTCTTTAGGGCCGCATTCTACAGTTTGAAAAGGCGAATCACGTAGGAGGTATAAGCCGTTTTCGCTAAAAACCTTATGATCCGATGGTTGCTTAATGTAGCATGGCATAATATAATGACCCCATGAATAAATTTAAGAGAATAATATTCGTAAGTAACGAAGACAGAACAAGGGGTCCCATGGCCGCAACTATAATGAACAACCTCTTAAAAGACAAGGACGAGTCCTTTATCATAGAGTCAAGGGGCATGATCGTGCTCTTTCCCGAACCTTACAGCCCAAAGGCTGCGGAGGCTGCAAAGCTCAGGGATATGAACCTTCCCAGCAGATTTTCAAGGCAGCTGACGGAGAAGGATTTCGGTGTGGACACTCTTGTCCTTACCATGGAGGCTGCGCAAAAGGATAAGATATACCTCAAATATCCGGAGGCAAGAAATGTTTTTACACTGTGTGAGTTTGCGGGAGAGGCGGATATGGAGCTTCCTAATCCTTACGGAGGAAATGAAGAGGATTACAGGGAGAGCTTTGACATATTGTATGGTATAGTCTTCAAGGCGACGGATGCCCTTTTGGGGTATAAAGATACTATAAGAGAAAAAAACAATACCGGGGGAAACTGATGATAGGAATAGCAAGCGATCACGGCGGATTTGCATTAAAGGAAGAATTAAAAAAACACCTGGAAGAAAAAGGATATGAACTAAAGGATTACGGATGCTTTTCCGAAGAGTCCTGTGATTATCCGGATTTTGCACATAAGGTGACGGATGCAGTACTTTCCGGGGAGTGCGGGAAAGGCATTCTTTTGTGCGGTACGGGTATAGGTATGAGCATGACGGCAAATAAAGTAAAGGGTATAAGAGCCGCACTTTGCGGGGACTGTTTCAGTGCAGAAGCTACAAGGGAGCATAATGACTCCAACGTTCTCTGCATAGGTGCCAGAGTTACGGGACCTGAGCTTGCTTTTAAGATAGCGGAGATTTTTCTGTCTACGGAATTTTCCGGGGATGAAAGGCATATAAGACGTATCGGTAAGATCGGGGAAGAGTACAAGGGATGAGTGATAAAAGAAAAGACTATATCTCCTGGGACGAATATTTCATGGGGGTGGCGAAGCTTGCAGCCTTCAGGTCAAAGGATCCAAACACCCAGGTGGGGGCCTGCATAGTCAGTGAGGACAACAAGATACTTTCCATGGGCTACAACGGACTTCCCATCGGATGCTCCGATGACGAATTCCCCTGGTCCAGAGAAGGAGATCCTCTTGAGAACAAGTATCTGTATACAGCCCACAGCGAGCTGAACGCCATACTGAATTACAGAGGCGGGAGTCTTGAGGGTGCTAAGATGTACGTTACACTTTTTCCCTGTAATGAGTGTGCAAAGGCCATTATCCAGTCCGGGATAAAGACAGTGGTTTTTGAGTGCGATAAATATGCAGACACACCTGCAGTCATTGCGTCAAAGAGGATGTTTGACGCCGCGTCGGTAAGATATTATGAATATAATTCATCCGGAAGGCGCATTGATATTCAATTATAGATAGGAACATTTGAAAATGAATTTTATCAAAGCAATAAGGGACAGACTGGCACAGGTAGACGAAGTAGTCCCCATACTTGTTTTTTTTGAACTTTTATATCTGGGGATAGGAGAACTGATCATTTGGGCCTTCCTGCCGGTAAACAAGCCTTCTGTGGCACTGGGCTTTGCCATAGGAGTGGGCTTTGCCATAATGAGTTCCATCCAGAATGCCTGGGTTTTATCAAGGGCACTCGGTAAAGCAAAAAGCAGGAAATCATCTTCGATAACCATGGTAATATGGCTTATTGTCCGTATAGCGTGCATAGGAGGAATAGTGGTGCTGGCGGTGATCACAGACTTCTGCAGTCCCATCGCCATACTTATAGGAGTATTGTCCATTCAGATTGGTGTGTATTTTGAACCTTGGGCAAGAAAGAGAAGACAGAAAAAAGAAAACAGAGAAGATAAATGAGCAGAGGATACAAGAAAACCTACAGGAAAATGAAAAGGGTGTATAAGAATGTAGAGCTGGAAAGACGGCCCTTTCCCAAGCCTCTTCTTATCCTCATTATCTGTGCGGCAGCTTTTGTTGCCGCTTTTTTCGCTGTGCGGGCTCTTATTTCCCATTATGAAAGTACAAAGGTAACGCCCATGGTGCAGGAGACGGCAAGCCTTACTGCGGGGAAGACCAATCCCAGGATCTGTATGCTGACACCGGAGGGAAGACGCTTTAATCTCATGACGGGAAATAAGGCGGAGGATTTTTCTAAAGACGAAAGAGGAAGCAGCCTGGTTCCCCTCTCGGAAGACAGGAAACAGAGAGTATTCATCGGTGCTTCGACCGAAGATATTAGTTCCCTTTCTTATCAGGTGAGGAATTCCGCAAATGGTGATCTGGTTGAGGAAACGACTCTTGAGGATATTAAAGCTGCTGAAGGCGGTGTGGAAGCCCTTATAGAGTTCAAAGACCTGATGAATGAAAAAAGGGAGTACAACCTCCAGCTCCGTCTGGAGATGAATGACGGTTCCGTGAGTCTTTACAATACCGCCATTGAGCTGATGGGTGATGTATGGGCTGAGGAAAAACTGGCCTATGTGGAGAAGTTGTCGGGATGGCTTTATGATCCGTCAAAGGGCGATGAGGTTTATGATGCGTTCTTACCATTATCTGATTCTGACGGCACTAATTTTGCGAAAGCAGGAATCAACAGCCTGACTTCCCTTCTTATGTGGGAGGGACTGGGAGCAAAGCCTGCTGAAACGCCTGTCCCCACCATAGTAAAAGTCGATGAGGAGTCCACGAAGATAACTCAGAGTTATCCCATTGAGCTGTCTTCATCCGAAAATGAAAGGATTGTGGTAAATGAAGCATTTTCCGTGAAGATGACAAACTCGGGAGAAGTGATTCTGGAAAATTATGACAGGGACGCCTATGAGACTCTTTTGAACCCCTCCGTAAGAGAGGGAGCCCTTGATCTGGGATTTCAGGCCGGTGAAGATATCAGTGCCCTTTCAAGTGAGGACGGTGGATATACGGCATTTATAAACGGAGGCAGTCTCTGGACGATAAAAGCCGGACATGATACGCAGAAAAGTAAGTTTACAAAGGTCTTTTCCCTGAGTTCCGAAAACGGAGCTGTCTTTGATTCATCGGGAGAGATAAAGGTAAACGATGAAGGTGATATAACAGGTATAAATCCCGAATACGGTATAAACATCCTGTCATTAGATAATGAAGGCAACATAAAGTTTACGGTTTACGGTACATATCCCGGAGGTTTCAGAAGCGGTGAGACGGGCATCAGTGTGTATTCATACAATGCAGGTGAAAACGGACTTACGGAACTGTTATTCATACCCGAGACGGGAGAGTTTGAGGACTTAAAGAAGGTGTCGGATGAAAGCTATCTGAACGATAAGGGAGAGTTCTTTATCGTAAGAGAGGGGAAACTTTTGCAAATGGCAGAAGACGGAACCGTTGCCCGGGAGATCACTGATACGAAAGGGGATGCGGTGTATTCCGTTTCGGAAAGCGGTGGATCTTACGCGGCTGAGCAAAAGGATAATATAGTTATCTATAATTGCGACAGTGATTCCTTAAAAGAGATATCCCATGCTGAAGGGGAGCGGCTGTTCCTTGCAGGATACACAGGTGAGGATCTGGTTTACGGTTTTGGAAATACGGAAAATGAATCTCCCGAGGGTAAGATATTTATGAATGAGATCAGGGTGATCGACAGGGACGGTAATGAGAAAATATCTTATAAAAATGAGGGGGTTTATTATTCTGATGTAGCCGTATATGATAACGGTGTTAAGTATAAGGAGTTTTCCAAAGAAGCCGACGGAAGCTTTAAGGAGATAAAAGAGGGCAGGATCGTTGCTAAGGATGATGCCGGTGATAAAAAGGTTTCCCTTGTTTTTGATACGGAGACGGGGAGACGTAAGCAGTTGAAGATGGTGTTTGAGGGGCATGTCAATAGTGATGACGGAGAGCCGGTGGTTGTTGAGAGTTGCAGATATACTAAAGTGCAATATGACTAAACAACCATACATGGCGTTTGTCACAGTAAAAGCGAAAAGTACAAGTTTATGTGCGCTGTACCTCACGCATGTACGTTTAATTTTTTTAAAAGTACTTTGCGCTCGCTAAGGCGCACAAAACTTGTCTTTTCGCTGTTTGGCTGACGTACGCTATCTGAAAGTTTGTCCATATTGCACTCCATTAATCTGAAGTCGTAACAAGCAACGGCGTTTAGGAGTATATTTATGAAGAAGGGGCAGTTTAGGAATTATATAAAGATACGGGGTGCGGCGGAGCATAACCTGAAAAACATAGATGTGGATATACCCAGGGATGCGCTGGTGGTGCTTACGGGGATATCCGGGTCAGGGAAGAGTTCACTGGCATTCGATACAATTTACGCTGAGGGACAGAGAAGATACATGGAGTCCCTTTCTTCTTATGCAAGACAATTCCTGGGGCAGATGGAAAAGCCCAAGGTGGAGTCCATAGAGGGACTGTCTCCTGCTATATCCATAGACCAGAAATCCACCAACAGAAACCCCCGCTCCACTGTCGGAACCGTGACGGAAATATATGATTATTTCAGGCTGCTTTATGCAAGAGTGGGGACGCCCCATTGTCCCAAGTGCGGCAAGAAAGTGGAAAAGCAGACCGTGGACCAGATGGTGGATGAACTTATGAACCTTCCCGAAAAGACCAAACTTCAGATCCTTGCCCCTGTTGTGCGGGGACGAAAAGGTGAGCATGAAAAGGTTTTTGAAAGTGCAAGGAAGTCGGGCTATGCCAGAGTGCTGGTGGACGGTAATGTGTATGAACTCACGGAAGACATTAAGCTCGAGAAAAATAAAAAGCATGATATATCCGTGGTTGTGGATCGTATAGTTATCAAGGACGGTATACAAAAAAGGCTTACGGATTCGGCTGAGACTGCACTTAAGCTTGGCGAAGGGCTTATGGATGCGGAGATACCCGGCGGGGAGACCTATAAGTTTTCCCAGAGTTTTGCCTGCCCCGACTGCGGTATAAGCATAGATGAGATAGAACCCAGGAGCTTTTCCTTCAATAATCCCTTTGGTGCGTGTCCCGACTGTTTCGGACTGGGATTTAAGATGGAGTTTGACCCGGAGCTTATGATACCGGATCAGAGCCTGAGTATAAACGAAGGCGCCATCATGGCCCCGGGCTGGGCATCTGCGGTGGATGATAAGAGTTTTTCGGGATCTCTCCTGAAGGCTATGGCAGAGGAGTACGGTTTTTCCCTTGATACCCCCTTTGGTAAATATCCCAAAAAGGTTAAGGATCTGATAATACACGGAACCGGCGGCAAGGCGGTAAAGGTGCATTACCGTGGCCAGCGGGGCGTGGGAGTGTATGATATCTCCTTTGAGGGTCTTGTAAAAAATATGGAGCAGAGATACCGGGAGACCGGGTCTGATATCATGAAGCAGCAGTACGAGGCCTTTATGCGTATCACCCCCTGTGTTGCCTGCGGCGGAAGGCGCTTGAAGGAGTCTTCCCTGGCGGTGACCGTTGCGGATAAAAATATCTATGAGATGACGGTGATGTCTATTGATAAGCTGGCAGGATTTCTGGAGGGTGTTTCGTTTAGCAAGCGCCAGCTTGATATTGGCGGGGAGATTCTGAAGGAGATAAAGGCGAGGCTTGAGTTCCTTCTTGACGTGGGACTTGATTATCTGTCTCTTTCAAGGGCAACGGGAACCCTGTCCGGAGGGGAGGCACAGCGGATACGCCTTGCCACCCAGATAGGCTCGGGGCTTGTGGGAGTGGCGTATATCCTTGACGAGCCAAGTATAGGGTTGCACCAGAGGGATAACGACAAGCTTATAGCTACCCTGACCAGACTGAGAGACTTAGGGAACACGGTTATAGTGGTAGAGCACGACGAGGACACCATGCGGGCTGCCGACTGGATAGTGGATATCGGTCCCGGTGCCGGTGAGCACGGCGGCGAGGTTGTGGCGGTTGGGACTGCCGAGGACATTTGTAAAAAGAAAAAGTCTGTTACAGGGGCTTATCTCAGCGGCAGGGAAAAGATACCGGTGCCGGCTTCAAGGAGAAAGGCAACGGAGTTTATCACCATTAAGGGAGCTAAGGAAAACAATCTAAAGAATATCGATGTGGATATCCCAATCGGTGTATTTACCTGTGTTACCGGGGTTTCCGGATCGGGGAAGAGTTCTCTTATAAATGAGATACTTTATAAAAGGCTGGCTAAAGAGCTGAACCGTGCCGTGACGGTGCCGGGAAAGCACGATAAGATAGCGGGGCTTGGGAATCTGGATAAAGTTATAGACATTGACCAGGCACCTATAGGCAGAACCCCAAGATCAAACCCGGCTACATATACGGGAGTGTTTGATATCATAAGAGACCTTTTTGCAGCCACTACGGATGCCAAGGAGCGGGGATACAAGAAGGGGAGATTCAGCTTTAACGTAAAGGGCGGCCGGTGCGAGGCATGCTCCGGAGACGGTATCATCAAGATAGAGATGCATTTTCTTCCTGACGTGTACGTGCCCTGCGAAGTCTGCGGCGGCAAGAGGTATAACCGTGAGACCCTTGAGGTGCGCTACAAGGGAAAGACCATTTACGATGTGCTGAACATGACCGTGGATGAGGCAGTGGAATTTTTTGAAAATGTGCCGACTCTGCGAAGAAAAATAGAGACCATCCAGGAAGTGGGGCTTGGATATATCCGCCTGGGTCAGCCCTCCACGGAGCTTTCCGGTGGTGAGGCGCAGCGTATGAAGCTGGCGACGGAGCTTTCCAAAAAGAGTACGGGACGCACTGTCTACATACTCGATGAGCCCACCACGGGACTGCATTTTGCGGATGTGCATAAGCTGACGGATATACTTCAGAGACTCATAGAAGGGGGTAATACCGTTATCGTTATCGAGCATAACCTGGATGTGATAAAGACTGCGGACTATATCATCGATATGGGTCCGGAAGGGGGAGATGGCGGCGGTACGGTTATCGCCACGGGTACTCCGGAAGAGGTGGCGAAGGTTAAGAAATCGTATACGGGGCAGTATCTGAAGAAGTATGTTTGACTTATGAATGATAAGTGATATAATCAGAAAAGGAGCGGTACTAAGTTGCGCCGCCCTTGTTGATGTTAAACCGTCCGAAGACCGTTCAAATCTTAAAGGACGGTTTTTTAATCTCTACTTACAGTGTAGAGGAGTGCCATAACAGCGACAATTAATTGGTATAGGCCAATCAGATCATCAAAGTCCATGGCACGCACCTCCTTGTTATGATCAAGGGGGCGGCAACCGTTCCCGCCGGAATAATATATCATGCAAACGTATGTTTGTAAATATGGATTTTAAAACCCGCCAGTATAGTTCAGGCGGGTTTTATTTACTTGAATAAAACAAAAGGGTGAAGCCAATGACGATAGAAACATGGATTGCCTTGTGCGAACTTGCTATATCGTTTGCGGCACTCCTTTACGAGATATTAAAGGATAAAAATAACCGCCTTTAAAGATTTGAAACGTCTTTAAGGCGGTTTAGAATCAACAAGGGCGCTAACTAAGTACCGCTCTTTTTGTGCTTTAATTATAGCATTTTAATTTTATAAGTCAACGGTGACACTTTATGCTATTATAATCGGAGTAGAAAAAAATGCTTCGGAAGGGAGGAGACCATGAAGATAGCAGCGGTTACGCCGAAGATACATTTGGGAGATTGTGAGTACAATGCCGGCAGGATAGCAGAGTATGCTGAAAAAGCGGCAGCAGAGGGCTGCAGGCTGGTGGTGTTTCCGGAGCTTGTGCTTACGGGCAGCACCTGCGGTGATATTCCGGGAAATGCCGACTTTGAAAAAGCCGCGGCGACGGCTTTGGAGAAGATACGGGAAGAGACGGCGGAGTTAAAGAACCTGGCCATAGTTTTTGGTGCACCGTTTTATCGGGAAAGGACAGGTGCTGAGGACAAAGCCCAAAAGGAAGATGCGGGTGCAGTCGCTAAGGGCGACGTTCCGCGCAAAGGAAAAAGCTACAGGAGCGGCATAGTTCTCATAAAAAATGGTGACCTGCGATATGTAAACGAAGGTGACCTCGTAGAGATCGACGGAAAAAAGATGTATTTCATCACGGGTCCGGCTAATCTGAAAAATAAAGCGGAACTCATAGAGGTTGACGGCATATCGGACCCTGCCGGCGTGGAAGACAAAAAAGCAGATATCATCCTGTGGATGTGCAATCTTGAGCACCATGCAGGAAGCCTGTGTGAATACTTTCAAAAATTAAAAGATTTATCAAAAGAGACCTCTGCAGATGTGATATGCGTCTCCTCAGGAGAAGGTGAGTCCACGGATGAGTGCGTCTACAGCGGCCTTAAAGCCTGTGTCTGCGGGGATGAGATCATGGATCACTCTGAAAAGACAGGCATGTGCGTATTTGATACGGAAGACAGGGAGCAGGTGCATTTTCCTTCATATAAGGAAGGAAACGATGGATTCCTTCCCGAAGATGAGGATGCCCGGGAGCATTTCTGCCTGGACATTCTGAGTATTCAGGCGAAGGCCCTGGCGGGGCGCCTGGATTTTCTGAATATGAAGAAGTGCATAATAGGTCTCTCCGGCGGTCTTGATTCCACCCTTGCCCTGGTGGCGGCGGTAAATGCCTTTGACAGGCCGGGGATTGACCGGAAGGGGATCATCTGTGTAACAATGCCCGGCTTCGGGACGGGAAGTGTCACTAAAAACAACGCCCGCCGTCTTGCGGAAGCCTTTGGCGTTACCCTGCGGGAGATCGATATAAAAGAGCAGACGGCACTGCATCTGAGAAGTATCGGCCAGCCCGAAAATGACGGGGCATTTGTAAGTGACGTTACCTTTGAAAATGCCCAGGCAAGAGTGCGCACCATGATACTTATGAATATAGCAAATATGGAAAACTCCATTGTTATAGGGACAGGTGACATGTCGGAGCTTGCCTTGGGCTGGTGCACATACAACGGAGATCATATGTCTATGTATTCCGTAAATTCGGGAGTGCCTAAGACTGCAATAGCGCCGGTTCTCAGGACATACGCAAAAAAAATAGCACAGCCCGGGGAGAGGGGACTTTTAAGCGAAATCTTTGAAAGCATTATCGGAACTCCCGTAAGTCCGGAGCTCCTGCCCACGGATGAAAAGGGCGAGGTGGTTCAAAAGACAGAGGACAGTCTGGGACCGTATGATCTGCACGACTATTTCCTGTATATGTTTCTGAAAGAGGATCATACGACGGAAGAAATATACGAAAGATGTGCGGAAAAGTTCAAAGGTATCTACGATAAGGATCTTATCTTAAAAACCCTGAATACATTTAAAAAGAGATTCTTCACCCAGCAGTTTAAACGCTCGTGCCTGCCGGTGGGGACAAAAGTTCTGGAACACAGCTTATCACCCAGAAGCGGATTTTTGATGGCGAGTGATATGTGGTGACAGGAGGATGGATCTTTTTGTTATCAAAAAAACATGGAGAAAAAATGAGAAGTTTGTCTGAAAAAAGAAGAAGGTCGATAACTGGAAATATATTTAATTTTATCCTGCCGGCAATCATTGTTTTTATCATCATTTTTTTTGTATTTTTTCTTTTGAGAATCGCACCTTTCGGGGGAAATACCCTTGCTATCGAAGATTCATTTATTCAGTATCTGGATTTTTTTGGTTTTTATAAAGATTTCCTTAATGGTGATAACAGCATCATATACAGTTTTTCAAATTACCTCGGAGGCAGTACCATCGGAGTTTTTGCGTATTATCTTGCTTCTCCGGTAAATTTTCTTATTGCTTTTTTTGATAAAGATAATATGGTTATCTTCTATCATTTGGCGTTGGCAGTAAAACTCAGCTTATGTGCAGGTACTTTTTCAGTTTTTCTTAAAGGAAGATTTCAGGGCAGGATCGGTCTTTTAATGTCATGTTTGTTGTCGGTATCTTATGCGCTGATGAATTATGATCTTGTTCAGTCGAGAAATATAATGTGGCTGGACGGAGTTTTTATGCTGCCGCTTATCATGCTGGGAATGTACAAGATCATCAACGGAAAATCCATAGTTTGGTTTAGTGTTCCCCTGGCACTTTCAATGATCTTTAACTGGTATACCGGTGGCATAAATATTATTTTCAGCATGATCTGGTTTGTTTTTGAGTTGATCATTTGCAGAAAAAAAGAAGAGAATTGGCCTAAATATACATTTCTGAACATAATTAAATATATATACTCACTTATCGCCGGAGTTTTAATAAGTTTGTTGCTCATGCTCCCGGTGATCTATGATCTCAGACAGGGGAGAGGATCTGAATTTGATTGGAAAAATCTATCGCCGCTTTTTAACGGGAATCCTTTATCTTTGATAACACGGTATTCCATTGGCGCGGAGAGTGAATTTTCAGCCTTTTCCATATACTGCGGAGCTTTTATCCTGATCTGCCTGATACTGTTTTTTACAACACGTGTTACCAAAACAAGAAATAAGATAATCGGTGCAGTTATGCTTTTTTCGGTTGTTATAATGCTTTACTGGCAGCCGTTCTTCTTTTTGTTTTCTCTTTTAAAGAGAGTTGGCAGTTATTATTCAAGATATTCATATATAGCCGTCTTTATTTTGGTATTCATAGCAGCCTTTTACCTGGCAGATTCGATCACGAAAAAAAAGGGTGCTGTCAACGGGCGAAGTTATAAACTGTATTGGATAGTATTTGTATCCTTTTGCGCATCTTTTCTCATCCTGTCTTTTATAGGACCGGACCGGAAAAACGAGTATGCTGTCATAACAGTGTTATTATTTGCGGTAACAGCAGTATTGTTGTTTCTGGTTACAAGATACAAACACAGGGAAAGGCTGAAAAAAACAGCACAGGTTCTGCTCGTTTGCACCGTGCTGTTTGACATGACATTAAACAGTTATATCCTGTATAAGTCCGACATGTGGCAGGCGGCTGACTACATAAGATCATACGATTCTCATGTGGTTAAACAATTGGCTGAAATAGAAAAAGACGGGGGAAGCCTTAGCGGCTACAGGATAAATCGCACATCGGTTAGAAACAGTCAGCGTCTTCGTAAGGAGACTGACCTGATAGAGGGAAAGTTTTATCAGGCGAACTATGACGAGGCTTTTATGTTCAATTATCATGGGATTTCAGGTTACACATCCTGTCCGGATAATGATCAGTTAGGTTTTATTTCAGCATTGGGATACAGTATATCAAGCAACTGTATTACGGTGATAAATGATACTTTGTTACCTGCAGATTCTCTTTTGGGGGCAAGGTATATTTCAACATTTTATCCTCTGGGTGGATCAAAGGAGATTGCACATGATGATGACACCGGTTTTTTATACAAAAACGAATATGCATTTCCTTTGGCATTCAAAGTTAAAGATCATGAAATAATAAAAACGGAACAACCGGATAGTTCCGGGGCATTTGAGTATCAAAGCTTTATATTGGGATCACTGACCGGAGTGGATGAAGGACTTTATGATGAGGTTTCCTTTACGGAAGAAAAAGAAAAAGAATCCGTCAGTTATGAACTGGATAACGTTGATAAGGATGATATAATTTACGGATATATTCCGCAGGGTGATAATAAAAGCGGTTCCGTTATGATAGGACATGATTACAGTATCAGATATTTTTGGTGGTTATCTCCGAAAATTTTCAGAGTCATACCGGAAATAAATGCTGCCGGAAATGCGGTCGTAAAAGCGGATGCAGCAGATACTGCCACATTGGGAAAAGCCGCATTTGTAAAGCTGCGAAAAGAGGTTCTCAGGGAAATGTCTGACTCTGCCAATAAAGAAAAGGCCGATAATATCGAAATGGAATCATCATCTTTTTCATGCAATGCAGATGCCGGTGACAATGAATATCTGTTTTTATCCGTACCATATTCAAAAGGGATGAATGTGAGTGTAAACGGTAAAACAGTAAAGCCTGAACTTGTCGGAGGATGTCTGATGATCGTTCCATTAGAGAACGGTCATAACGATATCAGCGTAAGATATGTTCTTCCTTATCAGAAAGAGGGCATAATATGCGCAGTTGCGGGAGGGGCAATGATATTTGTTTACCTGTTGTGCAAATATAAAATAAAAAAAAGAAATAATTGAAAGAAATTCGAACAGAGGGACGGTTTTTTGCTGACAAAAAAACCGTCCCTCCGTTATCCTACCAGATGAAATTCGACTTCAACGCCTCTCCGTTATCCACAAGAAGCGCTTCTCCCGTCATAGATCTGTTCACACATGCGAGAAAATAAACCCAGTCGGCTATTTCCTCCGGATACGCCCATTTATGCAAAAGCGCCTCTTCAAGAACCGCCTCGTAAAGTTCTTTACTGTCAAGTATGTGCTTATTCATGGAGGTGATTACTCCGCCGGGGCAGAGGGCATTGGCACATGCACCGTATTTTGCAAGACGCAGTGCGATATTTTTTGTATAGGCGATAAGCCCGCCTTTTGAAGCCGCATAGTGAGGAAATTCCGAACCGGTAATTCCCGATGCGGAGGCGATATTTACCACGGATCTTATCCTGCCCTGAAACGCAAAATGCTCCGTAAGAGCTATTACACCGTTAAGATTAACATTAATATCATCAACCGTCTGTGATTGTATGCCGGCACTGTTAACAAGGATCTCCACGGCGGAAACCTCCGGATAATCCTCATTCCTGATATCATGGACCACATGAGTATATACAGGATGACTTATAACACTTTCTTTTATGTCCATACCCGTCACTTCGTGACCTTCTTTTAAAAATTTCTCACATACGGCTTGTCCTATACCTCCGGCAGAGCCGGTAACAAGTATCTTCATTTCTTTCCTCCTGCTTCTTTTAAATAGATCATATATTTTTCGCCTACATTATTATCTTCCCAGTTTTTAGCCACTCTGTATCCGATGGGGGAAAATACGATCTCACACAGCAGTTCTGCTACCGCTCCCGTAAGTGCACACATCAGGCACTGGGTGGTGGTCCAGCCGAAGAATATTCTTGATACCATGAATGCAAATATAAGATTATCGGCAAACTGTCCCACAAAGGTCGATACATACGAGCGGAGGACAAATTTTCCGAAGCCTCCTTTTGCATTGTCTCCCGAAGCCCGGCCTATGAGCCAGTTCAGTTCGTTATTGATAACGGATGAGGCTATGAATGCAACGGAAGAACCCAGAAGTACATACCAGGTGCCCCGGAAGGTATGGTCCAGGGCATAATTAATGACAGTCGATGACGTGCCCGACTCATCAAAAGATTCTCCCCATTCTCCCGGTATAAAACTTGCCGCCAGGAACATGACCGCCATAAAAAGATTTACTATTAGTGCAATGAATGACAGCAGGATGGCTGCTCTCGGTCCGAAATGTTTCGTTACCATATCCATTACAAGAAAAGCAAGCCATGAAAAAATTATCCCGCAATCCAGGGCGAGCCAGTCCACGGGAAGGGCAATACTCTTATTTGCCAACAGGTTCATGGCAACTACTGATAACACAAAAAAAACGGTGACGATGCCGGGAATACTTCTCCACAGAAGCACGGCCTCTTTGAAAATGTTAGTACGGTTATTCATTTTTATACATCCTTGTTTTGTTTTGAATTAGAAGATGGTTGAGCAAGGAAACACCTTCTGAATGATAATGTCACACGATTATACACTATATGCCGGAAGCATGCAAAGTTTATACTTTTTTTCTTATTTATCCCGTACTGCTTAATAAATGCCTGCTACTTTTGTGATATAGTAACATGTAATATTTAATGTATTAATTTGGTGGGATAATGGGTAGAGTTATAGGAATTGATTTGGGGACTACCAACAGCTGTGTGGCGGTTCTTGAGGGCGATTCGGCCACGGTTATTACTAATCGAGAAGGATACAGGACAACCCCTTCGGTTGTTTCATTTCATAAAGACGGAAAGATAGAGACGGGAGCTGCCGCCAAGAGGCAGGGAGCATTGAATCCCGACAGGACAAGCTTTTCCATCAAGAGAAAGATGGGAAGCGATTACCGGATGAAGGTGGGCGGCAGGAGCTACTCACCTCAGGAGATATCGGCGTTTATCTTAAGAAAGTTAAAAAAAGATGCCGAGGAGTTTACGGGTGAGAGTATTACCGATGCCGTGATCACGGTGCCGGCTTATTTTAGCGATGCCCAGAGGCAGGCCACAAAGGATGCGGGGCGTATCGCAGGGTTGAATGTTCTCCGTATCATAAACGAGCCTACGGCGGCGGCCCTTGCATACGGGCTTGATAATGCCGATCCCCAGAAGATACTTGTTTATGATCTGGGGGGCGGTACCTTTGATGTCTCTCTTATCGAGATAGGAGAGGGCGTTATCGAAGTGCTTGCCACCTCCGGGGATAACTATCTCGGGGGAGACGATTTTGACGAAAGAGTTGCTGAGTTTATAGCAGACAACATAAAGAAGCAGCACGGAATCAATCTTAAAAAAGATGTGGTAGCCATGCATCGTATAAAGGAAGAGGCTGAGCGTGTAAAAAAAGAACTCTCCAGTGCCATGTCTGCAAATGTAAACCTTCCCTTTATTGCAAAGACAAAGGAAGGCCCGGTCTCATTTGAGATGGAGTTTACAAGAAATGAGTTTGACAGGCTGACTAAAGACCTGGTGGACCGTACCATCGTCCCGGTGGAGAACGCCTTAAATGATGCCGGTGTAAAAAAAGAGGAGATTTCAAAGGTGATCCTGGTGGGAGGCTCCACAAGGATCCCGGCGGTACAGGATAAGATCAGATCTATCATGGGCAAAGAACCCTCAAGAAGCTTAAACCCCGACGAGTGCGTGGCACTGGGAGCGGCCATTCAGGGCGGTAAGCTGGGAGGAATGTTGTATCCCGGTTCACCTGCGGACCAGATAGTGCTTATGGATGTTACGCCCCTTTCTCTTTCCATCGAGACGGTGGGTGGTATATCAAGTGTCCTTATCGAGAGGAACACAACTATCCCCACCAGGCAATCCAAGATATTCACTACGGCCATGAACTTCCAGCCGGCGGTGGATGTAAGGGTGTTCCAGGGTGAGAGGAGATTTACAAAGGACAACAAGCTTCTGGGCAACTTCAGGCTTTCCGGTATAAAGAGAGCACCTGCCGGGGTGCCCCAGATAGAGGTTACTTTTGACATAGACGTAAACGGAATAGTGAACGTTTCCGCTAAGGACCTGGGAACGGGAAACGAGCAGTCCATAACCATCACTTCATCCTCCAATCTTTCCGAGGAAGAGATCCAAAAGGCCATCTGGAAAGCAAGAGCCTTTGAAAACGAAGACGGAGAGAAGTTCAGCCTCACCGATGAGAAACGTAAAGCGGAAGGTCTGGTAAAAAGGGCGGAAGCGCTTCTTATAGAGCATAAGGACGATTGGGACAAATCAAAGAAAAAAGAGATCAAAGACGAGATCAGTCGTTTGAAAAGGACACTCTTTAAGCATAAGCTTTTCAAGAATAATGAAGAGGCTGCCAGCAACGTAAGGAACTCCCAGCAGGGATTGAAAGCTCTTCTTGAAAGCCATAAAAAAGAGTGATAGTATAATAAAAGTTACTTTAAAGCGGAGCAAAAAGTGCACCGCTTTTTTTAAAAAAATTTTCAGTTCAGGAGTGAGTCTATGGCAGGATCCGTTTACGGCAGGCATTTTGTTATATCCACATGGGGTGAGTCCCACGGCGACACTGTAGGTGTGGTGGTGGACGGTGTTCCGGCGGGGCTTTCATTATGCGAAGAAGACATTCAAATTCAGCTGGATAAAAGAAAACCCGGGCAGTCCGAGTTTACCACCGCAAGAAATGAAGCAGACAGAGTGCGCATCATGTCCGGGGTTTTTGAAGGAGTGACCACAGGAACTCCCATTGCCATGATGGTGGAAAACGGGGATCATCATTCTGCTGATTACAGTAACATCAAAGACATATACAGACCGGGTCACGCGGACTTCACCTTTGATAAGAAGTTCGGCATAAGGGACTACCGGGGCGGCGGCAGGTCATCGGGGCGTGAGACTCTGGGGCGTGTGGCTGCCGGTGCCATAGCATTAAAGATATTAGGTGAGCTTGGGATAAGCGTTGAGGCTTACGCCTGTGCCATCGGATGCATAGAAGTCTCAAAAGAAAACTTCGACATAAAAGAAAAATACAATAACCCTTTATGTATGCCGGATAAAGAAGCGGCCGGGAAGGCACAGGAGTATGTAAAGGGGCTGATGGAAAAAGGGGATTCGGCCGGTGGCATTATCGAATGTGTCATAAAGGGGCTTAAATCCGGTGTGGGAGAGCCTGTTTTTGACAAGCTTGATGCCTGTCTTGCAAAGGCAGTTTTTTCCATAGGTGCCGTAAAGGGTTTTGAGATAGGGGCAGGCTTTAAAGCGGCGTCCATGAGCGGGTCAGAGAATAATGACGGGTTTACAGCCGAAAATGGTGAGATCAGAAAGACAACCAACAATTCAGGTGGAGTTCTTGGAGGGATGTCAGATGGCAGTGATATCGTATTTAGGGCAGCGGTAAAGCCCACGCCTTCTATTTCCTGCACGCAAAAAACCGTGACCAAAGGCGGGGAAGAGACGGATATCAATATCAGGGGGCGTCATGATCCGCTTATCGTGCCGAGGGCGGTGGTTGTGGTGGAGTCCATGGCGGCGGTTACGCTGGTGGATCTTCTTTTTGAAGATATGAAGTCGACAATGGATCATGTTAGGGAATTATATGTACGAGATAATAAGCAGAGATAAAAACGCAAAACACGCCAGATTCACCACGGTTCACGGGACCGTGGAGACTCCCGTTTTCATGAATGTGGCAACTGCAGGTGCTATTAAAGGTGCAGTTGCGAGCAGCGACCTTGAGGATATAGATACGCAGATCGCACTGTGCAATACATATCACCTTCACGTAAGACCGGGAAACAGACTGATAAAAGAACTCGGCGGGATCAGACGGTTTATGGACTGGGAAAAACCGGTACTCACCGATTCAGGCGGTTTTCAGGTATTTTCCCTTTCCGGGCTTCGCAAGATAAAAGAAGAGGGTGTTACCTTTAACTCCCATATCGACGGAAAGAAGATATTCATGGGGCCCGAAGAGAGTATGCAGATACAGTCGGATCTGGGTTCTACCATAGCCATGGCATTTGATGAGTGCCCCCCTGCAAAGGCTGAGAAAAAATATATCAGGGATTCCGTTGACAGGACCTCGCGTTGGCTAAGGAGAAGTCACGATGAGATAAAGAGGCTGAACGCCCTTGAGGATACCATCAACAGATCCCAGCTTCTTTTCGGGATAAACCAGGGTGGAGTTTACCCCGACATCCGTATTGAGCATGCCAAGGAGATCACGGACATGGATCTTGACGGTTATGCCATAGGGGGTCTTGCAGTAGGCGAGACACATAAAGAGATGTACGAGATCCTGGATGTGACTGTTCCGCATCTTCCCAAAGACAAGCCCACCTATCTTATGGGAGTGGGAACTCCGGTGAATATCCTTGAGGCAGTGGAGAGAGGCGTGGATTTTTTTGACTGCGTGTACCCCTCAAGAAACGGCCGCCACGGGCATGTATACACAAAGTACGGGAAGCTGAACATGCATAACGCCTGTTTTGAAAGGGATGATAACCCGATCGAAGAAGGATGCGGATGTCCTGCCTGCAGACGCTATTCCAGAGCTTATATCAGGCATCTTATCAAGGCAAAAGAGATGCTGGGAATGCGACTTTGCGTACTGCATAATCTTTATTTTTATAATCATCTTATGGAAGACATCAGGGATGCAATAGAGGAAGGCAGGTTTGCCGAGTTCAAAAAAGAGATGATAAGTAATTTTGAGGCGGATGATCCATCCTGTTAAAGGCTATAGACATATCGGTTCATATCATTTATAATCAACTAATTAGCGGATAAATATTAGCCAAAAGGAGTACAGGCATGAATAATTCAATAGTGATGATCATCATTGTTGCGGCCATGGTGGGTGTTTTGTTCCTTACCGGTATCAGACCGCAGCAAAAGAAAAATAAAGAGCGTATGGCTATGTTCAATGACATGAAGCCGGGAGATTTTGTACTTACCAACAGCGGTTTTTACGGCGAACTGGTGGATGTTCAGGAAGAGACTGTTATCGTGGAATTCGGTAACAACAAGAACTGTCGTATAGCCATGAAGAGAGACTGCATCGAGCAGGTTGAAAAGGCTTCTTCCTTCTCCACTTCCATAGACATGGCGGACAAGGCTGCCGAGAATACGGAAGAGAAGAAAAAGGAAAGAGAAAAAGAAGAAAAGAAAGCAGCAAAAGAAGAAGAACGTAAGAAGAAAGAAGAAGAGAAAAAGGCTGCAAAGGAAGAAAAAAAGGCATAAAAATTATTTGCCGGAAAACAAAAGCGGACATTCGGATACCGGATTTTGCAAAAGCAAGATACAGGTTCGGATGTCCGCCTTTTTTCTTGAAAAGAGTGCATATATAAGTTATGATAGTAGATAACTTTATTTTACGGAGAAACCTATATGAAAGCTAATATTACACTTATTCCCGGTGACGGGATAGGTCCGGAGATAGTATCTGAAGCGGTAAAAGTTCTTGAAGCCGTAGCTGAGAAATACGGACATGAATTCGAGTTTACAAAGATCCTTATGGGAGGCTGTTCCATTGACGAGTACGGTGAGCCCCTGACGGATGAAGCCCTTGATACGGCAAAAAATGCCGACGCGGTACTTTTAGGTGCAGTGGGCGGAGACGTGGGTAATTCCAAATGGTACGATGTGGCACCGAACCTGCGTCCGGAAGCGGGCCTTCTTAAGATAAGGAAAGAGCTGGGGCTTTTTGCAAATGTGCGTCCGGCATATCTGTACAATGAGCTTGCAGGAGCCTGCCCCATTAAAGACGAGATCAGCAGTCAGGGCATTGACATGGTGATCATGCGTGAGCTTACGGGAGGTCTTTATTTCGGGGAGAGAAAGACGGAAGAAGTAAACGGGCTGCGTACCGCCACCGACACCCTTGTTTATAACGAGGATGAGATCAGACGCATTGCGGTTAAAGCTTTTGACATTGCAATGAAGAGAAGAAAGAAAGTCACAAGCGTGGACAAGGCAAATGTCCTTGATTCTTCAAGACTCTGGAGAGCCGTGGTAAAGGAAGTGGCTGGGGATTATCCGGAAGTAGAACTTGAGGATATGCTGGTGGATAATGCGGCTATGCAGCTGGTACGAAACCCTGCGCAGTTTGACGTGATACTTACGGAGAACATGTTCGGAGATATTTTATCCGACGAAGCAAGTATGGTTACGGGTTCCATCGGGATGCTCTCAAGTGCTTCCTTAAGGAGTGATAAGTTCGGGCTTTACGAGCCCAGTCACGGTTCCGCGCCTGACATAGCAGGAAAGAATATCGCAAATCCTTTGGCCACCATTCTTTCAGCGGCACTGATGCTAAGATATACATTTGACCTCGAGTCCGAAGCAAAGGCCATTGAAGATTCAGTGGAAAAAGCCTTAAAGGACGGCTACAGGACAGGTGACATATTTGAAGAAGGAGACAAAAAAGTTTCTACATCTGAGATGGGCGATATGATCGTCGAAAATATAAAAAAGGGGTGAAAGATCATGAGTGAAAATAAATTTCCGGAAAAGAAGGGTTTAAGAAGTGATGGTATTACGGCAGGAGTAGAGCACGCTCCCCAGAGATCTCTGCTTAATGCGCTGGGACTTACGAAAGAGGAGATGTCAAGACCTATCATCGGTGTGGTCAGCTCTTACAATGAAGTGGTCCCGGGGCACATGAATCTCGACAAGATCACGGAAGCAGTAAAGATGGGTATAGCTGAGGCAGGTGGTACACCTCTTATGTTTCCGGCTATAGCCGTATGTGACGGTATTGCCATGGGGCATGTTGGTATGAAGTATTCTCTTGTTACCAGAGATCTTATTGCCGATTCTACGGAGGCCATGGCCATAGCTCATCAGTTTGACGGACTGGTGATGATCCCCAACTGTGATAAAAATGTTCCGGGACTTCTTATGGCAGCGGCCAGAGTGAACATTCCTACAGTATTCGTGAGCGGCGGTCCAATGCTTGCGGGACACGTGAAGAAAGAAAAAAGAAGTCTTTCATCCATGTTTGAAGCAGTGGGATCACTTTCTGCCGGCACCATGACAGAAGATGATGTTCTGGAATTTGAAAACAATGCCTGCCCCACATGCGGTTCATGCTCAGGTATGTATACGGCCAATTCCATGAACTGCCTGACTGAAGCACTTGGTATGGGACTTAAAGGAAACGGTACAATCCCTGCGGTTTATTCCGAAAGGATAAAGCTTGCAAAGCATGCGGGCATGGCGGTTATGAATCTTGTGGAGAAAAATATAAGACCGCGGGATATCATGACAGAGGATGCTATTATAAATGCCCTTACAGTGGACATGGCACTTGGATGTTCTACCAACAGCATGCTCCATATCCCTGCCATAGCCCATGAGGTGGGCTTTGATTTTGACATCAGATTTGCAAATGAGATAAGCGAAAAGACACCTAATCTTTGCCATCTTGCACCGGCCGGATACACATATATGGAAGATCTTCATGAGGCAGGCGGAGTACACGCCGTTATGAAGGAGCTTGCAGATCACGGTCTTATGCGTACGGGATGTATGACAGTTACCGGAAAGACCTTAAGGGAAAATATTCAGGGTTGCGATAACCTTAATGAAGAGGTTATAAGACCGTTTATGAATCCTTATTCAAAGACGGGAGGTCTTGCGGTACTTACCGGAAATCTTGCACCGGACGGCTGCGTGGTTAAAAGGTCGGCAGTAGTCGAAGACATGATGGTGCACCAGGGGCGTGCAAAAGTATTTGACTGCGAAGAAGATGCTCTTGCAGCAATCCATGCAGGAAAGATAAGACCGGGCAATATTGTGGTCATACGATATGAGGGACCAAAGGGAGGTCCGGGAATGAGAGAGATGCTTAAGCCTACCTCAGCTATAGCAGGTATGGGTCTGGGCTCCAGCGTGGCACTTATCACTGACGGAAGATTTTCAGGAGCAAGCAGAGGTGCATCCATAGGACATGTATCCCCTGAGGCTGCTGTGGGAGGACCTATTGCTTTAGTGGAAGAAGACGATCTTATAAGGATAGATATTCCTGATCATTCCATAGAGCTTCTTGTAAAAGATGAAGAACTTGAAGAAAGAAGAAAAGCTTGGAAGCCGAAAAAGTCCGACATTAATTCGGGCTACCTTGCACGATACGCATCAATGGTTACTTCGGGAAGCAAGGGTGCGATTCTTGAGATCCCGAAGTGTTGTGAAGAATAATAAAAAAGGAGGTACCGATATGAATATAAGCGGCGCGGAGATAATAGTAGAGTGTCTGAAAGAACAGGGCGTAGAAACCGTTTTCGGATATCCGGGAGGAACTGCTCTTAACGTATATGACGCTCTTTATAAACATCAGGACGAGATAAATCATATACTTACTTCCCATGAGCAGGGAGCTGCTCACGCAGCGGACGGTTATGCAAGAGCTACGGGAAAGACCGGAGTCTGCTTTGCAACTTCAGGTCCGGGAGCAACCAACCTGGTGACAGGTATTGCCACGGCATACATGGATTCCATCCCCATGGTAGCCATTACCTGCAATGTAAACGTGTCCATGCTGGGAAAGGATACATTCCAGGAGATAGACATTGCCGGAGTGACCATGCCCATCACAAAGCACAACTTTATAGTAAAGGATATAAAAGTGCTTGCGGACACGGTACGCAGAGCCTTTGAGATAGCCGCAAGCGGCCGTCCCGGTCCGGTACTTATTGATGTGGCTAAGGATGTGACGGCAGACACCCATTCCTATACATATAAAGAGCCTAAGGAGATACTTCCCGTTACGGATACCATCAGGGAGTCTGATATAGATAAGGTTGCCGAGCTTATTGAAAAGTCAAAGAAACCCTTCGTATTTGTGGGAGGCGGTATCATTTCATCAGGCGCTGAAGAAGAACTGGCTGAGTTTGTAAAGCTGGTAGATGCTCCCGTGTGCGACACCCTTATGGGGAAAGGAGCCTTTGATGAGACAAGCCCGTACTTCACCGGAATGGTAGGTATGCACGGTACAAAGACCACCAACTTCGGGATATCAAAATGTGACCTTCTTATGGTCATCGGAGCAAGGTTCTCAGACAGAGACACAGGGAACACAAGATCATTTGCAAAAGGTGCGAAGATCGTTCATATAGATATCGACCCTGCGGAGATTAATAAAAATATCAAGGCAAATGCAAGTATCATCGGTGATGCAAAAGAGATCCTGAAAAGATTAAATGAAAAAATTGAGCAGCAGACCCATAAAGAGTGGCTGGCTGAGATAAAAGATGCAAAGAAAAAATACGCCTTAAAAGTATCTGATAAAAAGCTGAACGGACCTCAGATCATTGAAAAACTTTACGACCTCACAAAGGGTGACGCAGTGATCGTTACCGATGTAGGCCAGCATCAGATGTGGGCGGCACAGCATTATAAGTTCACCAAGCCAAGGACCCTTATCACGTCAGGTGGCCTGGGCACCATGGGATACGGTCTTGGTGCGGCAATAGGCGCAAAAGTCGGGGCTCCCGACAAGACCGTTGTAAATATTGCCGGAGACGGATGCTTCAGGATGAACTTAAACGAACTTGCAACTGCATCAAGGTACGGTATACCCGTTATAGAGATAGTGATAAACAACCACGTTTTAGGTATGGTGCGCCAGTGGCAGACATTATTCTATGATAAGAGATATTCCCAGACCATACTCGACGACGGAGTGGATTTTGTTAAAGTATCCGAAGGCCTGGGGGCAAAAGCTTTTCGTGTAAAGACAATAGAAGAATTCGAAAAAGCTTTTGAAAATGCATTGAAACAAAAAGGACCATCTATGATAGAATGTCTCATAGATGAAGATGATAAAGTATTCCCCATGGTGTCACCGGGTGGTAATATATCAGAAGCATTTGATGAAAGTGATCTAAAAAAGAAAAAATCTTAAGGCATATATGAGTTTGGAGGTTAAAAATGTCAAGAGTTTATAATTTCAGTGCCGGTCCGGCGGTATTACCGGAAGATGTGTTACGTGAAGCAGCAGAGGAAATGCTTGATTACAAGGGTACGGGCGAATCTGTTATGGAGATGAGCCACCGTTCAAAAGAGTTTGAAGGGATCATCCAGGAAGCAGAGAAAGATTTCAGAGATCTTCTTGGACTTCCCGATGATTTCAAGGTTCTTTTCCTTCAGGGTGGAGCTTCCCAGCAGTTTGCCATGATCCCCATGAACTTCATGAAGAACAAAAAGGCAGCTTACATCATCACGGGACAGTGGGCAAAGAAGGCTTTTAAGGAAGCGCAGATCTTTGGTGATGCGGTAGCGGTTGCATCATCAGAGGACAAGACGTTTTCATATATCCCTGATTGCTCCGATCTTGATATACCTGAGGATGCAGATTATCTTTACATATGTGAGAACAACACCATCTACGGTACAAAGTTTAAGGAACTTCCTAACGCAAAGGGACATAAGCTCATATCTGACGTGTCATCATGTTTCCTTTCAGAGCCTATGGATGTAGATAAGTATGCAATGTTCTACGGCGGGGCACAGAAGAACATCGGACCTGCAGGTGTGGTTATCGCAGCGATAAAGGAAGATATGATCACCGAAGATACTCTTCCGGGAACACCCACCATGCTTAAGTACAAGACTCACGCCGATGCTGATTCTTTATACAACACACCGCCCTGCTACGGTATCTATATCTGCGGCAAAGTGTTCAAGTGGATAAAGAGTATGGGTGGACTTGCGGCTATGAAAGAGCATAACGAGAAAAAGGCTGCAATTCTTTATGATTTCCTTGATGCAAGTTCTATGTTTAAGGGAACGGTTGAGAAGGAGTCCCGTTCGCTTATGAACGTGCCTTTTGTCACGGGAGACGACGAGCTTAACGCTAAGTTCATATCAGAGGCAAAAGCAGCAGGCTTTATCAATCTTAAAGGGCACCGTTCGGTAGGCGGTATGCGTGCTTCCATCTACAACGCAATGCCTATGGAGGGCGTGACCAAACTGGTTGAATTCATGGATAAGTTTGAAAAGGAGAATAAATAATGTTCAACATACATTGTCTTAATAATATTTCAGAAGAAGGACTTAAACTTCTTCCGGAAGGCTACAACAGAGAAGCATCTTACGAAGAGTCACATGCAGTGCTTGTAAGAAGTGCAAAGATGCATGAGATGGAACTGGGAGAAGAGCTCCACGCCATTGCAAGAGCAGGTGCCGGAGTAAACAACATCCCTCTTGATAAGTGTGCCGAGAAGGGTATCATCGTGTTCAACACACCGGGCGCAAATGCAAATGCAGTTAAGGAACAGGTGCTTGCAGCTATGCTTCTTGCATCACGTGATCTTATAGGCGGTGCAAAGTGGGTAGAGGAAAATGCATCTGACCCTGACATAGCAAAAACTGCTGAAAAAGCAAAGAAGGCTTTTGGCGGAAAAGAGCTTAAGGGCAAGAAGCTTGGCGTTATAGGCCTTGGTGCAATAGGACGCCTTGTGGCAAATGCCTGCGTTGAGCTTGGTATGGAAGTACTTGGATATGATCCTTACCTTTCAGTAAGTGCCGCCTGGAATATTTCAAGAAAAGTAAGACACATCAGTAACCTGGAGGATATCTACAAAGAGTGCGATTACATGACCATTCATGTTCCCGCTCTTGACTCCACAAAGGGTATGGTAGGAAAAGAAGCCTTTGCAATGATGAAGCCGGGAGCAGTGATCATCAACTGTGCCCGTGACGTGCTTGTTGACGAGGAAGAACTTCTTAAAGCAATAGAAGACGGTATCGTAAGCAAGTATGTTACAGACTTTGCAAACCCCACGGTAGCCGGCAAGGAGAATATCATAGTATTCCCGCACCTTGGAGCATCCACTCAGGAAGCAGAGGAAAACTGTGCGGTAATGGCAGTTGAAGAGGTTCGCGATTTCCTTGAGAACGGAAACATCAGAAACTCCGTGAACTATCCTGCATGTGACATGGGCGTATGCCAGGCGAAGGGAAGGATCGCTGTTTGTCACAAGAACGTTCCGAATACCATCAGCCACATCACGGCGGTTATGGGGGATGCGGGAGTGAATATCTGTGACATGACCAATAAGTCAAAGGATGATTACGCATATACCATGCTTGACCTGGAAGCGCCTTCAAGTGACGAGCTTGTGAAGAAGCTTGAGGCGGTTGAGGGAGTTATCAAGGTTAGGATCATAAAATAAATTGACAAGGGACGGAGTGGTGGTTGATTTTAAAGATCAGCTCCCGTGTTCTGCCTTTTCAAACTGTAGAATACAGCCCTAAAGAATTGTAAGACCGATGATTCGTTATAAACACGAGGGACATGCATAAATGCTGCTTTGCAGCTATGCCTGCCCCTCGTATAACGAATTGCATCGGTCTTAATTCTTTGGGCTGTCTTCTAATGTTCGGAAAGACAGACAGGGAGCTGATGCTTTTAATATCAGCCATGCCCCTGTCATTTGTGTTGTCTAAATTAAAAACTTTGAATACGATCAGAAAAAATCCTGCATACATTGTGTAAAAAACAATGCTGCAGGATTATTTTATTTAAAGTATTTATGAAGGACTTCCGGCATGCCGGATGCCGGTATATTCGGATATATCCCTGTCCGTGGTAATAAGATCGTCCGAGCTCAGTTCATGTACTGAGGGCTTGCCTGTGATCCGCGCAAACATCTGCAGATCCGCTGTGGAAACCTTCAGGAAGTTTGCGGTTCGTGCCGCTGCCTTTTCAACGTCAAGGCGTTTCCTCAGTTCAGGGTCCTGGGTGGCGATCCCGACAGGGCAGCGGCCGCTGCCGCAGATGCGATACTGCTGGCACGCTGCAGCTATAAGGGCTGCGCTTGCGATGGCAACAGCGTCCGCTCCCATGGCAAGAGCCTTGGCAAAATCAGACGAAACCCTTAAGCCGCCGGTGATCACAAGTTCGGCATCACAGCCAACGCTGTCCAGATATTTTCTTGCGCGGGCAAGGGCGTAGATCGTGGGGACCGAAGTGGAGTCCCTTAGCATAAGGGGGCTTGAGCCCGTGGCGCCGCCTCTGCCGTCTATGGTGATAAAATCCGCGCCGGCATATACGCAATACTCCAGGTCGCGCTCTATATGACCGGCGGCGATCTTTATCCCGATAGGGCGGCCTTCCGATCTTTCTCTCAGCATATCAACCATGGACTTCAGGTCTTCCTTTGAGCCTATCTCCGGAAAACGTGAGGGGCTCTGCACATCTTCGCCCTGTTTCTTCCCTCTGAGTGCCGCTATCTCGGCAGTAACTTTTTCTCCCGGCAAATGACCGCCCATACCCGGCTTTGTGCCCTGGCCTATCTTTATCTCAATGGCATCCGCATTTTTCAGATTTTCATCGGTTACGCTGTACTTGTTAGGTACGTACTCAAAGATATATTTATAAGCCGCATCACGCTCCTCGGGCAGTATCCCGCCTTCGCCGCTGCACATGGCAGTCTTTGCAAGGGCGGATCCTTTGGCAAGGGCGGTCTTTATCTCTTTTGAAAGTGCCCCGAAGGACATATGGGAAATGTAAACCGGACTATCCAGTTCCATGGGCTGCTTAGCGTGTTTTCCTATAACGGTCTTTGTGGAAACCTCAAAGTCATCATCCATGGGCGCAGGGTTTAACTGCGCACCCAAAAACAGAATATCATCCCATCCGGGCATGGGCATGAGGGTTCCCATTGATGCGTCCGGAGATTTGCCGCTTACAGCCATTTCGTGGATCTCTTCCATATATCTTATGTTTTTGTCACTGCGAATGGTGCTTTCATCATAAGAAAGTTCTCCCACCGAAATACTGTTGTTTCCGGCAGTTTCAGGTTCATCCTCAAGTTTTACAAACTTAGATACGGGCTGCTTACATACAGGGCACTCCGTTAACTCGGAAAAGCTTCTGCCCTCTTTTTCTTCATCAAATATATACCCGCATACGCTGCATTGATATCTCGCCATTACGTCACCTCCCTGTGCCTTCACATTGTGTCAACGAGAGAAGTGTAACACCCGGAAAATGTTATTTCAATAACACGTCAAAAAGAATTACTCTATGCTAACTGCATATGTGTATGATAGACTGAACGATAAGTATGTATGAAATGAAATCTCTTGTTGCAAATTAACACGATTTATTGTTAAGAGGTAGACAGGAGAGATATGAGCAGATTAAGTATCACAACTAAAAATCAGGCGCAGACTACTGTCGAGACACTGTATAAGGATTTGGAGAGAAGGATTGACGCAAGCCAGCCGGGACTTTGTCCGGTTGACCTGGCGGCATCCTTTGTTCATATGTGCCATACACAGTCTTGCGGTAAGTGTACGCCATGCAGGATCGGACTCGGTCAGCTTGAGAATCTTATGAACAAGGTTCTTGACGGAGAAGCTGAGGAAGAGACTCTCGACGTGATCGAGAAGACGGCAGAGGGCATTTTTGCTTCTGCTGACTGTGCCATCGGTTCAGAGGCGGCACGTATGGTCCTTAAAGGGATCAAAGGGTTCAGGGATGAATATGAAAGTCATGTTAAGTACGGAAAATGCGGTGGTTCACACCATCAGGCAGTTCCGTGTATTTCTTTGTGCCCTGCACACGTGGATATCCCGGGTTACATTGCCCTTATCCATGACGGAAGATATGAGGATGCAGTGAACCTTATCAGAAAAGATAATCCCTTCCCTGCAGCCTGCGGTATGATCTGTGAGCATCCGTGTGAAGCGGACTGCCGCCGCAACATGGTTGATGATCCTATCAACATCAGAGGTCTTAAGAGATATGCAGTAGAGCATGAAGACAACATCAAGACACCTGCAAAGGCAGAGCCTACAGGAAAGAAGGTAGCAGTTATCGGAGGAGGTCCGGGAGGACTTTCAGCAGCTTACTACCTTTCACTTATGGGTCACGATGTTACCGTTTACGAGCAGAGAAAGCAGCTGGGCGGTATGCTTCGTTACGGTATCCCAAGCTACAGACTTCCCAGAGAAGTTCTTGACCGTGAGATCGAGGGTCTGAAGCAGACAGGCTTTAAGACCATCACTGACACAAGCGTAGGTCACGATATCACACTTGAAGAGATCCGTAAGGCAAACGATGCGGTATTCGTATCTATCGGCGCACATACCGACAAGAAGATCGGTATCGACGGAGAGGACGCTGAGGGCGTTACTTCAGCAGTTGATATGCTCCGTGCCATCGGTGACAACGAGATGCCTGATTACAACGGACTTGACGTTGTAGTTGTAGGTGGCGGAAATGTTGCAATGGACGTTGCACGTTCTGCAGTAAGACTCGGTGCAAAGAGCGTAAAGGTTATCTACAGAAGAAGAAAGCAGGACATGACAGCCCTTGCAGAGGAGATCGAAGGCGCTATCGCAGATCATGTGGAGATAGTAGATCTTCATGCACCTGTCCGTGTTGAGAAGGGTTCAGACGGAAAGCTTAAGTCACTGGTTGCACAGCCACAGCTTATCGGTGCTATCGAAAACGGTCGTCCTACCGTTTCCGCAGCCGATACTCCTGAGGTTGAGTTTGCATGTGACAAGCTTATCGTTGCCATCGGTCAGGGTATCGATTCAACCAAGCTTGAGCGTGAGGGTATCAAGGTTGAGAGAGGCCGCATCAGCGCTCTTGACACAAGCGACATTGAAGGTGCTGACGGCGTATTTGCCGGCGGTGACTGTGTTACCGGACCTGCTACGGTTATCAAGGCTATTGCAGGCGGTAAGGTTGCGGCAGCTAATATTGATGAATACCTTGGTTTCAACCATGAGATCAAGTCAGATATCGAATTACCGAGAGTAAGATTTTCAGATCATGAGCCATGCGGACGCGTTAACATGCGTGAGCTTCCTGCTGATGAGAGGATCAAGGATTTCTCACTTATGGAAGTCTGTATGTCAGACGAAGAGGCATGCCAGGAATCAGGCAGATGTCTTCACTGTGATCACTTCGGTTATGCAGCATTCAGAGAAGGGAGGAGTGTAAAATGGTAAACGTAACCATCGACGGAAAACAGATTCAGGTACCTGAGAATACCACTATTTTACGCGCCGCCGCTATGGCCGGAGTAAAGATCCCCACACTTTGCTATTGGGAAGGGATCAATGAGATCGGCGCGTGCCGTGTATGTGTTGTAGAGGTGGAAGGATACGATAAGCTTTTTACCGCATGTAACAACACTGTAGATGAGGGTATGGTGATAAAGACCAACAGCCCTAAAGCAAGAAAAGCAAGAAGGACAAACGTGGAGCTTATCCTTTCACAGCACAACTCCAACTGTGCAACATGTGTAAGAAGCGGAAACTGTAACCTTCAGACAATTTCAAACGACTTGAACATCCAGGAGCTCTCTTATGACAAGGAAGTTCCCATGCCTAAGTTCAATAAGGATTTCCCTCTTATCAGGGATGATTCCAAGTGTATCAAATGTATGCGCTGCGTACAGGTATGTGACAACATCCAGAACTCACACGTATGGGATGTTATCAACACCGGTTCACGTACGACTGTAGGCGTTAATCCTAAGGCAAACTGCCTTGAGGAATCAGGATGTGCTCTCTGCGGTCAGTGTATCAAGCATTGTCCCGTAGGTGCACTCCGTGAGCGTGACGATACAGACAGACTTTTCGAGGCTATTGAAGATCCGGAAAAGATCGTGGTTATGCAGATAGCTCCTTCCATCAGAACCGCATGGGGTGAGCCTTTCGGACTTAAGCCGGAGTTTGCTACTGTAGAGAGACTCTGCACGGCATTCAAGATGATGGGTATCGACTATGTATTTGATACCAACTTCACAGCTGACCTTACCATCATGGAAGAGGGAAGCGAGTTCGTTGATAAGCTTAAGAACGCTGACAAGCACAAGTTCCCCATGTTTACATCATGCTGTCCTGCATGGGTAAGACACGTAAAGGCACATTACCCTGACTTTACAAGCCAGCTCTCAACTGCTAAGTCACCTCAGGGAATGTTCGGTGCGGTGGCAAAGAGCTACTATGCAGATATCCTCGGTGTAGATCCCAAGAAGATCTTCTGCGTATCCGTTATGCCTTGCCTTGCAAAGAAGCATGAATGCGATATTCCGAACTTAAACGATGCCTGCGGAGACCAGGATGTGGATCTTTCACTTACGAACCGTGAAGTTGACAGGATGATAGAGATCGCTCACATCATACCCGCAGCTATTGAAGAGACAGAGCTTGACAAGCCTCTCGGCATCGGTTCCGGTGCGGGTAACATCTTCGGTGCTACCGGTGGTGTTATGGAGGCAGCTTTAAGAAGCGCATATTTCCTTGTAACAGGGGAGAACTGTGATCCCGATGCCTTCAAGGAGGTCAGAGGTCAGGGCGACTGGAGAGAGTATGAGTTCGAACTTGCAGGTACTACTCTTAAGATAGCCGTATGTCACACACTTGCAGCGACAGACAAGCTTCTTGATGCCCTCAGAAAAGGAGAGGTAGAGTATCACTTCGTAGAGGTTATGGCCTGTCCGGGAGGCTGTGTAAACGGCGGCGGACAGCCTATCGTAGACGGATTCAGTATGCAGGAAGAGCGTGCAGACTGGCTTTATACCCAGGATAAGAACATGCAGCTTCGTTTCTCACATGAGAATCCTTCTATTACAGCAATTTACAAAGACTTCCTTAAAGAGCCTCTTTCAGAGAAGTCACATCACCTTCTTCATACAGACCATCACGGATGGAAGATGTTCGGGGAAGAGTAAGAAAAAAGATATTTAAAAAGTAATGTATAATTTCCGATAAACCGGGACACCTGTTTTTGCAGGTGTCCTTTTTTGATAAGGCAATGAGCATATCATCACATCCCTTGTCGCCTGTGGTATTATATAAAAAAAAGCAGGAGGAGCATATATGGGACTAAATGATACCCCTGTATCAGAGCGTATACAGATAGGTTTTTTCGGCTGCACAAATGCAGGTAAATCATCACTTATAAATACCGTCACCGGACAGAATGTGTCAGTGGTATCTGATAAGAAAGGAACCACCACGGATCCGGTGCTTAAGACTATGGAACTGGGAGATCTGGGACCGGTGGCGGTCATTGATACCCCGGGACTTGATGATGATACGGATATAGGTGAACTCAGGGTAAAGAGAAGCAATGAGATTTTCGCAAGGACAGACATTGCGGTGATAGTTGTTGACGTGCAGGATACATCAGACAGAACAAAGGATTTTGTAAACGGTTTTATAAAAAGATGCGAGGATGCAGGCAAGCCTTTTGTGATCGCCGCAAATAAATCCGAAACGATGACAGATGAAGCAGGGGAAGTTTTCTCAAATGCCATCCCGGTCAGTGCATTTGAAAAAAAAGGTCTGAATGAACTTAAAGAGGCGATCATAACTGCAGGAAAAGATGTAAAAAAGAAAAAAGAAGAAAGGCTCATGGTCTCTGACATTATAAAGTCAGGAGACACGGTAGTACTTGTTATCCCCATAGATGAGTCTGCCCCCAAAGGGCGTCTGATACTTCCCCAGCAGCAGGTGATCAGGGATGTACTGGAGGCTGGAGGAAATGCCGTCTGCATTAAAGATACGGAGTTAAAAGAATTTTTTGATAAACGCAGGTCATGGTGTGATCCCGGTGTGGTGAATGTTACAAAACCTGCCCTGGTGGTGACCGACAGCCAGGTTTTCAGGGAAGTAAGCGAAATAGTGCCTGAGCATATACCCCTTACTTCATTTTCCATAATCATGGCGCGTTATAAAGGCACTCTGGCACCCCAGGTATCAGGTGCAAAGGTGATCGACACTCTTAAAGACGGAGACACCGTTCTTGTGGCGGAAGGGTGTACCCATCACAGGCACTGCGAAGACATAGGGACGGTAAAACTGCCGCGCCTTTTAATGAAATATACGGGAAAGAATATCAATGTTGAGACATCTTCAGGTCACGGCTATCCGGATGATCTTTCAAAGTATAAGCTGATACTTCATTGCGGAGGATGTATGCTTAATGAAAAAGAGATGCAAAGCAGGATGGAGTACGCGGAAGAAAGAAATGTTCCCATAACCAATTACGGAATAGCCATAGCTTACATGAACGGCATTTTAAAACGCTCCATTGCGCCTCTTCCGGAATTTGAAAGTGAATAGAAAATTGCAATATATGTGGTGCGGATTTATAATATAAGGCAATGCAGATAAAAGGAGGAAACTTACTTATGAAGAAATCGATCATTGCAATTTCAGGGATAGCAGCGCTTACCATAGCCCTTGTGGGATGCGGAGGCGGATCTAAAGATGAGACAACAGAGAGCACGACTGCTGAAACAACAACTGTTACAAAGGATAGTACAACAAGTACATCAGCAACAACGGAAAGCAGCGAATCTACAACTACTGCAGAGAGTACCGAAAAAGCTGAAACAACGGAAGCAAAGACGGCACCTTCCGGTGAGGGGGGAGTGGAAAAGGCTACTGATGCAAGTGCATTCTATGATGTATACGTAAACAAATTAAAAGACGGATTTAGTGAATCAGGAACATCCCTGTACTACACGTCAGATGCAAGCAATTATAAATACTCTGTAGCTGATAATATGACCGGCCATTCTGTGGAAGCGACGGTCGAGTCCGTGGCGGCAAGCCTGACAGACGGAGACTGTGGTAAGACAGGGGAAATGCTTTATGCAACAGGCAAGAATGCTACAGGCAGTTTCTACACTGCGGTTTATTCCATGATAGGAGAGGGGGACAGCACATCCTGCTACGGCGTAGTGGAATATTTGTCGGATAAAGAGGCATCACCTGAGGATGTGGCAAAATTATTATCATCTGAGTATGTGACATTTGCAAAAAAATAATGATAGTTGGTAATTTTTTAAACTGAAATGAATGACTTTATAAACGTTAAAAATTTTAAAAAGACATTTTTAATAATGTTTTTTTCCATGTTGGCGGTATTCATTGTTTGTTTGTGTTCATTTTTCCCGGGAGTGGGGATGAATGACGGATTAAATATTTTAAGATCCGAAACAGAATTGACAAGTCAATTTTCGGTATTTTATGTGTATTTTATATTGTTTTTACATAACATATCCGATGCTTTAACGGGAGGCGATCAACTTACCATAGCATTGTATTCCGTTATACAACTAACCCTTACGGCATTTATTTTAACGATCATTACAGTATGGACCTGTAAAAAAAATGTTCCCGTTTTTGTAAAATGGTGCACATATTGCTTTTATTTATTTCATCCGATCATTGCGATATACAGCATTGCAATGATAAGAGATACATTATTTGCATGTTCTATGGTTATGATCGTGATACTGACATATGACATTATAACCAGGAGCCGATCCGTAAAGAAAAAAAGTTTTTGGATTCTTTATGCTTTTTCCATTGCGGGAACTGCAGTTTTGCGAAGTAACGGTATTTTTATCATTGTACCGTTTTTAATAGTGCTTTTGATAGCTGTTAAGAAAACAAGGAAAAATACAGCAATAATTTTCGGGATAGTTATCGGAGTTACCGTAATTTCGTCATTTTTGAAATCAAACGAAAGAGGTGATATGTTCCAGGAGAAAGTGGGGATTCCGCTGCAGCAGATTGCCGCAGTGGTTAAAAATGACGGGGTTATATCCGATGATGATCGTGAGTTTATTAATAAGATAATGCCTGAAGACAAGATCAAAGAAAAATATAATCCGAGAACTTCAGATCCTATTAAATGGAGCAATGATTTTAACCGGACTTATCTTGATGATCATAAACGCCGGTTTGTCAAAACATGGTTTAATATTTTCAGGGATAACCCGGGGATATGTTTAAATGCATGGGTGCAGTGTACTTATTATTTTATGCTACCTGTTCAGGAAGGAACGGTGCAGACCTTTTTTACCATTGAAGATGTTGCAGATAATACATGGTTGGTCGATTTTCTGAAGGAAAGGGGTATACATGACAGACCTCTGATAGGAGAAAAGATCAATAATGTTATAAGGAAGTATTATTATCTGTCGAAATATTTCTTGCGTGAAGGTGTACTTTTCTGGATGACAATAGCGTCCCTTATAGTGTACAGGGTAAGGTCAAAAAACAGAAAAGCAGTAATTATTTACCTGCCGTTTATTTTGCTGTGGCTGACCATGATACTATCTACGCCTATCGCATTTTCAATGCGTTATGTTTTTGCATATGTGATAGCTCTTTTCCCTGTGACCTTAGGGTTGGCACTGATAAAAAATAAACATTAGTAGGTGTTTTGATTTTTAATAATTAGTTTATTTGTGAATTTTTTTTGAAAAAAGCTTTGTATTTTTCATCGTTTAAGAGTATAATCAAGTCAAACCAAATTGATCCATTTATAATTTTGGGGAATTGAGTATGAAGACTATAGCAATATTTTCAATGATAGCTTCAGGCGCTACCACGGCATCGGTGGTGGTTACGGGAGTCGCTTCGGGGGACGGCTTCAGGATTGCTGAAAAGTCATTTGTAAAGGAGATCATCGCAGAGACCAGGGTTCCTGAGGAACAGCTGCCGGATATACCGGAGATCAAGAATAATTCTGCAGAGATCTTTATTGCAGGGGCTGAAGATGCGAGCGATTACGCAGAAATACCGACAGAGGATTTAGTTCCTGAAGTCGTGGAGGTGGCTGAAGCGACAACAGATTCAGAAGAGACAGAGCCGACAGTTTATATGGCTCCTGCCTCTTCTTATGTTGCTTATGACCGGGAGCGTGCAACCACTTCGGATGAAAAGAAGGAAGAGGTGCATGTTGCTTATTACGAACCCACAGTGGATGATGATATTATAGATGCGGTGCTGGGTAATTATCAGGATGAAGAAGATGAAGATGGCGGATATGTATATCCAATCGATGGCGATGATGATGAATCTGATGTAGGTGGTGCTTACGAGATCCCTGATGACGAGGATTCGGATGATGAGGATGATGATCCTGTCATAAAGGATCCTGAAAATAAGAAGGATCAGGAAGAAAAGCCTGTCGTGGAAGATCCTGAGGACAAGAAAGAGCAGGAAGAAAAGCCTGTCGCAGAAGATCCTGAGGATAAGAAAGAGCAGGAAGAGAAGCCTGTCGCAGAAGATCCTGAGGACAAGAAAGAGCAGGAAGAAAAGCCTGTCGCAGAGGATCCTGAGGATAAGAAAGAGCAGGAAGAAAAGCCTGTCGCAGAAGATCCTGAGGACAAGAAAGAGCAGGAAGAAAAGCCTGTCGCAGAAGATCCTGAGGACAAGAAAGAG
>CACYNO010000003.1 GCA_902775895.1 uncultured Lachnospiraceae bacterium
GATGCAAAGAAGCGTCAGTTTTTGAACAGGCTCTCCGGTGAGATTGCTAAACGTGGCATTATTGATGTGCTTCGTAATGGCGTGAAGGTATACCCTGCAGATCTCATCATGTTTTATCTGACACCTACGGAGAATAACGAGCAGGCAAGAATCATGTACGAAAAGAATATCTTCAGCGCCACAAGACAGCTGAGATATTCTCAGGATGCTGGAAAGCTGGCTTTGGATGTTTGTCTGTTTATCAATGGGCTTCCGGTAATCACGATGGAGCTGAAAAACCAGCTGACAAAGCAGAACACGGAGAATGCCGTTCGCCAGTACAAGGAAGATCGTGATTTCCACGACCTTCTGTTCTCCTTCAAGCGTTGCATGGTTCATTTTGCTGTCGATGATGCGACCATTCAGTTCTGTACAAAGCTTGCGGGGAAGGACAGCTGGTTCCTGCCATTTAACAAAGGATATGATGACGGCGCAGGTAATCCTCCGAATCCGGATGGATTAATGACTGATTACTTGTGGAAAGATATTCTGACAAAGGGAAAGCTGTCCAGGATAATAGAGAACTATGCACAGGTTATCGAAGAGGTCGATGAGGATACTAAGAAGAAGTCTATTAAACAGATTTGGCCTCGTTATCATCAGCTGGATTGCGTAGAAAAACTGCTTTCTGCTTGCTCATCAGCTCATCGGGCTGGAACAGGATGGACATCCAATGATCGATTCTGTGCTTGTAGTTACTGACCGCCGTATTCTGGATAAGCAGATCCGTAATACTATCAAACAGTTTATGCAAGTAAAGAATACTGTGGTATGGGCGGAGCATTCCGGAGATCTCAGAAAAGCGATTCAGGACGGGAAGCGTATCATTATTTCAACGATAGAGAAGTTCCCTTATATTATTTCTGAAATCGGACAGGAACATAAAGACAATAAGTTTGCCGTTATCATAGACGAAGCCCATTCAGGACAGAGTGGACGAAATTCTGCGAATATGAACCTGGCGCTTTCCGGTATGGCGACAGATGATGATGCAGACAATGAAGATAAGATCAATGCGATGGTGGAAGGGCGTAAGCTTGTTTCGTCAGCGAGTTATTTTGCCTTTACAGCTACACCGAAGAATAAGACAGAAGAGATGTTTGGTGTTCCGTATGAAGAGGATGGAGAAATCAAGCATCGTCCGTTCCATGTCTATACTATGAAGCAGGCGATACAGGAAGGCTTTATCGTTGATGTTTTACGTAATTATACAACGATAGATAGCTGGTATAAGCTGATGAAGACGGTGGAAGATGACCCGATGTTTGATAAAAAGCGTGCACAGAAAAAATTGCGAGCGTTTGTTGAAGGGAAATCTGATGTTATCTCAAAAAAAGCTGAGATGATGGTTGAACATTTTCATGAGCAGGTTATAGCAAAGAAGAAGCTTAATGGGCAAGCGCGCGCCATGGTGATAACAGCGAGCATCGCAAGGTGTATTGAGTATTATTATGCGATTAACAAGTGCTTGTCTGAGAGGCATAGTCCGTACAAGACGATTGTGGCTTTTTCAGGAGAACAAAAACGTAATGGTGTAGATGAACCATTAACATCAGCAAACTTGAATGGATTCAGCGATGCGAAAATTCCGAAAGAGTTTAAGAAGGATCCGTACAGAATACTTGTTGTGGCAGATATGTTCCAGACCGGCTTTGATGAGCCGCTTTTGCAAACGATGTACGTTGACAAACCGTTATATGATATTGCTGCAGTGCAGACACTTTCTCGATTGAATAGGGCTTGTCCGGGTAAAGACGAGGTTTATGTTCTTGATTTTGCAAATAAGACATCAGTAATTGAACGAGCGTTTTCGTATTATTACAGGACTACAATACTATCAGGACAAACAGATCCTAACAAGTTATATGATCTTATAACGTTGATGGAGAATTATCAAGTTTATGATGATAACGATGTAGAAAAATTAGTAGATCTTTTTCTTTGGGGAGCTGAGCGTGACAGGTTAGATCCAATTTTGGATGCTTGTGCGGCGATTTATAAAAAATTGGAACTGGACGATCGGATTAAATTTAAGAGTGCAGCAAAGTCATTTGTTCGTACATATAGTTTCCTTGGTGCGATCTTACCGTATGGAAATGTAGAATGGGAAAAATTATCCATTTTTATTAATTTGTTAATTCCTAAATTGCCGACACCAGGGATAGAAGATTTGTCTGAAGGAATACTATCAACAGTTGATCTAAACAGTTATCGAAATGAGGCAAAAGAAGCTATTTCGATCAAAATGGAAGATACTGATGCAGAAATTGATCCTGTACCGGCGGGAACCATTGGACATATTGTCGAACCGGAGTTGGATCTTCTTTCTAAAATTGTCATGGATTTTAATGAAATGTTTGGGAATATAAAATGGAATGATGCCGACAATGTTCAACGTCAGATTCTTGTTATTCCGGAAATGGTTTCCAAGGACAAGAAATACCAAAACGCTATGAAGAATTCGGATGAGCAGGAGGCTCGTACTGAGAGTGAACGCGCTCTTCAGCAGGTGATTTTTTCTATTATGGGGGATAATATGGAACTATTTAAACAGTTTCAGGACAACCCTTCATTTAGAAAATGGTTATCAGATCTTGTGTTTAATCTTACATATGAGCCTGAAAAAGAATAGGATACTTAAAGAAATTATTTTAATTGCCTGCTTCAATCATTCTTAAGAATGGGTTAAATTGTGCAAATAGTGATAGGCAAATAATTCGGTATAAAGGGGTATTAGATGAATCAATCTATTGAATCGGAAAAAGATAAATTAAAGTTAGCAAAAAACGATGACGATAATAAATTGGCATCATCAATTCAAGATTTGTTTTTTTCTATCACAGAGTTGGTGCATAATGCCATAGAGTGTTTTTTGCGGAATATAGATTTATCAAAAATCACAAGCCTGATACCTGACTATATGATAGCCATAAAAAAGCTGCAAGATCATCAATATGTTTTATTTAATCATATCTCCAAGGAATACATGCAGCAAATCATTGATTCCAAGGATGTTGAGGCAACCATAATAGACTTTGAAAGTAAAAATTCTTACGAACGTTCAGCAACAATAATATCAAGCATTGGATGTCACGAGTATATTCAAGCGTATAAAATCCTGTATGACCAGACTGTCTCAGCATATGCATCTGGACAGTTTAATGTTGCGGCGTTGGGGATTCTTGCATTGACGGATTCTGTTTTGAGTATAGTGGCAGATGACATAGATTCATCAAGCGGATATAAGCGCTGTCAGATAATTTATGAAAATATAGATAATCAGAAAATTGTTCCTGATGAAGAAATTGAGTTTTTTTCTCTTGGATGGACGTTGGGCGAGACATATAAAACCCTTTATAAAAGAAATGATTTTTCAGGTCCAGAGCCTGTGTATATGAATAGAAATCGGATTATGCATGGGAGGTCTACGCGGATAATGACAAAAATAGATTGTATCAAGTTGTGGTATTTTTTGTACGGTCTCATTTTGATAAAAGAATACGAAAAGAAACACGGGAGTAAAACAAAATCATAAATCGATAAAGTAGTATTATTCGTGGGGTACTAATTTATTTAATGGAATGCCTTATAGACAACAATTTTTACATATGCTATATTGAGCTCCACGGCATTCGCCATATCTTTTGTGCTTTCGCATATATTTCAGAGTAAAAGTGAAAAATGTTATTAAATTTTGAAAGAAAAGGATAAGGGTTGATTTTTGGGAAATAGGTTGCGACAAATTGACGGATAAAGAAAAAGAAATGAGAATGTGAAAGAGGGAAAATTGCTTGCTATAAATGAAGAAAAAACCGACAAGCTGCTTCGTTCCATAAAGAAATCGTATCTCAAGGAGAACACAACTATCGGCTTTGACAATGCATATAGTATATTCCATGAACAATGTCAAAATGGATGTTTTATTCGAATGAGTAATGCTAGCACAAAAATATTGAGTATCGTAAGTGAAAGCGGGAAGAATATAAAGCCACGTTTATGGGATAAAGACACAGGGTTAAATAGAAATCCTAAGAAGAGAAGAAAGAGAGGCGGAGAAAATGATGAATAGATGGGATATATTTGTAATAACATTCTATTGTTTGGATGATTACTGGGATGATCATCAAACGGATGAACTTGGGAATATTTGCAGTTCCATGAATCCATTCTTGTTTGAAGACAAAGGTTCTGCAGATCCGGCGGTTTGGGAGGTATTTTGTGAATATTACGAAGAAAAAGAATATAAGGTTGAAGAAGGGTTTGAAATTGCAAAAAAGTACGTTGCAACATTAGATAGTCAGGAAGCGACGAAGGCGATGGAAAATGTGTCGTTAGAAGAATGGAAAGACACCTATGAAGAATATCTAAACCCAACTGAATAAGCTGTTGTTTTCGACTGTCGGTGACTTGTCGACAGTTTTTTGTTATTTATGAAAACATCTTACAGACAACAATTTTTATGTATGATATATCGATTCCCGCGGCATTCGCCGTATCCTATATGATGTTCGTCACGAATTTTCAATCAAATTTTTAAGGAGACTGATATTTTAGATAATAATGGCATTAATACCGTTGCGTCCCAATCTTCAATGAGGTTTAAAGCCATTGCAAACGAAACCCATGAAGAGCGCTCTTCGGGGGTTTTTATTTTGTTTTTATTGATTTTATATCACTATGGTGATATATTGATAAAAAGGAGCATGAAAAACAATGATACTCTGGCATGGATCTTCTAAGATAATAAAAAGTCCGAAGTATGGTCTTGGTAACCCGCACAATGATTACGGCCTTGGTTTTTACTGCACAGAAAGTGAAGAAATGGCTAGGGAATGGGCCTGTGCGGATAAGGAAAACGGTTTTGCCAACTGTTATGATCTGGATACTGCCGGGCTCAGGATATGTGATCTTGGTAAAGAGCCTTATGATATCCTAAACTGGATGGCGGTGCTGGTGGATAACAGATTGCCGGGCAACACATCATCTATGGGGAAAGCCGGAGCTGAGTTTCTGATCGAAAAGCATTTACCGGATCTGACGGGATTCGATGTGATAATCGGAAAAAGGGCAGATGATTCTTACTTCACATTTGCAAGGGCATTTCTTAATAATACTATCTCAGTGCGCCAGCTTTCTGAAGCGATGGAATTGGGAGATCTTGGGGAGCAGGTTGTCATAAAAAGCAAAAAAGCATTTGAGCGGTTAAAGTTCGTAAGATATGAAGAAACTCATTGGAGAAGATATTTTTATGACAGGATAAACAGGGATAAGAAGGCCAGATCGGATTATAGGACATTAGCCGGGGTGGCAGATATAGACGGAGTATTTATAAGGGATCTGATGAGGGACAGATAATGAGAGCGTATGATGAAGCTTATCTTGAAGATGCCATGTTTTCAATGGGAGAGATGGTGGATTATGCCGTGTCTGACTGCGGCGTGGACATGGGAAGGTTTTTATCCCTTTTTTGTATATGCGGGATAGCGGATCTTATCGCAAGCGGACATCCGAAGTATCTTGCAGGAAAATCCGGAGTGGAGATCGCTTCGAATGTGTTTTTAAAAACCGGATTTGCGGAAGATCTGCCCAAGCCCGGGGAGCGTTTTAAGCAGGGAAAGTATTTCTGGTGCGGATGGATACTGGCATTTGCCCAGTGGAAGACCGGATTTTCCTTTGAGCGGATACTGAAGGCGGTGCCTGCCGGAGAGCTGGAGAGGTTATATGGGGTACTCCATGAGGCGACGGAGGACAGGTTCGTTGATATACTTATCGAAAGAGATGATGCGGACGCAGAGGAAAGGCGTATCACAAGGCTTCAGATGTACAGAAAGAGACTGGGGCTTACCCAGAAACAGCTGTCTGTTGATTCCGGTGTATCCCTCCGGTCGATCCAGATGTATGAACAAAGGAATAAGGACATCAATAAGGCGCATGCTGACAGTGTAATGAGGCTTGCGGATGCTCTCAAGTGTGAGGTGCCCGACCTTTTGGAGTTGGATGCAGGGTAAAATGTTGTTTTAAAGAATATCTAAACCCGACTGAGCCGTTCTGCTTTATAAAAAGCTACAGTTTCATAAAGTCCTATGATTTTTGCAATAATATTTGCAAAAGTCATAGGACTTTTGGTATAAAGAATAAATTGAATGCTCTGACACCTGGAGAAACAAAAAATGAAAATTTCAAAAAGAAAAACGGTTTTACAAATATTATCATTTCCCATTTCAATAATTGTTTTGGGTATAATTGGTCTTCTGTTAATGGCAGTTGTTTATTGTATACCTGCATCATACATGCAAAAAGGATTGGAAGAGTCTGCGATCATTATAGAAGACGAAGGTGCTCGCCCGTATATGATGTCTAGTGAAAGTTCGGCGTTAGATAATTTTACGGATGCACTTATGATGTTGACCGCAGGGCATGATAGCGCGGATGAAAATGCATGGTCGGCATCAATGAAATGCGGCAGAGATAAAGCGGAAGATTTAGCGCCGGATGAAACGCTGGTGTACATATATAAAGATAAGGGGAAAGATTGCTTTAACGTAGAGTATCCCAGATATTGGCACGGATATTTGTTGTTTTTAAAACCGTTGCTATGCTTTTTTAATTACGGAAACATACGATATATTATGATGTTTATTCAAATGGGATTGTTTTCTGTATTGATCATAAAGCTTGCTCAAAAGGATAAAAGACTGATAATGCCGGTCATATTGGCGTGGATTTTTATGAATCCTGTAGCTACAATGATGAGTTTACAATACAACACCGTAACGGTTATTACTTTTGCCTCAATGATAATGATGCTTGTATTGTCAGAAAAACTGGGGAATAATAAATTTGGTGGATACCGATGGAATATGTTTTTCCTGCTTGCCGGCGCAGTAACATCTTTTTTTGATTTATTGACATTCCCGATAGTTGTTCTGGGATTGATGCTTCTTACATATGTGGGCATATTTGACCGAAAAACTGAAAAAAGAAAAAAACTATACAGATTCTTAATTACAATTTTGCTGTTATCATGCTCATGGATATTCGGATATCTGGGTATGTGGATTATGAAATGGACGATAGGGAGTATAATTACAGGAGAAAACATATTTAGAAATGCAATTGAACAATTAGGTTTTAGGACATCCTCCGAATGGGGTGAAATACGTATTTCATTTATTGAAGTAATAAAAAGACAGTTTGATATGTTGCCCCAAAGGATTTGGTTGATAATCATAATTGTATTAATAATATTTTTTGTAATATATATTGTTCGTTATAGGAATTTTAAACTGAATTTGCTTGTTATCAATGCTTTGATTGCTGCGTATCCGTTCGTATGGTATTTAATTACAAAAAATCATTCCTTTATACATTCGTTCTTTACCTATAGAGAATTGGCGGTTGTAGTTTTTTCTTTATCGGAATTTGTTGCTTTGCATAAAAGTGATGGGAGAGTTTTGGGGACTGCCTGAGTAAATGCGTATATGACAAGACTTGACGCAGCCTGTTTAATCTGTTATGATTCTTCAGCTGGACGACAAGTCTTTTTTTTATGTCCGGATCAGCTGCAAGTAAGTTTATGGGAGGTGGAATAAACCGTGAGAACCAAAATCATTTTGGCATGTACAGAGTGCCAGCAGAGAAACTACGACACAATGAAGGAGAAGAGGCTTCATCCTGACAGAATGGAGACCAAGAAGTATTGTAAATTCTGCAGAAAGCATACTTTACATAAGGAAACCAAGTAATTTTTATTCAAGTGGGGTTTGATTATGGATGATAACACAAAAGACGGAGTAAAGACTCCTGAAGAAGACATTCAGAATCAGGAACAGAATACGGTAACTGCCACCACAGAGGAGGTTGCGACGGAAGCTGCGACCACCACTGCGGCTGCGGCAGTTCAGAAGCCGTCAGAGTTTTCTCAGATAGTATGGCCCAAAGCAGGGAGACTGTGGTCGGAGACATTTACTGTCATCATAGTTGCGGCTATCATAGCCGTGATAATCTTTTTTGTGGACTTAGGACTGCGTACCGGAATAGAGTTCCTGATACAATAATTTAAGGAAAAGGTGAGTCGATGGACGAAGCTAATTGGTATGTTGTGCATACCTATTCAGGATATGAGAATAAGGTAAAAGTCAATATTGATAAAACTGTCGAGAACAGAAACATGGGTGATCAGATCCTTGAGGTGATGGTACCGATGGAGAATGTCGTTGAGATGAAAAACGGCGTAAAGAAAGAATCTTCAAGAAAGATGTTTCCGGGATATGTGCTGGTCAAGATGGTTATGACAGATGAGGCGTGGTATGTGGTGAGGAACACCAGAGGTGTTACGGGCTTCGTTGGCCCGGGATCCAAGCCGGTGCCTCTTACATATCAGGAGATCAAGTCCCTTGGTATCGTTCTTCCGGAGGGGATGGAAGAGCCGCCGAAGCAGCGCATACAGTTTGCCGGGAAAGTCGGAGACAGAGCGCTTATCACAGGTGGTTCCTTATCCGGTACGGAAGGTGTCATAAGCATGATAAATGACAGCAAGCAGACAGTTACTATCAATGCAGAGATGTTTGGACGAGAGACACCTTTTGAGGTGGGCTTCGAGGATGTCCGGATCATTTAAAACCGAATCACTTCGTGCTTCGGTTAGGGGTTTGCAAAGCAAACCCCAGTGGGAGATAAAACAAAAATTTTAAAATCGAAATTACCACATAGGAGGTGCCATAATGGCAAAGAAAGTAGAAGGATATATTAAGTTACAGATTCCTGCAGGTAAAGCTACACCTGCACCACCGGTAGGACCGGCTCTCGGTCAGCACGGTGTTAACATCGTTGAATTTACAAAGGCATTTAATGCTGAGACAGCTGATAAGGGCGATGTTCTTATCCCTGTTGTTATTACTGTTTACGCTGACAGATCTTTCAGCTTCATCACAAAGACACCGCCTGCGGCTGTTCTTTTAAAGAAGGCATGCAAGATCAAATCAGGTTCAGGCGAGCCTAACAAGAACAAGGTTGCTACGATCTCCAAGGCAGAGCTTCAGAAGATCGCAGAGACAAAGATGCCTGACCTTAATGCAGCATCAATTGAAGCAGCTATGTCCATGATCGCAGGTACTGCAAGAAGCATGGGTATAACGGTAGAAGAGTAATACGCGGGAGGTAACTTAACATGAAAAGAGGAAAAAAATATACAGAGGCCGCTAAGAATATTGACCGCGCAACTAACTACGAGACAGATGAAGCATGCGCATTGGTTAAGAGCAACGCTAAGGCCAATTTTGATGAGACTATAGAGGCACACATCAGAACAGGATGTGACGGAAGACAGGCTGAGCAGCAGATCAGAGGTGCCGTTGTACTTCCTAACGGAACAGGTAAAAAGGTAAGAGTTCTTGTGTTCGCAAAGGGAGCAAAGGCTGACGAGGCTACTGCAGCAGGCGCAGACTATGTAGGAGCAGAGGAGCTTATCCCGAAGATCCAGAACGAGAACTGGTTTGAGTTCGATGTTATCGTGGCAACTCCTGACATGATGGGTGTTGTGGGACGTCTCGGTAAAGAGCTTGGTCCTAAGGGTCTTATGCCAAACCCCAAGGCCGGTACAGTTACAATGGATGTAACTAAGGCTATCGAGGACATCAAGGCAGGTAAGATCGAGTACAGACTTGATAAGGCTAACATCGTACATGTTCCTATCGGAAAGGCTTCATTTACAACAGAGCAGATCAAGGAGAACTTCGAAGCTCTTATGTCTGCAATTGTTAAGGCTAAGCCGTCTTCACTCAAGGGTCAGTATTTAAAGAGCATCACTCTTACATCCACTATGGGACCCGGAGTAAAGATCAACGCTGCAAAATATATGCAGTAAGATATTTGACAATATCAGTCAGATAATATACAATACCGAAGTTGAATTTAATAAGCCGAAGACAGCAGGTCCCCGACAGGGGTTAAAGACAAGCGCCCGCCCAGGTGATACTTATAGAGATTATCGCGTTTTACGCGGTAATGATCGTGTGTGTGACCCGGGCAGGACTTGTGCCCGGGTCTTTTGGTTGAACTAAGAAAGAAAGGCAGATAAAGACTATGGCTAAAGTAGAATTAAAACAGCCTATCGTTGAAGAAATAGCCGGCAATCTTGAGGGAGCTCAGGGAGTTGTTCTTTGCGAGTATCGCGGTCTCACAGTTGAGCAGGATACACAGCTTCGCAAGAACTTAAGAGAGGCAGGAGTGAAGTATAAGGTATACAAAAACACTCTTGTTAAGAGAGCTATCGAGGGAAGCGCGTTTGAGTCATTAAAAGATGACCTCACCGGTCCTACGGCTATCGCTATCAGCGATACGGACGCTACTGCTCCTGCAAGGATTCTTGCCAACTTTGCGAAAGAGGCGGAAGCACTTGTATTAAAGAGCGGTGTGGTTGAAGGCAACTACTATGATCAGGATAGTATCAAGCAGCTTGCATCTATCCCATCAAGAGAGGAATTGCTCTCAAAGCTTCTCGGAAGCATTCAGTCACCTATCGCAAACTTCGCACGTGTTGTTGCGCAGATTGCCGAGAAGGGTGGCGGAGAGTCAGCTGAGGCTGAGGCTCCTGCTGAAGAAGCACCGGCTCCGGAAGCGGCAGCAGAGGCACCTGCAGAGGAGGCGCCTGCATCTGAAGCACCGGCAGAAGAGGCTCCTGCAGCTGAGGCAGCAGAAGCACCTGCTGAGGAAGCGCCGGCAGAGGCACCTGCAGAAGAGGCTCCCGCAGAGGAATCTCCTGCAGAAGAAAAGACAGAAGAATAATTTGATCTATATACAGTTTTAAAGAAGGAGAATTATCATGACTAAAGAAGAGATCATCGAGGCAATAAAAGGTTTATCAGTTATCGAGCTTAATGAGCTTGTAAAGGCTTGTGAGGAAGAGTTCGGAGTATCAGCTGCAGCAGGCGTTGTTGTTGCAGGAGCAGCAGGCGGAGACGCAGCAGGCGGAGCTGAGAAGGATTCATACGACGTTGAGCTTACTGCAGCAGGAGATGCTAAGGTTAAGGTTATCAAAGTTGTTCGTGAGGTTACAGGTCTCGGACTTAAGGAAGCTAAGGATCTTGTTGACGGAGCACCTAAGATGGTTAAGGAAGGCGCTTCCAAGGAAGAGGCTGATGAGATCAAGGCTAAGATCGAAGAGGCTGGCGGTACAGTTACTCTTAAGTAATCTTTCCGGATCGTTTCCAAAAGATATAAATGGCTTCGGCTTGTCCGGAGCCTTTTTATATTATTAAACATGGATGTTGACAACGTTGAAAGCATATGATACTATGGAAAATGCGCTTTTATGCGATTTTAGTATTAGTATCATATGCTTTGTCGCATTTAAGAAGAATCTATTTGTTTATCAGTGTAAATTCAAGGGGTGAAAACATTTATGGAGAAAAACAGGATCCGTCCGAAGAATTTTGGAAGCGCCATACGTATGAGCTTTTCCAGACAAAAAGAAGTTCTTGAGATGCCTAATCTTATAGGGGTGCAGAAGGATTCATACAATTGGTTCCTTACTGACGGTCTTAAAGAGGTTTTTTCAGACATCTCGCCGATTGACGATCGTGATAATAAGCTCAGTCTTGAGTTTGTTGATTTTGAGTTGTGCAGGGAAGACACAAAGTATTCTATAGAAGAATGTAAGGCAAGAGATGCTACATATGCAGCGCCTCTTAAAGTCATTGTGCGTCTTTTTAATAAGGAGACGGGCGATATAAGCGAGCATGAGATCTTTATGGGAGACCTTCCGCTTATGACAGACACCGGTACCTTCGTTATAAACGGTGCCGAGAGAGTAATAGTCAGCCAGTTGGTCCGTTCTCCCGGGATTTATTATGATATTCAAAAAGATAAATACGGAAAGATAAATCTCTACAATTGCCAGGTGATCCCCAACAGAGGTGCCTGGATCGAGTACGAGACTGATGCCAACAATATTTTTTATGTAAAGGTTGACAGGAATAAAAAGGTTCCCGTGACCGTTCTTTTGCGTGCTTTCGGTGCAGCAGACGAGACGGCGGAAAGACCATGGGGAACCAATCAGGATATTATAGATGCGTTTGGTGAAGAGCCAAAGCTTCTTGCTACCATGGAAAAAGATCCTTCCACATGTTATGAGGAAGGTATCCTTGAACTTTACAAGAAGTTAAGACCCGGCGAGCCTCTTGTTGTGGAGAATGCCAAAAGTCTTATCTACAGCATGTTCTTTGACCCCAGAAGATATGATCTTGCCCATGTTGGAAGATATAAGTTTACAAAGAAGTTATCTTTCAGAAACAGGATAGCAGGACTTACCCTTGCTGAGGATGTAAAGGATATTGAAGGGAACGTGATCGCAAAAGCCGGAGATGTCCTTACCCAGGATATGGCTGACAATATCCAGGATGCGGCAGTTCCTGCAGTATTTGTGGAAGTCGATGTTAAGAAGCCTGACGGGATCACGGAAAAAAGATCCGTGAAAGTTCTTTCCAATATGATGGTAAACATCGACAACTGGGTAAGCCTCAAGGATAAGGAAAAAGAAGAGATCGGTATCACCGAGAGAGTTTATTTCCCTGAATTAAAGAAGATCCTTGCGGAAAACAACAGCCAGGCGGATATTAAGACTGCATTGAAGAAAAGGATCGACAAGCTTATCCCCAAGCATATAACGGTTGAGGATATATTTGCATCCGTAAACTACAACATGCACCTTGAATACAACATAGGAAATAAAGACGACATCGACCATTTGGGAAACCGTCGTATCAGAGCTGTGGGAGAGCTTCTCCAGAACCAGTTCAGGATCGGTGTATCAAGGATGGAAAGAGTTGTAAAGGAGAGGATGGCAAGCCAGGATATAAACACCATCACTCCCCAGGGGCTTATCAACATCAAGCCGGTTACCGCTGCCATAAAAGAGTTCTTCGGAAGCTCACAGCTTTCCCAGTTCATGGATCAGAATAACCCCCTTGGTGAGCTTACCCACAAGAGACGTCTTTCGGCTCTTGGTCCCGGTGGACTTTCAAGAGACCGTGCCGGATTTGAGGTTCGAGATGTACACTATACCCACTACGGAAGAATGTGTCCTATTGAGACACCTGAAGGACCAAACATCGGTCTTATCAACTCCCTTGCATCATATGCCCGTATTAACAGATACGGTTTTGTTGAGGCGCCTTACAGAGTTGTTGATAAGAGCGATCCGGAGAATCCCAGAGTTACGGATGAGGTAAGATACTTCACCGCTGACGAAGAGGATGATTACCATATCGCCCAGGCGAACGCGCCTATTGATGAGAAGGGTTATTTCATCAAGAACACGGTTGCCGGAAGATATAAGGATGAGACGGCTTCATTTGATAAAAAGTATATAGATCTTATGGACGTGTCTCCTAAGATGGTATTTTCAGTTGCTACGTCCATGATCCCATTCCTTCAGAACGATGATGCCAACCGTGCCCTTATGGGATCAAACATGCAGCGCCAGGCTGTGCCGCTCCTTACGACCGAAGCACCTGTTATCGGTACGGGTATCGAGCATAAAGCGGCCATTGACTCAGGTGTTTGCGTAGTCGCAGAGGCTGACGGAGAGGTTATCAGCTCACAGTCAGATCTTATTAAGGTTAAGGAAAAGGACGGAAATGTCCGCGAATATAAGGTTGCCAAATTTACAAGAAGTAACCAGAGCAACTGCTATAACCAGAGACCTATCGTTGTAAAGGGAGACAAGATCAAAAAAGGCGATGTTATCGCCGACGGTCCGTCTACCGACAACGGAGAGATAGCATTAGGAAAGAATCCTCTTATCGGATTCATGACATGGGAAGGTTACAACTATGAGGATGCGGTACTTCTCAGTGAGAGACTGGTAAAAGATGATGTTTATACTTCGGTTCATATCGAAGAGTACCTTATCGAGGCAAGAGATACCAAACTGGGACCCGAAGAGATCACAAACGATATCCCGACGGTAGGAAAAGAGACATTAAAGGATCTGGACAAAGACGGTATCATCCGTATCGGAGCAGAGGTCCGTGCCGGTGATATCCTCGTAGGAAAGGTTACTCCAAAGGGAGAGACAGAGCTTACTGCAGAAGAGAGACTCCTTCGTGCCATCCTCGGTCAGAAGGCGAGAGAAGTCCGTGATACATCTCTCAGACTTCCTCACGGTGCTTACGGTATTGTCGTTGGTGTTAAGCAGTTTACAAGAGATGACGGAGACGATCTTGCACCGGGCGTTAACAAATCAGTACGTATCTATATTGCCCAGAAGCGTAAGATCTCCGTAGGTGATAAGATGGCGGGACGCCACGGAAATAAGGGTGTCGTTTCAAGGATCTTACCTGTTGAGGATATGCCGTTCCTTCCAAACGGAAGACCTCTTGATATCGTGTTGAACCCTCTTGGCGTGCCTTCACGAATGAATATCGGTCAGGTACTTGAGATACACTTATCCCTTGCCGCACAGGTTTTAGGATTTAATATTTCCACACCCGTATTTGACGGCGCGGACGAGAATGATATCCAGGATATCCTTGACCTTGCAAATGATTATGCAAACCTTGAGTGGGACGCATTTGAAAAGAAACGCAAGAACGAGCTTGATCCGGACGTATTTGCGTTCCTTGAGAAGAACAAGGAAAGAAGAAATGAGTGGAAGGGCGTACCAATCTCCCGTGATGGTAAAGTAAGACTTCGCGACGGCCGTACAGGTGAGTACTTCGACAATCCGGTTACCATCGGATTCATGCATTACCTCAAACTTCATCATCTTGTTGATGATAAGATCCACGCACGTTCCACCGGACCGTATTCTCTCGTTACACAGCAGCCTCTTGGTGGTAAAGCCCAGTTCGGAGGACAGCGTTTCGGAGAGATGGAGGTTTGGGCTCTGGAGGCTTACGGTGCTGCGTACACACTGCAGGAGATCCTTACCGTTAAGTCTGACGACGTGGTAGGACGAGTTAAGACATACGAGGCTATCATCAAGGGAGAGAACATCCCCGAGCCGGGAATACCGGAGTCTTTCAAGGTGCTCCTGAAAGAACTTCAGTCTCTTGCGCTTGATGTGCGCCTCCTTGATGAAAATGATAACGAGGTAGAGCTTCTTGATAACTCAGAGTACGAGGTTACCGACTTTAAGCAGGCTCTTGAAGACGGAGGATACAAGAGAAGCGATCGCGAGATAGAAGACGAATATCGCAGGAACAACATGTCCGTAGGTGTCATGAATGAAGAAGGCGGCGTAGATGAGGATATGCCCGGACTTCAGGAAGAAAATTTTGATGACTATGATGACGGAAACTCTGAAGACTGATCAGTTTTATGGAGGAAGCTGTAATAATGACAGAAAATATAAAGACAGAATCAAAAAGAAATAAAGGCGTGAAATTTGAAAAGATTCAGATCAAGCTCGCTTCTCCCAAAAGCATCCGTGACTGGTCATACGGTGAGGTGACAAAGCCCGAGACCATCAATTATCGTACTTTGAAGCCGGAAAATGACGGATTGTTCTGTGAGAAGATCTTCGGACCCAGCAAGGACTGGGAGTGCCACTGCGGAAAGTACAAGAAGATAAAGGATAAAGGTATCATCTGTGACAAGTGCGGCGTTGAGGTTACAAAAAAGGCCGTAAGACGTGACCGTATGGGTCATATCGCTCTTGCAGCGCCTGTTTCCCACATCTGGTACTTCAAAGGCATCCCCAGCCGTATGGACCTTATCCTTGAGATAGGACCCAAGAACCTTGAAAAGGTCATCTACTTTTCTTCATACATAGTTCTTGATCCGGGTGACACGGAGATACCTTACAAGAAAGTCCTTTCAGAGACGGAATACCGTGAGTATTATGAGACTTACGGCAATGCTTTCCGCGTAGGTATGGGAGCGGAGGCTATATATGAGCTTCTCAAGGCGGTTGACCTTGAAAAAGAGGTTAAGAGCTTAAGAGAAGAGCTTGAGACAGCCACCGCACAGAAGGCTTCAAGGATCATAAAGCGTATCGAGGTAATGGAGGCATTTATAAATGCAGGGACCAATCCGGAGTGGATGATACTTACAGAGATCCCTGTTATACCTCCCGAACTTCGTCCCATGGTCCAGCTGGACGGCGGAAGGTTTGCCACATCTGATCTGAACGATCTTTACAGAAGGATAATAAACCGCAACAACAGACTTGCACGTCTTATCGAGATCAACTCTCCCGAGATCATTGTAAGAAACGAAAAGAGAATGCTTCAGGAAGCTGTTGATGCACTTATCGACAACGGAAGAAGAACGGGAAGACCTGTTATGGGCGCCGGAAACCGTGCCCTTAAGTCACTTTCCGATATGCTTAAAGGAAAGCAGGGACGTTTCAGACAGAACCTCCTTGGTAAGCGAGTTGACTATTCGGGACGTTCCGTTATCGTTGTGGGACCTGAGCTTAAGATATACCAGTGCGGTCTTCCGAAAGAGATGGCTATCGAACTCTTCAAGCCTTTCGTTATGAGGGAACTCGTAAGACGCGGTATTTCCGATAACATCAAGAAGGCTAAAAAGAGCGTTGAGAGACTTGAGAATGAAGTTTGGGACGTACTCGACGACGTTATAAAAGAGCATCCCGTTATGCTCAACCGTGCGCCTACGCTCCACAGACTGGGTATCCAGGCTTTCGAGCCTATCCTTGTAGAGGGTAAAGCCATAAAGCTTCATCCCTTGGTTTGTACGGCCTTTAACGCCGACTTCGACGGCGACCAGATGGCTATACATCTTCCTCTTTCGGTGGAAGCCCAGGCTGAGTGCCGTTTTATGCTCCTTTCACCTAACAACCTTCTTAAACCTTCAGACGGAGGTCCCGTGGCCGTTCCTTCACAGGATATGGTCCTCGGTATCTACTATCTGACACAGGAAAGGCCGGGAGCTACAGGTGAAGGCAAGTGCTTCAAGGATATTGACGAAGCCATCATGGCATATGAGAACGGCATCATCACTCTTCATTCAAAGATAAGGGTAAGATATTCAAAGACTGATGCAGAGGGAAAAAAAAGATACGGAAACGTAGAGTCCACACTGGGAAGATGTCTCTTTAACGAGATCCTTCCCCAGGACTTAGGTTACGTTGACAGAAGCCTTCCTGAAAATGAGTTTGCGCTCGAGGTGGATTTCCATGTAGGAAAGAAGCAGCTTAAGGATATCCTCCAGCACGTTATTGATAAGCATGGTACGACTATGACTGCTGAAGTGCTTGATGACATCAAGTCAGTGGGATACAAATATTCCACAAAGGCGGCCATGACCGTTTCCATTTCAGAAATGACCGTGCCTTCTGTTAAGCAGGAGCTTATCTCCAAAGCGGAGGAGCTGGTTGAAGATATCAACAACAAGTACGAGCGTGGTCGCGTGACATCGGAAGAGCGTCACAAATCCGTTATAAAAGTTTGGCAGGAGACTGATGACAAACTTAAGGATGCGCTTCTTGCGGGACTTGATAAGTACAACAACATCTTCATGATGGCTGACTCAGGTGCCCGAGGCTCTAACCAGCAGATCAAGCAGCTGGCCGGTATGCGTGGTCTTATGGCTAATACATCCGGTGAAACTATCGAGCTTCCTATCAAGTCTAACTTCCGTGAAGGTCTTGACGTTCTGGAGTACTTTATCTCCGCCCACGGTGCCCGTAAAGGTCTTTCCGATACGGCTCTTCGTACAGCGGACTCAGGTTACCTGACAAGACGTCTCGTAGACGTTGCCCAGGATCTTATGATCCGCGACAATGACTGCTGTGAGAATGCCAAGACTATCTCCGGAATGTACGTTACCGAATTCGTAAACGATAAGGTTACGGATGACAAAGATGCCAAGGCAGATGTACTTGAGTCATTAAAAGAGCGTATCACGGGAAGATTTGCCGCAGAGGATATCGTGGATGATAATGGCAATGTGATCGTTGCATCAAACAGCCTTATCACATCCGAAAGTGCAGGAAAGGTTGAAAAGGCGGGCATTGAGAAGGTAAAGATCAGGACTATCCTTACATGCCGCTCACACAGCGGAGTCTGCGCCAAGTGTTACGGTGCCAACATGGCTACCGGAAAGACGGTTCAGGTAGGTGAGGCTGTAGGTACTATCGCCGCACAGTCCATCGGTGAGCCGGGTACACAGCTTACCATGCGTACCTTCCATACCGGTGGTGTTGCGGGAGATAACATCACACAGGGTCTTCCGAGAGTAGAAGAGCTCTTTGAGGCAAGAAAGCCTAAGAGACTTGCGGTACTTGCAGAGTTTGGCGGAAGAGTAAGCTTTAACATGTCCGAGAAAAAGACCGATATCGTTATCACTGACGATGAGGGCAATTCAAAGTCCTATCCCGTATCAAGAGATACCCACGTTAAGGTGGAAGAGGGACAGGTAGTGGAAAAAGGTGAGGAGATCACCGAAGGTTCCGAGAATCCCCACGATATCGTAAAGATCCTCGGAGTTAGAGCCGTTCAGGACTATATGCTCCGTGAGGTTCAGAAGGTTTACCGTATCCAGGGTGTTGAGATCAACGATAAGCATATCGAGCTTATCGTGCGTCAGATGCTCAGGAAGATAATCGTTGAAGAGGCGGGAGACTCCAACTTCCTTCCGGGTTCACAGGTTGATACCATCGACTTTGAAGAGGTAAACGAGAAGCTTGTGGAGGAAGGAAAGACTCCGGCAAAGGGAGAAGCCATTATTTTGGGAATCACAAAGGCTTCCCTTGCGACTAACTCATTCCTTTCCGCAGCATCCTTCCAGGAGACTACCAAGGTCCTTACGGATGCGGCTATCTACGGGAAAGTCGATCCTCTCGTGGGCCTTAAGGAAAACGTTATCATCGGAAAGCTCATTCCTGCGGGAACGGGTATGAGAAGATACCAGAACGTTACCATAGACACAAAAATCGACTATGAGAAGATCATTGATGAGGAATTAAAAGAGTCCGAGGCACAGGCAGAAGAAGTTCAGGATCAGGACGAGACAGGTGAGGCTGTAGCCGAGGTTGCAGGCGCATCTGAGCAGACCGAGGAATAACAGATTTTGCTTGACACGGACATCTGATATAAGTATAATACTTCAGGCGCTTTAATTTTAAGCGCCTGATTTTTATTGTAAAAAAGCAACCGTGAATCTAATTTCGGGGAGGTGAAAAAGGAATGCCTACATTTAACCAGTTAGTTAAGCAGGGAAGAAAGTCAGCTGTAAAGAAGTCTACTTCACCGGCTCTTCAGAAGAGTTTTAACTCTCTCAAGAAAAAGGCCGTTGACGTACCGTCTCCGCAGAAGAGAGGCGTATGTACAGCCGTTAAGACTGCTACACCTAAAAAGCCTAACTCAGCTTTGAGAAAGATCGCCAGAGTGCGTCTTTCAAACGGTATCGAGGTTACATCTTATATTCCCGGTGAAGGTCACAATCTTCAGGAGCACTCTGTTGTACTTATCAGAGGCGGAAGAGTAAAGGACCTTCCGGGTACAAGATACCACATCATCCGTGGAACTCTTGATACAGCCGGCGTTGCAGACAGAAAGCAGGCTCGTTCCAAGTACGGAGCTAAGAGACCTAAAGCTGCAAACAACGGATAATTTTAAGACTAATCAGATATTTAATACTAACGAACCGAAATCAGGTTTATCAGTGGTTGCTTGATATAAAGACCTTTTTTCGGGCACGCAGCACATTAAGTATTTGTGAGTACCTATGAATTAATTACTATGTTAAGGAGGGAAGAACCCGTGCCACGTAAAGGACATACACCTAAAAGAGATGTATTGGCGGATCCGATCTATAAGAATAAGGTCGTTACAAAGCTGATCAACAACATAATGCTCGACGGTAAGAAGGGCATTGCAAGGAAGATTGTCTACGGAGCATTTGATAAGGTTGCCGAAAGAAGCGGTAAGCCGGCTCTCGAGGTTTTTGAAGAGGCTATGGAAAATATCATGCCTACTCTCGAGGTTAAGGCAAGACGTGTCGGCGGTGCTACATATCAGGTTCCGATAGAAGTTAAGCCGGACAGAAGACAGGCATTAGCCTTAAGATGGCTTACGAACTTTTCACGTTCCAGAGGCGAGAAGACCATGGACGAGCGTCTTGCAGGAGAGATCCTGGATGCGTCCAACAATACCGGTGCCTCTGTAAAGAAAAAAGAAGAGATGCACAAGATGGCAGAGGCAAACAAGGCGTTTGCACATTACAGATTCTAATAATGAAAATAGGAGGAAAAACCGATGGGTAGAGAATATCCTTTGGAGCGTACCAGAAACATCGGAATCATGGCTCATATCGACGCAGGTAAGACTACTCTTACAGAGCGTATCCTTTATTATACCGGTATCAACTACAAGATAGGTGATACACATGAAGGAACAGCCACGATGGACTGGATGGAGCAGGAGCAGGAACGTGGTATCACTATCACATCCGCTGCTACCACATGTCACTGGACACTTGAAAAAGAACATAAGCCGGCTCCCGGTGCTCTTGAGCACCGTATTAACATCATCGACACTCCGGGACACGTAGACTTCACTGTTGAGGTTGAGCGTTCACTGAGAGTCCTTGACGGAGCTGTTGGTGTGTTTGCTGCCAAGGACGGTGTACAGCCCCAGTCTGAGAACGTATGGAGACAGGCTGACAAGTACGGCGTACCCCGTATGGCGTTTATCAACAAGATGGATACCGTAGGAGCTGACTTCTACGGTTCCGTAAAGCAGATCGAGACTAAGCTCGGTAAGAACCCTATATGCCTTCAGATCCCTATCGGAAAAGAAGACGAGTTCAAGGGTATCATTGATCTTTTTGAGATGAGAGCTTATTTCTATAATGATGACAAGGGTGATGACATCACCGTTGATGATATCCCTGCCGATCTTAAGGATGAGGCTGATAAGTATCACACAGAGCTTATAGAGAAGGTATGTGAGCTTGATGATGATCTTATGATGCAGTACCTTGAGGGCGAGGAGCCTGCAGTAGAAGACATGAAGAAAGCTCTTCGTACTGCTACTATCGACAACAGAGCCATCCCTGTTTGCTGCGGAAGTGCTTACAAGAACAAGGGTGTTCAGAAGCTTCTTGATGCTGTTCTCGAGTACATGCCTGCACCTACGGATATCCCTGATATCGCAGGTGTTGACATGGATGGAAACGAGATCACAAGAAAGTCTTCTGATGACGAGCCTTTCTCAGCTCTTGCATTCAAGATCATGACAGATCCTTTCGTAGGAAAGCTTGCTTTCTTCCGTGTTTATTCAGGAACACTCAAGACGGGATCTTATGTGCTTAATGCTACAAAGGGCAAGAAAGAGCGTGTAGGACGTATCCTTCAGATGCACGCAAACTCAAGAAGCGAGCTTGAGATCGTTTACTCAGGTGATATCGCTGCGGCAGTAGGTCTTAAGATGACTGTTACCGGTGATACCATCTGCGACGAGCAGCATCCCGTTATCCTTGAGTCTATGGAGTTCCCTGAGCCGGTTATCGAGCTTGCTATCGAGCCTAAGACAAAGAATGACCAGGGCAAGATGGGCGAGGCTCTTGCAAAGCTTGCTGAGGAAGATCCTACATTCAAGGCACATACCAATACTGAGACAGGACAGACCATCATCGCAGGTATGGGTGAGCTTCATCTTCAGATCATCGTTGACCGTCTCGTAAGAGAGTTCAATGTAGAGGCTAACGTTGGTGCACCTCAGGTTTCTTACAAAGAGTGCTTTACACAGCCTGTTGACGTTGAGAGCAAATACGTTAAGCAGTCCGGTGGTCGTGGTCAGTACGGACACTGTAAGGTTCGCTTTGAGCCTATGGATCCCAATGGCGAGGAGACATACGAATTTGCATCAGAGATCGTGGGTGGTGCTATTCCTAAGGAATACATCCCTGCAGTAGGCGAAGGTATCGAGGAAGCAGCACAGAGCGGTATTCTTGCAGGATATCCGGTTCTCGGTATCAAGGCTACCGTTTATGACGGTTCCTACCACGAAGTGGACTCATCCGAGATGGCGTTCCACATCGCAGGTTCCATGGCATTCAAGGACGCTATGGCTAAGTCAAATCCTGCTATCCTTGAGCCTATCATGAAGGTTGAGGTTACCATGCCTGAAGAGTACATGGGTGATGTTATCGGTGATCTGAACTCACGCCGTGGACGTATCGAGGGTATGGAGGACATCGGAGGAGGAAAGATGGTTAAGGCTTTCGTTCCACTTTCAGAGATGTTCGGTTATGCTACCGATCTTCGTTCCAGCACACAGGGACGAGGCAACTACTCAATGTTCTTCGATAAGTACGAGCAGTGCCCGAAGAACGTTCAGGAAAAGATCGTTGCAAGCAAATCAGAGTAATATACAGTTGAAATATTTAAGCAAATAAAATATAATATAACGAGTGTGACTCGCTATACATTTAAGGAGGATAATTTAAAATGGCTAAAGAAAAATTCGAGCGTAATAAACCGCACGTTAATATTGGTACAATCGGTCACGTAGACCACGGTAAGACTACTCTTACAGCTGCTATCTCCAAGACTCTTAACGCAAGACTTGGAACAGGTGATTTCGTAGATTACGATAACATCGACAAGGCACCTGAAGAAAGAGAAAGAGGAATCACAATTTCTTCTTCACACATCGAGTATGAGACAGAGAAGAGACACTATGCACACGTTGACTGTCCGGGACATGCTGACTACGTTAAGAACATGATCACCGGTGCAGCTCAGATGGATGCAGGTATCCTTGTTGTTGCTGCTACAGACGGTGTTATGGCTCAGACAAGAGAGCACATTCTTCTTGCTCGTCAGGTAGGCGTTCCTTATATCGTTGTATTCATGAACAAGTGTGACATGGTAGACGATGAGGAGCTTCTTGACCTTGTAGAGATGGAGATCAGAGAGCTTCTTAACGAGTATGACTTCCCGGGTGATGATACTCCTATCATCAGAGGTTCTGCTCTTAAGGCTCTTGAGGATCCTTCAGGTGAGTGGGGTGACAAGATCCTTGAGCTTATGCATACTATTGATGAGTATGTTCCGGATCCGACAAGAGAGACAGACAAGCCTTTCCTTATGCCTGTTGAGGACGTATTCACTATCACAGGTCGTGGTACCGTTGCTACAGGTAGAGTAGAGCGTGGTACACTTCACCTTAATGACGAAGTTGAGATCGTTGGTATCTCTGATGAGACACGTAAGGTAGTTATCACAGGTATCGAGATGTTCAGAAAGCTTCTTGACGAGGCTCTTCCGGGAGATAACATCGGAGCACTTCTTCGTGGTATCCAGAGAGACGAGATCGAGAGAGGACAGGTTCTTTGCGCACCTGGTTCTGTAACTCCTCACAAGAAGTTTACAGCTCAGGTTTACGTTCTTACAAAGGACGAGGGTGGACGTCATACACCTTTCTTCAACAACTATCGTCCACAGTTCTACTTCAGAACAACAGACGTTACAGGTGTTTGCGAGCTTCCTGCAGGTACAGAGATGTGCATGCCCGGAGATAACGTAGAGATGACTGTAGAGCTTATCCACAAGGTAGCTATGGAGCAGGGTCTTCGTTTCGCTATCCGTGAGGGTGGACACACAGTAGGTTCAGGAGCAGTTGCTACGATCATAGAGTGATCGCGAACAGATTTTGCGCGGAGCACAAATAAAAAAAGTATCCTTGAGAGTTTACTCTCAAAGGATACTTTTTTTGTTTGTATTGCGCGCCATCGGCGCGTGCGGATTGGACGCGAAGCGTACAAGACGCTACGCGCGCAAAATCTGAGGGCAAGACGCTCCGCTCCGTATAGGACAGCCGAACTACGCAGACGCCTTGCTCTCAGTCCGTATTGGACGCCAAATTTATTTAATGCTACATAAGAGCGTCAAGTCTTTTGCTCAACTTTTTATCAAAAGTTACCACATCTATACCAAACACCTCATGATACCCACAAATAAGACAATCTACAAAATCCAGAGAACCGGATTCAAACTCACAAAGAGCAAATTTTAGGACATCCGGATATAAGATTATTATTTCTTTAGAAAAAGTATGCAAAGCCTTAGCGCATTCTTTTCTATTTACTGAATATATGCCGGTCAGAACGTACACCACTTCTGCGATTACCTCCAAAGAAGTTATACACTGACGATAAGAAATAATTTCTTTAACCTGCTCGTATTGCGCCGGAATGTCACCCAGCAAGTACCTGAGTATGGCGTTGGCGTCAAGAAAACAGCTCCTATTTTTTTCCATATTTCTTGCTTACTACATGATCCCATGCAGTTTTCTCCTTTTTTATAAGTTTTGAGTCAGCATACTTTTTCAAAATTCCGGCAGCAGATCCGCCACTTTCTATCTCTATCAAAGCATTCGGTTGTTCCGCATATATGTCAAAAGGAATCCTCTTTTCCCTGCTTACTGTCTTAGCAAAGATTGTAAATGCAGCAGACATAGACATCCCCATTTGTTTGCAGACAGATTCCATCTCACGTTTAAGATCTTTATCCATACGAAAATTAACCATAGTGGTTGCCATAAGATCACCTCCTGTTAAAGGATATGTTACGTATTTGTATATGAAATGTCAAGTAAATGCTTTACATTTATTGTGCATTACAATCGAGAGATGCTATTACACTCCTCTGTTGTGGGAATTAAATATAAATATTGACAGAAAAAAAAAAAAAACAGATAAAATATACGTGAAAATAGTAACAAAAGATTTTTCGTAAGTGGTTTGAGTGATAGGAAGAAAGGAGTATACGATGAGGAAAAGTAAGAGATTAATGAAAAAATTATCCATGGCCGGATTAGTTGCGGCAGCGGTTGTTGGCGGGTTTTCTCTGCCGTTGGTTACGAGTTCGGTTGCATCGCAGGAAGTTCATGCGGCAACGGATGTAGTAATAAATGCGACAAATTTTCCTGATGCTAATTTTAAAGAATATGTAATGCTGGAAGTTGATTCAAATAGTGATGGGGTACTAAGTAAAAGTGAAATAAAAAATTGTAAGAGAATAGATTGTAGGGCAAAAGGCGTTTTACAGTTGAAAGGAATAGAGTTTTTTGGAGAATTAGAAGAACTGTGGTGTGGCAATAACAATATATCAAGATTAGATATTAGTAAGAACGTTAAGTTAAAAGATTTATCTTGTTCTTGTAATAATATTAGAGACTTAAATTTGAAAAATAACTTAGAACTAACTCAATTGGCATGCGATAACAATATGTTAGAAAGATTGGATTTAAGCAAAAACACCGCATTAGAGATATTATTTTGTTTTGATAACAAATTAGGAAGTATTGATTTAAGTAAAAATACTTCTTTATGGTATGTTGACGTTGGAAAACAATCAAAAGAAATAAAAACTACAAATAAAGAAGTAAAACTTAATGACATAGATCCGTTATTAAATCAGACAAATATTTCATATGTAAAAAATGCAGTTCTATCTGGAAATAAATTTGTTAACATTACCAGTAATAATATTACATATCATTATAATACAGGATATGAAAGCAAAAAGATGAGTGTTGTTCTAAATGATACAACGGTCTATGTAACAGGTGTAAAGCTTAATAAAACATCAGTTAACCCAACAGTAGGAGATACAGTACAACTAACTGCAACCGTAAGTCCTTCGGATGCTACAAATAAGACGGTTTATTGGAGTAGTAGCAACCCGTCTGTAGCAACTGTAGACGGAGCAGGAAAAGTTACAGCTAAAGGAGCAGGCACTGCAAAGATAACTGTAAAGACTGATGATGGATCAAAGACTGCAACCTGTACCATAACAGTAAAGAATAAGACAGTAAATGTAACAGGTGTAAAGCTTAATAAAACATCAGTTAACGCAACAGCAGGAGATGCAGTACAACTTACAGCAACAGTTAATCCTGAAAATGCAACGAACAAAGGAGTTACATGGTCCAGTAGTAACACAGTTGTTGCAACTGTAGATTCAAACGGAAAAGTTGTTGCAAAAAAAGCGGGAACTGCAAAGATTACTGTAAAGACGAAAGATGGAGGAAAGACTTCTGCTTGTACGGTGACTGTTGAAGCAAAAAAAGTAGCGAAAAAGAACGGCTGGTATAACGAGGGCGGCTTTAGATATTACAAAGACGGCGTAGCCTACAAAGGCTGGCACAAGATGGGAAAAGCCGAGGGCGAAAAGACAGAGCACTGGTCATACTTCGGAAAAGACGGAAAGATTTATACCGGATGGAAAAAGATGGGTAAGGCTGAGGGTGAGAAAACCGAGCACTGGTCATATTTTGGAGACAATGGCTGGCTGCGTACAGGCTGGCAGAAGATGGCAACAAAGGCAAATCCTGACGGAAAAAATGCACAGCATTGGAGTTACTTTGGAGCTAACGGTTGGCTGCGTACAGGCTGGCAGAAGATGGCAACAAAGGCAAATCCTGACGGAAAAAATGCGCAGCATTGGTCATACTTCGGAAACAATGGATGGTTGAGAACAGGTTGGCAGAAGATGGCGACATCATCAAACCCTGACGGAAAGAATGCACAGCATTGGAGTTACTTCGGAGCTAACGGTTGGCTCAGAATCGGAATGCAGAACATGGCAACGTCATATAATCCGGATGGAAACAATAAACAGCACCGTTCGTATTTCGGGGGAAACGGTTGGCTTGTAGTCAATAAAAAATTCAGTCTCAGCGGTAAGAATTATTCTGCAGACGGTAAAGGCTGGGTGACAGAGGTAAAAAAGACAAGTACCGGCAATGCGGGTACTACAAAAGCAGCGGCAACAAGCGGAACCTACATTTTAAATCTTAACTCAAAAGTATTTCATAAGTCTAACTGTGGTTCAGTGACAAGAATGAGTGCTTCAAATAAAAAGAGTTTTAACGGTACAAGAGCTCAGGCAATAGCGCAAGGATACACACCATGTCATAATTGCAACCCTTGACGGGAAACAGACCGGTGATGGAGCAACGGCTCTAAGTTAAATGCCAAGGCGGGACTTTTGATAGTCCCGCTTTTTTGTGTTTGCAGTGAATTGCAATAAAAACAGAATAAACAGATATTTTGTCAGGAATTTGTTCATTTATGTTAAAATATACAAGGATAAACAGCCAAGGGGGTTGCTTTTATGAATTATGACAACGTGCTGGATTTTTGGCTTAAGAAGTGTATAAAAACAGCTGATGAATTATCCGTGGCTTTAAATAGTCAGAGTGTTTTTTTTGCTTATAATTCCGGAAAAATAGAAAATGACAATATAACATATAATGACACAAGAGAGATATTTGATAAGGACGGAGTTATTTTATACACGGGTGATTTGACAACATTGTTTGAGATCAGGAATTCAAAGGATGCATATAATTTACTTCTTGATATTTTTGATAAAAGACCGGATTTAGATAGTGAATTGTTGTGCAGGTTTCACTATGAGCTCACAAAGAACACTTATGATGAAAGAAGATGGGCGTTAGGAGAGCGTCCGGGAGAGTATAAAAAGCACGACTATATAACCGGCAAGAATGAAACAGGCGCGTTACCGGAAGATGTTCCGGAAGAAATTGAAGAACTGCTTAATGAGATTAAGACTTTCGATAAAAAGAATGCTTTGACAGTAGCTGCATATTTTCATTGTAAGTTTGAAAATATACATCCCTTTGCAGACGGCAACGGCAGAACAGGGCGTATACTGATGAATTATATTTTACTTAAAAACAACTTCCCGCCTGTAACTATCCATGAAGACATCCTTCTTGCACGTCAGGTAGGCGTTCCTTACATAGTTGTATTCATGAACAAGTGTGACATGGTTGATGACGAGGAACTTCTTGACCTTGTAGAGATGGAGATCAGAGAGCTTCTTAACGAGTATGATTTCCCCGGAGATGATACCCCTATCATCAGAGGCTCAGCTCTTAAGGCTCTTGAGGATCCCTCAGGCGAGTGGGGAGACAAGATCCTTGAGCTTATGCATACTATCGATGAGTATGTACCCGATCCCACAAGAGAGACAGATAAGCCCTTCCTTATGCCTGTAGAGGACGTATTTACAATTACAGGTCGTGGTACAGTTGCTACAGGTAGAGTAGAGCGTGGTACACTTCACCTTAACGACGAGGTTGAGATTGTTGGTATTTCCGATGAGACACGTAAAGTAGTTATCACAGGTATCGAGATGTTCAGAAAGCTTCTTGACGAGGCTCTTCCCGGAGATAACATCGGAGCACTTCTCCGTGGTATCCAGAGAGACGAGATTGAGAGAGGTCAGGTTCTTTGCGCACCCGGTTCTGTAACTCCCCACAAGAAGTTTACAGCTCAGGTTTACGTACTTACAAAGGACGAGGGTGGACGTCACACACCTTTCTTCAACAACTACAGACCTCAGTTCTACTTCAGAACAACAGACGTTACCGGTGTTTGCGAGCTTCCTGCAGGTACAGAGATGTGCATGCCCGGAGATAACGTTGAGATGACTGTAGAACTTATCCACAAGGTAGCTATGGAGCAGGGTCTTCGTTTTGCTATCCGTGAGGGTGGACACACAGTAGGTTCAGGAGCAGTTGCTACGATTATAGAGTGATCGCGAACAGATTTTGCGCGGAGCACAAATGAAAAAAGTATCCTTGAGAGTTTACTCTCAAAGGATACTTTTTTTGTTTGTATTGGGCGCCATCGGCGCGTGCGGATTGGACTCACGAAGTGAGGACAAGACGCTACTCGCGCAAAATCTGTGTTGTAGCATTGCGCGTCTTTGACGCGTGCGGATTGGACTCGCGGTAGCGAGGACAAGACGCTATCTGCGCCGGATAGCGCGCTCTCAGTCCGCTTATTCGAAGTGCAGTATCGTGCGGATTGGGCGCGAAGCGGATTTGTTTCAACACATATTTACAAAATATAAAATAGTGCTAATATACAGTTGGAAACAAAAAAGACGGGAGGTGGCTGCTTATGGAAGTAAGAAAATTCGTAAAACAATTATCATTTGCAGTGGCAATGACGGTAACTATTTCTGCGTTGTCAGTACCTATTGTTACATTTGCTAAAGATACAAAAAATGTAAAGGAGACTGTAACAGCAAAAAAGAACGGTTGGTACAAAGAAGACGGAGCGTATAAATACTACAAAGATGATAAAGTTTACACAGGTTGGCACTGGATGACGTCAAAGGAAGGTGAGAAAATCCCACATTGGTCATATTTTGGAAAAGACGGAAAGATTTATACCGACTGGCATAAAATGGGAAAAGCCGAAGGAGAGAAAACAGAACACTGGTCTTATTTTGGGTCTAACGGCTGGCTTCGCACCGGTTGGCAGAAGATGGGAAAGGGAACCTCTAATCCTGACGGAAACAGCACTGTCCACTGGAGTTATTTCGGCGACAACGGTTGGCTTCGTACGGGCTGGAAACAGCTCGGAAAAGGGACTGCTAATCCTGATGGAAACACTGAGAAACACTGGAGTTATTTCGGGAATAACGGATGGCTGACGACGGGCTGGAAAAAGCTGACAAAGGCAGACGGAGAGTCTGTGGAACATAAGTCGTATTTCGGAAACAACGGATGGCTGGTTACCGGATTAAAGAAAATTGAAGGAACCCTGTACAGCTTCGATCCGAGAGGATGGCTGCTGTCCGATGACAGTGAGATGCTGGGTAAAGCTCAGTCATACTCAAGTTCTACAAAGTATCTTATCCTTGTAAACAGGAATAAATGTAAGACGGCGATATTTGAGGGGAAAAAGAATAATTGGAATTACAATAAATACTGGAGTTGTTCTGTTGGTAAGCCTTCTACCCCGACGGTGACGGGAGTTTTCCGCACCGGACAGAAAGGGCGCTATTTTAATACGGGAACATATGAAAGATGCTGGTACTACACAAGGTTTTACGGTAGCTATCTTTTCCATTCCGTTCTTTATGACCGCTCAAGCACCCCCTCCGTTATTACTGACGGAACCCTGGGGGCAAAGGTATCTCATGGATGTGTTAGGCTGTATATTAACAATGCAAAATGGATATATGATGTGATACCATCGAATACGACAGTTGTGGTTTATAATTGATATACAATATTCTTAGACATGGGACGGTTTGAGGAGATACAAAACCGTCCTTTGTCGTAACCTTGACAAGTTATTATGTTATTGTATTATTAAACTGGATGAGGATGTGCGGAATTTAAGGAAATAAAAGAAGGTGCAATAATGAAAAAAGTAACTTTGCTTACCATATGTGCAATAAGTGCGGCGTCTGCTGCGACTTTTATACTGGCGGCAGTGGGAAATAAAGTGACTGAAGCCGTGGGGTCAGAGACGGAAATGGCAGCGGCAGAAAAAGAGACTACAGTTACATCTGAAACTGTAACAGAGACTGAGACAACGGTATCCATAGAAGATTCGGTTTTTGCCGGAGGATCTCTGATAGCAGGTGCGATAACGCTTGAGAAACCGCCTGAGGAGACTACAGAGAGCGAGACTACGGAGGAAGAGACTACTGAAGAAACTGAAGATTACGAAGATTATTACAATAATGATGACGAGGAAGAGACATATTCAAGACGTAATTATCAAAATGAACAGCGTGATCAATATAACCAGCCGGCTACTCAGCGTGCAACCGCTGCGCCACAGCCGGCCCCTGCTGAGACCCATGCAACCGCAACCGCGACACCTACTGTTCAGCAACCTGAAGTGACGACAGTTCCGGATACTGTTCCTGAAAATTCAGGCGATGAGTATTCCGATGAATAAACAAATTATAAGGACACTGATCAATCCCGTTTGTGCAGAAGACGCAGTGTCCTTTTTTAATGCGCACCCGTCTGTTTGCGGCCTGCATTAAAAAATAGTATAGTTCATGAAAAGAAAGCAGAAATAAGCATGTTTTTATACGGGGTGAGGATATGTTCGGAATAGTCGGAGAGATAGCGGGAAACGTATTTATATTTGTTCTTCTTGCAGGGGCGGCGGTAACCGGGATAGAACTGTTATGGTACAGACTGCCCGGAAAGAAAAAGCATACGGGAGGAAAACGTATAGCCATAATAACCGGTGCTTCCTCAGGACTGGGGAAAGAATATGCGAGACTTACCGCTGAAAAAGAAAAGGATATCGATGAGATCTGGCTTGTGGCAAGAAGGCTGGACAGACTGCAGGCCCTTGCCGGAACCCTTCCCTGTAAGACCAGATGCCTGTCTTTGGATCTGACGGATCAAGAAGGCATTGAAAAACTTGGTGAAAGTCTGGCACAGCAGGATATAAACGTTTCTCTTCTTATTAACTGTGCCGGATTCGGAAAGATAGGAGGTCAGGGGGTTGTCACTGCGGAAGAGCAAAAAGGCATGACCGAGCTTAACTGTATAGCCGCCGTTGCCGTGACCGATATGTGTATCCCGTATATGGGTAAAGGTGACCGCATAATAAATGTATGCTCAACCGCAGCTTTCCAGCCTCTCCAGAAGCTCAGTATCTACGCCGCGTCCAAAGCATTTTTACTCAGATACACAAGAGCGCTGCGCACAGAGCTTCTTCCTAAGAAGATCATGGTAACGGCAGTGTGTCCTTACTGGATAGGTGATACGGAATTTATTCCGGTGGCAAAGACGGAGGACAAAGGGATCAGGCATTTCTTTTTTGCATCTAAAGCGGGAAGAGTGGGAAATATATCTTTGAAAGGTGCAATGATAGGTTTTCCCGTAATCACTCCGGGAGTGATATGTACCATCCACAGATTCTTTTCAAAATTTTTCCCTGATACAGCGCTCCAGTACATATGGGAAGGGATACGACGGATATAAAAAGTCAATAAAATGTATTGTAAACAAACAAAAGGTATGATATAATGCCGAAATGTTTGATTCAATACATTTTTTTCTTATTACGGCAGTTCTTCTGGTGATCGCCGTTTTCGATCTCAAGTACAAAAAAATACCTAACAGATACGTGATAATGACGGCTGTTTTATCATTATTGAATGTAATCCCGGGTCTGGTATCTTCAGATACGACACCGTTACATATACTGGCGGGAGTGGTTGCGGGAGCCTTCGTGCTGCTTCCGGCATATATTTTAACCGGAAAGAGTTTCGGTGCCGGAGATGTGAAGATATTTATGGCATTGGGTATATCTCTGGGAGCCGTTCATCTTATATACTGCGTGGGGGCTTCCATGGCAGGGGCTTTTATTTATTATCTGGTGCGCAAAAAAAGCGCCGGTGGCAGTATCGCCATGGCGCCTTTTGTATTATTTTCTTATATCCTTATAAGCTGTCCGGGGATTTAGGCGTTATCATCAGAACCTTCTGAAGGATCCTTTGCTATGGATATCTTGATGCTGGGACCTTCTCCTCCGTCATTGCTCTCGTTTTCAACGCTGTCAACGGAGCCGTCGGAGTTTTCTTTTTCAACCTGGATATTTACCGGAGGAGCATCCTCCACCGGATCACCGGTTTTTTCATCATCCGGATCATCAACCACTTTAAGGTCGGGAGTCGCACTTCCGAGAACCCTTTCCCTGTATTCAGGGAGTTTATCCTTGGTGATGACAAGATTCTCTCCCATGGGGTTGATTACGATACCTACTTTATCATCAAGCTCAAGAACCTGCTTCGGTCCCATTATCATAATGCCCCAGTCGTCAAGCTTGTAGAGTTTTCTCATCTCGTCAATATCTGTGAAAAGTCCGATGAATTCTTCGTTTTCAGCATTATTGATATGAGGGATAGCAACCTGCCCCTCCGGAGTCCTGGACTCTTCGCCGTTCTCGTCACGCTGTTTGATAGGTACGATAAGGTTGGCGCTTTTGAAAGCCTCCCACATCTCTTTATCCTTACGTTCGCAGTTTGCCTGTCTTTCGGGATAATTAACAGGCCAGCGAAGCTCGGAAAGACATGTGTTCATGGCAAATCTGAACCCGGGATTGTAGAATGGCGGATGTGAGGGAGTCTCTTCAATGATCGTAGATTTTTTATCTTCGTCCGTCAGGAAGCGTTCTACCTCGAGAGGTACATGATGCTGTCCGTTATCAACGGTTACTGTCTTGACACCGAAAAGTGTAAGCCATACAAAGAGAGGAACCTGAAGGTTCTCCTTGTTTGCTTCAAATACGGACAGCTTTCTGAACTGCTTTCCGTAAAAGTCAACAGCATCTTCTGCGTAAGACTTAAGTGAATAGATATCCACGCAGCCGTTGTTGAAGAAAGGTGCTCTGGTTGTGTTATCCAGTGTGAGATAGATGGTATCTGCCTCAAGTATCTTCTTGTAAAGAAGCTCGGTAACATCGCTCAGACGTGCCTGCTTAGAAGGATCGTTGTCCTTTTTCATCTTCTGTACGATGGCGCTGAGTTCCTGTATGGTAAGGAAACGGAATGATTCAATGTCGGAATTGTCAATCATTGCTGCCAGCTCGTCCATACGCTCCGCAGAGAGTCTGTCCTTGTTGGTCTTGTTCTTTCCGTTTACAAGGCTGGTGATGTAGTAACCTTCCTTAAAGAGGTCGGCGTTGTCATTGTCCACCCATAAACCGTAAGCATTATCGTTGTCCGTACCGTCTTCCTTGAAGGTGATCTCCTGGAAAGTATCACGACCGATCCTTTCGATACCGGTGATCTTACAGGTAAGGACAGGCTTGTTTTCACCGCTGAATACAACGATGCCTTCGCCTGCATGCAGGGTTCCCTTTTCAATCATGCCTGAAAGAAAAGTAGTGGGAACGTTATCTCTGTTAACGGTCATAACACCGTCTATTTTAAAAATTGAGTCTGATCCGGCAACACTTTCCGGAACGTTATTTGTATTATCGTCTGACATAATGAACCCCCGTTCTTTAAGTTAAATTTATTCCGTTTGATTATAACAAATCCTGCGCATAAAAAAAATAAAATCTTGCGAAAAACATCCTAAAGATTTATCATGAAATGGTAACAAAACAACTTAATTTCGGAATGGAGGATTATTATGTCAGAAGTAGAAGAGATTAAAAATGAAGGTGCTGAGGCAGCAGAAGATGCTAATGTTGAAAAGGGTAAAGTTACAGATGCGATCAAAGACGGTGCCGGAAAAATAAAGGATACCTTTAAAGGTGCTCTTGATGCGGACGGAGACGGCAAGATCGAGCTTGAGGACATCAAGGACAGAGCCGGTCAGGTCGGAGGAAAGATAAAGGACGGAGCGGGTGCTCTCGGAGGAAAGATAAAAGACGGTTTCGGCAAGCTCGGAGGCAAACTGGGCAATAAAGAATAAACTGGCTTTTTTCGTGTTTTTCCGATATAATAAGCGGGTTGTGTTAATATCTAATTTTTTAATTTCAGAGGATTAAAATGACTATATTTAACTGGCTTTCCTTCCTCGGGGGGATAGCGATGTTTTTATACGGAATGCATGTTATGGGAGCCGGTCTCTCAAGTACTTCCGGAGGAAAGATGGAATCCTTCCTCGAAAAGTTTACGAACAATCCCATTAAGGCCGTGCTTCTGGGCGCAGGTGTGACAGCAGTTATCCAGTCGTCTTCCGCGACCACGGTAATGGTAGTCGGTTTCGTAAACTCCGGGATAATGAAGCTTGAGCAGGCTGTCGGCGTTATAATGGGGGCAAACGTGGGTACCACAGCCACCTCGTGGATACTTTCTTTGTCCGGTATCAGCGGTGAGAACATAGTCATGAAGCTGCTGCAGCCGGCTTCCTTTGCTCCTGCAGTAGCCTTTGCCGGCGTTATACTCGTAACATTTATTAAAAAAGAAAAGCAGAATAACATAGGTCAGATTCTTTTCGGATTCGGACTTCTTATGATAGGAATGGAATTTATGAGCGGGGCTGTAGCACCCTTGGCGGATTCGCCTGAGTTTGCTCATTTCCTTACCATGTTTTCCAATCCCATCCTGGGTATTCTTGCAGGTGTGGCTTTTACCGCCGCTGTACAGTCATCTTCGGCATCAGTGGGTATACTGCAGGCACTTATCCTTACGGGATCGGTGAATTTCTCCAGTGTTCTTCCCATTATCATGGGACAAAACATCGGTACCTGCGTTACCGCCCTCATATCCAGTGCAGGAACCACCAAGAATGCCAAAAGAGCCGCGTGCATCCACTTGTATTTCAACGTGATAGGTACGGTGCTGTTCGTTGCGGTATTTTACACTATAAATGCTTTCCGGCCCTTTGAATTTTTAGACCAGCCTGCTACCACGATGGGTATAGCTATTTTCCATACCATTTTCAACCTGCTTACCACAGCAGTGCTTTTACCGAACAGAAAGCTGCTTTTGAAGCTTGCTTATGCAACAGTCCGCGGAGGAGAGGAGAAAGATGAAAGAGATGAAGTCCAGAAAAAATATCTGGCGCGACTTGATGAGCGTTTCCTTAGCAATCCTTCTTTGGCGCTTGAGCAGGCAACGGCAGTTGTCGGACAAATGGCAGACGTTGCAAAAGAAAGCCTTCGTATTGCTATTGATCTATTATGGACTTACGACTCGCAAAAGGCTGCACAGGTAGTTGAGATGGAAGAGCAGGTGGATGTCTATGAGGACAAGATAGGTTCGTATCTGCTGAAGCTGAATTCAAACGATATGACCATCAGGGATGTGGACACCCACGGAATGCTTTTAAAATGTATCGGAGACCTGGAGCGTATATCGGATCATGCCACCAATATCCTTGAGTCAGCCCAGGAGAAGTTCGAGAAAAAAGAAGAATTTTCCGAAGCGGTAACAGAAGAAATGAAAGTCTTTACCAGGGCTGTTATGGATACCGTGGATATTGCGGTGGAGACGGTTAAGACCAGGGATATGAAGGTGGCCATGACTATAGAGCCTCACGAAGAGGTTATCGATAAGATAAGCTACAGGATGAAGGAAAGAAGGATAATGTATCTTGCAAACGGTGAGTGTACTCCCGTGATAGGCTTCGTTCTGTCCGATCTGAATGTGGATCTGGAAAGGATCGGAGACCACTGTTCCAACATCGGTGTTACCATCATCGAGATCGGAAAGAACAATTATGACATGCATGAATACAAGGACTTCGAGGTAAAAGACAAGAACAACGTTGAATTCAAAAAACAGGTTGCGGAGGTTGAGGAGATTTACAGACTGCCTGAGCCGGTAGTTAAGAAAAAGGTGCTCAGCAGTCAGCCTGTTACAAGACCTGAAGAAACGGATTGAATATTATGAAGGATATCTTAGTGATCTTTACCGGAGGAACTATAGGAAGTACCGTAAAGGGTGATTCCATAGGGATTACTCCGGAGAGCAGTCAGACGATTATCCGGATGTATGAAAATGAGTACGGTGATGCGGAAAGATTTGAATTCGCATCACCGTTTACGATTTTAAGCGAGAATCTTACGCCGGACAGATTAAATGAACTGCTTTTATTTATAAAAAATATAAATATGGAAAAATACAAGGGAGTGATAATAACCCACGGAACGGATACTTTATCTTATACATCCGTTTTTTTGGGTACGGTGTTAAAAGACCTACTTCCCTGTCCCGTGGTGATAATAGGAACCGATAAGCCGCCTGAAGTGCCCGGCAGCAACGCCTTTGCAAACTTTGACGGCAGTGTAAGACTCATCGACTTTTTATCCAAGACCGGGTTTTACAAAGACGTATTTACGGTTTGGCAGAAAGGCGGGACGTACGCTGCTTATGTAGGAAGAGAACTGTCGCTTGCAGACAGTGCAGTGGATAATTTCGGTATATTCGGGGGTGAGCCTTTTGCTGAATTCTATCCCGAAGGACTGAACATGAGCGGAGAAGGTTTCTCATGGAAAGTGGTTATAAACACCTCACATGAGGACAGGTGTGAGCCCGTGCCTGATGAAGAAAGCAGGAGAAGGCTGTTTGAAAGTGGGTTAAAGCCTGGCTTAAGAATAGCAGCGTTTAAGCCCTACCCCGGGTTTTCATACGGGGATGCGTATATCGACAATGCCGATGCGGTCCTGGTATACGGGTATCACTCCGGTACTTTTTGTACGGGAATGGGTGCGGGGAATGTAGAGGATAAAGACATGGTCCTGCAGACCCTGGCGGATAAATGCAGGGCTTTGGGCAAGCCCTTGTACCTTGCTTCTTTCAAAGAAGGTAAAAAGCTTTACGAAAGCGTTAAAGGACTGGATGATGAGGGCATTATCAAATTATATGATATGTCTTTTGAGGCGGCGTACATTAACTGCCTTTTACTTGAATCTTTAAAGTAAAAGATATATGATTAACGGATAATGTGTAGAGAAAGGAACCTGTTATCATGGGACGTTGGATGAAAACGTTAAAACCATATATGCTTTCCATACTGGTAGTCATAGGACTGCTGGTGGTTCAGGCTGCATGTGAGTTAACGCTTCCCGATTATACTTCCAAAATAATAGATACGGGTATTCAGGGTTACGGCATAGAGCATGTGTGTCCCGAAAAAATAGTTGCCAGTGAGTATGAATCGGCAAAGCTTTTTATGGACGAAAACGAGAAAAAGCTTTGGGAAGATGCCTATGAAAAAAAGGGTGATATTTACGAGATAAGATACACTGACAAAAAAACCCTGGATAATCTCGATAAAGAGCTTGCCATATCCTTAGTCCTTGACAGTCAGGTATCTAAAATGGACGAAGAAGCACTTATGAAGGTGCTTGAGGAAAGGGACGATCTGACACCTGAGGCGCTGGGTATCACGGAGTACCCGGTGGATCTGCGTCCTATTTTTAAGAATATGCAGGACAGCGGCGAGCTTGACGGTGCCATGCTTGAAGAGATGAAGGTAAAGGTCGGACAGCAGCTTGATGCCATGGGGGGAGAGGCTCTTCAGATAAGCATGGGTAAGGCCTATGCAAAGGTTTTGGATGAGCAGGCCGGAGTAGATATCTATGCCAAGCAGCAGGCATACCTCTGGAGTACCGGCGGAATCATGATAGTCATTGCGGTGATAATGGCTGTTGCCATGATACTGACTTCATTTTTTGCTTCAAAGATAGGCGCATGCGTGGGACGTGATCTCAGAGGCAGTATATATTCCCGGGTTATGAAGTTTTCAAATGCGGAGATTGAGAAATTCTCAACTGCATCGTTGATCACGCGAACAACCAACGATATCCAGAATATACAGATGACGACTACACTGGCTCTCAGGCTGGCGTTATTTTCTCCTGTCATGGCCATAGGGGGAGTTATAAGAGTAGCCAGCACTGGAGCAGGTATGTGGTGGGTGATAGCAGTGGCTATTCTGGCTATCATTGCCATCATCATATTCCTGTTTTCCCTTGTTATGCCCAAATTTGCCATAGTGCAAAAGCTGGTTGATAACATCAACAGGATCACTAGGGAGATAATCACGGGACTACCCGTTATCAGAGCCTTCGGGACCGAAAAAAGGGAAGAGGAAAGATTTAAAGGCGCAAACATGGATCTTTATAAGGTTCAGATTTTTATCAACAGGGCTATTTCTTTTATGTATCCGGCATTTATGTTCGTAATGTTCGGTGTTTCAACCCTTATCGTATGGGTGGGCGCCCACAGGATAGACGATGGATTTATGCGGGTTGGTCAGATGACTGCATTTATCACATACACCATGCAGATAATCATGTCCTTTATCATGCTTACGGTCATGGCAGTCATGATACCCAGAGCTGCCATAGCTGCAAAGCGTGTTGATGAAGTGATTAGAACAAGATCATCCATTAATAACAAACCGGATGCGGTAAAGATGAACGATCCCAAGGGGACTGTTGAATTTGAAAACGTATGCTTTACATATCCCGGAGCGGACGGAGAGGTTCTTACGGATATCTCCTTTACGGCAGAGGCGGGAAAGACCACAGCCATTATAGGATCCACCGGCTGCGGCAAATCAACGCTTATACAGCTGATCCCCAGACTGTATGATGCAAGCGCCGGAGAGGTAAAGATTGACGGCGTTAATGTAAAGGATATTGAGCTGAAAAGTCTCCGGGAAAATATCGGTTACGTTCCCCAGAAGGGCATCCTGTTTTCAGGGACTATCAGATCCAATATTTCTTACGGTAATACCGATGCTTCTGAAGAAGATATAGAAGAGGCGGCGGCTATTGCACAGGCCAATGATTTTATAGAGAGAAAAGAAGACGGTTACGACAGTCCCATTTCACAGGGAGGAACCAACGTGTCCGGTGGTCAGAAGCAGAGACTTGCCATAGCGAGAGCCCTTGCGAAACACCCGAAGATATTTATCTTTGACGACAGTTTCTCTGCTCTCGATCTTAAGACAGACAGGAAATTAAGGGAAGCATTAAAGGAAAAAGTGGGAGAACGTACAGTCATCATCGTTGCCCAACGCGTAAGTACGATACTTAATGCCGACCTTATCCTTGTTATGGATGAAGGAAAGATAGTGGGCAGAGGGACTCACCGTGAGCTTATTGCTTCATGTAAGACTTACAAAGAGATCGCCGAGTCACAGCTTTCCCCTGAGGAGATCAACCGAAAGGGGGTGAGCACCAATGCCTGACATGCATCACGCAAGACATAAAAAAGGCGGATACGGAAACCCCATAGCCGGTGCAAGCGGCGAAAAGGCAAAGGACTTCCGTGGTTCCCTGGCAAAGCTTATCAGATATATGCGGGGATATATGGTCGCGGTGATCATAGCTATGGCATGCTCCTGTGTAAGCTCTGTTTTCTTTGTGCTGGGACCCAAAAAGATGGGAGGTGCCACAACCATCCTTGCAGACGGGATCATGGCAAAGATAAACGGTGAGGGCTTCATAGATATGCCGGCCATCGGATATGTGCTTATTGTCACTATTATCCTGTATGTAATAGGTTCCCTGTTTATGATGACCCAGTCTCTTATCATGGCCTGGGTTACCCAAAAGGTTGCTTTCAACTTAAGAAGAGACATCTCTGAAAAGATAAACCGTATGCCACTGGGATATTTTGAGAGTAAGGCGACGGGAGATGTGTTATCCACAGTTACTAATGACGTTGACACCATAGGTCAGTCCCTTAGCCAGACTTTTACCACCATAATCCTTTCCCTTACCACGCTGGTGGGCGTGGTGATCATGATGCTTACCATATCACCCATCATGACCCTTATCGCAGTGGTGATGCTGCCATTGTCCATGGGGCTTATCGCCCTGACGGTCAAAAAGTCGCAAAAGTATTTTGAGGCACAGCAAAAGCATCTGGGAGCACTGAACGGACAGGTGGAGGAAAATTACGGCGGACATCTGGTGGTCAAGGCTTTTAACAGAGAGGAAAAAGCTACTGAAGAATTTACAAAAGAAAACGATATAATGTATGCCTCTGCATGGAAGTCCCAGTTCTTATCCGGTCTTATGCAGCCTATAATGATGGCCATAGGTAATCTGGCTTATGTGGCTGTGGCGATAATCGGAGGTCTTCTTGCTGTTAAGAGCATTATCACCATAGGTGACATACAGGCATTTATCCAGTATGTCAGAAGCTTTTCCCAGCCGATTCAGCAGTTTGCCCAGGTGGTGAACCAGCTCCAGTCAATGGCTGCGGCGTCGGAGAGGGTTTTTGAGTTCCTGGAGCAGCCTGAAGAGGTGCATCCCGAGGAACCCGTGGAGCTTCCTGATGTTATTGAGGGACGTGTTGAATTTGAAAACGTGGAGTTCGGATACGACCCTGACCAGATCGTTTTAAAGAATGTTTCGTTTACGGCTAAGCCACATAACAAGATAGCAATAGTGGGACCGACAGGCTCGGGAAAAACCACTATAGTAAAACTTATTATGAGATTTTACGACATCAATTCCGGAACCATAAGGATTGACGGTGTGGACATCAGTAAAGTAGACAGAAGGAAGCTGCGCCGTATCTTTGCTATGGTGCTTCAGGACACATGGCTCTTTAACGGAACAATAATGGAAAATATCAGATACGGTCGATCCGGTGCTACTGATGAGGAAGTAATAGAAGCCGCTAAGGCAGCCAGAGCCCACAGCTTTATCGAAACTCTTCCGGGAGGATATCAGATGGAGCTTAATGAAGAAGCTTCCAACGTATCACAGGGACAGAAGCAGCTTATAACCATTGCCCGTGCCATACTGGCAGACAGAAAGATGCTTATACTTGATGAGGCAACATCTTCAGTCGATACGAGGACTGAGCAGCAGATCCAGAAAGCGATGGATCATCTCATGAAAGACAGGACAAGCTTTGTCATAGCACACAGACTTTCTACCATCAGGAATGCGGATATAATACTTGTAATGGAAAAGGGAGATATAGTCGAGCAGGGTACCCATGAGGAACTTGTGGCCAGGGGCGGTTACTATGCCGATCTTTATAATTCACAATTCTAAAAAAGACAGACTTTCAGATACATGAAAAGTTTGTCTTTTTTTGTTATTATATACGCATGTACAATCAATCCGGAGGATGATCATGGGCAGAGACAGATTTGAAATAACAAAGGCGCGGATAATAGGCGGGGTGATCCTGTTTATTGTTGCAGGACTAATGGCATACCTTGCAATTAAGACTCTTGTGCTCTCAAGCCCCGAGCAGGGTCAGATACCCATGCTTATACTTTTCGGCGGTATCAGTGCCGTATTTCTGATCTCCGGAGTATTTATCTTTGTTATTGAAAACGTATTTAAAAAGATATTTCTAACGTTTCTCATCGGATTGTCGGCAGTAGTAGTATTTTCCATAATCGCCGTCTACATAAACACCCATTAAGAATATCATAGGGGATTCAGTGTGAAAAAAGAAAAATTTAACGTGACCGGTATGACCTGTGCGGCTTGTCAGTCCAGGGTGGACAGAACGGTCAGAAAGCTTGATGGTATAAATGATGTGACAGTGAATCTCCTGACGGGAAGCATGGAGGTCATTTACGATGAAAATGTACTTTCATCAGATGCCATTGCCGAAAGTGTTACAGCGGCAGGCTACGGCACTAAGCTTGCGACGGGAAAGTCGGATGGAGAGTCTGATGTTAATGAATTGAGGCAGAAGAGCAGGCAGCAGGTAAAAAATCTTAAGCTTCGTCTTATATGGTCTATCATTTTTCTTGCACCCATGATGTATATCTCCATGGGTGCCATGGGAATGTATCCACTGCCGGGATTTCTGGCTGATATATTCTCAGGGCATATGAACGGGATCAATCTGGCGATCCTGGAGCTTGCTCTTGTTATTCCCATCATCATTATAAACAGGGTCTTTTTCATAAGAGGTTTCAAGTCGCTTTTTAAAGGCTCCCCCAATATGGATTCCCTGATAGCCGTGGGAGCGGCGTCGGCCTTTGCTTACGGGATATATGCCCTTTGCATGATGATCTATGCAAAAAACACCATGAACATGCCTCTAATGGAAAAGTACAGTATGGAGCTGTATCTTGAATCCGCCGGGATGATACTAACACTTATCACCTTGGGTAAATTCCTGGAGGCGTTGTCTAAGGGAAAGACGGGAGAAGCCATAGAAAAGCTTATGGATCTGGCTCCCAAGGAAGCAACTGTTATCAGGGATGGTGCTGAGACAAAGATAGGTATTGAAGAACTTCAGGCCGGGGATATAGTGGTGGTAAGACCGGGAGAGAGCATTCCGGCAGACGGTACCATAATCGAGGGGAATTCCGCGTTTGACGAATCCGCCATAACCGGTGAGAGCGTACCGGTTGACAAGGGGCCGGGAGATACCGTAATCTCGGCAACCATCAATATGTCCGGGTATGTACGATTCAAAGCTGATAAAGTGGGAGAGGATTCTACCATACAGACCATTATCAGGACCGTGGAAGAGGCGGCAGCGTCCAAAGCGCCTATTGCAAAAACCGCAGATAAGGTGGCGGGGGTGTTTGTGCCTGTTGTCATGCTTATAGCGGCGGCGGTTTTTGTTATATGGATGATTGCTACAAGAAACTTCGAACTGGCACTCTCCATGGGGATCACTGTTCTTGTTATTTCCTGTCCCTGTGCCATGGGGCTTGCAACCCCCGTTGCCATCATGGTGGGTACCGGAAAGGGAGCCCAAAGCGGGATACTTATCCGTTCAGGAGAAGGTCTTGAGACGGCTCATAATGCGGATACCGTGGTACTTGATAAAACGGGTACCATAACCATGGGAAGACCTGCGGTCACGGATGTGATACTTACGGGTGACATGGTTGAGAGTGAACTTTTAGAGATGGCTGCAGGGCTTGAGAACGGCAGTTCACATCCTCTTGCCATGGCTATCATGGAATATGCTGAGTCAAAAGGCATTAAGATTCCTGAAGCAGAAGAATTTGAAGAGGTTCACGGAAGGGGAGTAAGGGCCATGTATAATGGCTCAAAAGTTATTTCGGGAAATCTGAGGTTCATAAGGGAAGAAGGCATAACAAATGTGCCGGAGGAAAAGCTGGACGATTTGGCATCTCAGGGAAAAACACCAATACTTTTTGCAAAAGACGGTAAGGTCTGCGGTATCATTGCCATGGCAGATGTGGTGAAGCCCACAAGTGCGGAGGCCATAAGAAGATTTAAAAAAATGGGACTGTCCGTTGTCATGCTGACCGGGGATAACGAGCTCACCGCTGCGGCAGTATGTGAGAAGATAGGGATAGATTCTTACGTTGCGGGAGTGCTTCCCCAGGATAAGGAAAAGGAAGTGGCAAGACTTCAAGGTGAAGGTCACAGTGTCATAATGATAGGCGACGGTATTAATGATGCCCCGGCGCTTACCAGAGCGGATTTCGGGATGGCTATAGGAGCCGGAACGGATATAGCCATGGAAAGTGCCGATGCGGTGCTTATAAAGAGTGACCTTTTGGATGCCGTATCTGCCGTAAGGCTTTCAAAAGCTACCATTAGAAATATAAAACAAAATCTCTTCTGGGCATTCTTTTACAACGTGGTATGTATACCCATAGCGGCAGGTGTCCTTTATCCGGGACTTGGTATCAGGCTTACGCCAATGATAGGTTCTGCGGCAATGGGATTATCAAGTGTGTTTGTTGTATTTAATGCTTTAAGGCTTAAGTTCTTTAAGCCGGAGGAGTATACTGTTCAGGAAGATAATAAGACGGAAAATAAGGAGGATAAGAAGATGGAAAGAGAGATAACAATAGAGGGAATGTCATGTCAGCATTGTGTAAAAGCAGCCGCAAAGGCGCTTTCTTCCATAGAGGGAGTAAGTGACGTTAAGGTGGATCTTGAGACAAAGAAGGCGGTTTTTACTGCTGATGAAAGTGTTACCGACGATATGATAAAAGAGGTGATCTCCGAAGAAGGTTATGAAGTGACGGAGATATGATATATATCTGTTAAGACAAAACCGCAGACAGCGCCTTTTCGCGCCCCTTTTTTCGCTAAGCTGACTTTATGGAAAGCTACTGACAGCCGTACGCGAACCGGGATGCGCAAAAGGCGCGTCTGCGGTTTTTTATTTTCAGTGCAGGTGACGGGGATAGCTGATTTGGTTGAAAAAAACAGTCATTTGTAATAGAATTAACAAAGTATGAGATAATTAAAAAGAGGTTGATAAAAGGCGTAAAAATTAGGAGGGAAATTATGAAAAAAGGAAGAGGTATTACTCGTTGGATTGCTGTAATGGTTGCAGTTTTTATAGCTGTGCTTACAGTGGTTCCGGCGGGTTTTTCATTTTTCGGGACGGAGACGTATGCTGAGATAAAAAAAGAAGATTATGATGATGCGACGGGTAGAAATGTCGAGCATATTGTTACCGGCATAACTGGTCTTGATCTCGAAAATAACCCGGTGGAGGACAATCCTATAGAGGCCAAGCATTGGACCAAGATCGGTTTCAGAGTGGAGTTCAGTATAGAAGATGGCGATACAATTGATGCCGGGGACTATTTTATAATAAACTGGCCCGACCAAAGTGAGAATGAACGCGTTGCGGCCATTACTCCTCACGACAATCATGTAGAACTCGAAGATGAAGATGTCAAATACGCTGATGCATATATCACCGATAAAGGTGCAATCGTTATTTTTACGAACGGCGCACATGGCCACCACACAATTAATGGATTCTTAAGTATTTGGGGCAGGATAAAAAAGAACAAGAATATGGAAGAGGAACCGGATTCTCTTACCATCACGGTGAACGGGAAAGAACTTGAATATAAAGTGCTATCATCCGGCGATCAGATAGGTGGAGATAAGGATTTAGATAAGCAGGGTTCACAGGAAGGTGCGGAAGCCATTGCCTGGAGCTTGAATATCAATGAAACTGCGGGTAATAAATTTGGTGCACCTGTAACCATAAATGACACAATTCCCATTAACCAGGAACTGGCAGATGGGCATGGTTATATGAGTCTATATGTCTTTACTAAAAAAGCCGACGGTGAGTGGATGACGGTAGAGGACTTCGGAAGGGTATGAAAAAACATGGACATCCAGGAAGGGTGAGACCATGGACATGGAACTTACTCCGGGGAGCTACACACTGGTCGAAGTAAATGCCCCTGAAGGGTATCAGAAAGTCACTACGGAGATTAAATTTACAGTAGGTAATGATGGTACGGTTACTCTTGTGACAACGAAGGTAGAGCCTGCGGGAGCGGTAAATCAGCTTGAAGACGGTACCATAATACTCAGTGATGCCACCACACCGGAATTGCCGAGACTTCCCGGAATTGCGACGACCGTTAATGCGAACGGAAAGAGGGCTTATGAAGAAAAGGCTGTGCATGTTACATACAATGAGACATTTTCACCTGTAAGTATAAGTGATACGGTTGAGTACATAAATCTTCTGAAAGGTGTAACTTACACGGTAACGGGTACACTGGTCAAGATCGATGCAAACGGCAAGATAATAGATCCTGACGTTAAGACAGTAACAGTTGAGTGCGAAGCGAAAGACACCTTTGGAACATGGACGATAGACTTTGACGGTGTAACACTTGAGCCTCTTGCAAAATATGTGGTATTCGAATCAGTTTATGCTGCAGGCGGAGAGGATGAAACCGTCACTAAAGATAATCCTGTTACTCATAAAGATGTAAATGATAAAGCACAGACCATTCTTACGGAGGATGAGAACGGAAAGACTCTCGATGACGTTGAGGAGGGTGAAAACCAGTCTCAGGAGTCTTCGTCATCAGATGATGCTTCAAAGGAAGAAGATGAAACAGAAGATACTACCATAATAAGGAATCAAGGTAAGAAAACAGGAAAAGACAGCCCTGACACCGGAGATTCATCAAATACGGCACTGTATGTGACCATAGCCGCAGCAGCTGCAGGTATTGCCGTAACATCTGTTATGTTAGGCACCGGCAGAAAACGCGGCAGAAGATAACATTATTTCAGATTTATGAGAAAACAGCCTTAAGATTACTCTTGGGGCTGTTTTTTAATGACAGATGGTGTATCCGTGGAAATCATAAAATGCCCACAATCCCCTATTTATGCGATTCTGACATCAAAAATGCGATAAACACGGGCTTCACAGCAATTCGTTGTGCAATATGCATAAAACCATGTATTAAAAACAGAAAATATTAAGTTTTATCCACAACATAGTGTGAAAAAACACATCAAAAATGTGTATAAATCCAACGCAGTTAATGTTATCCCCAGACTTATCCACATTATCCACAATTTTTTTGGAAAAGAAATGTTAAAAAAGACATTTTTCCACGAACAAGTTTTTTGTAAGGGTCAACAAAATTAAAAAAATATAAAAAAAAATACCCCCACCCGCTTGACAACTGTTTCCGAAAAAGTCCATCCGCATAAATACTGAAAAGCGTAAGAAAAAGACAAAAAAATAAGTCAAAATTATGTAAAAACAGTCGGCGTATATGTTATAATAAACCTGTAAAAACGTGGAAAAGGGGATGAATAAAATGAGATTCATTATAACCGGAAGAAACATAGTAGTAACTGATTCACTTCGCACGGCAGTCGAGGAGAAGCTTGGAAAGCTTGACAGGTTCTTTGCTTCCGAGACTGAGGTGCATGTCACACTCAGCGTGCAGAAAGAGCGCCAGAAGATAGAAGTAACCATTCCCGTTAAGGGTCACATCATCAGAAGCGAGCAGGAAAGCGATGATATGTACGTTTCCATCGATCTCGTGGAAGAGGTAATAGAGAGACAACTTAAAAAATATAAGAACAAGATAATTGATAAAAAGCAGAACCAGGCAGCATTTGCAAAGGAATTTGTGGAAGAGGAGCCTGAAGATGATGTAGAACAGACAGGTGATATCGAGATCATCAGGACCAAGCATTTCGGCATCAAGCCTATGTATCCGGAAGATGCATGCATCCAGATGGAGCTTTTGGGACACAGCTTTTATGTATTCCTTAATGCTGAGACCGACGAGGTAAATGTGGTCTACAAGAGAAAAGGGAACACATACGGTCTGATAGAGCCTGAGATGGATTAAATATAATACGCCCGCAGGGTTTCAAAGATCTCCTTGGAGTTTACTCTCAGGAGATCTTTTTTGCGGTTATATCTAAAAAGACTATAAATATAAGTAACACTTCCTTGCGAAAAACGTATGTCAATGATATAATCACCAATTGGTATTGTTTAATGATCATTAGAAAACAGATCATGATTTTTTTAAGGAGAAATGCATAGATTATGGGATTTTCAGCGAGAAGATTTAATTCACAATCTAAAAAAGAAGTAAAAAGGATCATGCCTTTGATTAATAAGATCGAAAGTCTGAGGGAGACTTACAACGCTCTTTCGGATGAGGAGTTAAAGGCAAAGACTGCTGAATTTAAAGAACGTTTAAAGAACGGGGAGACGGTAGACGACTTGCTTCCCGAGGCTTTTGCCACCGTTCGTGAGGCGGCAAAGAGAGTGCTTGGCATGGAGCATTACCAGGTACAGCTTATCGGAGGTATCATCCTCCATCAGGGACGTATAGCGGAGATGAGGACCGGTGAAGGTAAGACCCTTGTATCCACATGTCCCGCCTATCTTAATGCTCTCAAAGGGGAAGGTGTGCACATCGTTACGGTAAACGACTATCTTGCACAGCGAGATGCAGAATGGATGGGAAGAATACACAGATTTTTGGGGCTTAGTGTAGGAGTTGTTCTTCATGATCTAAAGGACAAGCAAAGAAGAGACGCTTATGCCTGCGATATTACCTATGTTACCAATAACGAGCTTGGATTTGATTACCTTCGTGACAACATGGCCATCTACAAGGAACAGCAGGTTCTCAGAGGTCTGAAATACTGTATCATCGACGAGGTTGACTCCGTACTTATCGACGAGGCGCGAACTCCTCTTATCATATCCGGTCAGGGAAACAAGTCCACCAAGCTTTATGAACTTTGTGATGTTCTGGCAAGACAGTTGGAAAAGGGTGAGTTCAAAGGCGAGATGACCAAGATCAAGGCTATCATGCAGGAAGAGATAGAAGAGGACGGAGACTTCGTTGTAAACGAAAAAGACAAGATCGTAAATCTTACGGAGCAGGGCGTACATAAGGTTGAGAAGTTCTTCCACCTGGACAATTATGCGGATCCGGAGAACCTTGAGATCCAGCATAATGTTACTCTTGCCCTCCGTGCCCATAACCTTATGCATCGTGACAAAGACTATGTGGTAAAGGATAATGAAGTCCTTATCGTAGACGAGTTTACGGGACGTATCATGCCGGGACGTCGTTATTCCGACGGCCTTCATCAGGCCATTGAGGCAAAAGAGCACGTTACGGTAAAGAAAGAGAGCAAGACCCTCGCCACCATCACATTTCAGAACTTCTTTAACAAGTTCGATAAAAAGTCGGGAATGACCGGTACTGCGGCTACCGAGGAAAAAGAGTTCAGAGAGATCTACAAGATGGACGTTGTGGAGATCCCCACAAACAGGCCTGTGATCCGTCAGGATTTCAATGATGCTGTTTACAAGACAAAGGCCGGTAAGTTCCGGGCAGTTATACAGTCGGTTAAAGAGTCTAATGAAAAAGGACAGCCGGTGCTTGTAGGTACCGTGACCATAGACACGTCCGAGCAGTTAAGCGAGATGCTCAAAGAAGAGGGTATCGAGCACAGCGTGCTGAATGCCAAGTTCCATGAGCTTGAGGCAAAGATCGTTGCCCAGGCAGGTAAGCTGGGAGCAGTTACCATCGCTACCAATATGGCCGGCCGAGGTACCGATATCAAGCTTGGCGGTAATGCGGAATTCATGGCAAGGGAAGACCTTGTGCATGCAGGATATACGGAAGAGATCATAGAGGACGCTTTAGAGATAGTACAGCTTGCCATGCAGGAAGCAAAAGCAGAAGGAGTTCCTTTTGAAGAAAAACTTGATGCGGCCATCAAGCTTCAGGAATTTAATGCAGTTTCCGAAGAAGCGGAAAATGAAATGAAGAAAAAGCTCCGCGATGCCTGCATTCTTTACAACGAAAAGTTTGAAAAGTATGACGAAATAGCGGATGCCGAGGGAGAAAAGGTCAAAGAGATCGGCGGTCTGAAGATAATCGGTACCGAGAGACATGAGTCGAGACGTATCGACAACCAGCTGAGAGGTCGTGCCGGACGTCAGGGTGACCCCGGTGAGTCCCGTTTTTATATCTCCCTTGAGGACAATCTTATGAGACTCTTCGGTCAGGAGCGTCTTATGGGAATATTTAACGCTCTCGGTGTAGACGAGGATACCCAGATCGAACACAAGATGCTCACCAATGCGATCGAGAGAGCACAGCAAAAGATCGAGACTAACAACTACGGTGTCAGAAGCAGACTTCTTCAGTACGACGAGGTTATGAACGAGCAGCGTGAGATCATGTATCACGAAAGAGACCGTGTTCTGAACGGTGAGGATATGAGATCATCTATCATTAAGATGATCGGTGACTTTGTGGACAGGTCCGTAGACAGAGTGGTTTACCAGGACGGTAATCCCGAAAGCTGGAATTACGAAGAGCTTGATGAGGTTATACTTCCCACATTGCCTTTAGAGCCTATAAAGCAGTCTGAAAATGTGAAAAACAAAGCAGACTTAAAGAAGGATCTTACGGAAAAAGCTATCAAGGCATATGAGGCAAAAGAGGCGGAATTTGGTGATCCCGCACAGATCAGGGAAATTGAGAGAGTCGTACTTCTTAAGGTTATCGACAACAGATGGATGAATCATATAGATGACATGGATCAGCTGAAGCAGGGAATAGGACTTCAGTCATTTGCCCAGAGAGACCCTGTAGTTGAGTATAAAGTTATGGGTTATGATATGTTTGATGAGATGCTCTGCGAGATCACCGAAGAAACGGTAAAATCTCTTATGCATGTTCAGGCGGAGCACCCCGTTGAAAGAGAAGATGTGGGTCATGTTCATGAAAATGAAGGGGAAGAGGTATCTTTAAAGACCATCAGACGTGAAGGAAAGAAGATCCGTCCCAACGATCCATGTCCGTGCGGAAGCGGTAAAAAATACAAGCAGTGCTGCGGCAAAGACGGAAACATGAATGAACCAGTTGAAGAGACCGTGCCTGCTCCGGAAGAGGAAAATTAAGTGGCTATAGTAGAATTAGACAAGATAAAGACTGCACTTGCGGATTGTGACAAGACCATGGTCCGCATTAAGAAATCCCTGGATCTTGAAGGCAAACAGCGTCGCATAGAAGAGACGGAAGCCATCATGGAGGAGCCGGGGTTTTGGGATGACGTGGAAAAGTCAACCAGGGCTATGGGTGAGTTAAAGAGCCTTAAAGGTGCTATTGAAGGGTTCAACGATCTTGAAAAGTCATATGAGGAGATAGGGATCCTTATAGATATGGCAAACGAAGAACACGATGAATCTCTGGTTCCCGAGATAGAAGCGGAATTTGAAGAATTTACCGAAAAGCTTGATGAGATGCGTCTTAATACTCTTCTTTCCGAAGAGTATGACTCAAGAGACGCCATAGTCAAGCTTAACGCAGGAGCCGGTGGTACCGAGGCCTGTGACTGGTGCTCCATGCTCTACCGTATGTATACGAGGTGGATAGAGAAAAGAGGCTTTACATCCGAGGTAATCGATTATCTTGACGGTGATGAGGCGGGTATTAAGTCCGTTACCTTTGAGGTTCACGGTGAGAATGCATACGGACTTTTGAAGTCTGAACACGGCGTACACAGACTTGTGCGTATATCTCCCTTCAACGCTGCGGGCAAGAGACAGACGTCTTTTGTATCATGTGATGTTATGCCTGAGCTGGAAGATGATGTGGAGATCGAGATAAATGATGATGACTTAAGGATCGACACATACCGCGCCAGCGGTGCCGGTGGTCAGCATATCAACAAGACATCATCTGCCATCAGGATCACACATGAGCCCACGGGCATAGTTGTACAGTGCCAGAACGAGCGCTCACAGCACCAGAACAAGGAAAAGGCCATGCAGATGCTGAAAGCGCGGCTTTTTATGCTCAAGCAGCAGGAGACGGCAGAGAAGACTTCTGATATCAGAGGAGACGTTAAGGATATCAATTTCGGTAATCAGATCCGGAGTTATGTACTCCAGCCTTATACTATGGTAAAAGATCACCGTACCGAAAAAGAAGTGGGGAATGCGGGAAGTGTCCTTGACGGCAATATCGATTCCCTTATAGGTGCATACCTTATCTGGAAGAGCACCGGTAAAAAAGCCAACGAAGAGGCGTAATGCAGGATTGGAGATCATAAATGTTACAGCTTAATCACGTCACCGTGACAAGAGGAGAGAGGGAAGTCCTCTCAGACTGTACTTTCCAATTTCAGGAAGGAAAAGCGTATGTGATCGTGTCGGAGGATGCCGACGATCACAAGGCTTTTTTAAAATGTGCATGCAGGGAAAAAGCAACGAGGCGCGGCGAGATAATCACCTGGGACGGTTCCGTGATCTACAACGGTGTGGATGATATGTACCTGCCCAGGTTTCTTACCATCAGGGAATATCTTGAGGACCTTGTTGAAGTCTCAGAACACCTGACGACAGCAGGAGCCCTTATCAAAAGATTAGGGATAGAAGAAAAGGAACTCGGCGTCACTATAGGAAAGTCCGCGGAAAAGACAAGGGCAGCACTCAGGCTGGCACCCGTATATGCTACGGAGCCTTATGTGGTGATCCTTGGCGAGCCTTTTCCCGATGATGACCTGTTGTGTACATTCATCAATGAACAAAAGGAAGACAAAGTTATCATTACTGCCACTACAGATTTGAAAAAAGCAGGCAGGATAGCTGACCTGACCGGCGGAGAGGTGCTATCCATGGAGTCCGGAGATTTTAAGACCATACTGATCGGAGAAATTTGATTATGAGCAAGGGGGCAACGGGAAACAGAAAAGCGCAATGGTTTGCAGCACTGTGGTATCCCGTGACGGTAAAGAAGAATAAGATGGCAGCCGGTTCTGATGCAGATCCGTCCCAAAATGACGGCTTCAGAAAAAAGCTGGCAGTATTCCTGTTCTTTGCAAGAAGGATACTTATCAGATGGATGTGGACCCTTATATTTGTGTTCATCCCTTCGATCCTGATCACAAATTTCAGACCCGGCCTTATCGGCAGTTATGAAGTGACCACGGTCTTTATCTGGTTTTGGATGATAACGATTCGGGAAAGTCTGGTATTTACAGAGGTGCTCAAGGTAAATGAAAACGATATGGTAATGCTAAGATCATTTGCCATGAAGCCGGGGACAAGTTTCCTGGGCAGGTTCAGGTTAAAGGTACTGGTTGATCTCATGAGTCATGTGCCTATACTTCTTATTTTCCGCGTATCGGTGTATCATATGATATGTCTGGTACTTCTGACCATGTTCTTCAGGGCGATAGGAGAGCGCAGGGAACTGAAATCTTTTCAAAAGAATGAGTTTGTAGATTGGAAAAAGCGTGCATCAAAAAATAAGATAATAAGGATAGTATGTGTATGCGCAGCTTACGGATTTCCCCTTGCGGTTGGTATAATGGCCCCGGGATGGTTCTGGCTGATCCACCCCGTAGTGTTGGCGTTTGTTTTCGCAAAGGCTATGCTTGACTGGAGATATCTCAGGAAGTACAAGAATTACGAATATTTAAAGACTGACCTTATAGGCAGGAGTAACGTATAAATGAGTAAAAAAGACAAAAATCGCACACCATTATCATTAAAGATAACGCTGATCGTACTGGTCTCCATTACAGGTCTGGCTATTACGGTCCTTGCGATTTTGCGCTCTGTTCAAAGTAATATGAACTTTTATTCCAGATATACCTACGTAAAGGAAATGCCTCTGAATTCTACTGACAGTATGAAGCCTGAAGAAGAGGCGGAGAACTGGATAAAGAGTTTTCTCGGTCAGTTCGAAGGCACATTGGTACCTGCGCAGGAAAGATTGAATAATGTGAATATCGAGTCTGTAGAGATTGCAGATTCCAAGAAGGATACTGTGCGTATCAGGTTCAGTGCAGCTCTTGCAGATGCGGGAAGTGATTACTTTGCAGAGTGGGATCCTGCTTTTTCAGACGGAAGGATGAAGTGCGACTGGATAGTAAAGCTTGGCGTACTCACAACTGAGAACAATAAAGACGGTATCTATGTTATCTCAATGAGTGACAACGTTAAGGAGCCGGTTGCGCCGGTGACGGAAGAGCCTACTCGGGAAAAAAAGGACATTTTTACGGAGTATAAGATCGAAGGCGGACAGCTTTCAGTCAGCTTTGACGGCGGGGAGAACTTTGTCAGTGTTCCGGTGGATCTTAAAAATCTGCCTTTGACTGCAGAGGACGATGCGCTGGTGGAGGGCAGCTACTGTCTGTCTCAGGAGAGTGTGGCTTTCCTGGCAGGCGGAGCCACTGTAAACGGTGAAAAGATTCCCGTAAGCGCTGTTTATACCAATGACAGCGGAGCTACGTGGGTGACTTCCGAGGTGGACAGCGTATTTGACGTTTCCTACTATTACATGAACATGTTCGGTGAGAAAGAAGGCGTTATAGTACTTGGTTATGCTGCCACTGCTACTGAAGAGTTTTCAAAGATCTATTACACCTTTGATGGTGGTGAGACCTGGCAGGCAAAGGGAAGCGGGCCCCAGACCATTCCTCTTAAAGGAGTGAATTTTATAGACAGGGACACCGGGTTTTTCAGCTATGTTTATGATGCATCGTCTCCGAGCAACCTTTATGTGACAAGGGACGGAGCGTCAAACTTCAGTGCCGTATCTTTCCCGACCCAGCAGCTTGACAGTGATGCGGGAAACAGGAAATGGGAAGAGGTATACAAAGAGGCTACAGTTCCCGTGATGAATGAAGAAGGAGTTCTTGAAGTTTTCCTTACCCAGGGAGCTGACGGAACATACCATGACGGAAAGACGGCTGCAAAGTATATATCTGAGGATAAAGGTGTAAACTGGAAATATGTGGAACAGACTACATTTATCAGTGAGGGCAATTGATCATGAACAATCGAAGAAAGACAGAGGAATACGATCTGCTGTTTGAAGCCATCTTATCACTTGAGACGAAAGAAGAATGCAGGGCATTTTTTGATGATATATGTACCATAAAAGAGCTGGATGCTATGGCGCAGAGGATAGAGGTGGCGCATATGCTTCAAGCATCTAAGACATATCTGGATATAGCGGCCGAGACAGGAGCCTCCACGGCAACCATAAGCCGAGTGAACAGAGCCCTGAATTACGGAAGTGAAGGCTACATCAGAGTACTTAAAAAGATAGCAGAAAAAGACAGTTCCACGGGGGAAAAGGGAAAGTGAATATAACAGATCTTAATGATATGCAGGCGCAAGCGGTCCGTCACACTGAGGGACCGCTTCTTATCATTGCGGGGGCAGGATCGGGAAAGACCAGGGTGCTTACCTACAGAGCGGCCTATCTGCTTGAAGAAAAGCAGGCAGACCCATACAACATACTTGCCATAACATTTACGAATAAAGCAGCCGGGGAGATGAAGGAACGTATATGTGAGATAAATCCTTTGGGATCTCAGATATGGGTAAGCACTTTTCACTCCATGTGCGTGAGGATACTCCGGAGATTTGCGGACAGAATAGGATACTCAAACGACTTTACCATTTATGATACTGATGATTCAAAGTCGGTTATGAAGGAGCTTTTTAAAAAACTAAATATCAATACAAAATACTATAAAGAAAAGTCCGTTCTGTCGTGGATATCATCTGCAAAGGACTGCATGAAGTCGCCGGAGGATGCCCTGATAGAAGCTGGAGAAGAATTGAGGGAAAAGACTAAAGCCCAGCTATATCTGGAATATCAAAAGGCATTGAAACTAAACAATGCAATGGATTTTGATGATCTGATATTTAATACTGTGATGCTTTTTCAGAAAGATAAAGAAGCACTGGATATTTACGCCGACCGTTTTCACTACATCATGGTGGATGAGTATCAGGATACTAACACCTCCCAGTTCATGCTGATTAGTCTTCTTGCATCCAAATGGAAGAATGTGTGCGTGGTGGGAGATGATGACCAATCCATTTACAAATTCCGCGGAGCCAATGTAGAGAATATCTTAAACTTCGAAAAGGTATTTGAGGGAGCAAAGCTTATTAAGCTTGAACAGAATTACCGCTCAACCCAGACCATACTTGATGCGGCAAATTCCGTGATAAGGAACAATGCAAGAAGGAAGGATAAGAGCCTCTGGACGGAAAACATATGCGGCGATAAGATTTCCCTGCTCATGTATGATAACGCATATAATGAGGCTGACGGTGTGGCAGACAGCATTTCCCGCATGACAAGAGACGGGTGGACCTACAGTGATTTTGCGATTCTTTACAGGACTAATGCCCAGTCAAGATTACTTGAAGAAAAACTTATTTTAAAAAATGTTCCTTACAGGATATACGGCGGAGTGAACTTCTATCAGAGAAAAGAGATAAAGGACGTGCTATCTTATCTTAAGGCCATAGTAAATGACTCTGATGCCCAGGCCATAAGAAGGATAATAAATGTACCCAAGAGAGGTATCGGAGCCACAACCATAGAAAAGATCCAAAGATATGCAGATGAAAATGAAATCACCTTTTGGCAGGCTCTGGTCAGTGCGAAAGATATACCCGATATGGGGAACGCATATAAAAAGACGGATGTCTTTGCGGAGCTGATCAACTCCTTTAAAGAAGCGCAAAAAGAGATGTCTTTAGATTCTCTGATAAAAAAAGTGATTGATGATACGGGTTATATCGATATGCTGGCAGAGACGGAGACGGATGAGGATTTTGAGGAAAGAAAAGGAAATATCGACGAACTCATAAATAAGATCATAGACTATGAAACGGCAGATGGATCGGAGGAGAATGGAGAAAAAAGTCTGTCGGGATTTTTAGAGGAGGTATCTTTGGTTGCGGACACCACAGCTGACTCTGAGAACACGGATCATATATCCCTGATGACCATACATTCCGCAAAGGGTCTGGAGTTTCCGGTGGTGTTTATCTCAGGTATGGAGGATGGTCTTTTTCCGAGTTATATGTCTATCGCTATGGCAGAATCCGATGAATCAGAGATAGAAGAGGAAAGAAGGCTTTGCTATGTGGGGATCACCAGAGCAAAGCAAAAACTGTTCCTGACTTTTTCCCGGGAGCGTATGGTCCGGGGTGAAAAACACGTAAATACCCTGTCAAGGTTTGTGAAAGAGATATCCTGCGATCTCTTGGAGAAAGAGAATAACTCTTCGGTGGGAGATGATTTCGGTTTTGACAGACAGGGGACCGGAAGCACACCGGGATTTGCTCCCAGAAACAAGGCAAAGTATGAATTCCGGACAGGTGGTGCGTCAGCAGGTATGGCATACGGTTCGGTTACAACATCAAACAGCAGACCGGCACCCGAAAAAAGGCAGGAGACAAAGGAAGTGCCTGCGATGAACATAAAGCCTGAAACAAAAAAAGCAGGAGAAGAAACCTTTGTAAAGCAAAAAGAAGCACCCTTTGAGGTGGGTGACAGGGTTGAAAACGAAAGATTCGGTACAGGTGAGGTCAAGGAAGTGCTGGATATGGGCAGGGACTGGATGCTTACAGTGGACTTTGATGAAACAGGAGTGAAAAAGATGTTTGCCGGATTTATAAACTTAAAAAAGATATAGTAATTTCACTATGTGTGTGATATAATAGCCCAAGGGAAAAAATAGGGCTTAAGAAGCTTTGGATAAAGAGGAGGATTTTGATGAAGAAGACCAGTAAGTTAGTAAAGTTTTTGGCTTTTATAGGTGCACTCACTATTATCGGTGTTATCGTATTTGCGGTTTATAAGTTCATGAAGCCGGATTACCTTGATGAGTACGATGATAATGATTATGACGATGACGATTTCGATGAGGAAGATTTCGAGATTGACACTGACTTCGTTGAAGAGAATAACTGATAAAAATAACCGCCCACGGGGGCGGTTTTTTATTTGTTAAGGCAATGAAAAATCCCCCGACCTTGCTTTTTTTCGACATTAGAAAAATTCGAAAGAATTTTTCGTAGGAGAAAAAGACAAGTGTCGGGGGATTATGCTTGCAAATTATGAATGTGCAACCGCCGCTTCAATAAAACCTTTGAAAAGAGGATGCGGTCTGTTGGGCCTTGATTTAAGCTCCGGGTGCGCCTGTGTGGCTACAAACCAGGGGTGTTCCTTTAACTCTATCATCTCCACGATGCGCCCGTCAGGAGATATTCCTGAAAGAAGACAGCCGTTTCCAACGAAAGCATCACGATAATCATTATTTACTTCGTAACGGTGTCTGTGGCGTTCGCTTATATCACCGGTACCGTAAAGGGCATATGCTTTACTCTTTTTATCAAGAACACAAGGGTAAGCTCCCAGTCTCAGTGTCCCGCCCAGATCAACAACGCCTTTCTGATCCGGCATAAGGTGGATGACCGGGTTGGTGGTACCGGGGTTTATCTCGACGCTGTCTGCATCTTTAAGCCCCAGGACGTTTCTTGCAAATTCTATCAGAGAAATCTGCATACCCAGACAGATACCAAGATAAGGTACATTGTTTTCCCTCGCATACCTGGCAGATTCTATCATGCCTTCTATACCCCGGTCGCCGAAACCGCCGGGGATAATTATCCCGGAAACGCCGGAAAGGACTTCATTGACATTTTCCGGAGTTACTTTTTCGGAATCCACCCAGCGGATGTTCACGTCGGCACCGTTAGCCACACCGCCGTGTTTTAAAGCCTCCACAACACTGATATATGCATCATGAAGCTGGGTATATTTGCCCACTAATGCGATCTCCACAGATGTGGAAGGATTCTTCCATGCCCTGCACATGTCTTTCCATTCTTCAAGGTCAGGCTCAGGACAGGGCAGGCTCAGGCAGTCGCATACAACCTGTGCAAAGTTTTCCTTCTCAAGAGCCAGAGGAACCTCATATAAGACGTCCACATTGTTGTTCTCAAGTACATGTGATTTATCAACATTACAGAAAAGGGCAATCTTGTCCTTTATGCCGTCTTCAAGGGGATAATCCGTGCGGCATACAATGATATCCGGCTGTATACCCATGCTCAGGAGCTCTTTTACGCTCATCTGGGTGGGCTTGGTCTTCATCTCACCTGAAGCCTGAAGATATGGGATAAGAGTGACATGGATATTTACCACGTTCTCATGTCCCACATCGTGTTGGAACTGTCTGATAGCCTCTATAAAGGGCTGGCTCTCTATATCTCCCACGGTACCGCCCACTTCTATAATGGCGATCTTTGTATCACCGGTGGAAACTTCTTCGTGATAGAAGTTGCTTTTTATCTCGTTGGTGATATGCGGAATGACCTGCACGGTACCACCGCCGAAATCACCGTGACGTTCTTTGTTTATCACGGACCAGTAGATCTTGCCTGAGGTTATATTGGAGCGCTTATCAAGGCTTTCATCAATGAATCTTTCGTAGTGACCGAGATCAAGATCGGTCTCGGCTCCGTCGTCTGTGACAAAAACTTCACCGTGTTGGATGGGGTTCATGGTACCCGGATCTATGTTGATATAAGGGTCGAATTTCTGCATGGTAACAGAATAACCGCGCGCTTTAAGGAGACGTCCCAGAGACGCTGCAGTGATCCCCTTTCCCAGTCCGGATACAACTCCGCCCGTTACAAAAACGTATTTAACAGCCATGAAAACCCTCCGCAAAAATAAAATTTGTATTAAAAAACCAAGTACCTATTATAACCTATGAATGACCCCTTTGCAATTATACGATGTAATACAATTTTAATGTTTAGCCACCTATATTTTTATTGCGAAAAAATATCGTTACCTTTATAATAAAATTTAATTTTTATCAGCGGGGGATTTTAATGAACGAAGACCAGAATAATTTTAACAACGGTTCAGGAGGCGGGGATAAAAGACCGAACAGAGGTCCTGCCACTGCCATGATGATAGCCATCGCCGTGATCATGACCATTGCAGTCATTGCTCTTATGAACAATGCTGTAAGGGGAGTAACATATCAGGAAACGCCGTATAATGTGTTTTATGATCATTTGAAAAACGGCGAAGTCGAGTCGGTAACTTATAAAGAAAGCAGGATTGATTATACCCTTAAAGATGATAAAGAGTCATCAGACACTATTGTCGGTAAAAAGACATACTTTACCGGAAGCGTACCGGATTATGACCTGGTTCCGGAACTTAAGGAAAAGGGAGTGACCATAAACGGCTACATCCCCAATAACAGCGGCTCAGTCCTTAGCTTCATACTGGTTTGGGTAATGCCCATTGTCCTGGTATTTTTACTGATGATATTCATGTCCAGACGTCTCGGAAGAGGCGGCGGTATCATGGGCATAGGCAAGAGCAACGCCAAGATATATGAGCAAAAGGACACGGGAGTTACTTTTAAGGATGTTGCAGGTCAGGATGAGGCAAAGGAATCCCTTGTGGAAGTGGTTGATTTCCTTCATCATCCGGGAAAGTACACCGGTATAGGAGCGAAGCTTCCCAAAGGAGCCCTTCTTGTAGGACCTCCGGGAACAGGTAAGACCCTTCTTGCAAAGGCTGTTGCGGGAGAGGCGGGAGTTCCCTTCTTTTCCCTTGCGGGTTCTGATTTTGTTGAGATGTTCGTAGGTGTGGGTGCATCCAGGGTACGAGATCTTTTCAGTGAAGCCCAGAAAAAAGCACCGGCGATCATTTTTATCGACGAGATAGATGCCATCGGTAAGAGCCGTGATTCAAGGTTTGGTGGAAACGACGAGCGTGAGCAGACCTTAAACCAGCTCCTTGCAGAGATGGACGGATTTGATTCATCAAAGGGTGTATTCATACTTGCGGCTACCAACAGACCTGATGTTTTGGATAAAGCACTCTTAAGACCCGGTCGTCTCGACAGAAGAGTTATTGTCGATAAACCTGATCTTAAAGGTCGTCTTGAGACCCTTAAAGTACACGCAAAGAACGTGCGTCTTGATGATACGGTGGATCTTGAGGAGATCGCACTTGCCACCAGCGGTGCCGTGGGGTCTGACCTTGCAAATATGATAAACGAAGCGGCTATTGCCGCAGTCAAGCAGAGAAGAAAAGCCGTATCACAGGCTGATCTTTGGGAAGCCGTCGAAGTAGTGGTGGCGGGTAAAGAGAAAAAAGACCGCATATTAAGCGAAGAAGAAAAGAAGACGGTTGCATATCATGAAGTGGGACACGCTTTGGTCACTGCCGTATCCAAAAACTCTGAACCGGTCCAGAAGATAACCATAGTACCACGTACCATGGGAACCCTCGGCTATGTAATGCAGGTTCCGGAGGAAGAAAAGTACCTTATGAACAAGGACGAGATGATATCGAGACTTACCACTCTCCTTGCGGGACGTGCAGCTGAAGAGATAGTGTTTAACAAGATGACTACGGGAGCTGCTAATGACATAGAGCAGGCTACCAAGCTTGCAAGAGCCATGATCACCCAGTACGGTATGTCTGATGAGTTCGGACTTATGGGGCTTGAGACGGTGGAAGATAAGTATCTTGAGGGGCGTTCGGTCTTGAACTGTTCCGAGGCAACCTCCGCTCTTATAGATAATGAAATCAAAAACATGCTCAAAAAATGCTACGATAAGGCAAAGGGGATACTTACGGAGAACAGACGTGTACTTGATGCCATAGCATCCCATCTTTTTGAAAAAGAGACCATCACGGGTAAAGAGTTCATGGAAATCTTCAATCGTGAAAAAAATACGATCCCAGAAACAATTTAAATAAATACGATAAAGCAGGAAAAAGAAATGGCAGGATTTACCCATTTACACGTTCATACGGAATATTCTCTTCTTGACGGCTCCGGTAAGATACCGGAGATGGTCAGGAAAGCAAAGGAGCTTGGGTTTGACAGTCTTGCCATTACCGACCACGGTGTCATGTACGGAGTTATCGACTTCTACAAAGCGGCAAGGTCGGAAGGAATTAAGCCTGTTATAGGATGTGAGGTGTATGTAGCGCCGGGCTCCAGATTTGATAAGGAAGCCTCTGAAAAAGACAGTCGCTACAATCACCTCATTTTGCTTGCGGAAAATAACACCGGTTATGCCAATCTGATGAAGATAGTATCCATAGGTTTTCTTGACGGATTTTATCACAAACCGAGAGTGGATTACGAGGTGCTGGAGAAATACCATGAGGGTATCATCGCCCTTTCCGCATGTCTTGCCGGAGAGGTTCAGAGAGAACTTGTAAAAAATAATTATGAAGGCGGTAAGAAAGCAGCACTGCACCTTGAAAAAGTATTTGGCAAAGGAAACTTCTTTCTTGAACTTCAAAACCACGGGATGCCGCAGCAGCAGACGGTAAACTCTAATCTTATAAAGATGTCGGCTGAGACCGGCATAGATCTTGTCTGTACAAATGATGTTCATTATATCAAGGCATCGGATGCTGAGGCCCATGATATTCTTCTTTGTATACAGACACAAAAGACAATACATGATAAGGAACGGATGAGGTACGAGGGGGGCCAGTTCTACCTTAAGTCGGAGGAGGAGATGAGGGCTCTTTTCGGTCATGTTCCTCAGGCTCTTGCAAATACGAAGATGATAGCCGACAGATGCAATGTGGAGATAGAATTCGGAGTGACTAAGCTGCCGAGATTCGACTATCCGGCAGGCTATGACTCGTCCTGGGAATATCTTCAGGATCTTTGCAGGGAAGGACTTGAAAAACGATACAGACTCCTGGAAAGGGAAGATGCCGAATATCTTAGAAAGCGAATGGATTACGAATTGTCCGTGATCCATGACATGGGCTATGTGGACTATTTTCTTATCGTATGGGATTACATCAGGTTTGCAAAAGATAAAGGAATTGCAGTAGGACCGGGAAGAGGGTCTGCCGCCGGAAGCATTGTAGCATATTGTCTTGAGATAACGGATATAGACCCTGTTAAATATTCCCTGGTGTTTGAGCGTTTCCTTAATCCCGAGCGTGTGTCCATGCCTGATATCGACGTGGATTTTTGTTATGAGAGACGCCAGGAAGTTATAGATTATGTCATAGAAAAGTACGGGCATGAGTGTGTTTCCCAGATCATCACCTTTGGTACCCTTGCAGCCAGACAAGCCATAAAGGATGTGGGACGCGCCCTTGAGATGCCCTACAATGAGGTGAACGAGATAGCAAAGCTGGTGCCTCAGGCTATAGGGATGACTATTGAAAGAGCTCTTGAGGAAAATCCTGATTTTAAGGCGGTATATGATGGAAATCCTGAGGCAAGGAAGATCATCGATACGGCCATAAGCCTTGAAGGTCTTCCCAGACATTCATCAGTGCATGCTGCGGGAGTGCTTATCTGTGATCGGCCTGTTGATGAGTATGTGCCCGTGTCTGTAGGAGCAGCAGGAGAAAGTGTGGCTTCCTTTACAATGACCACACTGGAAAACTTAGGTCTTTTGAAGATGGACTTTTTAGGGCTTCGTACCCTTACGGTCATAAGGGATGCGGAAGAGATGATAAGGAGAAACAACCCCGGTTTTTCTGTGGAGGACCAACCTGAGGATGACAAAGCTGTTTATGAATATATCTCAACGGGGAAATGCGACGGTATGTTCCAGCTTGAAAGTACGGGGATGAAGAGCTTTATGAAAGAATTAAAGCCGGACAGTTTAGAGGATCTTATCGCAGGGATTTCTTTGTACCGTCCGGGTCCCATGGACTTTATCCCCCAGTATATAAAGGGTAAGAACAATGCGGCAAACGTTACCTACGAATGCCCCCAGCTTGAACCCATACTAAAGCCAACATACGGATGTATAGTTTACCAGGAGCAGGTTATGCAGATAGTTCGTGACCTGGCAGGATATTCCTGGGGCAGGAGTGATCTGGTGCGTCGTGCCATGTCCAAGAAAAAGGCCGATGTAATGGAAAAGGAGAGGCACAACTTCATTTACGGTAATGAAGAAGAGGGAGTGGATGGTTGCGTAAAAAGAGGGATACCCGAAAATGTGGCGGGACGGATATATGATGAGATGACGGATTTTGCAAAATATGCCTTCAACAAATCCCACGCCGCCTGCTATGCGGTCATTGCTTACAGGACAGCATTTTTAAAAACATACTTCCCGGTTGAATTTATGGCGGCGCTAATGACCTCAGTGATCGATAACACAGATAAGGTTTCTGCATATATCTACAGTTGCAGGCAGATGGGTATAAAACTTCTGCCGCCGGATATAAACAGATCCGGAGAGAGTTTTTCTGTCGAGGATGGATGTGTAAGATTTGCCCTCAGTGCAGTAAAGGGTCTGGGTCATGCTGTCATGGGAGAACTTGTACGGGAGAGAGATACCGGCGGCGACTTTGTATCCATGGAAGATTTTGTACGACGTATGTGCGGTGCGTTGAATAAAAAAAACCTTGAAAATCTTATCCTTGCAGGAGCACTTGACGGGATAGAGGAGAAGACCAGACGGGGGATGGTGATCTGCAGTACCGAGATGCTTGAAAAAATGGTTAAAAGAAACAAGGACATGATCTCCGGTCAGGTATCCATCTTTGATCTTATGAGTTCTGAGAAAAACGATGGGGATGAAAGGGCAAATGTTTTTCCCGGCTCCACAGTGCCGGATATCGAGGAATTTTCCAAAGCAGAGAGACTGGAGAAGGAAAAGGATGTGCTGGGGATATACGTCAGCGGACATCCTCTTGATGAGGATATGAACCTGTGGAAGAGCCGGACAGATGCCGTGTCTAAGGACTTTGAGGCAGAAAGTGAAGGAGGAGAATGCAAGGTTACCGATGGAAAAAAGTACAACGTCGGAGGGATCATAACCAAGGTTATTGATAATGTTACCAAAAAGGGGCAGGCCATGGCTTTCGTGACCATAGAAGACATAATGGGTACTCTTGAGACAGTTGTTTTTCCTAACGTGTACGAACAAAGCAGGCACAATCTGGTGGAAGGGAAAAAGATATTTATTTCGGGGAAGGCAAGCGTGGATGCATCGGGAGATGCAAAGCTTCTTGCGGATAAGATAGTATCTTTTGATGCAGTGCCTAAGAAACTCTGGATACGCTTTCCGGATGAGGCGGCTTATATGTCCGCAAAGGAATCGCTTAAGCAGAAGCTGGCGCAGGAAGAGCTTTCAGATGAGGGAAGCGACAATGTGATCATTTACTGTACTAATGAGAAGAAGATGGATAAGTGGGGGATTGAAGAGCGGACTAAGGTTACGCCGAGGATGCTGGAAGATCTAAAGATGATGTATGGGGATGCAAATGTTGAGGTTACATAAACTAACCACCCGTGATCTGCATCAACGAACTAAGAAAATCGACCTAAAGAATTTTAAGATAAGCACATTCGTTATGGACAAAAAGGACAAGCATAAATGCTGCTACGCAGCTATGCTTGCCCTTTTTATAACGAATGCACTTATCTTAATTCTTTGGTCAATTACTTAAGTTTCGTTGATACAGACACGGGTGGTTTTATTTATGGATCCGTTATATGTGAATGTGAGAAAAATGTACGGATCAATTAGTTCCCGGATGCAGATCACGGGGTGGTCGTATCGTTCGGAAATCCGAATCATGAACGATAGACAATTACAGGTGTTCCGTAATCCATCACCTCATACATCTTCTGCACCACGGAGTATGGTGTGTTTATACAGCCGTGTGATCCGGCATATTTATAAAGTGAACCGCCATAAGTGGAATACCAGTTTGCATCGTGTATACCTTCCCCGCGCCAGTTAAAGGGCATCCAGTAGTCAGAATGTACTACGGGCTGGAACTGTCTGAAGTACTTGTCACGCTGCTTATCAAGAATCCTGAAGACGCCTACGGTAGTAGGTGTCCATTGTGCAGAGCTTTCAGTACCGGTACGTACATCGGTGTCAATGTAGAGTTTGCCGTCCCTGTAATACCACATATGCTGTCTTGAGATATCAATCTCAACGTAGGTGTTTCCGATATCACCGTTTTTCTGGTTACGTGTCTTTGCTGGAACTTCCCAGTAAGCATCAATAGTCTGGCTTTTTCCGGAAAGCATGGCCTCTTCAAAAGCTTTTTTTGTCTGGTCCACATCCATAAGGAATCCGTATGTATCCTGGGCTCCGCCGCCGACGGTGATGGTACCTGCACCTGTTGTCTCGAACTGTCTTTCGGTCTGATAAGTATCGTATTTATCGGCAATCTTTTCGAAGAACTCATTTACAAGATCATCCTTAAAGGTAAGTTCAGAACCTTCGGTAGTGATCCAGTTCATGTATGTAGTGCCTTCGATCACCTCTTCGGCTTCACGCAGATTAAGGGTAATGGTTGCTGCCTTGATATCCTTTAACTTGGCGTAGGATTCCTGCAGCCCCTTATCGTCGGAATAGACTTTAGGCGTAACGTAGCATCCGGACTCATCGATATTAATGTCGGTGACCCCTTTTTTAAGAGCATCAGAAACAGTCGCGATAAATTTATCGTTGTCCACGCGGTTTCCTTCAGTAGCTTCAACTATAGTAAAAGATTCGTTGGCTACGGCAATATGTGCATCCACCGGGTCTTTAATGCCTTCATCGGTAACGCACTTCAATGCCTTGAGCTTCTCCGCCAGCTTTCCTTCGTCAAAAGTTGCCTTTACGGGAAGATCATAATCTGTCTTTCCGTTGAGATGCAGGAACCAAAGGAAGGGAGACTGAGACGCTTTGATCTCCGATACATCAGCGTTATAAGCACATTTATAAGAAACTTCCTCCAGATCTACTGTTTCAGTATTTCCCTCCCTGGTAGTAATGTTCAGGGTGTGCTTTACCTTGGAGATATCGTCATTAACCTCTTCGATAGTCTTTCCGCCTGCGTACACATCGTTGATATACGTATCATTCCAAAGCTTATCCTTTGTGACTCCGGCTCCGATAAGAACCGTGGCTGCGGCAGCACCTGCTGCTATCACAGGGATAAGCCATGCAAGAAATACTTTACTTTTTTTCTTTTTGATCTTTAACTTTCTTTTACTACTCAAAAAAATCAACCTCTTCTGAAATATATATTGATAAAAACTTAACACAATATGTTTTCTATTAATTTTACTAAAAACGGCTTAAAAATGGAAGATGTTTTTTAGTGCTTATTAGTTCTAAAACAGTAGTCAATTATTTGTAAGTGTGTATTTTACAGATAAAATCATGAACAATAAGTAGGTGTGATTTTTTTGTGATTAACTAAAATTTTAATAAAAAACAGATATAAAGCGGTTTACAATAACATTCAATAAATGTAAAATACAATCTTGAAGTACAAAACATAAAAATCGGAGATTAATATAAATGAATTATACAAGACGAAGTTCCGGAGGAAATTACAGTGCGCTGAAGATCATACTGGCGATAGTTACAGGCGCTATGATAGCGCTTGCATTTATCTTCTACTTCATGATGGATGAGCAGAAGATATTTCCTTTCAAGTATTTACCGTTCTTCATAATAGCGTTCGCCGGAATCACGGCACTCAGTATGCTGGCGTTTAAAAAGAAATGGGCGAGTATAGTCATGCTTATAGTAACTGCTCTTGTTTCAGGTGCTCTTGTTTACGGTATCAATTTTTCGGATCAGGTTGGAAAGCTGATAAACAGGGTTTCAGCTGAAGAGACCGTAAATGTATCTACTATGCAGATAGCTGTTTTAAAGGAAAGCAGCATACAGTCTGTTCATGATCTTACCGGGGAAAGACTTGCTTTTTCATCTACTACAGATGTTCAGCAGTTGGAGAAATTTAAGTCTGATATCGACTCAAAGGTTGTGGGTGTATCCTACAATCAGGAAAGTGGTATGACCGGCCTTGCAAACTCACTTCTTGACGGTAAGGTGTCGGCTATCATCATGAACAGTGAGTATCCCGATATTATTTCAGAGATAGACGGATATAAAGATTTTAAGGATAAGATACGTATCATTTACTCTGTTGATGTGGAGACTATAGTTAAAAAAGATCCTGAAAAGGTGTCTGATGTGGACGTGTTCACTCTTTATCTCAGCGGTATTGATACTTTCGGGGATGTCATGAAGACGAGCCGAAGCGATGTGAACGTTCTGGCGGTGGTGAATCTGAAGACCAAGCATATACTTTTGGTAAATACCCCCAGAGATTATTATGTACCGCTTCCAAACAGTGACGGAGTGCAGGATAAGCTCACCCATGCCGCCATATATGGTGTTGAGAATTCCATGGGGACGTTAGAGATGCTTTATGACACAAAGGTTGATTATTACCTTCGCATGAATTTCTCGGGATTTGAAAAGATAATAGATACATTGGGCGGTATAGACGTTAAGTCGGATTATGAATTTACTTCGACCCTGAATCCGGAGTACACATATGAGGAAGGTATGAACCATCTGAATGGCGAAGCAGCCCTTTTCTTTGCGAGAGAGCGTCATGCTTTTATAGAAGGCGATAACCAGCGTGGAAAGGATCACATGGCGATCATAGAAGCCGTTGTAAAGAAACTGACTTCTTCACCGGAATTCCTTACTAACTATCAGACCCTTTTTGCAACACTTGCTGACTCTTTCCAGACATCCATGCCCGAAGACCTGATAAAGAAAATGATCAATATGGAGATATCCGGTTCTGATGAATGGAGGATAGATTCCTATGCAGTAGAAGGTGAAGGAGAAAACCGCACTACATTTTCCGAGCCTTTCAGTTATCTTTATGTTGCTATGCCTGATCTGTACACCGTTCAGAATGCAAAAGATATGATGGAGCAGGTAAAGAACGAGGAAGTATGTACCGAGCCTACCACGACTGCCGGACATGAGAATTCATATTATGACAATTACAGCGTCTACTATAATGATTACAATGATTCCGAAGACGATGAAGATGACGACTATTAAAAATAAAGTGTAGATAGTCGCATACCGTGTTTGCAATTCCAAACATTGAGATGATAAGTCAAAGAATTAAGACCGGCTGTTTTGTTATAAAAAATGCAAGCATAGCTGCTTAGCAGCATTTATGCTTGCATTTTTTGTTCATAACAAAATTGACGGTCTTAAAATTCTTTAGACTGATTAGATCAGTTTGGAAGTGTAAATCACGGTATGCGACGGTTTACACTTTATTTTGTTCTATGAATTTTTTTATGGCGGAAAATGTCTCGTCGCTTATGACGTGCTCTATACGGCAGGCATCGGCAGAGGCTGTTTCTTCGCTTATTCCTATGGATTCAAAAAAAGCAGCAAGGACGCGGTGTCTCTCATATATTTTTTCTGCTATGGCCCTTCCGGATTCGGTAAGGTTAAGAAATCCGCCGTCATCAACCGTAACGTATCCGTCATCTTTCAAGATGCCTATGCCCCGGCTGATGCTGGGCTTGCTGTAATTCATGTAATTAGCAACGTCTATGGATCGGACGTTTGCTTTTTGGTTTGAAAGAATAAGTATCGTTTCAAGATACATTTCTCCGGATTCCTGAATTTCGTGCATGTAGGGCTCCTTTCACATCTTTTTGCTTTATCATTACTGTAATTATAAGGTAAACAGGTGAAAAGTCAAACTTGCATAAATGAATAAATATGCTATAATATTCAAAAATAAAGCATAATTATACATTTATAAAAGGACGGAAAATGTTATGGATTTAAAAGGACGAGATTTTCTCACTCTTTGTGATTATACAAAAGAAGAGATAGATTATCTGCTTAACTTATCTGCAAGGCTGAAAGCCATGAAAAGGGCAGGAAAGGTATGGCAGCCGTTTACAGGAAAGAATATCGCTCTTATATTTGAAAAGACAAGTACACGTACCCGCTGTTCATTTGAGGTGGCGGCTCATGATCTCGGCATGGGTACTACTTATCTTGATTCCACGGGTTCACAGATAGGGAAAAAGGAAAGTATAGAGGATACGGCAAAGGTTCTGACCACCATGTTTGACGGTATAGAATACCGGGGCTTCGGTCAGGAAAGGGTGCAGCAGATAGCGGATGCCGCTTTCGTACCTGTGTGGAACGGACTGACCAACGAGTTTCATCCAACCCAGCTCCTTGCAGACATGCTGACTATAAAAGAAAAGCTGGGAGAGCTTGCCGGTAAAAAAGTGGTTTATTTCGGAGATGCCCGTTATAACATGGGAAATTCATGGATGGTGGCCAGTGCAAAGATGGGTATGCATTTTACTGCCTGCGCATCCGATGAAAAATATTTCCCGGATGAGGAGCTTACCGCAAAATGCAGTGAGTGGGCAAAATCAAGCGGTGGCTCCATAAACAGAAGCACGGATATCAGTTGTGCAGAAGGTGCAGATGTTATCTACACGGACGTGTGGGTATCAATGGGTGAGCCCTATGAAAAATGGGAAGAGAGGATAAATGACCTGATGCCTTATCAGGTAAATGCGGAACTTATGAAAAAGGCGGCTCCTCATGCCATATTTATGCACTGCCTTCCTTCATTCCACGATCTGAATACAACCATGGCACAGGATCTTCATGAAAGATTCGGAGTGGAGGATATGGAAGTAAGCGATGAGGTTTTCAGGAGTGAGCAGTCTGTTGTCTTTGAAGAGGCGGAGAATCGTATGCACACCATTAAGGCCGTGATCGCTGCCACGCTGGGTGCGGATCCTGATTTTAACTAAAAATGTATGATTACCGCGGGCAGGGATATGCTTTTGCAGTCTGTACGCTTGCTGTGCGGCAGTCCTTGAAGGCGTTTATATGCCCTCGCAAGCGTAAGGTCTGCAAAAACACATCCTGCCCGCTGTATTGTTAAAGTATAAAGTTAAGGCTGTAAAGCATACCCCTGCCGGGTGTTTGGCAGATTTAATGTCTTAGAGGGAGACGATCATGAGCGAAAATGTAACTCTGTGCGCGGCCAGCGCATACGATAAGAAGTATTATTTTAACCCGGAATTCGGGAAGCTTCCGTCAAATATCCAAAAAGAACTGCAGATCATGTGCGTAATCTTTACGGAGGAGTGCGGAGGTATTATTTCTTTGGAGTTTGACGAAGAAGGGAACCTTTTAGTAAGGACCAGCGCTGATGAAGAAGATATCACTTACGATGAGGTGAGTGCAGGTCTTTTGGTCCATGAGTTACAAAAAGAAAAGTTTGAATTATTTGAGGCACTGGAAAAGTTTTACAAAGTGTTTTTCATCGGTATTGAATAATGTTAAAGATAGGCAATATAAATATTAATGCTCCCGTGGCGCTTGCTCCTATGGCAGGCGTCACGGATCTGCCTTACAGGCTTATTTGTAAGGAATTCGGATGCGGAATGACGGTGACAGAGCTGATCAGTGCCAAGGCTATCCTCTATAACAATAAAAATACAAAGCTGCTCCTTGAGACAGATGAGAAAGAAAGACCGGCGGCAGTCCAACTGTTCGGTTCCGATCCGGATATAATGGCGGAGATCGCAAAAAGGTGCGAAGAGCTTGACTTTGAGATGATAGATATAAATATGGGCTGTCCGGTACCGAAGGTTGTAAATAACGGTGAGGGTTCGGCACTTATGAAAGAGCCCAAACTGGTGGAAGAGATAGTAAGTAAGATGTCAAAGGCTGTAAACAAGCCCGTTACCGTAAAGATAAGATCGGGATTTTCAAAGGATAATATAAATGCTGTTGAGATTTCTAAGATATGTGAGGCTTCAGGAGCAAAAGCGGTGACTGTTCATGCAAGGACCAGAGAACAATATTATTCGGGGGACGCGGACTGGTCTGTTATCGCAGCGGTAAAAGATGCGGTGGGTATTCCGGTTATAGGAAACGGAGATATCAGGGACGGAGAGTCGGCGGTAAGGTGCATGAAACAGACGGGATGCAACGGCGTGATGATAGGAAGAGCCGCCAGAGGGAATCCGTGGATATTTTCCGAAATTTACCATGCTCTTAAAAATGCCGGTTTGATGCAGCGGGATACTTCAGGAACAGAACCTGTCGAAATTCCTGAAGTGAGTATCTACGTAAAAAAAGAGATGATGCTAAGGCACGCAAGAGAGTTGGCGTGCTTCAAAGGCGAATACACTGCAGTAAGGGAGATGCGCAAGCATTTCGGCTGGTATACGGCGGGTATGAAGCATGCGGCAGACCTGCGCAGAAACATCAATTCATGTGAAAGTCTTGAAGATCTTACAGCTATCCTGAAGGTGATATAACGTGGTTTTAAGTCAATCCTTATATAAGAAAAACGGTTTGACACTTATGAGGTGAAAGTATATAATCTTGAAATTAGTATAGTCTACATATCAAAAAAAAAGAAAAGCAACAAAGTGAGGATAGGAACATGGAAGAAGAAAAGCAGTACCTTACAAAAAAAGGTTATGATGAAAAGCTTGAGAGACTGGAGTATCTCAAGGTTGAGAGAAGAAAAGAGATCGCCGAGAAGTTAAAGGAAGCAAGAGAGCAGGGAGACTTATCGGAGAATGCCGAGTATGATGCTGCCAAAGACGAGCAAAGAGACATGGAAGCGGAGATCGCAGAGCTTGAAAAGATCTTAAAGAACTGTGAGATAGTCGAGGTTGATTCAAAGAACAAGACGAAGGTTAAGATGGAAAGTCTCGTTACGCTTCACGATATGGAATACGACGAAGACATTCAGTATGAGATCGTGGGCTCGTCGGAGGCAAGCGTGCTTGATAATAAGATCTCAAATGAGTCTCCTTTAGGGGCGGCTCTTATGGGCAAGAAAAAAGGCGACATTGTAAAGGTAGCTGCTCCTGCGGGAGAGATAGAATATAAGATAGTTGCCGTAAAGAACTGATTTTAAAGGGGTAAAGAAAGTGGCAGATAATAACAACGCTCAGATGCCTGACATCAATGAACAGATCAAGAACAGGATGGATAAGCTTGAAGTATTGCAGCAGGAGGGGAAAGACCCTTTTGAGATAACAAGCTTTGATGTTACATGTCATACTGATGAGATAAAGGCAGATTATGATTCTTTTGAAGGAAAAGAAGTATCCGTTGCCGGGCGTATGATGTCACGACGTGTTATGGGAAAGGCTTCGTTTGCCAATGTTGCGGACCGGAACGGAAATATCCAGCTTTATGTTGCACGAGACGAGATAGGAGAAGATCCTTATAAAGCTTTTAAAAAGTTTGATATAGGCGATATCGTGGGTGTAAAAGGAAGTGTATTTAAAACAAAGACGGGAGAGATATCCATCCATGTTTCCGAGATCACTCTTCTTGTAAAGAGTCTTCAGGTACTCCCCGAGAAATTCCATGGTCTTAAAGATACCGACCAGAGATACCGTCAGAGATATGTAGACCTGATCGTAAACCCCGAGGTTCGTGGGACATTTATAAAGAGATCTCAGATACTGGCTGAGATCAGGAACTTCCTGAACGGAAGGGATTTCATAGAAGTTGAGACTCCCCTTCTTGTGGAAAATGCGGGAGGCGCTGCGGCAAGGCCCTTCATGACCCATTATAATGCTCTTGATCAGGATATCAATCTCAGGATATCTCTTGAGTTGTATCTTAAGAGACTTATTGTGGGAGGTCTTGAGAGAGTATACGAGATAGGAAGGGTTTTCAGAAATGAGGGGGTGGATACCAGACATAATCCTGAGTTTACCCTTCTTGAGCTTTATCAGGCATATACCGACTATAACGGTATGATGGAGATCACGGAAAGTCTTATCCGTGAGGTTTGTAAAAAGGTAAACGGAACGGCAAAGGTTCCCTACGGAAAAAAAGATGAGGAAGATGGTGAAGTGATCACTCTTGATTTCGAATCGCCTTTTGAAAAGATAACCATGACCGAGGCTGTTAAGAAATATGCCGGAGTGGACTTTGACCAGATCCCGGATACGGCTGCAGCAAAAGCCATAGCAAAAGAAAAGGGCGTGGAGTTTGAGGATAGGCATGAAAGAGGAGATATACTCAGTCTTTTCTTTGAGGAGTTCTGCGAGGAGAAACTTATACAGCCTACATTCGTGCTTGACCACCCAATAGAGATATCACCTCTTACCAAGAAAAAGCCGGGATCTAACGGTCTTACGGAAAGATTTGAGCTTTTTGTGGCAGGACGCGAGCTTGCAAATGCCTACTCCGAGCTTAATGATCCGATTGACCAGAGACAGCGCTTTGAGGCTCAGGAGGCTCTGAAGGCGGCAGGTGACGATGAGGCACAGTCTTTGGATGAGGATTTCTTAAATGCCCTTGCTTACGGCATGCCTCCAACAGGCGGTGTGGGTATCGGTATCGACAGGCTTGTGATGCTGCTTACAAATGAGAACAGCATAAGGGATGTATTGCTCTTCCCCACGTTAAAAAGTATTTCGTAACTAAAAAGAACCCGTTAAGGGTTCTTTTTTGTTAAAAATATTTGAGGAAACAGTTTTTTGTTGCAGAGAGTAGAAATTGATTTAATAGTCTTTTACGATTTGAGCGGATGAATCGAAAACAGACGGAGTATTACCATTATACTTATTACCTGAGAAAACAACATTTTTCCCTGCAGAATAAACTGCTATGGAAAACGAATTCTTAGTGTTAAAGGTATTGTTTTCTATTAGAACATCTTCTGCGGAAGCTCCGTTCTTACCATACGTTCCAAAGTTGACTCCGGCTTTTCCACCGGTGTATGTAAATGTATTGTCAGCAATTGTTATATTTTTATTTGTTCTAGTTTCAGAACTAAGAGTTATACCGTAAAGAACTGAGTAGTAGAAATCATTGCCCCTTATCTCGATGTCTTCGGCAGAATCTACACCTATCGCTCCGATACCACCTTCAAGTCCGTTGAATGTGTTGTTGATCGCTTTGCAGTGTCTGCTCCTCCAGTCAAACGTTATATGTTCGTAGTATGCGTTGCTGAAGTTGCAGTGGTCTACCACAACATTATCAGGTCCGCTGCAGCAAACGCCTATCTTATGCCCGTCAAATGTACAGTCTTTTATGGTGAAGTTACTTGCTATACGAAGGGGGGTATAGTCACTTTTTGAAACTCTTTCTGAATGGATATGTATACCGCGGAGTCCTGTATTTATAAACTTACAATTGTTAATTAAAGCATTATAATCCACCACGTCCTCATCATCTTTCTCCGTACGGAAATCAATGCATGAATAATCTGAAGATTCATTTCTTGTATAACTTCCCATAAAGTTCACTCCGTCAAATGTGACGTTTTTGCCCTTTACGCGAAAAGTGAAAAAATTAGGATGGGTAACGATCATGCCGCTGTCACTTCCGATAAAGGTCATATTGTCTTTTTCTACCGTAATAGTTTTAGATGTGTTATATCGTTTCTTAAATTCCACAACGGGATTAGCATTGATAGTACGGATTATCGCTTCTGTATCATCGGTTACACCGTCTCCTGCTGCGCCGTAATATTCGGGACGGGCGCCTGCTCTCTTAAGGTGTATGCTTTTTTTGTCTGTGCCTTTGTATCCGGACAAGTCATTACCGTTTAAAGCAAGCTGAAGACCGGTTGCCTCATTAAGGAGCATATAGGAACCGTCGTTGTTTGCGGATATCCACCACTTTTGAGTATTCTCGTCATTTTTATCATTAGTGGAGAGCTTGCCACCGTTTTCGCTTACTCCGGCGGTATCAAGATAAGTCCATGTGCCGTTGGAATATTTTGAGATACGGTAGTCGCCTGTCATGGTTGTATCAAGGTAATAACCGTCTTTTCCCTCGACTTCATACCAGCCGTTTTTTATAACGGCCGGCTCTAAGTCGCTCTTTGGGTCATCTATCATGGTCCCGAAGATCTCATCCGGTTTGCCGTACCGGAATGTTACCATATGACCGTCTGAATCAAATAAGAACCAGTCGCTTTTTTCCGGGGCGTTCTTAACTGGGACGTAGTGCCACCCCACAAGAGAATCTCCATTGGAATTAATATATTTCCATTTGCCGGCCTCTTTGATCCAACCTGTACTTTCAGATGCAGAAGTATCAGGGACTGCCTCGGCGCCTACGTTTAATGGAAACAGACTTATGCCCGCACTCAAAAGAAGCGGAACGATCATTATTCTTTTACTTATCTTTTTCATAGAAACCTCCGTAGAGAATATATTATATGCAAACACTTCTGATTCATTATATCGTAAAAATAACAAAACAGAAAACATTTTTTTATTGAATATTACGGGAAAAAACAATAAAATAAATACATGAGTGAAAAAATATTATTATATAAGTTAATCCTTCCCAAAGACGCTGCTGAAAATGAGGTTCAGGAGCTTATCTTTCGCGGGGAAAGACCCGTGTGGAACGGGCAAAAGCTTGGATATGATATTGAAAGAGGAAAGTGCGATTTCAGTACATTTTATAACGCCTTCTCTCTTGCCAAATGGATGAGATATACCATAGCGGACAGGTTTTTCCTGGAACTGAAGATGAGGGGTTTATTCCGTATTGAACTTTACGGTTATAATACCGGAGAAAAAAAGATAATAAAAAGAAAGTTATTTTCCCGGGAATATGAATATAAAAAAAAGAGCACCATTAAGATAGAAATCCCAAAAGGAAGATATAACATAGTTTCTTTTACGGTAGTGCCTATAGAGGATACCATTATCTTTGACGGAGCGTATTACGCTGAAGCGGAGTCGGAATTTGTCAAAGAGCCTAAGATCGATATCATAACCACCACTTATAAAAAAGAGTATTACATAGAGAAAAACTATGCAGTTTTAAATGATCTGATCTTTTCAGATGAAAGGCTGGCACCCCATTTCAGATGGCTCATAGTAGACAACGGGAACTCAAAGGAACTTGAATCTTTTGAAAACGATAAGGTAAGGGTTGTGCACAATCCGAATACGGGAGGCTCCGGCGGATTTGCCCGGGGGATGATAGAGGTTAATCATTATAAAGATAAACCTACCCACATCATTCTTACCGATGACGACATAGAGTTCATTCCGGGAAGTTTTGAGAGGATATATGCGCTTCTTTGTATTGTAAAAGATGAGTTTAAGGAAAATTTTATTGCAGGTGCCATGCTTCCGGAAGATAAGCCGTATATACAGCTTGAAGACTTGGGATGTATTGGGGTAAACGGTAAGCTCGGGGGCTTTAAGACAGATATGAACATGAAGTTTCTCAGTCGTGTGATTGCAAATGAGACAGAAATACCTTATTCGGTAATGCATTACAGCGCATGGTGGTTTTGCTGTATACCTATGTCTGTTGCGAAGCCGGACAATCTTCCCATGCCTTTTTTTATCCGGGATGATGATGTGGAATATTCCCTCAGAAACAGATCCGGGATAATTACAATGAATGCCATAGGTGTAAGGCATGAAGGATTTACGGTCAGGTTTTCCGGATTTAATGAATATTATCTGGGAATGAGAAATGAGCTTATATTAAGCGCCATTTATGATGAGTTAAAAAAGTGTAATGTTTTTCAGATGGTGAAAGATGTATTTAATAACGAGATCTACAAATACAATTATAAAGGAGCAGGTCTTGTTCTCAGAGCCATTGAAGATTATCTGAAAGGCCCCGAGTTTTTAAAGAATGTAAATCCGTCAAAGCTTTTGCCGGAGATAAAGACCATGGATAATGAGTACCGTCCGCTGACTAAAGAAGTGACAGAGCTTACCGGATTTAAGAAGCTTAAAAAAAGGTACGACCTGGGCAGTTTTAAAAAATTTATCTATGACTACACCTGTAACGGACAAAAATTTATCTCACGTGTTCCTGTGAGCAGAAAAGGTGTTATCGAAAAGGGCTGGAAGTATTGTGTGGAAAAGCAGTTCTTTGCAAAAGAGGTTTACTCCATAGATGCCAAAGCCGGAACATATGCTGTATATAAAAGAGACTTATCAAAGTTTAAAGATATAATGAAACGCTTTTCGAAGCTGGAAGCCCGCTACATGGCAGAAAATGACAGTGTGGCCGCTGCCTACAGAGCCGCCGCAAAAGAACTTCATTCCGAGGAGTTTTGGTCGGAGTATTTCAGGAAGCTGGAGGAAGAAGGATGATCCTGCAAAACATTTTATTTTCGGATGATATATGCAAAGACAATGAACTCTTTTTCAGGGTCCGGGGAGACATTGATCCGGCGGACATGCCGGGGGATAAGGGTCTGCATATCCCGGCAGGAGTGCATGTATCATTTGATACTTATATGAATATCTTTGATCTGAAAAAATGGCGGGAGCTTACCTGTGTGGAGGATGTATATCTGGAAGCGGAATGTACGGGGGAAGGTACGGTCAGAGTATTCTTTATGGATACGGGTAAAAAAAAGGAAGTGGCCCTCAGGCACTTTGATGCTTCATCAGATGGTAAGGCAGAATTGCATTTTGATATTAAAGACGGTGCGGGATACCTGCAGGTTGAGGCGGAAGCAGAAGGTGAGTTCCTGATAAAAAGCCTGTGTTTTTCGGTTTCAGATACACATGCACATCCTGTAAAGCTGGCTGCGGTGATATGTACTTACGGGAGAACAGGAGAGGTTCTTGCAACCATAGACAGACTGTCAGGCTTAAAAGATCTGTCGCTGTATGTGGTGGATAATAAAAAAGAGATCACAGAGAAAAAAGAAGAGAACCTTACCATTGTTCAAAATGAAAATACGGGAGGAGCCGGGGGATTTACCAGGGGGCTGGAACTCATAAGGAAAGATAATGATGAAAAGAATTTTTCCAATGTGATCTTTCTTGATGATGATGCCTGTGTAAATGCCGAAACCGTAAAAAGGACTCATGCCCTTCTTTCTTTTTTGAAACCGGAATACAGGGACAGAAATATCGCCGGCCGAATGTTTCTTTTGGAGGAGCCATGGGTGCAGCACACTGCGGCTGAGGTATGGAACGGCGGAGATATAAGACATGTGGGCGGCAGCATGGACATGAGGAGGCGCGAGAATCTTCCTGAGATAAACGATGCACAGGGCGGTGAGTACGGCGGGTTCTGGTTTTCCTGCGTGCCCTACGCCTTTGCAAAAGTAAATGACCCTCTTCCCTTGTTTTTGCACTGCGACGATGTGGAGTACGGATTAAGACAGGGGAAAGAGCCCGTTATCTTAAACGGGATACAGGTGTGGCATGAAAGCCCGCTCAGAAGGGGTACGAGCACGGCGGCTTATTATGACATAAGGAATTCCATGATCGTAAACAGTTTGGGATATGACGGGGAAAAGACTGTAAGAGCCGCCTCGGATATACTTAAAAAATGGCGTAAAAAGCTTGATCTTTACAGAGACAATCATGACATTGATTCAGAGAACATGGCACTTCTTGCCATGGAGCATTTCCTGAAAGGACCCGGGTGGGTATATAATGCGGACGGCGGCAGGCTGCACCGGGAACTCCTTGATAAAAGGTCAGTGGAAGCCATTAATAAAAGGGTGTTGCGTCTGGCGGTGAAGCTGCCTTACGGTAAGATAAACGAATTTAAACGTGCAAGAACTGAAAGCACGGCAATTAAGGAACTGAAAAAAGCGGTAAAAGAATACAGACTATGGTCAAAGGAAAAGCGGGTAGCAGATTATGCGGATGAAAATATATGATCTTCTTGTAAACAGACACAGCGGAATAAGGGAGCGTTACCACAGGCTGCACGATAATGCAGATCAGAAAGGGCGCATTTATTCCTATGCCAAACTTTTGGAGATGAACGCGCAGTACTATATACTGCGAAAAAAAGATCTGGATATGCCGGCCAACATCAGTGTATATGAGGACAGGAAAGTTCCGCTAAATGTTAGCGAATCGGCAAAGGCGGCTGCAGAAAGAGGAAGCGCTGATAAGGTGATAAGCAGATTATCACAGTTTGATGTTATATCTTTCGATATATTTGACACCCTTATCTTCAGACCCTTTTCCGAGCCTACGGATGTGTTTTTTATGGTAGGGGAGAAACTGGACTTTCTTGACTTCAAAAGGATCAGAACAGAGCAGGAATTTTTGTCCCGCCGGGATAAGTTAAATACCCATGGCACCAACGAAGTCACTCTTGAGGATATCTGGGCAAGGATGGAAAAGGAAACGGGTATACCTTCGGATGCGGGTATTAAGACCGAACTGGAGACAGAGTCCGAATATTGTTTTGCAAACCCTTACATGAAAAAGATCTACGACGGGATAAAGGAAGCGGGAAAGACTATAGTCATTACTTCCGATATATATCTGCCGTCGGATTTTTTAAGAAGCATGCTTGAAAAGAACGGGTTTACCGGCTTTGATAAATTGTATGTATCCTGCGAACATGGCTGCAGCAAATCTGACGGAAGGCTTTACAAAAAAATAAAAAAGGACTATCCGGGAAAGAGCTTCATACATGTGGGGGATAACAAGGTCAGCGATGTTGACAGAGCAAAGGAAGCCGGATTTGAAACCCATTATTATCCCAATGCGGACAAAGAGGCGTTTGGCTGCCGTCCTTACGACATGAGTCCCATCACAGGAGGCGCCTACAGAGGTGTGGTAAATAAAAGACTCTACAACGGTCTGAACAGATACTCCATTGAATATGAATACGGATATATTTACGGAGGTCTTTTTGTTCTGGGGTACTGCCATTTTATACACAGATATTACAAGGCAAATGATATGGACAAGCTATTATTCCTTGCAAGGGATGGAGATATCTTAAAGCAGGTATATGAAAAGCTTTTCCCCGAAGACAACATTTCATATCTGTACTGGTCAAGGGCTGTGGGAACAAAGCTTATGATAAAGAAGAACAGATACGATTATTTCAAAAGATATATATATAATAAGGTTAACCAGTCCGTGTCTGTCAGGGAAGTTCTTGAGTCCATGGAACTGGGGTTCATGGCCGAAAAACCGGAGTGGAAAAGTACGGGCCTGAGCCTTGGTGAACAGCTGACCCACAGGAACTCGGACACGTTAAAGAGTTTTTTGAATGCGCATTTTGAAGAGATTGTTAAAGCGTATGAGCCACAGTCGGAAGGTGCGGGAAGATATATAACAAAAGAGACCGAAGGCTGCAAAAAAGTTTGTGCAGTGGATATCGGATGGGCCGGAAGCGGTGCCGTCGCCCTGGCAACACTTTGTAAAGATGAGTGGGGGATGGACTGCGATATCACAGGTATCGTCGCGGGGACAAATACCATTCATAATTCGGAGCCGGATGCAAGTGAAGTCTTTCTGCAGACCGGAAAGCTTGTGTCATATATGTATTCCCAGAGTCTGAACAGAGACCTGTTAAAAAAACATGACCCCAACAGATATTTCAATGTATTCTGGGAGCTTCTTTTGTCATCACAAACAAAGCAGCTGACAGGATTTGATGTGGATGAAAAAGGTGAGCCCCTTTTTGTTTTCGGTAAAGCAGAAAAAAATCCTGACGGGATCGGCAGGATCCAAAAAGGGATAAAAGATTTTGTAAAAGATTATGTAAAATATTTCGGTCATAAGCCTTTTATGTTTAATATAAGCGGCAGGGATGCCTATGCCCCGGTGCTTGCCGTGGCAGGAAAGGATAATAAGTATCTGCAGACCATTGCTAAAAAGTTTGATCTTGTTGTAGGGGTTGAATAATGTGCTATAATAAATAGTTAGCAAAAGTCAGGAGGTTATTATGGCGATTTTAGTTACCGGCGGAGCCGGATATATAGGAACTCATACACTGGTGGAGCTTTCAAAAGCAGGGTATGAATATGTGGTAATAGATAATTTTTGCAACTCCGATAAAAAGGCTATTGAGAGAGTAGAAGAACTTACGGGAAAGTCCATCAAACTCTATGAGGGTGATATCGCTGACTGTGAGTTGATGGATAAGATATTAAAGGAAAACAACATCAATGCATGTATGCATTTTGCAGGTCTGAAAGCTGTCGGAGAGTCGGTTGAAAAACCTCTTATGTATTTTAAGAACAACGTTATCGGATCAATAAAGATGCTTGACGTTCTGATCAAAAACGGTGTGAAGAAGATCATCTTTTCATCATCTGCTACTGTTTACGGCGAGCCTGAGACCATGCCGATCACGGAGGGTTTTCCAAAAGGTGAGACGACTAATCCTTACGGAAGGACCAAGTCCATATTTGAAGACATACTTATTGATACATCCAAAGCAGACAGTGAGATGACAGCTGTTCTTCTAAGATATTTTAATCCCGTTGGGGCCCACGAGAGCGGAAGGATAGGTGAGGATCCGGAAGGTATACCGAACAACCTTATGCCTTACATTACCCAGGTGGCAGTAGGTAAAAGAGATATCCTTCATGTTTTCGGAGATGATTATGATACGCCGGACTGTTCCGGTATCAGGGATTTCATACATGTAACGGATCTTGCGGACGGACATGTTAAAGCTTTAAAAAAGATAGGAGTGCTTCCGGATGGTGAGGTTCCCGCAGATACGGGCGTCATTATCTACAACCTGGGTACGGGTAAGGGCACATCAGTGCTGGAACTTGTAAAGGCTTTTGAAGAAGCAAACGGCGTAAAGGTTCCTTATGAGATCACCGACAGAAGACCCGGGGATGTGGCAGTCATGTATTGCGACGCCTCCAAGGCAGAGAAAGAAATGGGATGGAAAGCGGAGCGCAATATAGAGAAAATGTGTGCTGATGCATGGAACTGGCAAAAGAATAATCCGGAAGGATACAAAGGCTGATAGGAAAGGCGGATAAAAATGGGCAAATATTTCGGAACAGACGGATTTCGGGGAGAAGCAAACGTTACCCTGAGAGTAGAGCACGCCTACAAAGTAGGAAGATATCTGGGTTATTTTTTCGGAAAGCAGCATGATGACGGAAAAGCCCATATAGCCATCGGAAAAGATACGAGACTGAGCAGTTACATGTTTGAGTATGCCCTTGCAGCCGGACTTGCGGCTTCGGGAGCCAATGCCTATCTCCTGCATGTTACAACGACTCCCAGCGTAGCTTATGTTACAAGAGTTGACGGTCTGGACTGTGGCATTATGATATCTGCGAGCCACAATCCCTTTCATGACAACGGAATAAAACTTATCAACAAAGACGGAGAAAAGATAGATGATAAGCTTATTGATGAAATAGAAGAATATATCGATTCAAAAGAAGATACCTTGGAACTGGCTGTGGGAGACAAGATCGGTGCCACGGTGGACTATGTAAACGCAAGGAACAGATATGTTGGATATCTTATGGGACTAGCTAAGTTCTCTTTCAGAGGATATAAGGTGGGCATAGATGCCGCTAACGGAAGCGCTTGGAGTATAGCTAAGAGTCTTTTTGAAACTCTGGGAGCTGAAGTTTTTCTTATACATGCTGAGCCTAACGGTCTTAACATAAACAAGGACTGCGGTTCAACCCACATGGAAGATCTGCAAAAGCTTGTTGTTGATAAAGGGCTGAATATAGGATTTGCTTTTGACGGTGATGCGGACAGATGTCTTGCGGTGGACGAAGAAGGCAACATAATTACGGGGGATCATATCCTCTTTATGTACAGTCAGTATCTGAAAGACAGAAACAAACTTATAGGTAATACCGTGGTAACCACGGTTATGTCAAATATCGGTCTTTTCAAGGCGTTGGCCAAGCTTGATATCAATTATGAGAAGACGGATGTTGGGGATAAATATGTAAGGGCATGTATGGCAAGGAACGGGTATGTGCTCGGAGGTGAACAGTCGGGCCATATAGTTTTCTCAAAATATTCCACTACGGGAGACGGCCTGATAACTGCACTCAAAGTTATGGAGCTGATGATAGCAAAAAAGACTACCATAGGTCAGCTTGCGGGTCAGCTTGAGATATTCCCACAGGTTTTAAAAAATGTCCGCGTTAAGGACAAAGTGGCTGCTATGGAAGACAAAGGACTTCTTGATCTGATAAAAAAAGAACAGGATGCCCTTGGTGAAGACGGAAGGGTATTTGTCAGAAAAAGCGGAACGGAGCCTGTTGTACGTGTTATGGTTGAGGCAAAGACTCATGAGATATGTGACGAAACAGCGGGAAGGATTGTTGATTACATTAATGCAAATTTAGATTAAACAGAGGTGTCATATGGACAGTATTTCAGTTGAAGCATATGCAAAGATAAATATAGGACTTGATGTCCGGGGAATAAGGGATGACGGGTATCATGATGTGCGAATGGTTATGCAGACAATAGACATCTGTGATACGATCATCCTTAAAAAAAGGGAAGACAGTGTCATTACCGTGGTATCAGACAACGATAAGATACCTTCAGGCAGTGACAACCTGGCATATAAAGCTGCCGAGGAGTTCAGAAATGAATTCAACTCCGAATTTTCCGATGAGTTTGATGACTGGGAATTCGGCGTTGATATCATCATTCAAAAAAGAATCCCTGTTTCAGCGGGTCTTGGAGGCGGAAGCGCCGATGCGGCAGCAGTCCTTAAAGGGATGAATATTCTTTTTAATACAGGCCTTTCCAGAGACAGACTTATGCAGATAGGAACAAGAGTCGGTTCTGACGTTCCTTTTTGTATATTCGGATGGACCGCATATGCAGGAGGAAGGGGAGAAAAGATAAATCCGCTCCTTGGTTTTCCTAAGACACATCTTGTTATAGTAAAACCCATTGATCTGGGGATATCTACCGCAAAAGCATACAGTGCCCTTGATAGCGAGGAGTCGTTATATCACCCGGAAATAGACAGCCTTGTGGATGCTCTCCATGAAGCGGCGCCTATAGAGGAGATAGTCGGATATATGGGAAATACTTTTGAGAGAGTTATGGTCAGGGAGCATCCGGTAATAGGTGATATAAAAACAGCCCTCGAGGAAAACGGAGCCCTCAGATCACTGATGAGCGGCAGTGGCCCCAGTGTATATGGGATATTCAAAGATGAGGAAAGCGCAGCGGAGTGCGCAGATGCCATGAAAGAAAGATTTAAAGATGCAGAGGTCTTTTTAACAAAGATCCGCTGATACCGGTGATGTGATATGAAAGAAGATATGCGACTGGATGCTACATCCAACCTTCCTTTGCGGGAAGTTGTCTTTTTAAGACTGAGACAGGCGATACTTCAGGGTGATCTGCAGCCGGGAGAACGCCTTATGGAGATACAGCTTGCAGACCAGCTTGGGGTAAGCAGGACACCTGTCCGTGAAGCCATACGGAAGCTGGAACTGGAAGGTCTTGTTTCCATGAAACCAAGAAGAGGGGCCGAGGTTGCAAGCATCACAATAAAAGATATGCAGGATGTTTTAGAGGTAAGAGGAAGCCTTGAGGAGCTTGCTGTGGAGCTTTGCTGCGCAAAGGATGACGACAGCTGGATCGAAGAATTGAAAAAAGCAAACAAGGTGTTTGAGGCCGCTGTAAGATCCGACGAACTTCTTATCATAGCCGATGCGGATGTGCGTTTTCACGACATTATTTACAAAGCCACCGGGAACAAAAGGCTGATACAGATAATAAATAACCTTCGAGAGCAGATCTACAGATACAGGCTTGAATATATTAAAAATGATCAGGCCCGTAACGAGCTTATCGAGGAGCATGAACGCATCATAGGATTTATCTCAAAGAAGGACAGGGATGGTGCGAAGAAAGCAATGAGACAGCACATCGCAAATCAGGAAAAGGATATAGCCGGAGCGATACAAAGACATGAAGGTTAAGATAAAATACGAGAGGACTCAGGACGGGATAAAGGAAATCTCCGAATACGAAGGTCATTACAGAAAGACAGGCGTTTCGGAGAATATCTCTTTTACGGAAGCTGAGACGAAAACAAAGCATCTGTTGAAGATCAGAGATGATAATATGAAATGGACGAGGAGCGTGGATATTAACGGACGCTCCTTTTCAAATGAACTGGAGTTTGGAGAAGGCGTGGCCGACATTTTAGAGTATGTGACGCCGCACGGGAAAATATGCATGGATGTGTCCACTAAAAAATACAAGCTTTTAAGGGATGAGGGAAGCGGGCTGCCGCGTATTGAACTTGAGTACGATATATGGCAGACGGGGACTGTAGTGTCTGAATATAAAGTTACAGTAGGGCTCTGTATCTTGCAATAAACGGCGACGTGTTCATCTTTCCGAACATTAGAAGGCGGTCCAAAGAATTAAGATTGGCTTAAATCGTTTACGAACAAAAAGCGTGGCTGCCAGGAGAGTGATGCAAATGATGATTTTAAAGCAGCATTCATGCTTTTTGTTCGTGTTCAAACGATTTAGGTCAATCTTTAAATTCTTTAGGACCGGATTCTACAGTTTGGAAAGGTGAAGCACGGTCGACGTTATTTGCAAGCACAGAGCCTATGGCTGTGTTTTTTTACATCCTTAAAACAGTCCGCAGTTCTTCAAGTAATTTTCTGCGATTGACCACAGGACGGTATGCGGCTCTGAATACCACAAAAAAAGGGATCAACGCTTTGTTCTTATAAAGAAACGGGTGCGCCTCCTTGTAGTAGTTCATATCCGGGAACAGCCTTGAGGCAAAATATTTAAGCCTGTCCGTACCCGTGAGTTTTCCGTCTTCAGCACCTGTAACCCGCGCAACTTTTTCTTTGACACGCTGTTCGTCCGTGCCGTATGCACCGGAGCGGGATATAAAAGCCAGCAGTTCTTTTTCTTTATCGGAAAGATTGCTGATTTCGTGAAATATGTTGTCGGGATCCTTGAAGAGCTTTTCAGATAGCAGGCGCATTGATCCCTCAAATTCACTTATCCCCAGTATGTTCAATTCGCGACTGATGTATGTACGGTCAAGGCTTTCAGCATATTTTTTATTAAGAACGAAAAAGTCCGTGAGCGTCTTAAATCCTGTGCCGCCTTCCTTATAGTGCTTATATGCATGTGCCGTGAAATATATGTAAAAGTCATCGTCTGAAAAATGATATCCGAATTCTTTATCATCGTCTTTTAACAGTCTGTCCCTGACCCTGTCGTAATAATCCGTAAAGACAGTACTGAATGTATGCATGAAAAGTCTTGTGTGAAATTCGAAATTATAAACCGGCTCTTTGACGAATTCATCGTGATTGGTAACCCCTTCAAAATCAAGACTGTAGCCGTGCGACTGCATATATTTTATTACTTCTTCACGCCTGCTTTCGTCAAAGAGTATGTCGTTATCCGCCATTTCACGCATTCCGTATTCGGGATATAGATCCTGGATGATTATGCCTTTGAGGGGGCAGTACCATATACCTAAACGATCCATATCAAGAAGAATGATGCTGCGTTCCATATCAAGTAGTGCACGTTTTTTAAAAGCGGAATCAGCCGCCTTTTTCCATTTTTCCAGGTTGCTTTTTTTAAAGATGCTGTCGTGGTCTTCCTGTGATGTGATGGCATGTGCGACCATGGATGTCACTCCGTGCATATGGGCAAGAGAAAAAAGCCTGTCGCTGTCTGTTTCGGAAATAGTTTTTATCTCCGGAATTTTCTCATTTAATGCGCAGGCAAGCAGATATAATAATTTTTTCGATGTTCTTTTTAATGTGTGTTCCATGGGTGTGACCTGTTGACAATTTTTCTAAAAAAACTATGATTGATTATAACACAATTTACCTGTTAAGGAGATTTAAGGATGAAGTTAAAAGAAGGATTTTGTACCCAGAAGATAGCAAAGGGACAGGTGATGGTGCCCCTTGGAAATGCGGACACTGACTTCCGCGGAATCGTAAGGAGTAATTCCACCGCAGCATTTGTGGTTAACTGTCTCAAGGAAGAGACCACAAGGGATGAGATCCTTGAAAAGCTTAAAAACACCTACGATGCGCCGGAAGATGTGATGGCGAAAGATCTCGATGAGGTACTTGAAAAGTTAAAGAGCATAAATGCCATAAGCGGGTAAATATGAAGACTCTTATTGAAACAGACAGCATGATCGGAAAGATACTGGGAAAGCAGGGGTATGAGGAAGATACTTCATACCGCCTGCTTTCATGGTGTGGGTATATCGACGTGGGAGAAGAAAGACTTCTGCACAACTATATGACGGGGAAAACGCTGGTAATGGAACCCGGTGAAGATCATGATACGAAAGATCTGAAGCCCGAACTTATCGCCGACTGGTTTCTGGTCCCGGAAGACAGCAACGATGTACAGCTTCTTGAAGAACTAAGAAGTGCCATGAAGCTTTTTGATTATAAAAAGGGTATCAACTCCTTTAAGATACTGACGACCACTGATTGTAATGCAAGATGTTTTTACTGTTATGAAGCAGGCATTAAAAAAGAAAACATGTCACGGGAAAATGCGGAAAAAACAGTTGGGTTTATCGAAAAAGTACGTGGTGAAGGTGAGGTGACTCTTGCCTGGTTTGGCGGGGAGCCCATGATGAATACAGAGGTTATGGATATCATCTGCAGAGGGCTTAAAGACAGAGGCATTGGGTATGCGTCAGTAATGACAAGTAACGGTTATCTTTTTGATGAGGAACAGATTGAAAAGTCGGTAATAGATTGGAATCTGAAAAACATCCAGATAACCCTGGACGGAACAAAAAAAATATACAACAAGGTCAAGGCTTATACAGATGCGGAGGATGATCCCTATGAGAGAGTTTTAAAAAACATCCGGAATCTTGCTGACGCAGGTGTGCGGGTTAATATCAGACTGAACATGGGAGCCGGCAATTTTGATGACACGTTAAAGCTTATTGATGAACTCTCCGCCGGGTTTTCGGAAAATGAAAATGTAAGCGCCTATGTCAGCGGGCTTTTCCAGGAACTGGAAAAAGATGATGTTACATTAAAGAAAGACCTGTCGGAAAAGCTGATCATTGCGGCAAAAAAAATCGCAGACAGCGGTCTTGATCGTCCTAAGATAAAAAATATACATACCCGCACCGGCGGATGTATGGCAGATAACGATAATCATATAGGGATCAGTCCGTCCGGTAAGCTTATGAAGTGTGAACATTTTATATTTGACAGGCTTGTGGGAGATATAGACTCGGGAAAAGATGATGAACTTTCCAAAGGATGGAAAGAAAGAATGCCGGATGGAGATCTCTGCGGAAAATGTACCGTCAGGCCGGTGTGTTACCGCCTGGAAGGATGTCCCGTGTCACATCCCTGCGATGAGTTTGAGCAGAGAGAATTCACGTTAAGAAAAGAAAGTCAGATATTGAAAAATTGGGAATTAATTAATCGAAAAGGGGCAAAAAATGTAGAACTGACGGCTGTTTCGGATAATGAAATCTGTTGACAGAAAGGTAGTTCTGATATATAGTGTTATACATATTTACAGATTTTAAAAATGCGGATCAAAGGGGTGCGATATGGAGTCAAAGAAAAAGTATGTAGCAATGGATATGGAGATTCTCGAGATCGATGAGAGAGATATCATCACAAAGAGCAACTGTTATGATTGCGCATGCAACGAGCCGGGAGAGTGCGATAAGGATTACCAGTACAACGCATGATCTCTGACAGTTCGCATATATACAAGCTGCAGATTTCCCTCTGGTCCTTTTAAGGATCAGGGGGTTTGTTTTTTAAGGAGGTTTTTTTGACAGACAGGGATTTTAATATTGAACTGGCGGGTGAAGTGTTCAACATTAAGCCGTTATATGACTGCGCATTTGATTTTTGCAGGGATTATATAACGGACAAGGCGGCTGATGAAGAGATAGTGATCCGACAGGAAGATATAGAGTACGAGAGGGAGACCGGAGAAGAAAACGCCTTTGATATCCCTGAAGATTATCCGGATTATTATTTGGAGCTTCTGGCGATCTACAGGAAGATAGCTGCGTTTATGCCGGAAAGAGATGTTCTCCTTATCCACGGTTCGGCGCTTTCCGCAGACGGGAACGGAATACTGTTTCTTGCCGACAGCGGAGTGGGTAAGTCTACACATGCGGCTATTTGGCAAAAGACTTTTGGTGACCGGATTGTTATGATAAATGATGACAAGCCGCTTATTAAGATAAAAAATGACGGGGTGTTTATATATGGTACGCCCTGGTCAGGGAAATACGGGATAAATACCAATGTTTCGGCGCCTCTGAAGGTGATGTGCGAGATAAAGCGTTCCGGTACGGACGAGACATTCGTTGAGGATACGGACAGTGCAGAGAGCTGGCGTATCCTTATGCAGCAGACCTTTAAAAGTGAATCTGAGGACAGGATGGCCAGGACTCTGGAGCTTCTTGATAAACTGCAGGAGAAAGTTACCGTAAAGAGACTGGTGTGTGCGTTAAATGATAAGGCGGCCGAAAAGGCATACGAGGGTTTGAAGGAGTTTATCTGACGGGGGAGAAGGTGCTAAATGAAGATCACATCAATAAAAGAAGAACTTCAAAAAAGCGGCAATATCATATTTCCGAACAAAGGGACGAGCATGCTTCCTCTGCTTCGGGAAGGCAAGGATGCCATGATCATAAAAAAGAAAAAGAAGGGTAAGCGGTTCCATAAAGGTGATACCGTGCTTTTTGAACGCGCAAACGGTGATCTGGTACTCCACAGGATATCAGATGTCATTAAAGGAGGTTATCTTATCATCGGGGATAACTGTATAGAAAAAGAGCACGTGAAAGAGCGTGATGTGCTTGGCGTCATGACCGGAGTTATCAGGGACGGAAAGAAGACTGTTAAGGTTACCGATCCTTTGTACAAATTGTATGTGAAGGCATGGACCGGGATTTTTCCGTTTCGCAAGATCTATATGAAAGCCCGAGGGAAGATTGCGGATATGCGGAAGTGAGATCGTGAGTAATTATATAAAAACAGAGTTTACGACAGGGTAAAGAACCCTGTCGTTTTTAAAATAAAAACATTGAAAAAAAACAAAAAATATCCTATACTTTTGACAAAATGAAATCAAATACATTTGGTTTGATATAGCTTTTGTTGTGTTGTCGAAAGGAGAACTATCAGTGAAACCCTTTGTAAAGAAAGCCATTACGGTAGTATCTGCACTTACCGTGGGAGTTTCCGTGTTTGGAGCTGTCCCTGCATACGGAGATGAGGCTGATAAGATAATATATATAAACGGCGTTACCGGTGATGACTCCAATGACGGAACCACCGCTGAAAACGCAGTCAAGTCATTTGGAAAAGTAAAAGAACTGGCAAAAGATCCTTCAGTAAAAGAAATAGTTGTGACAGGTGAGATCATTGTCGTATCGGAAGAAAAATGGGATATGTCCGAAGCCGGTAACAAGCCATTTGTAAGAGACTCCGGATATACCGGAAGAATTGTTAAGGTTGAATCCGGTGGGAACCTTGAGATCAGCAATATGACTTTTGACGGAAAAAATATAGATAACTGTTATTCCGTTGTCCGCGTGGAAAGCGGGGCTGTGTTTACAATGAAAGACGGTGCGGTCATAGAAAATAATAATAAATATACACCCGGAAACAAATACGAGGCAGTGGGAGGTGCTGTCAATGTAGATGGCGGTACTATGAATATGGAAGGCGGCGTGATCCGGAACTGTTCCGCTGTTATGGGTGGCGGAATAGGTATTACCCATAAGGGTACTTTGAATATGTCCGGGGGTACTATCACGGGAAATACTGCCGGTCAGGACGGGGATATGGATGCCGGAGGCGGCGGAGTTTTCCTCGGTACTTCTTCGGCCATGAATATGTCAGGCGGTGTTATAAGTAATAATAGTTCAGGATATACCGGTGGAGGTGTCTCCATGGGTATTGTTGGTAATTCTCTTGTTGTCAGTAACACGAGTACGGGTTATGGAGACAAGATGAACCTTAATATGACCGGTGGAACTATAATAGGTAACACGGCGTATAACACCGGTGGTGGATTATTTGTACAGTGTAATGCCGTGGCAAATGTCAAAGAAGGGAATTTTATTGAAAATAAAGCTTTATGCCGGGGTGCGAACGGACTTTATGGTGGCGGAGGCATTTATGTAAACTGTGGGCGTAATGCAGATCATGGCAATGGAAGTGATAAGGTCTATCTGGAAGCAGGACAACTTAATGTTGACAAGGTAGAAATATCATCAAACAGTGCAAGTGAAGCAGGAGGAGGAATTGCCGGTTGTCCCACATCTGTAGTTGAAATTGATATAGCAAATGGCAGCGTGATATTTGAGAACAGTGCAAAAACAGCAGCTGATATTTTTGTTTCCACAAGTGTAGGAGCATCAGCCTATAAAGATAAATCCCAACATTATGTCACGGTTTCGGAATATATGCTAAATGGCGCGCCCTATCTGTGGAAAAATGACAGGAATTTAAATGTGAGTTTAGATATGCTGAAGAATGCAGGTAGTGTAAGTCTTCATAACGATTACACATCGAATGATGAGGCTGTTAAAGAATCCGTTGGTATGGCAAGAGTTCATATTTTAGGAAATACATCTGCCACACGTGGCGGAGGGATAGGAACTAACGGTGGAGTTATGATCGGTGAAGTGCCTAAGAAACTTATAGATATTCCTGTCAAAAAAATCTGGGATGATACGGACGGCGACATTGATAGCCGCCCTAAAGCAATAAAGATATGGCTTCTGAGAGATGGGGAAAGAGTTATTTCCCAGAATATGACCAAGGCTTCAGGATGGGCTCCGATCACATTTAAAGACCAGCTGGAATATAACGCGAAAACAGGAGGGAAGTATGTGTACAGCGTTGAAGAAGACGAAACACTCCTTAACGCACAGCAGGGTCTGATAAAGGGAAGTAATCTTTTTAAGACATATGATCCTAAGGCAGAAGTAGATCCGGATATTGAGAACGGGCTGAAATTAACCAACTCCATAAAGCGCGATCTTGAGATATCCAAGACCGTTGTAAATGAAGTTGATCCGGATGATGATAAAAAGTTTGATTTCACACTCGAGATAAAAGATCCCGCCGGTGAGCCGTATGAAGATAAGGTATGGATCATTTCGCCGGACGGAACCGAGACAGAGACAGTTCTTGATAACGGAACATATACATTCAGTCTTGGTAATGCGGAAAAGCTTACGGTAAAAGCTTTAAAGACCGGATCAACATATACCGTCAAAGAGGCCGAAGTAAAAAACTATAAAACAAAAGCAAACGGCAGTGACGGAACACAGTGTTCCGGAGTAATAAACAAAGAGGGTAATTCCGAAGTGCAGTATGAAAATACTTACTCGGAAGAGGAGACTACCACCGAGGAGACTACTACCGAGGAGACGACCAACGAGGAGACGACCACTGAGGAGACGACTACCGAAGAGACGACTACCGAGGAGACGACCACTGAGGAGACGACTACCGAGGAGACTACCACCGAGGAGACGACTACCGAAGAGACGACTACCGAGGAGACGATTACCGAAGAGACGACTACCGAGGAGACGACCACCGAGGAGACGACTACCGAGGAGACTACCACCGAAGAGACGACTACCGAAGAGACGACTACCGAGGAGACTACCACCGAGGAGACGACTACCGAAGAGACGACTACCGAGGAGACTACAACTACAAAAGAATCCACAACGTCTGAAGTGATAACATATAACGGTAAACTTGTGACTACGGTTAATGTTGACGGAAAGAAATCTACATCTTCGGCATCTGTTGAGGTAAAGGCCGGGACTGTAGATGTGGTGGATACCATAGACTACAGCGGACTTACAAAAGATGCGGTATATGAGATATCGGGAACTCTGGTGTGTGTAGATGATGATGCTGTAGTTGCCACTACCACGGTAGATAAGAAAGCAAAAGCCGAATCCGGAACATGGGAAGTGACATTTGAAAAGGTAACCCTTCAGGAAGGAAAGAAATATGTTGTCTATGAGCTTGCAGTTAATAAAGAAAATGAGGCTGACAGGGCAGAACACAGGGACATTAATGATAAGTCTCAGACGATCATCGTAAAGAGAGAAGAAGAGACGCAAACGACCACGCCGGAAATGACTACGACTCCTGAAGCTACAACGACAACGCAGGAAACTACAACACAGGAGACAACAACTACTGCAGAGACAACAACTACGCAGGAGACAACAACAACTCTTCCGGAGACGACAACAACTTCTGAAACAACTGCAACTATTGAAACCACTACTCCTCCGGAGACCACAACACCGGAAGTGACAACAACCACAACTGAGACAGAGAGTTCATCTGAAACGGAAACTATAACGACGGAAACCATAAAGCCGGGAATCGAGGAAAGTTCCGAATCCGAGTCTAATCAGGAGACTACTGAAAGTGAGAGCTCAAGCGAAACTGAAACGATAAAACCGGGAACTGAGACATCATCCGTTGAAACGGATACAAGCTCAACCGGAGGAACAACCACGGCTCAGGATATTACAACGACAGGCGGCTCATCACAAATGCATACTGATAATCCGAACACCGGAGACAACAACAGTATGCCGCTACTGACAGGTATCGTATGTGCTGCTTCGGCAGGACTTGTTCTGACAATCCTTATCGCAAGGAAGAAGGAAAAAGGAAACGATTAAAACGTGGCCTTTAAGATGATTTTTTGATCGGACGGAGAATCCCGTCCGATTTGCTTTTAACGAACTAATTTACTATACTGTACTGATGATAACAAGGGAAAGGAGTTTAATTTAATGACTCAGGGTTTTGATATACCTTTTTTGCTTTGGATACAGGAGCATTTAAGAAATGATGTATTATCATCTATTTTAGAAGGGATTTCCTTCTTTGCCGAAAAAGGTTGGTTTTGGGTTGTACTCATTATCTTCTTATTTGTCTTTAAGAAGACGAGAAAGATGAGTATCGTGGCAGCAATCTCGGTAGGTGCTACATCTGCCATAGGATACGGGATAAAAAACTGGGTGGGAAGGATGAGACCTTCATTCTTTACTGATGCCATAACTGTCGTGGGAGAAAGGTCCGACAGTTTTTCATTTCCATCAGGACATACCCTTATGTCCTTTGCCTGTGCACTGATCCTTGTAAGATACGATAAAAGGATAGGCATACCGGCAGTTATTTTTGCGGCTGTTATAGGCTTCTCAAGAGTTTATCTGGGAGAGCATTATCTGACGGATGTGATAGCAGGCTTCCTTCTTGCTCTTGCGGTAAGTACGGTAGTATATATCATTGCGGAACTCGTGACGGGAGGAAGCGGACGCAAGCATCGTGTAACTTTATAACATCCGGTTGACAGGAGGTTTCAGGATGATCAGGGATAGTAAGATTTGGATCGCAGATGATGAAAAGGGAGAAAATATTTTCATGCTCCCGAACATGTCCAACAGACACGGTCTGGTGGCCGGTGCCACGGGAACAGGTAAGACCGTTACCTTAAAGGTTATGGCGGAAGCTTTTTCCGATATGGGAGTGCCCGTGTTCATGGCTGATGTAAAAGGTGATGTGGCGGGACTTGCCGCTCCCGGTGATGATTCAGAGAGTATGCAGAAGCGTATCGAAAAATTCGGTCTGGCAGAGGCGGGTTTTTCATATCACGGATATCCCGTGACCATATGGGACATCTTTGGGAGTACAGGAGTGCCTCTCAGGACCACGGTTTCCGAGATGGGGCCTCTTCTTTTGTCAAGAGTCCTGAACTTAAATGACCTTCAGACGGATATAATGAATGTTATCTTTAAAATAGCAGATGATAATAATCTCCTTCTGGTAGATACAAAAGATCTGAAGGCTCTTCTGAATTATGTAGGAGAGCATTCATCAGAGCTTGCCGCAGAATACGGAAAGATCCAGACTTCCTCTATAGGAGCCATGACCAGAGCGATCGTCGCTCTTGAGATGGAAGGCGGAGAGGTTTTCTTCGGTGAGACCGCCTTAAACGTAGCTGACTGGCTTACTCCGGCAGCAGACGGAAGAGGCATGATACACATACTTGACAGTTCCGGTCTTATAAATAACGGAAGACTCTATGCCACATTTTTATTATGGCTTATCTCCGAACTTTTCGAAAATCTGCCTGAAGTAGGTGATCTTGAAAAGCCGAGACTTGTGTTTTTCTTTGATGAGGCACACCTCCTCTTTGACGATGCACCAAAGGTGCTCGTGGATAAGATAGAGCAGATGGTAAAGCTGATCAGATCAAAAGGAGTGGGTATATACTTCTGTACCCAGAATCCTAAAGATGTGCCCGACGGGGTCCTTGCGCAGCTGAATAATAAAGTCCAGCACGGTTTAAGAGCCTATACTCCGTCAGAGCAAAAGTCAGTCAAGGCGGCAGCCGAGTCATTCAGGGCAAATCCGGAATTTGACACATATGATGCCATACTTGCGCTGGGAACCGGCGAGGCTATAGTATCTTTCCTGGGAAGTGACGGTGTTCCGGATATAGCAAGAAAAGCTTTTATCCTTCCGCCGCAGAGCCGCATGAATACCATCTCTGACATGGAAAGAAACGCATGTATCTCCGGAAGTCATCTCTACGGTAAATATTTCCAGAGCCATGATCCGGAATCAGCGTATGAGTTCCTTATGAGGATGGGGATGACCCAGGAGGCGGCGGCAGTACAGGAAGCGCCTCCCGAGCCTACACTACCGGGAATGGGAAATGCACAGCCCCAGCCCCAGTCCCAGCCTGTACCTGCACAGCAACAGCAGGCGGTACCGGCGTCCCAGCCTCAGGAAAGCCAGATGTCCAAGGAAGAGCAGAAGGCACAGGAGAAGAGGGAAAAAGAAAAAAGAAAGGCCATGAACTCAGTGGGGACCACGGTTTCCGGAACCATAGGACGGGAACTGGGCAAGCAGTTCGGAAAGACCATGGGTTCCTTTGGCAAGACTTTCGGCGGAAACGTGGGAGCCAGCATAGGAAGAGGGCTTTTCAGTACTTTGTTCAAAAAATAAGAGTGTATTATCTTCTACTAGATAGGTCACGTTCTTTATCCCGCATATGGACAGGATTCATATGCGGGATTTTTTTATTCCGATGAAGTCCAGTTTATAAAAAGTTTACAAATAAGCTTGAAAACGCCATAGTATGAACAAATACTCATATAAATTAATATACTAAAGTTTGTACAAAAATATAGTGAATAATCGGAAGAAAAAACATATTGACAAAAGATGTTTTTTAACTCAAAAATTAGATAAAAAAATAACAGGTCAAAATCCCCTGTGAGGGGATAAAAAACCCGCTGTTTTTCGCGTTTTTTGCGTTGACACTAAAAGTCAATAGTGCTATATTTTCTTCGGAGCTAATAGGGGCATGCGTAAGCATGTCTCAGAAACTTTTTTTAACACCAGAAAAGGAGGAGAAGAGATGCGTTTAAATGACAAGGACACAGAGAAACTTATAGTTTACACAGCAGCTCTCGTAGCACAGGAAAGAAGAGAACGTGGTGTAAAGCTTAACCACCCGGAGTCAGTTGCATTAATTACCAAGGCTATCCTTGAGTATGCACGTGACGGAAAGACTGTTGCAGAGATTATGGAGCTTGGTACCAAGGTACTTTCAAAGGACGAAGTAATTGACGGCGTTGCTGACATGATCGAAGTAGTGCAGGTAGAGTGCACATTCCCTGATGGAACAAAGCTTGTATCAGTTCATAGCCCTGTTCAGTAATCAAAAAAACTATATAAAAGGAGGTTGCGTTAATGAAAATCGGTGAAGCAATTATTCAGGACAGAGAGATTACTTTAAATGAAGGAAGACCTACAGTAACTCTTAAAGTAACTAATGAGGGAGACCGTCCTATCCAGGTTGGTTCTCACTGCCACTTCTTTGAAGTAAACAAGAGACTCTCTTTTGACAGAGAGGCAGCTTTCGGATATCACCTTGATATTCCTTCAGGAAACGGTGTTCGTTTTGAGCCGGGTGAGTCCAAGGATGTTCAGCTTGTAGAGTTCGGAGGAACAAAGCGTATCTATGGTCTTAATGACCTTACATGCGGAATCGCTTCTGAGGCTAACAAAGCACAGGCTGTAGCAAGAGCTAAAGAAAAGGGATTCATTAAATAATTAAATTTATTTTAATAACCTTTTAGATACGTAGTTAATTTGATTATGAAAATAATTTTAAGAGGAGGATGTTATGAGCTTTAAAATTTCAGGAGCAAAATACGCAGGAATGTTTGGTCCTACAACAGGCGATAAAGTTCGTCTTGCAGATACAAGCATTATTATCGAAGTAGAGAAGGACCTTACAGTATACGGTGACGAGTCAAAGTTCGGTGGTGGTAAGACACTCCGTGACGGTATGGGATGCTCAGTTACTACAACAAGTGCTGACGGAGACCTTGATCTCGTTATCACAAACTGCCTTATCCTTGACTATACAGGAATCTACAAGGCAGATATCGGTATCAAAGATGGTTACATCGCTGGTATCGGTAAAGCAGGTAACCCGGGAACACAGGCAGGCGTAACACCGGGAATGACAGTTGGTGCAGCTACAGAGGCACTTGCTGCAGAGGGACTTATCGTTACAGCCGGTGGTATTGATACACATATCCACTGGATCTGCCCACAGCAGATTGAGACTGCTCTTTATTCTGGTATTACAACAATGATCGGTGGTGGTACAGGTCCTGTAGACGGAACTAACGCTACAACATGTACACCTGGTCCTTGGAACGTAGAGATGCTTATTAAGTCTTCTGAGTACTATCCAATGAACATTGGTATGCTCGGAAAAGGTAACTGCTCAGCTGAGGGTGCTCTTGCAGAGCAGATCGAAGCAGGTGCTATGGGACTTAAGCTTCATGAGGACTGGGGTACAACTCCTGCAGCTATCGATCACTGCCTCGCAGCAGCTGATAAATATGATGTTCAGGTATGTATCCATACAGATACACTTAACGAGTGCGGATGCGTAGAGGATTCTATCAATGCATTTGCTGGACGTACAATCCATACATTCCACTCAGAGGGTGCCGGCGGTGGACACGCACCTGACCTTATGGAAGTAGCAAGCGTACAGAACGTACTTCCATCATCTACAAACCCGACAATGCCATTTACAGTAAATACTCTTGACGAGCACCTTGACATGCTTTGCGTATGCCACCACCTCGACAAGAAGATCCCTGAGGACCTTGCTTTCGCTGAGTCAAGAATCCGTCCTGAGACCATCGGTGCAGAGGACGTTCTTCATGACATCGGTGCATTCTCAATGATGTCATCTGACTCACAGGCTATGGGTCGTCCTTCAGAGGTTATCACAAGAACATGGCAGTGTGCTTCTAAGATGAAGGATCAGACAGGACCTCTTGCAGAGGACAAAGGAAATGACAACGATAACTTCAGAGCTAAGAGATATGTAGCTAAGTATACTATCAATCCGGCTATCACATTCGGTATTGACAAGTTCTGCGGATCTCTCGAGGTTGGTAAGTTCGCTGATATCGTACTTTGGAATCCTGCATTCTTCGGTTCTAAGCCTGACATCGTTATCAAGGGTGGTCTTGTAACAGCAGCTAAGATGGGTGAGGCAAACGCTTCTATTCCTACCTGCGAGCCTATCCTTTACAAGAAGATGTTCGGTGCTGACGGTCTTGCTGTAACAGATACTTGTGTAACATTCATTTCTAAGGCTGGTGCTGAGGCTAATATCGGCGAGAAGTACGGAATGAAGAGAACACTTATCCCTGTAACAGGAACACGTACTATCGGCAAGTCTGACATGAAGTTCAACGATGCTACACCTAAGATCATCGTTGATCCTGAGACATATGAAGTTACTGTAGACGGCAAGAAAGCATTCTCTGAGCCGGCACAGTCACTTCCACTTACTCAGATCTACAACCTGTTCTAATTTAGAGCCGGTTTAAAACAAAGAACGTGGATTATTCAAATATTGAAAAAACGTTTGTCAAAGAGGGTGCTTATCTTTTTAATAGCGTCTGTACATTTTGACAGACATGATTGGAAGGATGAGTACATAAATGATTTGTGAACAGATTTTAGGCAAAGCTCAGGACGATGAGTTTGCCGGAAAAAAGATCGATTACGTTGATTTTCAATGGGATGAAGCGTTCAAGAGACTTCACAGAAAAGTAAGCCGCGGTGGTATCGATGTAGGTATCAACCTGGATGATTCGGTACTCACGCGCGGCTTGAATCAGGACGATGTATTAGCGGTTGATGGCGACACGGTCATCGCCGTTAATATTGAGGAATGTGAAGCAATAGAGATTACTGTTGACAACGACGACAGAGGCGTTATCGCCAAAGTTTGTTACGAGATTGGCAACAGACATGCGTCACTGTTTCGGGGGGAGGATGGTAAGACATTCCTGACACCATTCACCGGACCGATGCTGACCATGATCGAAAAGATCCCGGGTCTCACTACCCGGGTTGTGGAGGTGAAATTCGACTTTGACAGTAGGATTTCATCTTCTGTTAATTCCCATACGCACTAGGAGGTTTTATGGATATAAATTCCCAATTCCTGCTGTTGCAAGTTAATGATGCGTTATTTCCGATTGGCGGATACTCACATTCTTACGGATTAGAGACTTATATCCAGAAGGGTATAGTTCATGATTCTGAGAGCGCGGCGGAATTTATACAAAAAAAACTAAAGTATAATTTATTATATAATGAATTAGCTTTCGTAAAGTATGCGTGGGATTTTGCTGATAAGGGAGACCTTACCAAACTTCAGGAATTAGATGAAATTGCAGAAGCGGGGAAGACGCCAAGAGAGATTCGGGAGGCCAGCCAAAAGCTGGGCTCCCGCTTTGTGAAAACGGTGGAAAATATGGATCCTCCGTTTTTAAAGCCCGTTTTTGAGGAATATGCAGATATGAGACGTGGGGAATATACCCACCACGCCGTAGCTTACGGTGTTTTATGTGCTGCAGCGGATATTCCTTTAAGAGATGCTCTCGAATGCTTCCTGTATTCACAGACATCGAATCTTGTTGTTACCAGCGTTAAGACAATTCCACTCAGTCAGACGGAAGGACAGCAGATACTTATTGATCTGTATGATGCGTTTGACGAAATTATTACAAAGGCATTGGAGATTGAATTTGACCAGATAGGTTTGGCTTCGCCGGGCTTTGACCTCAGATGCATGCAGCACGAGGTTCTTTATTCAAGACTTTATATGTCCTGATTATTCTACTTAAGAGAGGTATAGCTACATGGCATGTGTAAAAATTGGTGTTGCCGGTCCTGTTGGATGCGGTAAGACAGCGTTGATCGAAGTTTTGACCAGAAGGATGGCAGCTGACTACAGTATAGGTGTTATTACAAACGATATCTATACAAAAGAGGATGCACAGTTCCTGGCTAAGAACTCAGTTATCACACCGGACAGGATTACCGGTGTGGAGACGGGAGGATGTCCGCATACAGCTATTCGTGAGGATGCTTCCATGAACCTTGAGGCTGTTGATTATCTTAAAGAGAAGTTCCCTGATATGGAGCTTATGTTCATTGAGAGTGGCGGAGATAATCTTTCAGCTACATTCAGCCCCGAGCTTGTTGATGCGACTATCTTTGTTATCGACGTTGCCGAGGGCGATAAGATCCCAAGAAAGGGAGGCCCTGGTATCACCAAGTCTGACCTTCTTGTGATCAACAAGATAGATCTTGCACCGTATGTAGGAGCAGACCTTAAGGTAATGGAGAGAGATTCCAAGAGAATGCGCGGAGACAAACCATTCATATTCACTAATGTCAGAAATGATGAAGGTGTTGAAGATGTTATGAACTGGATCAAGCGCAGTGTTTTGTTAGAGGATATTAAATAAAGTGAGCTCACCTAATAAATTCGGAAAATTATCAGAACTCAGAGTTGCGACAGAATTTCGTGACGGCAAGACTATAATGGCCGAAAGGTTCTTTACAGCGCCTTTTAAGATCATGCTTCCCCTTTACGAAAACAAATTCGAGGGTCAGGAAGTAATGCAGATGTTACAGCTTATGGCGTCTCCGGGAATTATGGACGGTGATACACAGAGCTTTTCTTTTGATATAAGAGAAGGTTCTGTTGCAGAGTATTGTACACAGGCATATGAAAAAGTTCATAAGATGAACGGCGGTGTCGGAAACAGAAAAGTGACGATAAATGTTGAAAAGGACAGTTTCTTTTACTTTCATCCGAAACCGATCATTCCTTTTAAGGATTCTGCAGTGCAGAATGACATTGAGATTACCTTAGAAGATGATACGGCAAAGCTTATTTACGAGGAGATTTTGTGTTGCGGACGTGTCGCCTTTGGGGAGTCCTTTGATTACAGATTTTTCAATAACAGTGTTATCGTAAAAAAGGCCGGTAAGCTTATTTACAGGGACAACGTACAGTTCAGACCTGATGAATTCGATATGACCGGTGACGGAATGTATGAAGGACATACTCATCTGGCCAATCAGATTTTCTTTAATGTTAAGAGATCAGACGAGTGGATGGCGGCTGTTTTAAAGATGATAGATGCCGAGCCTGAGATGGAAGGCGGCGTTACCCGTCTCTCGACAGGTGATGTGGCTGTAAGATTCTTCGGAAACAGCGGAGATCCCATGGAGAAGATGCTTGCAAAGATACAGGCATTAAAAGATGAGTTTTAATAAGGCACAACTGAATATTTGAGACGTAGTTATACGTTTATTGTTATACCTCATGTGGCTTTTCCACATGAGTTTTTTATTTTGAAGGAACTTTTTTTTTGCCCGCATATATGATAATATTAAATAACTGTAAAATTTAAGTAAAAACTTCGGAGGACAGCATGGGTGAAGACGATTTCGAAGAAGAGTTAAGAAAGAACCTCAGTAAAGAGATAAAAGAGAATTTCAGTGACGAGATTTCCGGTGATTTTTCGGATGAGGATGAAAAAAAGAAACATCACAGATTTTCTGACAGATATCAGGATGACTACGATCTTGTTACTGATATATCGGGTGATGATCACGGGAAGCCCGGGCGCGCAGGCCTGGGTGTCCTTAAACTTGTGATAACCATCGGAGCCAGTGCAGCAATAGCTATCATCGTATTAGTTCTTTTAGTTGTCAACGGATCTTATAATTCTATATTTGCACAGGGTGTATCTGCGTATGATTCTGAAAATTATGACAGGGCATTAGAGCTTTTTCAAAAAGCACAGACTAAAGAGGAAGGCAAAGACAGTTCTGATGTATCAAAGTATATTGCGGATTGTTATATCAAACTTGGAAAGCAGGATGAGGCCATAGAGACATATAACAATGTTTTACAGGCCAACCCTAATGATACAAATGCAGTTGTAGGCCTTTGTGCTATTTATGCGGATAAAAAAGATGCAGAGTCTTTGAATAAAATGCTTGATAAGTACAAAGGGACAGAAGTCGAAGGATATCTTGGTGATTTCATTGTTGAAATGCCCAAGATAGAGCCCGAAGGCGGAAATTATGATGTTGAGACTACGGTGACCATAACCGGAGTCGAAAACTGTCCTATTTTTTATACAACAGACGGAAGCGATCCGACCACTTCAAGTCCGGCATATACAAAGCCCATAACGCTGGAAGAAGGAGTGACGGTGATAAAGGCAATGTCTGTTGACAACATGGGAATAAAAAGTTACGTGAATTCCCAGGAATATATCCTTGAACAACTAAAACCTTCGGATCCGGTGTTTTCACTTGATTCGGGTGTATATATAGACGGCCAGAAGCTTACGATCACAGCCCAGGAGAATGCCAGGATATATTACTCCATGAACGGGAGAACGCCCACAAGGTCTTCATACAGATATTACAATCCCATAACTCTCAGGACAGGTAGTGTTACCATATCTGCGGTTGTTTACGATTACAACGGGAATTTTAGCTCAGTCGTAACAAGAGATTATACCGTTGTAAGAAATGAAGAACAACTGGAGCAGGGCCAGATCGATTACGAAAAGTATCATGAGAGGATGGAGAGCATCAGGGAAACAGAGACCTCGAGCGGTACAGCCAATGAATAATGTTCTTATATTTTCAGGCGGATCCTTTGATGTTAAAAGGATGAGTGCCCGCCTTAAAGAAAAAAAATATGACTATATAATTGCGGCAGATTCCGGAGCGGAGTATGCCGCTTCTTTGGGATTAAAGCCTGATATCATCCTTGGAGACCTTGATTCAGTATCTGCAGAGACGCTTGAGTATTTTAAAAAGGAAGGCTGTCCTGTAAAAAAGTTCAGACCGGAAAAGGATGAGACGGACTTTGATATCGCTTTAAAGGAGGCCATATCCCTGAAACCCGAAATGATAACGGTTTTGGGAGCTACGGGAACAAGACTTGACCATACCCTTACCACTTTTTTTTGCATAATGCGTGTTCTTGAAGATGGCGTTGACTGTGAGATCATTGATCCCAACAACAGGATTTATTTCAGGAACAGTGATTTTGTGATATCTAAAGAGGAGCAGTACGGGAACTTCGTATCCCTTGTGCCCGTGACGGAAAGTGTGACTTTGACCATTAAGGGGATGAAGTATCCACTCGAGAACAAAAAGGTATTCAGGGGTGAAAGCCTTTGCCAGTCCAATGAGATAGTTGATGAAAAGGCAGAGATCTCGGTAAAGGACGGCACGGTGGCAGTCTTTGAGAGTATGGATTAGGAAATGAGTAAAGCAGTAATAGTCGGCGGAGGAGCCGCAGGTATGATGGCTGCCGTGATCGCGGCAGAAAAGGGACACCGTGTGACTCTGATGGAAAAAAATGAGAAACTGGGTAAAAAGCTTTTCATCACGGGAAAGGGCAGATGCAACATCACCAATGACTGTGAAAAGGAGGCGCTTTTTAATTCGGTTGTAAGTAACCCGAAGTTTATGTATTCCGCCTTTAATGCATTTTCAAATAAGGATACTATATCTTTTTTTGAAACCTTAGGACTAAGGACAAAGACCGAAAGGGGCATGAGGGTTTTTCCGGCAAGTGACAAGTCATCAGATGTGATAAAGGTGCTGGAAAAAAGGATAAGAAGCCTGGGAGCGGAAGTGCTTTTAAACACGTCGGTTACGGATATATTAATAAAAGACGGCGTCTGCACCGGGGTAAAGACAGGCGATGGAGAAATTTTTGCAGACAAGGTGATCATCGCCACAGGAGGGAAGTCCTATCCTTTAACCGGGTCTACAGGTGACGGATATATCTTTGCAAAAAAGGCAGGACATAAAGTAACGGAGATCCGGCCGGGACTTGCGCCTCTAAAGATAAAAGAGGATTATCCGGCAAGGATGCAGGGACTAAGCCTCAGGAACGTGTCTGTAAGTTTTTTTGATAAGGATAACAAAAAAATATATGAGGACTTTGGGGAACTCCTTTTTACCCATTTCGGAGTAAGCGGTCCCGTGATACTTTCCGGGGAAAGTATTTTAGTCAAAAAACTTGCAAAAGAGGAAATGAGGCTTACAATAGACTTTAAGCCTGCCCTTGATGAGAAAAAGCTTGACGCAAGACTTATAAGAGAACTTGAGGAGTCACCTAAGAGAAGATTTAAAAGCGTGCTGGGGGCCCTGCTTCCCGCAAGTGCCGTCCCCGTATTTATCGATATCCTGAAAACGGATCCACAAAAAAGATCCTGCGAGATATCGGTAAAGACAAGAAAGGACACGGTTAAGCTTCTTAAAAATTTCTCCCTGACAGTAACGGGAACAGGGGGTTTTGATGAGGCGATAATCACTCAGGGCGGAGTCGATATAAAGGAAATCGATCCCAAGACCATGGAGTCAAAGCTTTGTAAAAATCTTTTTTTTATCGGAGAGGTGCTTGATGTTGATGCCCTCACAGGAGGTTTTAATCTGCAGACGGCATGGTCGGGAGCCTGTGTTTGTGCAAAAAATATTTGATAAACGTAAATGATCACACGGAGGATAAAATGATATATTCAATAGCCATCGACGGACCTGCAGGTTCGGGGAAGAGTACCATAGCTAAAAAACTTGCAAAGGATCTGGAGTTTACATATGTGGACACGGGAGCCATGTACAGAGCCATTGCCATATGGGCTCTGGAGAACACACCTGATATAAACGATGAGGAAAACATTTCATCCCACATCGATGAAGTAGATATAGATCTGGATTATAAAGACGGTGAGCAGCAGGTGATATTAGACGGTGAAAACGTGACCGGTCGTCTCAGGCTTGAGAGCACGGGAAAAGCGGCGTCTGTTATCTCGAAGCAAAAAAGGGTAAGGGAAAAGCTGGTGGATATACAGCAAAAAATTGCAGAAGAAATACCGGTGATAATGGACGGAAGGGACATTGGCACCAAGGTGCTTCCGAATGCTTTTCTTAAGATATTTATGACTGCTTCTCCCGAAGTGCGGGCAAAAAGAAGATATGACGAGCTGACCATGAAAGGTGAGGACTGCGATTATGAGGAGATCCTTCGGGGAGTAAAGGAGAGGGATCATGCGGACGAGACCCGTGCTGTTTCTCCTTTAAGACCCGCCGAAGATGCGGTCATCCTTGATACTTCGGAAATGACGGAAAAGGAAGTTGCGGAAAAGATACGAGAGCTGTTTGAAGAAAGAAAAGGCGGAAAGATATGAGGGAAGTTATCCTGGCAAAGTCTGCGGGTTTTTGCTTCGGTGTAAAAAGGGCCGTGGATATGGTTTACGACATGATAAAAGAAGGCGGTAATATCTATACATACGGTCCCATCATACATAACGATACCGTGGTAAAGGACCTGGAGGAAAAAGGGGTTCATATCATCGAAAATGAGGATGATATAAAAAATAAAGAACCGGGTACCGTTGTGATCAGATGCCACGGTGTATCGAGAGCGGTCTACAGAAAGCTTGAAGAAAGCGGTATGAAGATCGTGGATGCCACCTGTCCATTTGTCTTAAAGATACACAGGATAGTTGAAGAAAAAAGTAAGACCGGAAAGCAGATAGTGATCATAGGCAACAAAGACCACCCTGAAGTACAGGGTATCATGGGGTGGTGCGAGACCCCGGCGATAGTGATAGATACTGAAGAACAGGCGAAAGAATTCACTTCTGAAAACCCGGATATCCATATTGTTTCCCAGACAACTTTTCAGCCAAATAAATTCAATAGTTTGGTTGAAATTATCTCGGAGAAGCGATATAATAGCGATATTAGTAATACAATCTGTAACGCTACTGAAGTGCGTCAAAAAGAGGCTCGGGAGATTGCGACCAAAGCTGATGCCATGATCGTGATCGGAGGCAGTAACAGTTCAAATACGCGTAAACTATATGAGATAGCCGGGAAAGAATGTCCGGACACCTTTCTTGTGGGAAGTGTTGATGAGCTTGATTTTAACAAACTAAAAGGGGCTGATTGCATTGGTATTACGGCGGGGGCATCCACCCCAAGCAACATAATCCAGGAGGTTCACACTAGTGTCAGAAGAGAGTTTTGAGGAAATGGTCGATGCGTCTTTAAAGACTATCCACAACGGAGAGATCGTTGAAGGCGTGGTAATTGATGTAAAGGACAATGAAATTATTTTAAATATCAACTGTAAGGCAGACGGTATCGTTACCAGGAACGAGTTCACTGCAGATTCCGATGCGGATCTTACGGAGCTTGTTCACCCGGGTGACAACATGACCGCCAAGGTGATCAAGGTTAACGACGGAGAAGGACAGATACTTCTTTCCGTAAGAAGACTCAGAGCAGAAGCAGGCAACAAAAAGCTCGAAGATGCTTTCGAGAACAAGACCCGTCTTACTTCAAAGGTAAGCCAGATCATGGACGGAGGTCTTTCCGTTCTGGTTGACGAGACAAGAGTATTTATTCCTGCAAGTCTTGTTTCCGATACATATATCAAAGACTTATCTGTATTTAAGGATCAAGATGTTGAGTTCATCATCACGGAGTACGATCCCAAGAAGAGAAGGATCATTGGTGACTGCAAATGTCTTATCCTTGAGGAGAAGACAGCAAAGAGACAGGAGATTCTTGAGAATATCAAAGTTGATGATGTTATCGAAGGAACGATCAAGAATGTTACTGATTTCGGTGCATTCGTTGATCTCGGCGGGGTTGACGGACTTCTCCACATCTCAGAGATGTCATGGGGAAGGACAGAGACACCTAAGAAGCTTTACAAAGTAGGAGACACCGTTAAGTGTTTTGTAAAAGACATTAACGGAGAAAAGATTGCATTAAGTGTGAAATTCCCTGACTCCAATCCATGGAACAGTGCAGCAGAGAAATATGCAAGAGGAAACGTTGTTAAAGGTAAAGTCGCAAGGATGACGGACTTCGGAGCATTTATCCAGCTCGAGGATGGTATCGACGGACTCCTTCACGTTTCACAGATCTCAAGAGAGCACGTCGATAAGCCCTCAGATGAGCTTTCTATCGGACAGGAGATCGAAGCTAAGGTTGTAGAGATCAATCTTGACGACAAGAAGATCAGCCTGAGCATAAAGGCCCTTGGTAATGACAGGGCGCCTGAAAGAAAAGAAGAGACTGCCGAAGAGGCACCTCAGGAAGAGACAGCGCCTGAAGCACCTGCTGAGGAGCCTGCACAGGAGGCACCTGCCACTGAGGAACAGGTATCTGAAGAGCAGCCGGTTGCAACAGCAGAAGAAGCACTTGCACAGGAAGAACCTGAAGCAGCACCTGAGGTTCCCGCTGAAGAAGCTCCTGCGGCTTCAGATGATTCGACTACGGAAGCGTAAGATAAGATTACAAAAAATAATTGATAACGTATGTTTTTTGTCCGGTAAATGAGCAAAAAAGCATACGTTATTTTTATGGAAAAATACAAAATAAAAACAATCTTCATATAGATTTTTTTATTAAATTACGCTAAAATTGTTTTTATTTTCATACAATTTTGTATTGTCTTCAATACATGGTTATGTAGGGAGGTTATGTAAATGTCAAATACGTTCAAAGGGGGTATTCATCCCTTTGGAGGAAAGGAACTCACGAAGGACAAGCCCGTACAGGAATTAAAACCTGCAGGGGAGCTTGTCTTTCCCGTGAGTCAGCATGCCGGTGCGCCTGCTACTCCCGTGGTAAAGGCGGGGGATGCAGTACTTGCGGGACAGGTGATAGCCGAAGCCTCATCCACGGTATCGGCTAATATTCACTCGTCCGTATCAGGTACCGTAAAAAAGGTAGAGATGCGCCCGATACCCACAGGCGGCAAGGCCATGAGTATTGTTATAGAAAATGACGGAGAGTACCGGGAAGTTGAATATATCACTTCAGATCCCGAGACACTTTCAAAAGAGGAGATCTTAAAAAAGATAAGGGATGCCGGTATCGTAGGTATGGGAGGTGCGGGATTCCCGGTGGATCAGAAGCTTGCTCCCGAAGAGAGTGACAGCATAAAGTATCTTGTGGTAAACGGAGCGGAGTGCGAGCCTTATCTTACATCTGATTTTCGTGTGATGTGTGATAATACCCGGGAACTTATCGGTGGAATAAAGATCGCCCTGAAGCTTATGCCCAACGCAAAAGCGGTAATAGGTGTTGAGGATAATAAGCCTGAAGCGATCAAAGCGCTGAACGATATGCTCAGCAACGAACCGCGTATTTCCTGTGTGCCTGTTAAGACCAAGTATCCCCAGGGAAGTGACAGGACTCTGATCTACGCCACCACAGGCATGAAGATCAAGGCAACTGCACATGCTAACGAATACGGCGTTGTGGTAAGTAACGTGACTTCTCTTTATAACGTTTACCGGGCAGTCGCGGAAGGTAAGCCTCTTACAAGAAGGATAGTTACAGTAAGCGGGGATGATATAACTAACCCCGGAAACTTTTATGTCTATCTGGGTACTGCTTTTTCAGAGCTTCTGGAAGCAGCAGGAGGTACGGTCCAGGATCCGGAGAAGTTTATAAGCGGCGGAACCATGATGGGTTTTGCCATGTATGACTTAAGTGCCCCCATTACCAAGACCTGCGGAGCACTTCTTGCATTAAAGAAGGATGAGGTATCAAGTCAGCCCACGGGTCCTTGTATCAGCTGTGCCTCATGCGTATCCGTGTGCCCCATGCAGCTTATGCCAAACAAGCTTGCAAAGCTGGCCGACAAAGGAAAAAACGAAGAGTTTGAGAAAAATTACGGGTCTTATTGCATAGAATGCGGATGCTGTTCGTACGTCTGTCCCGCAAAGATACCGCTCAAGCAGTCGATTAAAGCTACCAAGAAAGCGATCAAGGCTGCCAAGAGAAGAGAAAGGCAGGTGGCAAAATCTTGAGTTTATTAAAAGTATCCGAAAGTCCACATGTAAGAGGCAAAAAGACGACGCAGTCGATCATGCGTGATGTCCTTATCGCTCTTGCACCCGGTGCAATTTTCGGGATTTACAATTTCGGAGTGAACGCCCTGATAAGACTTCTGGTGGGAGTTTTTGTATGTATAGCCATCGAAGCCATCTACCAGGCGGCTATGAAAAAGAAGGTTACCGTGTCTGACCTTAGTGCGGCTGTTACCGGTCTTCTTCTGGGCATGAACCTCCCTTCAACATTTCCGATATGGATGGAAGTAGTGGGATGTGCCTTTGCCATAATCGTGGTGAAGCAGCTGTTCGGAGGACTGGGTCAGAACTTTATGAACCCGGCTCTGGGAGCCAGATGTTTCCTCATGCTGGCATACACGGCGCAGATGACAAATTATGTGATGGACGGAGTTTCATCGCCCACACCTCTGGCACTGCTTAAGCCCGGTGGTGAGGCAGTGGGTGATACAAGCCTTTGGGATATGTTCTTCGGTTCGGTGAACGGTGTGATCGGAGAGACCTCAGTCATATTCCTTATGGCAGGAGCGGTGTACCTTCTTGTTAGAAGGGAGATATCGCCCAGGATACCGTTCGTATATGTGGGAGTGTTCGCGGGTATGGTATTCCTTCTTACACCGGGACACAACTTTGACTTTATGTATATGCTGAAGGAAGTGTGCGGAGGCGGACTTATCCTGGGAGCCTTCTTTATGGCTACAGACTATGTGACGAGCCCCACGACTCCAAAGGGCAAGATACTCTTCGGAGTCGCTCTGGGAGTCATTACATTTATCTTCAGGATGTTCGGCGGATCGCCGGAAGGTGTATCCTATGCCATAATATTCTGCAATATGCTGGTTCCGTTCATCGAGAAAGTAACGGTTCCGAAGCCTTTCGGCTGGGAAAAGCCAAAAAAGGAGGCGAAAGGTCATGAGTAAACAGGTTAGTGACGCCTTGCGTCTTTTTGTGATAACCATCATCGCCGGTTGTGCTCTGGGCGGTATTTACATGGTGACAAAAGAGCCTATCGCAGCCCAGAATCTTAAGATCCAGCAGGACGCCTACAAGGCTGTCCTTCCGGAAGCAAAAGAGTTTGAGCTTATCGACGGTGAAGAGTACAAAGAAGAAAATATCGCCGGGACATTTAAGGAATTCCTCGTGGGAGACCCGGAAAACTATACCGACGATGATATAGAAGGCGTGGTTGTCGGTGTGGCAGAAGGTGAATACCTGGGACTGGTGATCACGGTGAACGCCCACGACGGTTATGCCGGAGACATCAGATATTCCGTAGGTGTTGACAAGGAAGGAGTCTATAAAGGCACTTCGATTCTTGAGATATCCGAGACGGCAGGTCTGGGAATGAGGGCAAAGACCGACCCCTCTTTCCTTGAGCAGTTCAATGGTGTAAAAGTTGAAAAGTATACTCTTGTGAAAGACGGAACAGGTTCATCATCAGAGGATAAGATAGATGCCATCGGAGGTTCGACTGTTACTTCAAAGTCGATTCTCAGAGGTATCAATGCCGCCCTGTCCGTATCAAGGAATATCAGGGAATCGCAGTTAAAGACGGTGGGAGGTGTTCCGATTGAGTAAGATATTTGAAAGACTGTATAACGGAATAATAAAAGAAAATCCCACTCTGATAATGACACTGGGAATGTGTCCCACCCTTGCGGTTACCACATCGCTTATTAATGGTGTCGGCATGGGAATGTCCACCCTTGCGGTGCTGGTATGTTCCAACTTTATTATTTCATTGTTAAGGAAGTTCATACCTGATACGGTGAGGATCCCGGCTTACATAGTTATCGTGGCATCCCTCGTTACCATAATCCAGTTTGTACTCCAGGGATTTGTTCCGGAGCTTTACAGCTCGCTTGGTATCTACATACCCCTTATCGTGGTAAACTGTATCATCCTGGGACGTGCGGAAGCGTATGCCAGCAAGAACAAGCTGATCCCGTCCATATTTGACGGAATAGGTATGGGTCTTGGATTTACCATGGCCCTTGCCATCCTGGGATTCTTAAGAGAGCTTATCGGAAACGGTACCATCCTTTCCGACGGTGCTAAAGCGCTTGTAAAGATCCCTGAGGAGATATACACACCGGCAAGTATCATGATACTTGCTCCGGGAGCGTTCATAGTACTTGCTTTTGTGATAGCGGCTATGAATAAGATAAAAGAAAAGCACGGCATGAAGCCTGCAGAGGTTCCGGATTATACCACCAAGGAAGGCTGTGCGGGATGTGCTGCAGCTTCCCTTTGTGCCGGGGCTGCGCCCAAGGCGGAGGAGCATGTAAACAGCATCAAGGCGAAAGCAGAGAGCGCAGCAGCAAAAGAAAATGTTAAGGTCGAGGCGCCTAAGCCGGAAACGGTTCAGGCAAAAGAGCCGGTACCTGCAGATACGGGAAAGGAGGATAAGGAATGAAATTATTACTTTTAGCCATAAGTGCGGCACTTGTAAACAACGTCGTTCTCAGTCAGTTCCTTGGACTCTGTCCTTTCCTGGGAGTATCAAAAAAGATCAATACATCTGTAGGTATGAGCGGTGCCGTTATAGTGGTTATCACTGCGGCTTCTGCCATCTGCAGTGCCATATATCACTTTATTTTGTCGCCCCTTAACCTTACATATCTGAACACCATAGTGTTCATTCTGGTCATTGCATCTTTGGTGCAGTTTATGGAGATGTTCATTAAGAAATCAAATCCGGCACTTTACCAGTCACTGGGAGTGTTCCTTCCGCTCATTACTACTAACTGTGCGGTGCTTGGTGTGGCTTTATCCAATGTACAAAAGGACTATGATATCTGGACATCTACTATTAACGGATTCGGTACGGCGCTTGGATTTGCCCTTGCGATCCTGCTTCTTGCCTCCATCCGTGAAAAAAGTGAAGATAACGATGTCCCGAAGAGTTTTAAAGGTATGCCCCACGTACTTTTAACGGCAGGCCTTATGTCCATCGCTTTCTTCGGATGGGCAGGAGTATTATAAAGGAAAGGAAGATTGATAGATGTCAGGTATAATAATTGCGGCGATAGTAGTCGGCGCCACCGGAATAGGGCTTGGCTTTTTCCTTACCTTTATGGGAAAGAAGTTTGCCGTTGAGGTTGATGAAAAGGAAGAAAAGATCAGGGAACTTCTTCCGGGAAATAACTGCGGTGCCTGCGGTTTCCCGGGTTGTGACGGTGCGGCTACGGCCATTGCAAAAGGTGATGCGGCTCCAAATATCTGTCCTGTGGGAGGACCGACCGTTGCAGACCAGATAAGTGAGATAGTGGGATCCTCGGCAGGTGCAGCTGAGGTAAAGACTGCTTTTGTCATGTGTGCGGGAACCTGCGACAAGGCAAAGGACATTTACGATTATGACGGTGTGAAAAGCTGTCTTGCGGCAAGCTCTGCTCCCGGAGGAGGCGGAAAGGGCTGCTCCTTCGGCTGTAAAGGCTTCGGAGACTGTGTGGCTGTCTGCGACTTTGACGCGATACATATCGTAGACGGTATAGCAGTGGTGGACAGGGATAAATGTGTATTCTGCGGTGCCTGCGTCAAGGCCTGTCCCCAGAGACTCATCGAGCTGATCCCCGTGAAAAGAACGGCTGCCGTGGAGTGCAATTCCCGTGATATGGGTAAGGATGTTATGGCGGTATGCCAGGCAGGCTGTATAGGATGCCGTATATGCGAAAAGGAATGTCCCATACCGGACGGAGCGATACATGTAGACAAGAACATAGCTAAAGTTGATTACGGTAAATGTGTGGGCTGCGGAAAATGTGCCGCTAAGTGCCCCAAGAAAGTAATTAAGATGTTTACCGTAAAGAAATAAAAAGAGGTTTACTATGAATAAGCAGGAGAGTGGAAAAAGAAAAAGAGATGCTCTCCTGCTTATTTTTTTATTGGCAGGTGCAGCAGCTATCTTTATCATTTTATTTGCCGTAAGAGGCTGCGGGAGCGGGCGTAAAGCGGTCATAAAAGTTGACGGCAATATCATTCGTGAATGTGATATCAACAGGGATGAGACTATAGAAGTCCCCGGGTATGCCGGCGGGCATAATACTGTCGTGGTAAAGGACGGGCAAGTTTCCGTCACGGATGCTGATTGTCCTGATAAGGTGTGCGTGGATACGGGGAAGATCAATGCCCCCGGCCAGACCATAGTGTGCCTGCCCCACAGGGTTGTGGTAGAGGTTAAATGACTCGGTAGCCCGGTAACACAGTAACACAGCTCCCGGACCTGCCTTTGCAGACTGTAGAATCCGGCCGTGAAGAGCAAAAAAAATAAGCCGTACCGGCTTATTTTTTTGATCTTCAGACCGCCTTCTAATGTCCGCAAAAGCAGGTCAGGGAGCTGATATTGTTTTTTGGACGTATCTTAAACAAATTCAGATGCGTACCATCATCCTAAATTCTGCTTCTCTACCAACCTGTCTCCGGAATACTTCTCCCGCAGCTTAGGCTTTTCGATCTTTCCCGTAGCGTTCCTGGGTACATCCGCAAATATTATCTTTCTCGGTCTCTTATACCTTGGGAGCTCCATGCAGAACTGATTGATATCGTCTTCACTGCACTGCGCATCCTTTTTTAACTGAATGATGGCGGTGGCAATTTCACCAAGTCGGGGATCAGGTGTACCGATCACAGCCACGTCATGGATCTTGGGATGTGATGAGAGAAATGCTTCGATCTGTACGGGATAGATATTTTCTCCGCCGGATATGACCACATCCTTCTTTCTGTCAACAAGCCAGATGTAACCGTCATCGTCCTGTCTTGCCATATCACCGGTAAGAAGCCAACCGTCTACGATGGTCTCTTTTGTTGCATGCGGGTTTTTATAATATTCCACCATTACACCGGGTCCTTTTACGCAGAGTTCACCCACTTCTCCCTGCTGTACGGTGGAGCCGTCCTCATTTATTATCTTTGCTTCCCAGTTGTACCCGGGAACTCCGATAGCTCCCACTTTGTCTATATTTTCCAGACCTAAATGTACGCATCCCGGTCCCGTTGATTCCGAAAGTCCGTAATTAGTATCGTATTTGTGATCAGGGAAATACTGTCTCCAATGCTTGATAAGGCTTGGAGGTACAGGCTGGGCACCGATATGCATAAGGCGCCACCGGTCAAGCTTGTAGTCTTTTAACTTTACTTCTCCCGAATCAAGCGCGGCAAGGATGTCCTGAGCCCACGGAACCAGGAGCCAGACGATGGTGCACTCTTCGTCGGATACCGCCTGTAGTATGGATTTAGGTGTATTGCCTTTTAAGAGGACTGCTTTTCCTCCCGTATAGAGTGATCCGAACCAGTGCATTTTTGCACCGGTGTGATAAAGAGGAGGAATGCAGAGGAAAACGTCATCATGGGTTGTTTCGTGGTGCATTGCCTCCATCTCTGCAGATTGCGACAAAGCTCGGTGTTTGTGAAGTATCGCTTTCGGAAATCCGGTGGTACCTGAAGAAAAGTAGATAGCTGCAAGGTCATCATCAGATATGTTTATCTTTGGAGCGATACTTGAAAAATTAGCCACCCAGTGCTGGTAGTCTTCGGCAAAGGAAGGGCAGGAGTCGCCCACATAAAACAACAGACATTCCTTTGAAAGGGAACCTGCTATGGATTCGATCCTTCCTACAAAAGAGGGACCGAAGAACAACACATCTATGTCTGCGAGCCTTACACAGTAATCAATCTCCTCGGATGTATAACGGAAATTCAAAGGAACGGCGATCGCTCCGCACTTTAAGATGCCAAAATAAATGGGAAGCCATTCAAGCCCGTTCATAAGGAGGATGCCCACCTTCTGGCCTTTTCTTATCCCGCGGTTCAGCAGGAGATTGGCACATCTGTTGGCTTTTTCATCAAACACGGACCATGTGATCTCGCGTCTGTACGGTGCATCCGAGGTAGGCTGGATAAGCTCGTATTCGTTCCATGTGACACGCTGGGGTTCCGTGATCTCGGGATTTATCTCGACCAAAGCAGTTTCCTGACCGTATTTGGCGGCGTTTCTTTCCAAAAGTTCTGTGATAGGCATATCGACGGCTCCTTTATGTTTCAAAAATATAAACCCCATTATATGACATTCTGCGCACAAAGTGAAGTTCAAATGTGAAACTCCGACTGGTTACAGACCGGTTTACATGATAAAATTAAGCAAACGATCATGATCCTGACAAAGCAGGATATGAAAGGTTAAATAATGAAAGAAAGAATCGTTTCACGAATAGAAAATCTCCGCAGACGCATGAAACAAGCGGGGGCGGATCTCTGTCTCATAACGGGAGAAGACTACCATCTGTCGGAATACCCGGGAAAATACTTCGGTACGAGAGAATTTTTCTCAGGTTTTACCGGATCAGCAGGAGTCCTTCTCATAAGCCGGGAAGAAGTTTGGTTTTTTACCGACGGAAGATATTTTACCCAGGCTGAGTATGAACTTGAAGGTACAGGCATAAGCCTTATGAAAAGCGGTACCAAGGGGGTGCCGACGGTTAAGGAGCATATAGAAGTTCTAAGCAGGAGCAAAAAATATTTTGTCATTGCTTTTGACGGCAGGACAGTCAGTGCGCATACGGGCTGTAGTATCGCGGAGATACCCGACGTAAGGGTGATCCCTGACTTTGATCCGGTGGGGGACATGTGGGGGGATCGTCCGGCATTTCCTTGCTCGGAGAGTTTTGTCCTGGATTTGAAATATGCCGGTGAGACTGCCGTAAGCAAACTGACCCGCATAAAAGAGAGTATGATGGAAGCAGGTGCGGAAATCCATGTGATCGCATCACTTGATGATACAGCATGGACCCTTAACATGAGAGGGCGTGATGTGGATTGCAACCCGGTATTCATGTCATATCTTCTGATAGAACCTGAAGAGGCAGTTCTGTTTATTCAGGAAAAAGCCCTTACTCAGGAAGTGAAAAATCATCTGAATGATGCCGGGGTAAGCGTCAGGGATTATAAAGACTTTTATCCGGTGTGCGAAGAGAAAAAGAAAGAGGGAAAGGTATTTCTTGCGGATAAAAGAAGAGTTAATTACCGGACATTCAACATAATAAAAGACGGGGAAACGGTAATAAAAGAAAACCCTTCAGTTCTTTTTAAGGCGGTAAAAAACGAAACGGAGATCAGGAATCTCACAGATATCCACCGTGAGGACGGAGCCTGTGTCACCCGTCTGATGATGTGGGTAAAGGAGTATGCGAATAGTGAGATTACGGAAATGGATGCTGCATCATTTGTAGATGCTCAGAGGAAAAAGATCAGTGACTTTTATGATCTGAGTTTCCCCACCATAAGTGCATACGGAGCCAATGCGGCTATGATGCACTACAGTGCCACTCCGGAAAACAATGCGCTTATAAAAGACAAGGGGATGCTTCTTGTGGATTCGGGAGGACAGTACTTGCGGGGGACTACGGATGTGACCAGGACCTTTGCCGTGGGAGAAGTGACAGATGAGATGAAGAAGGCATTTACCCTTACCCTCAAAGGGATGTTATCTCTTTCGGATACCGTTTTCCTTGAGGGCTGCAGCGGATACAGCCTGGATATACTGGCCCGGGGAGCCCTCTGGAAAGAGGGGATAGATTACCGCTGCGGTACGGGACATGGCGTGGGATTTATGTTAAATGTCCACGAAGGACCTAACGCATTTCGCTGGAAATACGTGCCGGGAGTAAGTGAGATCGCACAGCTTCAGCCCGGGATGATTACCACGGACGAGCCGGGAGTATATGAAGAGGGGAAGTACGGTATAAGGTTAGAAAATGAACTCCTTTGCGAAAAAGCATTTGAAAATGAGTATGGTACTTTTTTAAGATTCCGTACACTGACATTAGCTCCCGTAGACCTTGACCTGGTGGATACCTGGTATATGAATGAGGATGATCTGGAGCGTTTAAATAACTACCACAAAACGGTAAGGGAAGAACTTATGCCTCTCATGTCAGATGACAGGGAAAGAAAACTGCTGGAAAGATATACACGTGAGATCGGACACTGATATGGCCCGAAGGAGACATGTATCAGAAATGACCATAAGAACAGGATTAAAAATGCAATACGATAAGGACTTCACATGAAAGATTCAGATTTAAAGAATATATTAGACAGGATAGATCACAGGGGATACCCTGCATATAAAGACACCAAAGGAAAATATGATTTTGGGAAATATGTTCTCAGTATAGATCACGTTCAGGGTGATCCTTTTGCATCACCGTCAAAAGTTTCAGTGCATATCAAAGGTGACACCGCAGGTTTTGACAGGCACTTATATGATGAAAAGCACAGGCGAATTGCCCTGCAGGATCTGTTGCTCAGGAGGTTTTACAAAGTGATAGGGGACTTTAACTTCAAGGCAAAGGGATCAGGAAAAAGCGGACTTTTAAGCGTCAGCCAGCCGGCTCAGGAGATACTGGAACGTTCGGCTGTACGGGTTGATGAGAAAGAGGGGAGCGTTACCGTGCGGTTCAGAGTCGGCTTTCCCGCAAGGGGAAGGACCATTGTCTCAGGAGAGCTGGTAAAGATATTGTTTGATTTCCTGCCCGGTTGTGTGGAAAAGGCCTTATATGCCAGGTCCTACAGGGAAAGTGAACTTTCGGAAGCTGCTGATCTGGCAGATGATCAGATATTTATACGGAATGAACTGAAAAGACATGGTCTGAAAGCATTTATCGCAGACGGTTCCGTTCTTCCCAGGGAGAGCGGAATCTCAAGCAGACCCATGAAAGGGGCAACAGCTTTCAAGAGCCCGGAGTCTCTCGCCGTTACCTTTGAACTTCCCCACAAAGGAAGCCTTCGCGGTATGGGAATACCCGAGGGGGTTACCCTTATCGTGGGCGGAGGGTATCACGGCAAGTCAACTCTCCTGAAGGCTCTTGAACTGGGTGTTTATGACCACATAAAAGGAGACGGCAGGGAATATGTGATAACGGACCCGACAGCGGTAAAGCTGCGCGCCGAGGATGGCAGGAGCGTACAAAACACAGACATTTCTATGTTCATCAGGAACCTTCCAAACGGCAGAGATACGAAGCATTTTTCCACGGAGGATGCCAGCGGTTCCACATCCCAGGCTGCTTGTACCGTTGAGGCTATGGAGGCAGGATCAAAGCTGTTTCTAATAGACGAGGATACATCAGCTACCAACTTTATGATACGAGACGAGCTTATGCAGAGAGTTGTCCATAGGGACGAGGAGCCAATCATCCCCTTTATCGGAAGAGTAAGGGAACTCTATGAAAAAAGGGGTATCTCTACCATACTTGTGGCAGGAAGCTCCGGATCGTATTTTTACGAGGCGGATGTGGTAATACAGATGAAGCAGTACGAGCCTTTTGATATCACGGAGGATGCAAGAAAAAAAGCATTGGATGCGGGAGAACGTACCCATGGTGAGGAGGTGTTTGACGAAGAACCTGAACCAAGAATCGTGAAAGTAAGTTCCGCCTTTTTGTGTGATGACCGGATAAAGACAAAGACTTTCGGGACTGACGGATTCTCCGTAAACAAGGAAAATGTCGAACTGCGCTTTGTGGAGCAGCTAACCGACCAGGAGCAGACTAATGCACTGTGTTCTATACTTGTATACATGATGAAAAATGTCTTTGACGGGCGGAAAAGTCTTACGGAATGTGTGGAAGAGACTTATGACCGCCTGGAAAAAGAGTCCTTTGCAGCGGTAAAAGCTGCCGGTGATGACGGTCTTGCCATGCCCAGAAAACAGGAGATATATGCAACGGCAAACAGGTGCAGAAAGATGATCTGTGTAACAAGCTGATATTGCCAAAATTTTTACAAAAATACCCCTTAAGGGAATCAGTAAAACAGCTTTTTGTGTTAAAATATAAAGGTAAGTAAAAAACATCTGGCTTAAACAAAGGAGGCTGTTATGAGATACGAGATAAAAGGTGAAACACTGCCTGTAGTGATCATGAACCTTGAGGGTGGCGAGAGTATAGTCACTGAAGGCGGTGGAATGTCCTGGATGACTCCTAACATGAAGATGGAGACGGTAGGCGGAGGTGTTGGAAAGATTTTCGGAAGAGCTTTTTCCGGAGATAAACTTTTCCAAAATATATATACCGCAGAGGGCGGTCCGGGGATGATAGCCTGTGCCGCATGCTTTCCCGGTTCCATAAAAGTGTTTGAGATAAGCCCCGAGACCCCGATCATTTTGCAAAAGTCGGCTTTTCTTTGTTCCGAGTCCACGGTGGACTTTTCCGTATTTTTCCAAAAGAAGTTCGGTGCCGGACTGTTCGGAGGAGAAGGTTTCATAATGCAGAAGATCAGCGGGAACGGTCTCTGTTTTGCGGAGTTTAACGGTCATGTCTTAGAGTATGAGCTTGCAGCAGGACAGCAGATGATCATAGAGACCGGAAATCTGGCTGCCATGGAAGCAACCTGTGATATGGATATCGTTACGGTTAAGGGAATTAAAAACAAATTACTCGGTGGTGAAGGATTCTTTAATACCATGATCACCGGTCCCGGAAAGGTCTGGGTACAGAGCATGTCTCCCCAGGAAATGGCAAACGCTCTGGCAAGATTCCTTCCCTCGAGATCAGAATAATACAACAGATTGGATGAACCTATGTCTTTTATCGAAGTAAAAGGACTTAATAAACAGTACCGTATGGGCGAGGTGGAGATTGACGCCCTTAAAGATGTCTCCTTCAGTATAGAGAAAGGAGAACTTGTTTGTGTGCTCGGACCTTCCGGTTCGGGAAAGACCACATGCCTGAACATCGTGGGAGGTATGGATTCAGCGACCAGCGGTCAGGTTATCGTGGACGGGAAAGAGATAACGGGCCTTCACAGAAGAGAACTGACAAAATACCGGCGTAATGACATAGGTTTCGTTTTTCAGTTCTATAATCTCATCCAGAACCTTACCGCTCTGGAAAACGTGGAGATCGCGGTACAGCTCTGCAAAGACCATCTTGATCCGGAGGAGATCATGGAAAAAGTTGGTCTGAAGGACCGTATGGACAATTTCCCCTCCCAGCTTTCCGGAGGTGAGCAGCAGAGAGTATCCATAGCCAGGGCTATCGCAAAAAAGCCCAAGCTTTTGCTTTGCGATGAACCCACAGGCGCTCTTGATTACAAGACCGGAAAGCAGATCCTTAAGCTTCTGGAGGATACATGCCGCAAAGAAAAAATGACACTTATTATAATAACCCACAATACTGCAATTGCTCCCATGGCCGATAAAGTTATCCACTTTAAGAGCGGTGAGGTGGAGCATGTGCAAAAGATAGACAAACCAAAGCCGATAGCATGCATAGAATGGTGATCCTGTTTTGAAAGACCGTTTATTTACCAACAGCGTACGAAATATAAAAAAAGCTTTCCCCAGATTTTTATCCCTGCTTATCATGGGAGCTCTGGGGGTTTTTGCGTTTGCGGGACTCATGGCAGTCGCGCCGGATATGATAAACAGTCTGGACAGGTACCTTGACGATAAGAATGTCTATGACATAAAGATAATATCGGATATGGGTCTGGATCCGGACGATGTGTCGGCTATAGAACTCCTTCCCGCCATAGAAAAAGCGGAGGGTGTGAAATATCGTGATGCCGAGGTAAAGCTGGGCGAGGAAGAGGCTTTGGTAAATATAAGCTCTCTGCCGGATGGTCTGAACGAGATAGATCTGACTTCCGGCCGGCTGCCCGAAGCAAAAAACGAGATCGCAGTTGAAGAGGCACTTCTTGAGGTAAATGATCTTGAACCGGGTGACAGTATCTACATAGATGATGAAGAAGGTTTTTACGAAAAAGAGGTGTTCATTACCGGGGTTGTTAAAAGTCCGCTTTTTTATAATTCAGTAGAGGTAGATAACGACAGAGGTATAACAAATATCGGCGCCGGTACTCTTAAGTTTTATGCGTATGCACCGGAGAGCAATTTTAAAGCTGATTATCTGTCGATCATCTATGCTACTGTTGTGGGGGCAAAGGAACAGACTACAGGATCGGAAAAGTATCTTGAGCTGATCGATGATGCAGACAGTCAGCTTGAAGAGATAAGGACGGCATGCCAGGATTCCAGATATAAGACCATAATGGGGACGGCTGAGGATAAGATCAATGAAGAGTCAAAGGATGCAAAAGCACAACTGGAGGATGCGGCAAGACAGCTTGCAGATGCAAAGAGCACCCTGGAGGATGCACTAAGCCAGATAGAAGAAAAAGAAGGTCTGCTAAAAGACGCAGAGGCTCTTTTGGCCGACGGACTAAGGACTCTTAAAGAAAAACAGGCTGAGCTTGAGAGCGGCAGAGCAAAGCTTTTGTCAGGTAAGAAGCTTCTTGATGAAAAGCAAAAAGAGGCTGACAGAGGAAGAGAACTGATCGCCGAAGGTGAGAAGAAACTTGAAAGCGGTGCGGCACAGCTGGCTAAAGCAAAAGAAGAGGCTGCAGCCGGTAAAAAAGAGATAGACAGCGGGCAGGCAAAGATAGATGAAGGAGAAAAGCAGCTAAAAGAAGGCTGGGATAAATTAGAAGAGGGAAAGGCCCAACTCGATAAAGGTAAAGAGGCTCTTTCCTATGTCAAAAATGAATATAACAGACTTGTGAATTCGGAGCATCTGACCGAGGATATCATTAATTCCGAGATGGACAGATTAAAGACAGATATCGATGCTCTCAGAGGAATATTTGAAAAGCTTGCAGCACAGTACAGGGCGGGCACGATCACCATCGAAAGTGCAAAAGCCGTGATAATTGAAGCTTTAGAGAATTACACGAGAGAGCCTACTGTTTTGGAGCGTATCGTATTTTACAAAGTGGCGGAAACTTACCTTGAGCCTGTTGTTAAAGAGGGGGAGGATACCTATAACAACAGCCTTAAGGAATATGAAGCGGCCGAGGCTCAGTTAAACGATGCGAAGAAAAAACTGGAAGACGGAAAAAAGCAATATGAAGACGGTTTAAAGAAAATAGCTGACGGTGAAAAGCAGCTTGACGCAGGAAGAAAGGAACTTAAAGCAAAGAAAAAAGAATTAGACGCAGGACTTGCAAAGTTGAGGGCAGCGAATGCCGAATACGAGACGGGGATGAAAACCCTCAAAGAAGGGGAAAAACTCCTGAGTGATGGTTATAAGGAATACAGAGACAAACTCTCCGAATTTGAGCAGGGTAAGGAAATGCTGGAAGCAGGCAAAGCTCAGTATGAGGAAGGGTATGCCGAGTATAGTTCCGGTCTTGCGGAATATGAAGCAGGGCGGGCGAATTTTGATGAAGAGATCCGAAAGGCAAGAGAGGGTATATCTGAACTTGGCACCCCCACATGGTATATCTATGACAGGACCGGATACCAGACTTATGCGGAATTCTTTGATGATGCCGACAGTATGAGAAACCTCTCCAGGGTGTTTCCGATAGTGTTCTTTTTAGTGGCGATACTTGTAAGCCTTTTATCCATGAGCCGAATGGTGGAAATGGACAGGCTTGAGATAGGAACGCTTAAGTCCGTGGGATATTCAAGAGAAAAAGTCATTACCAAATATGCCTTTTTCTCTATCCTTGCTACTGTTATAGGAAGCGTTATAGGTGCCGTATCGGGGCTGATAGTCCTGCCGACTCTCATATTTAATATTTACGGTATGCTTTTCGATATTCCTAAGTTTTATGTGGGTCCCAACTGGGGGACAACGCTTATTGCCGTTTTTGCTGTGCTCTTCTTTGTGGTAGGAGCAGGGATGCTCAAAGCCGTGCAGGTCATGAGGGAAAAACCGGCAGATCTGCTGCGTACCAAAGCTCCCAAACCCGGTAAAAGGATATTCCTGGAAAGACTGGGAGGCTTTTGGCACAAGCTGCGTTTTTCCGACAAGATAACCGTGAGAAACCTTTTCAGGTATAAGAAGAGGTTATTTGTTACCGTATTTGGTATAACCGGATGTACGGCTCTTATACTATGCGGATTCGGCTTAAAGGATGCGATTGTTGATATACCGACAGCCCAGTTTGACGAGGTGTTTAAGTTTGATGCAATGGCTTATCTGACGGGTCTTAATGACGATAGCAAGGATTCGGAAAAGATAAAGAGCGTAATGGATGATGATGAGATAACGGGATATACACCATCCATGAGGATAAAAAGTGAATGTGACGGTTTAGAGACAAATATAGTGGTGGTGGAAAATGAAGACGACATAGAAAATATATTTGATCTCATTGACGAAAAGACCGGAAAACCGCTCAAGCCGGAAAAAGGGAAAGTTATCATCAACAACAAGCTCTCAAAACTTACCGGTCTTTCCACAGGTGATGAGATAAGCGTTACGGACCTGAATCATGTGGAACATAAGTACAAAATTTCCGGAGTTGCTAAAAATTATTTTGAGCATTATGTGATAACAGATAAGGATACATTGGAGCAATTTACAGACTATGTTCCCAATATCATTTATTTTAACACCCGTGAACTGACTCCGGAACAGCAAAAGGATCTGGCAAGCCGTATGCTGGAAGATCCCGAGGTCTTGAATATCACATATAAAGAAAAACTGATAACCAATGCGGATAACATGTTGAAATCTTTAAATAAAGTAGTGGTGATCCTTATCGTTATGGCTGCTATACTCTCATTTGTGGTCCTTTACAATCTTTCAAATATCAATATTAATGAGCGTCACAGAGAGATAGCCACCTTGAAAGTACTGGGCTTTTACGATAAAGAAGTTGATGCATACATAAACCGCGAGAACATCATAGTTACGATCATAGGTATCATACTGGGGCTGGTGCTTGGTATTTTCCTGACTCGCATTGTGGTAGGTACCGTAGAGATAGAAAAAGCCAGCTTTATGAACCAAATAAAGCCACTGAGTTACGTGTTTGCGGCAGGAATATCTTTCCTGTTTACACTTATAGTAAACAACCTTACGCATATAAATCTCAGAAAGATAGATATGATCGACAGCTTGAAAAGTGTAGAATAAAACAAAGGAAAAAGAGAGAAGACAGATATGACGAATGAAATGATCCGGTACACAAACAACGATACCGAAGATGTTAAAATAAGACGTACAAAGGACATACTTTTATCCAGCGGTACGGGCGTTATCCTTTTTGCAGTATGGGGTATTGTTCGTACAATACTGAATTATACTTTAGTAAATAAAAATAACAATGAAGACCTTGCAGAAGTTTATGCCGGGCTTGGTGAGGGTCAGAATGCGGATATGATTTTTGCCATATCTGCATCGCTTGCGATTGCTTTATTGGCTGCAGAGGTAGGTCTGCGTCTGTTTGTGGGTCTGTCCGCTAGAGCAGAAAGCAAAGGAAAGAAAAAGAGCTGGGCCTATGTTGTCGTTGCCTGCATCATGATACCAATATACATAACGGGTATCGTTATCAGCATAGTAAACATCGTGACTGTACATACAGGAGTGATCGATCTGATTGTTACCGTTATAGTGGAAGTGACATCGCTTTTTGCATTTATAGAACTTGTTGTATCCGCAATAAGGCTTAAAAAAATGAAAAAGCATCAGACAGAAATGAACGGAGGTGAGCCGGCATGAACGCGGATTTTCACTATTATGCCACTTACTGCAGTGCATATCTGGCAGGATACAGTCATAAAGAATGTATGGATATAGGTTACAGTTCAGTGCTAGTGGACTGGTGTTCAAGGACATTTTTATCAAAGATAAAGGGTCCTTTTTCGGCAGCGACCACACAGCTTCAGCTGGAACTGATGGACTGCAGGACCGATACGGCGGGAATACAGGATATAACCCGCATCTGGTCATCCTTTCATTTTCTGCCTTATGACCTTTACGCAGAAAAACCACATTGTTCAAAAAAATACCTGAACAAATACAGGCTGATATGTAATGCAAACGGACCGCTGGTTGCAGATACAGTGGAGCTTGCAAAGGATAAAAGCCTTCAGGCTGTGGGGCTTGCCATGCACGTCCTGGCAGACACCTGGGCTCACAGATACTTTGCCGGAACTCCTTCACTTGTGATAAATGATACAAACTATTACTTTTTTGAGATGATGCCCGGTGAGACTGAAGGAGAGTTTTCACAAAGACCGGTACATTTCAGACATAGCATGGGTGTTGATGATGACCTGGAAAACGGATTTTATACCAACAGTATCTCCAGAGGTTCCGAGACCTCAATTATGTGTCTCGGACACGGAAGGGCGGGACATCTTCCCGATTACAGTTTTATAAGATACAAATACATGCCCGCATGGGGAGAGTACAAGGAGATCATCAAGGACAATCCCGAGGATTTTTATAATGCTTTTTGCCAGATGATCTATGCCATGAAGTATCTGCGCGGAGAAAATGATGTGTTTGAGACTTCAACGTATGACCGGGAGGCGGCAGAGCCCTACAGAGAAAAGATAGAGAGCATTTTCTCAAAAAGACAGATTGATGATACGAAGGACTGGAAGGAGCTGGCGGAAAGTATTTCCGGAGAGACTGTGGAAGACTTCAGTCTGGAAAAGTATCAGGGCGAGTACATAAATGCTGATGAGGACAAAAAGGACGATACTTTTCTCGGGAGATTTATACTTGCGGCACTGGCCCAGAAAAGTATGGTGACAAATAAGATATATAAGTCCGGAAACAAGCTTGCGGGATATTCCGTTGATTACAGAGAAAAGGGATTCAAAGGGATCAGGGATTACCGTAAGCTTCTGGTGCATACCAAAAAGGAGGGTGAGTCATGAATATTTTGCAAAGAGTGCTTAGTATAGTGATCGCGATCATTTTGGGAGCTGCCGGTGTCATACTTCTTATGGCGGACCAGTTGGGTATCTACATAGTTGCCGTTATGCTGTGTGCGGTTCTTGTGATCATAGGGATAAGGTTGCTCATGTATTATTTTTCCATGGCGAGGCACAAGGTGGGCGGAAGGACGCTGTTGTATACCTCGGTTATCATATTGGATATGGGTATCTTTATGTTATATCTGGCAGATGCACCTACGATCTATATCGTGCTCTACCTTTTCGGTACCCACGCTTTTGCAGGTCTGGTGAACATACTCAGAGCCCTGGAGGCTAAGAAATATAACGCCGCCCACTGGAGACTGAAGCTTACATACGGCATCGTAAATATAGCGGTTGGTGTAGCATGTGTTATTTTTGTAAAATACATCGAGATATCTGTGTTCATTTTTGCATTGGGACTTTTTTATTCGGCGCTCATGCGTATTATCAATGCTTTCAGGAAAACGTCGGTGGTTTACATACAGTAAATATTTAAAAAGGGGGGGGAGTAAACGTTCTTTACTGCACCGGAGAGTAAAGATCTTAAGAATAATAATGGATAATAATGATTATTGACATTGATGTCCACAATACTGATAATAGCAAAGGGTTTTAATAATTGCTGAAAAACAATTGCGTATGGGGGTCATGACGTTGTCAAAAATAATAAAATCGGACTCATGTGTCGAGTTTTTGAGAATATTGGGATTTCTTTTTGTTGTGGGAACACATACAAAATTGAGTCCTTTTTATAATGGAAGCGGAGATGCTTCATATACCTGTACTCTCATTTCATGTTTTTTTGCAGATGGTGTTGCCGTTTTTTGGATGATTCTCGGTTTTTTCTTTTTTAAAGATATAAGTTACCCTTTGCGCCTGAAAAAATTATTTTTCAGGATCATCATTCCTATGTTTGTATATACGGCCATAATGTTTTATCTGGGTGATTTTCTCGCGGGGGAAAAGTCATTTATCGAAAGTGTTTCTCAACCATTGAGCGCCTATAAGGACTTTGTTAAGATAGGATTATTACAATGGACTCCGGCGGTTAAATACACGGGATATTTATGGTATTTGTATGTGTATGTCATTGTAGTTCTTTTACAACCGGCTATATCAGGAATGAAAAAGGCTTTATCATCATTTCGTTACGGGAACATCTCTGCATTGATCGTTATGTTGGCGATACTTGTAATAAATGATATCAGCCTGAATAAAACTTTTTCTTTCAGTCATCATACTTTCGGAGGAGCGGTTGCCGCATCTTTTTTTGTTATTCTTGGCGGGATATTGTACGAAAATAAAGAGAAGATCAAAGGTCGTTGGTATTTAGGAATTATAGGTATAGCTGTTTTTGTGGCAGTCAATATATTGAGAAGCAGGATACAAATGTATTGTTACACTCTGGATCCGATTTCGGATGAACCTATTTATTGGTTTACAAGCTTCGCTTTTATAGCGCTGATAGGTCTGTTTTTGTTTGTCTTCGGTTTTTCAAAAGTATTTACGTCAAATAAAGCGGGTGTTGCAATCATTGGTCATCTTGGGAAATGCGGATTGGTGGCTTACCTTGTGCATGCGATAGTCATGGTTGATGCTACACTAAAAGTGGACACGGAACGGTAGAAAAAAACTCTTAATGTATTAGAATATAAGAGAATGATCTACCAGGAAGGAGTCCACTATAA
>CACYNO010000004.1 GCA_902775895.1 uncultured Lachnospiraceae bacterium
AATTATAGTGGACTCCTTCCTGGTAGATCATTCTCTTATATTCTAATACATTAAGAGTTTTTTTCTACCGTTCCGTGTCCACTTTTAGTGTAGCATCAATTACAATAAAAGGTATACGTTAAAGGAATACATAAAAAAAAGAGTTTCAAAGACCATTATACCTTATTTGGCCTGGTCAATACTGGGACTTATTATAAAAGTTTTTTATCTTAAGAGTGTTTTGCCGGAAACGGTTACTCCTGAATATGTGATAAGTGGTATTTTGCAGGGAAACATAATTGGTATATATTGGTTTTTTATCCCGCTTTTTTGTGTATATCTTTCCATTCCGCTTTTTTCTGCAGTAAGTGATGAAAAGAAAAAAGACATATTCACGTATGTATGTGTTGTGTGCTTTATAATAAATGCTCTTGTACCATTTGTGCTAAAAGTTGTACCATTTGATGTTGGATTTTCAGCAGTAATACGTATCGGGAGCGGATATTTGCTTTTTGTGTTGATTGGTTATCTTATAACAAAATATGATATACCGCTTGCAATAAGGATTGTTTTTTATGTACTAGCAATTTTTGGGTTTATTCTTCAAGTTATCGGGACATACTTTTTTTCTATGAAAGCCGGCGAGATAGTAAGTATTTTTAAAGGGTATGAAAATGTTCCTTCTATTTTGCAGTCTGTAGGTGTATTTGTTTTTTTTAAATATATCGGCAGCAGGATTATGAAAATAGGGTGGATAAACATTCTGATCAACTTTTTTTCAAAATACACTTTTCCCTTATATCTTTTGCATTGGTACATACTGGAGATGGTACTTAAAGAGTTTAGCGTGGAAAAAACAAGTATGTTTTTCAGACTTGCAACACCATTTATTGCACTTGGAATAACAGTAGGAATTACATTTCTTATCAGAAAGGTTCCGGTATTGCGAAGGATATTACCATAGAAACAAGATAACATTGGATGATTGGAGAGTAAAAATGAACAGCAATGAGATAATGCAGGCGGCGGAAGACCATCTGATCCATACGTATAACAGATACAAGATAGTCCTTGACCATGGAGATGGGGCTTATCTTTACGATATTGACGGTAAAAAGTATCTCGATTTCGGAGCGGGGATAGCAGTTTTTGCCTTCGGATATAACAACAAAGAGTTTAATGATGCGCTTAAAGCCCAAGTAGATAAGCTTATACATACCTCCAACTTTTTTTATAACGAGCCTATGGCAGAGGCTGCTAAGAAACTGACCGAGGCAGCAGGTATGGACAAAGTGTTCTTTACTAACAGCGGTACAGAGGCGATAGAGGGAGCATTGAAGCTTGCTAAAAAATACGGCTTTGTCAGGGACGGACGTACAGATCATGAGATCATAGCCATGGGGCATTCCTTCCACGGACGATCCATGGGAGCTCTTGCCCTTACAGGAAATAAGCATTATCAGGAAGCCTTCGGTCCCATGATACCGGGAATAAAGTTTGCCGAATATAACAATCTCGATAGTGTAAAAGAACTGGTAAATGACAAAACTATTGCTGTCATATTAGAAACTGTTCAGGGAGAGGGAGGCATCCATCCCGCTAAAAAAGAGTTCATTGAGGGAGTCAGAAAGCTTTGTGATGAAAAGGGGATGCTCCTTATGCTTGACGAGATACAGTGCGGACTTTGCCGTACAGGGTCACTTTATGCGTTTATGCAGTACGGTATAACACCTGATGTGGTAACCACGGCAAAGGCGTTAGGTCAGGGTGTTCCCGTAGGGGCATTTATGGCAAGAGGAGAGGCAGCAGAAGCTCTCGTTCCCGGAGATCACGGCTCAACCTACGGTGGTAATCCCCTTGGAGCAACGGCAGTATGCAAGACCCTTGAGATGTTTGAGACTCACAATCTTACAGACCATGTGAACAAGATAACTCCTGTGCTTGAAGCTGCTCTTAATGATCTGGTTGCAAAGTACGATTTTGTGACGGAACGAAGAGGCATGGGACTTATGCAGGGTATAGTGGTAACTATCTCGCAGGCGGATATCATAAAGAAAAGTCTTGAAGAAGGTCTTATCCTCTTTGCGGCAGGTGCAGATGTTATTCGGTTTGTACCACCTCTTATTATCACAGAAGAGCACATTGCTGAGATGAAGGAAAAACTGATCAGGGTATTTGATAATATTTAATATAATCCTTTTCTTGCCTGGACCGTCCAATCTGTCTGAGTTATGAGATTGCAAGAGGCTCTATATTTGTCGGTATATTTTTATATTTTCATCTGTTGACGTACATATAATGTATGTTATAATCAGAGTACAAAAGCGGTAGCGATTGTCGCCGCCCTTGTTGATTCAAACCGTCCTAAGACAGCTAAATCTTGTAAGGACGGTTTTTTAATCTCTGCTTATTATTGCGTAGAGGAGTGCCATTAACGATATTAACAGATTGTAATATGCAATCAAAGTATCTATCGTCATGGCATCTCACCTCCTTGTATGATCAAGGGGGCTGCAACCGTTCCCACCGGAACAATATAGTACACAAACTAATGTTTGTAAATATAAAAAAACACGCTCAGACGTTAATATCACAGGTCTGGGCGTGTTTTTGTAGTGCAGGATAGATTGCAGATTGCGTGCGTTTTGTGAAGGGGCGTGAACGTTGATTTTTAAGATAACGTCCCAGGCATAAGGAAAATATTATTTGTTATGATAACGTCCCGTGTTTTAGGTGTTTTTTAAACAAAAATTAGAGCCGAAATGGCTTTTTTTTTTGATTAAGATTGCAAAAAAAAGAGCATGCAAAAAAACGTCCATATTTGTTTATATCAGAGTGTTTTTGAGCGAAGATTTGCTGAAATAAACTATCAAATTTGAAGTGAAAAAAACATGGAGAAATCTGCTATAATGTTTTAAAAATTTTTACACCTCAAGGAGGTAATCATCATGCTTGAAGTAGGAACAAAAGCTCCGGACTTTACCCTGCCGGACCAGAACGGGGAAATGCATTCGCTCTCAGATTACAAAGGCAAAAAGCTTATATTGTACTTTTATCCAAAAGATAACACGGCGGGGTGCACAAAACAGGCCTGCGGTTTTTCGGAAAGATATCCGCAGTTTTTGGAAAAGGGCGTGGAAGTGCTTGGCGTGAGCAAGGACTCTGTGGCATCACACAAGAGATTCGAAGAAAAGCATGGACTTGCCTTCACTCTTTTATCTGACACAGAGCTTGAAGTGATCAAGGCGTATGATGTGTGGAAGGAAAAGAAAAATTACGGCAAAGTGTCAATGGGAGTGGTAAGGACTACTTATCTCATAGATGAGGATGGAGTTATTATAAGGGCTATGGATAAGGTCAAGGCAGCAGATAATCCTCAGCAGATGCTGGATGAGGTGTAATATCCTGAGGTCTGTGTTAAGTATTGCTAATCCGCTAAAAAAGAGCAGGAGATAGCATCCTTAAAAAGGATTCCGGATTCTTTCAAACAAAGATTTCGCAGTAACGATATAAGGGTATGATAAAAAGACTTTTTTGTGGCAGCTCTATGGGGTGTAGCAGCAGGATTGACAATCCGGATCTTCATCCTTGCTGTGATTAAAACGATCAACCTCATATCCGGGTGTGTGATGCACAAAGAGTTAGCTGCTGTACATAGAGTGATGAATAAGCTCACCGGTATAGCACTGTTCATCCTACCCCTGACGTTAACGATAATAGATTTAAAATACAGCGGAGCTTTCGTTAGTGCGGTGGCGACATTTGCTGCGGTACAGGAAGGGCATTATATAAGGTCAGGAAAATGTGACAACCCCCGTGACAACCTAAAAGAAAGGAGTGACCGGTGGACAGAGAAAATGTAATGGGAACAGGGTCGATACCCGGGGTTATGCTGAAGATGGCCATCCCGGTGATCATTTCCATGCTTTTGCAGGCCTGTTATAACATCGTGGACAGCGTATTTGTTTCAAGGATGCCGGATACGGCAAATATAACAGGTATGGGGGAGTACGGGGTAAATGCGCTGACTCTTGCATTTCCCCTGCAGATGATAATAGGTGCATTCGGCATAGGAACAGGTGTCGGTGTAAATGCGCTTGTGTCCAGAAGCTTAGGTGAAAAGAATGGTGAAAAGGCAGGAAAGACCGCCGGCAACGGGATGTTTTTGGGATTTTTATTTTATCTGATGTTTATTGCCGTAGGTTTTTTTGTGGTGGATATTTATACAAGTTCGCAGACAAATGACCCGGTCAGCATTTCGATGTGCAGCTCATATCTTCGTATAAATATGTTTGTGAGCTTTGGTCTGATATATTTCGGCATATTTGAAAAGTTGCTGCAGTCTACGGGAAAGACCGTTTATTCAACCATAGCCCAGGTCTGCGGTGCGCTGACCAATATCATTCTGGATCCCATCATGATATTCGGGCTTTTGGGATTCCCGGCACTGGGGATATCGGGAGCCGCATGGGCGACGGTTATAGGACAGATCGTATCCATGATAGTGGCTATGGCGCTCCATTTCGTTAAGAATAAAGAGGTTCCCTGGAAAGCCCGCTTTCTCAAGCCAGACAAGGAGATCATAAAGGGAATATTTTCCATAGCTATCCCCGCCATAATCATGCAGGGACTTTTGTCTGTAATGTCCTACGGTATAAATCTTATATTCGGATCCGTATCTGTGGCTGCGGTGACGGCTTACGGCATTTTTTTCAAGATCGAGCAGTTTCTGCTTTATGCGTTATTCGGACTGAGGGATGTGATCACGCCTGTTATCGCATACAATTTCGGAGCGGGTTATAAGGAACGTGTAAATGAGGGGGTGAAATACGGTGTTATATTCTGCAGTGCGGTAATGATAGCGGGAACCGTAGTATTTGAGATTTTTGCTCCGGGTCTGGTATCCATGTTTGATGTATCGGAACACTCCGCGATTCTTTGTGTAAGGGCGCTTCGTATCATAGGCGCCTGTATGATATTTGTGGGGGTAAATATGGCTCTGCAGGGAGTTTTCCAGGCACTTAACTGCGGGTTCTCGTCACTGATAGTATCCCTTCTTCGCATGCTGGTGATCGTGCTGCCCCTGGCATTTATATTCAGCCGTACATCAGAGCCGGAATGGATGATATGGTTTGCCATCCCCATAGCTGAGGCGGCATCCTCGGTGGTGGCGGTAGTTCTGGTGAAAAAAGCCCTTAAGAAAAAATGAGGATAACCGCCTTTTGGGATTTGAGCAACCCTTGGGAGGTTAAAGATCATACAAGGCACGAGCATTACCTTTGTGCAGATATAACAACGTAATAGCTGTAAATAATCACGTTGATCATTAAAGGAGACTCACATTTATGAAAACAATATATCTTGCAGGAGGGTGTTTTTGGGGGCTGCAAAAGTTTTTTGACCAGTTTGAGGGCGTGGCTGCAACTGAGACAGGTTATGCAAACGGAACGGGAGAAAAACCTTCGTATGAGGATGTGTGCAGAGGCAGCGGCCATGCGGAAGCCGTGAGGATCGATTATGAGCCTGATAAAATATCCCTTTTAAAGCTTTTGGGATATTTCTTTATGGTCATAGATCCGCTATCCGTAAACAGACAGGGAAATGATATCGGTGTGCAGTACCGGACGGGGATTTATTACACGGACGCACAGGATCTGCCGGTAATAGAAGAGGTGTGCAGGGCTCAGGAGAAAAAACTCGGGAACAGCCTTGCAGTAGAGATAAGACCTCTGGAAAATTATTTTCCGGCTGAAGAGTATCATCAAAAATATCTGGACAAGAATCCGGGAGGATACTGTCATATTCCGTCAAAATATTTTGATCTGACCAAATGTGATAATGCCCCGGACTTTGCATGGGATTCAGAAGATGACCTTAGAAAGCAGATAGGCGACCTTGCGTATGAGGTGACGAGGAATGCCGCCACGGAGCCTGCATTTACAGGAGAATATGACGATTTCTTTGAGAAGGGGATCTATGTGGACGTGGTAAGCGGAGAGGTTCTGTTCAGTTCATTGGATAAATTCAACTCCGGCTGCGGCTGGCCTGCATTTACAAAACCCGTTACAGATACGGCGGTAACGGAGCATACAGACACATCACACGGAATGATCCGTACAGAGGTAAGAAGCCGGATTGCAGACTCACATCTGGGACATGTCTTTCCGGACGGACCGGAAGAGACGGGAGGACTGCGGTATTGCATTAACTCGGCGGCACTAAAGTTTATCGCCTATGATGACATGGAAAATGAAGGATACGGGAAATATAAGGAGCTGTTCAGGTAATGTTGTCAGGGTGACGGTTCTACTGACAACCTAGTGTGGTGATAACCATGGTACTCACATTCATAATCCTTTTTTGAAGATGCATATATGTGACGGGGTTGAGTAGCAACGGTTACAGGAAACACATTTTGATACATTGACTGAGCCTGCATTCATCTTGTTTGGAAGATAAGGATCATGAATCAACGGGCGGGAAAGTGAGATGAACTCAATTTTTGTTTGGTTCAATAACACCTCCATCGTGTCCATACTGCGGAAGCCGCCAACCACAATGACAGGGCAGTTGACTGAATCTGCGACTTCTGCCGCAACAGGGGCAAAATATCCCTCGTTGACGTGGGCTTTGATCCCGCCGACAGATGTGCCGTTGCCGCTGATCTCAATAGAGTCGATCCCGGCCTGATCCAACAGTCTGCATATGGCAATGCACTCCTTGTTATCCAGGCCTCCGAAGATGAAATCGTTGGAGTTGATCTTGATCGTTATGTGGAGCGTTGGGGCGGCTTCACGGATGCCCTCCATAATCTCCAACAGGATCCTGCTGCGATCCTCTGTGGATCCGCCGTACTCATCTGTCCTGTGATTGCCTGCCGGAGAAATGAAACGGCTCAGGAAGAAGAAATGAGCGGTATGGAGCTGGACTCCGTCAAAACCCGCTTCTTTTGCGCGGACAGCGGCATTAATAAACTGGCGGATCACCAGATGGATCTCGTCTGTACGCATATCATCCGGTTCCACCTGCGTGTATCGTCCATTATTCTCACGGTAAAAGTCTCCGAGTGCAAGCTCAGCGATGACCGGGCATCCTTCGGCGTGGATCACATCGACCAGTTTACGATATTGAGGGATCAATGCATCGTCACAGAGACGCATTGTACCATCGGAACTGTGATCATACGGAGCAACGCTTGTAAATCCGGTAATGATGGAGCCGACGCCGCCTTTTGCCAAGTCGGAATAAATGCTGTAGGCTTCATCTTTTAGGTTGCCATCGGGATCTGCGATTCCTTCCCAGGTAGCGGAGCGTACCAGACGGTTCCGGACGGTCAGGTGTTTCAGTTCAACGGGTTCAAATATCTTCTTCATGATGAATCTCTCCTTTGAGATTTACTTTCAATTATATCTATATTATAATTAGAGACGATAAAAAAACAAGAAGGATGAATTTTCTTTGCCACTATAAAATATATAGTAATGGAGATGATCATGAGCAAGAAACCTTTACCAAAGGATGAAAATATCTATGAAACCAAGTGTCCGATCCTGTACGCTATGGAACTGCTTGGTAAGAAATGGAAACTTCCTATTCTGTGGTATATCGCAGACGCGGACAATCAGACTCTCCGCTATCGTGAATTGGAACGCATGGTGGTAGGTATCACGGCAACTATGCTGACAAAGTGTCTGCGAGAACTGGAGCGGGATGGATTTATCACACGCACACAGTATAATACGATACCTCCTACGGTGGAGTATTCATTAGCGGAAAGAGGAAAGACACTGATACCGGCGCTGGAATCAGTCTATCAATGGGCTGAGGATCAGCTGAAATAGGGTTGTCAGGGTGATGGTTCGAAACCACTGACAAACCCAACCTGACAACCCAAACTAAAGGAGATCAACGATCATGACAAAAGAACAGATGGATGCATACAAAAAAATGGCGAATTCCGGGGAGATCTATGACAGCGTTGACGATGATTTTATCGCATATCAGCACATCATCGTGCAGCGTATCAATGAGTTTAACAATACACCGGACACGGAAGAAGGCTTGAAACGCCGTGAGGAAATCCTGCGTGAGGCGATGGGCACTTATGGAGAGAACCTGTATGTGATACCGCCGATCTATGCAAACTGCGGCCTGACAAATGTCCATGTGGGAAAGAACGTGGTCATTAATTTTAACTGCACATTTGTAGATGACGGAGAGATCTTCATCGGAGATGACTGCATGATCGGACCGAGATGCAACCTGGCAACTTCCGTTCATCCCATCTCTCCAAGGCTGCGCAGGCACAAGCTATAGTACAACAAACCGATCCACATCGGAAATAATGTCTGGTTCGGAGCAGGCGTAACGGTGCTGCCCGGAATAACCATCGGGGATAATTCCATTGTCGGCGCCGGCAGCGTGGTTACAAAGGATGTTCCGGCAAATGTCATCGTTGCAGGAAATCCGGCAAGGCTTATCAGGATGATCACGGAAGAGGATGACTATACCTATGAGAAGGGAAAGAAAATCCCGCAGGAGATTCTTGTCAAGTATTTAGATTAAAGGGCTGTTCGGGTTGTCAAGGTAACGGTTCTACTGCCAACACTGACGGTTCATAGGTGGAATGAAGGTCGGTGGAGATTAGTTCTCTGCCGGTCTTTATTTTTTTATCTCTTTTGTTTTCTTTCCCGTTTTGCTGAGTATTTTGTCGGTGGAGTATGGAAACACGGAAAAAGCCTCCTTGAGAAAATCGGGCGTCCTTTCAAAGAGTTGAGCATTGAGATATTCAGTTGTCATATTATCACCGAAGAGCCATTCTCTGAACATACCGATGATCCCGTAGATATGGTACTTGACTGCAAATATCTGTTCTTCTGTAAGATCCTTTCCGGTGCGATATATGACCGCTTCTCTGGAAAGCTGCAGGTTGAATTCTTGCATATACCTTGTGATCGAGTTTTGGGAGGTGTCGTCAAAGGCACGCTGGTAGAATTTCCTGCGTGTTGCCATCCTCATCGTCGTCTGATTCAAACGATCGGGGGTATAACTCGGGTCTTTATCACCGTATTCTTCGGCAAAATCCTGCAGGAACATCCATGCCACCAGTTCGTATTTATCGTGAAAATAGTAGTAAAAGGTCGGTGTCGTGGCCCCGCATCGTTCACAGAGCTTTGCTATCCGCACTTTTTCCAGTGGTATGTCCTGAAGCATCTCTTCCAGCGTATCAGCAAACATGATTTTGGTTCTGTCTTTCATTTTCATAATAATCATCTCCTTTTCTTATGATAATTACAAAACACAAGAAAATCAAGCGATAATACATTTTCGATTAAAGACAGCAGAAAACAATTGACTTATAATCGTAACTATCAAGATGAAAAGGGGATTTGACATGTATAAGAATTTTATGGAACTGGCAGAGAGCCGCTATTCGGTCAGAAAATATAAGACAGAACAGATCAGCAAGGAGGATATGGAGCTTATTCTTCGTGCAGGGCAAGTCGCTCCTACGGCGGCAATAGAAGACCGCTCTCAGAGACCGTTATCTATCAATAAATGAACAAATGATTTAAGAAGGGAGAGGAATTAAGCAGATGAAAAAGATACTGATATTAAATGGTTCACCCCGCAAAAACGGCAAGACTGCATCGCTTGTTAAATCCTTTGTCGAGGGTGCAGAGTCTGTCGGCAATGAGGTTAAAGAATTGTACCTGCAGGGTATGAACATCGGAGGATGCCTTGCCTGTGAAGGTTGTCAGCGTAACGGCGGTACCTGTGTGCAAAAAGACGATATGCAGATCGTGAGCGAGGATTTTCTCCGGGCTGATGTAGTGGTATTTGCCTCCCCACAGTATTGGGGAACAATTACCGGGCAGCTCAAGATCGTCATCGATCGCCTTTACGCCGTGCTGTTTGGCGCGCCCAAGGTGAAAGAATTTGCTGTGATCATGACGGCTCGAGGAAACATGTATGATATGACCGAGGATTTTTTCTCAATCTTCACAAGGTTCCTCGATTGGAAGAATATTGGCAACATACTCGGTGCCGGAAAAGAAGCACAGGCGCAGGATTTGGGGGCAAGTATCAGATAAGGGTTGTCAATAGAACTGTCCCCCTGACAACCATTATTGATTATTGTAGAGGTTGGTAACACAATTGGAAGAATTATTTGTCTACTCTTTGCTATACATCATAGGAGAAAAGTGTTGTAATGAATATAGAGCGGCATTGGATAACCTATATTTATTAAATTCAAGTGATGATTTGTTAGATTTAGAAAACCGTGGTAATAAAGATTCAATGCTTCATTTGTATTCTTGTTTAGAAAACTACAGTCTAAATGTGGAATTGTTCGGTAAATGTCTGATGAGCAAACTTATTCCGATTTATGAAAAGACTGAAATACATTCCTTTGGAGAGAAAATGTATAAATTATGGAAACTGCTTCCGAGTAGTATTTGTGAAATAGCTCCGTTTCACATCTTGTCTTACGCAGATGATTGCTTAGCTTACGGGGACGAGATTCAGTGCCGGGAATTATATGAAAAAGCTCTTTGTTTCTACGGTTGTCAAGGGGACGGTTCTGTTGACAACCCTTGACAACCAAGGTTTCACTTCGACAAGCTCAGTAAACTAACATGCACCCTCAGTCCGATCACAAGCTCCGGTACCACCTGTCGAAGGGTACTAATGACCCACCGATAAACATTTACAACCCAACCACTGGTAGAGTCCGCAAAACTCAACCGGTGGTTCGTGTTATAATGTGATCGATCCGGGTATGATAGAGCCTGAAAGGAGGTTCCCGATATGGATCAGATCAAAATCGGAAAATTCATAGCGTCCTGCCGAAAGGAACAGGGCATGACCCAGGCAAGCCTTGCAGAAAAGCTTGGTATCAGCGACCGGGCGGTATCAAAATGGGAGACGGGAAAGTCGATGCCTGATTCGGGGATCATGCTTGAACTATGTGATCTGCTGAAGATAAATGTAAATGAACTCCTGTCGGGTGAAAGGATCATGACGGAAACATATGATAAACGTACGGAAGAAAACCTGCTTGCCATGAAGCGTGAGGTGGAAGAAAAGAACCGGCAGATGCTCAGAGCAGAATATATTATGGCTTTCCCGGCAGTAGCAGCAGGGGTGATCATAATACTATCGGGCTCGCTGGTTCCAATGCCCGTGTGGCTCAGAGTAATACTTATCGTATCTGCTTGGGTAATGATCGTGGCTGTTGCATTTGCAGCGGTAGGGATCGAGCAGAAGGCCGGATATTATGAATGCGGCAAATGTCACCACAGGTATGTTCCGGGATACAGGCAGACCAACCTGGCCATGCATATAGGCAGGACGAGATATATGAAATGTCCTGAGTGCGGGAAGCGCAGCTGGCAGAAGAAAGTGTTATAATATACAAAACCACTTTTTAAAAGAGGATCGACTTATGGAAGATATGAAAGCTTTTATGCGTGCACGCTGTGGACAAAAACAGATTTAAAAAACCCGTTCCCTACACAAAAGATGACGGGGTTTACGAAGCTTTTCATTTTGCCAAAGGCAGCCTCCAGCCGGAGACAAAGGATGATCTGGGAGCGCTTGCCGTGCTGGGAGAGAACATATCCGCTGACAAAGTATTTTATATTCTGAGTTCTTGCGATGCGACCAAATATAAAAAAAATATTGTCAGGGGGGGACGGTTCTCTTGACAACATTTCAGACCTCAAGAACGACTCCGCAGTTGATTCCGGGCAGACGTTCAATCATGGATTGTCAGTAGAACCGTCCCCCTGACAACCTGATAACAACTTTATGCGTAGCAGAAATGGTTAGATCATAATGATATTTGAATTATTGGTAACTGCAATCATCAGTGCGGTTTTTACTATCGTTTTTCATATTCTGCAAATTGGTATACGGAAAAAAATCGGCTGGAAACTCCTTATTTTATCCCTTGCGATCAAGTTTTTAGTGTTTACTTTTCTTGCATTTTTACTGGTTGCATCTGACAGTGTGCTGACATGGCGTTTCCCCACGCTGCTTGGCGGGCTTTATGTTGCAGTTTCAGCTGATTTTATTAAAGATATTATTTTCCTGATCTTTACTTTATTTAAAAAGAAAAAGCGTTTTTTAAAGTTATCGATCATGTTCACTATTATTTGTACAGGGGCTGTTTTTGCTTATAACGATAGTAAAGGATACTTACATACGGATCGATGACGACCTTATTCTTCTGGGAAGAGAAGATCCCAGCCGCAACGAAGAGCGTCTGGCCTTTGAGAAACTGCCCCCGCGCCCCGGGGACGGTTACTTGTTATGCGTGGAGCATACACCTTACCAAAATGATGATATCATCTCGCAAAAAGCGGACTTGCAGCTGTCCGGGCATACTCATGACGGCCAGTTGTTTCCGCTGCACTGGGCCTACACCATATTAGGCCTGAATGTGCATGGTCTGTATCATATAGGAGAAACGGATGTATACGTAAGTTCGGGAATAGCAGGATGGGCTGCGCCATTACGTTCAGAATCCCATTGTGTTTATGAAGTAGTAACGATCAGTTGTAAAAGTTGTCAGTAGAGACGTCCCCTTGACAGTATTCCCTGACAACATTTTTACGAAAAACTCTTGAGAACCGGGTGAAGGCTTCTTTGCGAAACAAGCTCCGCGCCCATTTGGTATGCTTTTTTCATTTCTTCAGGGAATATGGTTTCATGCCTATTTTTCTTTGCTTCTATATCAAATAATGACCACGGCCAGTCCGTTTTGCTGTAATCCCTCAATTGGAGCGTGTTGCCGCTTATAAGCACTTCTGTCGGACCGACAGATGCATTCAAAATATTCTTGTAAGAATCAAGCAGATCCGAATAAGCGTCATCCGGAGCGTTGCTCGTCATGATCAACAGTACCGGAATGGGGTGCTCATTGCAGATAGGCAATTCTGAAGAATAGGTGATATACGGAAAAATAAGGCGTTCATACAAAGCATGGAAGGCCGCGGTCAGATCGCTCAGATAGTTTGGCGAGCCGATGATCAGACCGTCCGATTCGCGGATCGCATCCAGAACAGGCGTCAATCCATCTCTGAATATACATCGCCCCTTATGTTTTTCCTTTTTGCATCCGAAACAGGAGATACAACCTGTGTATTTTTCCAGCCTGTATAAGTCGAACTGTTCTATTTTGGCACCGGCAGATTCGGCCCCCTTTGCTGCTTCGGAAATTAAAGTGTCGGTATTATAGCCTTTTCTGGGACCGGCATTTACGGTTATGATTTTCTTATCCATTAGGTTTCTCCTTTGTCGCTTGATAAGTACCGGTACAGGTAATTACCGGTAGAAAGATTATTGACATCTCATAGTTCAATAATTATACTATGAACTAAAAAGTAGCACAAGTAGGAAGAATGTTCTTTTCAGGAACGGAGGATGATACTATGGATGGAAAACCTGACTTTGAAAATATGACATATGAAGAATTCCTAAAAACGGCTAAAATGGAGCCGACAGTTTCTGAGGATTGTCCATTATTTCAGGCGATACAGATGATAGGGGGAAAGTGGCGTATGCCGATCGTGTATCAGCTTTCAAAAAAGGAGTCATATCGTTTTGGAGAGCTTGTTAAGACGATACGAGGGATTACGAAGACGATGCTGACAACTGCGCTGCGGGAAATGGAAGAAAACGGCATTGTGAAGAGGGAGCAGTATAATGAGATACCGCCACATGTGGAATATTCTCTTACAGAAAAAGGCAGGGATCTGTTTCCGGTATTTTTTGCACTGACAAAATGGTGGTCGAAGTACTATTAACAGGTGTTCAGATTCCGGTTTGAACCGTCCCCTTTATCGACGGAAACGGCAGAACAGGCAGACTGCTTGTGAACCTGGAGCTTATGAAAGCCGGATATCCGCCCATTGACATTAAGTTCACTGACAGGGCAGCATATTACAAAGGCTTTGACGAATATCATGTAAGGCACAGTCTTTGTGCTATGGAGAATTTGTTTGCCGGATACATCAATACAAGGCTGGATAACTATTTGAAGATTATGAGGTAAATATAATAATACTGATAACAGGTGCATCCCATGCAGGAAAGACATTTCTTGCACGGAGGATGCTCGAAAAAAGGGAGAGCTGTTACAATGAAAAAAGTGTTACTATCAGCCGTCATAGGAGGTTTGATTGCATTTACATTTACAGGATGTTCTGATAATAGTTTGCATCAAAATGAAGAACAAGTAAGCGAAATGCAAAATGTTAATGTAACTATAGGTGGTAAGTTATTAGCTTCTGCAAATATAAATAAAAACTATTCTGTTAAAGAATATGAAGACTACATCGTGGCTTTTTCAGGATTAGATAGTCTTATTATTGGATACTTGAACGATGATTTTGCAAATGGTGATAACGAATATGGGGCTTTTAATGAAAGCTTGGTTGTCAACAGAACCGAACCGTCACCCTGACAACACTGACAACTAATTATAACAGGAGGTAAAAAGATCAAGATGAGCGATACATGCCGCTTAATGTATAAAGATCCGATTTCGATAGAATACCACGATCAAGAGTGGTGTAAGCCTGCTCATGATGACAGGTTTCAGTTTGAGATGCTTTGTCTGGAAGGAGCCAGTGTGGGTCTTTCATGGGCTACTATCCTTCATAAGCGTGAAGCGTACCGCAGACTTTTTCATAATTTCGTTATTGATGCCTGTGCGCAAATGACAGATGAAGAGCTGGAAGTGATTCTTCAAGATCCGGGGATCATCCGAAACAAAAATAAGGTATTCAGCGTGCGAAAGAATGCGCAGGCAGTAAAAGCCATTCAAAAAGAATACGGTTCTTTTGACGCTTATCTGTGGAGTTTTACTGACGGAAAGATAATAGACGGTCATTGGAAAAAGCCGGAAGACATACCTACCGTATCAGAAATCTCAAAGACCATGAGCAAAGATATGAAAAAACGTGGTATGGGCTTTGTGGGTCCGATAATCACATATTCGTTCCTGCAGTCCATAGGGATCGTGAATGATCATTTAGCGGATTGTGAATACAGATGAGGTATAAGAACTCCCGGGGAAAAGTCCTATGATTTTTGTAACATTATTTGCAAAAGTCATAGGACTTTTGGTATAACTACCGCAAAAGTAATAGGAGTTTTAGGCGTTATGTACAGAGAAATATTGCATGATCTGGAAAAATGGAAGGATAAGTCGCGCAGAAAACCTTTGATCATTACGTGAGTGAGACAATGCGGAAAGGCATATTACATTGTCGGCGGCATGCCTGGAACAGTTAAGACCTATATTGAAACCGGTGACTATGATGAGGTGACGGAGGTGCAGCCGACAAGACATATTTCAAAGTCCACATGTCCGATGTCGGATTGCTGCGGGCGAAATCGAAGGTATCTGTAAATACGGTACTGGAGGAGTCAGATCTTTACATCAGATATAAAGGAGCCTTTGCAGAAAATTATGTTTTGAATGAATTAAGGGTGCTGGGAAAAGAACCGTTTTTCTGGCGTTCCGGAAACACGGCGGAGGTTGACTTCATTTATGAAGAGAATGGAGAGATCGTTCCGGTGGAAGTAAAAGCTGCGGATAATACACAGGCAAAAAGTTATAAGCAGTTTTGTAAAAAATACCGGCCCCAAAAGGGATTAAAAATATCCGGGAAAAATATTGCTGAGAATATTTATGAATCCACTATAACCTATAATGTTCCTTTGTATTTAAAATGGAATATTGATAATTATGTTATAGACAGATAAGGTGTTACTGTTTGGTTCACTGAGCTTGTCTAATTGAATCCGGAGTTGTCAGGAGAGCCGTCCCCCTGACAAACCGAAGATTACTGACTGATGCCGGTAAGGTAAGCCACTAAAAGGCTGTTAACAAAGCCAGAGAAGAATATAAAAAATATCAGGCGCAGATCCTCACGCCTGTGGAAAAAGCCTATATTGAGACGATAAAGTCTGCACAAAATGCTGCAAAAAAAGGCGGGTCATAGGTTATCCCCCGGCATTTTCAACAAAAAATGGTTTTTCCGGTATTCGATAAACCCCTCATCCTTCATTTTCCGCAGCTCCTTTGAAAGTGCCGTTCTGTCCAAATTAAGATAATCCGCCATCTGCTGGCGGTCAAATGGGATATCAAATGCCGTCTTTCCCGTTTGGATAGATACGCTGTTAAGATAAGATGACACCCGTCCTCTTACGGTCTTGGGGGCAGTGTGAAAGCTCCTGCCGGAGAGAATAAGGTTTTTATGGGCGGAAATGGTAAGAAGGTTGTTTATCAGCTTATATACCCAGGACTCCTGCTTAGAGGTGCCGCGTCGCAGATTCCCAATGTTTAGGAAAAGAATACTGCAGTCCTCATTTGCAATCACGTCCACAAGCATAGGCTCATGGGCAAGAAGAGCATAGGTTTCCGCAAAAAATTGAGCCTTACCCACATGACTTAAGATAGTTTTATTTCCCCATATATCATTATTTTCTATTGTCACGCTTCCTTCCAGCACCAGACCCATACGATCGGTGGTGTCTCCGACTGAAAGGATCGTGGCATCTTTTTTATATTTTTTTTCTGTAGCATTCAAAGATTTAAGAGTTGCAAGGAACTCATCCTCAGACATATCTTTGAAGATCATCGCATTTTTTATCTTATTTTTATCCATATAATTCACCCTTTTTTGCAGTATGTGGTTATAACCACATACTTTTGTTTTTATAATAGTATAATGAACTCAGAAACACAAGATACAAGGAGGATATTTATGCTCAGAAAGATAATCCACATAGATGAAAGTAAATGCAACGGCTGCGGGCTTTGTGCGACAGCGTGTCATGAGGGAGCGATAGATATCATTGACGGAAAGGCGAAGCTTGTGCGGGAAAATTTCTGCGACGGGCTGGGGGACTGCCTGCCCAATTGTCCCACAGGGGCGATTACATTTGAAGAAAGAGAAGCCCCGGCTTACGATGACGAAGCAGTAAAGAGAACGCAGGAAGAAAACAGGAAGGAGGCAATGAACATGACTGTTGAGGAGATAATGAAGATAGAAGACGAGAATGAAAGAAGAAAGCTTATGATGGCAAAAATGAAGGAAGAAGGGGGAATGCACCAAGGAGGTTGTCCGGGATCCCGATCCATGCAGCTTCATGCAGAAGAAGAGCCTTCGGCAAATACTCATGCCTGTCCCGGAGCTGCAAGTAAGACTTTGGACAGCAGTGAGGCACAGGGAGCGGCAGCATACAGACCTGTCCCCCGTCTCGCCCAGTGGCCATGCCAGATCAAACTGGTTCCAACGGAAGCACCATTTTTTGACGGATCAAAGCTTCTGATAGCAGCAGACTGCACGGCTTATGCCTATGCAAATATGCATGAGGAATTTATGCGTGGCAGGACCACACTTATCGGTTGTCCGAAGCTTGATGATATAGACTACTCCGAAAAGCTTACACAGATTATTGCAAACAACGACATCAGGGAAGTAACCATTGTCCGCATGGAGGTGCCCTGCTGCGGAGGGTTGGAATTGGCGACAAAAAACGCACTGCAGGCAAGCGGTAAGTTCATACCCTGGCAGGTGGTGACAATCTCAAGGGACGGAAAAATAATTGATTGATCTTGATTATGTGGTTTTAACCACATACAAGAAGATGTAAAGCTGATAAAGTCAGAATATAAAAAACATTTAGCAGAAGAAAAGGAGGCTGACAATGAGAGCTTAAGAATGGAAGGATAAGATAGCAGATTTTAAGAAAATCGATGTTAGAGGAATAGCAGGTAATTTTCTTGAAGGTATTAAGAAGCAGGCAGTAAGTCTTAAGGTAGGTGAAGGAATATAGGTGATCCAGACTTTTGAACCGATTCCCCTTTATGAAGTTAGTGAAACAAAGCTTGCGGATTTATTGAAAGAATATCCGTGGCTTAAGGATAAAATTACCAAAGTTAATGAGAAGTTTATTATGCTGAACACACCATTGGGTAAGGTTATGGCAAAAAAAGCGACAATACGGGATATGAGCAAAAAATCCGGAATGGACGAAGATGAGCTTATAGAAAAGCTATCCGTGTTAATAGCGAATCACAAATGATAATAATTTAGCTGATGATGTAAATGAAAAGGAGAAAAAATGGATAATTGTAATATGTTTTGTTATCAATGTCAGGAGACAGCCGGAGGAACCGGTTGTACAAAAATGGGTGTATGCGGGAAGAATCCAGAGGTATCGGGTCTTCTGGATCTTCTGGTTTATGTAACAAAGGGGCTGTCCTGTGTTACAACCAAGCTGCGGGAGGAAGGCAAGGATGTCAGCAAGGATGTAAATCATCTGGTGACTGTGAATCTTTTTGTCACCATTACAAATGCTAATTTTGACAATAGTGCTATATCTCAAAAAATATCAGAGACTCTTGCCGTTAAAGAAGATTTAATAGCCCAGCTTTCAGATTCCTCAGGTCTTCCGGAAGCGGCACTGTGGAAGGGAGAAGAGAGAGAGTTTCAAGCCAAGGCAAATGCAGCTGATGTCGGTGTGCTTGCCACGGAAAATGAAGACATCAGATCACTTCGTGAAATGATCACATACGGTCTGAAGGGTCTTGCGGCCTACAGTAAGCATGCAAATGCGCTTCTTAATGACAATGAAGAGATCGATACATTTATTCAAAGCACCCTGGCGAAGCTTATGGATGATAGCCTGACTGTTGATGAGCTTGTGGCACTGACTCTGGAAACGGGTAAATACGGTGTGGATGGCATGGCTTTACTTGATAAAGCCAATACGGATGCTTACGGAAATCCTGAAATTACCAATGTAGATATCGGTGTAAAGAATAACCCGGGGATTCTTATTTCCGGTCATGACTTGAAAGATCTGGAACAGTTGTTAGAGCAGACTAAAGGAAAGGGCGTTGATGTTTATACGCATTCCGAGATGCTTCCGGCACATTATTATCCTGCATTTAAGAAATATGAGCATTTCGCGGGCAACTACGGAAACGCATGGTGGAAGCAGAAGGAGGAGTTTGAGAAATTTAACGGTCCTATCCTTATGACCACCAACTGCATAGTTCCGCCTTCTGATTCTTATAAGGACAGGTTGTGGACCACAGGGGCGACGGGATTCCCGGGTTGCCGTCATATAACAGGTGAGTATGGTTCGGAAAAAGATTTTTCCGCTATAATAGATCAGGCACTGGTCTGTCCCCCTCCGGAAGAGATTGAGACGGGAAGCATTGTAGGTGGCTTTGCTCATGAGCAGGTATTTGCTCTTGCGGATAAAGTGGTGGATGCCGTTAAGTCAGGTGCAATCCGCAAATTTGTGGTAATGGCAGGCTGTGACGGACGAATGAAAAGCCGTGATTACTATACTGAATTTGCAAAGAAGCTGCCGGAGGATGTGGTGATCCTTACGGCGGGCTGCGCAAAATATAAGTATAACAAGCTGGATCTGGGGGATATAGGTGGTATCCCGAGAGTACTAGATGCGGGACAGTGTAATGATTCTTATTCACTGGCACTCATTGCCCTTAAGCTGAAGGAAGTTTTTGAACTTGATGATATCAATGATCTTCCTATCGTATTTAACATTGCGTGGTATGAGCAAAAGGCTGTTATTGTACTGCTTGCTCTCCTGTATCTCGGCGTTAAAAATATTCACCTCGGTCCAACCCTTCCGGGATTTCTTTCTCCAAATGTGGCTAAGGTATTGGTGGATAACTTCGGTATCGCCGGTATCGGATCTGTGGAAGAGGATATTAAGCTGTTCTTCGGATAAGCTTCGGATAAGTAATATAGACCCCCTTGACACAAAAACCGTTGACATAGCCGTACGCACTAATTTATAATGTTGTTAACAATAATTAGTCGTACGGCTATTTTATTTGCCGGATCCGCATAAAAACGCCGTACGGATAACTTTTGCGGGTTTTATTACATTTTTTGAAGATGCTTGTTATAAAGGGATGACATACTATGAAGATCAACAATTCCTCGGATTTTGGAGAAAAGCTGAGAGAAAGAAGGAAAAAGCTTGGTTATACACAAAGGCAGCTGTCAGAACATACCGGACTCAGTATAAGCTTTTTGTCCGATCTGGAGCGTGGAAAAAAGACGGCAGAACTCGGAAAGGCTATTTATGTGGCTAATATACTGGGACTTGATATCATGATGACGGACAGGGGTTAAAAATGTTTAGGTTAGATGTCAGTATTGAAATAAAAGGAAAGCAGATAAGGGTAGGGGAAATTACCGGAAATGATCATAATGATGCGCGTTTCCGGTACAGCGAGGACTATCTTAATAAAAGGGACAGCCTTCCTATCTCGATAAGCCTTCCTTTAAGGCCGGATGCTTATTCTCCGGAAAATACAAGGGTATTTTTTGAAGGATTGCTGCCTGAGGGATATACAAGAAAGACTTTATCTGAAAGTATGAGTATAAATGAGGATGATTACATAAGTCTGTTGTCCAAGCTTGGCAAAGAATGTCTAGGTGCCGTAAAAATATCCGAAACAGACGAGGTGCCTGTAAGTTCTTATGAAAAGCTTTCTTTGCAGGATGTTAAAGAACTCGCGGGTGAGGGAGTTACAAAGTCGGTAAAGCTTATAACAAGATCCAGGATGTCACTTACTGGTGCATCCGGGAAAGTCGGGCTTTATTATGATGCGAAAAAAGATGCATGGTACCTTCCGACGGGATATGCTGCAAGTACCCACATTGTAAAACAAAGTCATGTGCGGCTGGAGGGGATAGTCACTAATGAACAGCTGATAATGATGACAGCAAAAAAACTCGGGATAGACATACCTGAAAGTTTTATAATAAATGCAGGGGATGGAAAAGATGCCGATGTATTGTTTGCTACTGAAAGATTTGACAGATTTTTTTGTGACAGCTGTGTAAATGTATCCGGATTGTTATGTCCATGCCGGCTTCATCAGGAGGATTTTGGTCAGGCATTAGGAATACCTTCGTCCTTAAAATATGAAAACGATGCTTCGGATATTTACATGAAGAAAATGTTTGAAATACTTGCAAATCATTCTTCCGATCCGATAAGAGACAGGGCCGAGTTATGGAAAAGGATTGTTTTTAATGTTCTTGCAGGAAATACGGACTGTCATGTAAAAAATTTTGCTTTACTTTACAGTAATGATCTTAAGAATATCAAACTGGCTCCCGCATATGATATGCTGAGTACGGTTATATACAAAGACATTGCGGGGAAAATGGCTTTTAACATAGGGGGAGAGTATGATATTGAAAAGATCGGTGAAACTCAGTTTGCTATAGCAGCAGAGGAAGCTAGGCTTGGCAAAGAGATTGCATTGGACATATACAGAGAAATTTCCGAAAAATTTGTTGATGCACTTGATGAAGCTGCGGCCGGCTTATGTAGCCTTGGCTTTAATAAGGCGATTGAAATAAGGGATGACATATTAAGAATACATAGAAAATGGAGTAGGAAATGAGGGTTAAACCGGTGCTTGTAATGGAACGATTAAAATAGTACTATCAGATTTAACATAAAAAAAGCAAAGATCAGGAGGATAATAAAATGAGACTTGAAGGTAAGGCAGTAGTAGTGACCGGAGCATCATCCGGTATGGGAAAGGCTATAGTGGAGCTTTTTGTAAATGAAGGAGCAAATGTAGTGGCAGTTGCAAGGCGTGCCGAGCGTCTTGAAGAGTTAAAAGAGTCCCTTTCAGGCGCTCCGGGCAAGGTAGAGATCTATCCGGGAGATATCTCCTCTAAGGAAGTAAACGAGGGCATGATAGACAAGTGCAGGGAGGTCTTCGGCAAGGTAGACGTTCTTATAAACAACGCCGGTATCATGGATGATATGGGGCCGGTAGGCGATCTTACGGATGAGAAATTTGACCAGATCATACAGGTAAATCTTTACGGTCCTATGTGCGCTATGCGAAAGGCCGTAAATGTATTTAAAGAGCAGGGTGGCGGTGCCATTGTAAATGTTGCATCTCTCGGTGCGATCCGCACGGCAGCAGGAGCGGCTTACTGCGCTTCCAAGGCGGCTATCGTGTCCATGACAAAGAATACGGCATTTATGTATCAGCCCGACGGCATAAGATGCAATGCCATAGCTCCCGGCGGTATCGCCACTGAGATAGGAAACTCCATGGGCCAGCCAAACATGAGTGGATACGGTCGTGTGCAGAAGGTTCTTGCTACGGCGCCCGAGCCCGGACAGGCCGCGGATATTGCCAAGGCCGCTCTTTTCCTTGCAAGCGACGAATCCTCATATATCTCCGGGGATGTGCTCGTTGTAGACGGCGGATGGAATGCAGGATAATGTTGTCAAGGGAAGTATTCATTATGAATTATAAAAGTTTAAAAAAAAAATGTTATAAAAAGAAAATTGCACCCTTATATGGAATGTTGGCTGCCGCGTCAGTTTTCTTATGTGCCTGCGGAGCCGGCGGCACTGTTCAGCAAACGGAAGTGCAGGGTACCGAAGAAAGCCGCGTGACTGAGACAACAGCGCAAACTGAAGGTGTAGATATTACAAGTGCAGCAGCGTCCGAAAAGTCCGTGCTTAAAATGATGATAGCAGATACACCTGTTACTGTGGAATGGGAAGATAACGAAGCGGTTTCTGCTCTTAGAGAGCTTGTAAAGGATGAAGCCCTTGTGGTTCAGATGTCCATGTACGGCGGATTTGAACAGGTGGGCTCTCTCGGTAAGAGCCTTCCGAGAGAAGATACGCAGACAATGACTCAGGCGGGAGATATCGTCCTGTATTCAGGAGATCAGATCGTCGTATTCTACGGAGCCAACTCTTGGGATTATACAAGACTCGGACATATCACTGACAAGACAGAGCAGGAAATGAGAGAGCTTTTAAGCAACGGAGACGTGACGGTTACCATATTTTTTTAATAACGTATTACTTGAACGCTCGCTGTTTTGAGGATAAAAGGCGGGTCATAGGCAGTCCTCCGGTCTCTTCAACAAAAAATGATCCTCCCCCAAAAAAATTTTAAAGGTGCCCAAAATCATGATATACGACAATATTTGCAAAGCAGTTTTTATAAGCCGCCCCAACCGTTTCATTGCAGAGGTGGATATCCGGGGAAGGCGGGAGACGGTTCATGTGAAAAACACCGGACGATGCCGGGAGCTGTTGATCCCGGGATGCGAGGTGTGGCTGACAGCACCGGGGACTGAGGGGCGGAAGACTAAGTATGACCTGGTGGCAGTCAGAAAAAGCAACGGCATTCTTTTTAATATAGACTCACAGGCGCCAAATAAGGTCGTAAAGGAGTGGCTTGCAAAGCAGGGCTACGATAAGGTGGTTCCGGAATATACATTTGGAGGATCAAGGATTGATTTTTATATGGAGCGTGACGGGGAAAAGGGAAAGACTTCAAAATATCTCATGGAGGTAAAGGGCTGTACCCTTGAGAGAGACGGAGTGGGATACTTTCCGGACGCCCCGACGCAGCGGGGTGTAAAGCATATAAAGGAGCTTATCAAGGCACAAGAATATGGGTATCATGCGATCCTGGCATTTGTTATACAGATGGACGGTGTGGATGAAGTGCGCCCCAATACGGACACCCATCCGGAATTTGGAGAAGCCATGGAAGAAGCCGAAAAAGCCGGGGTAGAGGTGTTGTTTTTGAAATGCCATGTGGAGCCGGACAGGCTGGAGATAACAGGCTGATCAGCAGCAGAGGAGAAGAAAGATGAGTAAGGCAAAGGTTTATTTTACAAGGGATTTATCACCGGAGGGGCTGAAAAAAGTATATGAAAAGGTAAATGCAAATATAAAGGGCAGGGTGGCAGTTAAACTGCATACCGGTGAAAAAAACGGCCCCAATATAATTCCTCGTGACTGGGTAAGGAAGCTTTTGGACAGCTCTGTTCCGGGTGGCACGATCGTAGAGACAAATACATATTATGAGGGCGACCGATACACTACACGGCAGCATCTTGAGACCATCAAGGTAAACGGCTGGGATTTTGCCCCCGTGGATATTATGGATGACAAAGGTACGAAAATGCTGCCGGTAACGGGAGGGAAGTGGTTTACGGAAATGTCTGTGGGAGAAAGTATGACCGATTATGATTCTCTGGTGGCGCTTACACATTTTAAAGGTCACATGATGGGAGGATTCGGAGGATCCAATAAAAACATCGGAATAGGATGTGCAGACGGTCGCATCGGAAAAAAGATGATCCATACAAGAGAGGGCTCCGATGATCTTTGGAGCATTGCCGAGGAAGAGCTGATGGAGCGTATGACCGAGTCAACAAAAGCCACCATCGATCATTTCGGGGAAAATGTAACTTACATAAATGTAATGAGAAACATGTCGGTTTCCTGCGACTGCGAAGGAGTAAATGCCGAGCCTGTGGTAACACCCAATGTGGGGATCATAGGCTCCACTGATTTACTTGCAGCAGACAAAGCCTGCGTTGACCTTGTGTATGCTATGAAGGAAGAAGACAGAGCGGCACTGGTTGAAAGGATAGAGACAAGAAAGGGACTTCGCCAGTTGACCTATATGAAAGAGCTGAGAATGGGGACTGATGAATATGTACTGATCGACACAGACAATAACGATGAGGAGATCAGTGTTGAAAATGCGGTAAAAGACGTGGTACCGTGGACAGAGTGAATTGGTCCGGAAGGTGTGCGATAAAGGACAACACAAGCAATAATAAAGCAAAGGGGGATTTTATGAAAACAGGTATCAAGGGATGCTTCGAGACGACGGTGACGGAGCAGTTTAGTGCGAAAACTCTCGGGAGCGGGACTATGGATGTGTTGGGAACTCCCGGGCTTGCTGCGTTTGCAGAAAGGTGTACATGGGAAAGTGTGGCTCCTTTTCTTGAGGAAGGCGAAGGCACTGTGGGGACGGCTATGGATCTGAAGCACTTATCGGCAACCCCGGTGGGACGCAAGGTGAGATTTGAAAGCGAGCTTGTGGAGGTAGACGGAAGGCGCCTCGTGTTCCGATTTGAAGGCTTTGATGATGCCGGAAAGATAGGAGAAGGGGTGCATGAGAGATTTATTGTGGTGAAAGAGAGATTCTTAGAAAAGGCACTTACGAAGCCGGTAAGATAGGGGAAGGTTAAGACAGGAAAAACCCTCCCCTGTCTTTTTTTTGACGGTTGGATATTGAGACAGTGTGGCGGAAATGTGGTATTATTATGATAAAGATTCTATCAGACGCGGACTTTAATGCCGCCTTTGATTTCGATCAGGAGATCACGGCAGATACACCCCTTGGATCATATTGTCTGTGGTTGCTTCGGCAGTCATCGGAGCTGCGGTATGCGTGCGATTCATGAAGGCTCAAAAGAAAAACGACAAATAAGTATAAGAGGCAAAAAACATGTCTGTAGGAAATATTATTATAGTTTGGTTGATAGCCATAGCCATATTGGCCGGGGCGACCTGGCTTGCGCTTCGTCTGAATAAGTTCATATTCAAAAGGATACGTAAAAGACGTAATGCGCTACACTACATGTATATGGAGAAGCTTATAAGCGCAGCCATAATCATATGCTTTATCATACTTGTCATCACCACTTTCGGAGGCGCTGACAACATATGGAAGAGTGTGCTCGGAAGTACGGCGGTAGTCAGTGCAGTTGTGGGTTTTGCTGCTCAGGACATCCTGAAAAACGTGCTGGCCGGAATGATGATGAGTATACACAAGCCCTTTGACATAGGGGAGCGTATAATCTTAGAGGATGATACGGCAGGTATCGTCAAAGAGATGAACATGAGACATGTGGAGCTTGTGGGGTTGGATTCGGTCCGTGTGATCGTTCCTAATATACAGATCGCTGCAATGAGACTTAAAAATCATAATTTCACCCCCAAGATACGTTCCGTTTATTTTAAGTTCTATATAGGCTACGACAGCGATATGGAAAAAGCAAAGAAGGTCATAGGTGACGCCATCAAGGAAAGCGAGTATACATTACCCAGACCCATTAAGAATGAAAAAGGTGAGAACCTGTACGGTCAGGTCTATTTTCTGGAGTTTGCGGAAAGTGCACTTTTAATGGGAACCACCGTTTATTATGAGAATATATATACATCTGAATTTATCACGGACGAAATAAATACCAGAGTAAGAGAAGCGCTTATCAGGAACGGTATCGAGATACCTTATCCATATATAAATGTGGTAAAAGCGTAAATACGTCAAAAAAACATTGATCCGGAGGAGAAAATGAACAGTAATGACATAATGAAGATGGCAGAAGACCATCTTATACATACATACAACAGATACCCGATAGTCCTTGACCATGGGGAGGGTGCATATCTTTATGATACCGAAGGAAAGGAATATCTTGATTTCGGAGCGGGGATAGCAGTCTTTGCATTCGGTTATAATAATAAAGAGTTTAACGATGAGTTGAAAGATCAGATAGATAAGCTGATACACACCTCTAATTTCTTCTACAATGAACCCATGGCCGAAGCGGCAAAGAGGCTGACTACAGCAGCGGGAATGGATAAGGTGTTTTTTACAAACAGCGGGACCGAGGCTATAGAGGGGGCGCTTAAGCTGGCTAAGAAATACGGTTATGTCCGGGATGGGCGTACCGATCACGAGATCATAGCCATGGGACATTCCTTTCACGGCCGCTCCATGGGAGCCCTTGCCCTTACGGGTAATAAGCATTATCAGGAAGCCTTCGGCCCGATGATACCGGGTATCAGGTTTGCCGAATATAATAACCTTGACAGTGTAAAAGAGCTGGTAAACGACAAGACCATAGCGATAATCTTAGAGACTGTCCAGGGGGAAGGCGGGATCCACCCGGCTAAGCAGGAATTTCTTGAGGGAGTGAGAAAGCTCTGTGATGAAAAAGGAATGCTCCTTATGCTGGATGAGATACAGTGCGGACTGTGCCGTACAGGTTCTCTTTATGCATTTATGCAGTATGGGATCACTCCCGATGTGGTAACCACCGCAAAGGCTTTAGGACAGGGAGTTCCCGTGGGAGCTTTTATGGCAAGGGGAGAAGCGGCAGAGGCTCTTGTTCCGGGAGACCACGGCTCAACCTACGGAGGTAATCCTCTGGGAGCCACGGCTGTCAGCAAGACGCTGGAGATGTTTGAAACCCATAAGCTCACAGACCATGTAAAAAAGATAACCCCGGTGCTTGAAGCTGCTCTTGATGAACTGGTTGCAAAATATGACTTTGTGACGGAGCGCAGGGGAATGGGACTTATGCAGGGCATAGTGGTGACTATACCTCAGGCGGAAATAATAAAGAGCTGCCTGAAAGAAGGTCTGATCCTCTTTGCTGCAGGCGCAGACGTTATCCGCTTTGTACCGCCTCTTATCATTACTGAGGAGCATGTGGCGGAAATGAAAGAAAAGATGATAAGATCTTTCTCGGCACTCAGTGAAAGGCAATGACAGGAAAAAACATGTTTGACTTAAATGAGATAAGGAAGAATATAGATGCCACGGACAGGGAGATAATCAGACTACTGGAGCGCAGGATAGGCTATTCCAAAGAGGTGGCAGCCCACAAAAAGGACGTGGGGAAAAAGGTATATGACGGAGACAGGGAAAGACAAAAGCTTGAGGGTATCGGTAATATCATAGAAAAAGAGGATAATCTGGCTGATATCCAAAAGATCTTTGAGCAGATAATGCTGGACAGCAGAAAGATACAGTACCGTGAGCTTGAAAAAAACGGTATGTCCATGCTGGATCCTTATGAGACCGTTGATGAGATCCCCAAAAAAGATGTGAAGGTAGTCTATCAGGGGGTACCCGGAGCCTACGCCTATATAGCTATGAAGCGCTTTTTCGGAGAAGAGGCACAAGAGCTTAGCGTCAGGACATGGAGGGACGCACTGGAGATGATCACGGGCGGTCAGGCGGATTTTGCAGTGCTGCCTCTGGAAAACTCTACTGCGGGAAGCGTGACGGAGGTTTACGATCTGCTTAGTGATTACCCCGTATATATAGTAGCGGAGGAGTTTGTGGAGATAGATCATAATCTTCTTGCTCTCCCCGGGGCAGACATAGAGGATATAAGAACAGTTTACTCACATGCACAGGCATTGTTTCAATGTGCTTCGTTTTTAGAGGAACACAAAGACTGGGATAAGATAAGCACACCCAATACTGCGGCAAGTGCAAAAAAGGTAAATGAGGACGGGGATAAGACCTGCTGTGCCATAGCAAGTAAAGAAGCCGGTGATCTGTACGGACTCAAGATACTCAAAGAAAAGATAAACGACCTGACAGGTAATACCACACGGTTTGTGATAGTAACTAAAGAACGCAGATTCAGGAAAAATGCCGGCAAGGTCAGTGTTATCTTTGAAACACCGAATGAAAAAGGTACTCTTTACAATCTCCTCAGTCAGATCGTCTATAATGATCTGAATATGATGAAGATCGAGTCCAGACCCCTTCGTTCAAAAAAATGGGATTCAAGGTTTTTTGTGGAATTTGAAGGCAATCTGGAAGATCCCGGGGTAAAGTATGCGCTTCGGGGAATGTACGAGGAAGCAAAGTCCATGCGGTTGCTTGGAAATTATTAGGATTAAAAAAAGGAGACATTATGAAAACGATACACGAGGAATTAAGCGCAACTACATACCCCGGACGCGGTATAATGATAGGGCTTTCCCCGGACGGGAAAAAGGCGGTAACTGCATATTTTATTATGGGCAGGAGTGAGAACAGTCGTAACCGCATATTTGCACAAGAAGGTGAAGGCATCAGAACACAGGCATTTGACGAGTCAAAGCTGGAAGACCCCAGCCTTATCATTTATTCCCCGGTAAAGGTTCTTGGGGATACAACCATAGTCACTAACGGTGACCAGACGGATACAATATATGACTTCTTAAAAGATGGAAAGACTTTTGAGGAAGCCCTTGATTCAAGGGAGTTTGAACCGGATGCGCCTAACTTTACTCCCCGTATCTCAGGGCTTATGAAGGTGGAGTCAGGCAGATACAGCTACAAGCTGTCAATACTTAAGAGTGCCGACGGCGATCCTGAAAGCTGTGAGCGCTTTGTGTATCATTATAATGAACCCGTGGCAGGTAAAGCGCATTTCATACATACATATATGAGCGACGGCAACCCGCTTCCCAGCTTTAAGGGTGAGCCGGAGGCGCTTAAGAGTCTTGATGATATAGATGAGTTTACAAAGGAATGCTGGGAAAGCTTAAACGAAGACAACAAGGTTTCTCTCTTTACCAGATTCATTGATATTGAAACCGGTGAATGCGAAACACGTATCATAAACAAAAATAATTAAAAACGGAGATGACGACATGAAAGAGATTTCATTAAAATACGGCTGCAACCCGAACCAAAAGCCTGCAAGCATCTATATGGCAGACGGAAGCGAGCTTCCCGTAACCGTAGTAAACGGTAAGCCGGGGTATATTAATTTTCTTGACGCATTAAACGGCTGGCAGCTTGTGAAGGAATTAAAAGAAGCGACGGGCATGCCCGCGGCGGCGTCTTTTAAGCACGTATCCCCTGCGGGTGCTGCTATAGGGCGTCCCCTGGATGATACATTAAGAACGGTCTACAGGATCGATGATGAGATAAAGGAGCTTACGCCGATAGCTTCAGCTTATGCGAGAGCAAGAGGAGCAGACAGGATGTCTTCTTTCGGTGATTTTATAGCATTATCGGATAAGTGCGATGAGATAACCGCAAGACTTATCAAGCATGAGGTATCAGACGGTATCATAGCTCCGGGCTATACACCTGAAGCCCTTGAGATACTGAAGTCTAAGAAAAAGGGAAACTACAATATCATTCAGATAGACACATCATATGTGCCTGAGATGATAGAAGAAAAGCAGGTTTTCGGTGTGAGCTTTGAGCAGGGAAGAAATGAGATCCCGATAAATAAAGAGCTTCTTGATGAGATAGTTACAAAAAACACTGAACTTCCGGATACCGTAAAGGAAGACATGCTTGTGGCAATGATAACTCTGAAGTATACCCAGTCTAATTCCGTTTGTTATGTAAAGGACGGTCAGGCTATAGGTATAGGCGCAGGGCAGCAGTCAAGGATACACTGTACAAGACTTGCAGGAGACAAAGCGGATAACTGGTTCTTAAGACAAAATCCCAAGGTTACGGAGCTTCCTTTTAGGGATGATCTTGCAAGAGCCGAGGTGGATAACGCTATTGATCTTTATATCAGTGAATATGACGATGATATACTCTCGGACGGTGCGTGGGAAAGAGTTTTTACCGAAAAGCCGGAAAGGTTTACGAAAGAAGAAAAGAAAGAATGGCTGAAGCAGAATTCGGATGTAGTTCTCGGATCAGATGCATTCTTTCCCTTCGGAGATAATATCGAGAGAGCCGCAAAAAGCGGCGTAAAATATGTGGTACAGCCCGGCGGTTCCATCAGGGATGATAACGTGATCGAGACCTGTGATAAGTTCGGGATGGTGATGTGCTTTACCGGAGTAAGGCTTTTCCATCACTAAAAAAGACTGTCCGGAACAAAAGGGGCGGTCATCTATACTGATGATGGTTCTTCTGTGGGAGCATCCTCTTCCTGTGCCGGCATGGGACGGCCTATCGCCTCGCGTATGGGAGGAAGCAGGCTGTCCGACACCTTGAGTCCGCCCATTCCGGTTCCCAGTGATATAAGGGGCTTGGTGCGGCCGTGGTAATCTGAACCGCCTGATATGAGAAGGTCGTGCTTGCGAGCCAGATGCAGGGACTTATCGGTAAAGGATTTGGAATTGGTGGAATAAAATACCTCCATGCCTTCAAGTCCGTGTTTCTTAAGGTGGATCAAAAGCTCTTCCAATTCTGCATCCGTTAGCTTATAGGCCACCGGGTGTGCAAGAATGGGGACGCCGCCTGCGGATTTGATCAGTTCGATCCCGTGTTCGGCGGTTATCTTTTCCCAACGTATGTGTGCGGGGCAGCCTGAGCCTATGTATTTATCAAAAGCTTCACGTCTTTCCTTTATGATGCCTTTGTTTAGCATATAATCAGCTATATGGGAACGTGTTATGGTCTTGCTTCCGTATATCTCGATAAGATTGTCATAATCTATATCGACTCCCATGATGTTAAGTCTGGCGCACATCTTGCGGTTGCGTTCCTCACGGATAAAGCAGATCTGTCCAAGTTCTTCAAGAAAACCTTTGTTATTACAGTCCGCAAAAAGACCCACGATATGAACTTCGCCTCTTTTGTAAAATGTGCTAAGTTCAACCCCGGGTATTATCTCAAGGTCGGTACCCTCTGCGGCAGCGGCAGCATGCTTTACTCCCCGTACGGTATCGTGGTCGGTGAGTGCGAGGGCACTAAGCCCCACCTGAAGTGCTTTATCCACCAGTTTTTCCGGAGTATCGGAACCGTCTGAATATAGAGAATGTGAATGTAAATCAATCATGTGTCTATATTATAGCTTTTAGACAACCGGGTCAATTACAAATATCCCCCACAGGGGGTTATTTATTCTTTTCGATATGATAAAATACCCTCATTGCTTTAAAAATTTGGAGGTGGCAAGATGGCAGCAAGTAAGTCATCAAAAGATGAAGATATAAACAGCGAAAGCCTCTCTCAAAGAGAACACGAGGAGATGCACAAGAACAATCTGGCTCACGTGCATATCCGTAATCACGGACAGGTTACAGTTCGTGTTGCTACAGAAGAAGAAAAGAAAAAACAGATCAGATATATAGATGACGAAGCCGGTATCGGTGAGCACCACCATCATGACCACAGCCACGGTCACAGTCATGACGAGGCGCACACTAAGAAGATACTGAACCGTTTCAGCAGAGCTATAGGCCACATGGAGCGTATAAAAATGATGGTTGAAAACGGCAACGATTGCTCGGAGGTTCTTATCCAGCTTTCTGCAGTTAAGTCGGCTGTAAACAACATCGGACGTGAGCTTCTTAAAGAGCACGTTGCCCATTGCATTGTTGATTCCGTCGAAGAGGGAGACAGTCATGCAATAGAGATGTTGAATTCTGCGCTTGACCAGTTTATGAAATAATGATCTGAAAATATATAAGCCCCTGCATATATGTTGCTTTTTGTATATTGAAAAGCAACGTGTATGCGGGGGTTTTTTACTTTTATCCTGACTTTTTTACAAGTGTTCGGTGATTTGACTTTCAGCACATATTTTTATAATATTAAACAATATGGAGAATGGCAGTATTGTGCGTAATTCTGCCGTTTAATAAACACAGGAAAGGTAACGGATATGGTTTACGAAAAAGTATCTTCGGATATGGATTTTACCACTCGCGAGCAGCAGATAGAGGATTTTTGGAAAAGTAAAGATATTATCAGAAAGAGCTTTGACTTAAGAAAGGGTTCTGACTGCTTTACTTTTTATGACGGACCGCCTACGGCCAACGGAAAGCCCCACATAGGGCATGTTCTCACGCGCGTGATCAAAGATATGATACCGAGATACCGTACCATGAAGGGTTACTATGTTCCACGGAAAGCCGGTTGGGACACTCATGGTCTGCCCGTAGAGCTTGAGGTTGAAAAGGAACTGGGGCTTGACGGTAAAGAGCAGATAGAAGAGTACGGAGTAGAGCCTTTTGTTAAAAAGTGCAGGGAAAGTGTTTGGAAGTATAAGGGTATGTGGGAGGAATTTTCCTCCAAGGTAGGCTTTTGGGCCGATATGGAAAACCCGTATATAACTTATGAAAATGATTTTATAGAGTCTGAGTGGTGGGCTTTAAAGGAAATCTTTGATAAAGGGCTGTTGTACAAAGGGCACAAGATAGTACCCTATTGCCCGAGATGCGGAACACCTCTTTCTTCGCACGAGGTGGCTCAAGGGTACAAAGAGGTTAAAGAGCGTTCTGCCATAGCAAGATTTAAAAAGTCCGGCGAAGACGTCTATTTCCTTGTGTGGACCACTACGCCCTGGACTCTTCCTTCAAACGTGGGATTGTGCGTAAACCCGGATGAGGTATATATAAAAGCAAAAGCAGCTGACGGTTTTACTTATATTCTTGCAAAAGCTCTTGCTGACAAAGTACTTGGAGGCCTTGCGGAGTCAGATGATGAAAAGGCTTATGAGATTCTGGAAGAGTTCAAGGGGAAAGATCTTGACAGACAGGAATACGAGCCATTGTTTGAGTGCTCAAAAAAGAAGGCTGAAGAGATGGGCAATGATTCCCATTTTGTTACATGTGACGGTTATGTAACCATGTCCGACGGTACCGGAATAGTGCATATTGCTCCGGCTTTCGGTGAGGATGATGCAAGAGTGGGAAGACTTTACGGACTACCTGTTGTGCAGTTTGTTGACGCTCACGGAAACATGACCGAAGAGACTCCTTACGCAGGCATGTTTGTAAAGGATGCGGACCCTGAGATCATAGGAGATCTTAAAAAAGACGGCAGGCTTTTCTCGGCTCCCAAATTCGAGCATGATTATCCTTTCTGCTGGAGATGTGATACCCCGCTTATCTACTATGCCCGTGAGTCCTGGTTTATAAAGATGACCGAGGTAAAGGATGATCTTATAAAGAACAATAACACTATCAACTGGATCCCGGAGACTATAGGAAGCGGAAGATTCGGTGCATGGCTGGAGAACATACAAGACTGGGGTATAAGCCGTGACAGATACTGGGGAACACCCCTTAACATCTGGAAATGTGAAAACTGCGGTGATATGAACGCCATCGGAAGCATTGCAGAATTAAAGGAAAAATCAGGTGACTGTCCGGATGATATAGAACTACACAGACCGTTTATCGACAAGGTTGAATGTAAATGTGAGAAGTGCGGCGGTACGAAGAAAAGAGTGCCTGAGGTTATTGACTGCTGGTTTGACTCAGGTTCCATGCCATTTGCACAGCATCATTATCCTTTTGAAAATGAGGATCTGTTCAGGCAGCAGTTCCCGGCTCAGTTCATATCTGAGGCAGTGGACCAGACAAGAGGATGGTTTTATTCACTTCTTGCAATATCCACACTGCTCTTTAACAAAGCACCTTATGAGAACGTTATAGTACTGGGACATGTGCTTGATGAGAACGGACAGAAGATGAGCAAGTCCAAAGGCAATGCTGTGGATCCCATGGATGCACTGGCTAAACACGGCGCCGATGCCATACGCTGGTATTTTTACGAAAATTCCATGCCCTGGCTTCCCAACCGTTTTTACGATAAAGCAGTAACGGAAGGACAGAGAAAGTTCTTATCCACACTTTGGAATACATATGCTTTCTACGTGCTTTATGCAAATATAGATGAGTTCAATCCCCTTGAGCATAAGCTTGACAAGGACAGCCTTACGGTCATGGATAAATGGATCCTTTCAAGGTTGAATACCATGATAAAGACAGTGGATGAATATTTGGAAAACTACTGCATAACCGAAGCCGCAAGATGCATGGAAGAGTTTGCGGATGAGGTATCAAACTGGTATGTACGCCGATGCCGTGAAAGATTCTGGGCTAAAGGTATGGAGCAGGATAAGATAAATGCTTATATGACGCTTTACGAGGTTATTGTAAAGTTTTCAAAGGCTGCTGCTCCCATGACACCTTTCATGACTGAGAGTATTTATCAGAATCTTGTGGCAGGGATCGACAAAGATGCGCCTGAGAGTATACATCTTTGTGATTTTCCTAAATATGATGAAACGGCTGTGGATGCTGAGCTGGAAGAAAAAATGGGTGATGTCCTGCAGGCTGTCGTTCTTGGAAGGGCATGTCGTAACGCTACCAATATCAAGACCAGACAGCCCATCGGAAAGATGTATATATGTGCGCCTTTTAGTCTTGATGATTTTTACACGGACATCATCAGAGATGAGCTGAACGTAAAAGAGGTTATCTGGAAGACGGATGTATCCGAATATACGAGATATACCCTGAAGCCTCAGCTTAAGACTCTCGGACCTAAGTTCGGCAAATCTATCGGCAAGATCAAAAAGATGCTTGAGGAACTGGACGGCAACAAAGCTATGGAAGAGGTAAATGCCACCGGCGCTTTAAGTCTTGAACTTGACGGCGAAAAGATCAGCATTGAAAAAGAGGATCTCCTGATAGGCATGGTTCAGCAGGAAGGCTTTACGGCTGATTCAGACAACGGAATAACGGTCGTATTTGATACAAAGCTCACACCGGAACTCATAGAAGAAGGACATTTCAGAGAAATAGTGAGCAAACTTCAGACCATGCGTAAGGACGCAGGTTTTGAGGTTATGGATAAGATAGATGCCTGGATAAAAGCGGATGAAGTTCAGAAAGCCGCACAAAGCTACAGTGATCAGATAGCAGGAACAGTGCTTGCTGACGCTTTTTACATCGGTGAAGATCCGGCAGAGGATGCATTTATTAAAGAGTGGGATATAAACGGAGAAAACGTAATACTTGCAGTAAGAAAAAGGTGAGAACTTTTTGAAACGTACGGAGGGTTTTGGCTATGAATAATGATAAGTTCAGATATCTTAAAAAATTATCAGAAGAATATCCGGATATAAAAAGTGCATCGGTAAAAGCCGCAGAGCTTTCTGCCATGCTGAGCCTTCCGAAAGGTACGGAGCACTTTATCTCGGATATACACGGAGAGCACGAAGCCTTTTTCCATGTGATAAAAAACGGTTCTGGAGCAGTAAGAAGAAAGATAGATGACGCTCTGGGTTCATCAATATCAAAAGAAGAAAAGGACGAACTTGCAACCATAATCTATTATCCCAGGGAAAAGATGGAGCTTATCAACAGAGTGGGAGGACTCAGTGACGATGAGTACGAGGAACTGCTCAGGCGTCTTGTTCTGGTATGCAGACAGTCTGTCCTTAAGTATCCGGACCACGTGGTAAGAGAAGCTATTCCCGAAAGTTACAGGACCATTATCGAAGAGCTTTTAAATGAAAACTCTACCATGTCCGATAAAGGGAATTACTATGCAGACATCATTTCAAACATCATAACCCTCGGGATGGCGGACGATTTTATAAGGGTTATCTCAGAGCTTATAAGAAGGATGGTCATAGCGCGTCTGCATATCACAGGAGATATTTACGACAGGGGGCCGGGACCGCATTTCATCATGGACTTTCTTGAGAAATATCATGCCTTTGATGTTCAGTGGGGAAACCACGACGTTATATGGATGGGTGCGGCGCTGGGGCACGGTGCATGCATATGCAACATTTTAAGAAACAGTCTGAGATATGACGGACTGGATATTATAGAAGAAGGATACGGTATCAATATGCAGCCCTTAAGGGAGTTTGCCGCCCAATATTACAAAGATGATCCCTGTGAGTGTTATGCTATTAAAGACCGTGAGATAACCTATGATACAGAGACCCAGCTTACGATGAAGATGCATAAGGCGATCACTATCATCCAGTTTAAGCTGGAGGGAAAGCTTATCATGGATAATCCGGATTATCGTATGGATGACAGGCTTATTCTTGATAAGATAGATTTTGAAAAAGGGACAGTTCATCTTGAAGGGAGGGATATAGTGTTAAAGGATGCCCTTTACCCGACGGTCGATCCGAACGCTCCCTACGAGTTGAACGAAGACGAGCAGCAGCTGGTGAACACTCTCAGTTTATCCTTCTCACAATGCGTGAAATTAAAAAGACATGCAGAGCTTCTTCTTTCAAACGGAGCCCTGTATCTAACGTACAACGGCAATCTTATGTTTCACGGATGCGTTCCTCTTAATGAGGACGGAAGCCTGAAAGAGGTTACGTTATACGGGAAGACTTACAAGGGCAAGTCATTTTATGATGCCCTTGATGCCTGCGTAAGAAGAGGTTTTTCTTCAGACGATGCGGCAGAACGCAAAAAAGGAGCCGATATATTGTGGTATCTGTGGAATGCTCCTGATGCGCCTGCCTTCGGCAAGAACAGAATGGCTACATTTGAAAGATATATTCTTGATGATAAAGAAGCCCAGAAAGAAGAAAAGAATCCTTACTACACTTTGATAAATGATGAAAATATTGCAAAAATGATCTTAGAGGAATTCGGTCTGGATCCCGAAAAAGGCGTTATCATTAACGGACATGTGCCGGTGAAGCAGAGTAAGGGTGAGAATCCCGTAAAGGCAAACGGCAGGGTCTTTATGATAGACGGCGGCTTTTCAAAGGCATACCAGAAAGAAACGGGGATAGCAGGATATACTCTTACATTCAATTCCAAGGGGAAAGTCCTTGCTGCCCACAAATCTTTCACATCTTCTGATAGCGCAATCAAGTACGGAGATGATATAATATCAGAAGAGATAGCAAAGTCACCGGAAGATAAAAGAATTTTGATAAGGGACACCAATCAGGGAGAAGAGATAAAGGGTCTCATACAGGATCTTCTGGAACTGATAGATGCGTATAAACGGGGAGACATTAAGGAAAGGAAAGTCACCTGATGAGCAACGATAATAAATATTATGATGTTCATGCTCACTTTCTTCCTTCCATGGATCTGGGGTGTAAAAATATAAATGACGCCATGCAGATGGTAAGTATGATGGAGAAACAGTCCTGTCAGGGAGTCATTGCCACGCCTCATTTTTATCCGACGGAAACAGTTGATGTATATCTGAAACGACGGGAAGACAATTATGCCAAGCTAAAAGAAGCCCTTTTAGACAGTGAGCTGGCTGATTTTGATAAAAAGATAATACTTGGGACCGAAGTGGCTTACCATCATTCACTGGTTTTTGAGAGAAATCTGGCGGATCTTTGCCTCGGAGACTCCAACTATTTGCTTTTGGAACTTCCGTTTTCCAAATGGTCAAATGAGGTGCTGGAGGATATCGAGCAGATAATTCGTTACCGGGGCTTAAGGATAATAATCGCTCATTTGGAGAGGTTTTATGAGTATGGTAATAAAAAGCTCATTGAAAAGCTTCTGGACATGGATGTGGCGATACAGATGAACACGGCTCATTTACTGAAGTTCGGAGCGTTCCGTCATGCGTTGAAAATGATAAAGGATCAGAGAGTGGATGTGCTTTGTACAGACTGCCACGGAACATTCTTTTATCCGCCTAACATGGAGCAGGCGATGGAAAAGATGAAAAAGAACGGTCTGGAAGAGGACATGACAAGGATGTTGCAAAATAGCTTTGCCATTTATAAGACGGCAGTAAGTTGACAGAAAGGTGGAAAAAATGAATCAGGATTTGGATAAGTACATCAGAAGCATACCTGACTTTCCTAAAAAAGGTATCAATTTCAGAGATATAACCACGCTTTTAAAGGATCCCCGGGGACTTAAAGAAGCAGTGCAAAGCTTTGAAGCCGCACTTGAGGGAGTGGATTTTGATGTGGTCGTAGGACCTGAGGCAAGGGGCTTTTTGTTCGGAGTGCCTGTTGCATACAATTTAGGTAAGGGATTTGTGCCCGTAAGAAAGCCGGGAAAGCTCCCCGGTAAGACCATAAGTCAGAGCTATGATCTTGAATACGGGACCAACGAGATAGAGGTTCATGATGACGCAGTGCAACCGGGACAGAGAGTGGTAGTTATCGACGACCTTATGGCGACGGGAGGAACCATAGAAGCTATCATCAAGCTCATAAACCGTATGGGGGCAGAGGTTGTAAAGGTTGTATGTCTTATCGAACTTGAAGGTTTTAATGCGAAAGATAATCTTGGGGACATCCCCTTTGAGAGCCTTATTAAATATCCCGGCGCATAAAAGGAGAAAATATTGGGGATTTGGATAATATTTGCCGTGATCATAGCGGGGATAGCTGTTGCCTCCGCAGCATCCAAAGGCAACAGAAACAGGATCGAAGAAGAAAAAACAAAAGATAACTGGGGAAAGTTTCAGGAAAATGAATATACGTCCGAGGAACTGGAAAATATTTCATCTTATTACAAGCTGATACGAGAAGATTCTTTTTTTGTAGATGATATTACATGGAACGATCTTGATATGGACAGACTCTACGGGATGATGGACATTTCAAGATCATCCATAGGACGTGAATATTTATATAAGACTCTTCGTATGCCGGAGTTTGATCTTCAAAAGATCAAAGAGTTTGATGATTCTGCCGAGTGGATAGACCTGAATGATAAGACCAGGTATGCTGCCCAGTCAAAGCTTGAAAGGCTCGGTTTTGTAAAGAACTTTTCCTTTGCCGATCACATAGACGCAGTTCAGAATTTAAAGCCCATCGGAAGCGGCATATCCATTTTGCTGGATGTCCTGCTTGCGGCGGCTATTCTTTTTATGATATTCGTTAACGCTCCTGCAGGCATAATAATAGCCGTAGGTATAGCACTTGTATCTACCGCAGTTTATTTTAAAAAGAAGCCGGCTATAGAACCGTATTTTTTCAGTATGAGCCAGGTTTCCAGGATGGTCCGTACAGCATGGGACCTAAAAGATATAAAAGGCGATCTTAAAAATGCTCCCCACAGCTTAAGGAAAGCGGTGAGTGATACGGAGCGTTATTCGGAAAGCTTAAGAGGATGCATAAAAGGGGACTGGCTTATAGCAGACAGCAGGAGTACGGGATCTCCCGGAGAAGTATTTATGAACTATATCCGCATGTTCACCCATGTGGATATTCTTCATTATAACCGTGCCATTCCCAGGATGCACGGAAAGAAAAAAGAGATAACGGGGTTATATGAAAGTTTCGGTTTTCTCGAGACTCTTATATGTGTGGCATCTTTCAGGGATGCACTAAAGTTTTATTCTTTTCCGGAACTTTACGATACAGATCCGGAAAACGAATCATCATTTGAACTGACGGATGTGATACATCCGATGATAGAAGATGCGGTCCCGAATTCCATTAGGATAGAAAAGGGCGACGGGAAGGACATCCTTATCACCGGATCCAATGCTTCCGGTAAATCCACTTTCTTAAAGTCCGTAGCGTTAAATGCGATCCTTTCCCAGAGCATAGCTACATCAACTTCAAGAAGTTATAAAGCTCCGCTGTACCGCATTTATTCATCCATGTCGCTTAAGGATGATCTGGCGGCGGGAGGCAGCTACTACATGGTGGAGATACAAAGCTTAAAGAGGATAATCGATGCGGCGGCTGATGATACGGGAGTGCCGGTCATATGCTTTGTGGATGAAGTTCTGCGCGGCACCAATACGGTGGAGCGTATAGCGGCATCAAGCGCTATCCTGGAAAATATGAGCAGGATGAAGGCTCTTACATTTGCAGCCACCCATGACATAGAGCTTACTTATCTGCTGGATAAGGATTATGCTAATTATCATTTCCGTGAGGAGATGACGGATTCGGGAGTGGAGTTCTCTTATAAGATACTGGAAGGGCCGGCGACCACAAGGAACGCTATTGCCCTGCTTGATAATCTTGGGTATGATAAGGAAATAATAGAAAAAGCAAAAGCCCGTGCGGAGAGTTTTATGAAGACGGGTATCTGGAGGTAATAAATGGGAAAAGAAGTAACATACAGAGGAGTTAATGAGCTAAGAAAAGCATTTTTGGAATTTTTTGAGAGCAAGGATCATCTTGCCTTAAAGAGCTTTTCGCTGGTGCCTCACAATGACAACAGCCTTCTTCTCATCAACTCAGGGATGGCTCCGCTAAAGCCGTATTTTACTGGGCAGGAAGTGCCGCCCAGAAAAAGGATAACAACATGCCAGAAATGTATCAGAACGGGTGATATCGAAAACGTGGGAAAGACCGCCCGTCATGGTACTTTTTTTGAGATGCTGGGGAATTTCTCTTTCGGTGATTATTTTAAGACGGAAGCCATACACTGGTCATGGGAATTTCTTACAGAGGTTATAGGACTGGATCCTGACAGACTCTATCCATCAGTTTACGAGGACGATGATGAGGCTGCAGCCATCTGGAATAAGGAAATAGGAATAGCAGGTGACCGCATATTCAGATTGGGAAAAGAAGATAACTTCTGGGAACACGGAGCAGGCCCGTGTGGTCCGTGTTCTGAAATCTATTATGACCGTGGAGAGAAGTACGGCTGCGGAAGTCCTGATTGTACGGTTGGCTGTGACTGCGACAGATACATGGAGATCTGGAACAATGTATTTACCCAGTTTGAAAATGACGGAAAAAATAACTATACCGAGCTTAAGCAGAAAAACATCGATACGGGAATGGGTCTTGAGCGTCTTGCTGTGGTGGTGCAGGAAGTGGATTCCATATTTGATGTGGATACACTTCATGCGCTGCGTGAACATGTGACAAAGCTTTCCGGTAAAGCTTACAGGGAGGATGAGGACACAGATGTGTCTATTCGTGTTATCACAGACCATATCCGTTCAGTGACCTTTATGGTAAGTGACGGTATCATGCCGTCTAATGAAGGAAGGGGTTATGTTCTCAGAAGGCTTCTCAGAAGAGCGGCCCGTCACGGAAGGCTTCTTGGTATCAAAGACAGGTTCCTCGCTGATCTGGCGGTTACGGTTATTGAAGGCTCAAAGGACGGTTATCCCGAGCTTGATGAGAAAAGAGAGTTTATCCTTGAGGTAATACAGAGAGAAGAAGAGAAGTTTGACAAGACAATAGATCAGGGACTTTCCATACTGGAAGATATGGAAAATGATATGAAAGCTTCCGGTGAAAAGATCCTTAAAGGGGAAAATGTATTTAAGCTGTATGACACTTACGGCTTCCCTCTTGATCTTACAAAAGAGATCCTTGAAGACAAAGGCTTTGATGTTGACGAGGAAGGCTTCAAAAAGGAAATGGAGCTTCAAAGAGCACAGGCAAGAAATGCCCGTAAAGGCACCAACTATATGGGAGCCGATGAGACGGTATTTGACACCCTTGATACATCCGTCACTACTGAGTTTACGGGTTACGACAGATTAAATGATGATTCTGAGGCGGTGATCATGACTGTTGCCGAGGAGACGGAAGATGGCGGATATATGGATACGGAGGTTACGGAAGCGCTTGCAGAAGGCGATCACGGCACCATCATCACTACAGTTACGCCATTTTACGGAACCATGGGCGGCCAGGAAGGTGACACCGGCATCATAAAGGGGCCTGAAGGAGAGTTCAGGGTAGATACAACCATCCATCTTAAAGGTGACAAGGTGGGCCATCAGGGTGTGATCATCTCAGGGATGATAAAGAAGGGTGATAAAGTAGAGCTTGCGGTAGACCCTTGCGGCAGAGCAGATACCTGTAAAAATCATTCCGCTACACATCTTCTTCATGCAGCATTAAAAGAGGTGCTGGGAACCCATGTAGAGCAGCACGGATCATTGGTGAGCCCGGACAGACTCCGGTTTGACTTTTCTCATTTCCAGGCAATGAGTGAAGAAGAGATAAAGAAGGTTGAGGATATTGTAAACAGGGAAATATCCGAAAATATCCCTGTTGATACTCAGGTTATGAGCATTGAGGATGCCAGAAAGACGGGAGCAACTGCCCTTTTCGGAGAAAAGTACGGTGACAGCGTAAGAGTGGTTTCCATGGGAGAAGCCTCTAAGGAATTCTGCGGTGGTACCCATGTGGACAGCACCGGCAATATACAGATATTCAAGATCATCTCCGAGTCAGGTATCGCTGCGGGGGTACGAAGGATAGAGGCGCTTACGGGACCGGCTTTAAAGAAATATTACGACGGTCTTGAGCAGGAGATAAAGGATGCTGCCATTGCGGCGAAGGCGGAGCCCTCTGCACTTGTTTCAAAAATCGAGTCCATGCAGGAGGAGATAAAGAAACTCCGTGCTGAAAATGAAAGTGCAAAGGCCAAGATTGCAGGTCAGGCGCTGGGAAATGCAGGAGAAGACATCACAGAGATCAAGGGGATTAAACTTGCCAAGGCTTCTGTAAGCAGCGTAGAAGGAGAAGCGCTTATGGGACTGGGAGACAGTCTTAAAGCCAAGATCGGATCAGGTGTTGTACTTATAGCAAGTGCTATGGATGACGGCAAGGTTAATATCCTTGCCATGGCAACAGATGATGCTGTCAAGGCGGGAGCACATGCAGGAAATCTTATAAAGGAGCTGGCACCTATGGTGGGCGGCGGAGGAGGAGGCCGTCCGAATATGGCAAGAGCCGGAGGTAAAGATGCATCGGGTATCGATAAGATGCTTGAGGCAGCAATTTCGGCACTGGAAAAGCAGATAGTGTAAGTTTGTTTTGGTTTTTTAAGAATAAGGACATACGGAGAGATTTGTTATGAAAAAGAAAATTACAACGGGAATGATAATCGCAGGAAGTGTGATCCTGTCTGCAGGACTTGCAGGCTGTGGCGCACAAAACACTAAACAGGCAGATATCACAAAAGACAGTTTGATCCAAAAAGCGGCAGACACATTTGCCTCTTTAAAATCCGTAGACGCTGATATAGATATGGACATGGATGTAAAAATCAGTGCCACCGGCTTCAGTATGGAAATGAAAAACGATGCACAGATGGAGGCTGAGAGCTGCAATGACGGATCGTCGCATATTAAAGGACATATGAATATGTCTGCGATCGGGATGGAAAAGGATGCAGACGTAGAAATGTATACCGTTAAGGAAGGCGATGAGTTCATTCAGTATTATAAAATAACCGAAAGCGGAAACGAGGACGTCTGGACATATTCGAAATCAGATAATCAGGCGTTAGCCTCAGTAGAAGAATTAGATGAGTCTAAAGTAAATGAGGCTGTGCAGAAACTTAATGGTGTATTTTCCGACATGAAACTTCACAAAGATACTGTGAATTTCAATAATGTGAATTGTTACCTCATGGAAGGGACTGTTGAAGGTGAAAAAATCGCTCAGTTTATGACAGAAACAGTACCTGATATTGACCAGACAGCTCTTGATTCTTATAAGATGATGGATTTTGACACATCATTCTATTTCAAAGCGAATGATGAGACACCGTATGCTGTGGTGATAGATATGAAGGATGCAGTTAAAAATATAGTAGCTGCCCAGCTTGACCAGACAGAGGGGTTAAATATGGATATTTCCGCTGAGGAGATGAAAGCGACAGTTATATTTAATTCGTTTAATAATGTAAAAGAGATAAAAGTTCCTGAGGAAGTTAAAAAGAAGGCTGTAGAAACCTCAGAACCATTTGATATGACAAGTCTGACCGGAATGTTCGGACAAAACGGATCCATGTAAGAGACAGATCACTAAGTCAGTACCTAATTTTAAAAAAGGTATTGACTTTTTTTTAATGCAAGTGTACTATCTGATGTAGTACAGATAGTACACCAATAAAAAACGGAAAGGAGGCGGCTTTGTGTCTTTTTTAAATTATCAGGATCCACGCCCGGTGTATGAGCAGATAACGGATTATTTCAAAAAGCTAATACTTACCGGCGCACTGGAAAAAGGATCACAGATGCCATCTGTAAGACAGATGGCGGCAGAGCTGTCCATTAATCCGAATACTATTCAGAAGGCTTATGCGATTCTGGAAAGTGAAGGCTTTATTTATTCCGTTAAGGGGAAAGGTAATTTCGTAGCCGGAAATGAAACTCTGTTAGAAAGCAAAAGGAGGGAATGGATGAGTAAAATGGCAGAGTTCCTCAAGGAAGGCAGGGAAATAGGAGTAAGTAGGGACCAGATTGAAAAAATAACTGAAAAAGTATTTGGAGGGGAAAAATGATCAATATAAGAAATGTCAGTAAGGTTTTTGATGGCATATCAGCGGTTGAAAATATTTCAATGGACATAAAAAGGGGAGAGATATTCGGACTGGTGGGGACAAACGGTTCGGGTAAGAGTACATTACTGCGCATGATCGCAGGAGTCTTGAAGCCTGACAAAGGAGAGGTTCTTTATGAGGGAAAGCCTGTATATGAGAATACGGAAGTAAAAAGCAATATTTGTTTTCTGGCGGATACCGGATATATGCCGGGCAGTGCCACACCTGATGATATGGCAAAAACATATAAGATCTTTTATCCGGATTTTGATAAGGAGAGATTCACGGATTATCTGGGTAAGATCGGGCTTGACGGGAAAAGAAAGATACGTACTTTTTCAAAAGGCATGAAAAAGCAGGTATCAGTCATTCTTGGAATATGTACTAACACAAAGGTACTGCTTTGTGACGAGACCTTTGACGGTCTTGATCCGGTCATGAGACAGACAGTAAAAAGCATATTTGCCACAGAGATGCTGGACAGGGATTTTACTCCTGTTATAGCATCGCACAATCTGAGGGAGTTGGAAGATATATGTGATAATATCGGATTTTTACATAAAGGAAAGGTTATTTATTCAAGCAGTCTTGAACAACTAAGGCTGGGGATTCAGAAGGTGCAGTGTGTTCTTAATGACACGGGGAAAGAGCAACAGCTGATGGGGAGGCTTAAGGTGATAAAGAGCAAAAAGAACGGGTCAATGCTTACGATCGTAGCAAGGGGAGAAAGACAGGAGATCCTGAGTATCGTAAACGAATACAGACCGGCATTTGCGGAAACCATGCCTTTATCCCTTGAGGAAATATTTATTGATGAAATGGAGGTGTCGGGATATGACTTCAAAGATATCTTTTCGTAAAATAATATCAGAGGTTATCGGTCAAAGATTGTGGCTGATCATTCTCATATCCGCAGTGGCGGCACTTGCATATCCTATAGTGCTCCAGACTTTGTTACATGAGGGTGCTGCAATGGATGAAAGTAAAGAACAGTTGTATTATGTCGTAACAAAAATACTCGGAAATACGGCAGGTCAGACATATTTCTTCTTGTGTATTGCTGCTGTTATCAGTTCTGCGTCATGTTTTTTCTACATGAACTCAAAGGAAAAAACAGACTTTTATCACAGCGTTGCGGTAAAAAGACAGAAAATTTTCCTGTCACGCTGGATAGCGGGAATTGTTATCGTGGTTATACCTTACATTGCGGCAATGCTGGTGTCCATATTTGTTATCCTTCCAATAAACGGACTCCTTACGGGAGAGATGGCCGGGGAACTGGTAGGGAGTATGTTCTTTTTCGTGTTTGCCTACAGTGCCGTATATGCAGTATGTGTGCTGGCTATGACCTTTTCGGGAAGGATACTGACGGGTCTGTTCCTTATGGCAGTGTTTTTGGGGTATGTTCCTTGTGTTTATTATGTATTAAGGGGATTATTTGCAAACTTTTACCCGTCTCTTGATATCCCTTCATTTTCTTTTTTAAATCTCGGATGGGGATTTTATACATCTCCCCTGTCAAGCGCCGGAGGGATCGCGTTTGGAGCGGGAAATACTATTGCGTGCTGGATAATAACGGCCGCGTTTCTTGTTGGCGGTTTTTTGGCAGGAATGTACATACACAAGGTACGTGCATCTGAGACGGCTGGTCAGTCCATGACATTTCCTGTGTTAAAAAGCGTCATAAAAGTTCTTGTGGGAGTTATGGCTGCTTTGATCGCAGGTTATATCGGAATTTCGTTCCATGGGGAAAACGGTATTGTATTGTTTATTGTTTGGGCATTAGTTGCAGCATTTATTGTAAATATTTTTGTCGAATATTTATATGGCACGGATTTTAAAACCATATTTAAAAAATGGATATCGGCAATTATATTATTTGGAATAGTTGTAGCTTCTATAATTATCATAGCAGGAGATCCTGCCGGAATTAATAAATGGAAACCGGAAATAAACGAGGTTAACAGAATGTCTTTCCATACCGATTTCCAGTTGGGGGAATTTGGAGATTTTTACTGTAATGAGGTGGTGGATAAAAAAATCAGACTGGAGGAAGGATTAATACAGGATTTTAAGCCTATATATGAAGTTGTTGATCCTGAACTGAAAAGTGATGATGCATTGATCACAACCTACTTTGAATACGAACTGAAAAACGGTAAGAAAGTCCGCAGGAATTACTCTGTACCTGAAGATCGGCTTATAAACATGGTCTATAAACTGTCAGACTCTGGAGAGTTCAGGGAAAAATATTATCCTACATGGACTGCGGATCTGGAAAGTTTCAGCAAAGCCGAAGTGTATGCTGAGCGGCTTGGAAGCATGGCGGGTGGTGATAAAAATTATACGATACCGAAAAACAGGCTACCGGAGCTTGTGAAGGCTATAAGAGAAGATTCAATACAGGTTGGGATAAAAGATCTTAGTAAAAGTAAAGCTGTAAATTATATAAATTTTTCAGATAATGCAAGGATGATGAAGGTGGAATACGGCACGTTGTACTCATCTTCTTACTACGGTGGAGAACAGTATTGTGAGGTTGAAATATATCCTCAATATGAAAAAACCATATCTTTTTTAAGGGAGGTTACGGGAGATACATCAATAGGCAAGGAGACAGATTTTGCGTTGAGGGCGAAAGATATAAAAGAGCTTAAATTATATACATATGATGATGAAATCTATATAACGGAAAAAAAAGATATAGCTGAAATTCTTGATAGCATAAAAGAAGCAAGATCGGATTTTTTGGAAGAAATAGAGCAAGGTATTGAAATAGAAATACATTACTCGGATGATACTTTTGAAGGATGCGGATTTAATATATTGGATAAGGAAAAATATAATGATGTGATAAAAAAATACGAATTTAAGCTGGTAGCAGAGTAAAATCGGAACGGGGGATAACATGAAACAAACAATAATAAAAAGGGCGATAGTGGTGCCGTTGTTGATCATATATATCGCGATTTTAGTATGGCTGGTAGTTTTTAAACTATACTGGCCGCCACTGCAGACGATGCGAAGTTTGAATGTCATTCCCTTTGCACAGTCAATGGTGAACTGGCAAGGAGAAGTGCAATACGATGAAATTATATTTAATCTTGTAGTATTTATACCATTCGGAGTACTGTTGGGAATATTGATGAAAGGGAAAAATTTCCCGGTTATACTGTTTCCGATCTTTCTTAGTACATTATGTATCGAAATGATACAGTATTTGTTCAGGATTGGTGCCACGGATATCACGGATGTAATTATGAATACAGTCGGAGGAGCCGTGGGAATAGGATTGGTTACTCTTGTAGGGAGGTTGGCAAAAAAGACTGAATAGTCAATTTACGTTAATAATAATTTCTCCACCACATCAGAATCAGATTCACAAGGCACATGCTTGCCGTAAAGCTTTATAAAGCGCTCAGACCCTTTACCCAGAATGGCGATGATATTTTTATCGTCACGGGAAAGACAGTCTGCCAGTGCTTTTTTTATTGCCTCAGTGCGGTAGGTTGTTGTTTTGTAAGATGTATCATCATTGATCAAATGGGCTCTGGGGGATGTGCTTGCAAATCGAATATGATAGGATAAGCTACAACATACATTAGCGGTGTTTTTGTTGGAGTCATATACGCTTGTTAATAATGTAAAAAAATAGATTGAAGGAGGAAGTTGTTAAAAAATATTTTTATTGTTTAAGTTTTTTGGCTTTTAAAGAAAGAGGTACAAATTATGAGAAAATGTATTAGTTTTGTTATAACTGGTGTTGTTGCAGCAATCGTTATTTCAAGTTCAGCTACTGCCTATGGGATGAGTGAAGATATAAAAAATTTGGATAATATTTCAAACGATATTCTACCAGATACAGAGAAAAAAGAAATTGCCAAAGGAGAAGTTTTTTTAGACAAAACGGTTGAATTGACAGAAGTGTTGATTGATAGTGATAGTAGTAATGAGCCGGTTGATGTTTCTAATGTGAAAAAGTTAGTTGATTTTGATGGCAATGGATACACGTTGTTGGAGTGCAATCCAACAGGATATTACATAATGCATGACGAAACAGGACAATTTATTGAATACACCCCAGAATCAAAGTCTCCATATTTGGATGCCAATGAAGAGCTATATTATGCGGGTCCAATGGAATATTATGTAAAAAGTGGATCTACTTTTATTAATACAATTGATAAAAGCATTATTAATGACACAGATGATCTGATTGAAATCAAGAAAGTTTCTGCTGAGATTAATGACGAATTATTAAATTATAAAAATGATGATGCAATAGATTATTTATATTCTGAGAATACAACTAAAAAACAAAGCTTTAATCTGAAAAAAAATGCAGTACAGGCTACTGCGAAAGCTGTTGGTCACACATACTATTGGGCGAATAAAAAGAGCTTTTTTGAGAACCGTAAAAGGGGTTTTGGATATGTGGGCGGAGGATATTGTGGATACATTGCATCTAGTTTGATGCTTCAATATTGGAACAGTTGTGGGAAAATAAAATTAAATACATTTTATACAGAAAATAATGCTGCACGTGAGAGACTAACGAGAGCACTTATTGCCAGAGGTAGGTATTTGGGGTATGGCAATGCGACATGGGGAGGTACTCAGGCAAATGTGATAAACTCTTTTGCGAAGTTAAATAAAATAAAAGCTAATGCAGGTAGTGCTATTGGATCGCATCTTGCAGTTAAAGAAGTTAAGAGTAACAAAAGGCCATGTATTCTTTTTGGTAATCTTAATAATCCCCAAAATGGTAAGAAAGTCAAGCACGCAGTTGTGGCTTATGGAGTGGGGATACCAAAAGACTCTTTTAATGGGTTCAATGTTTTTGTATGTCATTATGGTTGGGAAAATTATTCCAAGGTATATGTTTCTAAAGCACTATATGGTAGCGTAACATCATATGCACCATGATTGGAGAAGGTTTAAATGAAAAAACAAAGTCTTGCTCCTTTACTGATAATTGTCCCTATTATAATTGTTGCGGGTATAATCATCTTTTATTTACTAAGTGTAATTTTTATGTGGGGGGAAACATACACGGTTGATGAAAAAAATTCTGTAATACACATGAAAAAGGAGGAAGATGTATTAGTTTTTACAGGTGGCAAGATTCCGGTTGATGCTATGGTTTTGTCAGATGATTACAAGTTAAAGTCTAAGTCTTTTGAGATAAGATATAGTGGAAACTATGAGGATGGAGATTCGTGGGAAAACTTTCAGGCTCTTATTCAATATGATATAGGTGATGTTAAAATTAACATACCTTTTTCTGATAATAAAAAACATGAGTTAGAAGATGTGTTCAGATCTGGTGAAAAAAAGCATACTGAATACATCAGGGGAAATAAAATAAATTATTCAAATGTCAAGTCTGACGACAAAAATTATTTCTGTGCAGAATATACATATAAAGATAATGTTTTTTATGTATATTCCCCAAAAGAAGATCTTATGGTAAAAACTGTGGAAAATATTATCGGATAAGAAAAAAGGGACCGTAGTTATAACAGGCCCTCTACCACATCAGAATCAGATTCACAAGGCACATGCCTGCCGTGGAGCTTTATAAAGCGCTCAGACCCTTTACCCAGAATGGCGATGATATTTTTATCGCTACGGGAAAGGCAGTCTGTAAGCGCTTTTTTTATGGCTTCAGGACGGTCGGTTATGATCTCGTACGGAGCTCCGCCTTCAGGTATACGGGATGCGATATCTTCACAGATCTCTTGTGGATCCTCAAAGTCCGGATCTTCGTTAGTAAGGTAAATATGATCTGCATATTTACCGCAAAGACCCGCTATGTCATCCCTTCTCAAATGGTTCTTTCCTGCAGCACCGATAACTACGCAGAGCCTGCGATCAGGATAATCGTTTTTGCAGGACTTTAAGAACTCAAGCAGGGTAAGCCTGTTATGAGCATAATCTACGACAACGATGGTGTTGTCTTTCTTATAAATGTTCATACGACCCGGTACATATACATGGGAGAGCCCCTTTATTATCGCATCATCAGATACACCGAGATACTTTGCGGCGCAGATGGCAGCACAGGCGTTTATGATATTAAAAAAGCCTGTCATATCACAAGAAAGATGCAGGGTATCTCCTTTTGCACCATGAAATACAAAAGAGTATCCGCATGTCTCAAGAGGTTTTACCCCGTCTATATAGCAAAAATCAATGTCCCTCCCGAGATGCTTTTCGAGAGCTTTTACATCAGGGGTTTCCACGGCATTTATCTCGCTGTCCTTGTCTATTTCAAGATTATCATTAAAAACATCAAAAAGAACCAGTCTGCAGTCAGTATCTTTTGCGGTATCTATTATCATGTCCAGCTCTTTGGTACGGGCATATACGGGCACGATGCGGCTGTTTTTTATAAATTCCAGCTTGCAGGCGCGGTAGTGCTCATAGGAGGGATGTTCCGGTCCTCCTATGTGATCCTTGTCTATGTTCATAAAGATCCCTACATCAAATGTCTGGTCGTAGACCCTGTCCACGCTGTAAGCCTGGGATGAAACTTCCATGGTGACGTAAGGGAGGTTGTTTTCCTTTGCCTCGGCAAAAAGAGCCTGGAGCTTAAGAGACTCAGGCGTGGTATTTTCGGCTTCCTTGTGCTCTCCGCCGCAGAAGGTCTCGTTAGTGGAGATAAGACCCGTTTCTCTGCCTGCCTCGGCGTTCATGATGGAGTGGATCATATAGGCAGTTGTGGTCTTTCCTGCGGTTCCTGTTATACCGGTAAGCTTAAATGAATCGGAAGGGCGTCTGTAGTATGCTATGGATACCAAAGACAAAGCTTTTTTTATATCGTTAACGAGAAAATAAGGCATATCACTGTCGAATACCGTTTCGGACATATAGCATGAGAACCCTTTTTCTTTTGCGCTATGAAAATATTCTTCCTTGAAATGAACCCCTTTGCACACAAAAAGAGCACCATCTGAACATTCACGTGAATCATACGTGATAAAGTCTACGGTGCCTTCGTCTTTGATATTGGTTTCCTTAAGGAGCCCGTGCTGTAGAAGAAGTTCTTTTATATGTGAAAAATCAAGTGAAAATGCCATGTTTACGCCTCCGAAAGCAAATTATGTTCGTATTTTACAGTAAACTTTTTGTTTTGTAAAATCAAAATGTGATATAATCAATTTTAAATATATTACCATAAATAATCCCGTTTACAGGAGGTTTGTGATGAGTGCAGCAAAGCAGATAAATTATCCCATAAAGGAAAATGTCAACATAGGAGAAGTACGTATTTCCGAGGAAGTGGTCATTGTCATAGCGGCCCTCGCAGCTACGGAGGTAAAGGGTGTGGAGTCCATGGCGGGTAACGTTACTAATGAGCTGGTAAGTCATCTCGGTGCCGGAAAGCTCTCTAAAGGTGTAAAGCTCCATGTTGGAGAAAAAACAATAGACGTGAATCTTTCCATCAACATAGTTGACGGGTATGAGATCCCGGAGGTTTGCGGTAAGGTGCAGGAAAAAGTAAAGTCTGCCATTGAGACAATGACAGGACTTAAGGTGAAGAGTGTAAACGTAAAGATAGCCGGAGTATCGGTGGAGAACGAGTAAGATATGAGTTTGATAACAAGAGCTGCTGTTAGGGAGCATATTTTTAAGATAATATTCGGTTCGGAATTTGCAACGGGAGAGACAATTGAAAAAAGGTCAGAGCTTTATCTCAATAATCTTTTTGATGAGGATGGAGAGATAATAGCGTTAGACATGGAAGACAGGGATCATATATCCGATAAGGCCGGAAAGATATGGTCAAAAAAAGAAGAGATTGACGCTGTAATAAGCAAATACTCCAAAGGGTGGTCTGTATCAAGAATAGGAAAAGCAGAGCTGGCTATACTTAGAGTCGCAGTGTACGAGATCCTTTTTGATGATGACATACCGGATAATGTGGCGATAAATGAGGCGGTGGAGCTTGCCAAAAAATACGGTGAAGCGGATGCTCCGGCTTTTATAAATGGTATTTTGGCAGCGGTTAAATCATAGAGCGGGTGAATATATTTGAGGGAATACTCTGTATCGGAAGTTAATAACAGGATAAAAAATCTCATTGCCGGTGATTTTGCGTTAAACAATATCAGCATAAAGGGTGAGATATCAAATTGTAAGCATCATGATAACGGGCATATTTATTTTACGTTAAAGGATGAAAAATCCAATATAAAAGCCGTGCTCTGGAAAACAAGGCCAAGACCGGACTTTGTGCTTGAAGACGGCATGAAGGTTATAGTCACGGGCAGTATATCGGTTTATGAGGTAGGTGGCTACTATCAGATAAATGCTCTTGAGATAAAAAGAGACGGTGTTGGAGATCTGTATCTTAGGCTTGCAAAGATGAAAGAGGAATTTGCCTCAATAGGATATTTTTCAGCACAATATAAAAAAGATATACCTGAATTTGCAAGAAGGATAGGCATAGTGACTGCAAGAACCGGTGCGGCGATCCAGGACATCATACATATCAGTAAAGACAGGAACCCTTTTGTTGAGTTGTGTTTGTATCCGGCACTTGTCCAGGGAGACGGGGCGGTTGAAAGTATTGTGAATGGAATAAAGACTCTTGATGCGTTAGATCTTGACGTAATTATCATAGGCAGAGGGGGCGGTTCCATAGAAGATCTTTGGGCTTTCAATGAAAAAGAAACCGTGGAAGCAGTGTTTTGCGCAAAGACGCCCATAGTATCTGCAGTGGGGCATGAGACAGATGATACTTTGACAGACCTTACAGCAGACAGACGTGCGGCTACGCCTTCAGATGCAGCAAGGATAGCGGTATGTGAATGGAGTTACATTCAGGAAAGGATATCAGGGTATGAGCTTGTGCTCACGGATATAATTAGCCGCAGGATAGATACCCTCAGAAACAAGGCGGAAAATTACAGACTTAAGCTGAAAGCCCGGAGTCCGGAAAGCAGACTGGAGATACAAAAAAGAAAAGCTCAGGTTTTTAAAGAAAATCTGAACCGTATCTTAAAGAACAGGTTGAGCATATACGCTTCAGAGCTTTCACGAAATTCCGACAAACTTTCAATGATCATGGATGGAAAGATATCCATGGAACGGCAAAAGATATCTGCTTATGCTGAAAAACTGGAAGCCTTATCACCATTGAAGTCCCTCTCAAGAGGATACGGATATGTGGAAGATGAAAAAGGAAAACGTGTTAACAGTGTTAATGATATCAATGTTGACGAACTGATAAAGATCTACTTTACAGACGGAAGCGCCAGGGCGATGATTAAGGAGAAGACCGATGGAAAAGAAGGATGTTTTGGAAACTAATTTTCAGGAGCTGGACAAAATAGTAGAACAGATGGAAGCGGGTGAGCTTTCTCTTGATGAGTCATTTGAACTCTATAAAAAAGGTATTAAACTTGTTAAGGCATGCAATGACAGCATAGACAAAGTTGAAAAAGAAATGCGGATCATTTCGGAAGAGGCAAAGGATCCGGAGGAAGTATAAAATGAATACTGATGAATTCAAACAAAGACTGGAAGAAGAGGTTGAATATATAAATGAACTTATTTATAAATTTCTTCCGGAGGAAAAGGATAAATATAAAAAGATATCCGAAGCGGTAAACTATAGTGTAAAAGCAGGAGGGAAAAGACTGCGCCCGATGCTCATTCTGGAAAGCTACAGACTTTGCGGTGGAGATCCGGAGGAGGAAAGATCAAGGGTTGCCTCCTTTATGGCAGCAATGGAATTCATACACACATATTCATTGGTTCATGATGATCTTCCTGCAATGGATAATGACCTTTTAAGACGCGGGCTTCCCACTACACATGCAAAGTTCGGAGAGGATTTCGGGATCCTTGCAGGTGATGCTCTTCTTAACCTTGCTTATGAAGTAATGACGGATGCCGTCGTCATGCTGAAAGATCTGTCGGCTGCAAAAGCCATGAAAGTGATTGCCCAAAAAGCAGGGATATCCGGTATGGTGGGCGGACAGTGTCTTGATGTGGATCTGACAGGTAAAGAAATGAGTGCTGATGAGCTTGATTTTATTTTTAAGTTAAAGACAGGAGCACTTATTGAAGCCTCCTTTATGGCAGGTGGAATACTTGCGGGAGCAGATGATGAAAAGGTAAATGCTCTGGGCAGGGCAGGTTATTATACGGGTATGGCTTTTCAGATAAGAGATGATATACTTGATGAAACGGGAAATGAAGAAGAGATCGGAAAACCCGTACACAGTGATGAGAAAAACAACAAGACGACTTATGTTTCGTTGTACGGTCTGGAAAAAGCAGACGAAGACGTTTGCTCGTTTTCCGCTAAAGCTGAAAATATATTAAAAGAAATAGGAGATAACACTTTCCTGATCGAACTGATAAGAAGTATGGTAAACAGGAAAAAGTGATCATCGGAGACGATTATGGTGCTTGAAAAGATTAATAAACCCAATGATATAAAAAAGATAAATCCGTCGGAATACACCACCCTTGCCGGTGAGATAAGAAGGTTTCTTATCGAGAGTGTCAGTAAGACGGGTGGTCATCTTGCGTCCAATCTGGGAGTGGTGGAGCTCACCATGGCACTTCATCTGGCCTTTGATCTTCCAAAGGATAAGATCATCTGGGATGTGGGACATCAGTCATACACCCACAAGATTCTCAGCGGCCGAAAGAGCGGATTCAGCAGACTCCGCAAATTCGGCGGTATGAGCGGATTTCCTAAAAGAGAGGAAAGTGATTACGACGCTTTTGACACGGGACACAGTTCCACATCTATATCCGCAGGGATTGGATATGCTACTGCAAGGGATTTAGAAAGGAAAACTTATAAGGTTGTCTCCGTTATCGGTGACGGAGCCCTTACCGGTGGAATGGCATATGAGGCCATGAACAATGTCTCTAATGTAAAAGGTAATTTTATAATAGTGTTAAACGACAATGAAATGTCCATAGCACCAAATGTAGGGGGAATATCAGATGTTCTTACTGATATCAGGACTTCTGATAAATATTATGACCTGAAAGAGCGTGTTGTAAAAGACTTAAAAAACCTTCCCCACGGACGTGAGATAGCAAAAAAGATAAAAAGAACAAAGGATAAACTCAGGTACAGACTTCTGCCGGGACAGATCGTGGAAAGTTTCGGAGCAACCTATATAGGTCCTATCGACGGTCATGATATAAGCAAAATGATAAAAGCGTTCCACTATGCGTCCAAAGTAAACGGACCTGTTCTGGTTCATGTAAAGACTAAAAAGGGAAAGGGTTATACTCCGGCCGAGAAGAATCCTTCTTCTTTTCATGGTGTGTCACCCTTTGATATCAATACCGGTGAGAAGCTGAAAACTGCCACGTCTCCGTCTTATGCTGCCGTATTTTCGGATAAGATATGTGCCATGGCAAAGGATAATAATAAGATCGTAGGTATAACGGCGGCTATGCCGGACGGAGTGGGGTTAAAGAAGTTTTCAAAAGAGTATCCCGACAGATATTTTGATGTAGGTATTGCCGAAGGACATGCTGTAACATTCGCGGCCGGTCTTGCGGCAGGCGGGATCATCCCGGTATTCGGAGTGTATTCCTCATTTTTGCAGAGAGGTTATGACCAGATGGTCCACGATGTGTGTCTTCAGAATCTGAAGGTTGTTTTTGCCATTGATCATGCGGGACTGGTGGGGAATGACGGAGAGACACATCAGGGTATCTTTGACATCTCGTTCCTTTCGTTCATACCGAATATGACAGTGATAGCCCCCAAGAACGGAAAAGAACTGGAAGATGCTATGGAATATGCGGTACATGAGGCAACCGGTCCGGTGGCGCTCAGATATCCAAGCGGCCCGGCTTCAAAAAATTTTGAAGAGTTTGGTGAACCGTTTAAAAAAGGCGAGTCAGAGGTTATTTACAGAGAAAAAGACATTGCGCTTTTAGCGGTGGGACGCATGATGGATATTGCAGGTATCGTGAGAGACAACCTTAAAAAAGAAGGTCTGAACGTCACGCTTATCAACGCACGTTTTGTTAAGCCTTTTGATAAAAAGCTTATAAAAAACCTTTCGGAGGATCACAGTCTGCTTGTGACCATGGAAGAAAATGTGCTAACGGGAGGTTTTGGCGAGCATGTATGCAGATATGTTGAGGAATCAGAGGTTGACATAAAGGTGCTTCCTATAGCTCTGCCTGATGCTTATATCGAACACGGAAGCGTGAAGATACTCTTTGAAGAATCAGGTATAGATCCTGAGTCTGTAAAGAACAGGGTCATTTCCGAATATAATAATCTTTCAAAATAAAGGAAGGATAAATGGGAAAAGAACGTTTGGATGTGCTCCTTGTATCAAGGGGGCTTGCAGGATCCAGAGAGAAAGCCAAGGCTTTTATAATGGCGGGAGACGTATATGTTAACGGCCAAAAGGAAGATAAAGCGGGGAGTATGTTTTCGCAGGACTGTGACATAGAAGTAAGGGCGGAGAAGCTGCCATTTGTAAGCCGGGGCGGTCTGAAGCTTGATAAAGCATTGAAAGAATTCGGGATACTTTTGGAGGGAAAAGTTTGTATGGATATCGGGGCTTCAACGGGAGGCTTTACTGATTGCATGCTTCAAAATAATGCGTCCAAGGTCTATGCGGTAGATGTGGGGCACGGTCAGTTCGACTGGAAACTCCGGAATGATGAGAGGGTGGTCTGCATGGAAAGGACCAATGTAAGGTATCTTAAGCCGGAGGACATACCGGAAAAACTTGATTTTGCAAGTGCCGATGTTTCATTTATTTCACTTACCAAGATACTGGAACCTGTAAAAGAGTTGCTTAAAAGTACAGCAGAGATGGTATGCCTGATAAAACCCCAGTTTGAGGCGGGAAGAGAGCAGGTGGGCAAAAAAGGCGTGGTCAGGGATAAAAAAGTCCACGAAGAGGTTGTTCAAAAAGTATGTGAATATGCCGGGTCTGTCGGCTTGTCTCCCGTGGCATTAAGCTTTTCACCCATCAAGGGTCCTGAAGGAAATATCGAATATCTTGTTTATCTTAAAAAAGCAAGCTCTGATCCTGATATTTTTGATTCAGGAATATCGATAAGTGGTATAGTAGAAGAAGCCCACAACAGTTTGAATGTATAAAGGTGCATACAAAATGGATACAAAACATTTTTTTATAATATCTAATCAATACAAGGATCCCGACGGGGAGATTTCCGGAAAGATAAAGGATTACCTTGAATCAAAGGGGATGGAGTGCACGCTGTGGAAACCGAATCCCAACATTAAAAATAAAAAGTATCTCTACACAGATGCGAACGATGTTCCGGATGATACGGATTGTATCATCGCCCTGGGCGGCGACGGGACAATACTACAGGCATCAAGAGACCTGCATTATCTGAAGATACCTATCCTTGGGATAAACATAGGCACGGTAGGTTTCCTTACGGATACAGACCTGGATCTTGCAAACGAGTCTCTGGACAGATATATATCCGGTGAATATGAGATCGCAAAGCGCATGATGATATGGGGTGAGATTGTAAGGGACGGCAAGATCGTTTACGACAACTTTGCCCTAAACGAAGCTGTGATAAACAGGAGCGGCGGTCTTAAAGTAATTGATTTTGATATTTTCGTAAATAATGAATTTCTTAATACCTATTTTGCAGACGGCGTGATAATAACTACGGCTACAGGATCTACGGCTTACTCACTTTCTGCGGGTGGTCCCATCATCAAGCCGAACGGGAAGATGATGATGATAACGCCCATATGTCCTCATACACTGAATTCCAGAAGTATAATTCTTGATCCGGATGATGAGATAGTGATCGAGATCACCGATAAGAAAAAGGTCGGGGAAGGCAAGGAGATAACATTTGACGGAGAGACCAGCTTTAAGCTTGAGACGGGAGATAAGATATATATCAGGAGATTCCCGGAGGAGGCTCTCTTCATTAAGACAAATAAGATTAGTTTTTTACAGCGCATAAGACAGTGCTTTGTGTAAAGGAAAAAAATGAAAACACAGCGACAAAAGAAGATAATCGAACTTATAGAAAATAATGACATAGAAACCCAGGAGGAGCTGGCACAGGCTCTTCAGGATGCAGGGTACAATGTTACCCAGGCAACGGTATCCAGGGATATCCGTGAACTCAAGCTGACAAAGACTTCAACGGACGGAAAACACCAGAAATATGTTGTGTTCAGTCCGGCGGAGTTTAAGCTTAGTGACAAATATGTAAACGTATTAAAAGAAGGATTTTTGTCAATGGATACCGCAAAGAATCTCCTTGTGATAAGGACTGTTTCAGGCATGGCTATGGCGGTCTGTGCGGCGATAGACGCCCTTGAATTTGAAGAGGAGATAGGCTCCATTGCGGGAGATGACACCATTATGCTTGCTGCAAAAGACGATGATGATGCAGTAAGCCTGATGGACAAGATAAACAAAGTGATCAAAAAATAGCAGGAGAAAAATGTTAACCAATCTGTATGTAAAAAACATGGCTCTAATAGATGAGGCTGATATTGACTTTGAAAACGGTCTGACAGTCCTAACGGGAGAGACGGGAGCCGGAAAATCAATAATTCTTGACTCACTTGCCATTGCTTTGGGACTTAAAAATCCGGGGGAGATGCTAAGGGAAAACGCCGAACCGGCTCTGGCACAGGTGAGTTTTTATTTTTCAGACAGTGATCTTTCAGAAAAGATCCGGGATATTTTAGAAGAAGATCTGCCGGATGGCGATCTGATCATTCAACGGAAAATTCTTTCCGGACGTTCACAGTTTAAGATAAACGGAATAAACGTAAATGCGGCGCAGGTCAGGGAAATAGGACCTCTCCTGCTGGATCTTCATGCCCAGAGAGATAATCTGAGGCTCCTGAAGGAAGAAAACCAGCTTGAACTGGTGGACTGTTTTTGCTCTGATGAACTTTCAAAGAATAAAGAGATCCTGTCCGGGAAATATTCGGATTATATCAGGATAAAAAAAGAACTGGCAAGTCTGGGCAGCGACGACAGGGAAAGAGAAAGGGAAGCTGATCTCCTGAGTTTTGAGGTAAACGAACTTGAAAGCGCTGCGCTAAAGCCCGGTGAAGACGAAGAGTTAGAGGAGAGGTTTTTAAAAATACAAAATCTCCAAAAGATAAAAGAAGGACTTAGCAGTGCTTTGGAGCATATCTCTTACGGTAACGGTAATGCTTCTGATTCCATAGGAGAGGCAAGAAGGGTACTTGGAAATGTGGAAAGCTTTGATCCGGAACTGGCAAGGATAAATGAGGTGCTTGGCGATGCAGAGGGTATAATAAACGACTGCATAAGGGATATGTCTTCTTATGCAGATTCTTCCGATTCATCTGATGAAGAGTATTACGAGATAAGCGAAAGATTAAACATATATAACCGTTTGAAAAGTAAATTTAATACGGACACAGCCGGGCTTTTGAATGTTCTTGACGAGAAAAAGAAGCGGCTTGAGATCATCAGTGACTTTGATAATGCGAAGGTAGAGCTGGAAGGGCAGATCAAAGCGCTTGAGAAAGAGATGACAGAGATTTGCAAAAAAGTAACAGCTGAACGTGAAAAGACAGCGGAAAGACTGGGCAAAGAGATAGCAGAAGCGGCAAAGGATCTGAACTTCAATGATGTCAGATTTAAGATAAGTATAGAGCCCGCAGGGGAATTTGGCGAAAACGGAGCAGATAAAGCCCGTTTTCTGATATCCGTTAATCCCGGTGAAGAACTAAAAGCCTTAAACAAAGTGGCTTCAGGTGGCGAACTTTCCCGCATAATGCTTGCGGTAAAGACGGTCACGGCGCAGGAGGACGGAGTAGAGACTCTTATCTTTGATGAGATAGACACGGGTATAAGCGGAAGGACTGCGCAAAAGACTGCTGAAAAGATGGCTTTGTTATCTGATGACAGACAGATCATCTGTATAACACACCTGCCCCAGATCGCAGCCATGGGGGATTATCATTTTCTGATCGAAAAAAGTGTTGAGAACAACAGAAGCATTACCGATATCAAACGCCTTGAAGATGAGGAGAGCGTGGATGAATTGTCCCGTCTTCTTGGTGGCGGCGAGATCACTGACAATGTCCGGGGAAATGCACGGGAAATGAAAAATATGGCAAATGAATATAAAAAAGAGAATCGCTCATAAAATACAAAGATTTTATTAAATTTCAATCAAAAAATGTGATTTATGTTGAAATAGAAAAAGTGTACAATTATAATGTTTAAGATTGTAACATATTTGTAATATTTTAAAAGGATCATTTATTTCATGAAGAGAAAAAACACCAGATTTCTTAAAGCGATAGGGATAGCGGCGGCTACGGTGGCCGTATGTGTAACTCCGGTCATCGCAGATGAAGTTTCGGATCTGGAAAATGAAAAAAATAAGATAGAGTCCGAGGTTAACAGTCTTGAAGCACAGCTGACGGAAATTCTGACCGACATTGATAAAATGGAGGAAAAGGCTGCTAAGCTGGGAGATGATATCGATCAGGGAAAAGATGATCTCGAGGCTGCTGAGGAAAAACAGGCAGGTCAGTATGCGGACATGAAGCTTCGTGTGCAGTATATGTATGAAAATAACGAATCTAATGTGGCGGATATCTTTCTTTCTTCCGAGAGCTTTACCGATGCTCTGAATAAAACAGAGTACGTTCAGAGGATATATGAATATGACCGCAGTGAACTTGAAGAGCTGGATAAGACTACAAAAGAGATCCAGTCTATAAATGCAAAGCTGGAGTCTGATCTTGCTGAACTGGAAAAGCAGCAGGAAGAAGCCCTTGCAAAACAGGACGAACTGGATAAGCTGATAGAATCAAAGCAGTCTGAAGTTTCCGACCTTGACCAGCGTATAGCAAAGGTTCAGGAAGAGATCGCAAGAAAGGCTGCAGAGGAAGAGGCAAGAAGGCTTGCCGAACTTGAAAGACAGGCGGCAGAGGAAGCACAGTCCGGAGGGGATAACGGTACTTCTCAAAACACCGGTTCCGGAAATAACAATCCTTCAGGAAATAATACGGGAAATACTTCTTCCGGCAGCGTAAATCAGTCTTCATCAGGCCAGGCCAGATCCGGCAATAATAATAACCAGACCCAGAAAAAGTCTGGTAACAACAATAATAATAACCAGCAGCCTGCACCTTCATCATCAGGCAAAGGATCATCTATTGTTAGCACAGCGTATAACTACATCGGAGTTCCTTATGTTTACGGCGGATCAAGCCCGAGAGGCTTTGACTGTTCAGGTCTTGTTCAGTATGTCTACAGACAAAACGGCATAAGCCTTCCCAGGACATCAGGTTCCCAGGCGGGGGTAGGACGGGGAGTTTCCCTTTCAAATGCCCAGCCGGGAGATATAGTATGTTATCCGGGTCATGTAGCCATCTATATAGGCGGAGGAAAGGTTATCCATGCGCCTTATCCGGGAAGAAGAGTGGAAGTTGCAAATGCAAACATGATGAGAATAACCACGGTACGCCGTGTGGTATAAAAAAAGTCCTTACATTTTGTTGTAAGGACTTTTTTGATGCAGATGGTGGGACTTGAACCCACACGATGTTGCCACCGGCAGATTTTGAGTCTGCTGCGTCTGCCAATTCCGCCACATCTGCGCACTTTGCATAGTTTATCACAGGGTATTTTAAAAATCAAATCCTGACCTATGGGGGGTATGGGCATGTTTTTCCCGTGACACCTGCTTAAAATGGGGCTATAATAAAACGAAAAAAGATAAAGGTCACAGAATATATGAATAAATTAATGCTCGTGGACGGACACAGTATATTGAACAGGGCTTACTACGGATTGCCGCCGCTTACAAGCCCGGACGGCACGCCGACAGGCGCATTGTACGGTTTCCTGAATATTTTGTTTAAGTTTCTGGATGAGGAAAAGCCGGATGCTTTAGCCGTGGCATTTGATGTGTCGGCACCAACCTTCAGACATGAGAAATATAAAGAGTATAAGGGTACAAGAAAGCCTATGGATCCGGACTTAAAGGTTCAGGTTCCTCTTATAAAAGAGATACTTGAGGCTATGAATGTAGCCATCGTAGAAAAGCCCGGATGGGAAGCTGATGATATAATCGGCACATTGTCCAAGAAATATTCAAAAGATGGTAACCCGGTAACCATTGTCTCCGGGGATAAGGATCTGCTCCAGCTGGTGGACGAAAACATCACCATGAAGAACCCGAAGACCAGCAGAGGACAGACTACGGTGGTAAATTACACACCGGAGGATGTCATTGAAGAATACGGAGTGACGCCCCATGAATTTATTCTTTTAAAAGCTATAATGGGGGATACTTCCGATAACATACCGGGGGTAAAAGGTATAGGACCAAAGACCGCGGCTCCTATTGTTGCAAAGTATCACACCCTTGATGAAGTTATTGCCCACATAGACGATCTGTCTTCGGCGTCTGTGAAAAAGAAAATGGCAGAAGGCGTCGACTCCATGAAGTTAAGCTATTTTCTGGCAGAGATAGATACTAATGTAGATCTTGACTTTGACCCTGAAAAAGCAGGACTGGATAATATATTTAACGACCGCTCCTATGAGCTGTTTAAGAAATACAACTTTAAAACCATACTGGGACGGTTTTCAGATACTCCGCCGCCTAAAGAAGTGAAGCTTCCGGAAACGGTTTTTGTAAAGGACAAAGGGAAAGCCGGGGAAGTGCTTGATGAGGCAAAGGATGTTTTAAGAAAAGAAGGTTGTGTAGGGCTGTCCGTTTATAAGATGTTAAAGGAAGAAAACATCATGGCATTTCTTGCGGGAGAGATGCCCAAAGACGTGGCAGTATGTACGGGAGAGGACAGGCTTTACCTGATCAGTATGTCTTCTGACATAGACGGCGTTTTCTTGAGAGAGTTTATCCTTGAACTGGTAAAAGAGAAAAAGGGAAAGATTTATTTCAATGATGTTAAGTCACTGGCGAAGATATTTAATGATGAGCCGGGATTGATCCAAAGGGTTTCGGATGTTGCGCTAACCGCATATCTTATAAATCCCATCCCGGGAAAGTACCTTTACTGTGATATAGCCTTTGAGCATATGAATATGCAGCTTCCCGATGAAAAAGAGCTTAAGAAAGAGCCTGAAAAAATGACGGATCTTGATGCCTGGGTATCTTTTATTGCGGGAGATAAACTTCTGGAAAAAGTCGGACAGATGGATATGATGAATATCCTGAGGGACATGGAAGAACCCCTTACAACCGTGCTTTCCTCGATGGAATACTACGGTATAAAAGTTGACAGGGATGCGCTGAAAAGTTACGGAGAAAGTCTTGGTGCGAGGATAGAGGAACTCAGTGACAGTATAAAGGAAAAAGCCGGGGAAGATTTTAATATTAATTCCACTAAAGCCCTGGGAAGTATCTTGTTTGAAAAATTACAGCTTCCCCACGGAAAAAAGACAAAAACGGGATATTCCACAGCGGCTGAGGTTTTGGAAGAACTGGCGCCTGAACACCCCATAGCAGGGGACATACTTGAGTACAGGACCCTTACCAAATTAAAATCCACTTATGCAGATGGTCTGGCTGATTTTATAGAAGAAGACGGAAGGATACACGGAGATTTTAATCAGACGGTAACGGCGACGGGACGTCTTTCCAGTGCTAATCCCAACCTGCAGAATATTCCGGTACGCATGGATATCGGACGTCAGATCAGAAAAGTATTTATTCCTGAGGAGGGCTTTTTGTTTTTGGATGCGGACTACTCCCAGATAGAGCTGAGACTCCTGGCGCATATGTCGGGAGATGAAAAGCTTATAGAAGCATACAAGTCGTCCGAAGACATTCACGCGATCACGGCATCACAGGTTTTCGGAGTTCCTTTGGATGAAGTGACGCCTTTGCAGCGTCGTAATGCAAAGGCTGTGAATTTCGGGATAATATACGGTATCAGCTCATTCGGACTGGGAAGGGATCTGAGTATTTCGGTAAGTGAGGCAAAGCAATATATAGAAAACTATTTTAAAACCTATCCCGGGATAAAAGATTTCCTTGACGGACTGGTGGCATCAGCAAAGAAGAAAGGATATTCCGAGACAATTTACGGAAGACGTCGTCCTATCCCCGAGTTGAAGAATAAGAATTTCATGACCCGTTCATTCGGCGAGAGGGTTGCCATGAACGCGCCGATCCAGGGAAGTGCAGCGGATATCATGAAGATTGCCATGCTGAAGATATATGAAAGAATAAAAACCGCTGATCTTAAATCAAGACTTCTGCTCCAGGTGCATGACGAGGTTTTGGTAGAGACTGCGGTCGAAGAAAAAGAAGAAGTCAGGAAGATAATCAAAGAGTCCATGGAAGGTGCGGCAAAACTGAAGGTACCCCTTACTGCGGATGTAAATGAAGGAAACAACTGGTACGAAGCTCATTAGCGAGGTGAATCATATGAAGATAATAGGCATAACGGGAAAGATAGGAGCAGGTAAGAGCAAGCTTTTGGAGAGGGTGTCTTCAAAAGAGGGTACGGCATTTGCGATTGCGGATGAAGTGTCACATGAACTGATAAAAAAAGATAACGTAGGTTACAATAAACTTTTAGAGGTGTTCGGAGATGAGATACTGGACAGCTCCGGGGAGATAGATAAAAAACTCTTATCGGATATTATTTTTTCAGATGACAAGAAAAGGATCGTGGTAAACAGTATTCTTCATCCTGCGGTGAAAAATGAGATCATTGATGATATGTCCGTGAAAGAAAAAGAAGGATACAAATGCTACTTTGTTGAATCTGCCATACTCATGGAGGCGCATTTTGACGTGTTCTGTGACGAGATATGGTATGTGTACGCGGACAGGGATTTCAGGAAAGAAAGGGTGACTGCTAACAGGAACATATCACCTGAAAAGTTTGATATCATCGATGGTTGTCAAAGGGACTATGAGATGATCAAAGGTGAATACATGGAACTGGAAGTGCCATTTGGTGTTGATCTTCTTGATGATACAGAGGAGGTGCATCTTTACAAGGGAAAACCCATGTGGATAAAATTCGATAACAGCAAGGACCTTTTACTAAAGGACGAATTTGATCCTATCATGGAAGCCGTGATCGAAAGCAGGCTTTAAGTTGCACCCATTGTTGATATCTGATACTATTGCACGTATTGAGGTGTTTTTATGTTACGTACGATGAGTATCGCAAGTGGCAGCAGCGGAAACTGTATATATATCGGATCCGATAATACCCATATCCTTATCGATACGGGTATCAGCAGGAAAAGGATATGCGAAGGGCTTAAAAAACTTGATCTGTCCATTGAAGATATAGACGGGGTCTTTCTGACCCATGAGCATATAGACCATATTAAAGGTGCAGGGGTGATAATGCGAAATGATTCCCTGCCTTTTTTTGGTACTGCGGGGACCCTCAAACAGATGTGGTACAACAAGAGCCTTGGGGAAATGCCCAAAGACCTGTTTAATGTGATAGAAAAAGACATAGATATCTGTATGGGAGATCTGAGTGTGAAGGCTTTTCATATATCACACGATGCATCTGATCCCGTGGCATATACTGTCAGCTGCGGTGATAAAAAAATGGGTGTGGTTACGGATCTGGGATTTTTTGATGATGGCATAGTTGATAACATGGCCGGATGTGATGCATTTCTTGTGGAAGCCAATCACGATATAAATATGCTTCAGGTGGGACCTTACCCATATGCGCTTAAGCAGAGGATACTGGGAAACAGGGGACATCTTTCAAACGAGCTTTCCGGAAAGCTTGTGAGCAGACTGCTTCATGATAATGTGAAAGCAGTGCTTCTGGGGCATCTCAGTAAGGAGAATAATTATGACCGCCTTGCTTTTGAGACTGTGAAGCAGGAGATAGATACGGCTGAGAATGATTATACTTCAGGTGATTTTAATATATCTGTTGCGGGAAGGGATGAGAGTTCGGATATTATAGAGGTGTAGTATCGTATTACATTTGCAAGTGGTTAGACGGTAAGTGATCGTCGGTAGTTAGCCCCAAGGCTTAAGTCACCTTGATACCAAAACGAAATAGAAAACCCCGGAGATACCGCTCCGGGGTTTTCACCGTTTCACCATGGAAACTATCAACCTTTACGTAGGCATTATATATCCATTGGGATTTTTTGTAAAGTTTTTTATTATCTCTTTACAAATCTTTTTTTACATATGAAAGTGGCGGCGCAGAATCTAGCGGTGAATGCCGCTTTTTTTAATCCTCTTTATATACAATTATATCCGAAATACCGCAATCAAGAATGGAGCATAGTTCATTAATGGTCTTTGTGGTAACAGCCTGATTATGCTTAAGTCTATGGATCGTGTTGGCGGAAATGCCCAACTTGTATATAAGGTCGTAAGTTGACATATCCCGCTTGTTAAGTGTATCCCACAAAGGTTTAAAAGAAATCATATCAGCAGCTCCGGAGAGAAAAATCCTAATCGTTTTCGGTGTTTATAATGGGAATGCTAACATGTTTAATATATTGACTATAGGCAATAAAATGAGTACAATGGGGATGGTTAAAAAAATAACAAACATTTTCTGTAAAAAAAATAGTGAAATGGGTAAAACAATGTTTGTGTATATACGTATATAACTTGATAAAAAGTTTTTTATTGAAAGGATAATCATATGTATTGTTGTGCCAAGTGTTTTAAGAATAAATCAATTCAAAAATTTATATCCAATAATACAGGTGAAAAGAAAGCGGACTGTGTTTACTGTGGTAGCAAGAATACAGAGGTTGTGTCGCTTATAGATTTGCGACACTTTCTTGTTGGATGTATTGATAAAGCATATGAATATAACGACGACTTTGTTGACGATGTGCAAAGATATTCTGTAGCTGAAATAATGACGGAAATAGAGGACGTCTTTTCTGATGATACAGATAGTGAATTACTTATGTCAGATATTTTTTCAAAAAGTTTTATTGATATAAAAGATGCGATTAATGATTATTATGCAGACATCAATAATGAGGCATTTTATATAAAATACGATTCCCTTGGCGTAGAAAATTTGGATGCATATCATGCGTGGGAGAGTTTTAAGTATGAAGTTATGCATTATAACAGATTTTTTGATGTTACAGATAAACAGTCAAGAGAGTCTTACTTGTGGCAACTATTGAAATATCTTAAAGAGATAAAAGTGACTTCAGGGACATGTTTTTATCGTGTTAGAGGTTTTGATCCCTTGCCAGATAACATAAATGACCTTGATTTATACATGGAAATGGGACCGCCACCGCCTGGCAAAAGTATAAATAACAGAATGAACCCTGCTGGGATTCCGTATTTGTATCTATCGGATACAAAAGAAACTGCATTGTTAGAGAAAGGTGATAATTTGCGCTTCAAATTGATAGCAGAATTTACTGCAAAGAAAAATTTGAGGGTTGTTGATCTTTCAGACAGTTGGATGGTTGATATTTTTAGCATCTTTGATTCTGAATATAACCATGATGATTATTGGATTAAAGATTTTATTATAAAATTTACAACTGAGATATCTAAACCTGTTGATAAAGAAGGGGAAGAGCATCCGTATGAGTATGTGTTAACTCAGATTGTTGCAGAATATTTGAGGATGCAAAATTATGATGGTATTTGTTACTCCAGTAGCAAATGTGATGGTAAAAATTTTGTTTTCTTTTATGGATCTAAGCCAGATGAAAGTTTAACAGACAAAAGGGATTTTTTAGGAGTGAGGATGTTGCCATACTTTGCGGACTATTTTGATATTACAAAAATCGAAAAGGACAATTATGTTAATAACGCATCAAAATAAAGATGAAGCAAGTAAAAGAAAGGATAAACATCATGATAAAAGATAAAAGAAAAGTTGGCATATTAATAGCAGGAGCCATCGGAGCAGTAAGTGCGTTAATTGGTGCTATGTTTGCCGGTGCGGTTTGGCAAACAGAGGTGTATGCAAAGGATACATATAAAGATGAGATTGGTATTGATTATTATTGGAATGAAGATATGTTTCCTGATGAAAATTTCCGGGAATATGTATTTAGTTCAATTGATAAAAATTATGATTATAGCTTGAGTGAAGAAGAGGTATCATCTTGTAAAAAAATAAATTGTGCCGGAATGGAAATAAATAACTTAAGTGGTATAGAATATTTTGTGAATCTGGAAAGTTTGGTGTGTAATAATAATAGCCTGTATAGCTTGGACGTGAGCAAGAATACAAAGTTGCGTGAGTTAAATTGCTCTGAAAATAATCTAAAAAATATAGATTTAAGTAAGAACACGGCTCTGCAAAATATAAATTGCGATTATAATAAACTAAACAATCTTGACATAAGCAGGAGTAAAGATTTGGAGGTTTTGAATTGCTGTCGGAATAACCTGAGCAGTCTGAATGTAAGTAAAAACACAAAACTAACATCATTTAGTTGCGATTATAATAATCTGAGGAGTCTGGATGTAAGAAAGAACGTGGCGATAAGATTATTGAGTTGCTGTACAAACAACCTAAGTAGTCTGGATGTTAGTAAGAACACGGCACTGGAATATTTTAGGTGCTACAATAACAACCTAAGTAGTCTGGATGTAAGTAAGAATACGGCACTGGAAGAGTTTGGGTGCGGCGATAACAACCTGAGCAGACTGGATGTTAGTAAGAATACGGCACTGGAATATTTTATTTGCCCAAATAACAACCTAAGCAGTCTGGATGTTAGTAAGAACACGGTTCTGCGAAGATTGGATTGCAGTTGGAATAACCTGAGAAGTCTTGATGTAAGCAAGAACACGGTTCTGCGAAATTTGAATTGCTCTGAAAATAATCTAAAAAGATTAGATTTAAGTAAGAACACGGTTCTTGAAAGTTTGCTTTGCCATGACAACAATATAAAAGATTTAGATTTAAGTAAGAACACGGCTCTGCAAAATATAAATTGCGATAATAATAAACTAAACAATCTTGATATAAGCAAGAATAAACAGTTACTTCAGTTGTATTGTTTTGGAAATCACCTATGTTGTTTGGACATTTGCAAGAATAAGGCATTGGTGGGTTTTGGTGCTGATAACCAGACTAGAGATGTGAAAGCAATAAATGGTGAGATAATGCTGTCCGCTTTATCGCCCAATCTTGTAGCGTCAAATATAACAAACCTCAAAGGAGCTACCCTGTCAGGCAATAAACTGATAAATATAAAAAATAACACAATAACTTATGATTATAAAATCAATGACTATAAAATCAATGATTATAAAGCCAGTACAATGGATGTGGCGCTGTCAGTAAAAAACCTTATTAGTGTAACAGAAGTAAAGCTGAATAAAACAACAGCAAATACAACAGTGGGAGGTGTGATACAGCTTACAACTACAGTTAGTCCTGCTAATGCAACAAACAAAGGAGTAACCTGGTCAAGCAGTAATACGGCAGTTGCAGCGGTGGATGCGAACGGAAAAGTGACTGCTAAAAAGGACGGAACGGCAAAAATAACAGTAAAGACAGAGTATGGTGGGAAGACAGCGACCTGTACGGTGACCGTAAAGAATAAAATCGTAAATGTAACGGGAGTTAAACTGGACAAGGCGTCGGCAAATATCACAAAGAGTAATACTTTGAAACTGACTGCTACTGTAAGTCCTGTAAATGCATCCAACAAAGCCGTGACATGGAGTAGCAGTAATAAAAATGTTGCTACAGTGGATGCTAATGGTAACGTAAAAGCAGTAAATCCGGGAACCGCAACCATTACCGTAAAGACTAAAGACGGTGGAAAGACAGCCACCTGTAAGGTCACCGTACCTAATGTATGGAAGAGACTCTGGGGACAGGGTCGCTACGATACCATGAAAGCGATCGTTAATGAAGGGTTCAAAGGAACAGGAGGCACGGTGATAGTAGCCACCGGGTCCAATTTCAAAGATGCCCTTGCGGCGTCAGGATTGGCAGGTTTGGAGAATGCTCCGGTAGTGCTCACTGACGGCAATACACTTTCAGGCCAGGCAAAGGATGTGCTAAACAGGATAAAGCCAAAAAAAATATATGTTGCAGGCGGACCTGCGGCCGTTTCTGATAAGGTTGTTTCTGTGATCAAGAGTACAACGGGAGTTGCTCCCCAAAGATTATATGGTCAGAACAGTACCGAAACCAGTGCAAAGCTTGCCCTTGCAGGAAAAGGTAAGTGGAAAGATGCTACAGCGATAATAGCGACAAACAAGAGCTTTAAAGATGCTTTGTCTGTGGCACCTATAGCATATGTGAAAAAATATCCTGTACTGCTTGCGGACAATGGAACTTCTCTGAGTAAGCCTGTACTCAACGCTCTTAAAACACTCGGTGTAAAGAATGTTATCATAGTCGGCGGAAAGGCGGCGGTGACAGCTAATGTTGAGAAGCAGATAACGTCAGCAGGAATGAAAATAAAGACCAGGCTTTGGGGAAATAATGCGGTAGAGACCAGCAAGAAGATCGCAGAGTGGGGAATAAATAACGGCATGAGTGCAAACAAGATGGGAGTAGCCACCAGCCAGAACTTCCCGGACGCTCTTGCGGGTGCGGCAATGTGCGGTAAGAACGGATCCGTTCTTGTACTAGCAGATGATAACGCAAACCTTAACGCTACTTTCCCTAAAGCCTACAAAACCAAGGTTAACCAAGGCTATGTCTTTGGAGGAGAGGCTGCGGTAGGAAAGAAGACCATGACCACACTGGAAAACAGCGTGAAATAACATATAAAAACCCGCCGGGGGTTGCAAAAGCATAACCCCGACGGGTATTTTCATTTTAAGAAATATTTTTTATTATCCTATCAGCAAACGCCCTGTGCGATCATAGCGTCAACAACCTTCTCGAATCCGGCGATATTGGCACCTGCGATATAGTTGCCTTCCATACCGTACTTGGCAGCGGCTTCGTCGATATTCTTGAAGATACTTGCCATGATACCCTGAAGCTTGGAGTCAACCTCTTCAGCCGACCATGAAAGTCTTTCGGAGTTCTGGCTCATCTCAAGACCTGATGTGGCAACACCGCCGGCATTGGATGCTTTGCCGGGGATGAACTGGATGCCGTTTGATACAAGATACTCTGTAGCGTCAAGAGTAGTAGGCATGTTAGCACCTTCGCATACGAACTTGCAACCGTTTTCAACAAGAGCTTTAGCGTCGTCGATAAGAAGCTCGTTCTGTGTAGCACATGGAAGAGCAACATCACACTTGATGCTCCATACGCCTCGTCCTTCGTGATATTCAGCGTTCGGTCTTTCTTTGACATATTCGGTAAGACGGGCTCTTTTTACTTCCTTGATGTCCTTAAGAAGAGCGATGTCGATGCCCTCGGGATCGTAGACCCATCCTGAAGAATCAGAACATGTAACAACCTTTCCGCCAAGCTGTGTGGCTTTTTCAATAGCATAAGTTGCCACGTTTCCGGAACCTGATACGACTACGGTCTTTCCTTCGAAAGATGTTCCGTTCTTCTTTAAAAGCTCGTTGGTGATATAGCAGAGTCCGTATCCCGTAGCCTGCTTACGCACTAAAGAACCGCCGTATGTAAGTCCTTTTCCTGTAAGCACGCCTTCGTATACACCGCGGATCTTCTTGTACTGTCCGAAAAGATATCCGATCTCTCTTGCGCCTACACCGATATCACCTGCAGGAACGTCGGTGTCTGCGCCGATATATTTGTAAAGCTCGTTCATAAAGCTCTGGCAGAATGCCATGATCTCGCGGTCAGACTTGCCCTTGGGATCAAAATCGGCACCACCCTTACCGCCGCCCATGGGAAGGCTGGTAAGGGAGTTCTTGAAGATCTGCTCAAATCCCAGGAACTTGATGATACTTAAGTTAACTGAAGGATGGAAACGGCATCCGCCTTTGTAAGGTCCGATAGCGTTGTTGTACTGAACACGGTAACCTCTGTTTACCTGTACCTGACCGTTATCATCTACCCACGGAACCCTGAAATGAACGGCTCTGTCCGGCTCGGTGATACGCTCCAAAACAGCTTCCCTTCTGTAAAGCTCTTCGTTTGCTTCAACAACAGGCTTTAAAGTCTCTAAAACCTCAGTAACAGCCTGCAGGAACTCGGGCTGGTCCGCGTTTTTTTCCTTGACCTGCTCTAAAACTTCATCAACATATCCCATTTTTAAGTCTCCTTTTTAAAAAAAATAAAGTAAAATCTGATATTTCTTTGTTTTATTTCATTAATATACTTTTCGATTATAAAAAACAAACAAATAAAATGCAATAGAAAAATAAGGCAATATCTGATAAAATGCGTAAAATATTATTTTCAGGGTGAAAAGAGCAGTGGGCATTTTGAGTTTTGATGATGCGGTGAAGTATCTGGAGAGCATCCCGCAGTTTACGGGGGAAGAACCGGGATTAAAGTACGGTGTTCAAAGGGCAAAGATATTGCTGGAAAGGATCGGGAATCCCGATAAGGATTTAAAAGTTATTCATGTGGCAGGTACCAACGGTAAAGGCTCGGTATGTGCTTATATTTCAGCCTGTCTTGAGTCACAGGGGATCAGCACCGGTCTTTTTACTTCTCCGCATCTTGCCGACATTAGGGAAAGGATCAGGGTATCAGGTGAAATGATATCAAAAGAGGATTTCACCCGTTTGTTTAACCCGGTTCTTGAAGAGACGGAAAAGGTAAAGGAAGAGACCCGGGGATTTGAGGCTGCATACTTTGAATATCTACTGATGATCGCCCTGATCTATTTTAAGGAAAAAAACACGGACTGCGTAATACTTGAGACAGGGCTGGGAGGCAGGCTTGATGCTACAAATGCCGTTGAAGGAACGGTCCTGTCCGTGATCACGGGAATTGCACTGGAGCATACGGATATCCTGGGAAATTCTCCGGAGGAGATTGCCAAAGAAAAGGCCGGTATCATAAAACCCGGCATTCCCGTGGTGGTGGCAGGAGATGACATTGATATTCTTAAAATTTTCCAAAAAGTCGCTGAAGAAAACGGGAGCAGGCTTATTTATGCGGATTACGGGGATGTGAAGGGTGTCAGCGTAAGCCCTGAAAATGTTGATTTTTCGCTTGAAAATGAGTATTATAGAAATGTTTCGTTTACTGTGCCTGTTCCTGCCGTTTATGAGGCAGTAAATGCTGCAACGGCGCTTACTGCGATGGCGGTTATAAAGGAGTCGGGTCTCTTAAAAGGATTTTCGGGAAGCCTGACAAAAGCTGACCGTGAAGCCTTTGATAAAGCGTTAAGGAATACAGTCTGGGAAGGAAGGATGGAGCGCATTTTTCCTGACACATATGTGGATGGTGCGCATAATCCCCAGGGTGTGGAACTGTTTATAAAGAGTGTGGAAGCTTTTGCTTCCGGAAAGAAAAATATTTTGCTTTTTTCCGTAGTGTCCGATAAGGCTTATGAGGATATGGTGAAGGCTGTTGCCGGGAGCGGTCTGTTTAGTGAATATGTCATTACCAGGCCTGATACAAAGAGAGCCTTATCACAGGATGACCTTTTAAGATTGTTCGGAAAATATACGGACAGACCGGTAAAGGCTTTTTCAGATGTAAAAGAAGCTTTTGAATACGCAAAAGCAAAAGAAAAAGATTATTTATTTTGTGTCGGATCATTGTATCTGATCGGAGAGATAAAGAAGTTGAAAGGATAAAAATATGCTGAATTTTGAAGAGGAACTTAAGAAATTCCGTCCCAGTCTTGAGGTGGATGATGCCGAAAAGGCGGTATATGACAACAACTCTCCGGATATGACGGATCTGTTCTATAAGCTTATCGAGGATGTTGATCTTCACGTTGTAAAGCAGAGAAACAGATAATGACCGGATTGGAGTTTTTTTAAAAATGAAGTGTAACAAATGTGGAGCCGAACTTATAAAAAGTGATTTTTGTCCGGAATGTAAAGCGGACGTTTCTTTTTATAAAAAAGCGGCAAGAGCATCGAACGTATATTACAACAAAGGACTTGAGCAGGCAGGTGTCAGGGACCTTAGCGGTGCCATAGAAAGTCTGAAGATGAGCGTCCTTTTGGATAAGACAAATGTGCCTGCAAGAAATCTCCTTGGGCTTTGTTTTTATGAGACAGGCGAAGTGGTGGAGGCCTTAAGCTGCTGGATCATCAGCAAGAATTTTAACTCGGTCAACAATCCGGCTGTGGAGTATGTTGACATAGTGCGCAAAAAGAAGACTGATTTTGATGATAAATGTGCAGCGACCCGTAAGTACAACAGGGTTCTTGAAAATGCCCTGAACGAAAACTATGACATTGCCCTTATTCAGCTTAAAAAAGTTGTTTCCCAGTGTCCGGGTCTTTTAAAGGCGCAGCTTTTACTTGCTCTTTTCTATATTGAAAAGAGAGCTTATTCCAGAGCGGAGAAGTGTTTGAGGGCAGTGCTGAAGGTGGATGCCGGGAACGTAACTGCGAACAGATATTTAAAAGAGATCGGAAAGACTTCAGAGCCTGCGGATAAGAAGCCGGCAGCCCTTCCTTCTTTCCTGATGAAAGATGATGAGACAAAGGAAGAGAAAAATGAAAGAAGTCCGTTAAACGGTAATGATGTGATAATTCCCGAAACCGGATATAAGAAATCAAATACCGGAGTTTTTTCTCTTATGAATATTCTTATCGGGATAGGGATAGGCGCAGCTCTTATTTTCTTACTGGTTGTTCCGGCAAGGGACAGTTTGAGGGCATCGGGAAATGATACATCACTGGAAGAGAATAATAAGATCCTTTCAGAGGCTAACGACAGAGCAGAAAGTGCCGAAAAAAAAGTTGAGGAACTGACGGCAAAGGTTGACGAACTCCAGGGTCAGCTTGATAACGAAGGGAACTCTTACTATGAGGTGTTAAATCTTGCGGCGGCTGATTATATATCAGATAACAGAGTTTCGTGCGCTGAAAAGATAGCCCTTCTTGATGCCGGAAAGATACCTGAAAATGCAAAAGGTATATATGATACGCTTGTCTCCGAGACTATGAGATCTTCCGCCGGTACCATATATTCAAAAGCTGAAGAGATGTATGACGAAGGCAACTTCAAAGAGTCTGCAAAAGAGTTTGAGATAGCTTATGCCTGCTACGGGAATGACAATGAAGATGCCGCGTACTATACGGCAAGGTCCTATGAGAGAAGTGATGATACGGAGAATGCCCTTAAGTGGTATAAGGTGATCGTTGAAAAATATTCCGACGGAGAGTACATCGGAGAAGCAAGGGATTATATTGCGGAGAACGAATCCTGATGAAAAAAGTTACCATAAAAGACGGTGAGGGTCAGATAACAGAAAAAAAATCCCGTTTTATCGGAGAGATAAAAAAAGTATCCGGACCGGAAGAAGCCATGGCATTTGTAGAGGCTGCAAAGAAAAAATATTTTGACGCCAAGCACCACTGCTTTGCTTATGTGTGCGGACCGGATGGGAAGCAGGAAAGATACTCTGATGACGGTGAGCCGTCCGGGACTGCGGGCCAGCCTTTGCTTACGCTTCTTAAGACCGGTGACATTACGGATTCCGTGCTTATAGTCACAAGGTACTTCGGAGGTGTCCTGCTGGGGCCGGGAGGTCTTGCAAGGGCTTACAGTGCTGCGGGAGAGGCGGCAATAAATTCCGCAGAGTTTGCCGGTCTTGCGACAGGTATAGAAGCAGTAGTTTCTTTTCCCTTTAAGGACGAGAGTACGGTAAGAAGACTGTGTGCCAACCTGACTGAATGCGGAGCGGCACTTGAGATAAGAAACGTTGAATATTCTGATGAGTGCAGCATGAACATTGTCTGCCAAAAGGAATTCTATGAAGCGTTTGTAAAGAAGGTAACAGATACTCTTGCAGGATGTGTTACAGTCGATAAGAAAGATGAAACCACAATGTTGATCAAGGAGTGATGGTTATGGCAAGGATAGATGGTGAAACTTACAAGACACATGAATACGATATAGCAAGACGCCTGCTGGAGCAGGGCAACATTTCGGATGAATCCCTTATAATGCTTTCTGGGCTTACGCAGGAAGAGATTGACGAGTTAAGGAAAGAATACGCAAAAGACGGAGAATAAAATGTACGGCTATGTTACTCCCAACAGTCCCGAGCTTAAGGTGCGGGAGCAGGATGAAGTTAATGCATGGTATTGCGGATTGTGCAGCTGTCTGAAGGAAAACTTCGGAAGGGCCGGTCAGCTTACCTTAAATCATGACATGAATTTTTTGATCCTTCTGCTGGGCGGATTATATGAGCCTGAAAAGCACAGATCTGTGGGGAGATGCATCGTACATCCTCTGACAAAAAGGGTTTTTCTTACATCGAAGATAAGCGGTTATGCTGCAGATATGAACATACTTCTTGCATGGTACAAGGTTGCTGATGACTGGAAGGATGAAAAAAAACTCAAAGCACGGGCGATGATGACGGGACTAAGGGGCAGTGCAAAAAAAGTCATGCAGAAATATCCGGAAAAAGCGAAAGCTGTAAGCAGAGCGTTTAAAATATTAAGTCGTTTCGAGCAGGAAGGTTCCGCCGATCTGGATAAAGTATCCGGCCAGTTCGGGAAAGTGATGTCCGAAGTGTGTGATATCTATGGGGACGAGTGGAGCAGTCAGCTGCGTGGTATTGGCTTTTCTTTAGGCAGATTCATTTACATAATGGATGCTTACGAGGATATGAAAGAAGATGAAGAAAAGGGGATTTACAACTGCCTTTCAAAGCATCTGAAAAACTTCGATACCAAAGAAAATTTTGATGAATTCGTATATAATGTTCTAAACAATATTATGGCGGAATGTGCAAAGAATTTTGAGCTTCTTCCCATAACGGAAAATATCGAGATCATCCGTAACATCATCTATGCCGGCGTCTGGAGGCGCTGGGAAGAATTACACAATGTTAAATGCAGCAAATGAACGGGGTAGCGTATGGATCCATATCAGATACTGGGAGTTTCAAGGAACGCCACAGACGATGAAATTAAAAAAGCATACAGAAAATTAAGCAGGAAATACCATCCCGATGCCAATGTAAACAATCCGAACAAGGACAAGGCAGAAGAGCAGTTTAAGCGGATACAGCAGGCTTATAAGCAGATTATGGACGAACGTTCCGGTGCTTCCTACGGAAACGGAAGCGGAAGCTATTCACAAGGATATGGTCAGGGTTACGGACAGGGATATAGTCAGAACCAGCAACAGGGTTACGGCGGATCCTACAGCCAGCAGGGAGGATATTCCCAGGGTAGCGATTCCGGCGGATACGGCGGCTGGTGGGGCGGCTTTGGTCCTTTCGGCGGGTTTGGTGGCTTTGGCGGATTCGGGGGTTTTAATTCCGGTGCAGGTGAATCCCAGAGATGGGGAAATGACGATCTTTCCGTAAGGCTGAAAGGAGCGGCCAACTATGTAAACAACGGCAGTTACAATGAAGCCATTAACGCATTAAACTCCATTTCGCAAAGAGATGCCAGATGGTACTATGTGCATGCCATGGCGGACTCGGGCCTGGGAAACACTTCTGCAGCGCTTGAGAATGCCACCATAGCAGTACAGATGGATCCGGACAACATGAGTTACCAGAGTCTGTATAACAGTCTCAGAGGCGGAGGTGCATATTATGCCGGACAGGGACAAAGATACGGCCGGGGTGCCGGCATGAACCAGACGAAGTGCTGCATGGCATGTCTTGCCCTAAGTGCGGCAAGCAGCTGTTGTGCCTATGCCGGAGGCGGTGCAGGTATGCAAAGAGGAATTTTTTGCTGCTGATGATCAATGATTAAGGAGTGTAGATATAAATGCCAACAGATAAAGATACTTTTTATATAACGACGGCCATAGCTTATGCATCCGGCAAGCCTCACATAGGAAACACCTATGAGATAATACTGGCTGACAGTATTGCCAGATATAAAAGACTGCAGGGTTATGACGTACGCATGCAGACAGGTACGGACGAGCATGGTCAAAAGATACAGGGTAAGGCCGATAAGGCAGGTGTGACACCCAAGGAATTTGTTGATGATATCTCGGGTGAGATAAAACGTGTATATGATCTTATGAATACATCGTATGACCGTTTTATAAGAACCACGGATGAGGATCATAAGATTCAGATTCAAAAAGTCTTCAGAAAACTTTACGATAAAGGTGACATTTATAAGGGCCATTATGAAGGCCTTTATTGTACTGCCTGCGAATCTTTTTTTACCGAGGGGCAGCTGGTGGACGGCAAGTGCCCCGACTGCGGCGGTGAGGTAAATCCTGACAAAGAAGAAGCTTACTTTTTTAAGATGAGCAAATACGCAGATCGTCTGATGCAGCATATAGAAGATCATCCTGAGTTCATACAACCGGAGTCACGCAAGAACGAGATGATAAACAACTTCTTAAAACCGGGACTTCAGGATCTGTGTGTTTCAAGGACTTCTTTTTCATGGGGTATCCCCGTGGACTTTGATCCGGATCACGTGGTGTATGTATGGATAGATGCCCTTACAAACTATATAACAGGACTGGGTTATGATGCGGACGGAGACTCCAAGCCTGAGTTTGAAAAGTACTGGCCGGCTGATCTGCATCTTATAGGTAAGGACATTTTGAGATTCCATACCATATATTGGCCGATCATGCTCATGGCACTTGACCTGCCTCTGCCGAAGCAGGTATTCGGACATCCGTGGCTTCTTACTAACGAAGGAAAGATGAGCAAGACCAAGGGCAACGTGATCTATGCTGATGATCTTGTGGATATCTTTGGTGTGGATGCCGTGAGATATTTCTGTCTTCATGAAATGCCCTTTGAAAATGACGGAGTTATCTCCTGGGATCTTATGCTTGAGCGTTTTGATTCCGAGCTTGCCAATACCCTTGGTAACCTTGTGAACCGTACTATAGCCATGGCAAACAAATATCTCGGGGGAGAGTTGAAGAAAACAGGAGAGGAACTTCCCGTAGATGAAGATCTGAAATCTGTCGTTTGCTCCGTAAGGTCAAAGTGCGAAGAAAATATGAAGACACTTCATGTAGCCGATTCCATAACCGAAGTGTTTAATCTTTTCAAAAGATGCAACAAATATATCGATGAGACCGAGCCATGGGTTTTGGGAAAAGATGAAAGCAAGTACGGCAGACTTTCCGAAGTGCTTTACAATCTTGTTGAAAGCATAAGCATAGGTGCCAATCTTCTTGCACCTTTTATGCCTGAGACGGCAGAAAGGATATTTGCACAGCTTTATCCGGATGCGCCTGAAAGAGGAAAAAGAAATTACGATGATCTGGATAAGTTCGGGTTGTTTCCTGACGGCGGAAAGGTAACGGATAAGCCGGAGATATTATTTGCAAGGATGGATGCAAAGGAACTTGAAGAGAGAGTGGCGCAGATCGAAGAAAAGCAGAAAGAGTCAGTGGCAAAAGCGGGAGTGATAAAAAATGGGGATAATTGACACGCATGCACATTTTGACGATCACTCATTTGATGAAGACAGGGATGAGCTTCTTTCATCCCTCCCGGGACTTGGAATAGATGCGGTGGTAAATGTAGGAGCCACCATTAAAGGGGGCTATGACAGTATCGAGCTGTCAAAAAAGTACCCCTTTATTTTTGCGGCGATTGGTGTTCATCCGGATGAAGCGGGAAATCTGAATGAAGAAGAGATAGAGAGATTCAGGGAAGCGGCTTCTTTTGAAAAGGTGGTTGCTGTCGGAGAGATAGGTCTTGATTACCATAACATGGGCTCTGAAAAAGCTGTCCAGCACAAATGGTTCAGGAGACAGCTTGAACTTGCGATCGATCTGGACCTTCCGGTTATTATTCATTCAAGGGATGCAAAAGAAGATACAAAAAAAATATTGGGAGAATATTCGGGCAATATTTCCGGATGTGTGATGCACTGTTATTCTTATGATCTTGAAAGTGCTTTGGAGTTCAAAGAACTGGGTTGTATTTTCGGAATAGGCGGTGTAGTTACATTTAAAAACGGAAAAGTTCTGCAGGAGGCAGTGGAGGGGCTGGAACTTACTGATATCGTTCTTGAGACAGATTGCCCGTATCTTGCACCGGAGCCTTACAGAGGAAAAAGGAATTCTTCTGTATACCTTCCGTATGTTGCGGAAGCGGTTGCCCGCATAAAAGGCATCAGTATAGATGAATTGGCGGCTGAGACCCAAAAAAATGCAATGAAACTTTTTCCAAGGTTAAGTATATAAGACCGGAGGCTTTATGAATTATCTTGCTAATCCCACGGAGACAAAAGCAGTTCTGCAGCTCTTCGGGTTCGATATAAAAAAGAAATACGGACAGAACTTCCTGATCGATGAGAACACGGTAAGAAAGATTGTTTTAAAGGCGGGCGTTACAAAAGAAGATACAGTCCTTGAGATAGGACCCGGCATAGGTACCATGACGCAGATCCTTTGCGAAGAATCGAAAAAGGTGGTAGCCGTAGAGATCGATTCAAAGCTGATCCCGGTACTTAGTGAAACCCTTTCCATGTTTGATAACGTGACTGTCATTAATGAAGATGTTCTGAAGTGTGATATCCGGGAGATATCAAAAGTGTACAACGAGGGCATGGCGTTAAAAGTTGTTGCAAATCTTCCTTATTACATCACAACGCCTATCATCATGGGACTTCTTGAAAACTACGCTGATATAATTGAATCCGTTACGGTAATGATACAAAAGGAGGTTGCAGACAGGATAAATGCACGTCCGGGAACAAAGGATTACGGAGCGCTCACTCTTGCAACGGAGTATTATGCGTCCGTAAGTAAGGTGGCAGATGTATCTGCTTCATGTTTTATCCCCAGACCCAATGTGGATTCGTCAGTTATAAGACTTGATATATATAAAGAAAGACCGGTGAAGGTAAGGGATGAGAGATTGCTTTTTAAGCTTATCAGGGCTGCTTTTGCACAAAGAAGAAAAACAATGGTAAACAGCGTATCCGCTGTGACAGACTTTTCAAAGGAAGAGATAAAAGAAGCTCTTTGTCTGATAGGTAAGTCGGAAAATATCCGTGGTGAGGTGTTGAGCCTGGAAGAATTTGCAGCCCTTTCAGACAGGCTGTGTTCAGTTTCAAATGATACTGTCATGTGATAGAATGATAGCAAGGTGAGAAAAAAGAAGACATAATAACAGAAAAGGAGAACTATCATGAAAAAGATAAAGATGATCACATTTGCAGCAATGGCTGCAACAGCTGCCATTACCTTTGCAGGATGCTCTTCAGGTGAGACTGAAGGAACAAAGGCATCGGATGACAGTACGGAGAGTGTAACGGATCAGAATACTACAGGTGAGTCTGCGACTTCCGAGGGCGCATCTATGGAAGCGCCCGGCGAAAAGTATGATGTTTCGGGAGCAGACTTTACAAAGCCGGATGTAGTTATAAAAGACGGTGACTTTGATGCCATGAAACAGCTTGCTTCGGATATTTCCGAAGGCAAGATGGAGGGCAAGGTTATAGAGGCGGAAGGATATTACAGTGATAATATCGGTCATTCCATCATGGAGAGAAATGCTGAAGACACAGGCGGTGTAGGATTCGGATTCGAGGTTATAGATATGGCCGATGATGAATATCCGGCACATGAATCCAAGATTAAGATCACCGGCGTTGTTAAGGACACCGGTGAGGAGGCAGCAGGATTTAAGCTGTATACAATAGCAGTTCCGAAGGAAAACTTTAAAGTTCTTTAATCAGCCTGCTTTTTCTGTCGGCGAAGATCTGAAAAAAAGTCAGAAAGAAGACGTGAGCATTCATCTTCGAGCACGCCTTTTGTTATATCGCACTGATGGTTGAAGTCGGGGTTTTCAAGGAGATTTACGACAGAGCCTGCACATCCCGCCTTTGCGTTCATGGCGCCTATGACTACACGGGGTATGCGGGCCTGGACGATAGCCCCGGCGCACATCTGGCATGGTTCAAGAGTTATATATATGGTGCATTCGTCAAGCCGCCAGTCACCTACTGCGCGGCTTGCTTTTTTTATGGCTTTGATCTCGGCGTGGCCTAGCGTGCAGTGTTCGGTATTTCTCCGGTTATATCCTCTTGCTATTATCTTATCGTCACAAACGATCACGCAGCCTATGGGAGTCTCGTTTAAGGCAAGGGCTTTCTTTGCCTGTTTAAGTGCTTCTTTCATATAATATTCATCAGAATGGTTGCTTTCCATTATTCATTTCCTTCCCGGATCAGTCAGTGTAGGGGAACAGTATATCACAAACAGATCAGCGTAATTATACAGAGAAAGTTTAAGAAAATAAAAAAAAAATAAAAAAAATAAAATTTTTTCTTGCGCATTTGATCAATATGTAGTATTATAGTCACGGAAATAATACGCATCTATTATTTTTTCGTTTTGCTCAGGCAGAACAACAACCGTAACCAAGAAAAATTTAGAGAGAAGGAGTGAAAGAAATGGGTCTTGATTTTAAAGGCATGCCTGCTCCGTTTAAAGCATTCTTTAACGGAATCTCACAGGTAGTTTTCATTGAGAACACCATTTCGGGTATGATCTTCCTTGCTTCCTTCCTTCTTGCCGGATTCGAGACATTCAACTGGCAGGTTGGAACATTCGAAGCATGGAGCTACTTCATATTCGTTATCATTGGTGTTAACATTTCGAATCTGACCGCATACTGCATGGGATGCGACAGAGACGCGATCAAGTCAGGTCTTTTCGGTTTCTGCCCGAACCTGATCGCAATGGGAGCTATTACATTCCAGATTTCAAACGGTCACGTTTACAGCTGGACAACAGCTTGGATTTGGCTTCTTGCTGGATGTGTTTTAGTAGTTCCATTACAGCTGTTCATCAACAGATTTTCAAACCACCACGGTCTTCCGGGATTCACATTCCCATGGATCACAATGTGCTGGTTCATCGTTCTGATCAGCTTCCAGACAGACCTTTTAACTGTTCCAAGAGCATCAGCCCTCAACGAGTGGACTAACTCATCAACTGCTGTTATCGGCGGTGACATGGGAGACGCTACTATTTATGCATCTCATCAGGGATGGTATGCGGGCTTCGATTCATCAGCTTGGACATGGCAGGATTGGATGCTCTTCGCGACTAACGGTTTCGAGGAGATCTGGGTTGCTGACGGTTGGATCGCATCACTTATCTGTATCGCAGGTTATATGTGGCACAACGTTCAGTTTGGTATCAAGGCTTGCATGGCTATGGCATTCACCATCGCATGCGGAATGGTATTCAGTGCAGATATGGGCATGATGCACTATGCTCTGTACGGATATCCTTGCCTCCTTACAGTAGGTGCTCTTGACACATTCTGTAAGACGAAGATCAACTCCGGTAGATACTGGTTCCTGTTCTTCATGGCTTGTCTGTTCACATGTATGCTTAACTACCAGACAACATCTATGTGCGCTATCTTCGGTGTACCCGGATGTACCATCGCATTCGTTCTCGGTGGATGGCTCATCCTCATCGTTGACAGATGCATGTATGAGTTCGCTGAGAAACGCGGAAAAACAAAATGTAACGCCTGACGTTGCAGTTTGATACTTACTTTGATGTACAGGGTATTTATTAGACAATAGTCAGACGTTGGGGCGGGACTGTTTTATGCAGTCCCGCCCTTTTTTATTCTGTTTTTTTCGCATTTATTCTTTTTCCGTGCTATAATTAGCAGAAATGAAAAAAGACTTTTTACGAAGGGAAGCAGGAGTAGTATGAAAAAGATAAAGAGAAAGATAATTGCGGGCGCATCTTTAGCAGCTGTTGCAGCCGTGACTCTGACAGGATGCGGAAATAAAAAACCGGAAGCAAAGGTTGACGAAAGTAAGAGATCTGCCGTTCACACAGAGGATCGTTTATTTGTAAATGAGTACACTATGGATGTGACATTATCCCCGGATGAAAATAAAGTTGAGATCATTTCAACTGCAAATGTAGAAAATAATACCGAGCAAACTATTGATGAGATCATTTTCCTTAATCCGTCTGCAAAGGTTTACGGAAAAGAAGGTAACTCCGGAAAGGGTTGGGAGATTAAAAATATCTATGCAGGTAGTGATGAATCTTCTAAATTTGAATTCACGCAGGAAGGTAATAATTCAGAGATCATAAAGGTCAAGCTGGGAGATAAAAAGCTTGCACCTAAGGATAAGCTTGATATAACTATATCTGTGAATGAGGATATTCCTTTCGGGGATTCACGTTTCGGATTCTTCAATATGGGAAAATACCAGGAATATGTTCTTACATCATGTTTCCCCCAGATGGCGGAATACCGTAGCGGTGAATGGATCATAAATGATACCGTGTGGTCCGAAGAAAGGATAAAGGATAACGGGTTATACCAGTTTACGGATTACCACGTAACGGTTCATGCACCGGAAGGATACCTGGCTGCCGCATCGGGTGTTGAGCAAAAAGAAGAGGACGGAACCATCAAGATCGAAGCAGTAGATACTGACGATTTTGCAATGGTACTTTGCAACGGATTCCGCTCGGCCTATTATGCGAATGATGATATGACCGCTAATTATTATTTCATAGAAGATTCCAAGAGTTACAAGGAAGCGAAAGAAGTTGTGGAGATAGTTCTTCCCGTTACTTTTGACTGGATGGTGGATAAGATCGAAAAATATGCCTGGAACCAGTACGATATCGTACCCATCTATAATGACAGCGGATGTAATACTTATACAGGTCTTATGACTTTCGGAGCAAAGGATATATACGACGGACTTGACGGTGCAGTAATAGATGATTACAGGATCAAGTCGGTTAATGTTTTTGAGGAAGGTATCCTCGATCAGTGGTTCAGCAAGATGACCGGAAGCAACAGGGCGACTGACGGGTGGCTCTCCAGAGGAATGCTTTTGTGGTTTAACGATTATATAAGCATAAGCGCAACTAACGACAAGCCTGTAAGAAAGATTAAAGACATACTTAATGAAGCAAAAGAGAAGTATCCTGAAGAGATGAACATGAAACTTAATGATAAGTTTAAGGATGCGGAGACGGCGTATATAGTTGACACTTATAAAGGAGCCGAGTTCCTTGAAGCTCTTCACGGCGAATTGGGAGATGAAGATTTTACCATTGTTATGAATGAATTCATGAATGAGTTTATGTTTAAAGATGCAAAATCACAGGATTTCATAAACACCCTGATGAAGCACGATAACGGAAAGATCCAGGCTATCGTGGATGATTATTTTAATAAATAAAAACCAATAAAAAATGAGGTCCTTCGGGCCTCATTTTTCGTTGCTCTTTTTTCCCTTGTTTATGATAGCGTTTATTATCAGACCGATAAAGAATGACGGGAAGATACAAAGCAGTGCATAAGCAACAGCTCCCGTGGCAATACCGATGATGATGCCGACAACCGTACCGATAAGTACGCATATGGAAATGGTTTTGGAAAATCTGTATGCGTCTTTATTGTTTTCTTTGAGAGTTCCTTTATATTTTCCGTACCTGCTGAAAAGGTTCTTGCTCTGGTTGTTAGGATTATCGGTAGTGATATTTTCCGCAGCTTCTTTGTTATAAGCCTCTTCTTTTATTTTTTCTTCGTTAACTTCGTCGGCTCTTTTGCCGTACTGTCTGAATTCGTTCTGGTCATCCATGATATATTCTCATCCCCTGAATTATTATTTCTGATTATGATAGCATATATTTTAATTTTCTGCTACATTGTATAGTATGGTTTTTAAATAACATGATTGGAGTAAGAGATGAAAAGGATACTTTTTGTATGTTACGGGAATATATGTCGCTCGCCCATGGCGGAATTTATCATGAAAGATATAATAGAGCAGGCAGGAAAGAGTGATGATTATTATGTGGAGTCCGCTGCCACCAGCGGAGAAAATATCGGCTGGGGAGTTTACGGACCTGCAAGACAGGAGATTGAAGATCACGGACTTGATTGCTCTGAAAAGACAGCAAGGCGTATCTGTCCGAAAGATTACGAAAACTTTGACCTGATCGTAGGTATGGATTCTCAAAACATCGCAAACATGCGAAGAGAGTTCGGTGGTGATCCGGATGGAAAGATAAAGAAGCTTCTCGAGTACGCGGGAGATACAAATGACGTGGCAGACCCGTGGTATACAAGGGATTTTGCCAAAACATGGGATGACATATCACGGGGCTGCGGGGCTATGGCAAAGGAGCTTGAAATTTGATATTATAACACTTGGGATTAAATGGACAATTTTAAAGTGAAAGGATCAGACGAATGGAAGAATCCGGAAAAATAAAAGAAACTGCCTGTCAATGCGATATATACCATGAAACGGGGCTCGGGGAAGAATGCGGTGTTATGGCTGCATATGACTTTGACGGAGGCGATGTTGCATCAAGTATCTACTACGGTCTTTTTGCACTTCAGCACAGAGGACAGGATTCCTGCGGTATAGCATCAAGTGATACGGAAGGACCGGGCAAAGTATTATCTCATAAAGGAATGGGGCTTCTGAACGAGGTTTTCAACAGTGAAAGTCTTGAAAAACTCACAGGTAATCTCGGGGTGGGTCATGTAAGGTATCCCACAGCAGGGACCAGCGGTATTGAGAATGCCCAGCCTCTTGTTTTAAATTATGTTAAGGGAACCCTAAGCCTTTCCCTGAACGGTAACCTTCTTAATGCGAAAAGACTGCGTGATGAATTGTCCTATAAAGGTGCTATTTTCCAGACTAAGTGTGATGCCGAGCTTATAGCATATCTTATAGCGCGTGAAAGGATAGAGACATCAAGTGTTGAGGATGCGGTTTTTAACGCCTGTAAGCAACTATCGGGGGCATATTCTTTTGTGGTGAACAGTCCGAGGAAGATGATCGGCGTACGTGATCCCCACGGTTTCAGACCGCTCTGTATCGGCAAACGCGATAATACATATTTTATTACATCCGAGACATGTGCCCTTGATACCATAGGTGCCGAGTTTGTAAGGGATATTGAGCCGGGCGAGATCGTAACAGTATCTCCCGAGGAGGGTGAAAGCGGAATAAAGTCAAATAAGGAGCTGCAGATCGAGAAGCCTGCAAGCTGTATATTTGAGTATATATATTTTGCAAGGCCTGATAGTGTAATTGACGGCGTTGGTGTATACGGTTCAAGAGTACAGGCAGGAAAGATACTGGCAAGAAGGCATCCTGCCGATGCGGATCTGGTGGTTGGCGTGCCTGATTCCGGTTCGCCTGCCGGACTTGGTTATTCTCTTGGTTCGGGAATACCCCACGGAAACGGCTTTATTAAAAACAACTACGTTGGAAGGACGTTTATAAAGCCCAAGCAGTCCCAGAGGGAAAGGGCGGTATCCGTCAAACTGAACGTGCTTAAGGAAGCCGTTGAAGGCAAGAGAGTGGTCATGGTGGACGATTCCATCGTGCGAGGTACCACCAGTGCAAGGATTGTAAAGGCCTTAAGAGCCGCCGGAGCCACGGAAGTACATGTAAGGATCAGTTCTCCGCTTTTCCTGCATCCTTGTTTCTACGGAACGGATATCCCGTCACAGGAGCACCTGATAGCAAATAACAGGACAGTGGATGAAATTTGCGAGATAATCGGTGCTGATTCACTCGGGTTTATGGAACTTGAGGATCTGGATGAGATCGTGGAGAACAAGGTTAAGTATTGTGATGCTTGCTTTTCCGGTAACTTTCCGGAACTTCCGGAAGACTACGAGTCGCGTAAGATATGATTTTTCAAAAACTTCTTGACATGAGTTCTATGGCTGTAATATAATAGCCAGGCGGTGCTTTTGAATAAGGTGCCCACTTTTTGGGGTCATAGCTCAGCTGGGAGAGCATCTGCCTTACAAGCAGAGGGTCATAGGTTCGAGCCCTATTGGCCCCATATTTTACAAATGCAGTCGGGATATTTTCCGGTTGCTTATATATGGCGAGATAGCTCAGTTGGCTAGAGCACACGGTTCATACCCGTGGTGTCGGGAGTTCAAGTCTCCCTCTCGCTACTTGAATAAATTGACACATTGTCATAGACTGATTGCATAAGCATCAGGTTACGGCGTGTGTCTTTTTTTGTTAAGGTAATGGGAGATGTCTCATGCCGGTTTATCGGGGGAACTATGAATTTTAAAATCGGAAGATTTCACATAGAAATACGGACGGAAATGATAAAAATGGCTATTTATTTCGGAATAGTAGTTGTTTTATTATTTGCCCTGCGCCCGCTTATAGGGACTGAGAATGCCATGGTGCTTTCAAACAGTTTTATGATCATTCCCATGTCTTTGTCAAATGATTATACAACAAAATTCAAATACAATTTTATGTATTTCAGTATAGTATACACCGGTTTCGGGATCGCGGCATGGATTGCGGATTTACATCTCGTATCAAAAGGTATAGTGCTTTTTCTTGTGGTCCTGTTTCTGGCTTATTCGCTTAACAGAGGCCGGAAGAAACCGCTTTATATAACTTTTTCCATTAACTTTATTGTTATCGTGTACAATCCGGTGACGGGAATGAATCTTTTGGTCCGTCTGATAATACTTGAATCCTTTGTTGTTGCCATGATGATCGCGCAGTGGATCTTCAACAGGAAGCGTTACAGGCATGTTGTCAAATTCAGCGTGCGACGTGTCAGTGACGAGATCGAGGAATATATAGATCTGTCCATGAACGGTATTTCTTTAGAGGAAAATGAGAATCTGTATAAAGATGTTGATGAAAGGATAACATCAAGCAGTTCTCTTTTCTTCACGAAGTTTGACCAGATAAGAAAATGGGACAGAGGCAGCCAGTATCTCAGGCTGCTTTCAATTTTAAAAAGACTTGCCCGCATCATGTACCGTTACAATAAAAGCGGGAAGAGATTCCATGAAGATACTTACATCAGGATGAAAGAGATCATAAAAGATGTAGATAATTTCAATTTTGAAAAGAAGAGCTTTGACGGTTTGCTGGAGGATTTCGGCAGACTGAGTCTGGAATCAGTAAGTGAGATACAGGGACTTGAGATAGACAACGAACTGGAATTGTTTAAGTCTGATAAAAGCAGTATTGAAAAAGCCTACACCAGAGGGAAAAACAGGTTTAACAAATATCAGTTTTTATTTTCTCTCAAGACTGCGATAATGGCATCGGTAGGTGTGATGATAATGGAAGCTTTCCATCTTCCTTATGCATACTGGTTTTTTATAAATGTATGTGTATTGTCACAGCCTTTCTCCGAGCTTGGCAGAAAAAAGAGTTCAGAAAGGATATTCAATACCGTTCTTGCAACAGGGATGATATTCGTGGCATTTCATATAACGGGATTCGTGTGGGTGCATGTGATCATACTTGTTGCTTTGGTGATGCTGGGAGACCGTCTGTTTAAGTTTAACTTTTTTACCATTTATTCGGCCTTTATGGCATTGCTTCTGGGGAATATAATGGGACAGGGAAGTCTGGAAGAACTTTCTGTTCTCAGGCTGCTGTACGTGGCGGTAGCGTCAGGTGTTGTCATGCTCGTGGATCATTTTGCGTCAAACAGAAAAATGCGGAATGTCTTTGACGGTATGCTGAAAGAAGCGTACGCCCTGAATGCCGGGATAGTTGAGGATATATTGTCGGATGAATTTTCCGGTAAAAAACTTAAAAAACTTTTTGATGCAAAAATAAATGTAAACTCGTCCATAAAGAATATGCGAGCATATTATACGCAAAAGGTACTGGACGAGTATATGCTTAACGAACAGACGATGGTAAGGATGTATAATGCCGTGTATGAGTATGTGGTAAAAAACACCGGACAGGCAAAAGAGATACAGGCCCTGTTTTTAAGTTGTTTAAGGGATAATGATTTTGAAAAACTTTACGGAAAGGTTTCCGGGAAAAATATCTATGCGGTTTTCGTCTTATATGATCTTTATGAAACACTGCAGGCATCAGAAGAACTGATAACAAAGATGCGTGACAATCTAAAGGAGGATGCAGCCTGACGGCAGTTGTTTTCAACTTTTAAAAATCCGATCGTTATGTTAAAATTAAGCAGATATAACCGCAAAAGGGGGATTTTATGCGTATAGGGATGGGATATGATGTACACAGACTGGGACCGGACAGAGACCTGATCATAGGCGGTGTAAAGATACCGTATGAGAAAGGTCTTATCGGGCACTCTGATGCAGATGTGCTCCTTCATGCCATAACTGATGCCATACTCGGCGCGGCGGCCATGGGTGATATAGGAAAACTTTTTCCCGATACGGATGACACCTTTAAAGGAGCCGACAGCCTGGTGCTTATGGGCAAGGCTTATGACCGGGTGCAAAATAAGGGCTTTTCCGTTGAAAACATCGATGCCACTATCATTGCGCAGGCACCGAAGATGCGCCCCTTTATAGATGAGATGCGTGAAAACATCGCAGGGGTTCTCGGAATAAACATCGACCGTGTAAATGTAAAGGCGACTACAGAAGAAGGTTTGGGATTTACGGGAAACGGCGAAGGGATATCAGCCCAGGCCGTTTGCCTCCTTGCAGAATAAAAAAAGGACAGATGACTATGGAAAAAGTATCATTCAATGATTATATAGAGCAGCAGTATGAGCTGATAAAAAAGCGTGATCCTGCAATAAAGACCATTAAGGAGGTAAAGCTTTACCCCAGCTTCTGGGCTGTGTGGGAATATATGAAAGCCCACGAACTTTTCCTGCAGGGTAAGTTTTACGAGGCTCGGAAGGTTTCCCAGCAGGCGGCAAGGGATACGGGTATAGAGATCCATCCCGGAGCCACCATAGGTGAAAACTTCTTTGTTGACCACGGGCACGGAGTTGTCGTCGGTGAGACTACGATCATAGGAGATAATGTGACTCTTTACCAGCAGGTGACCCTGGGAGGTACGGGAAAAGAACACGGAAAAAGGCATCCCACTGTCGGCAATAATGTCCTTATCGGTGCCGGAGCTAAGGTACTGGGTTCCATCACCATAGGAGACAATGTAAAGGTTGGGGCAGGAAGCGTGGTAATTACGGATGTTCCGTCCAACACTACAGTTGTGGGAGTTCCGGGACGGATAGTGCGTATGGACAATGTCAAGGTCGAGATCGAAGATCTTGATCAGGTGGACATTCCCGATCCCATTTCCGTGGATATCATGGCTCTTAAGCGTGACAACGAAGAGATGCGGAAGTGTCTGCACAAGCTTGAAAAACTTTTAAAAAAGGAATCTGACTGATGAAAATATACAACACCCTTACAGGTAAAAAAGAAGACTTCATTCCTCTTGAAGAGGGAAAGGTGAAGATATACGTCTGCGGTCCCACGGTTTATAACCTTATCCATATCGGAAATGCCCGTCCCATGGTTATATTCGATACGGTAAGGCGCTATTTTGCATACAAAGGATATGACGTTACTTATGTATCCAATTTTACGGATATAGACGATAAGATCATTAAAAAGGCAAATGAAGATGGTTCTGATGCCGGAGAAGTGGCGACCCACTTCATAGAAGAGTGCAACAAGGATATGGACGGCCTGGGTATCGGCAAAGACATGATCCATCCTCTTGCTACACAGGTTATCCCTGAGATGATAGAGATGATACAGACTCTGATAGACAAAGGTTATGCTTATGAGTCAAACGGAACTGTCTACTATCGTGTAAGAAAGTTTAAATGCTACGGAAAGCTTTCCGGTAAAAACATCGACGATTTAGAGGCAGGTCACAGAGACATAAAGGTGGCGGGAGAAGACGACAAAGAGGATAACCTGGACTTTGTGCTATGGAAGCCTAAAAAAGAAGGTGAGCCTGCCTGGCCCTCACCCTGGAGTGACGGGCGACCGGGATGGCATATAGAGTGCTCCGTTATGGCTAAAAAGTATCTGGGGGACAGTATAGATATTCACGCCGGAGGTGAGGATCTTATATTCCCCCACCATGAGAATGAGATCGCCCAGTCGGAGGCTGCAAACGGTGTGCCCTTTGCAAAATACTGGATGCATAACGGCTTCCTTCGTATCGTGAACAAAGAGGGTGAATTTGAGAAAATGTCAAAGTCCCTGGGAAACTTCCTCACCGTCCGTGATGTCAGTGAAAAGTATCCTCTTGAGGTACTCAGGTTTTTCATGCTTGGAGCCCATTACCGCAATCCCATCAATTTCAGCGACGAGCTTATGGAGTCGGCAAAGAACGGCCTTGAAAGGATAAAGACATGTCTTACCAGGCTTGAGGAGCTGGGGACAAAAACAGGTGCAGAGGGCATGTCTGAGGGAGAGCAGGAAAAGATCAAAGAGGCGGAGGTCTTTACAAAAAGATTTGAGGATGCCATGGATGATGACTTTAATACGGCAGATGCCGTTGCATCCGTATTTGATTTTGTAAAATACATTAACACAAATACAGATGAGAACTCATCCGTAGAATATGCAAAAACTTTACATGACAGACTTTGTGAACTTATGGGTGTTCTCGGTCTAAGTACTGATACGGGTTCAGATGAGCTTCTTGATGAAGAAGTTGACAACCTCATTCAGGAGAGAAATGAAGCAAGAAAGAACAAAGACTTTGTCAGAGCCGATGAGATAAGAGATCTGCTGATCGAAAAGGGTATCATTCTGGAAGATACCCGAGACGGAGTAAGATGGAAAAGAAAATAAACGATACATTTGCCGGGGCTGTTTGTGACACCCTTTTAGAGGGTGTGGATAAAAATAAAGACCCCGGCATTATACCTGCTTTACTGCTGGCCTATGTGGGGGACAGTATTTTTGACCTTGCAGTAAGGACCATGTTCATAAAAAAGGGGAGCAAGCAGGTCAATAAGATAAATAACGAGGTGACCGGCTTTGTGAGTGCAGCTGCCCAGGCCCGGATGGCGGATGCCATAAAAAAGACATTTACACCTGAAGAAGCGGTGATCTACCAGAGAGGGCGGAACGCAAAGCCAAAGACAAAAGCCAAGAACGCGTCTCAAAACGAATATCACAAGGCGACAGGACTTGAGGCAGTTTTCGGATATCTTTATCTGAAAGGTGAAAGGGACAGGCTTCTTGAACTAATAAAAGAAGGTATCGCGGTAATAGAGAATAGACGGGAGAAATGATTTGTCTGAGAAGTTCAATAAAAATAATAAGAAAAGCACAGAGGATTCGGGAGCAGTTTTAGAAGGCAGAAACCCGGTTATAGAAGCTTTCCGTGCAGGAAAGACCGTAGATAAAGTATACATACTTGACGGTTGTTCTGACGGGCCGGTAAAGACCATTATACGTGAGGCAAAAAAGCGGGATACGCTTCTTTTTTTTGTATCAAAGGACCGGCTTGACGAAATGTCCGAAACGGGACACCATCAGGGAGTCATAGCCAGAGTGGCATCGTATGAGTATGCAGATATTGACGATATATTTGAAATCGCCGAAAAACGGGGTGAGGCTCCTTTTGTTTTCCTGCTTGACGGAATTGAAGATCCTTACAATCTGGGAGCCATCATAAGAACGGCAAATGTGAGCGGCGCCCACGGTGTCATTATCACAAAAAGGAATGCCTCTGGGATCACTCCCACCACGGTAAAGGCAAGTGCGGGAGCGGTAGAGCATACGCCGGTTGTAAAGGTCACAAATATGTCCAGGACCATTGAGGAATTGAAGGAAAAAGGTTTGTGGTTCGTTTGTGCCGACATGGACGGAGAGGTTATGTATAAGCAAAACCTCACGGGACCTATAGGGCTTGTTATCGGAAATGAAGGATCCGGCGTATCAAGACTGGTAAAAGAAAAATGTGATCTTGTGGCATCGGTTCCCGTGAGAGGAGAGATAGAGTCCCTGAACGCCTCAGTGGCAGCAGGGGTGCTGGCGTATGAGATTGTTAGACAAAGGATGAATTAAAATATTATTGACAAAAGCAACCGTATCCCGTAATATAGCGTTGTTGCTTATATTTGCTGTTGTAGCTCAGGGGTAGAGCACTTCATTGGTAATGAAGAGGTCGGGAGTTCAAATCTCCTCAACAGCTGATAATAAAAAAACCGTAACAGAATGTGTTACGGTTTTTTTGTGTAGTTTTTATTTATTCGGATCATTGTCATTTCGTGTGTTTCTGACACGCCTGCCGATCATCATAAGAACCCATATCAACACGGGAAGAATGATATCAGCGGCTATGAGCCATTTAAAAGCGGCATTGGTCACCCGGCTGTCTATAAATGCAAATATAACGGTAAGAGCGATAAGGACACCCCAGCCGCAGAGAGCGATTATTGCCAGAACCCGTTTTACAGTCATAATTCTAAACCCCCAACAGTCTCCGGTAATTATAACACACAAGAGGGGTAAATAATATTAACTTTTTTGGGTTTCAAATAAATTTTTTTTAGTTTTTCTTCGAAAAAGTTTTACAATTCTCCTGCGATATTGTATAATCCACAATGGATAATAATGTGAGTTTATATAAAAATTGGAGGTAGATAATGGAAACTTACGGATTGGAAAAACTCGGCATAGAGCCTTCCGCCGTGTACAGGAATTTGGGTCCTGCGGTTCTTGTGGAGAAATCTTTACAAAGAGGCGAAGGCAAACTTATGAATACGGGAGCGCTTCTGGTAAATACCGGAAAATATACCGGGCGTTCACCTAAGGATAAATTTATTGTTGATACAGCGGGAGTGCATGATAAGATCGCGTGGGGAAATGTGAACATGCCCACTTCACGTGAGACATTTAATGCGATCAAAGAAGATATGATCAGTTATCTTGCCGGCAAAGAGATCTACATTTTTGACGGGTTTGCAGGTGCTGATAAGAAGCACACAAGAAAGTTCAGGATAATAAACGAACTTGCATCACAGAATCTCTTTATAAGAGATCTTTTAATAAGACCGGATGAAAAGGAACTTGAAGGATTTGGTGAGGCTGATTTTACAATACTCGTGGCACCGGGATTTAAGTGCGATCCGGTAAAGTACGGTATCAATTCCGAAGCTGCTATTATGATCGACTATGAGGCACACTTTGTCATCATCGCAGGTTCACAGTATTCCGGAGAGATTAAGAAATCTGTTTTCTCAGTTATGAACTATATCATGCCTGTTGAAGATGATGTGCTTCCCATGCACTGTTCTGCAAACATGGATCCTGATACAAGCGAGACAGCAGTTTTCTTTGGTCTGTCCGGAACAGGAAAGACCACGCTCAGTGCAGATCCCAACAGAAAGCTTATCGGAGACGATGAGCACGGTTGGAGTAGTGACGGAGTGTTCAACTTCGAGGGCGGATGCTTTGCAAAGTGTATAGATCTTGAAGAAGAAAAAGAACCTGAGATCTTTCACGCCATAAAGTTCGGTGCTCTTGTGGAAAATGTGGTTGTTGATGAGAACAGAGACCCGGATTATTTTGATGGTTCCATTACCGAAAATACAAGAGTGGGATATCCCGTGGACTTTATATCAAATGCGCAGATTCCGGGAGCCGGCGGTATTCCGAAGGTTGTACTTTTCCTTACTGCTGATGCCTTCGGTGTTCTTCCACCCATCGCAAAGCTTTCACAGGATGCGGCAATGTATCATTTTGTGACTGGTTTTACATCGAAGCTTGCAGGTACGGAGCGCGGTGTAACAGAGCCGCAGCCCACATTCTCCACACTTTTCGGAGAGCCCTTTATGCCACTTGATGCTTCCGTATACGCAGAGATGCTCGGGGAGAGACTTAAGAAATACGGAACGGACGTATACCTTGTGAATACTGGATGGTCAGGAGGCCCCTACGGAGTGGGACACAGGATGAAGCTTTCCTATACGAGAGCGATGGTAACGGCGGCTCTTAACGGTACACTTAAGGATGTTGAATATGTTCACGATGATGTATTCAATCTGGATGTACCTATGGGATGTCCGGATGTACCGTCTGAGATACTTCAGCCCCGTGAGACATGGGCTGATAAGGATGCTTACGATGCACAGGCAGCAAAGCTTGCAAAGATGTTTGCGGACAATTTTGCAAAGAAATATCCCAATATGCCTGAAAATATTAAAAATGCCGGTCCGAAGGCATAAAGTTATACATAAAAGCCGAAAACTTTACAGTGAAATGCCGTAAAAGTTTTGGCTTTTATTTTTATGTGATATAATCAGGTTTAATATTTGTCATACATGGAGGTTGCAGATGAATTCCGTTGAAAAATCAAATAAGCTTGATAATGTGTGCTATGACATCAGGGGACCTGTTATGGATGAGGCCAACAGGATGTCAGCTGAAGGAAAAGAAATCCTGAAATTAAATATTGGAAATCCGGCACCCTTCGGATTCAGAGCTCCCGAGGAGATAATAGAAGAGATGAAGAACAACCTTGTGGACTCTGAAGGGTATTCCGACTCCAAAGGTATACTTGCCGCACGTGAGGCCATAGCGGAATATGACAGGCAAAAAAACATTCCCGGTGTTACGGTAGATGACATCTATACAGGAAACGGGGTAAGTGAGCTGATCACTCTTTCAATGAACGGCCTTCTTAATGACGGCGATGAGATGCTGGTACCTGCTCCGGACTATCCTCTATGGACAGCTTCCGTGACTCTTTCCGGAGGTAAAGCGGTTCATTACATCTGTGACGAAAAGGCAAACTGGTATCCGGACATTGAAGATATAAAGAAAAAAATAAACCCGAAAACAAAAGGGATAGTGATCATAAATCCCAATAATCCTACGGGAGCATTGTATCCCGATGAGATATTAAAGCAGATTGTAGATGTGGCAAAAGAAAACGGGCTTCTTATTTTTGCCGACGAGATATATGACAGACTGGTTATGGACGGTAAAATCCATACTTCCATAGCTACAGTGGCGGGAGACTATCCGGTGGTCACTTTTAACGGTCTTTCCAAGTCCCATCTAATTGCGGGATTTCGTGCCGGCTGGATGAGCATAAGCGGCGACAAGTCACGTATAAGGGGATACATAGAAGGTATCAATCTTCTTTCTTCTATGAGGCTTTGTTCTAACGTACAGGCCCAGTCCATTATCCCCAAAGCGCTTGAACTGGTACGAAGCTCTGACGGGATGATAGCCCCGGGTGGCAGGATATATGAGCAGAGGAAGATAATATGTGACGCTATTGATGATATTCCGGGTTTGGAAGCCGTTAAGCCGGAGGCTGCTTTTTATATTTTCCCGAAGATGGATACTAAAAGATTTAACATTAAAGACGATGAAAAGTTTGCGCTGGATCTTTTAAAGCAAAAGCATGTGCTGATCACCCACGGCAGAGGTTTTCACATGGACACACCGGATCACTTCCGCATAGTGTTCCTGCCTGATGCAGAGGTGCTCACGGAGTGTATGGCACGTTTCAAGGATTTTTTTGCAAGTTATATACAGGAATGATCAGGTTATGAAAAAGTTATTATTTATATTTAATCCCAATGCGGGAAAAGGAAAGATACAAAATGTTCTGGTGGATATCATCAAACTGTTTTCAGAAGGGGGATATATCACAACAACTTATCCTACCAAAGCCAGTAAGGATGCTTACGAGTTTGCACTAAAGCATGAGAGTGATTATGACGTACTGGTCTGCGCCGGAGGCGACGGCACTTTAAATGAAGTGGTTGGAGCGGTTTTAAAGAACGGTCTCGGTACGCCGGTGGGTTATATCCCGGGAGGTACCATGAATGACTGGGGAGCAAATCTGGGTATCCCGGCAGATATGATGAAAGCGGCAGAGGTTATAGTCGAAGGAAAGCCTGTTGCCTTTGATATCGGAAGGTTCAATACCCATGCCAATTTTAACTACGTGGCGGCGTTCGGTGCGTTTACGGAGATTGCCTATGATACGCCCCAGTCAATGAAAAAGATAATAGGTCAGACCGCCTACGGAGTTACGGCGCTTAAGAGCCTGACACAGCTCAGGCCCTATAAGCTCAGAGTGGAGTATGATGACGGAAAAGAACTTGAAGGCAACTATCTTTTTGGTATGGCATGCAATTCCAAGATCATCGGCGGCTTTAAACTTACGGGTATGCATACTGATCTTCATGACGGGAAGTTCGAGGTGGCACTGATAAAAGAAATTAAGAATCCGTTGGATCTTACGGGACTTTTCGGTGCGGTCCTGGCACAAAATTACATGGACAGAGAAAATATAGACATTGTGGAAGCATCCAAAGCAAAGTTTATTTTTGAGGAGCCGGTTAAGTGGACTCTGGACGGAGAGTACGGAGGATGTGTGAGAGAAGCAGAAGTGGACATAGTACCGAATGCTATTAAGTTTATTATCAGAGATCCTGAGCCTGTGGTTACAAATAAAAAGATCACTGAAAACATGTAAAGAGTTTGATCGTCGTAATAAAAGATAAAACCCCGGCAGCTTGTTTAAGCGGCCGGGGTCTCATCATATAAGATTTAGAAAAAGAAGTATTATCGTGCGGAAGATGAGATTTGAACTCACACGTGGAAACCCACACAAGAACCTGAATCTTGCTCGTCTGCCAATTCCGACACTTCCGCATAAATCGTTTCCGGTATCAGATACCGTGCAACCACACGATTATACAAATAAAAATATCAGGTGTCAAATCTTTTTGAAAATTTTTGTTGACAAAGCAATATGTAAATGATAGTATACTGAAGTCGGTTATTTGCAGTCGTGGCGGAATTGGCAGACGCGTCAGACTAAGGATCTGGTGAGCATTGCGCTCGTGAGAGTTCAAGTCTCTCCGACTGCACGATATTAAAAGCAGGTTTTTAAGCCTGCTTTTTTGTTGTTTAATCTGGTACCAAAAAATATTCAAATATTGGAACTGTTAAAGGTACCTACTATGCCCCATAATGCACGTTAAATAAATAAACTCAAAAAAGGAGGTAACTTAAAAATGAAAGGTTACGCAATGTTAGGTATAGGAAAAGCAGGTTGGATAGAGAAGGACAGACCGGAGTGCGGACCACTTGATGCGATCTGTAAACCACTGGCTATCGCTATCTGTACATCAGATATCCACACAGTATTTGAGGGCGCTATCGGCGACAGACATGATATGATCCTTGGTCATGAGTGTACAGCTGAGATCGTTGAGGTCGGTTCTGAAGTTAAGGATTTCAAGCCCGGCGACAGAGTGCTCGTTCCCGCCATAACACCTGACTGGAACTCTCTTGAGGCACAGGCAGGATTCCAGCAGCATTCTAACGGTATGCTTGCTGGATGGAAGTTCTCAAACTTCAAAGACGGTGTGTTCTCAGAATTCTTCCATGTAAACGATGCAGACGGAAACCTTGCACATCTTCCGGATAACATCGATCCCGTAACAGGAACTATCCTTTCCGACATGGTGCCCACAGGCTTCCACGGTGTAGAGCTTGCTGACGTTCAGTTCGGTGATGATGTTCTCGTTGTAGGTATCGGACCTGTTGGTCTTATGGCTGTTGCAGGATGCCACTTCCGCGGTGCCGCAAGGATCATCGCAGTAGGTACAAGACCTGTTTGCCGTGAGGTTGCTACAAAGTACGGAGCTACAGATTTCATCGGATACAAAGACGGTTCAATCTCCGAGCAGGTTCTTAAGATGACAAACGGTAAGGGTGTTGACAAGGTTGTTATCGCCGGCGGTACTGTTGATACATTTGACGAAGCTGTTAAGGCACTTAAGCCGGGCGGACGTATCGGAAGCGTTAACTACCTCGGAAAGGGTGACTACATCAACATCTCCAGAACCGACTGGGGCTGCGGAATGGGCAACAAGAACATCTGCGGAGGACTTATGCCCGGCGGACGTCTTCGTATGGAGAAGCTCGGTGCACTTGTTTCCAGCGGAAAGCTTGATCTTAAGCCTATGGTTACACATGTATTCGACGGATGGGATCATGTGGAAGAGGCTCTTTACCTTATGAAAGATAAGCCGGCTGATCTTATCAAGCCGGTTGTAAAGATAGAAGACTGATTTTTAAAAGGACAGAAACATGAAAGTTTTAGTTATTTCCGGATTTTTAGGTGCCGGCAAGACAACATTTATAAAAGAACTGGCTAACCGCACAGGACGTGATATAGCCATTTTTGAAAATGAATATGCCGCTGAAGGCGTCGACAAGGCGATCCTTGAAGACGGGATAACTAACGGTGACGTGAACATTTGGGAAATGGCTCAGGGATGTATATGCTGCTCCACAAAGGGTGACTTCAGGGAATCAGTGCTTACCATAGCCAATTCCGTGGACCCGGAGATACTCATCGTTGAGCCTACCGGTGTGGGTATGCTCTCAAATGTTATCGACAATGTAAAGCAGATAGAGTACGAACGCATAAAGCTCCTCGCCCCCGTGACCATAGTAGACGGGGGAAGTGTTGACAGATACTTAAGTCAGTATGATGAGCTTTACGTTGACCAGATAAAAGGCGCATCGGTGATAGTGGTGTCCAAGACGGAAAATACATCCGACGAGGAAAAAGAGCGCATAAAAGAAGTTCTTAATGGCATCAATCCTGATGCGAAAATAATAACCGATCATTATTCAAACATGGATGATGCATGGTTTGATGCTCTTTATGACCAATATTTTGATAAAGAGATAAATGCATCAGAAGCAGATAAAGAAAGTAACATCACCCTTCCGGAGAATTTCTCTATTGAAGGGATAAAGATATCATCCTTAGAGTACCTTATAGGACTTCTTGATAATATATCAAGAGGGGTATACGGAGATATTATAAGATTAAAAGGTCATGCCGTGATAAACGGTGAGACCGTGAGATTTGAACTTGCAGACAGGATGTATCATATAACCGGGATTGAAGGTGAGGCAGAGCAGTCTGTTGTGTTTATCGGTCACGGTATCGACAGACAGGGACTGCGCAGCAAATTCTTCGCGAAAGCCCGTGCATATGATATGATCAGAAAAACCGGGATGAAAGACATCCTCAGGAGAAAAGCTGTTTGAAAGGAAGACAAGATGATAAAGATAATAGCAAAGATCCTTGTAAAGGATGATGCAATTGAGCAGTTTCAAAAAGAAGCTGAAGAACTTATAGAAAGATCACGTGCTGAAGAGGGTAATGTGTCATACACCCTGAATCAGAACGTCAAAGATCCAAGCGAGCATGTATTTATGGAAATATGGAAAGATGATGATGCCATTCAAAAACATAACTCCTCCGAACATTTCACATCCATTTTCCCTAAGCTTTCTGCTTTAGCTAAAGAAGATCCGGTGGTGGATCTCTACAAGGAAATATGATCGAAAGGACAGGCGCCTGCGGGCGCCTGTTTTTTATCTGCATAAACAACCGTTATTTGTGGTTTAGGATATGGTGTGATATAATGCACAGCAACAAAGCTTGAAGGAGGCAGATAAATGAAGCATATAGTTACGCTTAACGAGCGTGTATTAGAGGATACTATGGAACACGGCGGATGCGGTGAGTGCCAGACATCATGTCAGTCTGCATGCAAGACTTCCTGCACCGTAGGAAACCAGAAGTGTGAGAACGAAGAGCAGAAGTAAGATCATCTTACTTTTATTCTACAAGGCAAAAGGTCATTTAAGATCTTTTGCCTTTTTTATTTTGTTAAACAAATAAATAATGTTATACTTACGTGTGAGTTTTTATGAAGCAGGAGATAGAGCATGATACATCAGTTCAAAAATAACGGATACAATATAGTAATGGATGTTAACAGCGGGGCTATTCATGTTGTTGATGATCTTGTAAATGAAATAATATCCCGGTATGAGACTGATACGGAAGAAAATATAACGGATAGTCTGTTGAAAGACTATGACAAAGAGGATATCAAAGAAGCTTATGGCGAGGTGACTCATTTAAAGGATCAGGGAAAGCTTTTTGCAAAAGATATTTATATGCCTTATCTGAAGTCTTTTGACTCTCGTCCCATAGTCGTAAAGGCCTTGTGTATGCATATAGCCCACGACTGCAATCTTGCCTGCAGGTATTGCTTTGCAGGGAAGGGTGAGTACCGGGGTGAACGTGAGATGATGAGTCCTGAGACCGGTAAAAAAGCCATAGATTTCCTTGTTGCAAACTCCGGGAACAGAAAGCATCTGGAAGTGGATTTCTTCGGCGGTGAGCCTACCATGAACATGGATACCGTTAAGCAGGTGGTGGAGTATGCAAGGCAGTTGGAAAAGACCACAGACAAGGTATTTCGTTTCACGCTCACCACAAACGGTCTTTTGCTCAGTGAAGACATGTTTGACTACATCAACAAAGAGATGTCAAACGTGGTATTAAGTATAGACGGCCGCAAGGAAGTAAATGACCGTATGCGCCCGGTAAGAGGAGGAAAAGGAAGTTCTTACGATATAATACTTCCGAAGTTTAAAAAGCTTGCCGAAAGCAGAGGACAGGATAATTATTATGTCCGGGGAACCTTTACCCATGAAAATCTTGATTTTTCAAAAGACGTATTGCATCTGGCTGATGAAGGCTTTAAACAGATATCAGTGGAGCCGGTAGTGGCTGATCCCTCTGAAGGATATGCCATAAAAAAAGAAGATCTTGCCAAAATATTTGAAGAGTACGATGCTCTTGCAAAAGAGATTGTAAAAAGAAAGAAAGAAGGCAGAGGATTTAATTTCTTTCATTTTATGATAGACATTGACGGCGGTCCATGTGTGGCAAAAAGACTTCAAGGCTGCGGTTCAGGGTGTGAGTATCTGTCGGTTACTCCAAACGGTGATCTTTATCCATGTCACCAGTTTGTGGGAAACACCGATATGAAGATGGGTGATGTGGAGACAGGTGTGACAAACACGGCTCTCAGGTCTGAGTTCAGAAAGAGCAATGTTTACTCAAAACCGGCATGTCAGGAGTGTTTTGCCAAGTTTTACTGCAGCGGAGGATGTGCCGCAAATGCCTTTAATCATTCCGGAGATATCAACGGCAGCTATGAAACAGGCTGTGAGATGCAAAGAAAAAGAGTTGAGTGCGCTCTTATGTTAAAAGCTGCAGAAAGTGTTGGAGATAGATAAGATTGAAAACGTATAAAGCAAAATGGATGATGTACACCAAGAAGGCAGACTTCGACGGTATAGCAGAAAGATTTGGGATGAGTCCGGTAACGGCCAGGATATTAAGGAACAGGGACCTGATGGAAGAAGAAGAGATCGGCAGGTTCCTGCGGGCAGACCTTTCGGAAATGTACGATCCTTTTCTTATGAAGGATGTAAAAAAAGCAACGGACATCTTAAATGTGAAGATAAATGAAAATAAAAAGATACGCATAATAGGCGATTACGATGCTGACGGTGTATGCGCATCTGTCATTTTATATAAAGGTCTCACAAGTCTGGGAGCTTCAGCAGATACGGACGTGCCCGACAGGATGACTGACGGGTATGGTCTGAATATAAGACTTGTGGATGCTGCAAAAGCTGACGGTATCGATACCATAATAACATGCGATAACGGTATCGCTGCCTGTGAGGCTGCAGAACATGCCAAACAGCTTGGTATGACCCTTATCATCACGGATCATCATGAGCCTCAGGATGAGACGCCCGAGGCGGATGCCGTGATCGATCCGAAACAAAAGGACTGCGGTTATCCTTTTAAGGAACTGTGCGGCGCAGGCGTGGCATATAAGCTTATGACTGCCATGGGGGTAAATGCTGAGCTTTTAAGACAGCTCCTGAAGTTTGCTGCCTTTGCCACCATCTGTGATATTGTAAAACTGCAGGATGAAAACAGGATAATAGCAAAAAACGGGCTCCGTCTTATAAACGAGGATGAGGCTGTATTAAGCGGCAAGGACACACCGGGGTATAACAAGGGACTCAGAGCGCTGATCGAAAATACAGGTTTGTTGAACAAAAAAATAAGATCCTATGAGACAGGTTTTATCTTAGGACCATGCGTGAATGCCGGAGGAAGGCTCGGGAGTGCGAAGACGGGGATAGAACTGTTTCTTGAGGAGGACACAGGCAGATGCACTGAACTTGCCCGTGAACTTACTGATCATAATACCGAGAGAAAGAGTATAACCGAGACGGCAACAGGCAGGGCATGCGAGATCATTGAGAAGGAATGTGAGGATGATGTTATCGTCGCATATATGCCGGATTGTCATGAGGCAGTGGCGGGGATAGTGGCAGGGCGTATCAAAGACCGATTTCACAGACCGGCATTTGTACTTACTAACGCAAAAGACGGCACGCTGAAAGGCTCGGGCCGTTCCATAGATGAGTACAATATGTTCGAGGAACTAAAAAAATGTGAAGATCTTCTAATAAGATACGGCGGACATAAAAAAGCCGCAGGTCTTTCTATAGAGAAGGATAAACTGAAAGAGTTCTCCGACAGGATAAACGACAACGCTTCGCTTACACAGGAAGATCTTACAAAAAAGATTTGGATAGATGTACCGATGTATGCGGACTATCCTACGGAAAAGTTTATTGAAGAATTATCGGCACTTGAACCCTTCGGAGAGGGAAACAAAAAACCTATTTTTGCCGACAAAGGATTGACAGTTGAAGATGTGAGGCTACTGGGAGAAAATCAGAATGTCCTGAAGATGATGATGAGGACGCCGAGAGGAAAGAAGACGGAAGCCGTAAAGTTTATTAACGACAGATCGGTTAAGCTGCCCCAAAAAGGAGACAGCATTAGGATAACTTATTATCCTGAGATAAATGAGTTCGGAGGATTCAAACGCATACAGTTAAAGGTTGATGATTTTGAATTTGAAACATAATAAAAAATAAAGGCTTAATAATCTTAAGCCTTTATTTTATACAGACCGGTCATCAAACCGGATTATTTTTTCTTGTTAACAGCGTCCTTCAAAGCTTTTCCTGCTTTAAACTTAGGAGCCTTGGAAGCAGCGATCTTGATCTCAGCACCTGTCTGAGGATTCTTTCCTGTTCTTGCTGCTCTCTTAGCTACTTCGAAAGTACCGAAGCCTACAAGCTGGATCTTGTTGCCTTTTTTAAGCTGATCGGTAACTGTGTCGATGAAAGCACCTAAAGCTCTCTCTGAATCTTTCTTTGTAAGATCTGTCTTTGCTGCAATTGCTGCAATAAGTTCACTTTTGTTCATTGAAATTATTCCTCCTTACTTGGATGTTTGTCTACACCACTCATTTATACGCCTAAAATGGGCGTTTGTCAATAAAAAATGCGGAAAAACACGGATTTTAAGCGATTTTTGAGGTACAAACCGTGATTTTTCCATGCTTTGCAGGACTTTTTGATATGATAATTAATGTTTGACACTTTAGTAACAACGTTATACAATAATTCAAATTGTCTATTTAATTTAGGAGAGAAGAATTGAAACATAAGAAAATTTCTTCAGCTGTTATCCATAGGCTGCCAAAGTACTACAGGCATCTTGGGGAGTTGATAGATACGGGAATTCAGAGAATATCATCCAGAGATCTCAGTATACGTATGAGGGTCACTGCTTCCCAGATAAGACATGATCTTAACCAGTTCGGAGGCTTCGGACAGCAGGGTTACGGTTACAACGTTAAGTCTCTTTACAAAGAGATTGAAAACATCTTGGGTCTGGGGAATAAGCATAATATCGTTGTTATCGGAGCGGGTAATCTGGGGCGTGCGCTTGCGCATTATCAGGATTTTAAGGCAAGAGGATTTCATATCGTAGGTATATTCGATAATAATCCGGACCTGGTAGGAGATGATGTGAGCGGGTTAAAAGTTATGTCCGTAAGTGACCTGCCTGCATTTATAAAAGATAATGATGTAGAGATAGGCACCATAGCAATACCAAAATCGGAAGCAAAGAAGATGGCTCAGGTTTTAGTGGATAACGGAGTTAATCAGATATGGAACTTTGCACATACGGATCTTCATATGGGTGACGGTGTGGTGGTTGAGAATGTAAATCTTACCGAGAGCCTTATGCGTCTGTCTTTTATGGCGGCGCTGGAATTGGAAAAGAAGCAATAGTTTTTAAGGGTTTGGTTTCAAACCCTTTTTTTAAAAGGTAAATATATGCATAACATAAAAATCTCTGAGATATTTGAATACTTCGGAACAGATTCCGACATAGCCGGAAACAGGGTCATGGTGTCTGACAGGGATGACCTCTGTAAGATACCTCAAAGACAGGAAGATTCTCATAAAGGTACTTACGGTACAGTCCTTATCGTGGCGGGCTCCGGGAAGATGGGCGGTGCCCCCGTGCTTTGTGCTGAAGCGGCCCTCAGGAGCGGCTGCGGGATCGTGAAGGTTTTTACCCATGAAAAAAACAGGTCACATATACTGGCAAGGCTCCCTGAAGCTATAGTTATCTGTGATGACGACACTGAGACATTAAAAAAAGAAATTGAAAAGGCTGACAGCGTAGTGCTTGGTCCGGGGCTTGATACCGATGAAAGAGCGGTCGGGCTTACACGTGTGGTGACGGAAAATGTACGAGGGTTGCTTGTTGTAGACGCAGATGCCCTGAATATCTTGTCATCGGGACAGGAGGATGTGAAATTTTCCGACATAAGTAATGTGATCTTTACACCGCATATCAAAGAGGCAGGGAGGTTATTGAAAAGAGAGGCTTCTTCCGTAAAAAAAGAAAAGCTCAAAGCCGTAACGGAACTTTCGGAAAAATATAATGTAACGGCAGTGCTTAAGGATGCACGTACTTTTATAAGTGACGGAGACAACATTGTTATAAATCCTTCGGGAAATTCAGGCATGGCCACTGCAGGCTCCGGAGATGTGCTCTCCGGGATACTGGGAGGCCTGGGAGCCAGAGGGATGAGGGGTACTGATCTTGCGGTTGCAGGTGTATATCTTCATGGGCTTGCCGGGGACGTGGCAGCAAGTAAACTTGGTGAAAGCTGCCTGATAGCTTCCGACATTGTAAAGGCTCTGCCGGATGTGCTAAAATGTCATGAGTTGTGATAAGGAACGGGGGTTCTTAAATGATAGAATTTTACAGATCATGCGCTGACGTGGATCTTTCTGCCATACGTGACAATGTGAGAGCTCTAATGGGTGCAACCACACCCGGCACAAAGTGCATGGCAGTAATAAAATCAAATGCCTACGGACACGGAGATGTGGCAGTGGCAAAAGCTCTTGAAGATGAGGCGGATCATTTTGCGGTTGCGACCCTGCCTGAGGCCGTGAATCTCCGGAAAAACGGGGTGACCAAAAAGATCCTTATCCTGGGCTATGTTTTTCCCGAAGAATACGGACTTTTGGTTGAAAATGATATAGATGCCACGGTATTTGATCTTGAGACGGCAAAATATCTTTCCGATGAGGGATTAAGGCAGGGGAAAAAAGCTTTTTGTCACATAAAGGTCGACACGGGAATGCGGCGTATAGGCATAGAGCCGGTCAGGGAAAATACTGAACTTGTAAAGAAGATAAGCGGTCTTGAAGGACTTGAAGTAAGAGGGATATTTACCCACTTTGCAAAGGCGGACGAAAAAGACAAGACACATGCTTTAGGACAGTTCAGGGATTTTTGCCGTATCATCGACGCCTGCAGGGAAGCCGGAGTTGAGTTTGAGTACAGGCATTGTGATAACTCTGCAGCCACCATAGATCTTAAGGAAACTAATCTTGATATGGTCCGCCTGGGTATATCCATGTATGGTATGTATCCTTCCGATGAAGTGGAAAAGGAAAGGGTAAAGCTGACACAGGCGATCAAGTGGACGGCAAAGGTGGTAATGGTTAAAGAAGTGGAGCCCGGCGAGGGTGTAAGCTACGGTGCAACTTATGTGACAGAGAGGAAAAGTCTTATCGCCACGGTTTCAGTGGGATACGGTGACGGATATCCCAGACGGCTTTTTAATAAAGGCGAGGTTCTCGTGCACGGAAAGAGAGCGCCGATAATAGGCAGGGTGTGCATGGATCAGTTTATGATCGATGTGACCGGCATAGACGGTGTTAAAAGAGGTGATGACGTCACTCTTACGGGAATAGACGGAGACGGCTTCATACCCGTTGAAGAACTTTGCCGGATCGCCGAAGGTGCCTTTCATTATGAATTTGTCTGCGATATAGGAAAGCGGATTCCGAGAAGGTACTTCCTGGATGGAAAATGTGTGGGAGCCCACGATTATTTTTACGATAAATGGGATTTGGATATTTGAAAGGATTATAAAATGAAAGATGATCACCCCCGAGAACAGAATGAAAAAGAGAGAGAAAGCTTTTTTTCAAGATTGAAAAAAAAGTTATCGGTTGACGAAGTAAACAGCGATGAGGACATAACCGAAAAAGAGTTTAAGGATATGGTAAAGGACGGTGCGGACAGCGGTGCGCTGGAGCCGGGAGAGGTTGATATGCTCATCAACTTCGTGGAATTTTCCGAAAAGGACGCCCACGACATCATGGTCCACCGTACGGGTATCTCGGCCATAGATGCATCCAGTACGGTTGAAGAAGCATTGAGGCGGACCATGGAGGACGGTTTTTCCAGGTATCCTGTGTATATTGATGATCTGGATCATATCATCGGGATATTCCATATACGGGATCTGGTCAGGTTATATCTTGATGAGTCAAAAAGAGACCAGACCTTATCACAGGAGAGAGACGGTCTTTTAAATGATCCCTACATCATACCGGAGACAAAGAGTATAAATGATCTTCTCCGGGAGATGCAGCAAAAGAAGACCCATATGGCTGTTATAGTTGACGAGTATGGTCAGACCTCCGGCATAGTGACCATGGAAGATATTCTCGAGGAGATATTCGGAAACATATGGGATGAGCATGACAAGCCGGAACCCGATATTATAAAATGCTCAGGTGATTCATATATCATCTCGGGAACGGCCTTGCTCGAAGAGGTTAGCGAGGCTCTTGGCCTGGAGTTTGATGTGGAAGATATCGATACAGTAAACGGATTTATGACATTCAGACTCGGCCACATTCCGGAGGACGGGGAGAAGTTTGAAACTGTTTACGGCGGGTATCATTTCAAGATCCTTGATGTTGATAATAAAGTTGTTACAAAAGTTAAAGCGGTAAAGATAGGAGAATAAAATGAGTGATTACAAAGTAGGAACTAAATGTGTACAGAGCGGCTGGAGCCCGAAAAACGGTGAGCCCAGAGCTCTTCCCATTTATCAGAGCACAACGTTCAAATATGAATCAAGTGATGAGATGGGAGCGTTATTCGATCTTGAGAAATCAGGCTGGTTTTATTCCAGACTGCAAAACCCCACATGTGATTATACTGCAGCCAAGATCTGTGACATGGAAGGCGGTGTTGCGGCGCAGCTTACAAGTTCGGGTCAGGCGGCTAACTTCTATGCCGTATTTAACATCTGCGAATCAGGAGATCATTTTATAAGTTCTGCGGATATTTACGGCGGCACATACAACCTGTTTAATGTAACCATGAGAAAGTTGGGGATAGAGTGTACGTTTGTCAGCTCGGATGCATCACCGGAAGAGATACAAAAAGCATTCCGGCCAAATACGAAATGCGTTTTCGGGGAGACCATCTCAAACCCTACGGTTAAAATTTTTGATTTTGAAAAATGGTCAAAGATAGCTCACGAAAATGGTGTCCCTCTCATCGTAGACAATACTTTTGCCACACCTGTTTTCTGCAGACCTTTCGAGTTCGGCACAGATATAGTCACTCATTCCACAACAAAGTACATGGACGGTCATGCTTTATCCGTAGGCGGATGCATAGTAGACAGCGGAAACTTTGACTGGACAAAGTATGCAGACAAGTTTCCCGGTCTTACCACACCGGATGAGTCATATCACGGACTCACATATACGGAAAAATTCGGCAAAGGGGCATACATCACAAAGAGCGTTGCCCAGCTTATGAGAGACCTGGGTTCTATCCAGTCACCGCAGAATGCATTTCTTGTAAATGCCGGACTGGAGACCTTGGAACTTCGGATGAAGCGTCATGCCTCAAATGCCCTTAAATGTGCTGAATATCTTAAGTCAAATGAGAACGTGGCCTGGGTGAATTTCTCGGAGCTTGACTCAGATCCGTATCATGAGCTGCAGCAGAAATATCTGCCTGAGGGAACATGCGGTGTTATGGCTTTCGGTCTTAAAGGTGACAGGGAAACTGCTGTGAAGTTTATGGATTCACTCAAGCTTATATCCATAGTGACTCATGTGGCCGATACAAAGAGCTGTGTGCTACATCCCGCATCACACACCCACAGACAGCTTTCTGATGCGCAGCTTGATGAGGCGGGTATTGCCCATGACCTTATAAGATTCTCTGTAGGTATAGAGGATCCCGAGGATATTATCAACGACCTGAAGCAGGCAATGAAAGCAACTTTCGGATAAATAACCCCTTTTTATTGACAAAGGCTGTTCATGGTTGTTAAAATAGACAAATCATAGTCTTTTTTGACTTGAACTTATGAAAAAGGAGGTGAGCGTATAATGAGAAGAGCAGTTTTTTCATTATTAGTCGAGAATTCGTCCGGTGTTTTAAGCAGAGTGTCCGGACTGTTTAGCAGGCGCGGTTATAATATTGACAGTCTCACGGTTGGTGAGACACTTGACCCCACGGTTTCACGTATGACTGTGGTTGCCACCGGAGATGACGGTGTCCTCGAGCAGATAGAAAAGCAGCTGGCAAAGCTTATCGATGTAAAAGAGATAGTGGAGCTTCCTGCGGAAGGATCTGTTTGCAGGGAGCTTATACTTATCAAAGTAAAGTGCGATGTTAAGCAAAGAAGCGATGTGGTAGCGCTTGCCAATATTTTTCATGCCAGGATACTGGATGTCGCACCGGACTCGGTGATCATCGAGCTTACCGGTGAGATAGATAAGCTGGGAGCCTTTGTTGAACTTCTTAACGGATTTGAAGTGACAGAGCTTGCCAGGACAGGACTTACGGGGCTTTCCCGTGGATTTGCAGATTTGAATAATTAATTATATTTTGGAGGAAAAAAGGATGTCTGAAGCAAAAATATTTTATGAAAACGATTGTGATCTTTCTAATCTCTCAGGAAAGACTGTAGCGATCATAGGTTACGGAAGCCAGGGTCATGCCCACGGACTTAATCTTAAAGAGTCAGGTATAGACGTTATCATCGGACTTTATGAAGGTTCAAAGTCTAAGGAGAAAGCTGAAGCACAGGGTCTTAAGGTTATGAATACTGCAGATGCCGTAAAAGCTGCTGACGTTGTTATGATCCTTACTAACGATGAACTTCAGGCCAAGGTGTACAAAGAGGATATTGAGCCGAACCTTAAAGACGGTGACATGCTTATGTTTGCTCACGGTTTCAATATCCACTTTGGTCTTATCGTACCGCCTGCAGGTGTAGATGTTACAATGATCGCACCTAAGGCACCGGGACACACTGTAAGAAGTGAGTACCTTGAGGGCAAAGGAACACCTTGCCTTGTGGCAGTATATCAGGATGCTACAGGAAAGGCTCTTGATAAGGCGCTTGCATATGCGGCAGGTCTCGGCGGAGCAAGAGCAGGAGTACTTGAGACAACATTCCGTGAGGAGACAGAAACAGACCTTTTCGGTGAGCAGGCAGTTCTTTGCGGCGGAGTTACAGCTCTTATGCAGGCAGGTTTTGAGACACTTGTGGACGCAGGATACGACCCCAGAAGCGCTTATTTTGAGTGTGTCCACGAGATGAAGCTTATTGTGGATCTTATCTATCAGTCAGGCTTTAAGGGAATGAGATATTCTGTTTCCAATACAGCAGAGTATGGTGATTATATTACAGGACCCAAGATCATTACCGATGAGACTAAAAAGGTAATGAAGGAAGTTCTTGCTGATATCCAGTCAGGAAAGTTTGCTAAGGAATTCCTTGATGAGATGCAGGTGAACGGCGGAAAGAGACTGAATCAGTTCAGAGAAGAATCATCCAAGCATCTTCTTGAGAAGACCGGCGAAGAGGTTAGATCTCTTTACAGCTGGAACAACGAAGCTGACAAACTCATCAACAACTGATTTTCAGGATAATATACTATTGGGGAACGGAAAGCGCGATGTATCTTATTTTGCGCTTTCCTTTTTTTTTATTTCAATATCTGGTATAATAACCGTATAGAACACGATCAATGATCTTTTGATCTGATCGCGGGGGGTGATATATATGAAGTTCAGAAAAATAGACGATACCAAATTTCAGTGCATACTGTATCAGGAAGACATGAGAAATTTCAATATTTCCATGGAGGATTTTTTGCGCAATGATGCCACAAAGATACACGAGCTTTTAGATATCGTTATTGAAAAGGCGTATGAGCAGATCGGAGTGGATATGGACGGTACCGTTATGTCGCTTCAGCTCGTTCCGCAGCCGAACCAGTCACTCCTTCTTACTGTTTCCGGGAAAAAGGAGGACGGTGTGCTGCAAAGCATCGGCAGCGAGTACAGCGGCAATCTGGGTATCCGTGGTGCGGACAGGTTTAAGACAGCGGAGGAGATGGCAAAGCATGCTTTCTCCGTACCGGTATTTTTCAGATTTGAAAGTCTTGAGGATTTTGAAAAACTTTCAGTGTCTATCCCGAAGGTGACAGGTGTATTTAATGCGCTCTATAAAGGGGAGGACGGAGATTATTATCTTCTGATAGAGAGAAAGAACCTTGCCGAGAACAAATACGTGACACTTATTACGAATATTCTGGAATATTCGGAGATATTCACATCTCAGGAACTGGAGATCGCGTATATTAAAGAACATGGCGAAGTTATTTTTAAGACGAATGCTATTAATTCTGCAAGAAAGTATTGCGGCTGATTATGAGATATCCCGGGTTTTTAAAGGAAAAGGGAACCATAGGCTTTGTAGCACCATCCTTCGGATGTGTTATAGAGCCTTATTTTAGCGGGTTTAAAAGTGCTCTTGAAAGATTTAAGAGTATGGGTTACGGGACGGATCCCGGACCGAACTGCTATGCGGATAAAGGGATGGGAATAAGCAACACGCCTGAAGAGTGTGCAAAAGAGCTAATGGAAATGTACATGTCAAAAGAAAATGATGTACTCATTTCCTGCGGCGGCGGCGAGATGATGTGTAAGATACTTGAACATATGGACTTTGAACGTCTGGGATCCGCAGATCCTAAATGGTTTCTGGGATATTCCGATAATACAAATTATGTCTACCCTTCCACGGTCATGCTTGATACAGCTTCTATTTACGGTCCATGTGCACCGACTTTCGGTATGAGAGAGTGGGATAAAGCGCTGCAGGATGCATGGGATGTTCTTACAGGAAGGACTATGCAGGTCAGCGGATATGAACTATGGGAGAAAGAGTCTCTTAAGTCTGCAGATAACCCGCTTGAACCTTATAATCTCACTGAAAAAAAAGAACTTGTATTGTATGACGGGAAAAAAAGAACAGCCTGTCTTAGTATGCACGGCAGACTGATCGGAGGATGTCTTGATTCACTCCTTACTCTTGCGGGAACAAAGTTTGATAAAACAGGGGATTTTACCGCAAAGTATAAAGATGACGGTATACTGTGGTTTCTGGAAAGCTGTGACCTTTCCGTACTTCAGATGAACCGGGGGCTCTGGCAGTTGAAAAACTGCGGATGGTTCGAAGGAGCCAGCGGTTTTATCATAGGACGCCCGTTACACTTTGATGATACGGAGTGCGGTTTTGACAGGCATAATGCGGTGCTTGATGTGTTGGCAGACTTAGGTGTGCCAATATGCATGGATGCGGATATCGGACACCTGCCGCCGAGTATTCCTGTAGTAAGCGGTGCCGTCGCGGATGTGACCTGTGATGATAATATAAACATCAAATATTCTTTTGAGTGATTTCGGCAAAATAAAAAACGGGAGCCACGATGATTAGTGGCTCCCGTTTTTTGCGCTCAGTATTTTTTATTTATCTCGTCTATCTTATCCTTGGTCTTATTGAATACAAACTTTTTGCTGAATACGTAATTAAAGATAACGACAATTATCTGAACTATAACCCACACAAGAGTATGATTCCAGTGGGCGAGTGTTACCAGGAGAAATCTGATACCATAGTCCATTCCCAGAGTACCGACTCTTCCGATAAAGAATGAAATTGCTTCCCGGGCGATATTTTTGCTTTTGCTTCTGAAGACGAACTTTCGATTAGTGAAAAATGCAAAAGTTACAGAGGCTATCCAGCTTATAAAGACTATGGCAAACATACCACCGGCGTTTTTTGAATCAAAAAAAACCATGCAAATATGAGTCACTATAAAATTAACGAGAGTACACAATACCCCGACTATCAGGTAAGCAACGACTTCCCTATGCTCTTTTATAAAGTTCTTGAAAAACATTTGTAGCTCCACTAATATATTAAACAAACACAATATTATCAGACATTATATACTAAATTTCTTTTTTTTCATAATCTTTTTTTCAAAACACTTTTATAAAAAATGGACTTTCTCAATTAGAATTGTTCCTTTTTGATTTCTTTTTCCGCTTTATAAATTTATAGGAGGGAAATTCATAATTTAAAAAAGTAACAGTTAAAAAAAGATTTTAATGGAGGTTCTGATATGAACATATGGAAAATTCCTGAAAACGAAGATACGCTTAAATACGTTAACAAGAAAATAAGGGAAGTGGCAGGATCTACAGGTATGCTGGAGACAGCTTATTCGTGGTTCCGTGCAGGAGTAATGCTGACGTACCTTAAAGAAGGAGCTTTTGAGGATAAGTCTAAATCTGCGAATGTAACTTTTGAAAAAATCGTAGAAAATATGCAAAAAACTATTTTCTTCGAAGAAAACTATGACGCACAAAGACGTATACTCGCAGAGCTTTTGGATATGGGAGAAATACCTGATTTAGATGTCAGCTTTTCACATATAATGTTTGATGAAATATATGCGCTGGAAAAAGAAGCCGGACTTACCCACTATAGAGGCAAAATTTTTGTAGAAAACGGCGGTATGGTTGAAGACGAATTTGTTTTTGGAAATCATGCATTCAGAAAATTTGAAACCATAACGGGGGTAGATGTGCAGTTGCCAAAAAGAAGAACGAGCAGATCAGCCGGCAATGTCATTAAGTTAAGAAAATCGGTTAGATGACCACATGGGGTCTAACCGATTTTTTTTATGTTACAATTCAGCACAGCAACAGGATACAATCCGTATTGACATAGTTTTAGCATGAAAATAAAATGATAATGTAAGAAGATGCTCGAAAGGAGGAAACAGATAATGAAAATATCAAGTTTTGCAAAACGGTTTCTGATAATGATTATGTGCGGTTTTCTGTTTACAGGGAGCCTTGCCGTGCCGGTTATGGCAGATGAAGCAGAGCTTACGGATGCATTGGGCGTTACGCCTGATACGGATGGCGATATCAATGCTTCTGATCAAGGTAACATACATGAAGACGCCCAAAAAAATGTCAGCGGCTCTGCAGAGGGTACAGATTTGGAAGTAAATGCCTGGTCGCAGCTGCAGGAGGATATTAACGAGGGTGGGACTGTTGTGCTGACGCAGGATATTGTTGCGTCTGATTCCGATACGGCATTGACTGTGCCAAGCGGAAAAAGTGTTGTTCTGTATCTTAACAGGCACACCATAAACCGTTCCTTATCGGGCGCTGTGGAAAACGGAAGCGTTATCATAAACAACGGTGACCTGACCATTACAGGGGGCGGCAAAATTACGGGGGGTTACACTACAGGAAATGGAGGCGGTGTGCTTAATAACGGGAGCCTTACCATTGAGACCGCTGCTGTAAGCGGCAATGCTGCAAACGGGAACGGCGGCGGTGTATACAGCGGCGGATCCTCTAAGCTGTATATACAGGGAACACCGATCATTACAGGAAATACCGCAGGTGAAAAGGAAGGAAACCTCTATATCACCTCCAACGTCATGGTGGAAGCAAAAGGTAAGCTTACTGAAAATGCAAAAATCGGTATATCAGCTGAAGGAAGTCTCCCGCGCTTATTTACAAGAAAGCTTGACGAAAACGGCTCGCCTTCTGTATTTACAAGCGAGCGGGAAGGCGCCGAGGTCAGGGGATTCAGCTACTACGGAACCCAGGCCGCTTTGTACCAGGCCAACAGGCTGAATATTAATATCCGGGGTGAAGGAGAGGTTCAAACGGATCGTGAGTATTACATAAACGGTGATACTGTAAATGCAACGGTTAAGGCGGCAGATAAATGGGAGGTGGAGTCGGTTAAATTCGGATATACTCCTTTAACCCTTGATGAAAGCGGAGCCTGCACATTTACCTTTGCCAATAACAGCAGCTTAAATGTTGCTTTTAAAATGCAGCCGGCTGAATACATTGATTCAGACGGAAGCAAGAAGCTTTGTGAGAAACCGGCTGTTATCACGGAAGGTATGACCTCGTTAGACAAGGAGTGGTATTACATTTATAAAAATGATGACATTAACGCAATCCTGAATGTCCCTTCTGATACGAATATCATCCTTGCAGACGGTGTGTCCGTGAGTGTCAAAGGAATTACGGTTGATCAGGGGGCGACACTGACGATTTACGGACAGGAGAAGCAATCCGGAGCCTTATACGCCCAGCATGAACAGTATACATACGAATCGGATGCTTACGGAATCGGCGGACAGGGAAATGTTATCATTAACGGCGGACGCATTTATGCGATTGGCGGTCGCGATTACCCGGGAATCGGTGCCTTAAACAGCTCATACGGAAACCATGTTACTATCAATCGCGGAAGAGTGGAATCGGCGGGAGGAAGCAACTGCCCGGGAATCCTCGCCGGAACCGTTTCCGTAAACGGAGGGGAGGTCGTTGCCACAGGAACAAACATAGCAGGAATCGGAGGCTCATCTGTTACCATAAGCGGCGGTCATGTTGAGGCTCAGGGGTATGCGGATGATTTCTTTACCGTTCTCCCCGGAATTCGCTCATCAGGAAACATCACCCTGACTTACGGAGATGACCCGGACATCAGCATCAGATCAACGGGTTATCAGGCTTACGGAAAAGTCACGCTTGCCAAGCCTTTCAAGGACAGCAGTGACGGAACGGTTTTTCCGGCGCAGGATTACACCGACGCCGGTCAGATGAAAGACAAAACCCTCGTTCCTGCAAACGCTTATAAAGTGACGAAGGCTGACATATGGGCAGGCTCAATCAATACGGATAAAGCAACAGCCGTTGCCGGCGCTACGGTTACCTTGTCCTATTCTCCGGGTATCGGATATGAGTTCAAGGAGTGGAAGATTACCGACGCACAGGGAAACAATGTGCCTGTCAGCGAAAACCGGTTTACCATGCCTGAGTCAGATGTGACGGCAGACGTTGTTTGCCGGCCTCTTCCGCCAATCGATTATGTGGATGAAAATGGCAAAGCACAGCCGGAAACAAGCGATTATATAATCGTACAGCCCAATAAAGCAACGTGGAAGAGCGGCTTGTATGCTGTTACGGAAAGCTTTGATATTAATGAGCGCATCACTGTTGACGGAGATGTTGCCTTGATTTTATGTGACGGCGCGGCATTAAATGCCAAGGCAGGCATTACCGTTAAGGAAGGAAACAGCCTTACTGTTTATCAGCAGTCCGGCGGAGGCGGTAAGCTTATTGCGACTGCGGCCGGTCAGCACTTTGCCGGCATTGGCGGAGACGACAAAAACGGAGCCGGAACAATTACGATTAACGGCGGAGACATTACGGCCAATGGTAATTTCTTTGGGGCAGGCATAGGTAACGCCGATGTCGGAAACGGCGGCTATATTACGATCAATAATGGCATTGTCAACGCAACAGGCGGATTGGGAGCAGCCGGAATAGGCGGCGGTTTTAGCAGAAATGCCGTCGTTACCATAAATGGCGGAACCGTTACATCCACCGGCGGACAATACGGAGCAGGAATAGGCGGCGGTGATTCCCGCAACGCAGGAAAGATCACTATTACCGGGGGAAGGATAAAGGCGACCGGCGGCAGCGGTGCAGCCGGTATCGGCGGCGGCAGACAGATGATGGTAAGCGGTGGCCGGATTCTAATCAGCGGAGGACATATTGAGGCGTCCTCGATCGGCAACAGGTTCGATATGTTTGGAGCTACGGATTACAATACATTTACCTATAATAAGGCATCTGATGACATGAGCATCAAAAGCAACAGCTACTCTGTTCCGGTAACCCTGGAAAAGGATTTTATTGATAACAAGGGAAATGTGCATAAAGCGGGAACCTATCCGGCAGGCACTTTTAACGGACTGACACTTACGCCTTACGAGGAGGATGAAAAGGTTTCGCTGAATGTCTCTGTGGTTTGGGATACCTTCGGATTGGAGCGTCCGGTTCCCAAGGAAGCAGAGGTTGTTCTTCAGAAAAAGGAAGGAGCATCTTGGAATACGGTCGAGACTTTGACATTAAACAATGGCCTGGAATGGACAGGAGCGTTTGAAAATATCTCAAAGCATGAGCTGGAAAAAGGCAACTATCGAATACGTGAGCTTGATCGCAACGGTCATGTAATTTACACAGAGGAAGATGCTGACGGACCGCACTATGTCGTTAATGTCTTACGCTACAACAACACTATATATTCCGTAGTTTATACAAGCGACAACAACGGAAATGTAACCATCACCAACAGCCTGGAAGAAAACGAAGACGGCGGGGAGGCTGATTACGAGTTTATCAAAATAACAAAAACATGGAAAAAGGGAAGCGGGAAGGATGCGGAGTTTACGGTTGACCGCTCATGGGATGAGGTAACTTTCCGGCGTTTTACCGGAATCCTTATGGACGGAGTGGCTGTAGCCGAATCTGATTACGATAAAAAAGAAGGGAGTGTCATTATCACGCTGAAGGCGGATTATCTGGAGAGACTTGCAATTGGAGAACATACGCTGACCGCTGAGTTTACGGACGGTGAGGCATCTGCTGAATTTACGATAGTGGCAGTCGGATCCTCCGGAAGCGCAACACAGAAAACAAACAGTGCAGTAACAGGGGATAGCCGTAATACCGGAGTCCGGAAAACATATGGCGTAAGGTCAGGAGATGAAAGTAATACCGGAGCAATGCTTGTCTTAATATTTGCATCTCTTGCCTTCATTGCTGCAGTATTGATACGCTATAAAAAAAGCCGTAAAAAATACTAAAATTTATTTTGCAGACAGAGAACCCGTCCCCGGTGTCTGTTTGCACAGTTGACAGTAAGAAGCAATACACCTGTAGTAGGAAACTCTCTGCGGGAGATAAAAAGCACAAATTCCTAGGGAGAAAAACATGGTTGATATAGTATGCTACCCTCGCTGCACAACCTGCAAAAAAGCAGTAAAATGGCTTGAGGACAATAATATAGAAGCCTAAAGATACACACCGAAACCGGTGGTTACGATAGAGTGGGAATAAGACCAATGTCTCGAACCTCCTTTAAATAGGGGGGTTCGGGATTTTTTCTTTTATCATTTTAAGCGTTATTGAATAGACAATTTGTCTAAGGTAAAATGATAGATAATAATAACAGGAATAAGTGAGAGAATAGATGTATCGGCTGAAGCTAATTTTATATGGTCAATTGCAAATAAATTGCGAGGTTCCTATATGCCGGATAAATATGGTGACGTTATCATTCCTATGACCATTATTAGAAGGTTTGAATGCGCTCTTGAGGAGACAAAGAAAAAGGTGGTTGAACAATTCAAAAAGAATCCTAACTATCCTGAAAAAGCAATGGAAAGAATTTCTGGCTATCAGTTTTTCAATATAAGCGAGTATAATCTTGCAGTTATGATAGACGCATGCCCCATGAAGCGCGCAGGCCAGCCGGAGGACATCGCAAATGTGGCGCTTTTCCTTGCAAGTGATGATTCATCATTTATCGACGGACAGGTTATAAAGGTAGATGGTGGGTTTGAAGCGTAACACGAAGGAAACCGCCCCAGGATTACATGATTTTTGACAGATTCCTCATTGTGTAACAAGTAGTAATAATGTATAATCTTAACAGGAACACCTGAAATTATTACTATGTGTGAGGGGTTGATCTATGTGACGGAAAAAACCAAGATCATACATATAATCATAAAATGCCATACTGAATTACCGGTATGCATTTACGGCATCTTTGCGGTCAAAAATGACCTGCAGGGGTGCTTTATTTTTTTACTAAAATAAAGGAGCAGGAAATGGAAAAGAAAAACTTTTTTAAAAAAGCAATGATCATCTCGTTTTCTTTGGGATAACGTATAATAAGTTTCGCAAATTTAAATAAAAAGTAGACACAGCTTGTTGCCATCGGTAGAATTAAAGTAAGCAAAAACAAAATTCGCCGAAAAG
>CACYNO010000005.1 GCA_902775895.1 uncultured Lachnospiraceae bacterium
AAAAACAAAATGCTTAAAAAAGTGGCCCATGTCCACTTTTGAAAAATAAAACAAAAAAAAAACATTTTTCGTGTCTACTTTTCTTGACTGCTACAGGTACATGTGAAAAGAACAGGTATTCCGGATAAGATACTGGAATATTGGAATTACAATATAACAGGGATAGTGCTCAGACAATTATTTTATATGGGCATAGTATTTAGTATTTCTATGGCTGTCGCATCATTATATTATTTGGTAAAGCAACCGGTAATAAACAGCTTTAGCAAAGCACAGGTTACTAAAAAAATAAGGGGCTGATCATATAAATGGACATTAAGACAGACGCAGTCATAATAGGCGCCGGACCCGCAGGGATATCCGCTGCGATATCATTGCAGAAGGCCGGTGTATCAAACATTGTTCTTGAAAAAAGCACATTTCCCCGGGAAAAAACATGTGGCGGTCTGGTGACACATAAAACCTTGAAAAAAGTGATGGGATTATTGGAAGCTGAATGTTTCGATGATATCTCATCCGCTTTTTGTGATGTTTCAAAAAAAATCGGCATTTATTTTAAGTCAGAGAGATCGACCGGAACAGAAGTTTCCGAAGCAGTCCGCTTTGTCAGGAGGGAGCAGTTCGATCATTTTCTCGTGAGAAAGTATAAAGAGCAGTGCGGAACCATATATGAGGGCGTAAAAGATCATAAAATTGATAATGTCGAAAAGAAGATAACGATTGGTGACGACAGGATCATTCATTATAAATATCTTGTCGTTGCAGACGGCGCTCTGAGCCACACGAGAGAGACTCTGGGCTATAAAGATCCTAAGCAGGGTTTTTGCGTGGAGACCCATATCCCTAAGGGAGTTGTTACTGATCCGGATGAGGTAAGGATATATTTCGGTATCATAAAAAAAGGATATGCCTGGGTCTTTCCTTCGGGAGAAGAGGTATGTGTGGGTCTTGGAGGAGTATATTCCAAAGACATTGATTATACAGATACTCTTCGAAGATTTTTAAATGATCTGGGTATTGATGAAAAGAGTTGTAAGATCAAAGGGGCTTTTGTGCCTTACGGTGAAGTGGTGGACCAGGCTTCAGGGAGTGTTGACACAGTCCTGGCCGGTGATGCGGGAGGATACGTAGATCCTATTTACGGAGAGGGTTTGTTCTTTGCTCTCACAAGCGGGATCGAGGCTGCGAAAGCTGTCATTTCATCAGGGGAGCTAAGTGACAGTAGCTTCAAGGATCTCTACATGGAAAATATGGCACCTTATGCGGATATTATAAAAAAAGGGTATAAGTTACAAAAAGTATTTTTCAACGGTGTTGCTCAAAGTTTTTTTAAGAAAAAGATGCGTGGGAAAGACTCATTTTTGTCCTATTATTTTGACAATCTGATCTCAGAATATAATTATTCATACGGTGAAATACGCAGGCTTTATTCAGATTACAAAAAAGAAAAGAAAAAAAGATCATAACCGGAGGATGAGGGGTGTATCTTGACAAATCTGAGTTAGCCATGTAAAACTTGTTTAGCGATAACTAACTGATAGATTGAAGGTAAAAAAGTGTGAGGCTGAATGAGTTAAACAAAGGTATGACCGCAGTCATAGATGTAGTGGAAGGTGAAGGCGGGCTGCGTCAGCATATGCTGGATATGGGGGTGATCCCGGGGGTGGAGATCACCTTTATTAAGTTTGCTCCCATGGGCGACCCCATGCAGTTTCGCATACACGGATACGAGCTCACACTTCGTAAAGATGAAGCAAAAAAGATAGTTGTGTCACCTGCGGAAAAAAAAGAACCATCGGATAAAAGACAGGAAAAAAGAACAGAAAAAAAGACGGAGCATCCGGGGCTTGGCGAAGAAGGAAAATTTCACAAGAAAGGATCAGGAGATCCGGTGCCTGAAGGAACAACCCTTACCTTTGCGCTGGTGGGAAACCAGAACTGCGGAAAGACTACGCTGTTTAACAGGTTGACGGGATCAAACCAGCATGTGGGAAATTTCCCGGGAGTTACTGTGGACCGTAAAGACGGAGTTATCAAGGGTCACAAGAATACCCTTATCACAGACCTTCCGGGAATTTATTCCATGTCACCTTACTCCGGTGAAGAGATAGTCTCCAGAAATTTTGTCCTTGAGGAAAAACCAAAGGCCATTATAAATATTTTGGATGCCACCAATATGGCGCGAAATCTTTATCTGACCATGCAGCTTCTGGAAATGGGAGTTCCCACGGTGGTTGCCTTGAATATGATGGATGAAGTTACGGGCAACGGCGGTTCCGTAGATGTTAATGCCATGGAAGAAATGCTGGGAACCCCTGTGGTCCCCATCTCGGCGGCCAAAGATCAGGGCATAGAAGAACTGGTAAAACATGCTGTGCATATAGCAAGATACGGCGAGCTGCCCATTGCCGGAGAGCGTTTCAACGGCGGTGGGAATAAGGCGGCAGTACACCACTGTATTCAGGCCGTGGAGCATATTATAGAGTCCCGGGCAAAGCAGGCGGATATCCCTGTTTTATTTGCAGCAGGAAAGATAGTAGAAGGAGACAATCTGATAAGGGAGAAGCTGGGGCTTGATGAAAATGAACTTGAGGCAATTGAACATATAGTTGTTAAGATGGAAAAAGAAAGAGGCCTGGACAGAAACGCTGCCATGGCTGATATGCGCTTTTCATTTATAGACAGGGTCTGTCAAAGATGTGTAACATATCCGGCTGAGAGCAGGGAACATAAAAGAAGTCAGAGTATCGACAGGATACTTACGGGTAAGTTCACGGCACTCCCTGTTTTTATCGGGATAATGGCACTTATATTTTTCCTTACCTTTAATGTGATAGGTGCATGGCTGCAGGATCTGATCTCCATGGGGATTGACTTTCTTGCGGAATCTGCAGAGTGTGCCATGACTGCGGGAGGGGTAAATGATGCCGTAAAGGGTCTGGTGATAGACGGGATAATAGGAGGTGTGGGAAGTGTTGTAAGTTTTCTTCCCATCATAGTCATCATGTTCTTCTTTTTATCCATATTGGAAGACAGCGGTTATATAGCAAGGGTTGCATTTTTTATGGATAAGCTTCTCAGGCGTATCGGGCTTTCAGGCAGGAGCATTGTGCCGCTTCTTATAGGATTCGGATGTACTGTTCCAGCGGTAATGTCCACCAGAACCCTTCCCAGTGAAAGAGACCGCAGGATGACCATACTTCTTACGCCGTTTATGAGCTGTACTGCGAAGCTTCCCATTTACGGGTTCTTTGTAAGTGCATTTTTCCCCGGTATGGGAGGACTTATCATGACGGGGATATACGTCCTGGGAATCGTTGCAGGTATCCTGGTGGCATTATTGTTTAAGAAAACCCTGTTTAAAGGAGAGGCGGTACCATTTGTCATGGAGCTTCCCAACTACAGGATGCCCGGGGTGAAGAATACCTTGTTTCTTTTGTGGGATAAGTCCAAGGATTTCCTTCAAAAAGCTTTTACCGTGATACTTATAGCTACCGTAGCTGTGTGGTTCTTTAAAAGCTTTGATTTTCACTTTAATCTTGTGGAAGACGCGGGAGACAGTATGCTGGCTCTGGTATCAGGTGCCATTTCCCCGGTGTTTGCACCAGCCGGGTTGGGAGACTGGAGGATAATAAGTTCGCTAATAAGCGGATTTGTGGCAAAGGAGAGCGTGGTATCGGTCCTTGAAGTTCTTTTCGGACCTTCAGGCAACGTGGCCTCAGTCATGAGTACGGCAGTAGCAATACCTCTCCTTATATTCTGTCTCCTGTATACTCCATGTGTTGCGGCGGTGGCAGCAGTAAGAAGGGAGATGGGGGTTAAGTGGGCTGTAGGGCTTGCTTTCTGGCAGTGCGGCATAGCCTGGGTTGGAGCCGTTATCGCAAGGTTGATATGTCTGGCGGCAGGGTTATAAAAGTGCAACAACCCTTTGATAAAAACAGATATAAGGCGTATAATCCTTAATCATGTGTAGCGATTTGAAAGGAGATTTAAGAAATGAACGACACCCCTAAGGTCTCGGTAATAATACCGATATACAATCAGGAAAAGTATTTGCGAGAATGTCTTGAGACCGTTCTTTTGCAGAACCTTCAGGAGATAGAGGTTATATGTGTAAATGACGGTTCAACCGACGGAAGTTTTAACATACTTTCGGAACTCGCCTGGACAGATGAGCGCCTGCGCATTATAAATCAGGAAAACAAAGGTGTTGGAGAGGCAAGAAATGTGGGGATAAGGGAGGCTAAAGGAGAGTATCTTGCTTTTATAGACCCGGATGACAAGTATTACAACTTTAAGGCATTAGAAATTCTGTACAATAAAGCTAAAAACAATAATGCCTTGGTTTGTGGTGGCGGCTTTACGATCTCTTTTGAAGGAAAGCAAGGTGAAAAGGATATTTTTACCGGCAGTGAAGCAAGATATGTATTCAGCGAGGATCGTTTTTATACATACCGGGAATACCAGTATGATTACGGGTTTCACCGTTTTATTTATGATCGAAAGCTTATTGTTGAAAATGGTCTGTTTTTTCCACCGTTGAAAAGATTTCAGGATCCCGTATGGTTTGTACAGGTTCTGCATAATGCAGAAAGATTTTTTGGTGTGTCTGAAAAAATATATTCTTATCGCAGCGGTCATCAGGACAGGGCTTTTGATAAAGAAAAGGTATGTCATATCGTTACCGGTATTACAGATGTGGCAAAGTTTGCCAAAGAAAACGGATATGACCATTTGCTTGAACTGGAAAGGATACGTTTGGTAAGAGAACATGCAGAATTTGCCTATCCTTACATTTGCAATAATGATGAGGAGATAACTAAACAGATTCACATTTTTGAAAAAGTTACAGGATTTGAGGATATTGAAAAAGAGATACTCTCAAATATAATCACTAAACGTGACTCGCTGACTGCATCGCTAAATGAAAAACTGGAAAAGCTGCACTTAGATGTTGAAAAATACCGCATTGAAAACGGAACCTTAAAAAGAGCATTGGATTCAGAACAGGAGGAACTAAAACAGATTAATGAGAACATGGGAGGGGTACTCAAAGAACTGGGGATTAAGAAAAAAACGGTTGTAAAAAAAGAAAACAGCAATGTCCTCAGTTATCCGTATTTAGAAACAAGCAAAGAACAGGATGGTATAAAATGGACTGATCTGGGAGACGGAAGGATCGAAGCAACAGGAACGGCTGAAAAAGATACTCAGTTCAATTTGACATTGCCGGCGAGAACAACAAATTTCGCGACTAATAATAAACGATACAGGGTATCTGCAGGAGCTGAAAATGTCAGTTCACTCACTTGGTTTATTGCCGGGACTATAGGTGAGCATAAGGGTGAAAATTCTAAATGGTGCTTTTTGAGAGAAGTAGCAATTAATGATACAGATGGGTTTGCGGAAACCTATGAAATAGATACGAGTGGTTATGACTGGTTCGGAACCGTTTATCTGAAGATAAAGAAGGGAAGGACTGTGGACCATCTGATCTTCAAACCGGAAATCTGTCCTATTGATTAACATTATTTTTTCTTAATAAGGAATTTTATATATGCAGGAAGAAAAAAAACATTTACCAAAAATTTCTGTAGTAATCCCCATGTACAACTGTGAGGAGTTTGTTCATGGGGTTCTTCGCATGTTCTCAGATCAGACATTTGATGATTTTGAGGTAATCTGTGTCATAGATGGTGCGACAGATGGTACTGAGGAAGAGGTAAAAAAATACTGTGAAACCGATGACAGGTTCAGGTATGTGGTGCGGGAGAATGGAGGTGCAGGCGCTGCAAGGAATACGGGATTGGATATTGCAAAGGGGGAATATATTGTTTTTTGTGACGCAGATGATGTGTATAGCTTGGACTTACTGAAGAAAATGTTTCATGCGGCAAAAGAATGCTGTTCTGAACTTGTTATCGCACAATGTTCATGTTTTGATTATGAGATAGGCAGTTACATTCATGTTGACAATTATGGTTACAATACAGAGAAACTAAAACCGGGAATATGTTACAGTAAGGATGATGTAGATGAATTGTGGACTTCGGTGGGTGTAAGGATAACTAACAGACTTTATTTAAGGGTATTTCTTTTATCCCATGGATTGCGATTCTCGGAAACACATATTGCAAATGATTTCTTTTTTTCTTTTGCTTCACTTTCCAAAGCTGAAAGGTTTTCTGTGGTTAGTGACGAACTTATAGAAGTTAGAAGACATATCAATAAAAAATCTTTAATGAGTAATCGCTGGCGATACCTTCATGAAGCGGCAGAGGAGCTGGAAAAACTCTACAAATGGCTTAAACTTAATGATCTGATCGAATCGTATTTTGAGGACTATTTACAGGTTTTTGCCAATGAATGCGGACTTGATCTTTCCTATGCGACCAATACTGCCTTTATAAGTAAAATGGCAAGTATACTGAATACACAGGAACCATGGAAAGAAATGACCTCAGGCGAATTGATCGGAATATTGCCTGTAATTTCCAGAGTTGGGGTTTTAGAAAATAATGTGAAGACTCTTGAGAAACTATTATCATCTGCTGAATTCAGTTCTGATAAGGCTCTTATAAAAGAAATGGAAAAAAATCGTAATATGGCAAACAGTATCAAACTGTTACGACAGGTCTCAAAAGATCGATACGGGAGAGATTTCCATACACCTGAAAGTTTACCCTTTGCCACAGAAAAAAATGAGGTTACAATCATTCGCCAGGGTTCACAATCTTATTTTGATAATATGTGTTTACAGGTTAATTGGACAATTACGGATGATTGCAATTACAGATGTTCCTATTGTTTTTTTTCAAAGTCAGGGTATAAAAAGAATTATTGCAGTTTGGAACAGGCTGAAACGACGCTTAAGCATATAGCCGCTGCCAATAGACCATTTTATGATATTACATTATTGGGAGGAGAGCCGTCATTACATCCGAATTTTCCTGAAATTATTAATCTCTGTACCGATTACTTGGGTAACCGTTTAAATAAGATTTGTATTATAACAAACGGAAATTTTGGCGAGAGAACTATTTCTTCATTGAAGGAAGCGGCTCAACACACAGGTATAATCCTTATTATATCAATTCACTTTGAATTTGCTCAGATTGATAAGCTTGTACATATAGTAGAAGAACTCTCCGATAAAGTGACAATCAGTTTTAAGGTTATGCTTCATCCGGATATTTTTGAAAAAATACAAAATACATTTAATAGACTTTGTGAATTAAGAAAAAAGCATAAATTTGATCTTAATATTACTCTATTAAGGGAACCACCTGGTTTTGTTAACATAGATAGTCGTTATGATGATACTCACCTTTTGTGGATAGGAAATGCCAGAAAACATTTTTAAAATATTAAATGCGATAATGAAGCAAAAGCTCGTTCTTATATAAAGTTACAGTATTATGTAGACAGAAGAATAGGTAATAGTGTTTTAAGAGAAAATGTTGATCAGAACACGCTTGAGAGTCTTACCGGCTATGAATTTAAAGGTATGTCATGTTGTGCCGGTGTTAGTATTATTAATATTAAAACTGATGGAACAGCATATGGTATGGTTTGTGATCATGCTACAAAAAAGGATAATATTTTTCACGAAAATCCTTTTATTAAAGATGATTGGTTATACGCTGTTAAATGTCAAAAGAAGAGATGCAGTTGCAGTACTAATCATCGCATCCCCAAATTTTATTATTCTGATGAAGCAGATGATTTTATTAAGTCTTGCCAAAAAAAACAGCTTATGTTAACGAAAGTTTTTTTTGATTTATCCTCTAAAGAGTGAGGTTGTAGTTATTTTAACCTTTAATGTTTACAAAAATCAGATATTGCCAAAAGGAAGTTTTTAATGCAGGAAGAAAGAAGAAAAAGTGAGATTTCCGTTATTATTCCAATGTATAACTGTGAAAAGTTCGTTCCTGAACTTCTTAATACATTTGTAAATCAGAGTTTTAAAGACTTTGAGCTTATCTGTGTGATTGACGGAGCAACAGATCGTACAGAGGAAATAGTTGCCGCATTTTGTAATACGGATAAACGATTCCAGTATGTAGTACAGGAAAATCTTGGTGCCGGGGAGGCACGTAACACCGGTCTTGAAATTGCAAAGGGCAAATATGTCATATGGGTTGATGCCGATGATATGTATTCAGACAAGCTTCTTAGGGAGCTATACCTTGCGGCAGAAAAGTCTGATGCCGATATTGCCATGTGTCTTGCAGAAATGATAGATTTCAGGCTTGGTACAAAAAAGGATAAACATGGCTTTGATACCGGTGTATTTCCGAATGGTGCAGTGATAAAGCCGGAAGACTTGAAAATCTTACGTACATCAATTGATGTAGGTATCCAATATAAAATGTTTAAAAAGTCTTTTGTTGAAAAAAACAGACTGCGTTTTTCACACACTTATGTCTCAAACGACTGGTTTTTTGATCATGCTAGCAGGATTTCTGCAGACAGGATAGTTGCTGTCCACAAAAAGCTGGTGACTTACAGAAAGCATATCAATAAATGTTCCATAACATCAAACCGGGGAAACCATATTGAAGACAGTATCAAAGTTACGAGAGAATTGTGGCAGTGGCTTAAAGATAATCATCATCTCCCTAAATATAAAGACTATTTTATTTCCGCATTTGACGGGGCTCTCGGGTATAATATCAGATTCGGAGGGAATGCCGGATTTACAGATGCGATTGTTAAAACCATCAATGAAGATGAGCCGTGGGCAGGTATGGATACGCCACTTCTTATGAAGTCTTTAAGACTAAGCATAGGCGGAGAAAACAGATTTATAAAAATGTATGAGGATCTGATCAGAGGAACTGTTGCAGACAACGATATTAATAGGGATCGTGATAATGAAGAAAGAGAATTATCGGAATATGTTTCGGCGCTTAGAACTATCAGAAACGTGAAAGAACTGTCAGCCCAAAAGTATGGCCGTTCTTTTAAAGATATGCCGAAAGTGTCTGTTGTAATACCGGTGTATAATGTTGAAAAATATATTGAAACATGTATAGACAGCCTTAAAAAACAGTCATTGAAGGAAATGGAATTCATTTTTGTGGACGATGGCTCCACGGATGATTCACTATCTAAAGTTGAATCATTTTCCAAAGAGGATAACCGTGTACGCATTTTTTCCAATGTGATAAATAAGGGGCCCGGGATGTCCAGAAATCACGGAATTGATCTTGCGAGAGGTGAGTACATTTCGTTTATGGATTCTGATGATTATGTGGGAACAGACTTTTATGAACGTCTGTATAGGAAAGCCAAGGAAAACAACGGGCATGATATTGCAAAAGGGGTACGACAAAAAGTATCAGATGCTGGAGAACTGATCGTTTCGGATTGTCACACACTCAACGAAAAAATAAAGACAGAACTAAAAAAAGAAAAACCGCTTTGTGTTCTTTTTAGTTTTGAACATCAAACAGCTATATTCAGGCATGGGTTATTTGATGATGGTGACGCAAGATACGGAAATACATTAAAAGCAGAAGATGTCACATTTCTTTTTAAAATATGCAATAAGACAAATGATATTGTATTTGATGAAGATGCCGTTTATTATTATGTTCAAAGAAGCGGGTCATTATCAATAGATGCATCTTTTTACGTGCATCTTGATGGTTTGAAAGCATTAGATGATGTCGTGAGGTTCATTCGAAAAAAACGAAAAATCAACCAATATGATTACAAGTATCTGACAGGCAAATTATCATTCAGATATGAGGCATACAAATCAGAAATGAGGAAATATCCCGAGTTAAAGGATAAATGTGATGAATATTGTAAAGCACTGTTATCGGTCATCAACCTCACTGAAGATCCAAAGATCATATTAGATAGCAATGAGGAATTTAGGCGGTTATCTATTATATCATTTGAAACAGGGATGATGTTCAAAAATAAAACAAAAGAATTAGAAAAAAACAACCCCGAAGTGTCTGTAGTTATCCCTATGTATAATTGTGGTGATTTTGTAAACGGGGTGTTATCAATGTTTGCCAGGCAAAGGTTTACTGATTTTGAAGTAATTTGTGTTATTGATGGCGCAACAGATAATACTGAGAAGTTGGTAAGCGCGTTTTGTGAAAGTGACCTGCGGTTTCGTTATACTGTCAGGGAAAACGGAGGTCCGGGAGCTGCGAGAAACTCCGGTTTAGATATGGCTGAGGGTAAATATATCATTTTTTCTGATGCGGATGATGAATATTCTGAAGATTATCTTTTTAAGCTTTATGATATAGCTTTTAAGCATGATGCCCAGATAGCAATATGTCGTTTTGCAGAAAAAAACAACATATCAAAGACTGAAACTATTCGGGGATTTGATGAAAAACTCTTTCATGAAAATACAGTATATTCACACGACAATATTGAAAACATTTTTGTTTCCATAAAATCAAATTTACAAAATAAATTATTTAATTTAGATTTTGTGAGAGAAAATAAAATACGCTTTCCTGAGACAAGGGTATCTGAAGATTCGTTTTTTATATATGCGGCTTTGTCTGTAGCAGACCGGATACTTATGATACATGATTCGCTTTCAAATTACAGACTTTTTATAAACCCTGACTCTATAACCGGAAAGAGAGCACGTTTTCAGCACGAATCAGTTGATAGTCTCAGATTGTTTTACGGATGGTTAAAGGAACATTCGCTTTTGGATATTCATTTGGAAGATTATTTGCGAAAGGTAAATTCTGTATTAACTTGTACCGGGGCATTCGAGGTCACTCCGAGATTTGTTTCAGAGTTTGCTCATATGCTTAATAAAGAGGAGCCTTTTTCTTTTATGACTTCGGGAGAGATACTCAACTATCTAAAAGAGGGTTTAACAGCGGAATATGCAGCTCGTAGAGAATGCGAGATAAATAATAATTTAGGTCCGAAAATAATAGAGTCTGATGTTGAGTTATCTTTTGAGCTAAAAGCTTTTAAAAACAGGATTCATACTGCCGAATTATTAAGACAGGTTTCGAAGGACATGTATGGGAGGGATTTTCAAATACCTGAGTCTATACCTTTTGCACAATGAGAAAAAATTAATTATTACTTAAACATGCTTTTGGACGAATTTCAAACAATGGAGGAAATTTATGAAGAAAGATAAAATACATACGCCCAGGGTGTCTGTAGTGATCCCCATGTACAACTGCGAAGAGTTTGTTCAAGGGGTTCTTCGTATGTTTTCAGACCAGAGATTTACTGATTATGAAGTGATCTGCATAGTAGATGGTGCAACAGACGGAACGGAAGAAGAAGTTATAAAATACTGCGAAACCGATGACAGATTCCGTTATGTAGTGAGGGTAAATGGAGGTGCCGGTGCTGCAAGGAATACAGGAATGAATCTTGCGAAAGGTAAGTATATAGTATTTTCAGATGCTGATGATGAATACAGTAAAGATTATCTGCGTAAACTTTATGAAGCAGCTGAAAAAAATGATGCTGAGATAGCTGTATGTGGTGCCATAACATTTGATTATATGAAAGAAGAGAAAGGCAGGACAATTGGATTTTCAAAAAATAGCCTTCTTGAAGGAAGATTGTATTCTGCAAAAAAAACTAAACGTTTGATAAGTAAGATCGATGTTCAGATTTCAAACAAAATGATCTTGTTGGATTTTATAAAAAAACATGGACTTAAGTTTTCAGAAACAAGAGCTTCCAACGATGTATTTTTTTCTATAGCTCTGACAGCTTGTGCTGAAAGGATCGTTGTAATACATGATGATCTTATAAAGATCAGAAGGTTTATCAATCCGCATTCTATTTCATCCAGTCGTGGTAAGTATTCTCAAATTGCATTGATGGAGATTCAAAAGCTTTACCACTGGATGCATGAACGTGATCTGCTAAAATATTATTTGTCTGATTACTTATATTGGATGGACGGTGCATTAAATTATGAGATGAAAAACAGTGTAAATCCTCTCTTGGCAAAAGAAATGGCACATATCCTTAATTGTGATGAGCCTTGGATCAAAATTAAAAGCAGTCAGGTAATACAAATATTAACAAACAGTTTAGGAGATAAAGGGGCAGAGCAAATATTAAAGCCGGAACAGAATACGGATGATGATGAAATAAAGAGACTGCAGAATCGTAATAATATAGTTAAAGAACGTAATGAAAACAGATGTCGTATGCAGGAACTCATAAAAAAAGAATCTATTGAAATCTATGACAGAGACCTGGATGATCCGGAAAGTATTTCACCTGTTTTTGCCGAATACATAAAAAAAAGAGAAGCTTTATATTCAAATCAGGATCATTGTGATAGTCTTCGTGAAGTGCAAGTTAATCCTGAGATAACAGTAGTTATTCCTATGTATAACTGTGAAGCCTTTGTTAATGAAGTTTTATCCATGTTTTCAAAACAAAGTTTTACAGAGTTTGAAGTTATTTGTGTGATTGATGGTGCCACAGATAATACAGAAAATATAGTCAGTGAATTTTGCAAAAATGATCCCCGATTCAGATATATTGTCCGTGAAAATGGCGGTCCCGGATCTGCCAGAAATACCGGGCTTTTTATTGCAAAGGGGAGATATATTATTTTTGCTGATGCTTATGACGAATATTCTGAAGATTATTTGAAAAAGCTTTATGAAACGGCAATCATGAATAATGCCCAGATTGTAATATGTAAAATGTTTCAGGAGGATAACATATTAAATACGAAAACCGTACGAGGGTTTGATGAAAAAAAATTCCATGAAAATATATTATATTCGCACTATTGCATCGACGATCTTTATGAATCCTTTCAACCATGGGTATACAATAAAATATATAACACGAATTTTATAAAAGATAATGAAATTATTTTTTCCGAAACAAGAGCTTCGGAAGATGCATTCTTTTTTTATACAGCTTTGTCTGTTGCAGAGAGGATATTTGTTTTAGATGACCCGATTTTGACTTACAGACTTTTTATTAATCCGGGTTCTTTAACCGGAAAAAGGATATGTTTTCAGCATGAGGCAGTTGAAGTGCTCAGACTTTTTTATCAATGGTTAGTAGAAAGGGATCTTTTCGATATTCACAGGGAAGATTATCTTGGAAGGGTAAAAAAAGTTCTTGATTATAACGGTGGTTTTGCTGCGTCTCCAAGATATATATCCGAAATTTCACATTTTTTGAATAAAGAAGAACCCTGTGCTTCAATGACTACGGAAATGCTGCTTTTTTATTTTAAAGATTGTATTGATACAAAAAAAGATTCAGAAATAGTTAAAAAATTCGAAACCTGTATCAGTGATCAACTATTGCAGGCCGATCCGGAACTATCGTTCAAATATGAATGCAGCCGAAACAAAATTCATACAGCTGAATTGCTACGGAAAGTTTCAATGGAGCGTTATGGGAGAAATTTTGAAAATATACTGAAAGTATCCGTTATTATCCCTGTATTCAATCCGGGTACAGGTATTATTCGTTGTATCGATTCCTTAAGGAATCAGACGCTTCATGAAATAGAAATTCTCATAATTGATGACTGCAGTACTGATGATTCTATGGATAAGGTGCGTAAAGTTGCTACTGAAGACAAACGCATACACATATTGAAAAACGAAAAGAACATGGGCCCGGGCTACTCTCGAAACAAAGGAATTGAGATGGCACAAGGTGAATATTTATCTTTTGTAGATCCTGATGATTACGTAGCACTTGATTTTCTGAAGTTGTTGTACATGAAGGCGAAAAATGAAAAGACTGATATTGTAAAAGGTTTGACGATATGTGAAAAAAAAGATGGTTCACCACTGTGGGAACGTCCCATGGCAAATCAATTTCTTCGTGACAAGCTTGCGAAAGGAGTACCCCTTTATGCAGCTTTTACCAGAGGGCATCAAAACACGATTTATCGCAGAAGTTATATCTTGTCGAAAAATGTCAGATATAGCTTGGATTATCGGGCAGAAGATGTTGTTTTTTTGCTACAGTGTTGTTCAAGAACAAATAGTATTACTTTTTCTGACGAGGCTTTTTATTATTATTGTGAAAGATATAATTCTATTACTCATAGTACCGGTTCAAAAGAATTAAGGTATTATTTTGATTCTTTTCATAAACTTGTAGAATACGCTATGCAATATTTACCGGAAAATGAATACACAAAAGAATACATTCAAACCCTTTTTCTGTCTGCAATAAGAGAATTATACAGGTATACCGATATTCAGGAAATGGAGAAAGAAGTAATCTACGGTTTGGCATATCTTCGTGAAGAGTGGAATCGTCTGCCACATCATGATGAATGGGGTCGGGAGTTCTTCTCTTTATATGCCAATCAAGTATATAACCGTTTATTACCCATGCAACCTTATTTCTCTGCATGGGAGGGAGCCAGGCCGCCTGTTCGATACGCATTGCTTTTAAAACGATGGGTGGATTTTTACATAGACATGCCACAGGAAAGAAAAGCAGTTTCAAAAGATTTACAAAAACTCATTATAAAATCTATAGATGCTGTTAGTGATTCAAATAAAGATTACAGCACAGAAGAAAAAAAATATGGAAAAGCCATACTTGTAGAACAGATAAAACGGTTACCATTGGACATGCAATCTAAAATTGAAGATGTGCGTATAAAATACCATGACTGGTTTTATCCAAAAAAACTGCCCAAAACGATCCGGATTGATGCTTCGACACACTGCCAGTTATGTTGTGCCGGATGCGGTATACAAAAAAATAATGCATTTGGATTGGGAAAGGGATTTTTGAAATTTGAAAACTTTAAACATTTTTTGGATGATAATCCACAAATAGAGCGGGTAGAGTTATCGAATAATGGAGAGATTTTTCTCAATCCCGATCTTATAAAAATCATGGAATATTCATATCAAAAAGGCGTGGCGCTCGAAGCCGATATGGGAACAAATTTTAACACGGTTTCAGATGAGCAGCTGCAGGCATTGGTTGATTATGAATTCAGGTTTATCTCATTTAGCATTGACGGGGCATCACAGGAAACATATTCACAGTATAGACGGGGAGGGGATTATGACAAAGTGATTGCCAACATAAAAAAATTGATTAATATAAAAACTAAGAAAGGCAGTCATTATCCTGAAATGAGATGGCAGTTTGTTCCCAATGAGTTTAATGAAGGTGAAATAGAGCAGGCAAAAGGTCTTGCAAAAGAACTGGGAATCCCGATATGGTTTAAACTTAATTATCTTGGTAATTATAAGCCATCAAATCCCGAATTGCTAAAGGCTCAAACCGGACTTTCTGAGATAACAAGGGCAGAGTATCTTGAAAAGTATGAATTGCCTTATCTAAACGAAGACTGTTTGCAAGTTTTTTTGATCCGCAGTTTAACTGGGATGGTATGTTTCTGGGATGCTGCCGTTCCTGGGAACATGTTTTCAAGCCCAATCTCTTCGAGGATGGACTTGAAGCGTGCATAAATAGCGAGGATGTAAGAAGATTAAAAGAGTTTTTGTTACTCCATGATCCGGATCCGGAATATTACAAAGATCTTCCGTGTTGGAATTGTAATCTTTGGAAACAACGACAAATATTTGGTAAAGTGTTAGAGCTTCCGTCACCGGATTCCGTATAAAAAGTTTTTAAAGGATGTTTTTAAAATGATTATAAAATTGTTTGACGAAAAAAAAATAGAATGCATAGTAGAAAAAGCACAAGGATTACTTTCTGATTATCGATATTTCTTTATTAATGAAAAAGACGCATTTTATGATCAGTATCCTTCTGCTATTTGGTTTGATGATGAGACTTTTGAATATTACGTATGTTGGGGAACTAAAAAGGTTGTTTTAAAGAAAAGTGTTTTTAATCTTGAGAAATTGAACGATCTTCCGTTGCTCTTGAATAATTGTTTTGTAGAAGATACGTTTGACTTTCTTACACTTGTTATTCGGGATAGTGAAAAATGTGCAAAAGACAATCATATATATCTGTATTATGATGATCCGGCGGCTTTTTATTTAATGTTGTGCCTGAATGACATCGATAAACTGTTACAAACTGAAAAGTATATTTTTTTGCTTGGCAAATCTTCGATAGACGAATATCCCCTGGATTTTAAAGAAAAATTTGATATTGACTACAGCTCTATGCAACCTGAAATGTTATCCCCTGATGAACTTAACAGGATCTGTTATTTTTTGAAAGGAGGTGCTGCCGGATCCGATTTTATATCTCATGTAATAGCAGGATCTGACGACACTATTATAGTGCGTTTATGGGCATTACATAATGGTACTAAATTATTGGGTGAGCGGCTTAATGATTCAAAAAAATACCTGGAGATAATTAGTGATACGGATTTCAAATATGAAACAAAAAGGATCATTTCTTTTTTCAGAAAAAATAAAGATATAATATGCTTTTCCTGGTCCGGCCATCCTAAGGATAAGGATAAATATCCTGGTGCAGATGCTTTTATTGATCTGATTGAAAAAATACTATGTGAAAAATATATAACAGTTGTGGATATTTTTAAAGCCTATTATATTGTTAAGGATTATTTTTGCAGACCGGAACGAGCATATGAATATCGTATAACTCCGTGTTTGATATTTGAACCGCACATTCCTAATCCTGATATTTATGCGGCTATATTTGAATCATTTAAATATAAAGTTCAACTGTCCGGATTTAGAGATCCTTTAAAACGTCTTGCAAGTGTTTTAAGAAGAAAAGATGGTTCATTATGGGGTTTTAAGAACTCTGTTAAATATTCCGTTTCAAAAAAAACTGATTATAGAGCAATAAAATTTGAGGATTTAAAACTATATCCTGAAACGATCTGTAAAGACATATGCGAATTTTTAAAAATACGTTATACGGATAATTTGTTAAATGTGGATTATAGTGAATCCTCTTCTTTTGGTAAAGAACTTATAAAAGGATATGACATAAAACCGGTGGTAAGACCGGTTGATGATGTACTGGGATTATTCGACCAGATGAGATTAAGGTACTATTTTAAAGAAATTACTGATCATTTTGAATATCCTGTTTTTTTTGAATGTGCGCTTTCAGATAAAAAAGTTGAGGAACTTTTCCGTATTCCTTTTAAGTTCTTCTACAATTTTGATTGGGGATTATCAGAAAAGCAGTTCTTGACAATAGTGAATGATAGGGTCCGTCAATTGGATATGGAAAAGATGCCTCTTTACTTTAAAAATGAAAGTATTGACTCATATAAGGGTGCCTTGTCCTTTAACAATGAAAATTACATTTACAGTGATGACACCGAAGACATTTTTAAAATCCTTGATGGTTTCTTAATATATTTTGCTCAAAATCAGGACATGGCGTCTTTTAAAGACAAAGCGGACCTGGATATTATCGAAAGTAATATTCTAAAACTTCTGGCATTATATTTTGAACGGAAGCAATCCTCTGACGAAGGCGAAATAATGAAACGACAATTGTTTGAAAAGGCTAGTGTGAACATCAAAATTGATAAAGCCCAACGAGAGATGTCAGAACAGAATATTGATTGATATTGTGTTGTTACACTGCTTCAACCAAACTCTGGGTACGGATTAACTGTATCAAATACAGGCTGACCGCTAAAAAGACAGCCGTGGTCTTCTTTTTTGGTTAAAGACTTGTCGCACGCAGATAAGCATATGTGTTACGATGCGGCAAATTCCGAATACAATTCGCAAAAAGTCAAAGGTGTGATCGTGAGTTATATAGAAAGTACCTGAAAGAGCGTGAAAAACATTTACAGAAATATGAGAATATCTGGGAATATATCCACAGAGGGTTTTATCCGGAACTGTAGGATGATGATCCGAGGGATTGGGGAACATATTATAATGACTATGTAAGTACGTATCTGGAAAAAGATGTCTATGATATTTTGAAGGTAAGGGATCCGGACACGTTTTACAGATTTATGGTTTCCTGTGCTGCAAGGACCGGTAATATACTGAATTATTCAAATATTGCAAGCGATGTGGGGATAGATGCCGACACTGTAAAAAGCTGGACCGGTATTTTAGAGAAGACAGGTATCATTTACCTGCTGAAGCCTTATTATAATTCCCATCTTAACAGGGCATTGAAATCACCGAAGATTTATTTCAGAGACACCGGACTGGCTGCACATTTAACAAACTGGACAACCCCGGAGCAACTGCAGGCCGGTGCCATGAATGGCGCATTTTTTGAGACATTTGTGCTTAATGAGATACTTAAATCATATATAAATGCGGGGCTGGATCATACCAGATATGTTTATTATTACAGGGGGCGGGATAAACGTAAAAACAGTGTAAATGAGTATGAGGAGTCGGAAATAGATTTTATCATAGAAGAAAATAACACTTTGTATCCTATAGAGATCAAGAAAAATAAAAATGTAACGGCCTCTATGACTTCAGCTTTTAATGTACTGGATAAGGATAAGTCCAAAAAGAGGGGAACCGGTGCGATAATTTGTACATGTGATCACAAGTTGAAGCTTAGTGCAGATCTGTATGCGTTACCGGTTGAGTATATTTAGTAATCGTTTATATACAGTACCATCTTGCAATTAAGGAAAAAGGGTATAAAATAGAAAGAGTCTAATATTGTCCTGTATACAACGGGGAAAATAAAAAATATTGTCCTGTATACTGGACAATATTTTTTATTATATTATGTTTACATTATTATTCATAATTTGTGCAGATATATTTTATATTTTACAGTGGAGGCTATTTTATGAATCATGATACTCTAAAGACGGTTATCTTTGACCAACATGAGATCATAAAAAACGCTGTGATCATTCCGAGGGACTACGAATTTGAAGAGAATGGAAAGTACGTACTGACAGGTCTGAGGCGTGCGGGGAAGTCCACGATCTAAAGTGAACCCCTTTGTCTTGACAAAGGGGGTTCACTTTAATTTTTTTGTTGACAAAAAGCGATTTTATTTTATACAATAAATTAATAATATTTTTCGCAGATTATATATTTCTGCGATAAAAACAATAATCTGACTACGAGGTAAATATGATGAGTTTATACCAGAAATTATTGAACCGAGAAGAGAATTTGGCTCTAGTGGGTCTTGGCTATGTAGGTATGCCAATTGCTGTCGCTTTTGCTAATAGAGGGTTGAATGTAATAGGTTTTGACCTGAATGCGAAGAAGATCGATCTCTATAACTCGGGTATCGATCCGACCAATGAGGTAGGAGGGGGTGTTATTAGTAATTCAAAGGTTGAGTTTACATCGGATGAGAGGAATCTGAACAGGGCAAAGTTTATTATTGTGGCGGTTCCCACACCTATTAATCTTGACAGAACTCCTAATCTTGATCCTATTATTGGTGCTTCAGAGATAATAGGCCGTAATTTGATCAAAGGTTCTATAGTCGTATATGAATCTACTGTATATCCTGGAGTTACGGAGGAGGTGTGCATACCTATTCTTGAAAAAGAGTCGGGCTTTGTATGTGGCAAGGATTTTAAAGTGGGCTATAGTCCGGAAAGAATCAATCCGGGTGACAGAGAACATCGTTTGGATAATATTACCAAAATCGTATCAGGAATGGACAGTGCTTCGCTTGAAGAAATTAAAAACGTATATGACATTGTTGTAAAAGTAGGCACGCATCCGGTATCAAGCATAAAGACTGCGGAGGCTATAAAGGTTGTTGAAAACAGCCAGAGGGATATCAATATTGCTTTTATGAATGAACTCGCTATGGTGTTTGATCGTATGGGTATAGATACGAATGAAGTTGTTGACGGTATGAACACAAAGTGGAACGCTTTAGGCTTCAGGCCCGGTCTGGTGGGTGGTCATTGTATAGGTGTAGATCCGTATTATTTTACATATCAGGCGGAAAAGCTGGGGTATCATAGCAAGGTAATACTTAATGGACGTATTGTAAATGATGGGATGGGCGAGTTTGTCGCCGATGCTGCTGTCAGAGAAATGATCTTGGCGGGGCAGACGGTTAAAGAGTCAAAGGTAGTTATACTTGGACTTACATTTAAAGAGAATTGTCCTGATACGAGAAATAGTAAAGTCGGTGATATCATACAGCGACTCAATGAATTCGGAGTGGAGCCTGTAGTAGTGGATCCTTGGGCAGCAGCGGATGAAGCTAAAAGGGAATATGGTGTAGATATAACGAAATTAGATGATGTGGCTGATGCGGATTGTATTATTGTTGCCGTTGCACATGATTGTTTTAAGTCCATTCCCATTTCCGACATTAGCAAACTTTACAGGCAGGAAATAAAAGAAAAGGTACTTATAGATGTAAAGGGTCTTTACGATACTGAAGATGCCGGAGAAGAGGGATTTTTATATTGGAGGCTGTAATAAAAACAAAAAAAAGCAAAAAGGCGGAGTGTATCTAATGGGTATTAAAAACAAGGTTTCTGATAACAAAGAAATAAAGGTTACTGTTATCATTTCCGTATATAATATGGAAGACTATCTTAAAAACTGTTTGGACAGTATCATTGGGCAATCTCTCAGAGAGATAGAAATAATATGTGTGAATGATTCATCGACTGACCGTTCAAAAAAAATTCTGGAAAGCTACAGGAAAAAAGATGATAGGATAAGGATTTTTGATCAGGAACACAAAGGTGCAGCTTCAGCAAGGAATCTGGGAATAGAAAATGCCAACGGAGAGTATCTTTTCATCATAGATGCTGATGATTTTTATGAACATGATGCCATAGAGAAGGCTTATGGAACAGCTGTAAAAGCGGATGCGGATATAGTTGTGTTTCAGTCTGATTTTTTTGATAACAAAGATAATCTGTTTAAGCAAAATAATTGGAGCATTATGCCGGAAAAATTACCGCATAATCCCTTTTCTCCGGAAGATATACCGGAGCTGATCTTTAATGTGGGCTGTGGATGGGCTTCGGACAAATTGTTCAGAAAATCAATGATCTCAGAATATGGGATACGTTTTCAGGAAATACGTACCACGAATGATATGTTTTTCACTTACTATTCCTATGTGAAGGCAAAAAAGATATTTGTTTTAGAGGAAACCCTTGGTCATGTCAGGGTCAATGCACACAAGTCATTGTCAGTAACGAGAGAGAAATCTTGGGATAATGTTTATTTGGCGTTAAAGCTTTTAAAAGATAGTCTTGCCAGTGACGGAGTATATGAAAAATATAAAAGAAGTTTTGTAAACTGGGCACTGAATTTGATCATATGGCACATTAATACTCTTGACCGGAAAGCATCATATAAGCTACGGGAGAAATGTTACGAAGAGTTTTTTGATGAGCTGGATATATCCGGTCATGATGAAGAGTATTTTTATGACAGGGGAGAATATAACTTCAGGAATGACATAATCGAGGGAAATGCAAAAATATCTGTTATAGTACCTGTATATAATACCGAAGAATATATAGTTGAATGTTTGGACAGTATCTGCTCACAATCCTTGCGTAATATAGAGATAATATGTGTTGACGATCACTCTTCAGATGACTCCGTTAAAATAATAAAGAAATATGCTGAGCATGAGCCTCGTCTTTTCCTGATCGAAGGAGAGAGTAATTCAGGATCCGGTTTTTGCAGGAATATCGCCATGAGAGAAGCGGTGGGAGAATTCATAGCATTTATGGACTCAGATGACTGGTATCCGGATGATCGTGTGTTAGAGGATATGTATAATGCGGCAAAGGAAAATGATGCTCTAATCTGCGGAGGATCTTTCAGTCGCAGTTTTGACGGGGTTGTCAGTACAGAGTTTGAAGAAAAATTTGCGAAATACAAATTTGAGGAACCTGGCTTTATCGAATTCTCTGATTATCAGTTTGATTACGGATATACCAGATTCATATATAACACATCTTTTATCAAAGATAATTCCTTGTTTTTCTCTGACTACAAGAGATTTCAGGACCCTCCGTTTATGACTAAGGCTTTTTCAGAGGCCGGAAGTTTTTATGCGATACCACGTGTGGTATATGTTTATAGGAAGATAAGAAAAAAGAAAATATGGACAAGAGAAGCGCTAAATGATGTTATTCAGGGAATTACTGAAGAGATAAAAAGATCCAGAGAAAAAGGACTTCCGTTTCTTCACTATTCCAGCTATGACAGATTAAATACGGAATACTTCAGACTGATAAAGAAAAAACTGGATTTTGAAAGGGATCCCCAAGGAGCGGAGACAACGCAACAACTTTTGCTGGCAGCACAGGATGAGCTTGATCCAGAAATGATCGGTGAGTTTACAGAGTGTAAAAAAGAAGAATATCCTTTGAGGATATTTTCGCCTGCTGAATTTGATGAGGACGGGAAAATACGCAGGATCCTGGTTTCCGTTATTGTTCCTTCATATAACAGTGAAGATTATATCCGTCAGTGTTTGGACAGTATACTTGCCCAGACATTTAGAGAAATAGAGGTAATATGCGTTGATGACGGCTCTACAGATGACACTCCTTGGATATTAAAGGAGTACGAGAAAAAGGATTCCAGGATAAGAGTTGTTGAAAAAGATCACAGTAATGCCGGAGAAGCGAGGAATGTCGGAATGGAACTGGCCAATGGTGAGTATCTGTCATTTCTTGACGCTGATGATTTTTTTGAGCCTCATATGATAGAACGGGTCTACGAGTGTGCAAAAGCCGAAGAGGCCGATGTTTGTATGTTTAGAAGTAATCACTATGATCACAATACCGGTGAGTTTCATGATACACCCTGGACATTAAGAGATTGGGAGATGCCGTCGCACCGACCCTTTTCATCTTATGATGTCGTGGGCAAGGTTTTTAATATGTCGAGTGCCGTTGCCTGGGATAAGTTGTTCCGCAAGGATTTCATAATCGGTAACAATATCTTGTTTCAAAGCAATCATACAAGTAATGATATATGTTTCACATTTATAGCTCTTGCACTTGCTGAAAGGATCTCAACGGTTGATGAAGTACTGGCACATCAGCGTGTTGGGCACATGAAGGCACTGGCAAAGGATGTGGAGTACTGCACATCATGTTTCTATAAGGCTTTATACGGGTTAAAGCAGGAGCTTGAAGAGAGGTGGATATATGAAGATTTCAAGATATCATTCGTAAACTGGGCCATAGACTTTTCTTTGTTTGTGATGCATTCATTTCGTGGTATGTTTTCAGACCTGATACGCCAACAGCTGAAACTCAGATTTTTCGAAGAGCTTGATGTTTACGGAATGGCTGAGGAGGATTTTTACAACAGGGATCAGTATAACGAGATGATGTGTATAATGTCGGAAAGACAGGGATACGATACGGAAGAGAAACCCAAGGTGTCTGTTATACTCCCTATATATAATGTGGCTCATTACCTTCCTCTTGCTCTTGACAGTGCGGTATACCAGACTCTCGAAAATATAGAGATCATATGTGTAAATGACGGTTCTACGGATAACTGCCTTGATATAATAAATGAATACGCCAAAAATGATCCTCGTATCGTTGTAATAACCGGAGAGAACAGGGGTTACGGTCATGCTATGAATCAGGGGATTGATGCAGCCAGGGGTGAATATATAGCCATTATAGAGCCGGATGATTTTGTGGATGTGAATATGTTTGGACGTCTGTATGAGGTCGCAGTTGAAAACCGGCTTGATTTTGTAAGGAGTGACTTTTTCCGTTTTAAACACGACAAATACGGAAATATGGTGTTTTTATTAAACAGGATCATTCAGGACGAAAGCGAATATAATACTGTATACAAGCCCACTGATGATCGAAAATGGCTCAATTATATTATGAATACCTGGTGCGGCATTTACAAAAAAGAATTTCTTGACGCTAATGATATTAGACATAATGAGACTCCGGGTGCTTCGTATCAGGATAATGGTTTTTATATAAAAACACATATATTCGCAGAACGGGTCATGTTGTTGCATGATACGTTTTATATGAACCGCCGTGACAATCCCGGCTCTTCTGTTTTTAACAAGGATAAGATACATGCGACGGATACAGAGTTTGAGATGGTTCAGGATTACTTGGAAGAAAAGGGTATATTGTCGGATTTTTCAATGGAAATGGCACAGCAAAAAGCGATAGGACATTCGGCCACTATACACAGGAGTGCACAGTATTACAAAAAGAATTATGTGAAAAGTATCAACAGCAAGACAAAACAGTTGATTAAGTCGGGATACCTAAAAAAGGATATCTTAGGTCATCGAATATACAATAGAATCAGAAAGATAGCAGCAGACCCGGAGAGATACTATTATGAGGTGTTAGAGAACGAAAGAACGATAACAATACTACTTACGATCAGACCCCAAAGCAGATTCTTGCGCAATTGCCTGGACAGCATAATAGAGTGTACGGTAAAGAGTATTGAGGTTGTCTGTATTTTTGTTAAGGAAAGTGAGTGTGATAGAGAAAAAAAGATAATACAGGATTATATAAATATTGATGACCGGATCGTTGTCCACAAGCATGAAGAGAGCAGTCTAGGGGATGCTCTCATTTCCGGACTTAAAATTGTAAAGGGGGAGTATGTGACCTTTGTAGATGCGGATGACCGTTATGCATCGGATAGCTTAAAAAAGGCACTTATACGATGTGACAAAACAAACGCAGACCTGTGTGTTTTCAAGGAAATCTATCCAGATACAGAAACAGAGCAGCCGTCCTTGTTTATGCCTTCAGAACGTGAGGTGTTTAACCGGGAGATGATAAAAAATAATATTTTTGATTGGATACATGCAGTTTCTTACGGTTTTATCTGCCGAAGGGATTTTATCAAAGGATCGGATATCAGTATTGCTGATGTAACTAATCCAAGATATAGAGAAGTGCTGATGGCAGATTTGGTCCTTAATGCTTCCCGTATCGTCAAAACAGATATTTATCTATACCACAAGAAAAGCTTGAGTATGCAGCAGATGTCGGAAAATAGTTCATCTGATTGGAAATCTGTGTATGAGCATTTGATGAAACTGAAAAAGATAGTTTCAAAGACTGGTCTTGATGAAAAACTGGGAAAAGAGCTTGTCGATTATTCATTAAAAGTGATCATGAATGTTTTTGAGAACATATCTGAAGATGATAAGGAGGAATTTTCTGATTTTTATATAAGGGAGGGCTTCAAGTCTCTAGATATTGAAGGGAAAGATAAATTTTACCTGTCAAAGCTGGGAGCATTTGCCGAATACAGGAAAATGATCAGACAAAATGAAAGGAAAAATAAGAGCGATGATTCATGCATGATAAGCATTATTGTCCCGTGTACTTCTAGGGAGGAAAGTGTGTCTTTATACCGGAATTGTATGAAAATGCTGTACGATCAGACGTTTAGGAATTTTGAGATTATTTTTGTACATGGCGGAACGGATACTATCATTCCCGAATTATTAAATGAATTAAAAGGCCTTTCCGAGATATATAATAACCTGACAGTAATAAAAGCACATAAATCACCCCGCTCAACAGCCTTGGTAAACGATAGGCATAACATTATCAAAGCAGGCATAAAGGCAGCAAAGAGCAGCTATCTATATGTGGCAGATGGAAACATTTCTTTAGCGCCGGAATGTTTTGAAATACTACAAAAGGATTTGGATGCAAAAAGACCGGACATATTGTATTTTAATAAAAATGCCTTCAGGCATAAGGTATCTTCGAGAGAGATCAGTGGAGAAAAGTTGCTTTTGTATATAGTTGATTCCGGTCAGGAATTTCCTTCTTTAGGTCTGATGATTATAAAGAAAAAATTGCTTGAAGGTGTGTTGACCGAAGCCCAATCAAGTGTCTTGAGAGGTGCAGAAGATTATTATGGGCAAGAGCTTCTTTGTGTTGATTTGCTGCTGAACTGTTTTGAGATACTATATACAGATAAAGGACTTTATACGGTTGAGGCTGGGGATCGTTTAAAAAATGATAATCTGCGATTGTCCGAAAGATTGAGATACGGACTTGCGTTCACAAAAGAAATACTTCGAAGATCTGCTGAACATAGTGAAAACGGGTCAACAAAAAGAATTTTAGTAAAGCTTTATAAAAAATTATTAAACCGGTTAAAAGTTAATTATAAAAGCTATCTTTCATATAACAGTATAAAAGAGGATGACACGTTAACTGAAACCGATCTGTTGCTGCTTGAGATAGCAGATAATTAAATTATAATGGAGTTAAAAATGCTTAAAGATTCAAAAGATAATTTAATAAAGGTGTCTGTTATCATACCTGTCTTTAATGTAGAAAATTATTTGGAATACTGTCTAGAGAGCGTACTTGGTCAGACATTTAAAGAAATTGAAATCATCTGTATTGATGCAGGATCTACAGACAGTTCTGTTGATATTCTGAAAAAGTACAGTAGAAAAGACGTAAGGGTGAGGTTCATCAGTCAGGAATATAGTGATTGTGGGATAGCCGTCGCTAAAAATAAAGGTGTTTCCCTTGCAGCCGGCGAGTATATCCTTTTTTTGGAGCCATACGATTTCCTAGAGAAAGAGGCTATAAGAGAGGCGTATGATTCAGCAGTACAAAACGATGCAGACATTTGTTTGTTTGCTTATAACTCACCTGACACAGCAGATCATTGGGACGATGGAGATCATCTGACAGATGAAACAGAAAGTCTGCCTTTATCAGCTGTTTTTTCGAATGATGATGTGCGTGATATTGCATTTAACATGGGAAGTTATACCGTCTGTAACAAATTATTCAGAAAAAAGTTTATTAACGAAAAAGAAATCACCTTCCGTCAGGTTTTCTCTTGTGAGGATATAGCATTTGTGATGTCGGCTATCTCTTGCGCTGAAAGAATGACTTTCAATAACAAGAAGCTAATTCATCACAGAATAAATGTAAAGAAATGTATGACTACGGGCATTGAGTACAGATGGAAAGATTCTTATGATGTGCTGTCAGCTCTTAAAGAATATCTGATAAGTGAAAAAAAGTACGAACTTTTCAAAAAAAGTTTTGTAAATCTGGCACTTGATGTTTTTATGGAAAAAATATCTTCATTGGGAGATATTTTTGGAGGTCATCTGAAACATTTTTTGCTCCGTGAAGGATTTGAAAAACTAGATATACAGGAAAACAGTGATAATAATTTTTACAATGGGAAGAACCGTGAAAAATATAAGGAAATGGTGATCGAGTACAAAGAATTGTGCCGCGTATCCGATACGGATGATAAAAGTCAAAGCGTTTCCGTTATCATACCTGCCATCGGGATCTTCTCTGAAAGAAATCTGATATGCTGTGCGGAAAGTATTTTAAACCAATCATTCAGAAAGATCGAGGTGATCATAGTTTCTGATAATCCTGAAATCTCTCAAAAAGGATATTTCGTACATGACAGTAGATTGTCATTTAAAAGTGTCGGCGGAACCGGATATGGCATGATAATGGATAGAATCCTCAAGTCGTTAAGATCAGAGTATATCGTATTTGCAGATCCGGATGATTTTTTAGATGTTGATTTTCTAATTAGGATAATGAGAGAAATAAAAAATTATCCGTGCGATGCAGTTTTAAGTGAAAAAGCCATTTTTAAACATGATCTGTATGGAAATCTGAAATATATCAATAAAGAAAAATGTGCAGGAGATCCGGAAACTGCTGAAAAGACTGTCTTTACTTTTGTTCCGGAAGATAACGATGATCTTTGGGATGGGATTTACGGACTCGAAGGTGTAGTTTTCCGGAGATCAATGATCGCTAAAGAATTGTCGTTAACAGAATTTAAGGATATAAGCGATACAAATTGTCTCTTCCTAAACAGGTTAATGCTTTTTTCAAAGTGTGTTCTTAAGATAAATGATTTTCTGTACTATAGGAGGGATCTGAAAAAAAGAATAAAGGGATGTAACATTGGCAAAGATTCTGACTCCCCGTTTTCTGACCATATAGAGCCGTCAATCCTTCGTAATATTGTGAAAATGCATATGGAAAATATCTTATCTGAAAAGCATGAGTCTCCCAAAGAGTATATTTTTTATTCTTCAGAGATATTTTCCGACATAAAAAAATGCAAGATTTATAAACCGGGAGATATGCCTGTAGAGTATGTAAGTGATTTTAACAGGATAGTCAGTGATCCCGCATCATTCTACTATAGGAATAACAATAAAAAACAAATTTCTTTTATCATACCTGAAGACTGTCTGGATGGTGATGTCAAGGGTTTGTTGGAAATGCTAAGGATGCAGGATCTTGACGGATACGAAGTTTTAACGGCCGTTTCCGGATCAGAAACAGCCGAAAGACTGGAATATTTAACAGAGGCTTTTGATGAATTTAAGATAAAGAATGCGCATGGACTTGCTTATGATGAAACAATAGACTCTGTCATATCTGATGCACAGGGAGCTTATATTATGTTCGTCAATCCGGATACCTTGATGGGTAAAGGAATCCTGAAAAAAATAATAAGCTTGTGTGTTAAGAACGGTTCGGACATATATTTATTAAGCAACTTTGTTAACGGATATACCTTTAAGTTGCCGCGCGAAAACCTTTTCGATGCAAATGATCTGAATGGGCTATGTGATATGGAAACGGTTTATGAGTTATGGGGTAAGCTTTTCAGGTTAGAGTTTATTAAAGCATTCGATATAAGTTTTGACTGTGATTTTGTAAGAAAAGCAGTGTCTCTTTCAGATGTGATTTCTATATCGGATGCGGTTCATTATTATCAAAAAACAGACTGGTTTGAAAACCGGGAAATGAATGTTCCTGTACTGACAGGCTCATCTATTGTTGTCAGATATTATATGGATGATGCCAGTGACTGTTCACCGCTTTACAATATTTTTATGTTTGGCAATCCTACAGTACTTTGTAAATTATCTGAATTAGGATTTGACAAAAGTAATAAAAAGTTTTTGGGATGGAAAATATTCAGAAGATATGATAACAGCTGGTATGTGCGTTCTGATTCAGGGGAAATGAGTTGGGTTCAGGCAGTCAATGGCATCTTACCCCCGGGAACGGAATATGTTCTGCACAAAGACGGTCTTATACTGTCAAAGCCTGTTGAGTACGGAGAGATACATTTGGTAGCGGTGTGGGAGTAATAGATAATAAATAAAAAAGAATGATTATTTGTTATCGTGATCTTAGTTCAAAGAGGAGAGTGTATGGAGTCTTTATATGGTAGTGATAAAACTTTAGCCGAGTATCTGGTTTCATTAAAAAATTTTTTAAAAGGTCCGGGAAATAATAAAGGAAGATAACAAAGCGCTGGTCAGAAGAACAGGAGATGTGATATCTAAAGTAGGTGAGGCCTCGGGCGGAGTTAATAAGCTTTCCGATAATCCGGAAGTAGGCTGGGAAGAGATGAGTATAGATGATTTTGTTTCATGTTACAAAGATACCGATTATATTATTTGTATGGATAAACACGGGGATCCGGTTAATACACTGGATGATATAAAAAATATATCTGATAAATTGGGGGAATTAACAGCCGTGCAGAAAAACAACGTCTGGCGTACCCGCACCGATTATCTTCAAATGAACCGTGTAGGAGATATGGCAAGAGAATTAAATGGCATTTTTGCCTGAGATAATGAGGTGATCGTCGGTACAAAAGAATTTGTAAAGGTTGAATGATAAATGAGTGAGGTTAAAAGATGAACATGCAGGAAATGGACGAAACCCCAAAGGTTTCAGTGATAATACCCATATACAATCAGGAAAAGTATCTGCGCTACTGTCTTGAGAGTGTGCTTTTGCAAAACCTTCAGGAGATAGAGGTAATATGTGTAAATGACGGTTCGACAGACGGAAGCTTTGAAATCCTTTCTGAACTTGCCTGGACGGATGAGCGTATGCGCATTATCGATCAGGAGAACCAAGGCGCAGGAGAGGCAAGAAATACAGGAATCAGAGAAGCCAGGGGTGAGTACGTTGCTTTTATAGATCCGGATGACAGATATTACAATTTTAAAGCATTGGAGACTCTGTATAATAAAGCTAAAGATAACGATGCACTGATATGCGGAGGGTGCTTTTCCAGGTATTATGAAGAAAGTGGTGAAGAAAATTCATTTACCGGAAGTGCAGCCCGGTATGTTTTCAGTGAAGATCGTTTTTATTCTTTTCGGGAATACCAGTATGATTATGGTTTTCACCGTTTCATTTATAATCGTAAGCTTATTCTTGATAATGAACGTTTTTTCCCGTCATTGAAAAGATTTCAGGATCCGGTGTGGTTTGTAAAGATTTTACATAGGGCCGGTCGTTTTTTCGGTGTGTCTGAAATAGTTTATTCATACCGGAAAGATCATAAGAAAGCAGTTTTTGATAAAGAAAAGACCTGTCACAATATAATAGGGCTTACAGAGGTGGCTAAGGTGGCCGCAGAAAACGGGTATGATCACTTGTTGGAACTGGAAAAAAGGCGTATGACGGGAGAATATGCGGAATATATACATCCTTTCATATGTGAAAATGAAGAAGAAATAATAAGATTGATTCGTACATTTGAAGAAGTGACGGGTTTTCACAATATAGAAAGGGAGATTCTTGCAAACATCATCAGCAAACGTGACCGGCAGGCTAAGTCCTGTACGGAAGAAATAAAAACACTAAAAGAAAAAAATATAGTATACTGCACAGAAATAGCTGCTTTAAAAGAAGTTATGGATTCGCAGAAGGATGAGCTCAAACAGATAAATGAAAATATGGAAGCAATTCTGAAAGAACTGGGGTTACGGAAAAAAACGGTTTCAAAAAAAGATAATGTCATACCTTATCCATATGTTTTCTCATCTCATGAAAGAGATGGCATAAAGTGGACTGATCTGGGAGACGGACGGATTGAGGCAAATGGTACTGCGGAGACAGATACGAAATTTGTGCTAACTCTTACTTTAAGAAAAACGAATTTTAAGACCAATGGTATGCGTTACAGAATCTCTACCGGAGCACCGGACACAAGTTCATTTACCTGGTATTTTTCGGGACAGATTGCCAATAAAGAGGAAGAGGAGTCTGCGCGGTTGCTGATGAATTCAACAATAAATGATACGGATCCCTTTTCTGAGAGTTTTGAAATAGAAACTGATGGCTATGATTATTTCAGCAAGCTTTTCATTGCGGTAAGGAAGGGAAGAACCCTAGATCATGTCATCTTCAGACCGGAGGTATGCCCTATAGACTAACCGATGATTGCTTAAAGGGTTATCTGATCAGCAAAGTTTATGTTGGAAAAAACGCGGTTTACAATTGCAATATAAAGATATCTCCATATCTTTCCATATCAAACTCCATCCCGAGTGCAACGTCTTCCTTCACATTTTCACCGTGAAAGTCAGAGCCGCAGAATGTTTTCAAGTTATATTTATAAGCAAGAACCAGGTAGAAATCCACCTGGTTCTTTTTGTGTTTGCTGTAAAAGCACTCGATGCCGTCAAGACCGTATTCTTTGAGGCGGGCAATCATACCTTCGAGCTCATTATCCGTTTTATGGATGAATGCAGGATGCGCAAGAACGGCTTTGCCGCCGGCACTATGGATGATATCTATGGATTGGGGAATTGTGGGCAATTTACACCTTGTAGCTTCCAGAAATTCAGGAGTGTCAAGATATTTATCAAAAGCTTCTTTTCTATCTGAAACATATCCTGTGTCTATGAGATATCTGGCAAAGTGGGGGCGTCCCAGATTACTGTCACCGGCTATTTCTCGTATAGAGTCTATGTCTATATCGATCCCTTTACTCCTTAGAAAATCACAGATACGGTCTCCGCGGTATAATCTGCTATTACGTAAATACTCGCAGCAGTTGAGTATGAGTTCGTTACCGTAATCTATTTCATATCCCAGTACATGTATCTCTTCGTTCTCCATGGCACTTATCTCGATCCCGGGAATAAACCTCAGGTTATTTTTTTTAGCTTCTTTTTCGCCCTCTTCAAGACCGCTGACACTGTCGTGGTCTGTGATCGCAAAGATCTCCAGTGTTTTTTCACATGCAAGCCTCACGAGTTCTGAGGGAGAATATTGCCCGTCTGAGGCTGTGGAATGGGAGTGCATGTCTAATCTCATGGATATTTTCCTCCTTTAAACAGTTACTGTACGTATGTAGCATATATTCTGATGCGCCAATGTGTTCCGAAACAGTATCCGGTATCCTGCTGTCTATGAAACACATGATTCGTCTCAGAACTATAGTCTACATTGTGACGAAACACCATTTACAATGCCTGAACACAGCAAAGAGTATATGTGGGTGTTCCACTCACCGGGCGGTAAAGACAACTATCCGGTGTACCTTTATGAATATCTTGGCAGCCGTGACGGAAAAGTTATAGCACAATACCTTAAAGGCTACAAGGGAGTATCTATCACAGATGGATATCAGCCATACCACACCCTGTCAAAGAAAGAAGAGAGTATTCGCGTGGCCGGATGCTGGGCCCATGCGCGACGAAAGTATGCAGAAATAAAAAAAGCTGTAAAGAAGGGAGCTCACCTAAGCTCTGTACAAGAAGTAGCTGCGGAAGCAGTAAAGCGCATAGATGCCATGTATCATTTAGACAATAAGTTCAAGGAATCATCTGCCGGGGAAAGGCTTGATAACCGAAAACAGTCGGTAAAGCCGCTTGTGGATGCTTATTTTGCGTGGGTAAAAATACAAAATGAAAAAGTGAGCGGAAGTTCCAAACTCACAACGGCACTCTCTTATTCAATAAGTCAGGAAGAGTATTTAAGAGCCTTTCTTGAAGACCCTGAAATACCTCTTGACAATAACGATGCGGAACGCAGCATACGATCCTTCTGCGTGGGCAAGCACTCGTGGCATATCATAGATTCCATAAAGGGCGCAAAATCCAGTGCATTGCTCTATAGCATAGCAGAGAGTGCGAAAGCCAATGAATTAAAACCTTATGAGTTTTTTTCCTATCTTTTGACGGAACTGGTGAAGCATCCAAGAGGGAACGTTCCCGATGATGTATTAAAGAAGCTTATGCCCTGGTCAAAAGAGATACCGGCAAACTGCCGAAAAACAAAAACCAGATAACAAAAAAGGTCATCTTGTAATAATATCGAGATGACCAGCTTTTTACAATAGGACGGGTTATTTACCATTTACCAAAGAACCATTTGATAAAATGACTTAGTGAACCGATTAGTGAAGTGGAGTGAAGTTTTGAGTGAAGTAGAGTGAGGTTTTTGTTTACAACTTCACTTTTTTTATCTATAATCACTACAATACGGTATGTGAGGTGTACGGTTATGTATATTGAAGATTTATTTCCCGAGCTTGAATTGGAAAGCAAAACTGTCGAATATAAGGGGATCATAGAAGAGGGTAAAAAGGATAAAGGCAGAAATTGTGAGATAGGGTGGCTGCGGACGATTGCGGCACTTGCAAATACCGAAGACGGCAAACTGGTCATCGGTGTTGAAAATGATACACATAAAATAGTGGCACTTGATAAGAAAACTGCCGATAAAACAATTCTTATGATCCACCGACAGATAAGTGAGAGAATAGAGCCAAAGATTTCTTATGATGTCAAAAGTATTACGATACCGGCTGACGGAGAAATCAGATTCATAATCGAGGTGTTTGTGGAAAAAAGCAATGATCTTCCGGTCATACTCCATGACGGAGGAATGCTGGGGATTTATGTGAGAAATTTCGGCAGGACCGATATCGCCACACCTGAGCAGATCAGGGATCTTATTTTAATGAGCGATAATACACCTTTTGATACGGCTGTCACGGATGAGGAATATGATAAAAAAAATTATTCCCGTTTATATGAAACATTTACAGAAAGAAACTACGGGATTACGGAAAAAGTTTTGATTTCCATGGGAGCAGTAACTCAGGATAAAAAGGTGACAAGGGGGATGCTGTTATTTGCGGATGATTGTGATGATCTGAGAACAAAAGTGGTTGCTACCGAGTGGCCGGGGTTTGATAAAGGCGGTTCGATCGTTACTGCATCTGAAGAGTATGTGGGGGATCTTATAACTGTGATAAATAAAAGCATAGAATTTATAAAATCCCATTCAGCAACGGGATTTAAAAAGGAAGAAACAAAGAATGTCCCGTATATTTCATTTCCGGCACGATCAGTTACGGAAGGTGTTGTAAATGCAGTTGGACACAGAAATTATTACATGTTGGGGACACAGATTGAGATCAATATTTTCAGAGACAGGCTTGAGATCACTTCACCGGGAGCTCTGCTGGGAGTGAGATATTTGTACAGAGAAAAAGATATCGCTTCCATTATACCGCGAAGGAGGAATGAGGTTATATGTAACATTTTGGAAAAATGTAAGCTAATGGAGAAAAAAGGATCCGGGTTTGATAACATTGAGGCGGATTATGCCAAAGCGGGGGAGGCGTTTGCGCCATTTATCTCGACAGATGCAAATTCATTTACACTGACGCTGCCTGATCTGACATTTACGAAAGGGGTGACAGAGCAGGATGAGGATTCGCCGGAAGTTTATATCCAGGAGGTGCAGGAAGGTAAAAACGATCTGAAGATCCTGTCTTATTGCTATAATAAAAAGCGATCGGTCAGAGAAATAGCTGATTGGATCGGCGTGACGCCTTCGACATATTTCAGAAAAAATGTTATCGACAGACTCGTTGGGAATGGATTTTTGAGGGAGATCAGGGACACCAAAGGTAAAAAGTATATTTCTGACGGTGAGAAGGTAAAGGTAAGGTGATCAAGTCACCACTTCTTTTTTCTCTTGCCTGTGAATTACATAAATAGTAAAATATCACCAAAGGATTTATGATGTTTGATAAACAGTATAAACAGCTTCATAAAAACGGAGGTGATTTTTTCATGGGGACATATCTTAACCCGGGCAACAGCGGTTTCTCGGATATCGTAAGAGATACATATGTGGATAAAACCGGGCTTATTTCGTGTGTAAATCATGCTATTGATACTCCGCAAAAACTCATCTGCGTAAGCCGGTCACGACGTTTCGGAAAATCATTTGCGGCAAAGATAAAGGATAAACAGTACCGGGATGCCATCAGGGACTACGGAGGGGATGTGCTTTTGGTGGGGATAAATTATGACACGGAAAAGAAGACGCATGAGTGCAGGATTGGAAACATATTGCGTGCTGATTTAGAATATAAGAAAAAGTATCATTCGTACGGTATAGAAAAGATTTATGCTGTCCTGCATATAATGACAAAAAAAATAAAATATCGTCCTACGTACTGGACAATATTCCGTTCGAATTTTGCGGACAAAGTGAGCAGTCCAAAATATTATTTCAGGGATAATGGTCTGCTTAATCTTTTTTTGACGGATAAGGATACGGCTCTTTTGGAAAATGTCGTAGCGTTGTATCTGTACAGAAAGTACGGTGTAGATGGTTTTTTCTTTTTGAAGTCCGCAAAGACGGGAATTGATGTGGATTTCTATGTGCAGGAAACGGGGGCTGTTTATCAGGTTGCGTATGCGTTCACTGACAGTTCACGTGACAGGGAGATCAACAATCTTGTGAAGCTGCATAAGGGATTTGAAGAGGCGAAGGAGTTTTATATAGTCACTTATGAGGAGGAAAGGGTTATCGAAGAGGATGGGGTTACTGTAAATGTTGTTCCGGCGTATAAGCTGATGATACGATAATAACACTTAAAAAAGGCGCATCATTTTGTAAGGTAAAGAATGAAAGGAAACTGTTATGGAGGAAAACAATGTAAAAATTGCCGTCGCAGGCTGCGGGTATGTGGGGCTTTCGCTGGCAGTGCTTTTGTCCCGGAAAAATGAAGTGAGGGCATATGACATAGATCCGGATAAGGTAGAATTGATAAAAAATGGAGAGTCTCCTATAGAAGATAAAGAGATCAGTGAGTTTTTAAATGAGCGGGATCTGCATCTCAAAGCGACAACTGATCCGGCAGAGGCATTTACCGGGGCTGATCTTGTTATTGTAGCGGTGCCCACTGATTTTAACAGGGATACTCTTTTTATGGACGTGTCCTTAGTGGAGAGTTGTATTTCGCAGATCAGGGAATACAATAAAGAAGCTGTCATTATTATCAAGTCTACAGTGCCTATAGGTTTTACAAAGGGCTATATAGAGAAATACGGTGATGAGCGCATCATTTTCAGTCCTGAATTTTTAAGGGAGTCAAAAGCGCTTTACGATAACCTTTATCCTTCGAGGATCATTGTGGGAACATGTGGTGAAAATGAATATGTAAGTGAAAAAGCCCGGGAGTTTGGGGAACTGGTCCGGGATTCGGCACTTAAAGAAGATGTGCCCGTTATCATTATGGGGAGTACGGAGGCAGAGTCGGTCAAGCTGTTTTCAAATACGTATCTGGCTATGAGAGTAGCTTTTTTCAATGAACTTGATACGTTTGCGGAAATGAACAATATGAATACCTCTCATATAATTGAAGGGGTTTGTGCTGATCCGAGGATAGGAGACTATTATAATAACCCAAGCTTCGGATATGGAGGCTACTGTCTTCCTAAGGACACTAAGCAGCTTTTGGCAAACTATGCCAATATCCCTGCAAATCTGATACAGTCAATAGTAGAGAGCAATAGGACAAGAAAAGATTTTATAGCAAAAGAGATTGTTCAAAATGCACTGTATTTAACAGGATGTAAAGCCGGAGATCTTGATGAGGAAAGCGGCAGATATAAAAAGTCTGATGGTCGAAAAGTCGTGATAGGAATATACAAACTTATTATGAAGAGCGGCAGTGATAATTATCGACAGAGTTCGATTTTAGGGGTTATCAAAAGACTCATGATTTCCGGTATGGAGATAATAGTATACGAACCTATCCTAAAAGGAATGAAAAAATTTTACGGATGCGAGGTTGTTGATGATTTTGGAACCTTTGCGGAAAAGTGCGATATTGTTGTTACAAACAGGTATGATACTAAGCTGGATGTAATAAAAGAAAAAGTATTTACCAGAGATATTTATAAAAGAGATTGAATAAGTTGTTTTTTTAAATTGAAAAAAATCCCTAATTGATTAAAATATAAAAGACGAGATTAGATTTAATGATCAGGAGGATAAATAATTGGACACGCTTGAAGCAATAGAAAAAAGACATTCTGTAAGGGATTACGATGATAAGCCTATCGGGAAGGACACCGTTGATAAGCTTCAAAAAGTAATAGATAAAGTAAACTCCGAAAGTGGGCTTCACATTCAGCTTGTTCTGGATGAGCCTGAAGCCTTTAATGAGGAGCATTTATCTTATGGTAGGATACACGGGGCAAAGAATTACATTGCACTTATTGGTCCTGACGATCAGGAATTGGAAGAAAAATGTGGATTTTACGGTGAGAAGGCTCTGCTGGAAGCTGTAAAGCTTGGGCTTGATACATGCTGGGTAGGAAGCACGTATAAAAAGATGACAAGCGTTGTCGATATAAAAAAGGGAGAGCGCTTTCTGCTTATCATAGCCATTGGCTGTGGTGTGAATGACGGCGAGCCTCACAAGAGTAAGTCCCTTGATGATACACTTATATCGGAGGGTGAAAGACCGGACTGGTTTATAAAGGGCGGAGAGGCGGCGCTTCTTGCCCCTACCGCAATGAACCAGCAGAAGTTCCAATTTGTCCTGCATGATGATAACAAAGTGGAAGCCAAGACCTACAGGGCTTACTTTTGTAAGACAGACCTTGGGATAGCAAAGTATCACTTTGAGGTCGGAGCGGGGAAAGATAATTTTGAGTGGAAATAATAAATGAGTAAATTCCCTAATTTGACTTATAAGTAAAAAATGATATAATCAAAACGAAAAGAGCGGTACTAAGTTGCGCCGCTCTTGTGATTAGATAACCGTCCTAAGAGGGTTCAAAAATCTTAAGGACGGTTTTTTAATCTCTACTTATAGTGTAGAGGAGTGCCATTAACGATATTAACAGATTGTAAAAAGCAATCAAAGTATCAATCGTCATGGCATCTCACCTCCTTGCATGACCAAGGGGGCTGCAACCGTTCCCGCCGGAACAATATAACATACAAACAGATGTTTGTAAATATTTTTAAAGACACGCCGACGCAAAAATTAGAAGGCGTGTTTTTTTATTTGAAAATCATTTTGGTGACAAAAGAACCGTCCCCCTGTCACCATTTGACAAAAACGCCCGGACATATTACAATTTGAAAACCATTTTCAATTTCACCAAACGGAGTATATATGAACAAAACAGGCTACAAGACAAAGCAAAAGCAGGAACTGCTGGAATATCTGAAAAGCTGCGGAGGAGATCACATAACCGCAAACGACGTGTGCGAGCACTTCAAGGAGTGCGGCAGTCCTATCGGGCTTACTACCGTTTACCGCCACCTGGAGAGAATGGTGGATGACGGGGTAGTCAGCAAGTACATAATCGACGCCAACACCCCTGCCTGCTTTGAATATATCTCGGAGGGTGAGCATGGGAAGGATGAGGTTTGTTTTCATTGCAAATGCGAAAAATGCGGAAAGCTGATCCACATGCATTGTGACGAATTAAATGAGATTAAGGAGCATCTTTTTTCTCATCACGGATTTAATATAAACAGCATGCGTACTGTTTTTTACGGTGTGTGTAAGGATTGCTCAAAATAAAAGGAGAAGCTTTGTATTATGAAAAAGAAGATTTTTACGGCGGCTATGGCTGTAGCGGGAGCCTGCGTTTTTGCCGGTTGTACAGGAGCAGGTACGGTAGGTACGACAGAGACCACAGAGACACATGTGTCTGAAGATGAATATAAGATGAAGATAGTAACCACCACTTTCCCTCAGTATGACTGGGTGAAAAATGTGCTGGGTGAAAGGGCAAATGAGGTGGAGATAACCCTTCTTTGCGACAACGGAACGGATATGCACAGTTACCAGCCGACTTTTGAGGACGTAATGAAAATATCCGAAGCGGATGTTTTTCTTTATGTTGGCGGAGAATCTGATGAGTGGGTCACGAATATAATAAGGGATGCAAACAGAGAAGAAAAATTTGCATTCAGTCTTATAGAGATGCTGGGTGACAGAGTGAAAGAGGAAGAAAGACCTGAGGGGATGCAGGAAAACGGTGAAGAGGAAGAGGAAAAGCAGGTAGACGAGCATGTATGGCTTTCTTTAAAGAATGCTGAAATCTTAGCGGAAGAAATTGCGGAAATACTTATTGTATTGGATGAAGATACGAGTCCCGATTTTTATCAGGATAATACGGAAAAATACATTAAAGAACTGGAAATGCTGGACTCTGAATATACGGATGCCGTAAACAGCGCATCCGTAAAGACGCTTTTGTTTGCGGACCGTTTTCCCTTCAGGTATATGACAGATGATTACGGAATTGAGTATTATGCGGCTTTTGACGGATGCGAGGCAGATACTGAGGCAAGTTTCGAGACCATTGCATTTCTTTCGAAAAAAGTCGATGAGCTTTCACTAAAGAACATAATAAAGATCGACGGAAGCGACGGAAAGATAGCAGAGACCATCAAGTCAAATACGCAGTCAAAGGATCAAAATATAATTGAACTTGATTCCATGCAGTCGGTAAAGGATTCGGATATTGAAGCCGGAACAAGTTATATTTCCATAATGGAAAAAAATCTTAAGGTATTAAAAGAAGCACTAAAGTAACAGGGAGAGATCATGGCACTTATCACGGTATCAGGGTTATCAGTCGGTTATGACTCCAATGTTATAGCGAATGATATAGATTTTGAAGTAAATAAAGGTGATTACCTGGCCGTAGTGGGTGAGAACGGATCCGGTAAATCAACTCTTATGAAGACTTTGCTGGGGCTGCAGCACCCCTTAAAGGGGAAAGTGACTTTGGGTGACGGCTTAAAGAAAAATGAGATCGGTTATCTTCCCCAGCAGACTCTTGTGCAAAAAGACTTCCCGGCATCGGTCCGGGAGATTGTGCTTTCAGGGTGTCAATCAAGAGCGGGACTGCGTCCGTTCTACAATGCTGCCGAAAAAAAACTGGCACAGGAAAATATGGAACGCATGAATGTGGAAGGGTTTGCTGGGAAATGTTACAGACAGCTATCGGGAGGGCAGCAGCAAAGAGTCCTTCTTGCAAGAGCCCTTTGCGCATCTAGAAGCCTTTTGCTCCTGGACGAGCCGGTGTCCGGTCTTGACCCCAAAGCCACGGCGGATATGTATGATGCGATAAAGCGGTTAAACGATGAAGGCGTGACGATCATAATGATCTCCCACGACGTGAGTGCGGCGTTACGCTTTGCAACGCATATACTGCACATGAGAAACACCCCGGTCTTTATGACAAAGGATGAGTACAAAAACAGTGATCTGGGAAAATGTTATTTATCAGTTGGATGATGACAAAAGAACCGTTCCCCTGTCATCACCGAGAAAGGAGAAAAAATGAGCGGAAGTATCGCAACATATCTTGAATATCCCTTTGTGCGTTATGCCCTTATTGTCGGCATGCTGATTGCGCTGTGCTCATCTCTTTTCGGTGTGACCCTTGTGTTAAAGAGATTTTCCTTTATAGGAGACGGTCTTTCCCATGTGGCGTTTGGCGCCATGGCTGTGGCAAGTGTGGTGAACCTCACCAACCAGATGATACTCGTGCTTCCCATAACCGTAGGGTGTGCCATACTTATGCTGCGTGCAGGGCAAAACAGCCGCATAAGAGGGGATGCCATGGTGGCAATGGTATCGGTGGGGGCGCTTGCATTCGGATATCTCATAATGAATCTTTTTTCCACATCCACGAACCTCTCGGGTGATGTGTGTACAACGCTTTTCGGCTCGACCTCGATACTTACCCTGACGGAACAAGACGTGCTTTTATCTGCGATCCTTTCCCTGGCTGTCGTTGCGGTATTTATAATTTTCTATAATAAGATATTTGCCGTGACATTTGATGAGAGTTTTTCAAAAGCAACCGGTACCAATGCGGGAGCATATAATCTTCTGATAGCCGTTGTCATATCGGTGGTGATAGTTGTTGCAATGCAGCTTGTGGGTTCCCTTCTTATATCCGCCCTTGTGGTATTCCCGGCACTTTCCGCCATGAGGATCTTCGGAAGCTTTAAGAAGGTGACTGTTTTTTCCGCAGTGCTTTCCGTGTCATGCGCCTTTGCCGGGATGATAATATCCATGGCGGCGGGAACTCCCGTGGGCGCTACCATAGTCATGGTGGATATAGCTGCGTTTTTTATATGTTTTATTATAGGAGTTGTTGGAAGAAGATAAATCACGGTCGCTGTTTTAAAATCTCCCAATATCAAAATATATTAATGAAAAGCATACTGTTTGAAAAAACTGCGGCAGTTTCTGTCGCAGTTTTTGAGTTTATGCTTTTTATTCTTGTTCATACCGGATCATTGCTCTGTAAATTCTTCAGGACCGGGTTCTACAGTTTGGAAAGGTAAATCATGGAACTGTGATTATTCAAAAGGCAGAAAACACCTGCCTTATATTCACCCCGCAAGCAACTGAACTTTCTCGTTTCTGAAAGTAAAAAACTCACCCATAGTCTTACTGATCGCAGCCCGTACAAGCTCCCTGGTATTAACTCCGTCTTTCTTATAAACACCGCTTGCAAACAGCCTCTGAACAGTTCTTTCAAGAAGAGTGATCTTCTTGCCTCCGAAATCCTTAACGGTCATAAGTATCTTGGGGATGTAGCGTTTATTGATGCTCAGGCTCATCTGACCGATGATGAGCATTTCAAGTATTCTTTTTTTGGATGCAGTAAAAACGTTCTGTAAAGTACTCATAATTCGCTCCCTTCATATCAAATAACACATTAGCAGTTTTTGAAAAACTGATTAAATCCGAGATAAATATAAAATATACCCCAAACTCGGTCAAGGGTTTTTCAAAAACCTTTATAAAGGTTTATTGAATTTTTATATTAAGAGATATATAATTAAAAAAATTTTAAGGAGGTTTTGCCGGTATGGGTGTGGAAGCGTATGATCCGGGAAAGGGAAAGGCCGATCAGATAGTAAAGTTGAGGGCCGCCAAAGCGAGTATCATGTTTGAAAAAGAGAAGCTTTCTTTAATAGAAAACTTCAAATTCCCTGCGTATAACGAGATACCCGATGTGGGTCTTTATCTGGAGCAGACAGGAAAATATATCAACGGCTTTTTGAGTCCTATACTGGGGACTGATCTTACAGGATCAATGATCAGCAATTACGTTAAGCAGAAGATCATACCGAACCCTGAGAAGAAGCAGTACTACAGGGATCATATTATCGACCTTATCATAATAGATGTGGCAAAACCCATTTTATCTCTTGAAAATATCAAAAAAGTTCTGGAAACGGAGATGTCTCATTCTGACCGCAAGACCATGTATGAGAAGTTCTGCGGTATCTTTGAAGATACGCTGAAGAAGACATTCCATTTTATCGATGATAAGTCTAAGAAAGCAGAAAGCGGTGATACCACTATCATGTGCTATTTATCAGCTGCGGTTTCCTATAAGATCTATCTGGATATCTGCTGTGACAAAGTGCCCGATGAGGAAAAAACAAAAAAATAAAAAATTTTTTATTTTGTGCAATAAAATTACTCCTGCATGCGTTATATAGGTGAGGAGAAAAAACACGCATTTTGAAAGGAGTAATAAAATGAAAAACACAAAAAGAAGAATCATAGGTATCATGTCCGCTCTTGCGGCAAGCACGGTAGTATCTCTCGGGAGCGTAGCAGTAACGCCTGCAGAGACATATGCAGCGGTGGCTGCAACAAAGGCTTCCGCGATGGTGAGCAGACAGGCTGCTAAGAACACTGCATTAAACCATGCTAAGGCAAAGGCAAATGCGATCAAAGGTTACGAGATCGAGCTGGAATACAAAAAAGGTGTTCCTTATTACGATATAGAATTCAAATACAACAATTATGAATATGATTATCTGATCAATGCAAAGACAGGCAAGATCGCAAAAGTTGAGAAAAAGGTGATCAAGACCGCAAAGAAGGCAACGACAACAAAGATAACGACAAAGACCGCAGCAAAGGCTACGACAAATAATGCTGTAAAGATTACGGCTGCACAGGCAAAGAGCACGGCGTTAAGCCATGCGAAACTTTCCGCATCCAAGATATTTGCTTACAAATGCAAGCTGGATAAGGAAGGCAGGATCTACGTTTATGAGATTGAGTTTAAGTCCGGAAGATTCGAGTATGAATATGAGATAAATGCTTCAACGGGAAAGATAACGGATTTTGAAAAAGAACGCATCTGAGAAAAGCGGATTAAAAGTGAAGGGCAGGTGAGGGGATGGCAGACGGCGCTGACAATGTGATGAATATTGAAGATTGGAAAGAAAGTAGTAAGGGTCAGGACTTTCTTTTGGAAAAGTGTATCTTAAAGATCGCCAAAGGAAAGATCGATTATATGAAAGACTTATACGATCAAACCAGCGCGTCTGTTTACGGACTTGCCCTTTCCATTTTAAAAAATCCTGATGACGCTAAGGATGTACTTCACGACTGTTTTCTGAAGATCCACAGAGGCGCCTCCGGATATACATCCGGGGGTAAACCTCTTGCGTGGATCTTTACGATAACAAAGAATCTCTGCATCCAAAAGATCAGGGAGAACTCCAAAATGGTTGATATCCCCGAGGATCAAAGCCTGGAGGATCATCTGAAAGCCGATGATGATATGTCCGTTGAAGACAGTATGATAATCAAAGAATGTCTTACGATTTTAAGTGATGATGAAAGACAGATTGTGGTTCTTCATGCCGTATCAGGTTACAAGCACAAAGATATAGCAGATCTTATGGAGATGCCGCTTCCTACGGTTTTATCAAAATATAATCGTGCTCTTAAGAAACTTAAAGAACGGATTACAAAAGGAGGTACTTATGACGAATGAACAGTTAGAAAAAAAGATATCAGATGCATTCGCCGGTGCCGTTCCTGATGTTTTTGATGATATCATGGAAGATATCCGCAAAGAAGCCGGCAGCGGCGGAGAAAATACATCTCCGAAAAAGAAGAAAAAAAGCAGGAATCTGATCAAGATCATTACAGCAATAGCGATAGCGGCAGCGGTCATACTGACCATTGTGGGAGTCAGTGCCTCAAGGGCAGGTTCGGTTCTTGCAGCCACTGTATCCCTTGACGTTAATCCCGGAATAGAGATTAGTGTAAATAAAAAACACAAAGTTCTTTCCGTAATACCCACTACAGACGATGCAAGGGATGTGATAGGTGACATGGATTTTACCGGAACAAATCTTGATGTGACGGTAAATGCCCTGGTTGGTGCTATGCTCAGTAAAGGGTACCTCAGCGATATATCCAACTCGATCCTTATCAGTGTCGATTCCCCTGACAGCAGGGAGGCCGTTAATCTTCAAAACCAGCTTTTGGGTGAGGTAAATGCTTTGCTGGAAAATGATGATTATAAGGCGGCGATTCTCAGCCAGACCATAAGTGATGATGCGGGGCTCAGGGCTCTTGCGCAGGAATACGGCATAACCGTGGGGAAAGCGCAGCTGATAAATGATATCATATCCAAAACCGGAAGATATAAATTTGAAGATCTTGTGGCCCTGTCCATAAACGAGCTTAATCTTCTTGAAAAATCATCGCCCGAAAAGCTTACCAGTATCGGCGTGGCCAGTGATAAAGCTTATATCGGAAATGATAAGGCGAAAGAGATCGCAGCCGCAGATTCAAAAGTTTCCATTAATGATATGGCCGATCTGAAAGTTGAGATGGAATATGAAAACAGTATCATGATATATGAGGTGGATTTCCGAAGAGGTGACACTAAGTATGAATATGATATAAATGCTCTTACAGGAACTATTGTTAAGACCGAAAAAGAAACAAATAAAACCGGTCAGGATAATAATGGAGGACAGTCGGGATCACAGTCATCCGGACAGAGTCAGAGCGGATCTGCGGGTCAGTCCTCCGGTGGTTCAGGTTCATCGGGGTCTTCCGGATCAGCGAATAATAACAACTCCTCACAGTCTTCAAACAAGCCTGCGATCCAGCCGGCTACACAAGCTCAGACCCAGGCGCCCAAAGCCACCACTAAGGCACAGACCAAGTCTGCAACCCAGCCGGCCACACAGAAAGCGACTACTAAAGCTGCTAATAATTCCTCCGGCGGTTCCAAGAGTCGTATAGGTGAGGCGAAAGCCAAAAGCATAGCCTTCGGTCATGCCGGGGTATCAGGCGGTCAGGTTAGGGACTTTGATATAGAGCTGGATGGAAATGTTTACGAGATAGATTTCAAAGCCGGAAAATACGAATATGATTATGAGATAGATGCGTACTCAGGTAAGGTAATATCAGTAGACAAGGAGTACGATGATTAAAAAGGGAAAAGGAGATTTGACAGAAGTACCTGTAAATGATACTATAGCGGTTGTCAACTTGTTCGACAACCTTTAGGGGTGTGGTGAAATAGGTATCAATGCTACCATTTCACCGCCAACCCCGTTGATAACCTTTAGGGGTGTGGTGAAATGGTATCATAGGAGTCTCCAAAACTTTTGGCGGGAGTTCGATTCTCTCCACCCCTGCTCACAGGAAGCCGTTGTATTGTATAATACAGCGGTTTCTTTGCGTTTTATCAAAAATAAATTCAAACTGCTGTTTAAACATATACAATTTTTTTTAATAAAAAGTGTTATAATAGACCAAATATGCATTTATCAACAGGAGGTTGAAATGAATTCGGCAGACAGCTATATATGGGATCTGCCCACAAGGGTTCTCTTCGGAGCCGGGCAGGTGAAGAATTTAAGAAATGAAAAGTTACCCGGAAAGAAAGCATTGCTGGTTATCTCGAATGGCAACTCGGTGAAGGCCAACGGGAGTCTGAACGCGGTAAAGCGCCAGCTTGATGATGCGGGAGTGGAGACGGTTCTTTTTGACAAGGTTCCTGCCAATCCCACGGAGCCCGTAATGATGGAAGGAGTGGAGCTGGCAAGGAGCGAGGGCTGCGATTTCGTGATAGGTCTCGGCGGAGGTTCGGTACTTGACAGCGCTACGGTAATAGCTGCGATAATCCCTCAAAAGGAAGGCCGTGTCTGGGATTACGTAAAAGGAGGGACCGGCGGAGGAAAAGATCTCGCCGAAAAGCCTCTTCCTTATGTGGCGATAACCACCAGTGCGGGAACGGGAAGTGAAGTGGACAGATGGGGCGTGGTGACCAATCCCGAGACCCATGAGAAGATAGGATTTCAAGGTGGATTTGCGGATCTTGCTATCGTGGATCCCGAGCTTATGGTCACTGTGCCGCCTGATTATACGGCATATCAGGGATTTGATGCGTTGTTCCACAGCCTTGAGGGTTATATCTCAAAGTACAGGACGGCTCCGGCACAGATGGTGGAGATCGCGGCGATCGGAAACATTGCCCAGTATCTTCCCCTTGCGGTAGCAGACGGATCTGATATGGATGCAAGGACCAAGATGGCTTTTGCAAATACCATGAGCGGTTATTCCATGGAACTTGGCAGTTGTACGAGTGAACATTCCATGGAGCATGCAATGTCCGGACACCACCCGGATCTGCCTCATGGCGCGGGACTTATCATGATATCCGAGGCATATTTCAAATATTTTATCGAAAAGCATGTCTGCGATGACAGATTCATGGAAATGGCTATGAATATCGGAGTGCTGACGCCCGTGGATCCCATGGATTTTATATACGGACTGCGTGATCTCAAGGAAAAATGCGGTGTTGCAGATCTTAAAATGAGCGATTACGGCATAACACCTGATGAATTTCCGGTATTTGCAAAGGAAGCCAGAGAGACTATGGGTGGACTTTTTGACTGTGACCTTATTGATATACCTGAGGAAGATGTGGTAAAAATATATGAGGATTCATACAATTGATCAGAAGGGAAGATAAAATGGAGAGAATCAGTGTTATAAAGAAGATAATGATCGCGGGAGCGTTTGCTGCGTCATCAGCTGTGATGCTTACAGCATGTTCCGGCGGAGGAACCGGAACCACGACAGAGTCAAAGGCGAAAATAGCAGATACTCTGTCATCATATCCAAAATCAGATATGAGCGGATATGAAGGACTTCAAGGCTACGACAAAGAAACGGTTTTTGTGGATATGACCGTTCAGGACGTTAAAAAAGAGATGGACAATAAGAGTACTTTTGTATTCTTTGCGTCATATGCCACATGTCCTTATTGCAACAAACTCATTCCTTATCTGAATGATGTTGCCCTTGAAGAAGGTGTTAAAGTAGGATATATCGATACAAGAAAGAATCCCGAGTGGAAGAGTAACATGGATATAGATGATTATGACCTGTTCGTGGAGATGTTTGGCGATTATCTTAAGCTGGATGAGAACGAGAAAAAGCATCTTTATGTTCCGCATACATTTTTCATAAAAAACGGTGAAGTTGTATACAGCCATGAGGGAGTGGCGGATAATCTGGAAGATCCTAAAGGCGAGCTTAGCGAAGATATGAAAGAGAGCATCAGAAATGCCGTTAGAGAAGGCTTTGACAAGATGAGATAAGAAGACACAAAATGAGAGAAGGCAGGTTGGAAAGGAAAACTAAAAAAGCCCGCAGCAGGGTTGAGGTAAAAGAGATCGCCATGTGCGGTCTCTTTGTTGCCGTGGCCCTGATCTTTTCCTATGTTGAAAGCCTTCTTCCCCTGCCTATGCCGGTTCCCGGATTTAAACTGGGTTTTTCGAATATTGCCATTATCTCGGTCTTATATCTGTACGGCGTAAAGGAGGCTTTCTTTGTAAACGTTACACGTATCGTACTGGCGGCAATTCTTTTCGGACACGGTAACGTCCAACAGTTTTTCTTCAGTCTTGCCGGAGGGATGGCAAGCTTAGGGATCATGGCGCTTCTGAAACGGTTTGATAAGTTTTCCGTAATAGGTGTGAGTGCAGTAGGCGGTGTGGTGCATAATATCGCCCAGGTGATCATAGCCATCCTGATACTTTCCAGTGTTGCCATAGGATATCTGATCCCGGTCTTTATCGTTATCGGAGTGGTTACCGGGGTGATATGCGGGGTGGCGGCGAAGGCTTTCCTGAGGCATGTGAGCAGGGCGGAGTAGAGAGGAATCTAAATGAAACCCGAAAACGACAACAAAAATAATATTGAAGAAAAAGACTCTTTCAAAGACATCTTAAGGCGCACATTCTCTCTTAGTGAGGATGTAGCAACCCATGATGAGATAAGGGATCGTCTGATCGCGGGAGGAAAGATAACCGGAACTAACATGCTGGTCATGCTGTGCGCCATAATGATAGCTTCTATCGGTCTGAATACAGGATCCACTGCGGTCATCATTGGTGCGATGCTGATATCTCCCATAATGGGGACTATCCTTGCAACAGCATTTTGCGTGGAATCCGCCAATTTTTTAAGCGCAAGGAGGCATCTTCTGGGGTTTGCACTGCAGATAATCATAAGCGTGGGGGCATCGACCATATTCTTTCTGATAACGCCGGTAAAGGAGCCTACCGCTGAGCTTATCGCGCGTACGAATCCCGGTTTTTTTGATGTGCTTATAGCTACCTTCGGCGGATTTGCGGGGATCATAGGTCAGACACGTTCGGATAAAGCGAACAATATCATACCGGGTGTGGCTATCGCAACGGCACTTATGCCGCCCCTATGCACATGCGGGTATTCCATTGCAAACACTAACTGGCATATGCTTTCCGGTGCGGCGTATCTTTTCCTTATTAATGCCTACTTTATATTCCTTTCTTCGTCGGTGATCCTTAGCATATTGAAGATTCCCAAGACCCATGACGTGTCCGAGGCGCGCTGGCGTAAGATGAGAAGATATATGGCGGTAGCTACGGTGATAATACTTATACCGAGTATCATTTTTATCATTCAGATCGCAATGGCAAAATAAAAATGTTCTTGCTATTTTATAAAAAGAATATTAAAATAGCCGTGTGAGCTTTTTGCTCACGCGTTTTTATTTTGCGGAATAAGGCGGGACTTATGCTCTGCATCCCCGTCTTCATTATAAGGATCGGATTTTAAATTTTATTAAAAAGGAGTTATTAAAATGACAAATTCTGATCAGGCGGCACCGGACATTAAGTCCATGACTGCCGCGCAAAAAGAACGGTACAGCTGGACCTTTAACATCGGAAAAGATGTGGGCGGCGGTATCGTTGCGACATTTTGTCTGTTACCTGAGGTTATGGGCTTTATGCTCTCCATCGGTGTTCCCCCGTATCTGGGGCTTTTCACCTGTATCGTACTGACGGTAACTCTTGCCATCACCGGAGGACGTCCCGGAGTTATCACTGCCTGTGCGGGAGCTACAGCTACCATATGCGCGGGTATGATCGCGAAATTTTGCTGGGGTCCCGAGGTGATAGCCGAGCATCAGGAATACCTGTTTGCAGCGGTGCTTTTTGCCGGGATAATTCAGATAATCCTGGGTATAGTCAAATTCGGTAATCTGATCAAGTTCATACCGAACTGTGTTATGCATGGTTTTGTAAACGGACTGGCTTCCCTTATCCTTATCGCCCAGATAAAGATGATCTTAAGGGAAGATCTTTCCAACATGGCTGAGCTTCTTATAGTTATAGCCATAGGTATCGGATGTATCGTGGCGTTTGACAGACTGAAAAAAGCCATAAAGGGCGGGTTCATCCAGTATATCCCGTCACCTATGATATGCGTTGTGGCTATGTCTGCCTATGTATGGATTGCCCACGGCTTCGGATCGGTGGGAGAGAACGCAGGTCTTATGCGTATCGTTGACCTGGGCGAGGTTGGTTTTAAGACGGATTATTTCTTCCAGGTATTCAGAAACTTCGGTAATGTATTTACCGGAGAGGGTATGGGAGCTATTATCCCGGTTGCCCTTTCAGTAGCATTTATCGGTCTTGTTGAGACAATGCTCACATCCCGTGTGGTAAGTGAAAAGACAAACACTCCGGAGCTTACCAATCTGAACCGTGAGTGTCGCGGACAGGGTATCGGTAATATCATCTGCGGGGTTCTCGGAACCATGCCCGGATGTGCCATGATAGCACCGTCCACTGCGAATGTGACCAGTGGCGGTAAAGGGCGTTTTTCCACGCTTATGACAGGTATCATGATGGCGGTGCTTCTTTTCGGTATATCGCCCGTGCTGTCGGCCATACCGCTGGCGGCGCTGATAGCCGTTATGTTGTATGTGTGCTTTGAGACATATAACTGGAACTCAATAGTCAAATGTAACACCCACCCGATCATCGAGACCATAACCATGCTGCTTGTTGTGGTCATAGTTCTGGGAACCGACAATCTCGCTTACGGCGTAGGTTTCGGTATGGCGGCTTGGGGTATTTTCCTGGGCTTTAAGTTTTTTGCCTCGGCGAAGACCTCTATCATTATCTCGTTTATTATCTTTGGCGTGGCCATGGGGATATGCTGGTTCGGTATAGGGACCGCGGCAGCCATAATTATTTCCGCCATTGGTATAGGACTTGCATCCGTGGGGCGCAACGCCGAAAGCGACAAGTACAAGATCGGTACGTTTGCACTTGTCCTGAACTGTTGTGCATTTGCATGGTTCATATTCATGGTGATCATGAATACCCACATAGCACATCACGCATTCGGATGGTTTGCATTGCATTAATTTATTAAAAAAAAGAGCTGACAAATAATAAGTATCCGGCATTTAACAGGCCGGATACTTTGCGTTTTTAAAAAGATTAAAAAAAGTTTGAAAGGATCTTATCTTGAATTCATTTGTACTTTTCGGATATCTTGTAACCTTTGCCTGCGGATGGCTTAATGCCGTGATAGTGACCCGGTTTGCTCCCTTTACTGCCACACACCATACGGGAAGTGTCACAAAGATTCCTGTATCCATGCTGGACGGGGACTGGGGCATGTTCATTGCTTTGATAGGTGTTGTATCCGCTTTTATAATCGGTGTGGCCATATCCGCTTTTATCAATCCCAGAGGTGACGGCAATTTTACTTCGAGATTTGGTATTGCTTATATAGTGTTTGCAGTATTAATGATCATATTTGCAGCCACATTCGGCCCGTATTATTGGTTTGTATTTTTCTGTTCGGTTTTTTCCGGATTTCAAAACGGATTCCTGTCTCAGTTCAAGCTGCGAGTCAGCCACATGACCGGTGTGGCGACGGATGCGGGAGTCGAACTGGGAAGAATGTGCAAAGAGTCTTTAAAAAAGGATAATCCCAACAGGCATTCTATTTTGAAGAGTTACGCTGCGTCTTTCGGACTGAAGATGCTTTTTATCGTCGTCTTTGCCACCGGAGCGCTTGTGGGAGTGCTTATATCAATGGGGGTTCCGCTTTTCGGTTCATTTTTGCTTCTTGCATTATTTGATATAACGATAGCTGTATTTTATCTCCGTATATGCCCTTTTCTTCGAACAAGGAGAGAACGGGAGGACGAAATATAATATTTTTAAAGGAAGCTTAAAACATGAAAACTCCGTTTCTGCGACATTGGGATTGCCGAAGGCAAGACCGGGAGCAGATACGGAGTTTTTTATGTCTCATATCTATCGACTGTTAATACAATTTCACTGTCCGACAGGGTATGTTTTTGCAGGCCTTATGCTTGCTGGGCTAATTAAGCCAATGAAAGCGGTAGCAGCGTAGCAAGCGTACAGACTGCAAAAGCATATCCCTGTCGGGCAATGTGATATTGTACTAAAAAAAGAACAATTTTCTTTCTTGCCTGAATATACATATTCATGTATACTATTGAGGCTGTGACATTGATAGCTGTGAAGCGTGAGGTTGCTTGCAATAGCGTAAGTACATGCCTTTGCAAGGTTTTCCGTGGAGCGAATGTCAGTGAATCCGACGACAAGTCACTGTACGAATCATCTGTAAAATACAGAAATGACACGCTTATTTCGTATATTATTTTATGAAACGCGTGGGAGTGTGTACAGTCACCGCTTGTCGTACTTACAACAAAAGTGCGAATAGGAGGCGACTTTTTTTATGGCAAATCAGAAAATCAGAATCACATTGAAAGCTTATGATCATCAGTTGATCGACCAGTCAGCAAGAAAGATCATCGAGACTGCGACCAAGACCGGCGCAGAGGTGAGCGGACCGGTACCTCTTCCTACCAAGAAGGAAGTAGTGACCATCCTCAGAGCGGTACATAAGTATAAGGACTCAAGAGAGCAGTTCGAGCAGAGAACCCACAAGAGACTTATCGATGTACTTTCTTCTTCACAGAAGACTATGGAGGCGCTTTCCAAGCTCGATATGCCGGCAGGCGTTGACATCAGTTTTAAACTGATGAAGTAAGATTTTCAAAATTATCTATTATGAAAGAAACCGACGGAGTTCTACTATAATTAAATATTTGATCCGAGTTTTTTTCCGATGATAGAAAACTATTATTTAAGGAGAATACAATGAAGAAAGCAATTTTAGCTACCAAAGTGGGTATGACTCAGATCTTCAGTGAAGACGGTACCGTCACACCCGTAACTGTACTTCAGGCCGGACCTTGTGTTGTTACACAAGTAAAGACGGTTGAGAACGACGGTTACAGCGCAGTACAGGTTGGCTTTATGGACATCAGGGAAAAGCTGGTGAACAAGCCTGTAAAAGGACAGTTCGACAAAGCGGGACTTCCTTACAAGAGATTTATCAAGGAGTTTAAGCTTGATAACGCTGAAGAGTATTCAGTTAAGGATGAGATAACAGTGGATGTATTCGCTGTAGGAGATAAGATCGACGCTACAGCCATTTCCAAAGGAAAGGGCTATCAGGGCGCCATCAAGAGACACGGACAGTCAAGAGGACCTATGGGACACGGTTCCAAGTTCCACAGACACCAGGGCTCAAACGGTATGGCGGCTACACCAAGCCGTGTACCGAAGGGCAAGGGAATGCCCGGTCATATGGGAAGTGTAAAGAGAACGGTTCAGAACCTTGAGATCATTCAGGTGGATATTGAAAACGGACTCCTTCTCGTTAAAGGTTCCGTTCCCGGACCTAAGAAGACACTCGTAACCATTAAAGAGTCAGTAAAAAGCTGATCAGGCGAAGAAAGGAGGATAAAAAATGGCTAACGTATCTGTTTACAATATGAAGGGAGCCGAGGTAGGCTCTTTGGAATTAAGTGATGCGGTGTTCGGAGCAGACATTAAAGAACAGCTCGTACACCAGGCTGTTGTTACCTACCTCGCTAATCAGCGTCAGGGAACACAGAGCGCATTAACACGTTCCGAAGTTTCAGGCGGCGGTAAGAAGCCCTGGAGACAGAAAGGAACAGGAAATGCAAGACAGGGCTCCATAAGAAGTCCGCAGTGGACAGGTGGCGGTATCGTGTTTGCGCCGAAGCCGCGTGACTACGGTAAGAAGATGAACAAGAAAGAAAGACGCGCAGCGCTTTTCTCAGTTCTTACCGACAAGGTGAACAATGACAATCTTATCGCTCTTGATGAGATGAAATTTGATGAGATCAAGACTAAGAATTTTGTTGAGGTGTTGAATAACTTAAAGGCTGATGATGCTCTTGTTATTCTCAGTGAAAGTGATAAAAACGTTATCCTTTCAGGTCGTAACATTCCTACTGTTAAGGTTATCACTACTGACAGCATCAACACCTACGACGTTCTCAAGTATAAGAAGCTGATTGCTACGCAGGACGCTCTTAAGAAGATCGAGGAGGTATATGCGTAATGGCTAATGTTCAATACTATGATGTAATACTCAAGCCTGTTATAACGGAGCAGTCCATGAATGATATGGCCGACAAGGTTTACACATTCTATGTACATCCGGAAGCTAACAAGGTAATGATTAGAGAAGCCGTTGAGAAGATGTTTGACGGTGTTAAGGTGGACAAGGTACGTACACTTAACCTCATCGGAAAGAAGAAGAGAAGAGGTTATATCAAAGGTGTGACGGCAAGCAAAAAGAAAGCCATCGTACAGCTTACAGAAGACAGCAAAGACATTGAACTCTTTGAAGGACTTTAATTAAATTTATAAACGCAGAAAACAATATTGCGTGAAAGGAGAACCCTGATGGGAATTAAGACATATAATCCGTATACGCCTTCAAGAAGGCATATGACAGGATCTGATTTTTCAGAGATCACAAAGAAGACTCCTGAGAAATCACTTTTAAAACCACAGAAAAAGCATTCCGGACGTAATAACCAGGGAAAGATCACGGTTAGACATCGCGGAGGCGGTAACAGACAGAAATACAGGATCATAGATTTTCAGCGTAAGAAGGACGGTATCAGTGCAAAGGTTATCGGTATCGAGTACGATCCGAACAGAACATCCAACATTGCACTTATCTGCTATGAGGACGGTACCAAGTCATATATCCTTGCACCTAAGGGGCTTACAGACGGCATGACGGTTATGAGCGGACCTGATGCAGAGATAAGCGTGGGTAACTGCCTTCCGTTAGAGAATATCCCCGTAGGTACGGAGATACACAATATTGAGCTTTACCCGGGAAAAGGCGGACAGCTTGTTCGTTCAGCCGGCCTTTCAGCCCAGCTTATGGCTAAAGAAGGTAAATACGCGACACTCCGTCTTCCTTCAGGAGAGATGAGAAAGGTCCTTGCTATATGCCGTGCAACCATCGGTGAGGTGGGTAACGGTGACCACAGTCTTATCAACATCGGTAAGGCAGGACGTAAGAGACACATGGGATTCAGACCTACAGTCAGAGGTTCAGTCATGAACCCCAACGACCATCCGCATGGTGGTGGTGAGGGACGTGCACCTATCGGACGCCCAAGTCCTATGACACCTTGGGGCAAGCCGGCTATGGGACTTAAGACCCGTAAGAAGAATAAGGCGTCTAACAGACTGATCGTAAGAAGAAGAGATAAGAAATAATAAGGTTTAGGAGGTAAAACCATGGCTCGTTCACTTAAAAAAGGACCTTTTGCCGATGAGAGCTTACTTAAAAAAGTAGAAGCTATGAACGAATCGGGAAATAAGCAGGTTATTAAGACATGGTCACGTCGTTCCACAATATTCCCGCAGATGGTCGGACATACTATCGCGGTACATGACGGAAGAAAGCACGTGCCTGTTTACATCACTGAAGATATGGTAGGACACAAGCTGGGAGAGTTTGTTGTTACAAGAACATATCGTGGACACGGAAAAGACGAAAAGAAGTCAGGCTGATTTAATTGCGAAAGGAGGTATATCCATCATGGCTAAAGGACACAGATCACAGATCAAAGCAGAAAGAAATGCTGTTATGGATACGAGACCGAGTGCGAAGCTTTCATACGCAGGGGTTTCAGTACAGAAAGCCTGCTTCGTGCTTGATGCTATCAGAGGAAAGGGCGTTGAGGAGGCACTTGCTATTGTCAAGTATAATCCGAGATACGTTTCAAAGCTTGTTGAAAAGCTGATTCGTTCAGCTATGGCCAATGCCGAGAACAACAACGGAATGGACATCAACAACTTATACATTGAGGAGTGCTACGCTAACAAAGGACCGACAATGAAAAGGATCCGTCCGAGAGCACAGGGAAGAGCGTACAGAATTGAAAAACGCACAAGCCACATTACGGTAGTGCTTAACGAAAGATGATCGAAAGGAGAAATAAATGGGACAGAAGGTTAATCCTCACGGTTTAAGAGTCGGCATCATTAAGGATTGGGATTCCAAATGGTATGCTGACAAGAATTTCGCTGACGCTCTTGTAGAAGACTACAACATTAGAAAGTACCTTAAGAAAGAAACATTTTCAGCGGGAGTTTCAAAGATCGAGATAGAGCGTGCGTCAGAGAGATTAAAGATCACACTTCATACCGGTAAGCCGGGTATGGTTATCGGACAGGGCGGAAAGAATATCGATGAGCTTAAGAAAAAGGTTGAGAAGCTCACAGAGGCCAAGAAGATAACGATCGATGTAAAAGAGATCAAGAGAGCGGACAGAGATGCCCAGCTTGTTGCTGAGAACATTGCAAAGCAGCTTGAAGAGCGTGTTTCTTTCCGTCGTGCCATGAAATCATGCATGAGCAGAACGATGAAGAGCGGCGCAAAGGGTATCAAGGCAAGCTGTTCAGGACGTCTCGGCGGAGCCGATATGGCTCGTACAGAGTTCTACAGCGAAGGAACGATTCCTCTTCAGACACTTCGTGCAGACATTGATTACGGATTTGCTGAAGCGGACACAACATACGGTAAGGTCGGTGTTAAGGTTTGGATCTACAACGGAGAAGTTCTTCCGGCTAAGACCAAGACACAGGCTGAACCTAAGAGTGAAGGGGGCGAGCAGTAATGTTATTACCTAAAAGAGTAAAACACAGGAAACAATTCCGTGGTTCTATGGCAGGTAAGGCTACACGCGGTAACAAGGTTACCAACGGAGACTTCGGTCTTATGGCCGTTGAGCCCTGCTGGATAAGATCCAATCAGATCGAGGCTGCCCGTATCGCCATGACACGTTATATCAAGCGAGGCGGTGACGTTTATATCAAGATTTTCCCTGATAAGCCCGTTACAGGAAAGCCTATCGGCGTGCGTATGGGTAAAGGAAAAGGTAACGTAGAGTATTGGGCGGCTGTTGTAAAGACAGGACGCGTGATGTTCGAGATCGGCGGAGTTACAGAAGATGTTGCAAGAGAGGCTCTCAGACTTGCGATGCACAAGTTACCTTGCAAGTGCAAGATTGTTGCTCGTGAAGGTGTTGAGAACGAAGACCTTGAGGCAAAGGCTAAGGCAAGAGCTCAGGCAAAGGCCATGAAGCGTATGAAGGCTACGGCTGCAGCCCAGGGTGAGACTGCTACGGCTGAGGAAGAGACTGCCCCCGCAGGCACTGAGAACGAAGGCGGTGATAACAGTGAAAATTGATACATATTTGGAAGATTTAAGAAAAAAGACAGCTGAAGAGTTGTCATCAGAATTAGTAGCTGCTAAAAAGGAACTTTTCAACTTAAGATTCCAAAATGCAACCAATCAGCTTGAAAATACCGGAAGGATCACTACGGTAAAGAGAAACATCGCAAGAATTCAGACGGTTATAGTTGAGAAAAAGACTGAAGGCTGATGAGCTTTATGAAAGGAGAAAAAGACGTGGAAAGAAATTTAAGAAAAACGCGTACGGGCAAAGTGGTATCCGATAAGATGGATAAGACCATTGTTGTAGCCGTAGAAGATAATGTAAAACATCCGTTATACAACAAGATCGTCAAAAGAACCTACAAGCTTAAAGCTCATGACGAGGAGAATTCCTGTCAGGTTGGAGATGTTGTAAAGGTGATGGAGACCAGACCGCTTTCAAAGGATAAAAGATGGCGTTTGGTTGAGGTAATCAGCAAAGCACAGTAATCTACCATAAACTTATGAAAGGGGTATATCATGATACAGCAGGAAAGCAGACTTAAGGTTGCCGATAATACAGGCGCCAAAGAAATTCTTTGCATTCGTGTTATGGGCGGTTCACGCAGAAGATATGCCGGAATTGGCGATATCATAGTTGCTACTGTCAAAGAAGCAACACCAGGCGGCGTTGTTAAAAAGGGCGATGTCGTAAAAGCGGTTATCGTTCGTACTGTTAACAAGACCCGTCGTCAGGACGGCTCATATATAAGATTTGATGAGAACGCGGCAGTTATCATAAAAGATGACAAGACTCCGGTGGGAACCCGTATTTTTGGACCGGTAGCCAGGGAATTAAGAAACGGACATTTTATGAAGATCGTTTCACTGGCTCCGGAGGTATTATAAGGAGGTGTCGTAAGTGTCAGCGTTAAAGATAAAGAAAGGCGATACAGTAAAGATAATCGCCGGTAAAGATAAGGGCAAGGAAGGAAAGGTTTTACTTGTTGATGCAAAGAGCTCAAGAGTAATAGTTGAAGGTCTGAACATCGTAAAAAGACATTCCAAGCCATCCACAGCCAACCAGAAGGGCGGCATCGTTTCAAAAGAAGCGCCTATTCATATTTCAAACGTGGCTCTCGTTGTAAACGGTGAGACTACAAAAGTCGGTTTTGAGATCAAAGACGGAAAAAAAGTACGTATTGCCAGAAAGACCGGCGAAGAGATTAAGTAATCAGGGAAGGAGGTTAAAGACATTGAGCAGATTAAGAGAGTTATATGACAATGAGATAACTAAGCAGATGACAGAGAAGTTCGGCTACAAAAATCAGATGATGGTTCCAAAGCTTGACAAGATCGTTATCAACATGGCTATCGGAGAAGCAAAAGAAAATTCTAAGATCCTTGACACTGCAATGGAAGAACTTGCGGTCATTACCGGACAGAAGCCGGTTCTTACAAGAGCCAAGAATTCAATAGCTAACTTCAAACTTAGAGAAGGAATGCCTATCGGATGCAAGGTTACACTTCGTGGTGAGAAAATGTACGATTTTCTTGACAGACTTGTTAACCTCGCACTTCCTCGAGTTCGTGACTTCAGAGGTGTAAATCCTGATTCATTTGACGGAAGAGGAAACTATGCTATGGGTATTAAAGAACAGCTTATTTTCCCTGAGATCGAATACGATAAAATTGATAAAGTCAGAGGCATGGACGTTATCATCACAACTACGGCAAAGACAGATGAAGAGGCACGTGAATTACTCAGATTATTCAATATGCCTTTTAAGAAATAATGGAGGAGATTTATGGCTAAGACTTCAATGAAAGTGAAGCAGCAAAGAAAGCAGAAGTTCTCTACCAGAGAGTATACACGATGCAGGATTTGCGGCAGACCCCACGGATATTTGAAAAAATACGGAATCTGCAGAATATGCTTCCGTGAGTTGGCGTACAAAGGACAGATACCGGGTGTTAAAAAGTCATCCTGGTAAGACAGATATTGTAATTTTTAAAGGAGGAAAAGCGAGAATGACAGATTCAATCGCAGATATGCTTACAAGAATCCGTAATGCGAACATCGCTAAGCATGATACCGTTGATATACCTGCGTCAAGAATGAAAATTTCTATCGCGGAGATTCTTCTTAATGAAGGATACATTCGTTCCTATGATGTAGTTGAGGATGGCAATTTTAAGACGATCCACATCGAATTAAAATACGGTGCCGGAAAGAGTGAGAGGATCATCTCCGGACTTAAGAGAGTTTCCAAGCCGGGACTTCGTGTTTATGCCGGTAAGGAAGATCTTCCGAAGGTTCTCGGTGGACTTGGTATCGCGATCATTTCAACTAACCAGGGCGTTATTACAGATAAAGAAGCCAGAAAACTTAATGTAGGCGGAGAAGTACTCGCATTCATTTGGTGATTTTTCAGATTTTATTTAGGAGGTAAAAAGGCATGTCACGTATAGGAATAAAGCCTGTTACCATCCCTGCCGGAGTTACCGTAACGGTTGATGATAATAACAATGTGACCGTTAAGGGTCCAAAAGGCACACTGGAAAAGCAGATGCCGGCGGGTATGGAGATAAAGGTTGAGGGTGAGACAGTTACTGTTTCAAGACCTAATGATTTAAAGAAAATGAAGTCTTATCACGGACTTACAAGAACGCTTATAAACAACATGATCATCGGTGTGACTGACGGATTTGAGAAGAAGCTTGAGATAAACGGTGTAGGTTACCGTGCTCAGAAAAAGGGAAAGACACTTGTTCTTAACCTCGGATATTCCAATCCCGTAGAGATGAACGATCCTGAAGGCATCGAGGTAGATGTTGACGGACAGAACATCCTTATCGTAAAAGGAATTGACAAGCAGAAAGTCGGACAGTACGCAGCTGAGATCCGTACAAAGAGACCGCCTGAACCATATAAGGGCAAGGGTATCAAGTACGAAGACGAAGTTATCAAGCGTAAGGTAGGAAAGACCGCTAAGAAATAATGAAAGGAGCAGATACTGATGGTTAACAAAAAATGCAGAACCGAGGTTCGCAAAAATAAACATCTCAGAGTTCGTAACCGCTTAAGCGGAACGGCAGAGAAACCGCGTCTTGCAGTATTCAGAAGCAACAGCCATATGTACGCTCAGATCATCGACGATACGGTTGGGAATACTTTAGTTTCGGCAAGCACTATGGACAAAGAAGTTAAGGCTGCCTGCGGCAGAACAGACAATGTTGAAGCTGCAGCCCAGGTCGGAAGCTTTATTGCCAAGAGAGCACTTGATAAAGGGATCAAGACTGTTGTATTTGACAGAGGCGGTTTTCTTTATGCCGGCAAGGTAAAGGCGCTTGCTGAAGCGGCTCGTGAAGCCGGACTTGAATTTTAAGCGGAAGGGAGAAGACAATGAGAGACAACAAAGTTGACAACGGTCAGGTTGAGTTCAATGACAACGTTGTATCTATAAAAAGAGTTACCAAGGTTGTTAAGGGTGGACGTAATATGCGTTTTGCGGCACTTGTGGTTGTTGGTGATAACAACGGTCACGTGGGAGCCGGCGTTGGTAAAGCGGCTGAGATCCCCGAAGCTATACGCAAGGGTAAAGAAGACGCTATGAAGCATATGATTGAGATTTCCATGGACGAGAACGGATCTGTACCTCACGATTTTACGGGTAAATTCTGCGGAGCTAATGTTTTACTTAAGAGAGCTCCGGAAGGTACCGGTATCATCGCGGGAGGTCCTGCACGTGCTTTGCTTGAGCTTGCAGGTATCAGAAACATCCGTACAAAGTCACTTGGTTCCAACAATAAGCAAAATGTTGTATTTGCCACACTTGACGGTCTTAAATCAATGAAGACACCGGAAGAGTTCGCAAGACTCCGCGGTAAGTCAGTTGAAGAGATCAGAGGCTAATTAGTAAGGAGGCAAACCGACATGGCAGAAAAAATGATTAAAGTTACTTTGGTTAAATCTCCTATCGGCGCAAAACCAAAGCACAGAAAGACAGCAGAGGCTATGGGACTTACAAAGCTTCACAAGACTGTTGAGCTTCCTGACAATCAGGCCGTAAGAGGTCAGATAGCGCAGATCGGATATTTACTTAAAGTAGAGGAATAAAATATAAAAGGAGGTGCCACAATGGATTTATCAAGCTTAAAACCGAATGAAGGCTCCGTAAAGAATAATTTCAGAGTCGGCAGAGGTCACGGTTCAGGCAATGGCAAGACATCCGGAAAAGGCCAGAAGGGTCAGAAATCCCGCTCAGGCGGATCTCCGAGACCGGGCTTTGAAGGTGGACAGATGCCTTTATACAGAAGAATCCCCAAAAGAGGATTTACCAACTACAATCACCTTGATATCGTTGGTATCAATGTATCAGCACTTGATGCGTTCAATGACGGTGACGAGGTAACGGTTGAGACTCTTATCATCAAGGGTATCATCAAGAATCCTCAGGACGGTGTTAAGATTCTCGGCAACGGAGAGATAAGCAAGAAGCTTAACGTGAAAGTAAGTGCATTTTCAGAAAAAGCTAAGGAGAAAATCGAGGCAGCAGGCGGTACTTGTGAGGTGATTTAATGATTAGCACATTAGGACGAGCTTTCAAAAACGCTGATGTCCGAAAGCGCCTGCTATTCATGCTGGGGATTCTGATAGTGGTAAGACTGGGAAGTCTTATTCCTATTCCGGGAGTTAATACTGGTTACTTCAGTTCTCTTTTAAGCAGTTTGGGGGATGGCAATCTAAGTTACCTCAATGCCTTCACCGGAGGATCGTTTGAGAGACTTTCATTGTTTGCTTTGGGTATCACGCCTTACATTACGTCATCGATCATAGTTCAGCTTCTCACCATAGCTATTCCTAAGTTAGAGGAGATGCAAAGAGAAGGTGAAGACGGACGTAAGAAGATGGAAAGGATAACCCGTTTCATCACTCTCGGTCTTGCGATCGCAGAGTCAGTTGCAATGGCAGTGGGATTCGGACGCCAGGGTCTTATTGCCGGATACGAGACCATGAGCATGGGGCATTACGTGATGGCGATCATCATCGTGATCATAGCACTCATAGTCGGAGCTACGGCTCTTATGTGGCTTGGTGAGCAGATCACTGACAAGGGTGTTGGTAACGGTATTTCAATAATCCTTTTATTCAACATCATTGCAGGTGTTCCCGGTGATCTGGCCGGCTTGTTTGACCAGTTCATCAAGGGGAAAGAAGCAGGACACGTGATCGCAGCTGTAGCGATCATCGGAGGAATAATACTCGGTATGATCCTTCTTGTGTGTCTGCTATCGGATGCGGAGAGACGTATCCCCGTTCAGTACTCACAAAAGGTTGTGGGAAGGAGAGTATTCGGAGGACAGTCATCGCATATTCCGCTTAAGGTAAATACTGCCGGAGTTATGCCGGTGATCTTTGCCTCATCCATTATCCAGTTCCCTGTGATAATCACACAGCTTATCACAAGGTCACAGCCGGAATGGACAAAGTACCTGACGGCATCTTACTGGTTTAATCCGGACAACTGGATATATACCATAGGTCTGGCAGCGTATGTGGGTCTTATCATAGCATTTGCCTACTTTTATACCTCCATTACGTTCAATCCGCTTGAGATCGCAGATAATCTCAAACGAGGAGGAGGAGTTATCCCGGGAGTTACACCGGGTAAGGCAACAAGTGATTACCTGCACGCTATACTGAACCGGATCATAATAGTGGGAGCGATAGGAATAGCCATAGTCGCGATCATACCTATCATATTCTCGGGTATATTCGGAGCAAGCGTTTCTTTCGGCGGAACATCACTTATCATTATAGTCGGAGTTATACTTGAGACACTCAAACAGATGGAAGCAATGATGCGTAATAAGCATTACAAAGGCTTCTTAAGTGACGACAACTGATGCAGATAAAGAGGAGATTCTTATGAAGATAGTTATGCTTGGAGCCCCAGGTGCGGGCAAAGGTACACAGGCCAAAAAAATAGCTGAGGAATACGGAGTTCCTCATATCTCAACGGGAGATATCTTTCGTGCAAATATTAAGAACAACACACCGCTTGGTCAGCAGGCAAAGATCTATATGGACAAGGGTGAGCTTGTTCCTGATGAACTGGTAGTAAGTCTTATCATGGACAGATTTGATGAGCCGGATTGTGAAAAGGGATATGTCCTTGACGGATATCCGAGAACGATCCCGCAGGCAAAGGCGCTTGATAAGGCCCTGGAAGATAACGGCGAGAAGCTTGATTACGCAATAGATGTTGATGTTCCCGATGAGGTCATCATCGACCGCATGAGCGGAAGAAGAGCATGCCTCAACTGCGGAGCGACTTATCACATCGTGAACAACCCTCCAAAGACGGAGAGCGTATGTGATGCCTGCGGCAACGAACTGGTTCAGAGAGATGATGATAAAGAAGAGACTGTTAAGAACAGACTTGATGTTTATCATGATCAGACCGAACCGCTTAAGCAGTATTATGCTGATGCCGGTGTTCTTTATACCGTTGACGGTACAAAAGAAATGGAAGAAGTGTTTAAGTCCATCTGCTCTATCGTAGAGTGATAAATGCCTATGAATGAGTTTGATTATAAAGGATGCCTTGCTTTTTCGCTGGCGGGGCATGACAAAGGAAGGATATATGTGATAATCGATACGGAAGGCGATACGGCTTTTCTGTCGGACGGCTGCCTGAAGCCGGTCACTGCTCCCAAAAAGAAAAAACTCAAACACTTACAACCGGTCAAAAAAACTTATGACTATTATTTGAAACTATTTGATGATCTCGATATCGAGGAAGGGCATATGCCGACCAATGAAGAGGTGGCAAGAGCCATAAAGCTCTTCAAGCGGAAGGGAAAGGAGGAAGACTAATGTCAAAGACAGATGCAATTGAGATAGAAGGAACAGTAGTAGAGAAACTGCCAAACGCCATGTTCCAGGTGGAACTGGAGAACGGACACCAGGTTCTTGCACACATCAGCGGTAAGCTCAGGATGAATTACATCCGTATATTACCGGGAGACAAAGTGACATTAGAGATGTCTCCTTATGACCTTACAAAGGGAAGGATCATCTGGAGAGACAAATAATACGGTTACTTATTCGCAAACTTGCGAAAGAACTTTAAAATATGATATAATATTCGGCAGACTTGTCTGAAAGGAGGTTTTTACAGTGAAGGTTAGATCATCGGTAAAACCTATTTGTGAAAAATGCAAAGTCATAAAAAGAAAAGGAGTTGTCCGTATCATCTGTGACAACCCCAAGCATAAGCAAAGACAGGGATGATTCCTATATAGTAGGCATTCTTTGTTTGCTACATGTATGCACGGCCGTCATCCGTGCAAAAGCGGCTGAGTTGACCTGACATCTAAGGGTCAGCGATCTTTATTACTTATTCAGTTATATGGACCGGTACAACATTTCAGACGGCTCATAAAGAGACGGGCTACCTTTTTATATAACTGTTGTTTTATTAAATAATTGATTGATCAAAAAATGGAGGAAAGAACTAAATGGCTCGTATTTCAGGTGTAGATTTACCAAAAGAAAAACGAATTGAAATCGGTCTTACTTATATTTATGGAATCGGCACGGCAAGATCAGCAAAGATCCTTGCTGAGGCAGGTGTGAACCCTGACACACGCGTCAGGGACCTTACTGACGAAGAGGTTGCAAAGATCCGTGAGATCATTGACGGTGATACAGAACATCTCATCGAGGGTGACCTTCGTCGTGAGATCGCCATGAATATTAAAAGATTAAAAGAAATCGGCTGCTACAGAGGAATCCGTCACAGAAAAGGTCTTCCCGTAAGAGGACAGAAGACAAAGACCAATGCCCGTACATGCAAAGGTCCTAAGAAGACGGTAGCGAACAAGAAGAAATAATATAGGAGGCTTTTGATAAAATGGCTGGAAAAGTTACGAAAAAAGTGACCAAAAAGCATGTAAAGAAAAATATTGATAAAGGACAGGCTCATATTCAGTCTTCTTTTAATAATACAATTGTTACTTTGACAGATACACACGGAAATGCTCTTTCTTGGGCAAGTGCAGGCGGACTGGGATTCAGAGGATCCAAGAAGTCCACTCCTTACGCTGCCCAGATGGCTGCAGAGACTGCCGCTAAGGCTGCAATGATCCATGGATTAAAATCTGTTGACGTTATGGTAAAAGGACCGGGTTCAGGAAGAGAAGCTGCTATTCGTGCGCTTTCAGCCGCAGGACTTGCGGTTACAAGCATCAAAGATGTAACACCTGTACCACATAACGGTTGTCGTCCGCCAAAACGCAGAAGAGTTTAATTTTATAAAGGAGGTATTGTAAGATGGCAGTAAACAGAGTTCCTGTTTTAAAGAGATGCAGATCCCTTGATATGGAAGCGTCTTATTTGGGAATAGACAAGAAATCAAACAGGGCACCGCACAATGCGGGCAGAAAGATAAGCCAGTACGGTCTTCAGCTCAGAGAGAAGCAGAAGGCTAAGTTCATTTACGGCGTACTGGAGAAGCCTTTCCGTAATTACTACAAGAAGGCTGAGAGAATGAAGGGTATGACCGGTGAGAACCTTATGGTCATGCTCGAGAGCAGACTTGATAACGTTGTTTTCAGACTGGGATTTGCAAGAACAAGAAGAGAAGCAAGACAGGTTGTAGATCACAAGCAGATCCTTGTAAACGGTAAAGTTGTGAATATTCCGTCATACCTTGTAAGTGCAGGTGACGTTATTTCAGTTTCGGAAAAAGGAAAAGCATCTGACAGATTCAAGGCTATAACAGAGGTTACTGCAGGAAGACTTGTTCCCGAGTGGCTTGATTGTGATAAAGAGAACCTTTCCGGAAAGGTAAGTGCCCTTCCTGAAAGAGAAGCTATTGATGTTCCTGTGGACGAGATGCTTATCGTCGAGTTGTATTCAAAATAATTAGCGTTTAGAAGATGTAAGAGTACACAGATTCGTAAGGAGGAGCAAATATAAATGGTGGATGCAGAATTTAACTTTAAAACACCAAAGATCGAACAGGTTTCCGCTTCCGAAGACGGCAGATCGGCAAAGTTTGTTGTTGAGCCGCTTGAGAGGGGATACGGTCTGACACTCGGAACTTCACTCAGAAGAATAATGCTTTCCTCACTTGTGGGGACAGCGGTGACAAGCGTAAAGATAGAAGGAGTACTTCACGAATTCAGTTCCATCCCGGGAGTCAAAGAAGACGTTTCCGAGATCGTTATGAACATCAAGCAGCTTGTTATCACCAACAGCGCTTCCACAGCAGAGCCTAAAGTGGCACGTATCGAAGTAAAGGGCGAAGGTGTTGTAAAAGCATCTGATATCCAGGCGGATCCCGATATCGAGATCGTCAATCCTGAACTTGAGATAGCTCATCTTGACGGGGCAGACGCCGAGCTGAATATGGAGATCTATATCCAGAACGGTCGCGGATATGTAAGTGCAGAGCGCAACAAGTCTGAAGACCAGGCGGTAGGTATCATAGCTGTTGATTCCATCTATACACCTATTCAGAGGGTGAACATGGAAGTTTGTGATACCCGCGTGGGTCGTGATACAGACTTTGATAAGCTTACCCTTGAGATATTTACTAACGGAGCTATAGCACCGGAAGAGGCTTTAAGCCATGCTGCAAGGGTATTAAAAGAGCACCTTCAGGTATTTATCAATCTTTCCGAAGACGGCGAGATCGATGATGATACATTTGAGAGTGATACGGATGAGCAGACAAAGATCATGTCACTCAGCATTGAAGACATGGAGCTTTCCGTAAGATCATTTAACTGTCTTAAAAGAGCAGGTATCAATACTGTATCTGATCTTTGCAATAAGACAGAAGATGACATGATGAAGGTCAGAAACCTTGGTAAAAAATCTTTTGATGAAGTTCGCCAGAAGTTGGACGAATTAGGATTAGGACTTAAGAAAAACGGAGAATAAGATACCGGCACTGTAGTAAGACCGTAAGTGCATACGAAACCAAAGTGGCTACGCCACTTTGGTTGCCGGTACATTTGGAGGTATATTTAGAAATGGCAAAATACAGAAAACTCGGAAAAGACTCTGCAGCACGTAAAGCGCTGCTCAGAAACCAGGTAACGGCACTTATCCTTAACGATAAGCTTATCACAACAGAAGCAAGAGCTAAGGAAGTCCAGAAGATCGCTGAGAAGCTTATCGCGCTTGCTGTTCGTGAAAAGGATAACTTTGAAACTATCACTGTTTCAGCAAAGGTTCCCCAGAAGGACGCTGAAGGCAAGAGGATGAAAGAGACAGTAGACGGTAAAGAAGTTACTGTTTACGATACTGTAGAGAAAGAGATCAAAAAGGATAATCCTTCAAGACTTCATGCAAGAAGACAGATGGAAAAGTTCCTCTACAAGGTAAAGGTAGTTCCTAACGAGCCTGCCGGCAGAAAGAGAAATACAAAAGAGATAGATCTTACAACAAAGCTTTTTGATGAGATCGCTACACGTTATGCAGACCGCAACGGTGGCTACACAAGGATCATCAAAGTTGCTCCCAGACGCGGAGACGGAGCGATGGAGGTTATCTTAGAGCTTGTGTGATCGTTAAGATATTTTCACGGGTATAAAAAGCGGCTTACAGCCGTTTTTTTTTATGACCGTTTCTGATATAATCAAATTTACGTGAAAAAGCGGGAAAGAGAAGAGAGAAATGTCCATTATAGACGTAAGAAACATAGCATATGATTATGCAAAAAAAGACGATGAGGGTAAAGAAGTTGAAAGTGTCAGAGCCCTTGACGGCGTGAGCATGGAGGTAAATACCGGGGAGTTTATAGCTGTGTTGGGACATAACGGATCCGGTAAATCCACATTTGCAAAGCATTTAAACGCTCTTCTTGTCCCATCTGAGGGAAGTGTGTACATTTGCGGCATGGATACTTCTGATACTGCAAATACCCTGGAAGTCAGAAAGTCTGCCGGTATGGTATTCCAGAATCCCGATAACCAGATGGTGGCGTCTGTTGTAGATGAAGAGGTGGGATTCGGTCCGGAAAATATGGGTGTGCCCACGGAAGAGATTTTAAAAAGAGTGGAGGATGCGCTTAATGCAGTAGGTATGTACGCTTATAAAGACAGTTCACCCACGCGTCTTTCCGGCGGTCAGAAGCAAAGGATAGCGATAGCCGGGATCCTTGCCATGAGACCTAAGTGTATAGTGGCAGACGAGCCTACCGCCATGCTTGATCCAAAGGGAAGGGCAGATGTGCTTAGGGTTCTGCACATGCTTAACAAAGAGCAGAATGTAACAGTTATCCTTATTACCCACAATATGGAAGAGGTTATCGACGCCGACAGGGTTTTCGTCATGGAAGGCGGAAAGGTTGTTATGAACGGGACACCGGGAGAGGTTTTTTCTGATGTGGAGGCCGTTCAAAAACTGCGCCTGGACGTACCGGAGGTGACAAAGCTTGCATTTGAACTTAAGAAAAAAGGATTGCCTCTAAAGAACGGAATTCTTACCCGTGAAGAATTTGTAAGAGAACTAAAAGTATTAAAGAATATGTCAGGAATTTGATCATGGAACTAAAGACCCAAAATCTTACATACGAATATGATACCGGTACGTCTTACGCAAAGAAGGCCATAGAAGACGTGAACCTTGTTATCAGTGATAACGAGTTCATCGGTCTTATAGGTCATACGGGCTCGGGAAAATCTACTCTTATCCAGCATCTGAACGGTCTGCTCAAGGCCACAAGCGGACACGTTTACTGGAACGGAAATGACATTTTTTCAGAGGGTTTCGACAGACGTGAATTCCGTGGTCATGTTGGACTTGTTTTTCAATATCCGGAGTATCAGCTTTTTGGAACGGATGTATTAAAGGATGTTTGCTTCGGTCCGAAGAACCTGGGACTTTCCGAAGAAGAAGCGAAGGTCAGGGCAAAAGAGGCACTTGCTCTCGTCGGTATAGATGAGAAGCTGTTTAAGTCTTCCCCTTTTGAGTTATCGGGAGGGCAGAAGCGGCGCGTGGCAATAGCAGGCGTTCTTGCCATGAGACCGGACATCCTTATCCTGGATGAGCCTACGGCAGGACTGGACCCAAAAGGCAGGGACGAGATACTGGACAGCGTGAGCGCCATAAGACGTGAAACGGGCAACACCGTAATATTGGTGTCCCACAGCATGGACGATGTTGCAGAATATGTGGACAGGGTGATCGTTATAAACAAGGGAAGGATAGAGTTTGACGGGATACCCCGTGATATTTTCTCGCGCATTGAAGAACTGGAGGAAATGGGCCTTTCCGCACCTGCCATCAGTTATATAATGAGGGATCTGAAAGACGCGGGATTCAATGTGGGAGACGGTGCCCTTACGGTAAAAGAGGCTGCCGATAAGATACTGGACAATTTTAGGAGAGGGCATGTTTAAGGATATAACTTTAGGTCAATACTATCCGGCGGATTCGGTCATTCACAGACTGGATCCGAGAGTGAAGCTGCTCGGCACCATAGTGTACATAGCGTCACTTTTTATCGGAAAGACTTTTTTTACATTTATACCCATAGCGGCCTTTCTCGTTATGGTGGTAATACTTTCAAAAGTACCGGTATCTTTTATACTTAAGGGGATAAAGCCGATCATCCCGCTCCTTATCATAAGTGCGGCTTTTAACCTGATCCTGACGCCGGGGGATTCGGTAATAGTTAAGTTTTGGATAATAACCATTAACTGGGAAGGCGTATTTATGGCGATATTCATTATCCTGCGCCTTTTATTCCTTGTGGCGGGTACATCCATACTTACGCTCACAACTACTCCTACAAGGCTTACAGACGGCATTGAAAAGGGACTCAGATTTCTTGTACCTCTGAAAGTGCCGGTGCATGAGATAGCCATGATGATGTCTATTGCACTGAGGTTTATCCCCATTCTTACGGAAGAGGCGGATAAGATAAAAAAAGCGCAGATGGCAAGGGGAGCCGATTTTGAAAGCGGTAATCTTATGAAGCGTGTAAGGGCCATGATACCTCTTCTGGTGCCGCTCTTTGTATCGGCATTCAGAAGAGCGGGAGACCTGGCTATGGCAATGGAAGCAAGGTGCTATCACGGATCTGAAGGACGTACAAAGATGAAGCTCCTTGTTTATTCGGGAAGGGATTTTGCAGCATACGGAGTTATATTCGGTTATCTGGCAATAGTGATAATCATGAGGGTTTTCGGTTTATAAAGGCATGAAGGGTTGTCACCACAGAATGGAGTTTTAAATGAAGAGAGTACTTCTTAGAGTTGCGTACGACGGAACGTCTTACCACGGTTGGCAGGCGCTTCCCGGAATAGTTACCGTTGAAGGTGTTCTGAATGAAAAATTGACAGAGCTTACGGGAGAGCCCGTGGAAGTGATCGGGGCAAGTCGCACCGATGCAGGGGTTCACGCTTTGGGTAACGTGGCGGTATTTGACACTGAATCTACAATCCCCGCGGAGCGCTTTTCTTATGCCTTAAACACCCTGCTTCCGGATGATATCAGTGTAACCGAGTCATTTGAGGTTCCGCCTGATTTTCATCCCAGAAAGACGGATACGGTAAAAACATACGAATATACGATACTAAACGCAAAATTCCCCGTACCATCACGCAGGAATTATTCATGGCACATAAAAAGTCCCCTTGATCTGGACAAGATGAGAGCGGCATCATCACTTCTCATCGGACCCCATGATTTCAGGGGATTTTGCAGTTCCAAGACCCAGGCGGAAAGCACCGTAAGGATCATCTATTCCATAAGTGTCATTAAGGAAGGGGATGAGATAAAGATCAGGGTCAAAGGAAACGGATTCCTTTACAATATGGTGCGTATCATTGCGGGAACCCTTGCGGCAGCAGGAGGCTTCGGAAAAGCTACCATGGAGGATATTGAGAAGGCTCTGGTGACCGGTGACAGGACTCTGGCGGGAAAGACAGCTCCGCCCCAGGGGCTGTGTCTTGTGGAGATAGAGTTTCCGCTTCTTTTTTGACCGATCAAACTATTCGTGTATTTATTCAGACTCTCCAAATTTTATCGGAGAGTTTTTTTATAAAAAAAGATAAATATATGCAATAAAACGGGATTCTAATGCGTTATACTATAGCGGGGGTAAAATAACAGAAAAAGGAGAAAAACATGAAACTCAAAAACAAGATTTTTGCCGCAGCACTTCTTTCGGCTATTTCGGCAGGAGGACTTACGGCTTGTTCAAGTGCACCGAAACCTGAGGAGACAACTTCAGTAGAGACGGTTTCCGATACAGAGGCAACAAGCGGGTCAGAGCTTACAAAAAGTATCCCGACAGGAAACTCTGTATCAGATAATGACTACATCTTGAATCCCTTTGACATGGGAGTTGCGGCCAAGGCTGCAAGTGAGTTGAATACAGGAAACAAGCAATATCTTTCCGGAGAAGCTGACATGGATGTCAGTGCGTCTCTGAGAGATCAGCTTACAAACGGTCAAAAGCCACACACTGTAGTCATCACATGCTCTGACTCCAGAGTTCCGCCTGAACTGATATTTAACGCGGATCTGGGTGAGTTATTTACCATAAGAACTGCCGGAAACGTAGTAGGTGATTATGAGGTGGGAAGTGTAGAGTATGCAGTAGATCATCTTGGATCCCAGTTAGTACTTGTTATGGGACATTCAAGCTGCGGAGCCGTAGGGGCAGCAGTTGAGGGTCATGCGAGCGGAAATGTTGCAAGTATAGTTGATGAGATAGTGCCTTCCGTAAAAGAAGCTGAAAAGACGGAGTCATCAAAAGAATCCATAGCTGAAAAGGCAGAAGATCTTAATGTGGAAAATACTCTTACAAAGCTTCGTGAAAGTGCCGTTATAAGAGAACTTGAAAATAGCGGCAAGATCAAGCTTGTGGGTGCAAAGTATGATATAGAGACAGGTAAAGTGAAATATTTTACGGATAACGGAAATAATTGATATTCTCGTTTATAACGAGGTTATAAAAAACGAGCAGGGCATGCAAAAGCATTACCCTGCTCGTTTTTAAACAGATCAGATCAATAGAACCTATTCTGGATGTTTTCAAAGGAATCCCTGATCTGACCGCCCCTGGTCCTTAAGTAGTCCCAGATATCATCAGCAACACCGTTGCCTTCATAATCGTCGGTGGCTCTGCGCCAGCCGTCAGCATAATTTTCGTCATAATCATAATCGTCATTATAGTTATAATTATAACTGTCATTGTCACTATTACCATAACCGGAATTACTGTTATCATTGTAATCATCATACCCCCGGGACCTTTTACGGCTTTCCGTCGTCTCCGGCTCATAAGTCGTCGTTGTTTCCGGTTCAGTGGTTGTTGTGGGCTGAGTAGTAGTGGTCTCAGTCTCTGTAGTTGCTTCTGTCTCGTTTGCAACATCGGTCGGTTCCGCCGTGATGTTCTTGTGGACGGCATTTCCGATGATCGTGATAGTAAACACGGCGGCAATGCCGATAGCAGCGGTCACACCAAGGGTAACCCATTTGGATGCTTTACGCCCTCTTGTCTCTTTAGCTTCTTCCGGGATCTCGTTGTATTCCTCCTGCATCCAGTCAATCTGTGTTCCGCATTTTGAGCAGAACTTGTCGTCAATACGTATCTTTTTTCCACAATTATTACACTTCATTAAACTCCCCTCCAATAACATAAAACAGTAATATAATAATTGCTTACAAATTCAATTTAACATAAAAAAACATAATTACATATACCCGAAGATCAATTTCATAATTATTTCATAAATGATATTTTTTATTGATAATATGCTGATTTCGGGTTATTATTTAATAATCGGAAAAAATAACGGAGGTGGAAAAAAATGAGTGTTTCACAGATTTCAGTTTTTTTAGAAAATAAATCAGGTGCCCTTGCAAACCTGACATCAACCCTTGCTGATAACAATATCAATATCAAAGCAATGTCAGTTGCCGAGACCAGTGAATTCGGAATAGTAAGGATGATAGTGGATGATGTGTATGAAGCCACAACTATCCTTAAAGATACCGGATTCATTGCAAAGTTTAACCGTGTCATCGGTGTGACAATAGCCGACGAACCGGGAAGCTTAAATGAGGTTATAAATATACTCAGCAACATGGGTGTGGATGTTGAATATATGTACGCATTCCTCGGAGGAGAAAAAGCAGACCATGCAAATATCATCCTTCGTGTCCAGGAACTGGATGCGGCGGAAAGTGCCTTGAGAAATGCAGGTCTGGAACTTCTTGATGAGGAGTGACCTTTTAATAGATTGTTTGTTTGTTGATCGTTAGGAGAAAATAATGGCTTTAAAGATAGTAATGTTGGTTATCTTCTTTGGTGTCATGGTCGCCATCGGATTCTACTGCCGCAGGCAGGCAAGAGACGTTGACGGCTTTGTCCTCGGAGGAAGAGGAGTGGGACCGTGGTTTACCGCGTTTGCATACGGAACATCCTATTTCTCCGCAGTCGTGTTTGTAGGGTATGCCGGTCAGTTCGGATGGAAGTACGGTATAGCCTCCACATGGGCAGGCATAGGTAATGCCATATTGGGGTCCCTTATAGCATGGGTGGTCCTGGGGCGCCGTACAAGAGTGATGACACAGCATTTAAATTCCAAGACCATGCCGGACTTTTTTGAAAAGAGATTCGGTAATAATTCATTAAAGATAGCGGCATCGGTCATTACATTTATATTTCTTATTCCGTACACGGCTTCCTTATATAACGGTCTGTCAAGGCTGTTCGGCATGGCGTTTTCCATTGATTATTCCGTATGCGTGATAATAATGGCCGTTCTTACAGGGATTTACGTAATTGCCGGCGGATATATGGCTACGGCGATAAATGACTTTATACAGGGTATAGTCATGCTGTTTGGTATAGTGGCGGTCATTGTTGCCGTGTTAAACAGCAAGGGCGGTCTTATGGCTTCTCTCGACGGTCTTGCACAGGTAAGTGATCCGGCAGTTTCATCCACTCCGGGAGTGTTTAACTCGTTCTTGGGGCCTGATCCCCTGAATCTGCTGGGAGTGGTGATACTGACATCCTTCGGAACCTGGGGACTTCCCCAGATGGTGACAAAGTTTTATGCCATCAAGTCTGAAAAATCAATAAGACCGGGAACCGTTATATCTACAGTATTTGCTATGGTTGTTGCAGGAGGTTGTTATTTTCTCGGAGGCTTCGGAAGGCTTTTTTCAGATCAGGTGGATATAAAGGCAGGAGGATTTGATTCCATAATACCTACTATGCTTAGCGGTCTTCCGGATATACTTATAGGACTGGTGGTCATCCTTGTAATGTCAGCATCAATGTCGACTCTGTCATCTCTGGTGCTTACGTCGAGCTCCACCATCACCCTTGACCTGATAAATGCAAATAAAAAGAAGAAATTAAGCGAGAAAAAGCAGGTCCTTATAATGCGTATATTTATCGTTATATTTATAGCCATCTCGGTGGTCATAGCGATCATGCAGTATAAGTCGAACGTTACTTTCATTGCACAGCTTATGGGAGTATCGTGGGGAGCGCTTGCGGGAGCCTTTCTTGCGCCTTTTCTCTACGGTCTTTTCTGGAAGAGGACCACGGCTGCGGCATGCTGGGTGAATTTCATTTTTTCCTGCGCTTTCATGCTGGCAAATATTTTCTTTAAATCGGCATTTCCGGTGCTTCTTCAGTCACCGATAAATGCCGGTGCATTCTGCATGATAATAGGTCTTGGCATAGTACCTCTTGTGTCGATATTTACACCTAAGCCGAAGAAGCCGGTAATAGACTATGCTTTTGATCTTTTCAGAAAGGAAAAGGCAGAGGAGAATTAAATTAATGCGCCAGACGAAAAATATCATTCTTGCAGCCATTGCGGGAGCGGCTTTTGCGGCTCTTACGGCATGTATTATTATCGATAAAAATACCGTGGAATATGTGGCCGACAATACGACCGTTGAAGAGACTACGGAGACCACCAAGCCCCAAAGAGAGGTTGAAAAGACAGCGATCATCGGTATTTCTTCAAAGGACGGGGACTATCTCGGTCACGCGGAAGGAGACTATTATGTAATAGATTATTGTGGGCTGGATGATGAGACCATAACAGTTCCGGACAAGATAGAGGGCCTGCCTGTAAAAAAGATCGGTAAACTGGGTTTTGCAAGAAGATTCTGTAAAAAGATCATACTGCCGGATTCGGTTGAGGAGATTGGAGAGAGAGCTTTTATCAACTGCGAGCTGCTTGAGAGCATTACTTTAGGAAAAGGTCTTAAAAAAATAGGACCGGAAGCCTTGAAAAGCTGTCACGCCCTGAAAGAGGCAGCTTTTCCGGATGGAATGAGCGAGATTGCAAACAACGTTTTTTCTGAAAATGAGGAACTGACGCGTATTATCATACCCGGCAAAGATACCAAGATCGGAGATTTGCTTGATGTAAGCACTTGCGGCAAGGCGGTTTTGATGACGTCTGCAGGATCTCAGGCGGATAAGACCGCCCGTGAAAAAAAACTGCCGGTTCAGAATGAGTAGATAGTGGTAAACACTTTCAATAAAACGTGAGAAAAATTTTAGTGAAAAAAAAATAAAAAGATAGTATAATATCTCGGTATAAACAAAGAAAGAACAGGAGATATCATGTTGACTTTTAAAGACATATTAAAAGAGTGTGATCAGGAAGAGGTTATTAAGTACCTGGATACGGACTCCGTAGAAGAATACAGGGAAGTATTTGCCAGATTGTCAGAGCTTGAGCCAGTGGATACGGGATGCGTATTTGTAGGTATCGATTATACGGGCTGCGGCAAGACGGACAATGAGGTTGCAGCGTATAAAGAGAGTGAATTAAAAGAGAGTATTAATACATCTTCTGAACTGGCATCGGTACCCTTTGATGAGATTTCCGGACTTTCGGGTGAAGAGGCGGGGAAGCTGGCAGCCATTACTGTCCTTCCTACTGCTGTCATGTATGAGTGCAGCCCATGGAACGAGGTTTTGGGATTTCATGTAGATAAAGAAAATGTTGAGTCTTACGGACTTGTGCCATTTGTGGGAGATGTACTCTTTAAGATGACATTCTTCAGCTTTTCTGAAGAGGAGATCGCGGAGATAAGAGGAGTCATACAGGATACTATGTCTCTTGTGGATGAGACAAGAGAGCTTGATGAAAAAGAAAAAGAAGAGAAGATTTTTTCTGCTGAAAGAAGTGCGGCTTACTTTTCATTCCAGGACAACAGACCTGCGGAAGAAAAGATAAAGGATATGTACGAGGCAGCAAGAGGAACCGTAAAGAACCGTGTAAGGGAGTATAATACGGTAATGGAGCTTTTCGGCAAATGATCTGAGCGTTAAGGGTGCATTTTTCTTCTTTCGGCAGAGAGCGGAGATGTGCACTTTATTTGCGGGGGGAGAGAATAAAAAATGATACGAACTATTATTAACGGACTGTGCATGTCCCTTGCGGACAGCGTCCCCGGTGTGTCCGGTGGGACAGTCGCGTTTATCATGGGCTTCTATGAGAAGTTTATAGGCAGTATAAATGACTTTTTTTACGGCGATAAGTCAAAGAAAAAGAAAGCGGCAATATACCTGATTAAGATAGGTATCGGCTGGGCTGTCGGTATGATCGTTTCCGTAATCGTTCTGACAAGCATGTTTGAAAAGCATATATATTCCATAAGTTCTCTGTTTATGGGATTTATAATCGCATCTATACCGGTGATGATAATTGAGGAGCTTAAAGAAGAAGCCGGCAAGGAACGGTTGCGGTTCAAACCTTTCTATCTGATCTTCATCGGAATAGGTATCACTACCGTGGTTCTGCTTACGGTATTGAAGAACAATTCCGGTGACACGATCATAATGAGCGTATCCCACCTGAACATCGGAAGTATCATCTATATCTTTATCGGAGGCGCTATCTCCATATCTGCGATGTTTTTGCCGGGAATATCAGGTTCCACCATACTTCTGGTCATGGGTCTCTATATTCCCATAATGACTGCGGGTAAGGAGTTTCTACACGCCCATGCTTCATATCTGCCTTCCCTTCTTATCTTTCTGGCGGGTATGATAGTAGGAGCACTCAGCGTAGTTAAGCTTATAGAGTTTTGTCTGGAAAGATACAGGCATCAGGTAATGTTTTTGATCATTGGGCTTATGCTAGGGTCGCTTTTTGCCATTGTTATGGGACCAACTACCCTGGAGAATCCCGAACCGCCACTGTCTATAGGAACATTTAACTGGGTCGCATTCTTTATCGGAGTCGGACTTATTGTTCTGTTGCAGTTCGTCGGAGAGAGAAAGAAGCGGGAAACAAAAATGTGATCATTTTTGAAAGAGTATATACGGTATTTGCCTGTATATACTCTTTTTTTTATGCTATAATGAAGCAGTTAAGGAGTAATAAAAAAGGAGGCGGCCGCATTATGAACATTACTTTCGGAAAACTTCTGAAAGCAGATCTGAGAAAAAGGTTGTGGCTTATTGTACTAATTTTTGCGGTCAGTATAATTGCTTATCCGCTTTTTTACCAGATGTTTATCTCGTCAATTTCTGACGGAAACACCACATTTATGGGGGATGTGATAGATACAAGTAATGTATCATCAATGGTGCTTGGCTGGAGGAACAGAAGCATCTATTACGTTATCACATTTGCAGCTTTTTTGTCTGCAGTAACGGGATTTGCTTATCTGCATTTCGATAATCCCGAGATGACATATCAGGGAAGACGTGTTGACGGAGTGATGTGGTTCAGAAAGCGCTGGGTAAGCGGATATCTGGCCGGGATCATACCTACTGTTGTAGGTGCGTTGATCGCGCTTTTTGCCACTGTACCCATAAACATCGCTTTTTCGCCTGTGGCGGTAGGGATTACTTTTTCCACATTGGGGATGATCGCACTGGGTTATTCTGCCATATATGCGGTCTGTGTGCTGGCGATGGTCCTTACCGGAAAGATAATATCCGGAATCCTTATGTGTGCATTGTTTTTGGGCTATGCACCAATGTGCTCCGCTATTATAAGAGCTCTTAGAGAAGGTTTTTTCCCAAGGATATACTATCCTTACGAGCATATTGCCGACTCTCCTTTTATGTATTTTTCACCTGCCACTTCTTTAAGGATCCTTGCGGAGAATCCTGCTAATGGCTGGGCGTGGATATCTATTTTTGCCTTTCTTATAGGCGGAATAGCACTTGGATTTTTATTAAATAAACACCGTACGGAGGAGACTCCCGGATATGCCATGCTCTACGACAGTATGCGCGGTATCGTAAAGGTAATGTGGGGAATCCCGGTGGCGCTTGTCGCAGGAGAGATATTTACCGTGTTTTCCGAAAATAAGGTGTCGTGGCTGTTTATTGTCGGAGCATTTATCGGAGCTTTTGTGGTTAATATTGCCATTCAGTACATTTTTAATTATGACCTTGAGAGTAACAAGAGGCACTTGATATCCGGTGGTGTGATTTTCGGCGGAGTGACTCTTGCGATACTTATACTGTTCCTTGATCCGTTCTCAATTAACAAAAGCATTCCGAAGGCGGAGGATGTGAGCAAGATGTCTGTGGCCAGTTCTGATACTGCAGGGCAGATGAGACTCCTTGGCGGATTTATGGAAAATGAAAACAATGTGAATGCCAGGGATACGGACTGGCTTCTTACCAATACATTCATAGAAAATTATGAAAATATTTATGTGGTTGCGGGAGAGGGCGTAAAAAACGATAAACCGGTCAGCAGGTCATACACAGAAGTATATGTGGGATTTGAATTAAAAGACGGTAAGAGATTGTACCGCAGGTATAATATAGACCTGAACGAGTCACAGGATGCCATAGACAGGCTTTCCGAGCTTAGTTCTTACCGGGAGAGGTTTTATCCTACTGCGTATATCACTAACAATGACTACAAGTCGGTACAGATAAGAGGCTGGGATTTTGCATCTTTTATGGAGGAGAAAAACAGCTTATCGGCCGATCTAAGCGATGATCAGTGTAAGAGATTAACAGAAGCAATAAAAAATGACAGTCTTGCACTCAGCAGTAATAAATTGAAAAACAGCATGCCCATCGGAAAGCTTTTGCTGAAATATGAAGGTTCAGGTTATGATGAGGTTTACATTTATTCCGAATTTGAAGAAACCGTAAAAGTGTTAAGGGAATTAAAGATAAAAAGAGCTGTTAATAAAGGGTTCTTCAAACTGCCTGATAACATAGAGTCTGCCGTTTTGAGGGTATCTGAGGCATCAAATGCTCTCCAGACAGCTTCCGACAGTGGAAATGACAGTAATGTTGATGTCGAGGATCTGAATAACATTGACGGCATGCTTTATGGTACATACCGTATGGAAGCCAGAGAGTACGATTTTGCGAAGAATGAAATAAATGAGCTTATGGCATGTCTGGCACCTGCCAGAGCCGGTGTACAGGAATCAAAAGACAGAACTTTTACCCTTACCCTGAAAAGAGGGGAAAACGAGCAGGATTTTTATGAAGCTGTAGTGACCGATGAAGCGACACTCAGCAGGCTTTTGGAAGGAAAATAAAAAGACAAAAATAAAAAAGGAGTCACATGAGGGGGGGGGTAAGTGTGACTCCTTTGACCCGTTCGCTTTCGTATTACGAAGCGGGGGCGATGATATTGATATAAATGATGATGAATCATTTACACAGGTATGGTATCACAGAATTTTCACAATTGCAAGTGGGGTTTTATGGCATATACGATTTTTAAGATTGGTTCGTTTTCCATGCACGGGTACGGACTGATGATAGGAATAGGAATAATAGCAGCTGTGCTGATGGCTACACTCAGGGCAAAAGGCGCGGGCCTTAGTGCAGACAAGGTCTGGGGCATGATTCTTTGGAGCACCCTGGTGGGCTTCGGAGGTGGAAAGCTGTTGTATATCATAGTTGAACATGACAGGATAGCTACTGATCCCTGGGGAGTCCTTGGACCGTCCGGCTTTGTTGTTTACGGCGGTCTTATTGCCGGTATTTCGTTTAGTGTGCTTTATGCAAAGCTGAGCAAGATATCATTTTCAAGATACATAGATCTTCTTGTGCCCTCCCTTGCAGTAGGACAGGGCTTCGGAAGACTGGGATGTCTTATGGCCGGGTGTTGTTACGGAAGAGAGGCTCATGCAGGAGAATGGGGGATAATTTTTCCCCACGGATGTGATGCGCCGGCGGATGTGGCTCTCATCCCCACACAAGTTTATATGTCTATCGGGGACTTTGCCATAGCGGCAATTTTACTGATAATCGATTATTCCACAAGAAATAAGGGAAGAACCCCCGGGATGCTTATAGTTTATTATCTTTTGATGTATAGTGTGGGAAGATTCCTTATAGAGTTTTTAAGAAATGATGTAAGAGGAAGTGTGGGAGCGCTTTCTACATCACAGTTTATCGCTATTTTCATGGTGGCGGCAGCCATAATAATATTTTTTGTACAAAGAAAAAGATATAAGACGGGATCCGGAAATGAAGATAATACAACCTGATTATTATAAAGAATTTAAATGCATAGCCTCAGCCTGTGAAGATACCTGTTGTGCAGGATGGGAGGTAGATGTGGATGATGAGAAGTTCCATTTCTACAAGACGGTAGGCGGAAGTCTGGGAAAGAGGCTTAAAGAAGTTATGCAGCCAAAGAAAAAGGGAGAAGGATGCTCTTTTAAGCTAAGCAGTGATAAAAGGTGTCCTTTTTTAAACACGGAAAATCTCTGTGACATAATAACGGAACTTGGAGAAGAGGCTATATGTGAGACATGTACCGACTATCCCAGGTTTATAAGGGATTACGGACAGATAAGGGAGATAGGTCTTGTACCATCCTGTTTTACGGCGGCTCAGCTTATGGCAAAGAAAAAAAAGCTGACCACGCTTGAGGCGAAGCTGGATGATGACTTAAAGGTTGAGTTGAATGATATTGATGCCGAGTTGTTTTTTGAATTAAAGGACCTGAGGGCAAAGATATTTTCGATATTGGGTGATACGAAAAAGACCACAGAGGAAAAACTGATAAAGGCTCTTAATATCTCAGATGATTATGAAAAGGAATCAGGAGAGTCGGAGGATGCCGGCACTGTATACAGGGGTAAAAAAGACCCGGTAAAGATGTTCTTTAAACCCTTCGAAGGTATGGAGACAGTGAATGAAAAGTGGTTCGGATATGTGGATGATACCCACGAACATGATATATTACGTGACGATTATGCAAAGATCTACAAAAAAATCCCGCAGCTTTCAAGAGCACTGGAGGAACTGGCATTTTATTACTTTTTCAGATATATCACGGAGGCGGTATATGACAGTAAGATACTTACCGCTGCAAAGACTGCAATAGTGGCATTTATCTGCTGCAGACAGATATGTGTAATGGAGTACAGAAAGAACGGCAGGCTTTCAACGGATGATATGGCGGAGATATTTCATGTGTATTCAAGACATGTGGAACACTCGGTGACCAACTGGGAGGGTTACCTTCATGAATATGAAAATAACACCATATATTCAAAAGCTACATTAAAAAAGATCCTTGAAGGGAAGTTGTGATATCAGACTATGAGGGAGTTCTTTTTTAAAAACAACAAAAAAGAATTTATACTTGCGCCTCTGTTGAAAATGACAGAGGCTGTTTTTGAATTGCTCGTTCCCCTGGTCGTTGCAGGAATAATAGATAAAGGTATTGCAAACGGAGACAGGGCATACGTGATAAGAATGACCATTGTGCTGATCATTTTTGCCGTAAGCGGATTTGCGGCAGCTGTGACGGCACAATTTTTTGCTGCAAAAGCGGCGGGGGATTGCGCAAAGAACATGCGAAGTGCCCTTTTTTTCCACATTCAAAAACTGTCCTTCAGGGACAGGGACAAGTTTGGGGAATCAACACTTCTCACAAGGATAACAGATGATGTGACGCAGGTGGAAACGGGGGTTAACTCCGTGTTGCGTATAGTGCTCAGATCTCCCGTAGTAGTTATCGGAGCAATGATCATGGCGTTTATCATAAATGTCCAACTTGCGGTCATTTTTGCCGTAATAATACCGGCTGTTTTTTTAACGGTATTTCTGATAATGAAGGCTACGTCTCCGGGATACAAAAAGACCCAGGAAAAGCTTGATGATCTTACCTTGATAGTGCGTGAGAACCTGACAGGTATGAGGGTGGTCAGGGCTTTTAACCGTCAGGAAGCGGAAGTAAAGCATTTTTCAAGGGAAAACAAGATTCTTACCGGCATACAGAAGGCTACGGGAATAATTTCTGCCCTTATGAATCCTCTGACTTACGCTATCATTAATATCGGGGTGATCATTCTCTTGTATGCAGGAGCTGTAAAGGTTAACGGGGGAAATCTGTCACAGGGAGAGGTGGTGGCCTTGTATAACTACCTGTCACAGATACTGGTTGAGCTTCTTAAACTTGCCAATCTGGTGGTCGTTATGGGAAAAGCCTTTGCGGGATACAGGCGAGCAAAGGAGATAATAAGCACAAAACCATCCATTTCAGATGCGGGATTTGACCCTGCAAGTTTTGGGAAGGGCAGGAGCGTGGAGTTTGAAAATGTTTCCTACAGTTATGGAGATGCGTCTGAAAACGCTCTTGAAAGCATTACGTTTACCGCACATTCCGGTGAGCATATAGGTATCATAGGAGGTACTGCATCAGGTAAATCGACTTTAGTAAACATGATCCCACGTATCCTGGATGTAAGACACGGAGTTGTCAAGGTAGACGGGGTTGATGTCAGGGAATATAGTCTGCGGAATCTCAGGGAGAAGATAGGTATAGTGCCTCAGAAGGCCCTTTTGTTTAAAGGAACCATCAGGGAAAATGTCCTGTACGGAAAAAGTGATGCCACCGATGACGAGGTCTGGGAGGCCTTAAGGCTTGCAAAGGCAGATGACTTTGTCAGGGAAAAGGACGGGGGACTGGACTTTATGGTGGAGCGTTCAGGAGTAAACCTGTCCGGTGGACAAAGACAGAGGATATCCATTGCAAGGGCCCTTATCAGACGTCCCAGGATACTTATTCTGGATGACAGCGCATCGGCGCTTGATAAAGCCACGGAAAGCAAGCTCAGAAAAGAAATTTTTAACCTGGACTACAACCCGATAGTATTTACGGTAAGCCAGAGAGTATCATCCGTTATGAATGCGGATAAGATAATAGTGATGGATGAAGGTCGTATAAGCGGCATAGGCACCCACGATGAGATGAAAGCAGCTAACAGTATCTACGGAGAGATATGTAAGACTCAGTTAAGGGAACAAGGTTAATGGGAAGAAAGAAGACAGTAAAAAGAATATTCTCCTATACCCGAAGCTTTAAGGGTTATTTTTTGCTGTCTGTTATCCTGTCGGCAGTATATGTTATATCTATTCTCTTTATTCCCATACTTGCCGGAAAAGCCATAGACCTTTTGACAGGAAAAGGACAGGTTGATATTGAGGGGATAAAGACGTACATTTCCGTGATAGGTTTTCTGACGGCAGTAGTTGCGGTATCAAGATATTTTACAGATGTCACGGATAACTATCTTTCCTTTTCGTTTATGAAAGCGTTAAGAAAAAATGCCATGAAGAAGATAAACAGGTTACCCGCATTATTTCTTGATAAGACGGCTTACGGAGAGATAGTGAGTCGCATAGTGTCCGATACCCAGCAGGCCGGAGACGGGGTGATGCTGGCGCTGAACCAGGGCATAAGCGGTGTTTTTACCCTGGCGGGTACAGTTGTTTTCATGTTCATAGTCAACTGGAAGATGACTTTTATCGTTTTGGTGTCCACGCCCCTTGCTCTTTTGATCTCGTGGTTCATATCAAAATACAGCTACAGGATGTTCAGGAAAAGCAATGATCTCAGAGGGGAAGTTGCGTCATTTTTTGAGGAATCATTGAACGGTGAGGATATTATCCAGGCATTCGGAATGCAGGATAAAAAAGAAAAAGACCTTAAAGAGTTAAATGAAAAGTATGCAGGAGCTGATAAAAAGGCGCTCTTTTTTTCATCGCTTCCAAATCCCGGGACAAGGTTCGTATATGCGCTGATATATGCAGGACTTGTGCTGGGCGGGGCTTTTCTTGTGATGGACGGTCAGATAACAGTGGGGCTTTTGGCAAGTTTCCTGAGTTATGCAACACAATTTACCAAGCCGTTTAATGAGATCACCGATGTAGCGTCAAGGGTGCAAAATGCCATTGCCTGTGCCGGCAGGGTATTTGAATTTCTGGATGAACCGGAAGAAACGCCGGATACACCCGGCGATAAAAAGAAAATATCGGAATACATTGTGGAATTTGAAAACGTATCATTTTCATACGATAAGACTGATCCAGTTATAAAAAACTTTAATCTGAAAGTAAGACATGGAGAAAAAATTGCAATAGTAGGTCCTACCGGGTGCGGAAAGACCACGCTTATGAATCTTTTGATGAGATTTTATGACACGGATTCCGGAAGCATACTTGTCGACGGAAAAGATATACGTGATTACGGCAGAAAGGGCTTAAGACAAAGATTCGGCATGGTGCTGCAGGATACCTGGATAAAAAGCGCAACTGTCAGGGAGAATATCGCCTTTGGAAAAAATGATGCCACTGATCAGGACATATATGAAGCTGCCCGTATGGCGCTTGCAGACGGCTTTATAAAAAAGCTGCCGAAAGGGTATGATACTTTTCTCGGGGAAGGTGATGACAGGCTTTCCCAGGGTCAGAAACAGCTTATTTCAATAGCCAGGGTATTTCTTTCAAAACCTGAGATACTTATCCTTGACGAGGCTACGTCTTCGATTGATACAAGAACGGAGATAAAGGTTCAGGAAGCCTTTGATAAGCTAATGAATAACAGAACAAGCATCGTAGTTGCTCACAGGCTGTCTACAGTGGAAAACGCAGACAGGATAATCGTTATGGATAAAGGCAGGATAGTGGAAGAGGGCAGTCATAAACAGCTCCTGGAAACAGGCGGTTTTTACCATAGTCTGTATAACAGTATGTAAAAGAATGATATAATCAACCGTATGAAAAAAAATGTGCTCACATCATTCATAAAAAAGAACATGGTCATGTGTATAGCCCTTGCGGCGGCGATCATCACTTCAATCATTGTTCCGCCGGATAAAGAGTATCTGGGGTATTTTGATCTTAAGACGCTGACCTGTCTTTTTTGTGTGCTTGCGGTGGTATGTGCATTAAAAAATATCAACTTCTTTTTTATGATAGCAAGAAAGGTAGTTGCTCTTACGGGGAATGCCAGGATAAGTATACTGGCTCTTGTCTATATTACTTTTATAGGCTCCATGCTTATTGCAAATGACATGGCGCTTCTAACCTTTCTGCCTCTGGGATATATCGTACTTACTACTACGGGCAAAGAAAAGTACATGGCGTTTACTTTTATCATGCAGAATATTTCTGCGAATCTCGGCGGAATGCTCACGCCCTTCGGGAATCCCCAGAATCTTTTCCTGTACACGAAGTTCGAAATACCCACGGGCGAGTTCGTGAGCATCATGTTCCTGCCATTTATCATATCCATTGCTATGATAACTTTATGCTGCATCATCTTTGTTAAGCCCGAAAAGCTGGAGTTTAAGGATGAAAAGATAAGCATGAGTACGGGCAGGGTCATCCTTTATCTCTGTCTTTTCGCCCTGGCGATAATAATCGTTTTCAGGGGAATACCATATTGGATAGGACTTATCATTATCCCCGGAGTGCTGATATTTGCCGACAGAAAAGCTTTGAAAAACGTTGATTATCCACTGCTCCTCACCTTTGTTTTCTTTTTTATATTTGCAGGGAACATGTCCAGAATGGATGTGGTAAGAGACGGGCTGTCATCGCTGCTTAATGTGAATACGCTTCTTGTGAGCACCCTTTCCTGCCAGTGTATCAGCAACGTGCCGTCGGCCATACTTTTGTCCCAGTTTACGGACAATTACCGCCAGCTCCTTATAGGAGTGAATATTGGCGGAACAGGGACGCTTATCGCGTCCCTGGCAAGTCTTATTACATTTCGTGAATATGTTAGTCATAATCCCGGTCGTACGGGCTATTACATAAAGAAGTTTTCAATTTTTAACTTTTCGTTTTTAGGAATTCTGCTGGGGATCATGCTTCTTGTGAACTGAACAGATTGTCAAGGATTGTCAAGGGGACGGTTCTACTGACAACCCGATTGTCGAAGAAAAATCGGGTTGTCAGTAGAACCGTCCCCTTGACAATCTTATTATCTATATTTTTTTGCTTTCGTCATTGATGGAGCGGGGATCGTCCTTGAAGTCCGGACTTTCCATGCGCCCGCCCGGTTTTTGGCCGGAATTTCCTCCGGGCATCATAAATCCATGCATTCCTTCACCGTATATAATATCTGTCATGGTTACCTCAGTGGAGGTATCCCCGGCTGTTACGGTGTACGTATTTCCCTTGGTGATCTCCGGAGCACTTATGACTACGCTGTTATAAGCTTTCGGAGGTGTGTAGGATGCTATTACATTCCCCTGTTCATCCATTATCTCCACAGTTGAATCCGCCGGCTGGTTGTCAACGGTCAAAAGGATAGACCCCTGGCGTGACTCATTCCCCATGTTCTGTGCCATGCCGCTCATGCCGGTGGCAACAAGGACACCTCCGGTGATCTTTGCGTTGCCGTCGTAGTCCAGCACGGAGTTGCCGTCGTTAGTTGCACCCGAAGCGTAAGTTTCTCCGCCGCTGATGATGATATCCCCGTTGGAATCAAGAGCGTCACCTGCGGAATCAAGAGAGGTCTTGCCGTCTGATATCCTAAGCGCATTCATTGCATTAACGGCATCATCACTTGCGGTGATATTTGTCGTTCCCCCCGCAATGTTGACATCATTGGCTTCATATCCCTCAAAGCAGTTTGTGACATCTATGTTCCCACCTGTGATCAGTATCTCAGGCTCTGCATGAATAGCGTCATCATACGCATCTATATTTATATTTCCCTCTTTTATATATACGAACCCCAAAGATGTATCTTCCCCGTTTTCCGAATGGATACCATCGCCCCCTGCTTTTATCGTGATATCCCCTCCGGCTATCCTTACGCTGTCTTTGCCCTGGATAGCCGTATCTGCGGATTCCACATTCAAACCACCGTCGGTTATCTTTACACTGTCTTTTGAAACGATACCGTGGCCGGACTTGGATGTGACATTTAAAGTGCCCTTACCGTTAAATGTAATGGTGTCTTTTCCAAAGATGGCACCGTCCACATTGCTGTCATCGGTCTGTGTATACGTTCCTCCGTTTGAAACGGTGTTCTTGGTGCCTTCAGCTGTGGTAATAAATACCTTGTCTGCATTTTTTACATAGATACCTGCGTAAGTATCGGAATTGATAACTGCATTGTTTAAAACTATCTGAATCTTATCCGTATCAGCCCCCTCGACTTTTACGGTGCCGTTATCCAGAGCCCCTGTTAATATGTAAATTCCCTCTTTTGATATCGTGACATTGCTTCCGTCAATGCTGACTCCGTCCCCATCGGAGCTTGCAGAAGTACCGTTTAAAGTAATGTTTACAGCTGAAGAAGTATCATAATCGGATCTTAAATCCCTGTCGGTAAACATATTTGCAACATCAATAGTGCTCCCCTCAACAGTATTGACATTAGATCGTTCTGATTTATCGGTTGCAGTTTCTGAGGCTTGTGTGCTTTCCTCCGAAGTACTTGTGACAGGCTCTTTTGTATCAGCCGTCGATCCGCCGAAACAACCCGTAAGCATAAATGCTGCGGCAACGGCGGGAATTCCTGCCGATATTAAAAGTTTCTTTTTCATTTTTTATTATTCTCCTTTATAGTTCGGCTTTAACGTTGTCAGTCTTGTTGACCGATATCTCAAGATTTCCGTTTCTTTCTCTGATCTCATCTATCATCGTTTTTTCATTCATCGCCTTTTTTAAAACAATATCGTAGGAAAGCTTGAAAAGGCTTCCTATATTAGTGGTCTTTACCCTTATAAGTTCATGTCTGCTTGTGTTCTTTTCAAAAATATCATCGAAGACATGTGTGTAATCCAAAGTTTCCGGGATGGTCACGGTAAGTGTTTTTTTAAGTCCTGTTTTTCCCGCATCGAAATTAATGAAGGAAAAAATGATAAAGGCTATGCTTACGACAGCGGCAAATATCGCGGCAAAAAGTAGATATCCCATTCCGCATATAAGCCCCGCACCCATGGCAAGAAAGATCGCTCCTATTTCCTTTGCTGAGCCCTGCGCCGATCTGAACCGTACAAGGGAAAAAGCTCCTGCCACTGCGACACCAGCGCCTATATTACCGTTTACCAGCATTATCACGACGCAAACCACTGCGGGAAGCAGTGCGAGAGTAGCAAGAAAACTTTTTGAGGATTCACTGTGTCGCGAATACATAAATGTGATAAAGATACCTATTGCAAGCGCCGTGCCAAGACACGCCATGAAGTTCACTATTGATATGGTGGCAAGTGAACCGAAGATGCTGTTAAATACTTCCAATTTTTATCACTCCCTTCTCTAACATATCTTTGTAAGCATTTCCGTATTTTGAAAAAGATGCTTTAAAAATCTGTTTGTCGGACAAAAACCGGCTGAGCCACAATGGCATGCCTCCCACAAGTTTTATTTCCATTATGGTTTTGTCAGGATCAAGAAGCAGTTCTCCTCCGGGTTCATATTCCAGGGAAAGATCCGTGGTCCGGTAGCGTATATTCGTATCAAATGTGATACGGAAGTCTTTGTCTTCTTTATCGAAATAAGCCTGTCTGTCATAAGACAGAAATACTACGGGTCTGAGTGTTTTATAAATATCCCTGAAATATTTGATCTCTTTTGCTATCTGCTTATCCGACGGTTTGGATTCCGGATTGTCAAATTCATCCTCCGGAAGTTCCGAGCCGGATAAAAAGTTTAAAGCATCTCTTTGCGGTACGATGATCCTTCTTTTAAAAACCGTTTTTTTGCACTTTTTTTTCAATTCCACATACACCGGCTCATCAAGTGAAGAAGAAGTGTAACTTCGAACCCTCAGCTTTTCCTTATACACCGGCTTTTCAATGGAACGCCGTGCAAGGATAAAGGACTCAGTATCGTAGTAGATATTCCGTATGGTTGATCGTCCGTGAGGATCTTTTACCATTCTGTTTTTCATAAGTTCTAACAACTCGTCTCTTTGTGAAAGAGTAAGAAGGTATTTGATCTCCACTCTTGAGAATATGTTTTTATCAGCCATATGCCCACCTCCGTTTTTGTTGAGACAAGTATATTTTTGTTAACTTAAACGAAACTTAAAAAACATGATCTTTTTTGTGAAAAAAAAGTATTTTCATTTGTTATAATCTTTTTATAGTTGAGTTAAGGTACGTCGGATAACATATAAAATAATGATCAACGAAAGGATGAGAGTATGCGACTTCTTTTTGCTGAGGACGAAGAGTCTCTTTCAAGAGCGGTTTGTACTGTTCTGAAAAAAAATAATTACGAGGTTGATCCCGTGTACAACGGAAAGGATGCATTAGACTATCTTGAGGCAGGGGATTATGACGGAGCAATACTTGACATCATGATGCCTGAGATGGACGGTATAAGTGTATTAAAAAAAATACGTGAACAGGGAAAGGATATCCCGATAATCATGCTTACCGCAAAAGGAGAAGTGGACGATAAGGTTCTGGGGTTAGATGCAGGAGCTAATGACTATCTTGCCAAGCCTTTCGATATGAAAGAACTCCTTGCAAGGCTCCGGGCTCTTCTGAGGGTTAATACAAGCCAGACTACTTCAAAGCTTTCCTTTGGTGACATAGCACTTGACCAGACCACATTTGAACTGTCTACGTCAAACGGCTCCCATAAACTAACCAATAAAGAATACCAGATGATGGAAATGCTCATTTCAAATCCGCATCAGATTTTTTCGGCTGAATCCTTTCTGGAAAAGATATGGGGATATGAATCGGATGCGGATATCAATGTAGTGTGGGTCTACATATCATATTTAAGAAAAAAGCTCGCATCTTTAGGATCAAAGGTGGTCATAAAGGTCACGCGAAATGTGGGGTACTCCTTAGAAGAAACGTAAAAATGGTGACACGAGATGATAAAAAAATTAAGGATAAAACTGATAGCCGTTGCCATGATATCTGTCTTTATAGTTTTAGGCACGATAATCACGGCTATAAATGTTATTAATTATAATAAAATAACGAATGATTCAGACACGGTCCTTTCGTTTCTTCAGGAAAACGGAGGGATTTTTCCCGTTGATATGCGAAAAAGGGAAGAGCAGCAAAGCGGTATCAGCGACGGAGAGGAAACGCAGGAGAGCGGGGAACGCAGTTGGAATATGCCTCCCGGAAAAGGTATGCCTTTAGGTTCTCCGGAGCTTGCGTATGAGTCAAGATATTTCAGTGTGAACATGGATTCGTCAGGTGGGGTGACTAATGCCGATGTCCGCCGTATCGCCGCGGTGGATTCCGATACTGCAAAGAAAATGGCCCGTGAAATCTATGATTCGGGCAAAGTAAAAGGATACTATGGGAACTACCGTTATATCAGATCGGATGAAGAGACGGGAGTAAAGATCATCTTTCTGGACTGTATGAGGAGCCTGTCGGATTTTAAAAATACCCTTGTCATGAGTATCATCGTGTCTCTGGCAGGTCTTGCAGCCGTGTTTGTCCTTGTTATCATTTTTTCAGGAAGGATAGTGAAGCCGGTTTCCGAAAGTTATGAAAAGCAAAAAGAATTCATCACCAATGCAGGGCATGAGATAAAGACACCGCTCAGTATCATAAATGCAGATGCGGAAGTTATTGAGATGGAAAACGGGAAAAGTGAGTGGGTTGATGATATCAGAAAACAGACGGAAAGGCTTACAGGTCTTACAAATGACCTGGTGTTTCTAGCAAAGATGGAAGAGGCAAAAGACGGAACGCCAATGGTTGATGTGCCTTTTTCGGATATAGTATGTGAAGCTGTGCAGACATTCGGGGGACCTGCAAAGGCTGAGTCAAAGACGCTTGCAAGTGATATCGAGGATATGATCAGTGTAAAAGGAGATGAGAAAAGTCTGTATAAGCTGGTAAGCATCCTGCTTGATAATGCAAATAAATATTCACCAAAGGGCGGCTATATCCATGTGGGATTAAGGAAGCAGAAAAGCCGTGTTGTTTTTGAGGTAACAAATACCACGGACTACGACATAGATCCGGGAGAACTTGAGCATATGTTTGACAGGTTTTACAGAGCAGACAAGTCCCGGAATTCAAAGAAGGGAGGCTACGGTATCGGCCTTTCCGTAGCAAGTGCCGTGGTGGAGAAGCACAGGGGTAAGATAAGGGCTTTTGCAAAGGATTCCAGGTGTATAGTGTTTGAGGTTTCTTTGCCTGCGTGACAGATGAAAGTGCAAGTTAGTTTAACGGCTGCTGAATTGTTAAAAATCATTATAAAAAATCATTGACAACAATCATGTGCTGTAATATAATGCTACTTGCGTTGTGAAGTGGGAACTTCACGGAATGCGCACAATAAGGAGCTGACGGGGTGTGGCGCAGCTTGGCTAGCGCGCTTGATTTGGGATCAAGAGGTCGCAGGTTCGAATCCTGTCACCCCGATTTTCGGCTTAAATATTTATTTTGCGGGTGTAGTTCAATGGTAGAACACCAGCCTTCCAAGCTGGATACGTGGGTTCGATTCCCATCACCCGCTTTGTGTGTCCGTAGCTCAGCTGGATAGAGCAACGGCCTTCTAAGCCGTGGGTCGGAGGTTCGAATCCTCTCGGGCATACTTTAATATGGTGGGTATAGCACAGCTGGTCAGCGCGTCTGATTGTGGTTCAGAAGGTCGAGGGTTCGAATCCCTCTATCCACCCTGGTCGGATTAATGGGCTATCGCCAAGCGGTAAGGCACAGGGTTTTGATCCCTGCATTCGCCGGTTCGAATCCGGCTAGCCCAGTGAAGTCGGCAAATAACAGCAGAGATTTTCGCAAAGGTAGGCGATGTTTCGACCGAAGGGAGAAAGTTACAATTTCTGCAATACGCAATATGGACGTTTCGAGCGAAGCGAAGAAACTCCAATTTTTGCGTGATATTCTTGGCAGTGAGCGTGATGTTTTGAACGAAGTTCAAAACTCACAACTCATTGCGAAGCAATGAGTTTGGGCTCGTAGCTCAGTCGGTAGAGCACTAGACTTTTAATCTAGGTGTCCCGGGTTCGAACCCCGGCGGGCTCATAATAAAAATAAGGCAGTATGCAAAGGCATACTGTCTTATTTTTATTGTTCAGACAGTCGAGTTCTAAGTTTCGAGCGAAGCGAAGAAACTTACATCCGAATGCGAGCATTCGGATTCCCCCCTGGCGGGCTCATAATAAAAATAAGGCGGTATGCAAAGCATACCGCCTTATTTTTATTATACAGATGGTTGCGTTCCCAGATTTCATCTTCGATGAAATCTGTAAGCGACATCGAAGATGTCGGTATGAACCCACGGCGGGCGTATCCGATTGGAAACCATTGCATTCCCGGATTTCATCTGATTATATAAATAAAAATATGACATGTCAGATTTATTCAAAGAATGATACAATAAATAAAAAATATATGAGGTTTATTATGAAGAAAAAAATAAGTGTGTTTCTTATTGCCGTGGGCGCTGTTTTGATAACAGGTTGTTCCACGGATAAAAGTACAGAACAACCTAAAGATGGAACTGAGCTTCAGGAGGAGATGGAAGCACAGGATGAAATAATAAAAACAAAGATCAACGAGATAGAGGAGTCATTGCTTGTTTCAGATCAGTCGGGTTTTACCGATACGGTACCGGATGAGTATAGAGAAAAAGCTTCAAAACAGGGAAAGGTTACACAACTGGATTATTTTTCAAAGGATTATTTAAATGGTGAAGCTGAGACAGAAAAGACCGCATATGTGTATACTCCGGCCGGATATGATGAGAAGGATAAGGGAACAAAATATGACATCATATATCTTCTCCATGGCTGGGGCGGTAATGCTGAGGATCATTTTAAAAAAGAATCTACGAAGAATATTATTGACAATATGATCGAAAGAGGGGATATCCCGCCTGTGATCATAGTAACGCCTACTTTATACACCGAAAACAGTAAAAAAGATTTTGCAGGTTCTTTAAAAGAAGCAAAGGTTTTTTATAGGGATTTTGAAGAAAATCTCATGCCTGAGGTTGAAACAAGATTCAATACATATGCTGAGTCCACATCACAGAAGGGTTTGGAGGACTCCAGAGATCATCGCATATTTGGTGGTTTTTCTTTAGGCTCTGTAGCCACATGGCAGATACTTTGTAATGACTTTGATTATGTAAGCGGATATCTGCCAATGAGTGGTGCGTGTCTTTACTACGGTTCATTTACAGATGTGCAGACAGAAAAAAATGTGGATGTCATAGAGCAGACTGTTAAAGAAAAAAACACCGATGATAAAGATTATTATATATATTTTACAACGGGAACGCAGGATTTTATCAAGAGTCAGAGCCTTCTTCAGGCAAAAGAGATGCTTGACAGAGATCAGGTCTTTACCTCAGAGCATTTTTGTTTTTACCGTAAAAAAGACGGCCTCCATGACAGGGAAGCCGTGGAGGAATACCTTTATAACGGTCTGCCATGTTTTTTCAGATAAAAACGAGGCAGTAGATGGTTCACTGCCTCACACCTTTTTTATCTCCTCAACTGCTTCCCTGATCGCCTTTCTGCCCTCGCGTGTTGGGAAGACAGGGTACGCATGCCCAAGCTCCTGACCGGTGTAGAGTTTACAGCAGCTACCGGCATCCTTTAACATATTGTAGAATTTTACGATATCCGGATAAAAAATCTCTTTGCTTCCAACAAATAAAGTAACATTTTTGAGGCAATCCACATTTCCGAACATGGGGCTTACCCGATAATCTTTTGGGTCGAGATTGCCGGCCCAGGTCTGGCCGTAGACTCTGAGCCCCGGCGGGGAAAGCATTACATCCCCGTCGGTAAAGTCGTCCATCTCAGGATTACTCATGCTTACATCAAGCCATGGGGAAAAAAGGATCAGTTTTTCCGGCAGACAGATATCATTTTCTGCAAAATACTCGCATATGCTTAGTGCAAGACCGGCGCCTGCCGAATCTCCCATGAAAACGACTTTTTTGTCGGGATAATTAAGGAGCAGATAAGAGTATACATCCTCCACAAAATTAAAGGCTTCTTTATGAGTTGCATAGGGCATAAGTCCGTATAAGGGCACAATGACAGGGCATCCTGACTGGTATGCAATACGGTCGATGGCCTTCCAGTGGAAAGGCGTGATCTCGTCAACAAACGCACCTCCGTGCAGATATACTACAAGTGTATCGGACTCGGAGGAACTGTTCAGATAGTAAACCTGCTGACCGTCTGTATGGTGTTCATTGATGTCAGATCTGAATCTGAGATAAAAGGGGAGAGAATATGTACTTTCCCCTTTAAGTATTTTTTTCCTGAGAAATTTTTCCACCTCTTCCGGACTCTTTTTTCTGTATTTAATCTGGACCAGCTGATCCAGAAAGTTGGCCATTAATGATCTGCGCATTTAACTCACTCCGAAATAACTTAATAAATATATAAGGGGTATTATATAACAAAAATGATATATAATAAAACAAAAAAACGGAGGAAAATGTTATGGCGGGACCCGGTCATATGGGGATGCCCCGAAGATACCTTACGGACGAGGAAAAAGCCAATGCGCCAAAGGTGTCCAAGGGCCTGTTAAAAAGGATATTTTCATATCTTAAGCCCTACAAATGGCAGTTTATCCTGGTGTTTATCACCATAGCGGCAGCGGCGGTAGTCGGTCTGCTTCCATCCATAATCACCGGACGGATCGTGGACGATGCCCTTGTGGGAAATGATTTCGGACTTCTGATAAAGTTGCTCATATATGCGCTTATAGCCCTTACGGCAAGTCAGGTCATAGGGCTTATAGAAAGCTACATAAACTCATGGATATCCCAGCGGATCATATATGACATGAAAAACCAGATGTATGACCATCTGGAGCATATGCCTCATTCATTTTTTACCACTGAAAAGCAGGGTGATATCATAACGCGAATGAACACGGACATTACGGGAGTCAGCTCCGTGATAAGTGATACCCTTTCGTCTGTCGTTAGCAACATAGCGACCATAATCGCTACAACGATAGCTATGTTTACACTAAGCTGGCAGCTGGCGATAATCGGGATAATCATTCTGCCGTTGCTTATTTTTCCCATGCGTGCCGCAGGGAAAAAAAGATTTTCTCTATTAACACAAAGCCAGGAAAAAAATGACGAGATGAATCAGGTGATAAATGAAACTTTGTCGGTAAGTGGTTCTTTACTCGTGAAGCTATTTACCCGTGAAAAAAAAGAGTATGAGAGATTTGAAAAGATAAATAAAGAAGTGACAGATCTTTCTGTTAAAGAAGCAAGGAGCGGAAAGGTCTTCCGTGCGGTGATGGGGATATTTACCCAGCTGGGACCTCTGCTTATTTATTTTTTCGGCGGACTGTTCATTATAGAAAATGTAGATGCAACCCTTACCGTAGGTACGGTGACGGCAATGGTGGCACTGCTGAACAGACTGTATCGTCCCGTTGAATCAATGCTGAATATCCAGGTTGATTTCACAAGATCGCTGGCTCTTTTTACCAGGATATTTGATTATCTGGACCGTGAAAATACGATAAAGAACCCGGAAAACCCTCAAAAGCCTGTGGTAAAGAACATGGAGATCGAATACAGCCATGTGAAGTTCGGGTACAACGAAGAAAAGACCATATTAAAAGATGTAAGTTTCAAGATCCCGGGTGGTGCGATGTATGCCATTGTAGGTCCGTCCGGTGCCGGAAAGTCCACAGTGGTAAACCTTATACCCAGACTCTATGACGTGCTGGGGGGATCCGTGTCTATCGCGGGGGTGGATGTCAGGGACTTTGATATGGAATATCTGCGACAGAATATCGGGATGGTCACTCAGGATACATATCTGTTTAACGGTACCATCATGGATAATCTTCTTTATGCAAAAGACGAAGCCACCAGGCAGGAAGTGGAGGAAGCCTGCAAGGTTGCAAACATTCATGATTTTATAATGCGCCAGCCCGACGGTTACGACACAATGGTGGGAAACAGAGGACTGAAGCTTTCAGGAGGAGAAAAACAAAGGATATCCATAGCCAGAGTTGTACTGAAGGACCCTGCCATACTGATACTTGACGAGGCGACTTCCGCGCTTGATTCCATTTCGGAACATGCTATTCAGGATGCCCTGGAAAAGCTTATGGTGGGGCGCACGAGTATAGTCATTGCCCACAGACTGTCCACTGTTCTTAAAGCAGACAGGATACTTGTTGTATCCGACGGCATAATAAAAGAGCAGGGAACCCACAGGGAGTTACTTGCTCTTGACGGAGTATATAAGAATCTTTACGAGACACAGTTCAAACATGCTATCGAACATGTAAGATCAGAAGGATACGTCAATCCTCCTCAATAACCTGTATCTCCATATATTCAAAGGGCACGCTTTCCACGAAGTTGTCTATGCGGAAGCGTGTTTTTGAATGAGCTTTAAAATCCCTTATGTTTGCATCAAACCAAATAGGTTCGGCAAGGTCAAATTCACGGCAGGCATTCCTGACTGCATCAAGGACTTTGCGGGTGCGGTTGGTGTCTTCGCTGTTTTCTTCCACGCGATCTTTTAAAAGACGTCCGTCGTCATCGTATAATTTACACCATAATCTGAACATTATATGCTGTCACCTCTTTAAAATAATCTATTTTAAAATATCATCCGTGGGGAATTAAAGCAAATATATTTGATGCATACATAAAACAAACTGTCCTTTATCTTAAAAACGCTTGTTTATATTATGGAAAAGTGATAGAATAATCGTCAGAAAAGGTACCACCATTCAGTTTGGTTAGTCCTTTCGGAAAAAGATTATAGCTAAATTCCGCCGAAACCTTTCATCCAGTTGGCTAGGCGGTTATTTTTTTGCCAAAAGTTTACCTATGCAAACTCCGAGGCTGAAGCAGGTCAGGCATAGGCTAACTATGCTGACAAAAGAATCAGTACTCATAGGCATAGTCCTCCACAAGTGTATTCCGGTAAAACCGGTACTGCAGGTTTACGGGTAACACCGAAAGGACTAACCGCCACCAAATGATAGCACCTGGGGGATATTATACAAACAAATATTCGGTGCGTATATGGTCTTCATTTTTCATCACCTCCATTTGTTATTTAATAAAAAGATATAGTCTTGTGAAAAAAATGATTGAAAATAGAACGTAAATAGAATATAACTGGAATGAAAACATGAAGATAGAAAAGGTTATAGTGATGTAAAAAAGATTAGTGATAGAGGCTGGTACGAGTTCGTAAAATACGGAACAACCAACAGGTTGCGGATCATCCTGCAGCGCAGCGGATTTCAAAGGGAATCTACGGCATACATCATGGAGTATGCCAGCGACTATGTGCGTGGCGGTACCGATGAACCTAAATTGCTGAAAACGATACTTGAGTGTCCGAACGATCTCGTTCGGCGAGATGTAGATGAAGTGCAATACAACGTACCGGAATTATTTATCACAGAAGGAGAAAACTGATATGGCAAATCTATTTGACAAGGTGCTGGAAGTCTTAAAAGAAGACCAGAGGTTCTTTGCAGAGGACGGGACGTTCCTCCGAAATGCTGTGTATGAAGCGGCGATGCAGATGGATGCCGAGCTTATTCGTATGCTCCTGTCAAACAAAGAGACGAAGGAACGATTCTTCCAAGATATCGATGGCACGATGGTGTTCGACAAGGTGGGATTCGGATGGGTAATTAACAATCGTCAGTTCCTGCCGGACAGCTATACGCGCTTCAAGAACAAGATCGGGCTTGCTGATGAGACCGGCGAGTTGATTTCAGGCACAGGTAAAGTTGAGCTCGTTTTTCCTTATAAGGACTGCGTACTTGAGGGCGGCCAGACAAGGGAGGATCAGAAACGTCAGGAAATATTTTATAACGAACTTTTAGCAACAGATGAGATAGATAGACTCTTGTTTCCCAAAGTGCTTACAAATGCCGTGTTATATGACGTAGATGGGGAACATGTTGTAAAAGAGATAAAAGAAGATGACAACCTGATTTTAAGAGGAAATAACCTTTTTGCTTTAGCTACACTTTTGAAGAAGTATGAGGGCTCTGTAAAATGCATCTATATTGATCCTCCATACTATTTTCGTCATACAAGCGCAACCGATACATTTAAGTACAACTCAAATTTCCAGTTATCTACATGGCTTGTTTTTATGAAAAATAGACTTGAAATAGCAAAGAAAATGCTTTGTAAAGGTGGGACAATCTGGATCAATATAAGCGAAGATGGGATGCACTACCTTAAGGTTATGGCTGATGAAATCTTTGGTGCAGATCACTTTGTAGGGACCGTTCCCCGTCGCACCAGAAGCGGGAAATCGGATGTTCCGTTTAATTTCTCCCAGGATTTTGATTGGTTATTGGTTTATACAAATGTTCCGGATAGTCAGGATGTAATTGGACGATCAGTAGAACGTCAGTATTATGAAACAGATGATTATCCTGGAAGGCCGTGGAGACTGGCTGATTTGACCAAACAAACAACAGCAAAGGAACGTCCTAATTCATATTTTACGATGATCGATCCCAAAACTGGAAAGGGATATCCGGCAAGTGAAAAAAGAACTTGGGCTGTTACTAGAGAGACTTTCGATTATTATTATAATCAGGGAGCAATAGTTTTTCCGGATGACTATGATTTTTTGAACATTACTAAGCCATATTCACGTAAATTTAAGGAAGACGATGATAGGAGCGGTAAATTAAGCGCAGTAATATCCGATTTCCAGATGCAGGCTTTTTTACATGATGTGTTAAACGGTTCAAAAAATGCAGATGGTAATACCCAGATTGATGAACTATTTGGAAGGGATGAATTTGATTATGCTAAGCCTGAAAATTTAATAAAGGCTATATTGGATGTGGCTTCATCTGAAACCGATATAGTAATGGATTTTTTCCTTGGCTCAGGCACCACTGCGGCGGTAGCACACAAGATGGGAAGAAGATATATTGGGATTGAACAACTTGATTATATTGAAACACTTGTGGTCGAAAGATTGAAGAAAGTTATTGATGGAGAGGGAGGAGGTATTTCTAATATAGTTAACTGGTCAGGTGGCGGTTCATTCGTTTATTGCGAGCTTGCCAAGTTGAACCAGAACTTTGTAGACGAGATAGAAGCGGCTTCCGATGCTAAGACTTTGAAGGATATTTATTCTCGCATTGTCAAATCTGGATTTATCAGTTACAAAGTGGATCCGTCCATGATTAATGAGGCAGCTGACGATTTTGAAGAGTTGTCGCTTGATGACCAGAAGCGATTCCTTATGGAGATTCTTGACAAAAATCTCCTCTACGTGAACTACTGCGACATTGACGATGAGGAGTTCGGTATTTCCGAAAAAGACAAGGCTTTCACAAGAAGCTTTTACAGGGAGGGTTAAGCGCATGGGATTCTTACATGAGGAACTTGATACCGTGCGCAAGATTGGGGCGAACGCAGAGCTTCCGGCCTACATCCCGGAGAATCTGAACCCGAGTTTCGAGCTACGCCAGTATCAGAAAGAAGCATTTGAGAACTTCATCACATGCTTTGAAAACCCGAATCTGCGCCAGAAGCCGACGCAGGTACTGTTCCACATGGCCACCGGCAGCGGTAAGACGTTGATCATGGCGGGGCTGATGCTGTACCTTTACAAGCAGGGCTACCGCAACTTTCTCTTCTTCGTGAACCTCTCGAACATCGTCGAGAAGACGAAGGAGAATTTCAAGAACCAGACATCGACGAAGTATCTATTCGCTGACGAGATCGTTCTCGATGGCGAGCGCATCGGCGTTCAGGAAGTCGAGAACTTCCAATACTCCGATCCGGACAAGATAAACATATGCTTCTCCACCACGCAGGGGCTCCACATGGATATGTGGACGGTCAAGGAAGGGGGAATGTCCTTCGATGACTTCGAGGGACAGAAGGTCGTGCTCATATCCGATGATTATGCAATAATAGGTCTAAGTCAGAGAGCCGCATAAATAAAGGCTTTTCAGACTTAGTCCTATTTTTTTCGACCAACTGGAGGTACGGGATTGAGGACGGGCCCGAACAAAATCTAATACCTGTGCTTAAGGACAGCGGAGATTCCAGGTCTCCACGGACAAGCTGCCCTTGGAGAAGTGCGGTGAGAAATCGTAGAAGATAGGACTTTGGATTCGACTTTTGAGTTGAAACCGGAGTCCTTTCTTTTTCTCAAAAATGGATCATGTGTATGCTCACTGCAAGTCAAATCTAAGGCAGGCAGGTTGCCTGACCGTCAGGAAAGGAGATTTTGAGATGGCGTTTAAGAAGACAAGAAATATGAAGGTGTATGGCATGAGCGGATATCGTTACCGCAGCACTCCTACAATTCAGCTGAAGGGTGAATGGCTAAAGGAGATTGGCTTTGATATCGGAGATTACATTTCCATCACCTGTGAGAATGGCAGACTGGTGATCACACCGGATGCTGAGAGAGCAGCGCTGAAGGAGGCTGAGGATGCTTTCATGGAGAAGGAAACGAAGCTCCTGCAGAAAAGGTTTGAGGCAGAGAGGAAAAGGCTCCATGAACAGTTTGTTGCAGAATGCAAGGCTGAATATGCTGTGGTGGCTGAGCCGGGATTGGAGGTGTGAGCATGGGAAAGATATATATGATCGGTGCCATGAAAGGTGGCGTAGGAAAATCGGTGTCTGTGTTTAACCTTGCATATTCCCTTCAGAAACGTGGGAAGAAGGTTTTGGCAGTGGATTTTGATCCGCAGGCAAATCTCACCACCTGCTTCGGAGCAGAGGATGTGGATGTAGCAATCGGAGATTTGATGATGAGTGTGATCGAGGAAGAAGAGCTTCCGGCACGTGAAGAGTATATCTGGGAAAGGAATGGTGTTGATTTTATACCGGCATCCATTCAACTGTCAGCGGTGGATGCAAAGCTCAGACTCGAAATGGGAACGGAAAAGATGTTGGCTTCCATATTGGAACCACTCAGAGAGGATTATGACT
>CACYNO010000006.1 GCA_902775895.1 uncultured Lachnospiraceae bacterium
CTTTTCGGCGAATTTTGTTTTTGCTTACTTTAATTCTACCGATGGCAACAAGCTGTGTCTACTTTTTATTTAAATTTGCGAAACTTATTATACGTTATCTATTTAGCTACCGTATTACGGGAAATGCCCATTGTTTTTGCTATATACCGCTGACTTTCGCCTGCAAGATAGCGTTGACGGATTTGTTTGATATGTATTTCGTAATTCGCTGTAAACACAGAAAAGGACGGGACTGTTTAAAAGTCCCGCCCCAACATTTGACTTAGAGCCTATTTTAAATACTCATCCCAAAAACGTTCTCCCGTTATCTCCGTAGCCTTGTCCTGATACTCTTTTTCTATCCGTGTATGTTCCCGGTCATACTGGCCGATGATCCTTTCATATCTGGCTTTAATCTCATTGAACTTACTTCGGGATTTTTTAAAGACAACATACTTTTCATTTACGGGATCCACAGCAATGTTTTTATCAGTCAACACAATCTTGCCTGGATTGTATCCCCAGCCGTATGGTATTACTCCCGTTTTCTTCTTCAAAAACATCTCCGGGATTCTCGCCTGTCCGTTATATGTGTAGTCATATATTTTTTTTATATTTGTATTGACCGGCTCAAAGTCATAAAGGGCATTCATGTCTATCTGTGACTTCAACTTGGCAGTAAGAGGCTTGAGTCGGTTATCCCGGGCTTTTTTGTCTTTCATGACTTTCTCGCCATCAAGATTAAAAAGGTAATCCGGTCCCTTCATGTAGTCCTCCACCGCATCAAGTAGAAGTGCGGCGCCTTTATAATTGAATTTATATACCTCTTCCCAAAATATCTGCTTGATATGACCGATACAGTCCACATCGTGTAGATCGGGGTGCATCGCCCTTACGGCAAGCTCATTTCTGTTTACCTGATAGTACTCCAGCGCTGCACTAAACTTGCCTTCAAACCCCTCATGCCATATACATATTCCGTTCATGGTAATGATCTCGGCGTGATTTCTAAGAGAGTATTCCACATCATCTCCCCTAAAGAATACCGGAAGCGGAAGGTTGTCCATACCGGCAACATTCGCCGGTATACAACAAAACCACCACGCAGCATACTGATGATAATGTTCTCTTTTAATAACCTCATTATTTACGATGTCTGCCCACACAGTCAGGTCATAATTCGGCTTCAAGGCCTCGTGATAACCTTCTTCATTAAGTACCCCGATATCCTCATGCTGAATATTGGGGTGGCTCATTTTCAGCATGGCACCACTGATAAAATAATCCTTATATTCGTCTTTCACAAGACTGAGCAATTTGTAAAGACGTTTGAAGCTCTCCGGCACGAAAACCACATCATCATCCATGAGAAGGATATGTGTAGGCTTTTTATCCTGCCTGAAAGACTCCATCATACCTCTGGCAAAGCCTCCGGCTCCTCCGACATTTCTGTTGGGTACGACTTTGATCTTCTCATGTTCAAGTTCTTCGGGATCAATAGTCCTTCCGTTGTCTACTATAGTCCAGCAGAACCCGTCTCTATATTCCTCATCGCTGAGAAGCTTGCTGTTTAAAAGACCAATGTTCTTTTTTACGTAAGATTCTTTTTTGAACGTTGTGGTAACCATGGAAATAAAAGGCTTTCTTACAGCACTCTCATCAACGTCTGTCGCAAAATATGCCCTTTTGATGATCACGTCTGTCTTAGGCATAATGAAAAATCCAAACAAACTGCTTTGTACATCTTCCGGAAAACTTAAGATAATCGTCTTTGTATCTTTTTCGGAAAAATCGTGGGTTGCAATAAGCTCCTTATGATGAACATCTTTTTTCTTATAATGCCCGAACAGTTCGATTATAAAATCTCCGGATGCCTCCAAAACAAGATAAATGTTTTTTATGTTCGTGTATTTTTTCCATTTTTCAACGGAAAAGGAATTAAAATAAGTGAAAAAATCATAATCAATACCTTTTAAAAGCTTTTTTCCACCATCCTGATCATTTATAGCAGAAACTTTACTTTTATAGTATAAGTTCTTTACTTCTGCCTCCACAGTGTCTGTCATTATGATAATGTCCTGAATCTTAAAAAGTTTTGATTCATTAATGTCATTAACCAGCATCTTCAATTCTCCAAAATAATAATTGTACTTTACGAAACTCTATTTTATCATCTATTTAATCATATGTTAACATTAAAAAAACTTATTATAGCAAGATCAGCTGCTCCCCATATAAAGTCTGATCAAACTCCATCCCCATCTTAACATCCGGTTTGACCTTTTCCCCGTGAAAATCCGAACCGCATGATATCTTAAGATCATATTTACGCGCCCACTCAAGATAAATATCTCTTTCTTCTTTCGTGTGCTTTGAATATAAACATTCAATGCCGTCTAATCCGCAATCTTTCAACCTCTTAACAAGAGACTCTTTTTCATCTGTATCCATACGATAAAGTCCCGGATGTGCTAGAACAGCCTTGCCCCCCGCCTTATGTATCAGGGATACAGATGTCATACCATCAGGCTTTTTCCTTTCAGTGGCTTCCCGAAATTCCGGTGTATCCAGATATAATTTGAACGCTTCTTTTCTTGTGCTTACAATACCGTGATCCTGCATCCATTCAGCAAAAAGAGGCCTGGCTATCAGACCATTAAGGGCTTTTTTCTTTATATCATCGTAATCAATATAAATTCCCAACCCCGACAGATAATCACATATTACCTGACCACGCTTTAACCTTGCCTCTTTGAACTCATCACAAAAGGATCTGAGATCATGGTTGTTTTTGTCAACCCCATATCCCAATATATGTATCTCTTCGGAATCCTGAGTGCTTATTTCAATTCCCGGAACAAAAGTGATTCCTGTATTTCGCACACACTCAACAGCCTCTTTAAGTCCATCAACGGTGTCATGATCAGTAAGCGCCATCAACTCGATGTCATTTTCTTTTGCCTTGTAAACCAGTTCTGCAGGTGTATACTGCCCGTCTGATGAAGTAGAATGCATGTGCATATCAATTTTTCGGATCATCTTTCCTCCATAGTATAATACTGTTTTTTTAACCGATGACTCTTCCTTCAAATACTTTGTAAACTATCCCGTTTTCATCGGTGTATGTACCTGTGTATGTATCGTTTAATATCCCGTTTTCTACATAGTAAAGTTTGCCGTTTCCACTGTCTGAAGCTGATATACCCGTAAATGATCCGTCATGAGCTCCTTTATTTACATAATACCATTTACCATCAACAGGATATCTTGAAAGGCCTGTGTATGATCTGTCATACATACCTTTTTTTGCATAGTACAACTTACCGTCTGTCGACTTTGCTATTCCGTTATAAGACGGTGAAAATCTTCCTACATTTGAATAATACCATTTACCGTCTAAATGCTTTGCCAAACCCGTATAAGTCTTATCCCAATCTCCTTTGTTTACATAAAAAATACCTCCGTTTATAGAGTCAGCCATTCCGCTGTATGTAGTATCTTTACGGCCGGCCTGCACAAAAGAATAAGTCCCATCGCCTTTCCCATTGGGTACAAGACCCGTAAAATCTTTTTTCCACATGCCGTTTTGTACAAAATACAACTTACCGTTCGTCGATATTGACATTCCGGTATATGAAGGTGAATGTCTGCCATCTTTTACATAGTACCACTTGCCATCGGTATACTTTGAAAGGCCCGTATAAGTCTTATCCCAATTCCCGTTTTTCACAAAATACAGACCACCGTTTATGGATCTTGCTATTCCAGTGTATGTAGTATCCAGACAACCTGCTTTGACGTAAGAATAAGTACCATTACCCTTTCCTGTAGGCACAAGACCCGTCTGGTTATTATCCCATTTACCGCTTTTAACAAAATAGGTTTTACCATTTGTGGATACGGCCAATCCCGTATATGATGACTCATATCTTCCGTTTTTTGCATAATACCATTGTCCATCAGTACTCTTTGCAAGACCTGTATAAGTATCATCCCATAATCCGTTTCTTACAAAAAACCATTTACCTGGAACTGATTTTGATTGCGCAAATCCTGTATACGTCTTATCCTGAATACCTTTCTTCATATAATGGTATTTACCATTCCCGTCTGATACCAGGCCGGTAAAGGATTGATCCCACATACCTTTTGTAACAAGAAAAAGCTTATTTCCTCCGCTTGTCGATGTTGCCACACCGTTATAGGAGGGAGAAAATCTTCCCTTATTCATGAAATACCACTTTTTATCGGCTCCATACTGTGCAAGCCCGGTATAGCTCTCATCCCACGTGCCGCCTCTTACGAAATACTTCTGACCGTTTGTTGAAACTGCAACACCTACATAGGAGGTATCATGGCAACCCTTGTTTATGTAATACCATACGCTGTCCTGCGGATACAACCCAGTATAGGTCTTGTCCCATTCTCCCCCTGTAACATAATATTTTTTCCCGTTAGTAGAGTTTGCAATGCCGCAATACTTTTTATCATGAACACCTGTTGAAAAATAATACCATTTTCCGTTCGGCGCCTGATTTAAACCGGTAAATGTAGTGTCTACTTTTCCGTTTTTAAATACTTTATATTCTCCATACTGTTCTTTTACACCGGTAAAAGTATCTTCAGGAGAAGGAGTGTATTTTCCACCCTTGCTCCTGTAAATGTCCATTATTTTGGATATCACGTTTTTATCTTTAATAACACATACAGAACCATGTCTGTTCAGAATAGTTTTTCCGTCAATAGTCTTTGTAGTGATCCTGTGCGTATTTCCCCAACCACTTGAAAGATAGTCCGATTCGGTAACAAAAATACCCGTAGTCCCGTCAGACGCACCATATGGATAATCTGCAATTTTATCCGTATACATCATATATCTTCCATTAAACTTAGTGAGACACGGTCCTTCATAGCCTTGTACCACATTTGAGCAAACCAAAACCCATTTACTGTCAACAGATAAACTGCTTGTTTTCCAAATTTCACATATAGTACCATCTCTCTTAATAGAAAGATAATATACTCCGTTTTCTTTGTAAATTGATGCATCAATATAGTTCTTACTTGTTGCGCCTGACAGATTCATAGGATATGCACTACTGTAAGAACAACGCGGCATCTGTGCACGGGCATTTTCTGTCGTCAATGTATCTGTGGTCCCCGGCTGGAGATTGGATGCTTTTATTATATACGGAGACATATAATCCACTGTCTTATTTCCATGGAACGAACTGTAATACCCTAAGCAAGCCACAATCCAACCGGTCCCGTCATCATCTATAAAAAGATCCGGCGCAGCACAGTCAAAATCCTTGAGGTTATCTCTCTTGCCGTCCTTTCCATAAGGCAGCTGTGTAGGTCTTATAACAGAATTAACATTAGCACCTGTGAGATCCCCTCCGGCATTGGGATAACTCCAATATTTCAAATCTTTAGAATACGAGAGCATAGGCTGGAATGTCCCTGCATTATCTCCGCTCTTCCAAGTAAAACCTGACATAGTCCAGAAAAACCCGCCGTGATACTGCAACGCAGGATCATGTAAACATTTCGCATAATCAACATAGGGATCTACGATAACGTTATCACTTGAACTGGTCTTATTTCTGTCCTCAAATGCTACACCAATGGATATAAATTCCGTACCATTAAAGGAAACGTAAAGTGTATCCGACTGATCTTCCTGACTGTTGAAAAAAATACCAAGAAGCAATTCTGAGGGGTTTTGTGTTTCCTCCTGCGCATTAACCATTGCTGCCGGTGATAAGACAGCCGGTAACATAAGTGCAGAGAGGGCGCCTGCAATTAACATTTTGATTCTTTTCATAACTAATTAACACTTCCTTTTTATATCATATTGCAATTAACTGACTTTGTCTAAATTATAACATATTTTTTAAAAAAACACACTTTATATCGTTAGTTATCATTACTTTTTATGGATAGTAATTAATCAAAACACACAAAAACCCCGAAAACAAATTTCTCGGGGTAATAAGACTGTCTATTATGTTAGTTTGATCTCTTTTTTCATAGCAGCAATAAGAACGTCATTATCCTCAGTGTTTCTGATTGCCAGACGCAGATAATTTTTCCCTTCCGTTTTGGAGGCCAGTTCTTTAATTAGTAAATTATGGTGAATCAACAGTCTCTTCAACAACTCTTTTGACGAAAGACGCGGATCCAGCTCAACCATCAGATAATTTGCCTGAGATGGAATAACTCTTATACCTTCAATTTTTTCTAATTCTTTCTGATATCGCTTTCTCTCTTCACGGAATCTTACCAACGCTGCAGCATAATCTTTATTATACTTTTCGGCAATCTGCATGTAAAACTCTGCAAATGAGTTTATGTTCCAAATGGATACATCTTTTTTAAGTTTATCTATCATTAAAGAATCTCCGGAGGCAAGCACTCCTAATCGAAGTCCCGGAACGCCATAAGACTTTGATATGCTTTTCATAATAAAAAGATGTTTGTTCTTATCAAGTATATCCTGTTTGATCAGACTGCTGTCTTCTTCGTCTGAAAAATCAACAAACGATTCATCAATTATGATGCTGATATTATTATCTTTGCACCAATCCACAATGCGAAGTATATCCTTCTTAGGAATGTAATTTCCCGTAGGGTTATCAGGATTAACAATAACAAGCGAACTGATACCGCTATCAGAAAAAAAGCTGATCAGGTCATCTGCCGAGTACGAATAATCATTATTTTGAGGTACATAACTTACACTTTTCTCACTGTCATAACGATTGGGATATTCTTCAAAAGTAGGTCTTACAAAGCCGACTTTTCCTTCGAGATGCTCCATCAGGCTTTTTATCAGTTCTGCTGCACCGTTACCGACTATTATACTTTCCTGACGAACTCCAAAATTCTTTGCAGCTAAAAGACTGTTGATGTGCATACCTGAAGGATATTCCACAAGCAAAGTATCAAAACTTGCTCTGATCTCGTCTTTCATTTTATCAGGTGGGAAATAAGGATTTACCAGATAACAAAAATCTATCAGCTTAGGATATCTCCAATATCCGCCATAACGCCCCTGTAGCCTTTTTACTCTTTCATCCTCGTCAGGAGTAAAGATAGACTCTGCAATATCAAGATCCTGGATATCATCTATCTCATACCAGCTTTGACCCGTTAGCCTTTTGGCTTTTATCTCGGGATCATCCAACATGGTAATAACCCTTAAGACCTGTTCGTAATATTCATTTTGGCCGAGTGCCGTCCGATACGCTTCAAGAAATGGAACATAATGTGTCTCTGAAAAATGCCTGCTGAATTTATAAATGTTAACCGTCTTGTAGTAGTCTTTGGTTTCATTAAATCTTATCTTATTACCCGGAAGGAATGCTTCTATGCTATCATCCGCTCCCAACTTCATACATGTCCCATCCATCCAGGATTCGTACTTATCAACCAGTGCCAGAGTTTCCCGCGGGTCTGATATCAATTCTTCTATCACGCTGTCTTCAAATATAAGATCTGACTCAAAAAGCAGACTGTCTTCTTTACAAAGCCAGTCTTTAGCCAACGCCAGAGAATAAATGTTATTTGTCTTGTCGTAATCCGGGTTATTTACGTAGACAATTGGCGTTTTGATGTTCAATGTCCCTATATAATCAATGAGTTTTTGTCCATGGTACCCGACAACTATAACTATACGGGACAGATTATGTTGCTCCAGCTGATTCAGCATACGATCGATCAATGCGACGCCGTTGACCTTAACCATACACTTTGTATTGTCTCTGGTTAATTCCTTAAGTCTTTTTCCCATACCTGCTGCTAAAATAATCGCCTGCATCTCACCGGCCTCCTTACTTAATCTTTCTCGTCTTTCACAAGCTTGGACCATTCCCCTATAGTTTCAAATCCGACTCCCTTGTGCATCCTTTCTGCCGCTTCTATATAGTAATACGAGAACACATCCTTGCTTTCCCGTATAAGAGCCTCACACAGAGCCGCCAGTATCCCCTCGGAATAACCTTTACCTCTGAACTCCGGGGCGGTTATCACTCCGCTGATCACGGCAAGATCAGACAACTCGGCATATGTAGCTGCATGTCCTATCAAAGCATTGTCCGTATTTCTCAAAATGTAATTGCGGCCGAATCCTTCTTTTCTGCGTTCTGTAAACTGGGATAACAGATCTTCATAGCGGTACGGACCGCCTAGCTCGTCATCTTTTGATATAAGATCAACTATCTCCCTGATCTCACCGTCTCCTGAACTGTATGCTCCCGGAGCCGGTACCGCTTTTATCTCCGCAAGCTTCCCCACGCTCCCGCATTCCTCCGAATATCCCGAAAAAAAGGCCTTTATAAGATCTATCGTATCTTTCATGCCCGCAACCATCGTCGGCGTATTATTCAGGATAAGTCCGGAAACACTTTCCTTATCGAATTCATTATCCCTGCTGAATATCTGCATACCCGTATGATATCCGGATACTACGGCCTCCGGCTTACCATCTTTATCTTCGCAGAGCCATACGGTAAAAAAGTCCGTATTCATGCCGTATTTTTTAATATCAATGTACATATACAGACACTTCCCGTAATCTCTGTCTATATACTCAAGGACTTTTTCAATGTCGCCGTTATCACATTTTCTTATCATTTTTTTCCTTAAGTTCAAAAACCAAACTTGTCGATGATCATCTTCAGGGCATCGTCCGGGTCTGAATCACCGTAATTTTCTATAACGATATCAGGGTTATGCGGTTCATCAAAATCCATATTAATCCCCGGCAGATGCTCGATCTCTCCTCTGAGAGCCCTGGAGTATAACTGCTTCTGATCCCTGCGTATCAGCTCGTCTATATCCACTTTCAGGTATATCTCATAATAATTCTCGATAGTATCACGATTTAACTTTCGTATATCCTCGTTCATGCCCACTATACAGCAGATAACGTCCAGATCCTGATCCGTAAGAAGCTTGCACAAACGGTTTGTCATCCTGGCATTGTTCATCCTTCCTTCATCTGAGTAATCAGTTGACTGATACACTGACCTGAGTGCATCTCCGTCAAAAAGGATGACACCGTTATCTTTGCTCTTTAAATAATTATAAAGCTTTGTCCCTATAGTAGTCTTCCCGGCCCCGGACAATCCGGTCACCCAAATTAATTTTCCTTTACCCATAAACACTTGTCACCAATAAAATTCACTCTCTCGTCGTATTTCGTTTCAATGAATTGCTTTATTCTTTCACCGTTCTTTCCGTCAAAATAACTGATATATTTTTCAAACAATCTGTGACGGTCTTCCCGTTTATCATCTTTACCGTCTGCCACCATCTTAAAGAAGCTCTTAAGATCTTCAAAGTTCTTTAATTCATAAAGATTAGAGGCAACCTCATCATTCTTCGGTATACATACATTCCCGTCATCTCTGTAAAGAACCGCAAGGGGCTTGTCCAAAACCAGCGCCGAAACCGTAATACCGCAGTTTACATCGGCTATTACCGCATCAGCCATCCGGTATGATGTAGCATAGTCCGGCGTCTCATCCCAGATCATGTTCGGGGAGTTTTTGAAGAACTGTCTTATCATGTTCAGGTCTTCTTTTGACCAGATCTTTTCGTATCCCAGCTCCCTTATGTACATATTATGGGGTCGTACCACGAGCCCCATCTCCGTATGCTCCTGAAAATACTTAAGGACATCTTTTGCATAAAGGTCAAATGTCACATTGTTGGTATCCCATACATGATCCGTAGTCCAGAGTATGATCTTCTTACCCTTTAACTTCTCCCATTCACCTTTTATCTCTTCTTTTGAAGATACCTTATCATAAATGCTGTCAAATTTCGGATTCCCCATCTGCACTATATTTTCCGACAACATACCCGCATCTTTCAGATCATTGTACACAACTTTTTCCACCAGCACATAATCTGATACTTTGGAAAATTTAACGAAATGGTCGCGCACTTCCTCCTGGGGGAGACCGCCGTTTACCAGTGCACTGGAGGCAATGACAAGCAGTTTTCCGTTTTTCCGAAAGTCCAGATGCTTGAATACGTTGCTGTGCCATGCATTTGTTATCCATATATCTGCATTATCATTTTCAATCCTGTAGTCTCTGGTATCAACAACCTCCAGACCGTCCTCGGCAACAACCTTTTGCTTCTTAAGGTGTCCGTCGGTATCATAGCTTATAACTACGACTACGTGGAATCTTTTATCTTTTGCAAACGCAAGAGCTATACTTCTGAGACTGTTCCAGATTCCCGCAAAACCGTAAAAGCATATCCTTACTTCTACCGGCTTATCATTTGATATCTCGAAAGTCTCTGTCTCCTTCAGACTGTTCAGGTCTTCCACCGGCAGAAAATTAGCGATCTTCAAACGCTCACGAACATCTTTTACCGGATGGATAGCGTATTTTTTAGAGCACCCGGTTTTTGACACATGTGTGTCAAAAGATACGGTGTCAATAACGCATTTGTTTTCCATATCGTACACAACAAGATTAAGTCCTCTGAAGTTGTCAGAAAACTCCTCGCCGTTGATCTTTATCTCCGCCCTGTTCTTCCCCCTGTAAGGACTGCTCAAAAGCTTTATCTGTGTACCGGGAGCAGCATCCATGGTTACTTCCACAGTCTCGTCTTTATTGCCCAGCTTTTCAAAATACAACTCTTTAAAGTCCGTAACGGCAATATAACCACACCAGTGTTTATCCTTTAATGAGCATCTGAATCCCAATTCCTTCCATAGCTGCACGTATTCATCCTTGAAATGAATTCCCGGGGTATCCCTGACTGCTGCAAGAAACAGGATATTCTCATCTTTCAGCTTTTTTACCGCTTCTATATACTCTTTAAAGTCGGTAATAAGTGATATACCGTTCTTTGTCGGGGTAACGCTGTTATCATTGTTATCACTCATGCTCATTATTCATTTCTCCTTAAGCTTCTGCTCCCTGATAGTCTCTGTTATGGATCTCAAAAATGACGATAACACACAAGAAGGGATTTTTTATCATTAGCACAAATTTTACTATTTTGAGATATATATGTCAAACAAAAAAGAGGCACTCAAATGCCCCTTAATTACCCTTTTATAAACACACATTTTTATTTCTTTTGCAGCTTGGCGTAAGCATCACAAACTTCTTTCGGGCTCCCCACCATCTTCTGGACGCCCTTTTCTATCCAGATGACTTTGTTGCAATGTTCTTTTATCGTACCAACACTATGGGAAACGATGAGAACCGTTGATCCTCCGTGGATCATCTCCTTAACTCTCTGCATACTTTTTTTCCTGAAAAAAGCATCACCCACACTGAGCACCTCGTCAAGGATAAGGATCTCCGCGGCATTTCCTGCAGTTGCTATGGCAAAAGCCAGTCTTGAAACCATACCGGATGAAAAATTCTTAACCTTTTCATCCATAAAGTCCTTAAGCTCTGCAAAGTCCACAATGTAATCATAATGATCGTCAATAAATTCTTTTGTATATCCTATAAGTGCTCCGTTAAGGTATACATTTTCCCTGGCAGTCAGCTCAAAATCAAAACCCGTACCCAGAGTGAGAAGCTGTACCTTGTTCCTGTCAACCTTTACCTGACCCTCTGTGGGATTTAAAACTCCCGACACTATCTTAAGAAGCGTACTCTTACCTGAACCGTTGGTTCCGATTATCCCCACAACCTCCCCCTTGTATACATCAAAGGAAATATTGTCCAAAGCTTTAAGCTCACGGGACTTCATCTTACCCTTAAACTTCTGTATCAAATAATCCTTCAGACCATTGGCGTTTCCGGAAGATACTTTAAATATCATACTCACGTTCTTTACTTCGATCATTTTCTCGGTATAATCCGGTTCAGGTGCAGACTCTTCTGCATTTTTAACCGGCACCTTTGGTGCCGGTGCGGGCTTTGGCGGCGCCGCTTTGGGTGCCGGTGCAGGTTTGGGCTGTACCGCTTTCGGTGCCGGCGCAGGCTTTGGCTGTACTGCTTTCGGCTCCGGTGCCGGCTTTGGCGGCGCCGCCTTCGGTGCCGGTGCTGGTTTTGGCTGTACTACTTTCGGTGCCGGTGCTGGTTTTGGCTGTACTGCTTTCGGTGCCGGTGCAGGCTTTGGCTGTACTGCTTTCGGCTCCGGTGCCGGCTTTGGCGTCACCGCCTTTGGTGCCGGCGCAGGCTTATCTTCAGACAAAGCCTCTCTTTCCTGTACACTCGGCTCATATATGGGTACTACCGGAAGGTCTTCCTCATTAGCTTTTTGTTGTGCCGCCCTGACTGCGGCTATGATATCTTCTCTGTTCTTTACGCTCATTTTTACATGATCTCCTGTGAGAAATATTATAACTTAGCAACTATATCCTGTGTACCCTTTTTAAAGATAAAAGAGCCCAGTAAATAAAAGAATCCTGCATAACATCCAAGCTTAACCCATAACATGGGACCCGGTGCATAACCATCCATTACACATATCCTTGCGATGGTTATGGCTATATATATAGGGTTAAAACTCATGACCATCTGCGCCGCCGGCGCCATCCTGTCCATGGTATAAAATATCGCGCTTCCATACATAAAAAGGAGCATAAGAATATGATAAAAATACTCTATATCCGCAAAATACACATTTATTACCGCAAGTATCTTGCCAAGTCCAAGTATCAAAACCAAGGATATGGCTATATCAAGTGGCACAAGTAACATATACGGATTCGGTGTAACACCTGTTACGATAAGCAGTATCACATAGCCTATCAACGAGTAGAGCATATTGATAAAAGCCATATAGACTTTTTCAAACACAAAAATATTTTTCGGTATTCTGGTCCTTACCAAAAAATTCTTGTTTGCAACCATGGATTTCATGGCGCCCGTGGTACCGGAATTATACAGAGAATATATTATTGTCCCTGTAAGGACATAGACCGGATAGTTCGGAACATGATTATCAAATACAACCGAAAAGATTATAACCATGGTTATCATATGGACGAACGGGTTGATAACGTTCCAAAGCTGACCCAGAAATGCAGAAGAATTACCCTTTTTTACATCTCTTTTTGCCAGCTGTCTGATAACAAACATATATTGACGTCTTTTTTCACTTTTTTCAGTCATTATATCTTCTCCATGACCTTGTTTTCTTTATACTTAAATACCAGTTTACCGACAATATACATCCCAACCGACCATATCACCATCTGCACAAGGAACGACATCTCGGGAATCTTCCCGTAAAGTGTACTGTCTCTGGCAACCTTAATAAATACATAAAAAGGATTAAATGATATAAATGTTTTGACTCCGGGGCTCAGATCATCCACTTTATAAAACAGACCTGAGAAAAATCTCAAGACCATAAGAATCGTCCCGTAAATATTCTTTGCATCTCCCAAAAACACATACCAAATAGACAAAGCATATGACAGACCTATGAGAAACAGCATCACAAAAAATATGTCCAGAGGAAAGAAAACCGCCGTCCAACCCACATTTACCCGGAATATGATCAACACTACCATATAAGATATACATGACAAAAGGAAATTCACAAACGCCGTATATACCCTGGATAACACAAAAGTCTGCCTTGCCCACTTGGTCTTTAGCATAAGATTCCTGTTATCCTTTAGTGCCGTCATGGATGTGGTGGATCCGGTTGCTATAAGAGAAAATATGATATATCCCGTAAGATAATAAGCAGGATAATTCTCAATTTCTCTGCTGAAAAGATAAGAAAAAACAAAAGTAACCACCGCCATATACAGCAGTGGGTTCAGTACACTCCATAACACACCGAAAAAACTCCGGGCGTATTTTCTCTTTATCTCTCTCCGCGTAAGCTCACGTATAACATTTATATACTGCTTATCGCTTTCTCTGCCACCTTCTACAACCATATCAACTCTCAAACAAACAACAAAAAATATTACCTTTCTATATTATCATAATTTTTTATTTTTGCATAAGGCCAGCGTATAACTTTGAACTCATTAGCCCTGTTATATCTTTTCCTGAGTTCCTTTACCTGCTGCAGATACTGCATGGTTGCATCCTTTGAAAGCTTGGACTCTCCCGATGCTCTCTCGGAAAATCTGTAAGGTATCTCCACCAGAGTGGCGTAATTCCCCATGGCAAGGACCTCTATCATTATCTTCCAGCCCACGGGTCTTAAGTCCACACCTTCGATCACTTCTTTTTTTAACATAAAAAGACCGCTTGTGGGGTCTGTGAGCTTTGCCAGTGGCGGCAGTATCTTCTGGCCGATCTTTCTTGCCGTCCATGAAACGGCTTTTCTGTAAGAGTTCAGCCCGCCGTCCGAGCCTCCCGGAAGGTATCTGCTGGGGACACACACATCAGCCCCCTCTTCCAGAGCGTGGTACATATATTTCAAAGTAATGGGAGGGTGCTGAAGATCCGCATCCATACATGCAAGATAATCGCCTTTAGCTTCTCTGAAACCACGCAGAACCGCCGTAGCAAGCCCTTTTTCATTTTCCCTGTGGATGAGCCTTACCTGAGGATATTCTTCGGATACCTTCTTTATGATCTCCGGCGTATTATCAGTACTGTCGTCAACAAACACTATTTCATAATCTATCCCTTTCAGGGCTTTATCCGTCTCTTTAACAAGAGCTTCCACATTGCCACCCTCATTGTAAGAGGGAACCACTACAGAAAGCATATCTTCTCCTTTTTAGATCATAAAGTATTTAAATAATCAAGAGCTGCGTTAAGCTGTACATCTTCCGTATCATCTTCTTTAAGCTCGATCTCTATATCAGGCTCAATACCTTTTTCATGCCAGGTCTCTCCCTTTGGCGAGTACATCTGGGCGTCTGTATACTTAATAGCACTACCATCGCTAAGCGGCTTAACTCTCTGGGTAATACCCTTGCCGAAAGTCTTGGTTCCGATTATCTTTGCAGTTCCGTAATCCTTAACGGATGCTGCAAGGATCTCGGAGGCACTTGCCGAATACTGGTTTACAAGGAGTACATAAGGCAAATCTGTCTTTTTACCTCCTGTTCCTTTGAACTCGCCGGTGCTCCCGTCCTTAAATCTCATCTCTCCGTAATCACCTTCGCCAACCAAGATATCAAGTACGCCTAAAGCGGAGGACACCACGCCACCGGTATTGTTCCTTAAGTCAACCACAATTCTTGTAGCACCTTCATCTTTTACAGAATTAAGCTCATTAACAAACTGGTCCGTTGTCTTATTGGTAAATTCGCTGATACGTATATATCCGGTTATCCCGTCATCAAGCACCGCAGATTTGACAGATGTCTCGTCAAGCTTTACACGCTCTACATCGAATTCCAGTATTTCTTCTCCTCTTTGAACCTTCAGGTGGACTTTCGTGCCCTCTTCTCCCCGAAGGTGGCTTATAGCGGTGTCCGCATCAATCCCTACCAGACTATGGCCGTCGGCTTCTACAATAAGATCGCCTTCTTTGAGCCCGGCCTTCTCAGAAGGAGAGCCTTCGGTAAATCCCAAGACACTGATCCCCTTACCGTCTGACTCACGACAACGGACACCTATTCCAAAAAAAGATTCGCCCTCTATGGATGCTGTAAGATCCTTATACTCATCTGCTGTATAGTATACGGAATATTGGTCACCGTAGGCACTTACATACGCCTTGCATACAGCATCCTCTGCAGCCTCTCCATCCACATCTCCGAAGTAGAATCCGGACATGACATTTTTAATCTCATTTAATTTATCGTCTGTAGATACAATGCCGGAACTTCCCGTCTCTCCGGCTTTGTCTTTGTTTAATGCATTTTTATTAAAAGTAAATACCCCGAAATGAAGCAAAAGCAGCATGGTCACTATGCCAAGTCCCAGCGTCACGGCAACTCCTGCTGTTACGCTGAGTATCACCGTCTTTTGCATCTTTCGCTGAAGCTCGATGGCTTTTTTTTGCTCTTCTGTCAGTTCAGTCGGGGACTGAATATTGTCAAAATCCAACTTGTACCTCTTTCTCTCAATTTCAATTTTAGGTTGTAGCTTTAATTACACGTTTGAATGTTTCCTAAGTGCGAAGAAGCTTCCCAGTGCTCCGATGGCCAGTCCCAGTATCAGGGATACGGGGATAAGCACAACAAATACATTTGCTGTGGGAAGGAAATCAAATATCCCCTTCATTACCGAGAAATGTCCAAGTATATAAGAAACTATGTGCTTGTAAAGGAAGAACAGTACCACAAGCGGTATTGCCGAACCTATAAGCCCTATAACAATACCCTCCACGAAGAACGGCGCGTCTACAAATGCATCCGTAGCTCCCACGTATTTCATGATGGATATCTCATCCTTTCGCACAGTGATACCGAGCACTATAGTGTTGGTTATAAGGAACACCGCCACCGCAAGAAGTATGATAATAACGGCTGCTGCCACATACTCCACAAGTCTTGCTCCCGTAGCGATATTTTTTGCAACCTCGTTGTTCTTGTTTACCTGCCTTACTCCGTCCAGACCCTCTATGTAAGTCACCAGCCCTTCCTGGGCAGCAGCTTTGTTCAAATATACCGAAAATGACCCGGAGTTGGCAAGCGGGTTGTCATCTTTAAATCCTTCGGCCAGATATTCCTTTCCTTCAAAGTACTGCCTCTGGAAATCAGACCACGCCTGCTCCGGCGACGTATACTCGACCCTGTCTACTTCAGACCTGGCGGATATCTTGTCTTCTATGTCATCTAACTTGCTTTCTGGAATATTTGCATCAAAATATACCGTAACAGCTATCTGCTTCTCGGCATTATCCATCATATACTGGAAATTGGATACCATAGAATAAAATACTCCGAAAAGAAAGATACATGCCGCAATGGTCGCAATGGAAGCTACGGAAAACAGCTTGTTACGATGTATATTTTTAAAACCCTGTCTTATCTGATAACCTGCTGAATTAATCTTCATATGCTAAACCACCTTTTGCCATATCACTTATTATCTTACCTTCACTCATGGTGATGGTCCTCATGTTCATCTGCTGGACTATGTCCAGGTTATGAGTAACCACGAGCACCGTCGTTCCCTGGTCGTTAGCAAGCTTAAGGAGCTTCATGATCTCCTCACTCGTTACGATGTCAAGGTTTCCGGTAGGCTCATCGCACAGCAATATATCCGGCGAATTCACCAACGCTCTTGCTATAGCCACACGCTGCTGCTCTCCTCCTGACAGCTCCTTGGGATTAGACTTATACTTATCCAAAAGCCCTACCATAGACAGCATCTTGAGCACGTTTTTCTTTATCTGGTCAGAAGGCGTCTCTATAACCTTCTGTGCAAAGGCTATATTCTCGTAAACCGAGCGGTCCTCCAGAAGTCTGAAATCCTGGAACACAACGCCTATCTTTCTTCTTATGTAGGGAAGAGTCCTCCTGGTAGCCTCATTTAAAAAATGACCGTTTATGTATATCTTTCCCGAAGTAGGATCCAACTCCTTCAAAAGAAGCTTCATCAGGGTAGATTTGCCTGAACCTGATTTTCCCACAACGAAAACAAAATCTCCTTTTTCCACATGTAAGCTGACATTACTTATACCGACAATGTCTTTGGCATAAGTCATGCTTACATTTTCCATCCTTATCATAAAAACCTCCGAATAGTCCTACATGGACTTACCCTTTTCTTCCATATATTTCCTGTATACCATAACGGATACCTTAAATGTTATGGCATCGTCTAATTTCTTTACATCAAGCCCCAGCATTTTCTGGAGTTTGTTCAATCTGTAAATAAGCGTATTTCTGTGAATAAAAAGCTTCCTTGCCGTCTCCGATATATTAAGGGAATTCTCAAAAAATACGTTTACCGTATTAAAGGTTTCCTCGTCTATCTTTTCGATCAGACCTTTATCAAAATGCTCCTTCAGGAACATCTCACAAAGCTCGTCCGGACAGTTGATGATCAACCTCCCAAGACCCAGTTTGTCATAAGACACTATCTTTCTTTCGGGATAAAAGGTCTCACATACATTTACGGCTGTAACTGCTTCACGGTAAGCCTCAGGAAGCTCTCTTATGGTCTCCACCGGTCTTCCGAAACCTATGTGAGATGCCATTTCAGACTTCTTGTTTATCTCGTCTAAAATCTCCCTGGCTTCTTTTTCGAAGTCATCATTTGGGGCCTGCGCCACAACAACTATCCGTCCGTGATCGTCGGAGATGACGTAAAAGTCAGCCCTCTTTTCAGACATAGCCTTTACGGCATTCTTCACTTCCGAAACATGTTCCTCACTTGCAACAATTATACAAACATCACGACGCAGGTTAGGTTCAAATCCCACCGCCTTGGCATCGCTGTCTATGTCGGTAGGTAATATCTTTCCCAGCAAAAGATTGTTGATGTAGTCGCTTATTACGGTTCCCCTGTCATAGGCTTCGTAAAGCTGACTGATCTGCAAAGCTGCCATGCCGGCAACCTTTGCCTTGTCGTCACCTCTGCCCGAAAGGGTAACCGTTCCTATGAGACGCCCCCCGCCATACTTTATCTTCACAAAACATCGTTCTTCGTCCTCGAGTATCTCCTGACCGGATGCGATAAAAGACACTATGTCATTCAAGCAGGCCACGTCAGGGATGAAAGTCCCCGCAAGTGCAGCCCCCGCTTCATCTGATACACAAAGATCAAAAGACGTTATTTTCTTAATTCCTTTTACGGCTTCAGCTAATACTTCTTTGGAAATCAAATATTTTCTCCTTATTTTGAGTTGTCGCCTCTTGAAAGCCTGTACCATTCTATAGCATTTTGCATAAAAAAAAAAGGGTAAAACACCCTTTTTCTCTTTTTTTTAATAATTTTCACATATTTCTGTCATATTTCTGTAATATTTAATTTTATTTCTTCGGCTCCCGGAATGATCTTTTTTTCTCTGTAAAGTGAGCCTACAGCCCGCTTAAATGCTGCTTTGCTCATATGCAGTCTCTTTTTGATATCTTCGGGGTTGCTCTTATCTCCCAAAGAAATACTCCCTCCGGACTTCTCCAGCTCCTCTAAAATAAGCCTTGCATCCTCATCCATCTGAATATGCGCCTTAGGCGACAGACTTATCATATATTTTCCGTCATCCCGCACAAGGGATACTCTCCCATACACCTTGTCTCCGAGACTGACATTATCATGTATCTCGCGTATGGGTATCATTCCGAAATACTTATCGTCCACCGCCACAAATACTCCCAGTTCGGGATTTATCTGTACCACGGTTCCTTCCACACCGCTGTCCTTTACATACTCCGTACCGCTTATAAGAGTGTTGTAAACCCGCATACTTGCCGCAGGGCGTCCGGTCTTATCTATGTAAAGATACACAGGCAACCCGTCTCCCTTTCCGATATGAGGTCTTACGCCCTCAACCGGTGAGTAGCTTACAGGCTCTATCTGCTCTTTAAAAGGCAGGAGAAGATCCTTATCCAGTCCCCAGTCTAGAAACACTCCTATGGGAGCGATCTCAATAACCTCAAGGACAGCCGGAGCGTCTCTCGTGATAAGAGGCTTTTTTAAAGTAGCAATTGGTCTGTCCTCTGAATCAAGATACAAAAAGACATTTAACACATCACCTTCATTTGCTCCCTCAGGGACTTCTTTTTTGGGAAGAAGGACCTCGGAACATGATATTTTCCCGTCACCATCTCCGAACGATGTAAGTTTTTTATCACAGGGCCGAGGACGGTTCCCTGTCTTATCCGTATCCTCAAGATAGGCACCGTTTTCGGTAAATCTTTTTATTATAAGATCTTGAAATTCACAAAGTTCCATTGACACGCCTTTCATGGTGTTATATAATACTGCAAGTTGCTGTGAAGCAAAGATAATGGGCTTTCGCCAAGCGGTAAGGCACTGGATTCTGATTCCAGCATTCGGGGGTTCGAATCCCTCAAGCCCAGCTACATAATATACGCCGTGATCTTTTCACGGCGTTTTTTTATTATTAATACATAGGATTTGATCGATACCTGCATCACTGCTTCCGTGTCTGTATTTTGAACATTAGAAGACAGTCCGAAGAATTCAGACGGGCAGGATCGTTATACGAAAGACAAGCATAGTTGCAACGCAACATTTATGCTTGTCTTTCGTGTTCATAACGATCATGCCTGTCTGTTAATTCTTCAGGGCTGTATTCTACAGTTTGAAAATGCAGATCACGGAAGCAGTGATAAAATAAATACAAATGTCTCGCAAAAGCATAGCCCTGCCGGTGTAACTTATATGCTGTATGTAAAAAACGGAGATGAAGGGATTCGAACCCTTGTGACGGTTGCCCGTCAAACGCATTTCGAGTGCGCCCCGTTATGACCGCTTCGGTACATCTCCAAAAAGTGGGCGGCTTACGCGCCACCGCCCACTTTTGTAGTTTGCTTCGCAAACTACCGCCCTGACGGGCGAAATCGATGGCATTAAGCGAATGCGATGCATTCGGTTTTGACACACATCGATTTTTGTAGTTTGCTTCGCAAACTACCTCATGCTAATGAACACATCGTTTCTGCTTCGTGAAACTCTCTCCCTGCCGGGCCAATATATAATAACCTTTTTCAGCTAAACCATGACCATGCGCTTCACCCGGCAGGGTATGTTTTTTGCGGGCCTTACGCTTGCGGGTTGAAATGCTTGTGCAAAAACGGCCTTATCCCGCAAGCGTACAGACCGCAAAAGCATAGCCCTGCCGGTATTGCGCACACGTCATGTTTTACTGAAAAAAGAATCCTTTGAAGTCGTACTTAAACACCCTGTAAAGGAACCTGGAAATCGGCGGGCAGGTATAACTCCTGATCAGCTTGCCTTCGCTGTCATACTCAGAAAAGATTCCCTGAACACCTGAATCCGTAATGATATTTCCGTTGGAAACCGTCTGTGCGCTTGACACTATCCCTGATACAGGAACTGCAATGCTGTCCACAAGCTCGACCGTCTTTTCGTTCTCGTTTACCTTGTAGTTATAATAATAACTCGGCTCATTACTGTCCTGAATACTTAAGTTTGCAAAACCGTCCTGAGTCCAGTCATAACCCGGTCTGGTAACGCAGGTAGCCATATTGTTATTATACATGGTCAGATTGAACACGCCATCCTCTTCTGAAGGGAAGTACATAAGATGATGCTGTCCACCCTGGATATCAAACTCGTTTGCCTTCTTTAAGACATACTGCTCATATTCCGTACCCTTCCAGAAATTCTCACTTCCGATAAGATAACCTATGGAAGGATTGGTAAGGAGGTTGTTGATCTTTATGACCGTGGAAGTCTCTCTTGAACTGAGGAATGCATCATCTCCTTCAAGCCAAATGGAGTTGATATGCATCCAGTCCATACCTGCTCCCGCAGATCCGTATGCGGATTTTGCCTCTTTGTCGCACGAATCCTCATACGATCTGAAAAGATCCGATAGATCCAGAACAAGGGAAACTTCTCCTGTCTTCACATCAACTTTTCCGATACAGTCCTCCACGTCCTCATTGTTTGAGTTATCCGTTGCAAGGAAAAGTATGTTGCCATCATTATCAAATATTTCATCATGATGATTCAGAAGGTTTCCGAGAGGATAAACTTTATCGACCCTGCCGAGTTTACTTACCTTTGCGATCTTGTCATTTGAAACCGGCAGGTAAAAAAATCCGTTTTCATTGTCAAAAAGAATGTTTCCTGCAGCGGAAAAATCGGCGCATATCTTGCCGCGGATAACTCCGGAATTGTCATACATATACGCATAGTTTCTGATGCCGCCTGACAACTCGTAATTTCCCATTATAAGGAAAAGTCCGTCGGAAAGAGACTTTTCGGATTTTTCCTCTCCGAGACTTATTTCCTTTGACGGTCCGGTGAATTCAGACTCCAGCGACATGGTTGTAAGCTCGCTTGTGGAATCTATGGTCACATGCTCTTTTTCCGTCAGCACGCTTCTGGGACAGTTGTAGTCAAAAGAAACTTCCTTCTTTGTATTTCCTGATTCGGTAGTGATAGTAACCGTATTCACATATCCCGGAACAAGACCGAGGAGCGTGTACTCATGCTCTTTCCCCGGCTCTTTGCTCAAATCCCCACCGAAATCCGGGATGTTTTCATCAGGAACAGATATGTTGTAGGAAACCTTCGCATCCTCTTCCGTCTGGAAATATACGTACAGGGAAAGTCCCAGCGTTCCGTAAGGGTTATACATGACTAAAGGATCACTTGACGTATATGTTTTGCCTGCTTTCAGATCATCGATCTGCTTTTGTACATTTTCAGATGCATCATCCTTGTACGGAGCCTCTATTGCATTATCTGTGATCTGAATGTCTTCAATCTTTTCTTCGATCACCTGAACACTTTCGCCTGAACATCCCGCCAGTGAAAATCCTCCGAAAGCAAATGATGCCGCTGCAACAACGGGTAAAACTTTGAGTAATGTTTTCTTTTTCATTTTTTATTTCCCTTTGCTCTACTTTTTTATAAGTATTTTTTTGCCGCCTCAAGTGCACTTTCTATAACCTTATCCATGTCATAGTACTTATACTCACCGAGACGTCCGCCGAATACCACTTTCTCCTCCGCATCGGCAAGCTTCTTATACTCCTCGTAAAGTTTGCCGTTCTTCTCGTCATTTACCGGATAATAGGGTTCATCACCTTTTTCCCACTCGGAAGAATACTCACGGCTTATAACGGTCTTTGGCTGCTCACCGAATTCGAAGAACTTGTGCTCAATGATCCTGGTCCAGGGTGTCTCCTCATCAGTGAAGTTCACCGCTGCATTCCCCTGGAAGTTGTCTGTATCAAGCACTTCCGTCTCAAACCTTACGGAGCGGTATTCCAAGGTACCCAGCTTATAGTCAAAATAAGCATCGATCGGTCCTGTGTAGATAACCTTTTGTGCCTGTGCTTCTAGCTCATCCTTTACGTCAAAGTAATCAACGCCTGTACGCACTTCTATGCCTTTAAGCATATTTTCCACCATTTTGGTGTAACCACCCATAGGGATACCCTGGAAAAGGGCGTTAAAGTAGTTGTTATCAAAGGTGTATCTTACCGGAAGCCTTTTTATGATAAATGCGGGAAGCTCACTGCATGGACGTCCCCACTGCTTTTTCGTATAGCCTTTGATAAGTTTCTCATAGATATCAGTACCCACTAAACTTATGGCCTGCTCTTCCAGATTCTTCGGCTCTGTGATGCCGGCGGCCTTTCTTTGCTCTTCGATCTTGGCCTTTGCCTCCTCCGGAGTCACCACACCCCACATCTTGTTGAATGTGTACATATTGAAGGGAAGACTATAGAGCTCGCCTTTATAATTGGCCACGGGAGCATTTGTAAACCTGTTAAACTCGGCAAATTTATTTACATATTCCCATACCTCACGGTTGTTGGTATGGAAGATATGAGCTCCGTACTCGTGGACGTTTATCCCTTCGATCTCACGGGTAAAGACATTCCCCGCAATATGGTCTCTTTTGTCTATCACAAGGACTTTCTTACCCTTGTCTGTCGCTTCTCTTGCAAAAACGGCGCCGAAAAGTCCGGCTCCCACTATAAGATAATCATACATAAAACAATTCTCCTAATCTCATCAGTCCGCTAAATCTATGGTCGGGTTATATAAAACACCCATAAGTGTCCCCTTAAAAAGCGTCCACAACCTTTTTAACCTGTGACCGTCTCCTTTTGTAAGTATCCTGATAACGTGAAGATGAAGACGAATCCACCAGTACACTAAACCCTTGGTACCTTCCCGCCTGAATACATAAAACTCATTCCGGTAAGCATACACATAATATTTCATACGCTCCATGCTGTCCTTTGATATATCCGAACCGGAATTGGCCGCACAGTCATGGACTGCCACACTCCCCTTCACATAATAACAGGGATATTTCCGTGAAATCCTTCTTGTGTATTCTACATCATCTCCCCATATAAAAAACTCACCTACGGGAAGTGCCACGTCTTTCACAACGGAAGTCCTTATAAAGCAGGACACAAAGGATGCGTACTGAATCCTCTGAAGGTCTCTCCCCCAATCCTTTATCTTGGAGGTAAGACTCGCCTTTTGGATGTTCATCTTACAAGGCGAACCGTCGATCCAGTTTACCTTACCCGAAAGAAAACCGTAGTGCCCTTTAAGTTTATTGTGCGCTTTCTTAAATTCCAGCAGCGCATTTTTTTCAGGAATGCAATCATCGTCCATAAGCCACATGTAGTCATAGCCTGCATCCACAGCCCACTTTACGCCTTTTTCAAATCCGCCGGCACCGCCAAGGTTCCTGCCCGGATTAAGATAAAATATCTTTCCCTCATCAATCAGAGGCTTAAGCTCCAGATCCGTACCGTCATCGCTGGCGTTGTCCACCACCAAAATATCCGGACTGCCCGACTTTTGAGAAAACAGGGCATCCAGACATTTCATAAGCTTTTCTTTTCTGTTATACGTCACTACAACAGCAACTATATTGTTATTCATATTTTCCTCACTTATTCAACCGGATATATCCAGCCTTCAGGCGCTTCGATCTCGCCCAGCTGGATCCCCGTCAGGGTGTCACGGAGCTTTCCGCAAATCTGCCCCATTGACTCCATACCGCTCTCAAAGCATATCTCACGTCCGTGATCGTTCACTTTGCCAACCGGTGATATCACGGCTGCAGTGCCGCAGAGACCGCACTCCGCAAACTCTTCTATCTCGGAAAAGAGAACTTCTCTCTCTATGACCTCAAGACCGAGATAATCCTTTGCCACCGTAAGGAGAGACCTTTTCGTGATGGAAGGAAGTATACTGTCAGACTTTGGAGTAACTATTTTTTTATCCTTTGTCACAAAGATAAAGTTGGCTCCTCCCGTTTCCTCCACTTTTGTACGCGTAGCCGCATCCAGATACATATTTTCCGCAAAACCTTCCTCGTGTGCCACAACGATGGGGTGAAGGCTCATGGCATAGTTCAGACCCGCCTTGATATCTCCCGTTCCTCTCGGAGCCGCTCTGTCAAAATCAGATACTTTTATGGTAAGGGGTTTTACACCGCCTTTGAAATACGGTCCAACAGGTGTAGTAAAGATCCTGAACTGGTATTCGTCAGCAGGCTTTACACCTATCACCGCATTTGACCCGAACATATAGGGCCTGACATAAAGAGTGGCTCCGGAGCCATAAGGAGGCACCCATGCTTCATTTGCTTTGATCGTTGCAAGGACTGCCTCTATAAAACGCTCCTTGGGAAACACCGGCATCTCCAGACGCTTTGCGGAGTTTTCCAGCCTCTCGCCGTTTAAGTCCGGGCGGAATGTCACTATCTTTCCTGACTTTGTAGTATAAGCTTTCAAACCTTCAAAGATGGTCTGGGCATACTGCAGCACTCCGGCACACTCGTTCAATACGATATTCTCATCTTCGATCAACCGGCCCTCGTCCCACTTCCCGTCCTTAAAGTCAGACACGAACCTTTTGTCCGTCTTAATATATCCGAAACCGAGATCCCCCCAGTCGATATCTTTCTTATCCATATATTGCCTCCGTGACAGCATTCATATTTCAATCCCGCATTATACCATAAATGTTGGTGTTGTGAAATATATATTCCACAATTTTGACGGCAGTATGTAGCGGGAATCCAAAACCGACTCGTTTTAATATTTCAAACATTAAAGAAAACGGTCCAAATAATTAAGACCGATGAAATCGTTATACAGATGCCGGCCGTAGCTGCGAAGCAGCATTTACGGACGGTATCTGTGTTTATAACGATCATCGGTCTTTAAATTATTTAGGGCCGTTTTCTTAGTTTGAAATATTAAATACGAGTCGGTCAAGATTCCCGCATATCAGTCGTCAAAATCCACCTTGTTGTACTCGTAGTCGTCTGTCGTAAGATCATCCCACTTCTCTTCAGATTCCGCGCAGATAACCTCCCAGGAATCTCTCTCCGGCTGGCTGTTGGAGTGGCTTCTGTAGTACTCCTCATCCTGTGCCGCAAACTTTGCCTCATCAAGGGTATCATACTTCTCACAGTTCTTGATGCTGCCGTCATTTACATTTTTACGAAAAACATAATAAAACATTTTTGATTCCTCCATATAGTTAGTTTAGTTGTCTTGTATTATAACACATATCAGTAAGCTTTTCCCCAATATACCAATTTTTTTGCAGGTTTTCCGCAACATACGCATACATCGGAGATACTTTCCTGCTCAAAAGGCATACATCGTGAGGTGGCTGTAGTTTCTTCTTTTATCTTGTCTTCACAGGCCATATCTCCGCACCACATGGCTTTTACAAAGCCGGGCTTGTTCTCGATGGTATCCTTGAACGCCTCATAGTCACGGGCTTCGAAGGTGTTTTGATCCCTGTGCGCCTTTGCCCTGTTAAACATATCGGTCTGGATAGTATCTAACAGGTTCTTTACCTCATTTACCACTCCGTTTAAGCCCGTCTTTATCTTGTCCCTTGTGTCACGTCTTACCAGCACGCAGGCATTTTCCTCTAAGTCTCTGGGGCCTATCTCAATACGGACGGGAATACCGCGCATCTCAGCCTCTGAGAATTTCCATCCGGGACTCTTGTCGGAGTCGTCTGTCTTTACGGATATACCGGCTTCTTTTAAAGCATTTTCCACTTCACGGCATTTATCAAGTACGCCTTCCTTTTGCTGCTGCACCGGGATGATACACACCTGTACGGGTGCGATGCGCGGCGGAAGCACCAGACCTTCGTTATCGCCGTGTACCATGATCACGGCACCTATCATACGGGTGGTGACTCCCCATGATGTCTGGTTTACATACTGCAGGTTGTTATCCTTGTCCGTATATTGTATACCGAAAGCCCTTGCAAAACCGTCCCCGAAGTTGTGGCTGGTCCCGCTCTGGAGTGCCTTTCCGTCATGCATAAGAGCCTCGATCGTATATGTGGCTTCGGCTCCCGCAAATTTTTCCTTTTCTGTCTTCTGACCCTTTATAACGGGAATGGCAAGGACTTCCTCTGCAAACTCGGCATAAAGGTTCAGCATCTGAAGAGTACGCTCCTGTGCTTCCTCGTAGGTAGCATGGGCAGTGTGTCCCTCCTGCCAGAGAAACTCTCTTGAGCGAAGGAAAGGTCTTGTCTCCTTTTCCCACCTTACAACGGAACACCACTGGTTATAGACTTTGGGCAGGTCCCTGTAAGACTCGATCTCCTTGCTGTAAAAGTCACAGAACAATGTTTCCGATGTAGGACGTACACATAAGTTCTCTGCAAGAGGATCAAGTCCTCCTTTTGTGACCCAGGCCACCTCAGGAGCAAAGCCCTCCACATGATCCTTTTCCTTTTCAAGAAGGCTCTCCGGGATCATAAGAGGCATATATACATTCTCCACTCCCGTATCCTTGAACCTCTTATCCAGCTGCTTCTGGATAGCCTCCCAGATGGCGTATCCTGCAGGCTTCAGTATCATAAATCCTTTTACGGATGAATAGGCCATAAGCTCGGCCTTTTTTACGATGTCCGTATACCATTGTGCGAAGTCATCCTCCATGGATGTGATAGCTTCTACAAGTTTTTTATCTCCTGCCATGTCCTTTTCACCTTACCTTTTGATCTGTTTTGTTTTTCCATGTGAGCTTTTGAATAGTCTTTGTACTTCTCCTCGGCTACAGGGTATTTGTATATCTCATCCATATGTGAGAAAGCTTTCGGGATAGAGATGTTTGACATTATCTCCGGCTTTAGTCTCTTGCCGTTCCTTATCTCAGTCTTTTCTATAACACCCCTTATCTTGAAGTAACCTCTGGTCTCCTGGGACTTTCCGCTAAGCTCGACGACTTTATACTCTTCATCTTTTGTGATCAGCTCATCACCCAGCTTCTCGTGAAGGAAGTTCTTATGCCACAAAAAGTAATTTTTGCTGAAGATCATATAATCTTTTTTCAACCGGGAAAAACTGTGGTGCTGAACAAAAAAAAGTATGGGTATCCCCGCAATGGAACCCGTGGCCCATACACTTACAAGCCAACCCGTCATAAGGTTTCCCGCTCCCGGTATAACGATCCCGGCAGTCCTGAAAAGTATGATCCCGACTATGTAATAGACGATACCCGGTACGCAGCACCAGCGCATTATGCGGTAAGGTTTGCCGTAGTTTTGCTTGTAGTACTCTTTATCAGGTACTCCTTTAATATCCTTTGCGACGTTTATATGAATATCCACATCCATATCCGTTTCCGTCTGCATATTTTCTTCCATAAAAAACCTCTGTAAATCATTTATACTCGGAAGTTATACCGAGATATTCTTCCAAACACTCGCCGCTGTCCCTGAGATGTCCGGCAAGTTCTTTCCCTACGTAACGCAGATGCCAGGGCTCAAACTCATAGCCCGTGAAATCTTTTTTACCCTCGGGAAATCTTATTATGAACCCGTACTCATGGGCGTGCTCATCTATCCACACGCCCTCCTTTGTCTCCTCAAAGTTGGTTCCTGCTTCGTTTACATCAAATGACAGACCGGTCTGGTGCTCGGAGTACCCCGGACGGGCAGAGTATTCCTCTGCATAATCCGCCCCGTGCTCATTGGCATATCTGTTATACAGTTCCTCCTGCCTGTCATAAGTACGAAATCCCGACTGCACCCAGAGCTTTATTCCTTCTTCCGCTGCAGCCTCCTGCATCTCGTCAAAGGCTTTCTGTGTATCTTCCGTCAGGTCCCCCGGATTGTAATCTTCAGGGAGGGAATAGGTCTTATTTACTATCAATATCCCGTCAACAAAAGTGACCCCGTCGATATTTTCAATCTTATAACCCTTTGAAGTAGTGTTCCCGTCTTCCGGCGGTGCCGTCTCCGTCGCAGGTTCCGGTTTTTCAGCAACCGTCTTTCCCTTGTCTTCGGGAGAGGCGGAAGCAGCCCTTACTATACCTGATATCACGGCAACGGGAATTATTATCGCACATGAACAAATGGCGAAAAGGATAGTAAGTTTTTTCAGTTTTTCATTCTGAATAAGCGCTCTCACTTTTTAAACTTCCCGGGTAAATAAACTTTCAAATTCTTCTCTTGTTAATTTCTCTTTTTGTAACAACAGTTCTGATGATCTGTCAAGCACATACCTGTACTTCTCTATTATCTGTCTTGCGCTCTTGTGGCATTCGTCAACTATACGCTTAACTTCCGAGTCGATCTGGGTAGCAACGGACTCACTGTAAGGTCTGCTGTGGCCGATCTCTCTTCCGATGAATACCTCTTCACTTCCGGCCTCGTAGTTGATAGGACCGAGCTTTGAAGAAAATCCGTACTTGGTCACCATATCCTTTGCAAGAGCCGTAGCCTGCTTGATATCCATGGATGCGCCCGTGGTAATATCGTCAAATACGATCTCCTCTGCCACACGTCCTCCCATGGCAACGATGATATTCTGGAGCATCTTTCCTCGCGTGTTGAATATCTCATCATTTTCAGGAAGAGGCATGGTGTAGCCTGCAGCTCCCATACCCGTAGGTATGATGGAAATGGTATGCACGGGGCCCACATCCGGAAGTATGTGGAATAATATAGCGTGTCCGGACTCGTGATAAGCCGTGATCTTCTTTTCTTTTTCCGAGATAACACGGCTCTTCTTTTCTTTTCCGATACCCTCTTTTATGAATGCGTCTTTAACGTCTTCGTTTGTGATGAATTCATGCTTTCTCGTTGCTGCATTTATGGCAGCTTCGTTTAGCACGTTCTCAAGATCCGCTCCCGTAAATCCGGCTGTGGTCTTTGCCAGGGATTCAAGATCCACATCATCCGCCATAGGCTTATGTGAGGCGTGGACTTTCAGGATAGCAAGCCTTCCCTTGACATCAGGCTGTCCTACCATGATCTTACGGTCAAATCGTCCGGGCCTTAAGATCGCGGGATCGAGTATATCTATCCTGTTGGTAGCCGCCATAACGATGATGCCTGCATTTGCATCAAAGCCGTCCATCTCTACCAGCATCTGGTTCAGGGTCTGCTCTCTCTCGTCATGTCCGCCCCCGAGACCCGACCCTCTCTGTCTTGCCACTGCATCGATCTCGTCGATAAATACGATACATGGTGCGTTCTTCTTTGCTTCCGAGAACATATCCCTTACTCTTGAAGCACCCACACCAACGAACATCTCCACAAAGTCTGAACCGGAAATGCTGTAGAAGGGAACTCCCGCCTCTCCGGCAACGGCCTTTGCAAGAAGGGTCTTACCGGTTCCCGGAGGACCCGTAAGGATAACACCTTTAGGGATACGTGCACCCAGCTTTGTATATTTGGCAGGGTCTTTTAAGAAATCAACGATCTCTTCAAGTTCTTCTTTTTCCTCGTCGACTCCGGCCACATCTTTAAACGTAACCTTCTTTCCGCCCTCGTTCATCCTGGCTTTGCTCTTGCCGAAGCTTGCCATTCTTCCGCCACCGGTGGACCTGGTTATAAACAGGAACATCACTATGATGGCGCCGATCATGATGATCGTGGGAATGATGGTGGTGAGCCATGCGCTCTCACGCTTTACGTCTTTTACCTCAAACTCCGTTTTCTTTTCAATAAGGTATTTTTCAACGTCATTTACATCAGATACATAGAGCTGTTCATGCTTAGTACCGTCTTTTAGTTCAATCTTCAGTACACCCGTAGGTACCTCGGGATTCTGGGTGATATCCACATCCTTTACATTCCCGGCTTCCACATCAGCCTGAAACTGATAATATGAATAATCATCGGGCTGGCGCACATTGGTCCTGCCTATCACAAAAGCAAGAAATAGACCGGCCAGGATAATGGAATATATGATCATTCCGCCCGAGTTTCTTTTTTTGTTGTTCATAAAATATCTGTCTCCGTTTCTTTTACGGTAATCTTCAGTACCGCGCTGTCTTTATCTGCAAAAGCTTCCGTCGACTGTCTGACTCCCACTGCCCACAGACAACTGCTACCTTCTGCCATTATCAGGCAATTTTCACGTATCCGCTCCGGGATCTTGCGATCGATAAATTCTTTTTTTAATTTCTTTTTCGAGCCTTCGGAATCGATGGAGATCATATCTCCGGGAAGTCTTTTTCTAAAGCAGGTATTAGAGGTCATTTTATCATAATTAAAATATTTCGTATAGTCGGAGTTTGTGTTTTTGGTAAAATCATCGGTGATCTCCAGAATAATGGTGTATCCGTCATACTCAAACCCGGCACTTCCCATGGTTTCAAGTCTTTCCTTCAGCTCCCCGGTCATGAAAAAAAAAGGCTTAGTCTCAGTTTTTTCTTCTTTCCCGTAAAACTCCGCTTCCCCTCCGGATATCCTGAGTACAGCTCCTTTCGGCATCTCAATGGTAACACCTTCCGTACCGCCTGACCTTATGCCTTCCACAGCTGCTTCTATCCTCTCACTGCTCAGATCAAGACCATCCTTTGATACATGCCGGTATGCCTTCATGACAATGGTCTCAAGAAGGATGTCCGGAAGACTATCCAGGTCTTTTTTTAAAAACACCAGGGAATCCCTTTTATTTACAATGGCTTTTCCCCTTATAAACTCATCTGCCTGTCCGTCCACATAGGTCTTATATTTACGGGCCGTTTCGGAAAGATTATTTACATGCGCTATAAAGTTCTTATTTATATTCTCTTCAATAGGTGCGATAACCTCATGACGGATAAAGTTCCTGGTATATGCCGTATCGGAGTTGGTGCTGTCCGTGACATATTCCAGATCATTTTCTTCGACATAGTCCTCTATCACTTTCCTTGTAAGGCACATAAGGGGTCTGATGATCCCGTCTCTTTTCGGAGCGATGCCTGTTATTCCCGCAAGCCCCGTACCTCTTGCCATATTAAACAGCACGGTCTCTGCAGAATCATTTTTGTGATGCGCCGTTGCTGTCACACCACCATTCAGCTCCTTTATCTTTTTTCTGAAAAGCTCATATCTGATACGCCGTCCCGCGGTTTCTTCGCTCTCACCCGTCTCTCTTGCTATCGCAGGTATATCCTCTGTTACTGTAGTTACAGGGACACTGATCTTACCGCAAAATTCTTTTACGAATTCCTCGTCCCTTTTTGCCTCGTCCCCCCGTATGGAGTGGTTCAGATGTACCGCATGAAGCTTCAGCGAGGAAAAATCCGAAACCTCGTTTTTTAATTTGTTTAAAATAAAAAGAAGGCAAACCGAGTCTGCCCCTCCTGAAAATCCTATGATGATGTTGTCGCCGGGGGCTGTCATCTCATACTTAAGCATGAAACGCGCCACTCTGCTCTCAACTTCTGAATCTGACAATCTTTAATCCTCCGCCCGGAATATGATCTCATCCGGATAGATAAGCCCCAGCTTATTCTTCGCAACTTCTTCCACATACTCCCTGCTCTGGGTGTACTCTTTTCTTTCCTGCAGTTTTTCGGTCCTTTGTCTCTGGACCTCCATCTCCTGCTGCAATGCAGATAATTTTGCATTAGTTTCTTTGCTCTTTGCACTCAGCCTTATCTGGCCTGAAATGAGCACCACGGCAAAAACCGCGATAACGCCTATAGTGGCAACAAGTACGGTGATGGTGCGTATCTTGGCGTTCCTTATCCTTTTCTGTTTTTGTCTTCGTGTCTCTAAACGCATATTTTAAGCCCCTTTGGACGCTTGTTAATGTTCATACAAAGCCAATATAACACCCGTAAAGGGCAATTTCAAGCCTTTTATCACAAAAATTCCACCATCTCCGCAGCATCTTCTTTATGTATCGTCTCTTTTACATCTTTGATACGCGCCTTTACGGTCTTATTCCCGAAGGTGATCTCTATTATGTCCCCTGCTTTTACATCAGCAGACGCTCTTGCAACTTTATCGTTAAGCTTTACTCTTCCCGCATCACAGGCTTCGTTTGCTATGGTCCTTCTCTTTATCAGTCTTGAAACCTTTAAAAATTTATCCAGCCTCATCATTTTTCCTCATCAAAAAATATATCCTTAAAATACGGCAGTTCCAGTGCCCAGTCGCAAAAGTCATGCCATTCATCCAGCTTATGTGATTTCCTGGAACTGTACATGCCGATGAGATTTTCGTAGTTCATGGTACAGGTACGCATCTGATGATACCCTTCGGGCAAAAGCTGGATCATGCTGTACCATAAAGTTTTATCCTTTGTCTTCACATATTCCTGCCTGATCTTTTCAAGCCCGTCTATTGTCACTTTTAACATATCAAGGGCTTCCGGAGTCAGGTGATCGTGACTGAAATCATCAAGTTCAAAGGGCTTGGAGTGGATCTTGTGCATGGTACTTGTGGAATTTGCCACAGTCCCCACCTTGTAAGTGTCGTACTCTTTCCACCAGTAGATGGGAGCGGTTATATCTACGGAGACAAATATCTGCCTGACAAATTTGCGGTGATCACTTCCCGACTGTGCAAGACGTCTCGCAAGACCCAGGTCATTTTCCCCAAAGATAAAATCACCATTTTCCATACGGCTGTCGGAGCGCTCCCAGCTGTTTAAGGGATTCCTTGCGCCTCTCATGGCGTTTTCAAAATTCATAACACTTACTCTTTCAAACTTTATCATCTTAATTCTCCCTGTCAAAAAACTTTTTTGCAGCTACTGTGGAATTAACTACCATATCCCGTACCGCCGGTTCCGTGTAGAACGCCATGTGTGGAAGCACGATCACATTGGGATAACCGTTCAAAATACTGAAATCTTTGTTTGTTAATATCCTGTCCTCATGATCAAAATAATACATACCCTTTTCATTCTCGATCACATCAAGCCCTGCAAAACCTATCTTTCCGCTCTCTATTGCATCAATCATGGCTTTCGTATCGATCAGAAGGCCTCTCGCGGTATTTATGATCATCACACCGTCCTTCATCATGGAAAACTCTTTTTCTCCTATGATGTGGAAATTCTCCGGTGTTCCGGAGAGATGAAGGGATATGATATCACTCTCTGAAAGCAGTATGTCACGGTCAACGTACTCCGCATACCCGGAAGTTTCCTCATCCGGATGCCTGTCACATATGAGGATCCTGCAGCCGAAACCCGAAAGCTGCCTTGCCACGGTCTTCCCTATGTCTCCCCCACCATAAAGACCCACCGTACATTCTCTTAATTCCTTACCAAGCCTTCCGTAAAGACCGTAATCCCTGCCTATGGTGCGAAGCTGTATATATTTGAGCCTGCGGCACCCCATGAGCATTAGCATAATGGCATAATCTGCCACCGCATTGGGACTGTAGCTTATACCCATAACGGGTATCCCGTATCTTGCCGCCGCATCTTTGTCTATATGGTCGGTGCCTACGGTACGGCTCATGATAAGCTTCACCCCTGCTTCTTTTAAAGCTTTTATCCTTTCCTCGTCTATGGGACAGGTTATGATGTTTATCACATCAAAGCCTTCTGCAAGACCGATGTTTTCAGGAGTGGGAACATCGGGTGTGGAATCGTATTCTATCCCCAGTTCACCGCAGATATTATCAAAAAAACGCCTTTCATCATATTCACGAAGGCTGTAAACGAACATTTTCATCTCTTTAACCTCTCGGGGTATTGTAACATATTTTTATTAATTTGCATTTATCCCCTTCTTCTTTTGTGGTATAATAAACCAAATTTTTCGTATACACAGAGCTAATAACATGAGCAACCCACTTGCCGTAAAACAGAATACAAGAAACATATCACTGGACATCATAAGATGTGTGGCGATACTTTTTGTCGTACTTAATCATTCGGTTGAGTCTTATTTTAATTTTTTAGACAAAGACACATTATTATCCACAGACTCATTACGGGATTCCGGAAGTCTTATTCTTTATACTTTCGGACGTTTAGGCGTTCCGTTATTTTTATTTATTACCGGTTATCTTCTGCTTCACAGAGATTTTGATAAACCCGGTGCCATAAAGCATTTCTGGATCCATAACCTTTTATCCCTTATCGTGACCTGGGAAATATGGCTCATTCTTTATAATTATTTCCTGGCATACATGAATGATACGGTTTTTGATGTAAATATGTGGGTACGTCAGATGCTCTTTGTTGATGAGATAAAAATTACCCACAACTGGTATATAACCATGATAATAGCGGTTTATTTCTTTTTACCGTTTATAGCAAAGGGTATAAAAAATGTGGCAAAGCCGTATCTTTACATAATGCTCGGAGTTTGTCTGGCAACTTTATTTGTTGTACCTAGTATTAATATTTTCTTTTCGACCTTTGAAATTGATACATTAAACCTGCGGGCAACTCCCGTGTTCATTGCCACATTTCCTGTTACTTTTATACTCGCCGGACACCTGTTTTATTTGAACAAAGATAAAAAATATATTCCCATCGGATTAAGAATACTGATCGACACCGTGGTCTTTGCCGTATCCTTCGCACTAACCGTATACTTTCAGGTTTATTTTCATAAAAACGGGAACGCTTATATGCTTTGGTATACATTTTTTGCTCTGTTTCCGGCATCGTGGTGTGCCTTTGACCTGCTTCATATGATCCCGTTCAAAAAGAACATATGGTTAATAAAACGTATCAGCATATGTTCTTTCGGAATATATCTTACCCACAGACCGATACAGATGTACCTGGAGCAAAAAGTATCATTCTTTTATCAGACAAACGTGATCCCTTTCAATTATGAAAAAATGTGGATCTTGTTTGCGGCGTCTTTTGCATTAAGTTACGGTCTTTCCGAAGGATTGGCAGCTATCCCCATAGTCGGAGAACTTCTGGTCCGAGTCAGAAAAAAGAAAATACATTTGTTTTAAGTTTTAAGGAGTTGGTATTAATGAAATTAAGAAAGTTGATTGTTCCCCTGTCAATACTGTCGATCTCGATCCCAACCTGTGGGGTCACATGCCTGCCTGTTGCGGCCGAGACAAAGCAGACAGACTCTGCTAAAACTGCTGTTGAAAAAGCAGGTGATACCAAAACTGACAGTTCCGGGGCAAAAAAGACAGCTACAGACAATAAAACCGATAATGGATTTACCGGAGAAAAAAAAGAAAACGGCGTTGTCTGTTACTACGAAAACGGTAAAAAGTTCACCGGCGAGAGAACGATCGACAAAGTGGTATATTACTACAAAAACGGACTCAAATACACCGGTGATCTTAAAGTTGACGGCGTAGTATACTATTATAAAGACGGACTGAGATATACCGGAGACAAAACCATCAACAAAGTAAAATACTACTTTACAGACGGTTTAAAAACCGACATTTACATTAAAGTCGAAGGCGTGGATGTCCACGTTCCCATAAAGGGAAATAAATGGGTAAACGTTAATGGGGCCTGGCATTTTGTAAAAAATACTGAAGTGATCAAGGGCTGGTACCGTCTCACAAAAAATGACGGAGAAAAAACAGAGCACTGGTCTTACTTTGATAAAAAAACCGGCAGGATTTACACTAACTGGCGTAAGATGGGCAGGACAGAAGGAGAAAAGACAGAGCACTGGTCATATTTCGGTGCAAACGGTTGGTTGCGCACCGGATGGGTTCAGTTGGGAAAAGGAACCTCAGACCCCGACGGAAATGTTGCAAAACATTGGAGCTATTTCGGAGGAAACGGATGGCTGCGTACCGGATGGGTACAGTTAGGAAAAGGAACCGGTGAACCCGACGGTAATTCAGCAAAACATTGGAGTTATTTCGGACCCAACGGGTGGCTTCGTACGGGTTGGCAGAGAATGGGAACCGCAAGCAACCCTGACGGAAAAAATAAAGCACACTGGTCTTACTTCGGTGGCAACGGATGGCTTGCCACAAGCACTGCAAAAGCTAACGGGATGACACTTTATTTCACATCCACAGGCTGGTTAAATAAATATGAAACCCTTACCCCTCATTACAGCCAGTATAAGTATGGCTTCTATACGGGCTGTGGCGGGACTAATCTGCTTATGGCACTCCAATATAAAGGGCATCTGAAAGACTGGAACCTTACAAAATTCATGGGAACCATGCCATATACAAAAGACGGTAATCCCAATAACGGTTTCGTGGGCAGTCCGAAGACTTTTCTTGTATCCGATAAAAACCGTTGTATTTACCCCAAAGCTCTTGCAAAATGGGGTTCAAGATACGGAAAGGTAGAGGATATTTCGGGAAAAGATCTGAATGCTGTTGCTGACGAAGTAAGAAACGGAAACCCCGTACTTATACTGGCCACTTATAACCTTAAGGCATTCCCTGTTAATAAATATTCCTGGGGACTTTTCCGGCCATTAAATCACCATTTCTTTTTGCTTGTAGGTTATGATTATAATACAGATAAATATAAAGTTATGGATCCATTGCTTACTTCCGGAAACGGAAGCAAATGGGTAAACGGCTCACAGCTGCGTTATGTATATAACCAGATCAAAGGAGCGGTTGTTGTACGCGGATAGTAATACGTATATGTTTTAAACATAATCAGCCAACACGAAATTGCTCACATCAATCCCCCGGTCGGTAAGCGCAAAACCATCGGGGGTCTTTTTTAATGTTTTCTCGCGCATCTGTTTATTAATAACTTCACCGAATACATCCTCAATATCTGCCCGGAACAATTTCCTGAAGTCAGACACCCTGATCCCGTCAGTCTTACGAAGCCCCAAAAACATAAATTCCCCCATCAACTCACGCTGATCCGGGGTGTGTATATCTTCCCGCAGCTTTTTTACATCCTCTGCCGACATATATTTTCCTATGTCCTTCGTATTTGAGAAACGCTTTCCTTTTAAGAAAGAAGCTGCACCGATCCCGAATCCCCGGTAATCCTTTAACTCCCAGTATTTCAGGTTATGCCGGCATTCATAACCCTTTTTTGCGAAGTTTGATATCTCATACCTGTGAAAACCTTTATCTTCCAGTGCTTTTACGGTTCCATGATATATTTTCCTCTCTTCATCCTCATTCGGCAGAGGATCAAAATTTTCTATGTTTTTTTCAAGGGGTGTTCCTTCTTCCAGTATCAGACTGTACACGGATATATGCTCGGGATCAAATTTCGTCACTTTATCCAGGGTTTCACTGAAAATTTTAAAGTCCTGTCCCGGCAATCCCATCATAAGATCAATATTTATATTCTCAAATCCTGCTTCTCTGGCCGCACTGAAACACTCCGTAAAATCCTTAAAGTCATGTATCCTTCCAAGCACTTTCAATTCGTCTTCCCGTGCTGACTGAAGTCCTATGCTTATCCTGTTAAATCCGGCTTTTTTGTAAGCCGTAAGTTTTTCTTTATCTGCTGTTTTCGGGTTGCATTCCGTGGTAATTTCCGCATCCGGGGTGACCTTGAATTTCTCCCTTATCTTCTCCATTATTTTAAGTGTAAGTTCCGTGGGAAGCACCGTGGGCGTTCCCCCGCCGAAAAATACGGTATCCACGCTCTGTCCCTCACACTCGCACTCATCTGTCTCCCTGATCAGAGCATCTGCATACTTTTCCTTTTCCCTGTCATCTGCGCTAAAAGAAAGGAAGTCGCAATAACGGCACTTCCTTTCACAAAACGGTATATGTATGTATATTCCTAAACTATTATCTGTCAAATCTTACTCCGCAGGCAGGGCAGGCATCCACGTTCCCTTTTATGATAGCGCCACACTCCGGGCAGGTCATTACCTCTGCATCTTCATCGTCACACCTGGCTGCTTTCTCCGCCTCTTTTGAAGCTTCCTCGAAATCAGCACCGCACTCCGAGCAGAAATGATCCTCCGCAAGAAGCTCTTTACCGCAGACCGGACACTTCTTCACGCCCTTAACCCTGTCTATATCTTCCCTGTACTTTTCGATATTATCAAGACAGTCATCTATCTGTCTGATATAAACCTGAAATTCTTCCGGAGCCTCATCCCTGAAAGACTCCACGAACATCTCTCCTAATTTCCTGTGACATTCATCTATCTTTTTTTTCTCTTCCTTGATCCGGCCGTTGATCCTTGCGATCTCCGTGTGCTTCTTGGTCTTTTCAACGGCATTTCCCCCCGCCTTTGATAACTTCTTTCCCAGATCGTCAAAAATGGACATATCATCAACCCCTTTGCAATGTTCTATACAAATTATTATATCACTTAATCGGGTCGATTATATTATTTTTCCTTAAAATATTTTCTCACTTTCCCCATTGTGTGAATTGAATATTTTTAAGTCGTGTTATATTGTGTTATCGAAAAAATGAAAAGAGGGGTGATGATAATGGAGGAGAAGGCAGCTGCCGCATCCGGCGGATGCACTCACAACTGCAGCACATGTGCGCCTGATGCGTGCGGACCCGACTGCAGCACGAGCAAGAAACCGGGGCTTAGCTTTTTCGGAACATTGGGGGCAATATCCGATCACACGGACAATCTGAATGACGAAGAACTCATGAAGATGCTCCAGGATGCCGTTGATGAGTGGGAGGAAAGCTGATCATAAAAAAGACAGAGGAATACGTCCTCTGTCTTTTTTGTTTATTGCTCAAGTTCCTTCATTTTGTCAAATATGAACACTCTGAATTCCTCAAGGGTTCCCTTTGTGAACCCTTTCTTATAAACATTCATGGTCTGTCTCTTGTCCATCTTAAGTACGACGAAGTTCTCAGACTCATGGATGCTGGTAATCCTGCTGTAGGGCAGTGACTCCTGGTGAGTTGTTCCCACGCTTATATCATGCATGGTCATGTAATCCTCACTGAAGGTGATGAACACGTCCATGTTCTTACCGTATTGCTTCCGGTAGCTGCTGGTCACACTCTTTGAAAGTATGATGGGTTCGATGAACCTGAAACCAAGGACTATACCCAAAAGTATAAGGGAAAGTATAAGAAGGGTTATAAGTCCGTGATTTCCCAGGGCGATAAAGATAATATTCATTATGATATTCGCCGTCAGAAGGACGTATATGATAATGGAATTCACCTTTCTCCTCTTATCCCACTTGAGCATCCCCTTATAAAGCTCTTTCAGGAGACCTTCCGTATATTCAAATCTGTTCTCAAAGATCGAGTCATCATCTGACTCAAAATCTTCTTCCGTCATGGTGTCGGTCTCGTATTCCGCCTCTTCTGTGACTGCTTCCGTAACCGTCTCTTCCACGTCGGTCCTGATCTCATCTTCACTCATAAAATCATACCTGCTAAAAACTTATCTGTTTGCTTCCTGTCTCTTCTTATAATTGTCGAAGTACTCCTGTGTAGCATAGTAAATGTTATCGCATGCTCCAAGGTAATATACAACTTCTACACTCTCGATGTTAAGAGGTGATGCCGGGTCTGTCAGCTGTCTCTCTGACTCCTGCATCATACCCTTCTCGATCTCGTCAAGCTGTGCTCTTGCATCTGCCTTGTCAGCGTCTGAAGAGTTCTTGTCGTTTAAGATATCGTGAAGAAGAAGTCCTTTTCTTCCGATCTTTCTGTTGGTAACGCATCTGTAGTTGTCAGAAGCGGTGATAACTATCTCGGAAAGGTCTTTTCCCGTAGCTTTGATAGTCTCTCTTACTGCCTCGTCAAAGCTTGCGTATTTTACAAGGTCTCCATCTGCTGTTCTGCATACAATTATTTCCTGATCTGCCATTTCTTTTTTCTCCTTCACGTTTAAAAATTAACCTTTGGTATTATAACAATTCTGTTCTTTACTTTCAATTATTATTTAACTTAAGATCACCGTCTTTTACCCATCCGACTTTTCTGAATATCATGTTGATAAGAGGGCATATCACGGCAGGTATACCTATACTTATAAGCCATACCCCTATGTGGTCAAATGCCGTGATCCGCTCCATGGTCCCGGCTGCTATGTCATTTGCCCATCCGGTGTAGACACCGATCTGTCCCACGAGACCGCAGGTCCCCATTCCCGAAGAAACAGCGGGACCGTCCATCCTTAAATGGAACAGACATGTGGCCAGGGGACCGGTTATGGCAGAGGTTATTATGGGTGCAAGCCATATCCTGGGATTTCTTACTATATTTCCCATCTGCAGCATGGAGGTACCTATACCCTGGGAGATAAGACCTCCCCATTTATTTTCCTTAAATGACATCACCGCAAAGCCAATCATCTGGGCGCAGCACCCTGCAAGCGCCGCTCCGCCCGCAAGTCCCGTCAGGGAAAATGCCGCACATATAGCCGCAGACGATATTGGCAAGGTAAGGGCTATGCCCACAAGTACCGAAACTATGATACCCATAAAGAAAGGCTGCAGCTCCGTTGCCCACATGATAAACTCTCCCACCTTAAGCGCTCCGGCACCTATAGGAGGCGCTATCAGCCAGGCAAGTCCCACTCCCACACCTATTGTCACTATGGGAGTGACTATGATATCCACTTTCGTGGCCTTCGATACCATCTTTCCTGCCTCCGCAGCAACTATGGCTATGACCAGCACCGCCAGAGGACCTCCCGCTCCGCCCAAGGTGTTCGCAGCAAATCCCGTAGTTATCAGGGAGAACAGGACTAATGGCGGAGATTTCAGGGCATAACCAATAGCTACCGCCATGGCAGGTCCGCTCATGGCAGACGCCAGTCCTCCAACCGTGTATTCAGTTCCCGCAAACGTGGCAATGGGGTTTTCCAGAAAAGGTACATGGAAAAATGTACCTATGGTATTTAGTATCGTACCTATAAGAAGTGAAGCAAAAAGCCCCTGTGCCATGGCTCCAAGGGCGTCAACTCCGTATCTTTTAAGTGAGATCTCTACATCTTTTTTCTTTAAATATTCTTTGAATCCGCTCATTATTTGTCCTGATACTCGAGATAGTTATTAATGTCTTCCAAGAGATCGTCGCAATCCACACCGTGAACTGCAGCCGCCTGCTCTATGGTCTCATTTGCGCTGAAGTGACATCCGAAGCAGTGCATCCCTATGGCACTGAAAAGGTTCACAAGACCCGGATCAGTTGCAAGGGCTTCGCCAATAGTTGTATCTTTTGTAATCTTTGTCATAATCCATTACCTCCCGCATGACTGATAAATTTATATTTTTATAATGTTAAGTTGCGACCCCGAAAAAGTCAATATATAAGTGTACATAAATTGTATTTTTCTGTTAGCCAAAACTAACGTATTCCGCTTGATTTAGGGCTTTACAGGACTTTAAAAACTTGTGTGTTTTGCAAAAATATGCTATAATGAACCCGTAGCAACAATTCTATTTATTTATAAAGAGGGAGGTAAGACAATGGCTTACGAAATTAATGACGATTGCGTAAACTGTGGCGCATGCGTACCAGGATGTCCGGTTTCAGCCATCACGGAGGGAGATGGCAAGATGGTAGTTGATGCTGATCTTTGTGTTGACTGCGGAGCTTGCGCTTCTGTCTGTCCGGTTGGAGCACCTGTTGCCCAGTAAGTTCCCATTAAATGGAACGAGCCCTGTCGCTTAGGCGGCAGGGCTTTTTTATTTCCTTAAACATATATATAACCAATATAAACGGGAAGCTTCTGATCTTTTTTAACACAGCTCCCATGATTTGCCTTTCCAAACTGTAGAATACAGCCCTGAAGAATTTAAAGATCGACCCCAATCGTTTGAACACGAATAAAAAGCATGCAAAGCTGCTTTTAAACTATCGTTTGCATTAATATGCGAGCAGCCATGCTTTTTATTCGTAAACGATTTGAGTCGATCTTAATTCTTCGGACTGTCTTCTAATGTTCGGAAAAGCAAACAGGTCGCTGTGTTATTAAAAGATCAGACGCTTCCCTTCCTTAACTCCAGATTCGCAAAACGTGTCTGCTCCGGGATCCATGCCAGCTTCACCGTCTTAAGAGGTCCGTTTCTGTGCTTGGCTATATTTATCTCCGCAATACCCTTTTCTTCAGTGTCAGGGTTGTACTTCTCATCACGATAGATAAACATTACCACATCCGCATCCTGCTCAATGGCTCCTGATTCCCTGAGGTCGGAAAGCATGGGTCTGTGATCCGATGTTCTGGCTTCCGGGGCACGGGAAAGCTGAGACAGTGCCACTACAGGAACATCCATCTCTCTTGCAAGGGCTTTAAGTCCTCTTGATATATCCGATACCTCCTGCTGTTTTGAAGGCACTTTCTTATCCGATTCTATAAGCTGCAGGTAATCGATGATCACAAGCCCCAGATTGTTTTCGGCTTTGTACTTTCTGCATCTTGACCTTATTTCCGAAACTGTGATCTCCGGCGAAACGTCTATGATAAGGTTCGCATCCGCAAGGACATCCGTACTGTCTACTATTCTCTCCCAGTCGGTTGTGTTCAGGTTTCCTTTTCGCATCTTATCGGAATCAACTCCGGATTCAATGGAAAGAAGTCTGTTTGCCAGCTGCATATCCGACATTTCCAAACTGAAAAAAGCCGTGGTTATCCCTTTTTTCATAGTTACATATTCGGCTATATTTAATACAAATGCTGTCTTTCCCATGGATGGTCTTGCAGCAATAAGTATAAGATCTGACGGCTGCAGCCCGAGAAGGCATGAGTCAATATCATCATATCCTGTGGGAATACCTGATATGGAGCTCTTGTTTCCGTATATCTCACTGATCTTTTCTATGGACTTGGCAAGTGCATCTTTTAAGAATATGCCATCCTTGGGACCGCTTTTTTGAATAAGTGAAAAGATCTTTTTTTCAGTATCTTCAAGTATCTCATCCGTGGTCTTTTTTCCCGCATAGCACTCGTCGGCGATTTTTTCATTTATATCTATGATAGCTCTAAGAAGAGATTTTTCTTTTATTATCTGCGCGTACTGGCCTGCGTTGGCAGCCGTGGGTACCGCTCTCGCCAGATCTCCCAGAAAGCTTGTGTTACTTATATCCTCAGGCGCACCCTTTGCCTTTAATGCATCCTGAACCGTAACTATGTCCGTTGCTTTCCCTGCATCCCTGAGTTCAATTATTGCCTCATAGATAAGCCTGTAAGCCTTGTGGTAAAAATCATAGGGTTTAATAATGGTCATGACCTCCGAAGCCGCATCAGAGTCCACAAACAAAGCCCCTATAAGGGACTGCTCCGCTTCAAGACTGTTGGGCTTAACCCTTGTGATGATCTTTTCTTCTTCCATTTATGCTTCCTCTACGCTTACTCTTAAGGTTGCAAGTACATCCTTGTGAAGTTTGATGGGCACATCATAGATACCCACGGACTTTATGCTGTCCTCCAGTTTGATCTTCTTTTTGTCCACGGTGATACCCGCCTGTTTTTTTAACTCCTCTGCTATCTCTTTTGATGAAACAGCTCCGAAAAGTTTTCCTTCGGCACCGACTTTTACGGGAATGGTTATCTTAGTTTCGGAAAGCTTAATGGCTTCTTTTTTTGCCTCGGCAAGCTCCTCAGCGGCTATCCTTCCCTCTTTTGCTTTTGCATCCTTGAGTTCTGACAGATTGCCTGCCGTTGCTTCCTTTCCTATCTTCTTGGGGATGATAAAGTTTCTGGCATAGCCGTCACTCACTTCAACAACCTCTCCTTTTTTTCCAAGTGATTTTACATCTTCAAGCAGTATTATCTTCATGTCAGATTTCTCCTTCCCTGATCATATCATCTATCGTTTCTTTTATCTTCTCTATGGCAGTTTCCGTGGTGTATCCTTCAAGCTGGGCTCCGGCAGTTCCAAGATGTCCTCCGCCTCCCAGTCTCTCCATGATCAGCTGGACGTTTACCTCGTCGATGGACCTTGCGGATATATATATCTTTTCTTTATGCTCCGTCACGACGAACGCTGCCTTGATCCCGGCCACATCGAGAAGGAAATTTGCCGCCTTTGCACATCCCACCGTTGGCGATTCAGTATCATCACATTCGTATGCAGACAGGGCATACTCGCCTCTGTAAATCCTGGCATCGTGCACAGCCTGTGCCACCGCTTTATATTCGCCCATATCCGCACGCAGCAGCTTCCTTACACGGGCAACGTCTGCTCCGTTCCTTCTCAGGTACGCAGCCGCCTCAAAGGTTCTCGGACCCGCTTTGGTATTGAATCCGTCGGTGTCGATGACTATGCCGGCGTAAAGGGCGTCAGCTTCTATACCTTTGAGATTGATATCCATGCTCGCAAACTGCATGATCTCTGTTATCATCTCTGCGGATGATGAAGCAAAAGTATCCACGTAAGAGAGCACCACTCCTTTTATGGGGTTTTCACCTGTACGATGGTGGTCAAATACTATCTTTGTCCCCGCTTTTTCAAGTACCTCCGGACAGTCAGTCATTTCCGGCTTGTTCACATCCACTACGATCACTACCGTGGAAGGATCCGTAAGCTCCACCGCTTTTTCCGATGTGATAAACGTATCCTCCGTATAATCTTCCTTGCCCACAAGACGTTCATAAAACGGTCTTATCCCTGCGGACAGATCGTTTACAATAATATAGGTTTCTTTCCCCAGCTCTCTCGAAAAACGATAAAGACCCACTGCGGCTCCGAAGGCATCAATATCCGGAAGCTTATGCCCCATTATTATCACACGTTCTTTGCTCTCAAGAAGCTTTCTGAGAGCATGTGCCTTGACCCTTACCTTTACACGGGTATTGGTCTCCCCAAGCTGGCTCTTTCCTCCAAAGTAGAACTGCTTATCATCACTTTTGACAACAGCCTGGTCACCTCCGCGGCCAAGAGCTATCTCCAGAGCATCCTTTGCCGTTTCGTAGCATTTTTCATAGTTTTCAAAGCCGGTCCCAACACCTATACTTAAAGTAAGGGGCATTTCATTTTTCAGGTCCACGGACTTTACATTTTCAAGGACCTCAAACTTGTCTTTCATGAATCCGATAAGGTCAATGTTTCTGAAAACAGCGATGAACCTGTCTTTTTCAAGCCTTCGTACAAAGGAACCGCCGGCTGCGAAATAATCATATATCTTCTTCTCGATTATCCCGGAAAAGAAGGACTGGGACAGATCATCTATACTCTCCACCACGTCTTCATAGTTATCTATATCTATGACTGCAACGGCAAAACTGTTGTCCTCCAGCTTCTTCTCCACACGCGTCACTTCGGTGATATCATAAAGATACAGGGTGACAAAGCTGTTCCCCATTTTGGAGACGTTCTCTATCTCAGCCTTGTAAAACCTGTCTTTATGCTGCAGTTTTACCTCAGCCGTCTCATTGGGTCCGGGGAAGACATTTGGGGTGATCTCCTTTAAAACGATTGCAATATTCTTACTGAAATCCATCCCCACATCCGTTGTTTCGGACATCGCCCTGTTCATCCACAGAACTTTCCCCTTCTGATCAAGGATACAGTACGGTATGTTCATCTCTTTAAGGAGCTTGTTCTGCACCTGGGAATACTTAGAGGAAAACTTAAGCATATCATTTAAGACATTTCTCTTTACCGCAGTAATGATATAGATAAAAATGGCGGTATATATACCGAATCCTATAAGTAGCATCCACCAGAAATCGTTTTTGAAAATGAAAAACAGGATAACGAGCGCAGCAAAGATGACCTCGGCTGCTATAGACCAGTAAACGGCCTTGCCCAGGCTTCCCGTAAGCTTATATTCTTCTTCATTTATGTTCTTTGAGGACATATATACGCCTCCGGTAAAAAATCGTGCAATGTATTATATCACAGCAAAACAAATATAAAATACGCCGCATACCCGGCGAGGAATATGATCCCTGCCCATTTGTACAGTTTTTTCGTTTTAAAACAAAACGCAAGAAGCGCTGCTGCAGCTACAAAAGAAACCATGAGATCCCATCTGAAGGATACCGTAAAAGGCACGGTGGTGATAAGCGCTGATATACCCACAACGAAGATAATGTTAAAGATATTGCTTCCCACCACATTTCCGATAGCTATGTCCGCATTGCCCTTTTTTGCGGCTGTTATTGAGGTCACAAGCTCCGGTAGTGACGTACCGAAGGCTACCACTGTAAGCCCGATGAACCTGTCGCTTACACCGAATGCCTTTGCGATCTCCGTGGCCGCATTAACCGTGATCTGGCTGCCGAATATGATAAGAGCAACACCTGCTCCGGTCATAATAAGAGCTATGGGGAGCTTTAACTCCTTTTTATTTTCTTCTTCCTGTGATCCCCCACCTGTCCTTGCAAGTCTTAACAGATAAATAATATATCCCACAAGGAGAGCGATAAAGACCAGACCGTCCAGGAAGCCGATCTTCCCGTCAAGACCCAGAAGAAAAAGCACTGCTGTTACTATGAGCAGAAACGGGATCTCAAACTTCACGGTACTCACCGATACCGTAAGCACCGTTATGACGGAAGTAATACCCAGTATGATCAGTATGTTCAGGATATTACTTCCCAGGATATTCCCTATGGTTATATCCGCATTTCCTTTTGCAGCAGCCGATATACTCACCGCAGCCTCAGGGGCGCTCGTCCCCATTGCCACGATGGTAAGACCTATAACCAGCTGGGGGATGCCGAAACGTGTGGCTATCCCCACGGCGCCGTCAACAAAAAAGTCGGCACCCTTTATCAACATGGCAAATCCGACTGCCAGTAAAATCCATTGAAGTACCATTAAATCCCCCCTCAAAAAAATTATACCAAAAAATCAATATTCAATAACGGTTCCCGACTCACCCGTAAGTGCCATACCGGCATTCTTAAGGGATGAGATAACAGCTTTACCGTTTTTATTGTTCTCAAGAAAACTTATACATGCTTCTATCTTAGGCAGCATGCTTCCCGGAGCAAACTCACCCTTTGCCATATACTCCTTTGCTTCAGAAACCCTCATCTTTTCTATACATCGCTCACTTTCCGTGTTGTAATCAAGACAAACCCGGTCCACTGCCGTAAGTATCATGAGCACATCTGCTCCCAGCTCTCCAGCCAGTTCCGCCGCTGACTTGTCCTTGTCTATTACACCGGGAACACCTCTGAGACCTGATTCCGTCTCCACCACCGGTATTCCGCCACCGCCGACTGCAATTACTATATCGCCGTCATCGCTCAGCTTCTTTACCGTATCTATCTCCACTATCCTTTTGGGCTCCGGAGATGCTATAACACGGCGGTAGCCTCTTCCCGCATCTTCCTTAAAAGTTCCTTTCCTTTCCGCCTGCAGGGCATCAGCCTCCTCTTTTGTATAGAAACGCCCCACCGGCTTGGTGGGATTGGTAAATGCGGGATCTTTTTCATCCACTACCACCTGGGTCACTATGGTAGCAACATTTTTTTGTATGTCTCTTTTCTTTAATTCCCAGCCTATCCCCTGCTGCAGATGATAACCTATATACCCCTGGGACATGGCCCCGCACTCGGGATAAGGCATCTCCGGAATCTTTTCATCCGTGCCTGCGGCTATGGACATGGCAAGGTTTATCATCCCCACCTGTGGCCCGTTTCCGTGAGCGATCACCACGTCATTTCCCGCCTCTATAATATCCACTATCGCCTCCGAAGTGGCCTTTACCAGTTCAAGCTGTTTTTCGGGAGTGCTGCCGAGGGCATTCCCACCTAACGCCAATACTATCTTACTCAATATGAACCACCTTTTTATATGATAAGATCAGTGAAACACTGATTTAATTCCATGTGCTTCCTTAGTTTTTTTCCAATTAATTATATTAACATATTTCGGAATAAATTTCCTGCTATTTTCAAACAAAAAGCGGTTCACCCCGATAAACTCAGTGAACCGCATTTTAAACTATTAAAGATTGCTCTTCCTTATCAGAACTATTGTTATAAGCACAACAAATGCCGCTATATACCCCGCAAGTACCACGAAATTATACCACTGGGGCATGCCTCCGTAGGCTATTGCCCTCAGCGCGCTGCTGGCATGGGTGAGGGGGAGTACATTTATCACCTCTTTTACCACCGCCGGCATCTTCTCCACCGGAAACATGGTGTTACATAGAAATGTCATTGGTGCTATGACAAATGTGGAAAATCTCGAAATATCCGCATGGGTCACCGCCAGTATTGCCGCAAGAACCCCCAGGGATGCAAAAACCATTCCGTTCAGCAGTATCACAAGGAAAAACCAGCCGTTGATATTTATGGTCGCACCGAAGGGTATGGATAAAAGAAGTATAAGCACTCCTGTATAAATACCCCTCAGCGCACCTCCCACCATTTTTCCGAACACATATGCCGGTATAGGGGTGGGTGATATCAGCACCTGGTCAAATGACCTTTCGTACAGACGCTGGGTACTGAAAGACATGCCCACGGATGTAAATCCCGCATTCATACTGGAAAGAGCCACTATTCCGGGCACAAGAAAGTCTATATAGGGTCTGTCTCCCGTACTTACCATGCTCCCCAGACCCCAGCCCAGGGCGATCATGTACATGAGAGGGCTTATGAGCGAGGCTATTGTTATCCTCTTCCATTCATGGCGAAACTCCGCCCACATTTCCCATATGGCCGTCCTTATGCCGTAGAGACCCCGGAACACCCTGCTCTGCTTTTCCTCACTTGCTTCTGCAGACGACAGTATTTCTCCTGTTGCCGTTTCTATCATTTAACTTTTTCTCCCAATTCCGTTCCCATCCTGTCTAAAAACACATCTTCAAGAGTAGTCTCTCTGAGCTTGGTCTTGCCCGGTATGTCTCCCGCAAAACCGATGGCCTCTTCCTTTGTGTCAAAGAAATAGCTTTTGGTAGTGATCCCGTCGTAAATATCCACCGTATATGATCCCAGCCGGGATATCATATTGTCAGGGGTATTTACCTCAGAGGCTCTGCCGTTGCTGATAAGAGCCACTCTGTCGCATATACTCTGTGCTTCTTCAATGTAATGGGTCGTAAGTAATATCGTTATTCCCTTTTGCTTCAACATCTCAAGCAGATCCCATATCTTTCTTCTGGAATGGGGATCAAGACCTACCGTAGGCTCATCAAGAACGATGATCTTCGGATTTGTGAGCAGGGCACGGCATATCATGAGCTTTCTTTGCATACCACCGGAAAGCCCCCGCGCTACCTGCTTTTTCTTTTCGTAAAGTCCGGTAAACTCCAGGATATCTTTTGTCCTTGCCTTTATCTGCTTTACGGGCATACCGTAGAGCCTTCCCGCAAGCTCCATGACCTCGCTTACGGTCATGTCCCTGCGGATGGAAACATGCTGCGTCACCAGGGATACCTTTCTTTTAATATCTATCCGGTTCCTTGTGATCATTTCACCGTCAACATACACATTTCCCTCTGTCGGCAGGATAAGTGTGGTGATTATTCCCATCAGCGTGGTCTTTCCCGCGCCGTTGGGTCCCAGTATCCCGAAAGCCTCACCGGTATTGATCTCTAAAGACACCTTATCCAAAGCATACTTTTCGGCTTTGGGGTATCTTTTGCTTATGTTGTCGATCTTTATCAAGTTTTCTTTTCCTTTCGGTTTCTGCCGTTTTCAGACAAAGGGGTTTACATACCCGCAATCCTCTATCTTTGTCTTAACGTCATAAACATCCTTTACCGTCTCCGCCGTGATCACATCACGGGAGCTCCCTTCTTTTACTATGTTGCCGTCCTTCATGATGACAACGTAGTCTGCATAGTGCAGTGCCATGTTCAGGTCATGGACTACCATGGCAACACTCTTTCCTTCTTCGTCAACTATCCTTCTTCCCAGGTTCATGATCTCCAGCTCGTTCTTTATATCAAGGTTGCTGGTAGGCTCGTCAAAAAGATACATCTCGCTTTTTTGCATAAGTGCCCTTGCAACAAGAACCTTCTGCTTCTGACCTCCGGAAAGTTCTCCGTAATTCTTTTCCGAGAGATCTGATATATGCAGCTTTTCCAACACTTCGGCAACGGCCTGTATATCTTCATCCCTGACGCTCCAGCCTATGAACTGTCTTCTTCCCAAAAGCACGAACTCCATAACCGTCCCCACCAGTCTCGCATTTGAAAACTGGGGAACGTACCCTATCATCTTCGCGATCTCGTGCCTTGAGTATTCATTTATTGACTTATCGTCAAACAGTATGTCTCCGGAGGAAGGTATATTTATCTTGTTAATGCATTTTGCAAGTGTGGTCTTACCGCAGCCGTTAGGACCCAGTATGGCCGTCATGCTGTTTTCATGAAACTCGCAGTTTATACCGTGCAGGATCTCTCTGCCTTTTTTCCCGTAAGCAAAACAAAGGTCTGATATCTTTACTTTCATACGTTTTTGTTCCTCCTGAGTACAAGAAATATGTAAAAAGGAACACCCACCAGAGAGGTTATTATTCCCACGGGAAGCTCTGCGGGAGCGATCACTATCTTTGCAAGGGTATCCGCCGCAAGGAGCAGCAGTCCTCCGAAAAGGGCCGATACGGGTATGCAGTACCTGTAATCATTTCCCACTATCATCCTTGTGATATGGGGTGCCACCAGCCCCACAAAGCCTATTACTCCCGTAAAGGATACGGTCACACCCGTAAGAACTGTAGTCATGATAAATGTCACCGTCTGTATCCTTTTGAAGTTCACTCCCAGGGCTGAAGCCTCCTCCCTTCCCAGGGTCATGATATTTAAGTCCCACGCCAGTATAAGAGATATGATAAAACATGCCGCCAGAGTCCCTATCATTATATAGACCTCATACCATCTGGTATTGGCTACGCTTCCCATCTGCCAGTACACCAGATCCGGTAAAGAGTCCGTATGAACGATGTACTTTATAAGAGACACAAGTGAAGCAAACAGATATCCTATGGCAACACCTGTAAGCACAAGGGTCTTTGTGGACTGCCCTCCGAATTTAGCGATGATAAAAACTATGAGCATGGCCAGTACGGAAAATGCAAAAGCAAGTACCGGAGTCAGTATGGGCTGTATTATCACGGAAGCGATCCCCGTGCATGATACTATGGCGATACACGCACCGAAGGATGCCGCATTGGATATTCCCAGGGTATAAGGTGATACAAGAGGATTCTGGAATATACCCTGCATGAGAAGACCTGACAGAGCGAGAGAAGCTCCCGCCACCATCCCTGCTATAACTCTCGGAACTCTTATATCCAGTGCAATGTACCTTTCGGCAGTTGTTACGTTCTCACTTCCCGTAAAGAAATCACCTATGGCCTGAAAGACTTTTCCAAGTCCCAGGTCTGACCCTCCTACGGACATGCCCCATATAAATACTCCTGCAAGTCCCAGAGCTAAAAGTATTATTATCCTTACTTTCTTTCCTGTAAGCTTTCTGTAATCAGCTGCAATCTGTTCTTTATTTTTCATTGTTATCGGGTTTTCCTTTTAATTTAGATTCTGATGTGTATATCTCCAGGTTCCCGTAAGATCCGAACCCCAGTATTTTTTGTAGAAGTTTCTTGTATAAGCGTCTACATCAATGTCCGCAAACTTCTCAGGATATGCTACCTTTGCCAGCATAAGCGGTGCTACTGCGCATCCGAATGCAGTTGTACCTACTGATGAGTTCAGGATTATCACCTTGCTGTTCTTCACGGCTGATATCTCACTCCATCCCGGTCTTGCAGCAAGCTCGTTATACTTTGCACTTGCAGCGCTGTAGTTGTTGATGGTCTTTCCTAAGATATTCTTTGTTCCCGACACCATCTTTACGATAACCTGGGGATCCTTCTGGATTATCCACTCATCGCTGATTGTGGGATATGCACCGCCTGCTGATGATGTATATACGTTATAAAGGTTTGCGAGAGATATGATCTCATTACCGCCTGATCCGTCAGACACCGATGTGTAGTCCGTATATCCTTCCCAGTAGCATCTGAGCTTGGATACGGATCTTGTCCTGCTTGAGATAAGATTCTGGATCTCGTTAAGATCCTTTACATACTCATTTGCCATGCTCTCGTTTCCGAGTATCTTTCCGAGAGTAACTATCTCTTGTTCTATCTCACTGGGAACATAGAAGTTCAGACTTACAACGGTGATACCTGCTTTGCGGACCTTCTCCATCGCTTCCTGACCGTAATCGGCATAAGCAAATACCACGTCCGGGTTTGCCTGGATTATGGCTTCGGCGTTTGGCTCGTTCCATTTACCGAAAGTCTTCTTTCCGCTGAGTTCCGGGAAATCTGCAGATGTGGCAAGGGATTCGGCAACACCTATTACTGTGTTCTGACCACCCATTATCTTTATCATCTCGTATACACTTGAGTTGAATACGATACATGACTTGATACCCGAATTACCGTCCTGCTTATCGACAGTGATCTTTTCTCCTACGGAATCCTTTACCTGTTCTTTGTCTTTTGTGGTAGACACATCATTTTGCTTGGCTTCACCTGAATTGGATTTTGTATTTTCTTTGTTTGCCTGAGCAGCGTTATTTGTTGTTCCTCCCACTTTGTTAATGAGATTCAATCTGCTGTCACCGGCTGAAGCAACTGTACTTCCCGAGGAAGAAACAAGTGAATTTCTGAGAACACTTCCCGTAGGTGTGGAGCTTGTCGAAAGACCTGCTAACAATGAGGTTCCTTCACTTCCGCTTGTCAGCGTATTAGCAGCCGCATTCTCCTCGGCTGAAACATCACCTGCATATGCAAGCGAACCTTTGAAGTCGGAACCGCTCCAGTACTTGTTCAGGAACTCATTTAAATAATTTCCGGGAACCACATCCTGCATCTTGTCGGGATGTGCCATCTTTGCGATATAGAGAGGTGCAAAAGCGCTTCCCAAAGGAGTGTTCGTGATCCTGTCAGACAGTACGATTATCTTGTTGTCCTTCACTGCAGATACTCCGTCAAGACCGCTTCTCTTTTTGATCTCCTCCACCATTCCCTCGGCGTCTTTAAGATCTCCTTTTTCAAGAGTAAGTACGTTTTTATCGTAGTCTGTCACCTTTACGATAACTGCCGGATCCTGTCCTGCGATAAATGCCGCATCCGTCTTAACCTCTGATTCAGTCTTGTCTGAAGTTATGCTCTTTGCCGCAGCCACTTTCAGGATCCTGTTTTCGTTTCCGTCTTTGTTTACGGAAGTGTATTCATCGTTTTTCTCCCAGTAAACCTTTGTCTCGCCCTCGCCTGCTGTCTTCTCGGCAACCATAGACTTGATATTTTCCATGTCGGTTACAAACTCATCAGCCTTGTCATATGCATTAAACAAAAGTCCCAGTTTTGCAGTCTCTTCCACTGCGGTATCAGTATTGTTCAAGTCAAGACAGACTACCTTGATGCCTGCTTCAGTAAGCTTTGCATAATCATTTGAATCTTTAAATGCAGCGCTTGCGATAACAGCCCCCGGTGCTGCCGCTATGATATTTTCCGTATCAGGTGCGCTTTCCGTGCCGTATCTTTTCATGTCATTTACTTTTGCGGGATACTTTGTATCATTGCTCACGCCCGTCAGGACACTGTCCTTTCCCAGAGCCGTAAGCATGTCGGCAGCGTTTTGGTTAAGAGCTATAACGCTGTCTGTATCAAGTGGTATCTCAAACTCGTTTCCTGCTGAGTCCCTGATAGTTTCTTTTCCTGTGCCCTCGTTTCCTTCTGTCTGTGTTCCTCCTGCGGCCACGGTCTCTGCCACGGTCTTTGAACCATTATTCGCACCCGTTGCCACAAATCCGATAAGAAATGCCACCGCTGCCACAAGTGCGATTATGGCAGTCATCATCCCTTTGAATCCTTTGCTCATATTTTTTACCTCTTTTCTATTTAAGCATCTGCTGCATGTGCTTTAAGTGTTCTTTCATTCCGTTTAGTTCTTCTATTCCCTGAACGTCTATGGAACCTCCCTGGAAATCTCCGCTTCCGTCTCCGGAGGTTTCCTCAAGTATTCCCTCCAGTTCCAGATAACTGTCTTCAAGAAGCTCTTCAAGTCCTTCTGCAGGCTGCCAGAGTCCTCTTTTGTTAGCCTCTATGAGACGTCTTTCTATCTCTTCCAGAGCCCAGGGGTTATTCTTCTTAAAGAATTCATAATTTTCCGTGTTCTCGATATAAGTCTTTGTTATCTCATCAAACACCCAGTCGCCCACCTCATCCGTGGTGGCTTCCCAGCCGTATATCCTGCCGATATTCTTGCTTATATCACCGGCGCCCTTGTATCCGTGCTCTTTCATGCCTTCTATCCATTTCGGATTGAACAGCTTTGCCTGAGCTACACGGTTTATCTCCTCTGCAAGGGTCCTTACGCCGATATTTCCGGCCTCTCTTGAGTCGCCGTAATATGCCTTTACGTCTTTTCCGGAAAGCTCTCTTGCCGCTGCCGTCATGCCTCCCTGGGTACCGAAATATGCACAACACCCCAAAAGATCATGCTCATCTGTCATCACCTTGTTATAAGTGATATCCACTGTCTTCAGGCTGTTCTGAAGCCCCTTATAGGCCTCCTTTCCGTAACCGTTTGCACCGTAGGAGTATCCGTTGAAAAATGTAAAGACATCCACCATTTCCGAACGGTCCTTCCATGCGGAAGCATATACCTGCAGGGACACGCCGTTCAGATAAGTTCCCGGTTTGGCACCGAATATCCTTGCCATGGCTGATTCCTCATCCATGCCTGAGTCTAAATTCTCAAGCATGTGTTTCCTGACATAATTGTCATCGGGTGATTCGTCAAGACGGGCTACAGCCCTTACTGCCTTGTCAAGTATATCCATTCGGTCGCTGAAATTATCTCTGAGTATCCCTGAGATCTTTACGGATATATCTATCCTTGGTCTTTTCAACTCCTCAAGGGGTATGATCTCAAAACCTTTCACCTTGCCGTTGGCAAGCCACTTAGGTCTTACACCCATGAACCACATGAGCTGTCCCATACCTTCTCCTCCGCTCCAGAGGATGTCGTTGCTCATCCAGTAGATACCGAAGGTCTCGGGATATCTCTTTTCTTCTTCAATAAACTTATCAATGACCGCATCTGCGAGCCTCTGTCCCACGACCCAGGCCGCTCTTGTGGGTACCGTGGAAGGATCCAGGGTGTACATGTTGCTTCCCGTGGGGATCACATCGTCCCTTCCTCTTGTCACCGCACCTCCGGGTCCCGGTCTTACATAATCTCCGCTTGCCGCTCCCAGGAGGTTTTCGATCTCTGTGGAATCCTCCACCCTTGCGTTCAGATCAAGAACTCTTTGCCTGAACTCCTCCAGTTCGTTTAAAGCTTCTTCGCTTTCGATCAGGTACTCTCCGGTATCGTCTATAAATGAATCTATAGTCTCTCCTGTTATAAACCTTTCCGTTACCGCACGGCCGATGGCGTCCATATCCTCCAGCACCGCCCCTGCCGTCTTTTTATATTTTGAAATAAATATTTTCTGATTTTTTATCAGGTAGTCAAAGTCCAGTCCGTAAAGCGCGCATACACGCTTTCTCAGACCCGGCTTTTCCAGTCCCTCATATCTTAGTATTCCGTACAACAGATCTGTCCGTTTTTCACCTGAGGGGATCTCCCCGAATATGTGCATCCCGTTCTGGATCTGTGTATTTCGGATAGTCTCTAAAATACCATGAGTTTCGAAAATAATCCCGTCAATATTATCATGCCTTATCTCTGTCTTAATCTGATCCTTCAGAGTGCTCCCGTTTATACGGTCAATTATCTGGTGTACGAACTGATGGGCCTGGGCTCCGTCTGCCAGCTTCGCCGCCTCATACTGCTCAACCAGCTGGTCTATCTGCTCCAGCTCCTCGTAAAGCCCGCTTCCTGTATACACCGCCTGCATATAGTCCACTATGGTGGCAAGACCTCTTCTTTTTGCGATGGTCCCCTCCGGTGGATTGTCTGCATTATATGCGTAAAGGAAAGGCACATCTCCCGTACATATATCAGGAAAACATGATGCTGAAAGCCCTGTTCCTTTACCGGGCAAAAACTCTAAGTTACCGTGAGTTCCCACATGTACTATAAAGTCCGCATTGTATATATGCTCAAAATATTTATATGTGGCTATGTACTGATGTGTTGGCGGACAGTGGGGATCGTGCAGTATCTTACAGACCGTTCCGTCGCATCTTGCACCGGCACACCCCCGCTTGGGCTGTACGCATACAAGTGCGTTCCCGTAGGATACTCCCGTGATACATATCTTTCCCTCATGCACCATGGCCGGCGGTATACCGTCCATCTCCTCACCCGGGGGCTTTCCCCAGTTTTCCGTAACCGACTCTCTTGCATCTTCCGGTATCCTGTTAAAGAAAGACTCATATTCTTCTTTACTCATCTGATAAAGGGTTCCCCCTTTATCAACGATCTCTCCCACGGTGGTCCAGCGGAAATCCGATATGGCCTTTTTTTCCATTATGGTGTTTATCAGCTCTTCGCCGTTTTCCGGGATACCTTTAAGGTCAAAGCCTGCCTCGGACATGCGCTTCAGAATACCTGCCACACTCTCGAGAGAATCAAGCTTCGCGCCTCCTCCCACAGTGGCTTCCACCGAAGCACAGGGGTTGTTATTTAAGACAAAGACACATTTTTTCTCTGAATTAGGCTTCTTGGAAAGCTGTGCCCATTTGATCACCCTTCCGGTGAGTCTTTCTATCCTGTCGGCTATGGGATATCTGTTCTCATCTTCTCCCTCGCCTTTACCTCCGATAAAGATGGGCTCTATGGCTCCCTCCAGCTCCGGGAGAGCTATGCTCCAGCCCACATCTTTGACCGTACCGTCCTTGCTTTCTTCCCATTCTTTTATGGTGGTGTTGTATGAACAGACAGGCTTGAACACGGGACAGTTAAGTCTTTTTAACAGGTCTTTGGAATCGCTGTCACCCCGTCCGTTTATGAAAAATCCCGTAAGCTTTATCAGGGCATCGGGAATGGCCTTTCCGTTTTTTTCAAACATGAAGTGTTCTATAGCCCATGCTGCACCCTTTGCACCCAGGGATGGTTCCGGCCAAGAATATGTATAAACCGGAAGCGTATCAAATCCTTTCTCTTCAATGGATCTTATGATCTCTTTTTCCACAGCCAAGTCGTTGTTTATCTTGCTTCCCCTTGCTATAAGAAGGGCTATCACTCCTTTCCCCGACGGCGGATGCTCATGGAAATATTCTTCAGGACTTGTATATTCCCGTTCCGGTTCGTCGGGGCGGAATATCCCTTCCCAGGGCGTCTGTACCGGTTCGTCATATTCTACGGATGTGTCCCCTGCAATATACGCCGTGTACTTTAAAAGGTTTAAAAGATTCTCACTTCCGTTGTATGTGTAATAGTCATTACACTTTGCGGAAAACTCAAGAGTCTCCTTGTCCCGTATATATTCAGTGGCATTGGCTCCGATGTAAACCTTCCTGACATCCTTGTCTTCAATATACGAAAACACATCGTCCCATATACTGTCTCCGGATGTCACATTCAGCAAAAGGATGTCAGAGGAGTCAATGTCTTTGCAAAGCTCTTCGAAGCTTTCCTTCTCCTCGTCAAGGTCTCTTCCCGAATAAACCCTGACATTTACTTCACTTTTAAGCTGTCTGCCTGCCGCCCTAAGCCTTGAAGCGGTGGTGTGCCATACTATGGCAGTAATCTTTTTCATTCACCTGCCACCTCCTTTGCGCCTATGATCTCTCCGATGACAGATGAATCAAATTCCTTTGCCTGCTCGAAAGGAAGACTCCTCATCCTGTGGAGATATACCAGGGAAGCTGTCTTTTTTATATCCTCTATATCCACACTTGTCTTTTCGTTGAATGCGGCATAAGCTCTTGCAGCTTTCATAAGGGTTAGGTCACTGCGGTGTCCTTCTATCTCAAGGGCCACCGATACCTTTGCTATGGAAAGCAGTATCTCATCGCTTATCTCCACATCGTAAAGCCTCTGCCTTGCGCTGACGATCTTTTTTGCAAGTTCCGCGTCACTATCCTTAAACTTTTCGGAAAACTTTTCGGGATCCGCGTCATATTCATTTCTGTATTTGATTATCTTTACCCTTTCCTGAGGATCCGTGATACTGCTTATCCTTACGCTGAGACCGAATCTGTCAAGAAGCTGGGGTCTTAGTTCTCCCTCCTCCGGGTTCATGGTTCCCACGAGAATGAAAGAAGCCGGGTGGGAATAAGATATTCCTTCTCTTTCCACTGTATTAACTCCCATTGCTGCAGAATCAAGAAGAAGATCTACTATGTGATCGTCAAGGAGATTTACCTCGTCAACGTAGAGTATCCCTCTGTTGGCATCCGCAAGGATACCCGGTTCAAATCTCTTCTTTCCGTTGTGGATAGCCTCTTCCAGATCAAGGGTTCCCACCACTCTGTCTTCAGTAGCAGATACCGGAAGGTCCACCACCTTCATGCTGCGCTTTTCCGTCTCAAATACTCCGGCACCTGAGAATTTTTCCTTACACTCCTCGCACATCTTAGACTGATCCTTCGGATCACATCCGTAGCGGCATCCCTTTACCGTGCCGATCTCCGGAAGAAGTCCCGCCATGGCTCTCACCGCCGTGGACTTTGCCGTTCCCTTTTCTCCGAATGCAAGTACACCCCCGATCTTTGGATCTATGATATTGAGTATCAGTCCCAGCTTCATGTCCTCCTGACCTATGATCGCCGTAAACGGATACGGATAAACTCTCTTGCTCACTGTGCTTTCTCCCTTCTTACTATCATCTCTATATTGCTTCCCTTAATCTCATCCAGCCTGTAATACTTGGCTTTCATGGCTGCCGCAAGCTTTCCTGCTATGCCGAAACTTGTCATGGAATTGTTTTCTATGTCTATCACCATGGTCTCAAGCCTTTTTTCCTTTGACACCATCTCGCCTATATCCATAAGCTCCTGTGCCGGCTTCTTTGAACTGTCTATTGATATGTTCCCTCTTCCGTCTGTAATTACTATCAGCAAGGGCATGACATCCGGATTTTGACGCAGCTGGTTCTCAATCACCCTTAAGCCCTTTTCTATCCCGGCATTAAGCGGTGTCTTTCCTCCCGTCTTAATGTCTTCAAGAAGCCTGTATCCTCTCTCCGTGCTTCTTGTGGGAGGCAGTACCACCTGTGCCCCCTCTCCGGAAAATGTGACCATACCTACCTTGTCTCTTTTTACATAAGCATCCTTCAGAAGCGAAAGCACTGCTCCCTTGGCTTCCGTCATCCTTTTGACTGCTCCCATTGATCCGCTGGCATCCACCACAAAGACAAGGAGATTGGAAATCTTTTTTTGCCTCACTTTTTCTCTTATGTCTTCATTCTTAATGACTATCTTCATCCCGTTGTCTTCCCTTTTCTTTTGGAAAGGCGCTGCCGCTCTTATGGTGGCGTCAAGGGCTAAGTCATTATTTCTTCTGTTCATGGTGGGGAAGATATATCTTCCGCTGGTACTGGTTGTCTTTGTCTGTGTCCTCCTTCCGCTTCCCTTTCTCGTCTTTCTGTCTTTTTCATGAGAGAAATCCATAACCTGAAATGCCTCACCCGTCTCGAAGGCTTTGGGAATACTTTTAAACTTCCCCTGGCTGCTGTCAGGTTCGTTATCCGTCTCCTCATCATCCTGAGGTTCATCCTCAGGTTCCTGCTCCTGTTCCTGTTCGTCCTTGCCGGAGCTTTCATCATCGTTATCTTCCTGCTGCTGCTCGTCCTGCTCCTGCTCCTGTTCCTGATCATCGTCCTGTTCCTCTTCTTCAGGCTGAGGCGGCTCTTCCTCAGGGGCCGCACCCGGCCGCATCCTGTGAGGAAGGACGAAATAAGCCGCTTCATCGATATCGTCTTCCGTTATCTCCGTCCTTTCATGAAATGCGGCTATGGCTTTTACGGCTTCTTTCATAACAAGATCTGCCCTGTGCCCTTCTGCATTAGATTTGATGACCTTGTCTACTATGGCCTGCAGGATATCTTCATTTATCTCAATCTTTTTAAGTCTTTCCTGTGCTTCTTTTATGGACTTTCTCAGACTCTCTGTCTTCTCACTGAGTTCGTCGTCCGCAATACCGCCTGATCTGTCAAACTCGTCTCTTATCCGCATTATATCCAATCTGTCCTGCGGGGCGTTCAGCTTTTCAACCTTGGCGTACAGACCGAAATAGTCTGTCATACTCTTTCTGAGAGGATTTTTCTCGGAGTTCATGGTTCCTATCATAAGGAGCCTGCATTCGCTCAAGTCCGATATACCGTCTCTTTCCAATCTGAGTTCTCCGGTCGAAAGGACGGATATTAAAATATCGGTTATGTTGTCGGGAAGCAGTGCCACATCATCTATGAAAAGAATCTCGTTGTCAGCCGATGAAAGCACTCCTTTTTCCAAATGTGTATTACCGGTCTTCATTGTCTTTTCTATGTCTATGGAACCTGTTAATCTGTCTTCAGATATGTTCAGTGGCAGTTTTACTATTTTTTTATCGGTTATGTCTCTTAATGACTCGCAGATTACTGATTTTGCACTTCCTCCATAACCGTCAATAAGTACACCGCCTATCTTGGGATTAATAAGATTCAACAATAAAGCTTCTTTTATGTCGTTTTGTTTAACTATTTCACAAAACGGAAAATAACTTCTCTCTGACATACCAACCTCGGCCGGAAAACAATTTCCGTTCTCTCTTTGAATTTTCTCTGAGGGAAATTATAAATCCCCCCACACGTGGTTAATAACCCGTATGGGGGGATGTTTCGTTTTCCATTTTGGAAAATAAGCGCGATTATCCGTCTATTCTGTTTTTTACACACGACAAAAATTCCTTTGCCATATACGATAAGTCAACAGTATGTCTTTTTATATACCCGAATTCAACATCTGTATATCCCTCTGCAAAGGGAACACGGGTAACTTTTTCAACCTCAGAAAGTTCATTGAATATATCACATCCTATATAGATCATATCCGTATTTTTCACAATATTCATTGCCGTATGCAGACTATATGTCAGCATTTTCACGTTAGGTCTTGAGAACATATTCCCATATGAATTCTTTATATATTCCGCTTTAAGGAAATCTGTTCCGTTGATCTTTACCTGATCGGTTTTTTCAACATCTGATATTTCCACCCGTCTCAGTGAGGCCAGTCTGTGTTTTGAATTTACAAACATGTATTTTCTTGTTTTTGCTATAGGCGTAAAATCCAGCGCATATTCGCTCAATCTCATGTTGATAGCCGTTTTCCTTCTTTCCTCGACGTAGGCAAAACCCATATCAGCTTTTCTCACATGCAATGCCTGACACACATTATCAATGGATCTGTTAGACAAATTATAAAAATAGTCATTTTCTTTTTTTTGTTTTATATGATTTAAAAATATGTCATCCAGATATACATCCGGCAATCCGAGAATAACAAGGCTTTCTTTACCATTTCTTTCTTTTATAAGTTCAAATTCGTCTATATCTCTGAGAACTTTATTCGCAATATTATATAATTTTGCACCTTCACGTGTAAGCAACACGCCACTTTTTTTTCTTTCAAAAAGTACCTGTCCCAGTTCATCTTCAAGCCCCTTTATCATCTTACTTATTTGGGAAACAGAAATGTACATTGACTGCGCAGCTTCACTGAAACTTTTTGTATCAGCCACAGCAACAAAACTTTGTATTTGTTTTATATTCATTTTCCACCTTCACCTGATTAAATGGATTTTCTCTTTTATCAATACTTTCCTCTCCATAAACATCAATGATTTTGCCGGACAATCCCAGATACGATAAAATCAAAAAACTCCCTCGCGGGAGCCTTTTAGAAAAAGAAAACTTTTTGTTTTGGTTAATATTACTTACGAAGGTTTGTTTGCAAATAATAAAAAAAGGAGAGAAACCTGCAAAACAAGGGAAAGTGTAGAGCTAATTGTAAAACCCATGTCATGCAGGCAACTACAATATAATATTTTCAAAAAAATTGTGTAAGCCCTCTGGGGGGTTATTTTTTAAAAAATTTTCCAAAAAAGTTTTCTGTAAAAACTGACCGTTAGATCAATGGTCGTGACCGCCGTGTTCCTTTACTCTGAAGCAGTGTGTAGCCGTATAGTGAATGTTGTCATAATCATCCGAATCACCGTCAAGCACATATCTTGCGATAAGGCCGTATACCCCGGGTTCCTTCGGCGTAATCTTTAATACACCGTCCTCACCTGTGGAAAGTTTCTCCGTAGTCTTTTCGCCTTCACCTTGAAAAATAAAATCTATATCATCACATGCCTGGGGCTTGCCGTCAGTCTTCAACACAAATGTAAGCTCATGACCTGCAACAAACTCGGGACTTACCGGAAGCAATGTAGTAAGAAGAGGAGCATCAAACACTTCCCTGTTTTCACCGTGTCCCACAAAGATGCAGTTAGTGGCACTCTGAACATACCTGTTAACCGCTACCGCATCGGGATTATCCTTTTTGTTTCCTTTTTTCCACTTGTCACCCGGATATTCGGCATAGCAGTTATCATACTGGATGGAAAAAATATACATACCTTCCTGGTCTGTCTCTGATGTAAGATCAAGATATTCTTTTCCCGTCTCTTTAACCTGAACCTCTTCCTGCGTACCGTCCGGTGCAAATGTCTTAAAGGAAAGTTCCTCGATCCTGGGGAGTCCATCGCATTCCATGTTGTGACCCCATTTAAGCATGGTCATTATGGAATCTCCCGCATGATAATGGAAAACATAATCCTCAAGCCATCCCTCATGTCCGTATACGAGTTTGTCGGTTGTGTCTTTAATAATATTTGTCATAGTTTTTTCTCCTGTGTTTAGTCAAAGAATGCTTTGTAGATCGCCTTGATAGCCGTTTCAAAATTCTTGTCGTCAACTCCCACGATGATATTAAGCTCACTGGATCCCTGATCGATCATCTTTATGCTTATCTTTTCATCTGCAAGGGCTTTGAACACTTTACTTGCCGTACCGGTTTTGTGCTTCATACCACGCCCCACTACGGCAATAAGGGACATGTTTGCATCTAGTTCTATGGAGTCGGGATTTACTGCCTGATGGAGCTGGGATATGACCGACTGCTCCTTGGGAACAAATTTATCCATACTCACGAACACCGTCATGGTATCTATACCTGAGGGCATATGCTCAAAAGATAATCCGTTGTGTTCAAAAACCTCAAGAACTTTTCTTCCGAAGCCGATCTCTGAGTTCATCATATCTTTATCTATGTTAACTGCGGCAAAGCCTTTCTTGCCGGCAATACCTGTTATGGTATGCTCCGGAACATGGACCGTACTCTCTACGATCATAGTTCCCTCTGCCTCAGGTTCATTTGTATTCCGGATGTTTACGGGAATGCCTTCTTTTCTTACAGGGAATATCGCCGTATCATGAAGCACCGATGCACCCATATAGGAAAGCTCACGCAATTCCTTATATGTAATGATGTCTATGGTCTTTGCTCCCTCGACTATCCTGGGATCAGCCGCCATAAAACCGGATACGTCGGTCCAGTTCTCGTAAACCTCTGCATGTATCGCTCTTGCAAGGATAGACCCGGTGATATCGGATCCGCCTCTTGAAAAGGTCTTTATGGTTCCGTCGGGCTTTGATCCGTAAAATCCCGGAAGTACTGCTGTCTTCATGTTTGCAAGAGTCTTTTGAAGGGTCTCGTTGGTCTCTTCCGAAAGAAAGTTTCCGTTCTTATCAAACTTTATCACCCTTGCTGAATCCAGAAATTCATAACCCAGATATTCAGCAAGTATGATACCGTTCAGATATTCTCCTCTTGACGCTGCGTAATCTGCCTCCGGCTCGGTCTTTAACTTCTCTGCAATGGTCTCAAACTCACTGTCAAGGGAAAGGTCCAGTCCCAGACCCTTGATGATCTCGTCATACCTCTCCTTTATCTGTGCAAGGGTAGCATTGAAGTCCATATTAACTTTAGCTTCTCCGTAGCATTTGTAGAGAAGATCCGTGACCTTTATATCATCCGAAAACCTCTTTCCGGGAGCGGAGGGAACCACATATTTTCTGTCTTCATCGGATCTTATGATGTCTCCGACTTTTTTAAACTGTCCGGCCTCCGCAAGTGAGCTTCCTCCGAACTTAACTGCTTTTATCATAGTATCTCCTAATCATCAGTCTATATTGGTATCGGGTGTGATCCTGATCATATTGATGATATCAACACCGCCTGACTTTTCGTTGTATTCATTTTCGGTCATCACGCCAGTGATAAATGCCGCCTCACCGGATATCCCGTCTGCTTCAATATATTTCACATTTCCGAATACTTCTTCTGCCTTGTCTTTATCCGCTTCATTTACACGGACAAAGTATCTGAACATATACTCTCCCGCATCCTCGGGGCTGATCTTGTCATCGCTCCAGAGAAGCTTGTAAACCGTATCCTTATTCTTAACGGCATCAACCACATCTGATGAAACCGCACTTGCCGTTGGGAGCTTACCGGCTCCGGCTCCCTGGAACACCAGGTCTCCCACAGCGTTTCCGTGGATCCATACGCCGTTGATCACATCGTCAACATTAAAGAGTCTGTTGTCTCCGCTCACAAGGAAAGGCGCTGTGATTGCTTTAAGTTTTCCGTCTCTGTATGATGCAGAGGACAGAAGCTTGACTTTCATTCCCAGTTTCCCGGCGTATGCAAAATCAGACGCACTTATATTGCTTATACCTATTGTGGTGATGTCTTCGAAGTCAACGTTCTTTCCCGTTACAAGTGAAGCAAGTATCGCGATCTTTCTGCAGGAATCATGTCCTTCTATATCAGCTGCCGGATCTCTTTCCGCAAAACCGTTATCCTGCGCCTGCTTTAATGCATCCTCAAACTCCATGCCCTCAACGGACATCTTTGTAAGTATGTAGTTGCATGTTCCGTTCAGGATACCTGTAATGAAATCCACTTTGTCTGCTGTAAGCGCATCCTTTATTGGTCTGATAATGGGAATACCTCCGCCCACCGCAGCCTCAAAAAGAAATCTTACTTTCTTTTCCTTTGCGATCTTTAAGAGCTCGGAGCCGTAAGCCTCCACAAGGTTTTTATTGGATGTGCAAACGCTCTTGCCCGCTTCAAGTGCACGCTTTACAAATGTGTGTGCAGGCTCGTTTCCGCCCATGGTCTCAACTACCACACTTACTTCGGGGTCGTTTAATATAACTTCCACATCATGGACTATTTTTTTCTCAGCAGGATCTCCCGGGAAGTCCCTTAAGTCTAAAACATACTTGATCTCTACAGGCTCTCCTGCGTTTTCAGCTACTGAATCAGCATTCATGCTGAGAACCTCAAATACTCCGGAGCCTACCGTTCCGTATCCTAATATCGCGATCTTTGCCATTGTTTCCTCCAAATTTATATAAAAAATTTTTGTGCTTCTTCGTTTAAAAGAAGTTTTTGTTTTATTTCTTTTGCTCTGTCTGTTGCATTACCGGAACCGGATTCCCCGAGTTTTTCCAAAACATCAGAGAGAATCCTCTTTTCTCTTAAGAGATAGTTTTTAAGCGCCGGCTGCTTTTCCTTTAAAGGCTGACTGCCGTAAGAATATATGACCTCACTCTCCTCACGCTTTTCTCCGTCGTAAACGCAGTGTATGATCGGATAGAAAAATTCCTTATCCCGGATCATCTCTTCATCTTCTGTCCTGAATCCGTTTTTACATAAGAATTCCCGCAGAACCCTTTCGTCGGAATGGGGCGATATCACAAATTCCGCATCTTTGATGTCTGTGTCTCCTGCGATGGCTTTCTCCAAAATGTGCATTATCACATAACCGCCCATGCCGCAGATAACGTAAGTGTCAGCCCTTTTAACCAGCCCTTCAAGTCCGTCGGAAAGACAAAACCTGATCCTGTCTTCCACACCGGCCTGCTTAGCATTTCTTCTTGCTTTTTTAAGGGGGTCTTCCCGTATATCTGCCGCGATGATATCTACATCATAATTGTTCAGCAAAAGATACAAGGGCAGATATCCGTGATCCGTACCGATATCTGCCACTGTACTTTTGTTATTGATGTATTTTGCGATGGTCTCAATGCGTTTGGAAAACTTTAGATCAGTCAAGATAATCCTGCAGTTTCTTTTTTCTGCTGGGCTGACGAAGCTTTCTTATCGCCTTTGCTTCGATCTGTCTGATCCTTTCTCTTGTTACCTGGAATTCCTTTCCAACCTCTTCGAGAGTCCTTGCTCTTCCGTCATCAAGACCAAACCTTAGACGCAGAACCTTTTGCTCTCTTTCGGTAAGGTTCTGGAGTTCCTCATTTATCTGCTCCTTAAGAAGAGTACGGGCTGCTGCCTCTGAAGGCTGCTCTATATCCTCATCCTGGATAAAGTCTCCCAGATGTGAATCCTCCTCCTCTCCTATGGGAGTCTCCAACGAAACAGGATCCTGGGAGATCTTCTGGATCTCTCTTACCTTTTCAACGGGAAGATCCATGGCTTCTGCTATCTCTTCAGGTGTGGGTTCTCTCCCCAGCTCCTGAAGGAGCTGTCTGGATACCCTTACCTGCTTGTTAATAGTCTCAACCATATGCACGGGGATCCTGATGGTCCTTGCCTGGTCGGCTATGGCTCTTGTGATGGCCTGTCTTATCCACCATGTGGCATAAGTTGAAAACTTGTATCCCTTACGGTAATCAAACTTCTCTACAGCTTTTATAAGACCGAGGTTTCCTTCCTGTATAAGATCCAAAAACTGCATTCCGCGACCTACGTATCTTTTTGCGATACTTACAACCAGTCGCAGGTTGGCTTCGGCAAGACGGTTTTTTGCTTCTTCGTCGCCTTTCTCCATCCTCTTTGCATAATCGATCTCCTGCTGGGCAGTAAGAAGCGGAACCTGACCTATCTCTTTAAGATACATCCTTACCGGATCGTCAACACCTACACCGTCGGGAACGGATATGTCTATTTTCTTTACGTCAATATCCCCTTCTTCATCATCAAGAAGGTCATCGTCGTCGTCATCATCCATATCCTCGGATATCTTGATCTCAACATTGTTCTTCTCTAAAAATTCAAATGCCTTTTCAAGATTATCCACCCCGAAATCAGTGTCCTTCATAATGTCACTAATCTCATCATAAGTAATGGAGTTGTTGTTCTTCTTAGCCTTGGCAAGAAGCTCAGCATAGATATCGGCAGGTTCGGAAGCAGTATTTTCGGAATCCTTTTCGGATATATCCTCCTTAAGCTTTTCTTCCGCTTTTACCTTATCTACTTTCTCTTCTTTTTTTCTGTCGGATTTTTTTTCTGACTTTTTATCGGTTTTTTTTTCCGTCTTTTTTTCAGACTTCTTTTTTGCTGTTGTCTTTTTTGCTGCAGTCTTTTTTGCTGCGGTGGTCTTTTTTGATGCCGCTGGTTTCTTTGCTGCTGCAGTCTTTTTTGTTGTAGTCTTCTTTGCTAAAGTCTTCTTTGCCACAGTCTTCTTTGCTGCTGTTTTCTTTGCCGCAGTCTTCTTTGCCGCGGTCTTCTTTGCTGTAGTCTTCTTTGCCGCGGTCTTCTTTGCCGTAGTCTTCTTTGCCGCAGTCTTCTTTGCTGTGGTCTTCTTTGCTGTGGTCTTCTTTGCTGTGGTCTTCTTTGTCGCAGTCTTCTTTACTGTAGTCTTCTTTGCCGCAGTCTTCTTTGCTGTAGTCTTCTTTGCTGCAGTTTTCTTTGCTGTAGTCTTCTTTGTCGTGGTCTTCTTTGCTGCTGTCTTCTTTGCTGTGGTCTTCTTTGTAGTTGCCATTCTTTTTTCCTTCCTTTCAATCGGGATTAATATTTATGATTAGGTTAGATAACTCGTTTTTTTTCTTAAGAAGCTGCGCGAGTTCCTCCGGAGGAGCATTCTCGCACTTTTCATCATGCCTTCGTATGACCATGTTCTTCAGGGATTCCGATGCGAATCTTGCTTTAGTCCCGGCATCGGAATTGTCATACATATCATTGCAAAATATCCTTCCCACATCGCTTTGTTCTTCATCATCAAAGCGACTGATAATTTCACCTTCCTGTATAGTACCACCATTATTTATCTTGTCAAATACTATATCGGCAACTTCCTGCAAAATTCCGCTCGAAAAATCCTCCGGTGAAACAAACTCTTTGACAACAGGGAAGATACCGGGATCTCTCACAAGGGCAAGGAGTACATTTCTCTCATCGGCATGACCGGTATCTACATCCCTTCCTTTTGCATTTGCAGAGTTTACTCTTCCTGCGGGGGGAGCCTTTGTTCTCTTTATAATACCTCCCTGCCTTAAGGCATCATCTCCTATGCGGTTTACTTCCGCCGCAAGGAGTTCCCTGTCGATACCGAATCTTTCGGATACGGTTTTGACAAACTCCCTGCGTTGGAATTTGTCATTTAACCCCGCTATCATTTCTGCCGCTTTCATCTCAAATCCGGCATTTTCCGAAGGGTCATTTCTGTCATACTCTGCCTCCTCACACTCCAGTTCAAAGACAAGAGCATTATCGGAATTCCTTATGCGCACCTCTACTCCGTCAGCACCCTCCGATCTTATCATCTCATCCGGATCTTTAAAAGGCTTCATACTGACAACATTTACAAAAGCTCCTGCTTCCCTGAGCAAGGGGATGGCTCTTCTCATAGCCTGTGTTCCCGCGCTGTCAGCATCGTATATAAGATAAACTTTTCTTGCCATCTTTGCAATGATATCTGCCTGCTCTTTTGTAAGGGCCGTACCCAAAGATGCAACAGTCTCAGGATACCCGGTCTGATGCATGGATATGACATCCATGTATCCTTCCACAAGTATCATTCTCTCTTTTCTTGCAGCCACTGCCCGCTGTACTCCGTAGAGATTATTCTTTTTGCTGTAGATGATGGTCTCGGGTGAGTTAATATATTTGGGAAGCCTGTCCCACATCACCCTTCCGCCGAATGCTATCACCTTTGAAGACCTGTTCATAATGGGAAACATTATCCTGTCTGTAAAGATGTCCCGGGGCTTTCCGCTTTTATAAGAAAATAGTCCTGACTCCTTCAGTTCCTCATCATTGTAGCCCTTGTCCTTTAACACCTTGTAAAGAGCAGTTCCTTCCCCTGTGGCATAGCCCAGGCCGAATGCCACCATGGTATTTTTTGTAATGCCTCTTTTTTTCAGATATTCAAGAGCTTCTTTCCCTTCTTCGGAATGCAGATTTGAAAAGTAAAATTCTGCAGCGGCCTTGTACATGTCTCTTAGTCTGTTCTTTAACCCGGCTTTTATCCTTCCGGAATCACCGTAGTCGAATTTTTCGGGGATCTCTATCCCGGCGGACTCAGCAAGTTCTCTTACAGCATCCGGAAAATCCAAATGGTTATAATCGCAAAGAAACTTAAACACGTCACCGCCCTTGTGGCATCCATGGCAGTAATAAAACTGCCCGTCCTGCATAACAAAAAATGAAGGGGTCTTCTCGTTGTGAAAAGGACAAAGCCCCTTATAGTTTGCACCTGATCTTTTCAGATCCACATATCTGCCGATCACATCGACTATATCGCTTTCGGCGCGGACGCGCTCTTTGAATTCTTCGTAATTCATAGATCCCTTTAATACTCCCAGGCCCTCGGAACAAAAATATCTTTAAAAACTTTTATGGAATACTGATCGCTCATACTGGCTATGTAATCGCAAATAGCTGTCTCTTCATCTTCTCCCCTGTCGCTTACGATCTTACGATAGTTTTCCGGAACCTCTTTGTAATTTTTCTTAAAGTACTCAAAGAGTTTTTCTATCATCTTCTTTACTTTGATCTCCTCACTCTTTGCAGCCGGATTGCTGTAGAGATTTTCGAACATGAACTTTCTTAAGTTCATCATTGTATTTTCCATTGTACCGGGCATGGATATTTCATCTTTTCCCATGCTGTTTTCGACGATTGCGCGGATCAAAGTATCAAGTCTTTCTCTTGATGAATGACCGAGAGCTTCCGTATACTCTTCCGGTATCATTGACTCTTTGAAAATATTTGCCCTTATGGCATCATCAATGTCATGATTTATATAGGCAATTTTATCGGACAGCCTCACCACCTGTCCCTCTAAGGTGGAAGGACGTCCGGAGGTTCTGTGATTGATTATACCGTCGCAGACTTCCCAAGACAGGTTTAATCCTTCTCCGTCCTTTTCCAGCACGTTGACTACCCTGAGACTCTGGTCGCAATGACTGAAGCCTTTCTTTGATATCTCATTCAAAGTCCTCTCACCTGCATGGCCGAAGGGGGTATGTCCCAGATCGTGGGCAAGGGCTATGGCCTCCGTCAGGTCTTCATTTAATCTCAGTGACCTTGCAATACTCCTTGCGATCTGCGCCACTTCCAGTGTATGTGTAAGCCTTGTCCTGTAGTGGTCACCTTCCGGAGCAAGAAAAACCTGTGTCTTATGTTTTAATCTTCTGAAAGCTTTACAATGAATGACTCTGTCTCTGTCACGCTGGAAACATGTACGCATCTCGTCGTCTTCTTCAGGCTTTATCCTGCCTTTACTCTCATCTGAAAAGGTCGCGTACTCAGAAAAAAATTCGTGCTCTATCCTCTGGGTCTCTTCTCTTATCGTCAATTCTTTTTCCCCTTTTTACGAAGCAAAAAACTTGAAGCTTATTATATGATATAATGGCTTCAAATGAAAGGAGTGTTTTAAAATTGGACCCCTGGGGTGTAGTTCAGATCATCATAATAATCGTGCTGATAGCGTTGTCGGCTTTTTTTTCTTCCGCCGAAACAGCGTACACGACGGTAAACAAGATAAAGCTGCGCTCTCTTTGTGACAAAGGAAACAAGAGGGCTGTACAGGTTTCTCATATTCTGGAAAATCCCAGCCGCATGTTGTCCACTATCCTTGTGGGCAACAACATCGTAAACATCGGTGTATCTTCCCTTACCACAACCTTTGCCATAAGGTATTTCGGTGGTGCCGCGGCAGGAATATCTACGGCCATACTCACGGTGATCCTTTTGATCATCGGAGAGATCACTCCGAAGACGCTTGCTTCCACAAAGCCCGAGACCATAGCCATGCTTTATGCTCCCGTTATCAGAGCTGTCATGGTGGTACTTACTCCCGTGGTCTTTGTGATCGACAAGTTAGCAGGCTGGATACTCAAGCTCTTTAAGATTGACAACACAAAACCCACCGCCACCATCACCGAAGCCGAGCTAAAAGCCCTGGTGGATGTGAGTCACGAAGAAGGAGTCCTTGAATCAGACGAGAAAAAGATCATCCACAATCTTTTTGAGTTCGGTGACTCCTTCGCAAAGGATGTGATGGTCCCCCGTATAGATATGAACTATATATCTGAAGACGCTTCCTTTGATGAAGTCATGGATATCTTCAAAGAAAGTTCTCATTCCCGCATTCCCGTATTCAGGGACAATCCGGACAATATCGTAGGCGTTTTGTATAGCAAGGACGTTCTTCTTTCAGGACCTTTCACCGAGAGCTCGAGGAAAAATTCTTTCAGCATAACGAGACTTATGCGAAAGCCTTACTTTACCTTTGAGATGCAAAACACTTCCGTCCTTTTTAAAGACATGCAAAAAAATGCGACTTCCTCCGCTATTGTTATCGACGAGTACGGATCAGTCGCAGGCTTTATCACAACACAGGATCTTATAGAGGAGATCATCGGAGAGATCCGTGATGAATACGATCTTGAAGGCGATGAGCCTTTTGTACAGGTGGCTGAAAACAAGTACCGGGTTGAGGGGGCATATAAGCTGGATGATATAAATCATGCCCTTGGCACACATCTAAGGTCAGAAGACAACGACTCCATCGGCGGACTGATCATTGAGCAGCTGGACAGGTTCCCCAGGGCCGGGGATTCCATTGAGCGGGATGGGGTAAAGGCGACTGTGATGAAGGTGAATAATAAGAGGGTAGAGTCGGTGATGCTGGAACTGCAGGGAGACGGATAATTACGGAAACCTGTTTGTCTTTCCGAACATTAGAAGGCGGTTCGAAGAATTCGGAGAGATGCTCCGGCATACGAATGAAAAGCATATTGTTTGAAAAAAATGCGTCAGGATTTCCTGACGCATTTTTTGAGTTTATGCTTTTCTTTCGTGTTTATGCCGGAGCATATCTCCGGTAATTCTTCAGGGCCGGATTCTACAGTTTGGAAAGGCAAAGCAGGTTGCCGTAAAATTTTCCGTTCCCGGCAGTTCATACATCACCGATAATGTTAAAACATATTTGAGAAATAAATCACTTCAACAACTCCTCCACTATCCCGCATATATCCGCCTCACCCACTATCCCGGTGACAAGACACACACACTTAGCCCCGTGATCAAAGACTTCTTTTACGTTTATTTTTTTTATCCCTCCTATGGCAACGAATGGTATGTCGATATTCTCCACTACCCAGTCCAGATAGCCCAGGCCTACCGGGGCACATACGTTTTTCTTTGTGTGTGTCTCAAATATTGGACCCACACCTATATAGTCGGCCCCTCTTTTAACGGCGTCACGGGCCTGCTCCGGCGAGTGAGTGGAAAGACCGATGATAAAATCATCTCCCACAAGAGAGCGTACAGCTTCTATAGGCATATCCTCCTGGCCGATATGCACTCCGTCCGCCTCCACCGCCGTGGCCAGGTCGGTAAAATCGTCTATTATGAGACGTGCACCGGCCTCTGCCGTCATCTCACGTATCTTTATGCATTGGCGGTACATCTCAAGACCGCTTTTTTCCTTTTCCCTGTATTGTATGACTTTTATACCTGCCTTCAGCATATCCGCCACATCGGAAATGTTGTCGTGACTGTAGGATAAGTCCTCTGCAGTCATACCGTATATAGGGAACTCATATAAAAAATTTTTATCCAATCATCTGCCTCCGGTATTTACTCATCTTTTTTTACACATTTTCAAAAACATAGCACAGACACCTGATCGGTTGCAACCACAGAAAAAACCCGAAATTTTTTATCTTGAAATCTTATGTCATATTGTTGTATAATAGTTGGGCATGAAATTTTCGGGGTGTGGCGCAGTTTGGTAGCGCGCTTGACTGGGGGTCAAGAGGCCGCAGGTTCAAGTCCTGTCACTCCGACTATTTTAAAAAGCCGGCTTCCGTGTTTGTTTTTTCGGACTATATAATAACAAAGTCGGTAGCGTATAAAAACGGGAGAGCACCTCAGACATTCGAAAGCAGTATCAGCGAACATTATAAATCTGCCACAGAATTAAGACTGCCCTTATCGTTATACGAACCAAAGCATAACCAAATTTTTATGATTTGGTTCGTGTTCATAACGATAAGGGCAGTCTTTAAATTCTGTAGGCTGAGTTATACAGTTTGCTGAACTGCTTTTCGAATGTCAGGTGCTTTCTCGTTTATCATACGGTCCGTCTCACCCCTTGAAGCGATACCCCACACCCCAGATAGTCTCAATATACTGGGGCTTCGCCGTATCCGCCTCAATCTTCTCACGGATCTTCTTAATATGCACCGTTACCGTAGCGATATCCCCAACGGAATCCATATCCCAGATCTCCCTGAAGAGCTCTTCTTTCGTATATACATGGTTCGGATGCTCCGCAAGGAAAGCAAGGAGATCAAATTCCTTTGTGGTGAAGTTTTTCTCTTCTCCGTCCACAAACACTCTTCTTGCAGTCTTATCGATCTTAATACCGCGGATCTCTATTATCTCATTCTCAGGCTTGTTATCGGTTATAAGTCTCTCGTAGCGTGCCAGATGCGCCTTCACCCTTGCAACCAGCTCACTTGGCGAAAACGGCTTCGTAATGTAATCATCCGCACCTATACCAAGTCCTCTGATCTTATCAATATCTTCCTTCTTTGCGGATACCATGATGATAGGAACATTCTTAACGGCTCTTACTTCTTTGCATATCTCAAAACCGTCGATACCCGGAAGCATGATGTCAAGGATGATTATATCAAAATCTTCATTTAAAGCCGCTTCCAGTCCGGAATTCCCGTCGGCTTTTATGGTCACATCAAAACCCGACAACTCAAGGTAATCACTTTCGATCTCAGCGATGGCTTCTTCATCTTCAACTATAAGTACTTTACTCACTTTTTTGCCTCCTTCTGATCCTTTTGATCTTTTTGTTCCTTTTGCTCTTTTTTCTTTTTCTTCTTTGTCTTCATCTGATTGTCCGGAAGTGACAACTGCATTCCCTCTTTATATCTTAACAGATTTATATGAAAAGTCGTACCCTCTCCTTCGACGGAATCCACCCAGATCCTTCCTTTATGATCCTCAATGATCTTTTTAACTATGGCAAGCCCTATACCGCTGCCTGACTGGGGAGAAGTCCTTGACTCGTCGGACCTGTAAAATCTGTCAAATACCCTGGGGATATCTTTCATGCTTATACCTTTGCCGTTATCCGCAAGTTCCACATGAACGTAATCTCCTTCATCAAAAACAGATATATCTATCACGCATGGCCTGTCGGGGCTCTTATACTTGACGGAGTTGCTTACGATATTGCTTATAACCCTCTTCAACTGGTTGGGGTCTGCCATGATCTCCATGGACTCGTCACCGTGAAAAGCATAATTTAAAGTGATATCCTGGGCTCCCAGATCCATATCCAGTTCCTCAACACAATCATCAAAATATCCTTTGACATTTATCTTGACCATGTCATAAGGTATCCTGTTGGTATCAAGTCTTGAGAAAAGCGTAAGCTCATCAATGAGCCTGTCCATATCCTCAACCTTGTTTGAAATGGTAATGATATACTTTTGCTGCTTCTCAGGGGTGTCGGCTATACCGTCCCTGAGTCCCTCCACATATCCCTTAACGGCAGTGAGAGGGGTCTTTAGATCATGGGAAATATTTCTGATAAGCTCCTTTTCCTCTTTGTCGGATTTTTCTTTTTCCAAAGATGACTTGTTCAGCCTCAGCCTCATCTCCTCAAAATCTTTGTAAAGATCTCCGAACTCATCGTTATTTACGGTCTTTATCTCGAAATCAAGATTTCCGTTCTTGATATTTTGTGTGCCGAGCCTGAGTCTGTCTATGGGCTTTATAACGGACCGGTTTATCCAGAAATACAGGATAAAGCTGGTAAATGCCATGACCTCGATGATTATTATAAAGGCTTCGATAAGAAGGTTCCTTATCTGGGGAATGATCTGAGTCATGGGAGTAAGTATATATACAGCTCCGTCCCCGCCTTTTCTGTCTTTAAAGCTCACGGCTTTTACAAGGGTCTGGTATTCCCCGCCTTTATAAAGTCCTGCATTTCCCAGTTTACCTGCAAGCTCCGGATCGGGAAGTATGTCCTTAAGCTGTTCTTTACTGAGTGACGATGAGGAATATGTGATGCTGTCTCCCTGCATGACCACCATTGACGAAAGCTTTGTGTTCAGCCGGCTGCTCACATCTTCGATGTAACCCGGATCCGTAAGTTTATCGGGATCGGTGATCGCAACCTTTTGGATCTCATCATATACACTGTCGGTCATGGTACTTAAGATCGCTCCGGGAGAATAAATGTCAGAAAATCTGTAATCCCTCTCAATACCGTAAGTGACCTTGATCTCGTTCAATTCACGGTTAATGACTATATAGATGGCAATGGCACCGAGAATAATAGGCAGTGCCGCCATTATTATAAATGCCACTTTTAACTTAGTCCTTAACTTCATAAGATCCCTCTGTAAAAATAAAGCCGATTAAGACGCATCTTAATCGGCTCGCCGGGTTTTATTATCCAACCTTTAATTTGAACTTCTGAGCGTCATGCTCATTTGATATGATCTCTATATTGCCTCCGAGACTTCGGATCTTTCCGTCAAAATCTTCGTAACCCCTCTGTATCAGGTGGATATCCTCAATCTCAGAAAACCCTTCAGCCGCAAGGGCTGCAAGCACCAAAGCCGCTCCCGCTCTTAAGTCCGGTGCACAAAGCTCTGCTCCCATCAGCTTCTCAACACCGTCAATGAAAAATATGTTACCTTCAAGATTTCCTTTTCCACCCATCCTGGCAAGCTCATCAACATATCTGAATCTGTTGTCGAACACGCCCTCCGTCACTATACTGGTACCTTCCGCAAGGGAAAGCGCCGCCGCAAACTGTGGCTGCATGTCCGTGGGAAAACCCGGGTATGGCAATGTCTTTATATTGGTGGAATGAAGCTTTCCCTTTGAGATAACACGAACACTGTCATCTCCTTCCTCAACCTCGCATCCCATCTCAATGAGCTTAGCGGATATTGACTCAAGATGCTTGGGGATAACATCGCATACCGTAATGTCTCCTCCGGTTATCGCCGCCGCAACCATAAATGTCCCTGCTTCTATCTGGTCGGGAATGATGGGGTATGTCACTGCATGAAGCTTCTTTACACCTTTGATACGGATAACGTCGGTACCTGCACCCTTTATCTTAGCCCCCATGGCATTAAGGAAGTTAGCCACGTCTACGATGTGAGGCTCCTTTGCCGCATTCTCAAGGATGGTCTCACCCTCTGCCATGCATGCTGCCATCATGAGATTGATAGTGGCTCCTACTGAAACCATATCAAAGTAGATATGGGCTCCCGTGAGCTTCTTTGCTCTCGCCCAAACTATACCTCCTCCGATGATATCCACTTCGGCCCCCAACGCTTTAAAGCCTTTTATGTGCATATCTATGGGGCGGCTTCCGATGTCACACCCTCCCGGAAGCGCCACCTTTGCTTCCTTGTACTTCCCGAGAAGAGCCCCTATAAGATAATAGGAAGCTCTTATCCTCTTAACCTGATCATACTGTATATCAATGCTGTTTATGGTGCTGCCGTCTATCTCCAGCACGTTCTTATCCTTGAATGAAACACCGGCACCCACGCTTTTTACAGCCTGGATTATAACATTAGTATCTCTGACCAGCGGCATATTCTCTATGGTCACGTGCTCGTCAGTCATAACTGCTGCAGCAAGTATACCTAATGCCGCATTCTTCGCTCCGCTTATATGCACTTCACCTTTAAGTGGAACTCCGCCTTTAATAATATACTTTTCCATCGTATACAGGTCCTCTTTTTATTTTTATAAAAAATTTATAAACACACTATTTCTGAGCGATTATACCACTATTTTAGGGGTTTTTCAAGGGTTTTATGCGTTAATCACGCGCATTTTCCTATGATGAGCATTAATTTTTCAAAAAGATCATCCTCAACAGTCATGACAAATTTCTTCACATCACCCGATCTGTATTCCAGTCTCATATCCATATCCGTCCCCCGGCGTGTTCCTTTAACTTTAACAATATCATTTTCATGGGCACGGGATTTGATGAGCGCTATCTTTAGGAGGTTTTGCGCAGGTTCCGGTATATCACCGAATCTGTCCTTTAGTTCTTTTGCGATATCATCCATGTCATCCTGACCGGTGATGGCTGCTATACGTTTGTAAAATTCCAGCTTTTGGGATTCCCTGTTTATGTATCCGTCAGGCAGGAATGCATCAATATCCAGATCGATCTCTGTTTCAAAATATTTGGGTATCTCGATCCCTTTAAGCTTTGCTACCTCTTCGTTAAGCATCCCGGTATACATGTCAAAACCCACGGCCTCCATGTGGCCGTGCTGTGTCTTTCCCAAAAGATTCCCTGCGCCCCTTATCTCAAGATCCTTCATGGCCAGCCTGTATCCGGACCCCAGCTCAGTTAAGTCCCTTATGGCAGAGAGCCTCTTATTTGCGATCTCGGTTATGACCTTGTCTTTTGTGTACAAGAGAAATGCGTACGCCCTTCTTGCGGAACGCCCTACTCTTCCCCGGAGCTGGTAAAGCTGTGAGAGCCCGAATTTATCAGCATTATCTATTATTATGGTATTGACGTTGGGGATATCAAGCCCCGTCTCTATGATGGTAGTGGAAACCAGCACATCGATCTCCCCGTTTATAAAATCTATCATAATGCTTTCCATCTGCTTTTTATCCATACGACCGTGAAGTATCTCAAATGCCGCATCGGGAACCAGCTTTTCAAGACCTTCGCGTACCTCTTCGATGTTGTTTATACGGTTAAATACATAGTAAACCTGACCGCCCCTTTTTATCTCGCGGTTAATGGCTTCTCTTATGATGTAGTCATCTTTTTCAGACACAAAAGTCTGGACCGGCGTCCTGTCAGACGGCGGCTCTTCAAGGGTGCTCATATCCCTTATCCCCGCAAGACTCATATTCAGGGTCCTCGGGATGGGTGTTGCGCTTAGCGCCAGAACATCAACGTTTTCCTTGAGTTTTTTGATCTTTTCTTTATGGTTTACACCAAAACGCTGCTCTTCGTCTATTATGAGAAGCCCCAGGTCTTTGAAGGTTACATCCTTTGAGAGTATCCTGTGGGTTCCGATAACTATATCCGTCAACCCTTCTTTTAATGAACGGGCGCATTTTTTGTTTTCCGTGGTGCTCCTTAGTCCCGACATAAGCCCCACAGTCACCGGAAACGCCCTCAGTCTTTCCGTAAAGGTATCGTAGTGCTGTCCTGCAAGAATAGTAGTTGGTGTAAGAAAAGCCACCTGTTTCCCGTCCTGTACGGCTTTAAACGCAGCCCTGAGGGCAACTTCCGTTTTACCGAATCCCACATCGCCGCAGATCAGTCTTTCCATGATCCGGGAGCTTTCCATATCTCTCTTTACATCTCTTATGGCATCAAGCTGGTCCGTGGTCTCCTCGTAAGGGAAGCTCTCCTCAAACTCCGTCTGCCATACCGTATCCGGGGAAAAAGCAAATCCCTTCGTACTCATCCTTGCAGCATAAAGGCGCACCAGATCCCTTGCTATGCTCTCCGCTCCTTCCCTGGCTCTTTTTTTTGTATTATTCCAGGCTGGAGATCCCAGCTTGTTTATCTTGGGCGGTTTATCCGTATCTGCACAGGCATATCTCTGAAGAACGTCCGTCTGGGTGGCTACGATAAACAGTGCGCTGTTTCCGGCATATTCAATCTTTATGTAATCCTTTTCCACGTCCTGGATGGTCTTTTTTTCAATACCCCTGTATATACCTATTCCGTATGTATCATGAACTACATAGTCTCCGGGAGTAAGAGACAACTCTTCCGTCCTTTTTCTTTTTGTTTTCTTCCTTCCCCTCTTTCTTCCGGAACCCGTGAAGATATCGTTTTCCGTTATCAGGGCAAACTTACATTCCGGATACACAAAACCGTGACTTATGCCGCCGGCGACTATCATCACGCTTCCTTTTGGGATCTTTTCATCAAGGTCATCCCCGAAAAATACGTTTATCCCTTCCGCCTCCAGCTCACCCGCCATCCTGTTCCTGCGGGAAAGTGAACCTGTGACAGCTATAGTCCTGTAACCTTCTTTTTTGTAGCGCTTCAGGTCCTCCACAAGTACGTTAAATGAATTGTTGTAGGCATTTATCCCCGTAGCGCCTGCGTTTACGCTTATGTCAGCTTTTATCTTTTTATCCGTGATCCCGAAGTTGTTGATACCCGCAAACCTTTTGGACAGGGCTTTTTTAAAGACCTTATCCGGACTCTCTAACATATCCTGCTGCCCGGGAAGTATATAACCCTTTGAAAAACGAAACTCTCTGCTGTAGTCGTATTCTTCTTTTATTACATAAGCTTTAGCCTTTAACATTGTGGTCTCGTAAAATGAGATCAGTGAAATATCGTCGGGGAAATAGTCCGTAAGGTTCTCCGGTTTTTTTTCAAAATACAGGAAGCCCTTGTCCGTACCGCCGCTTTCTATGTCATGAAAGGCTTTTCTTAAACGGTTGCCGGACTCCCTGTCTGATCCCAGTTCTTCCAGGCGGGCATCAAAATCTTTTTTTACTTTTTTTAAGGCTTTTTCTTTTTCTTCTGCCGAAAAAAGATGTTCCGTGGCAGGAAATACCGTTACCTGATCCGTATCTTCCCTGCTCCTTTGGGATTCCGGATCAAAATATCGTATGGAATCTATCTCGTCCCCCCAGTACTCTATACGCACAGGATCATCACAGCCCATGGGAAATATATCTATTATCCCCCCTCTTTCCGAGAAATCCCCCGGCACTTCCGTAAGAGGCTTTTTTTCATATCCCATATCCACAAGCTTTGAAACAATGGTGTCCATGGGAATCTCTTCACCTTTTGTCACCGTAAATATCCTTTCGGTAAATTTTTCAAAAGGCGTCAGTTTTTCCATAAGAGCACCCACGGTGGTTATCACGGTAAGAGGCGCACCTTTAACTCCGGATAAAACGTCTGATATTTCTTTTATACAATACAGCCTGTCCCTGCTTATCTGGTTTCCGTGAATGTCGGCGCTGTAAAAGATCATGTCCTTTGCGGGATACACACAGGTCCTTGCACCAAAAAACCGGCAGTCTCCCTCTATGGAGGCTGTCTTTTTTTCATCGTCTGTCACTATCAGGTTCAGCTTAAAATTCCTGCCAAGGATCGCCTGTATGTGGGATTTCTGGGAATCGGTGCACCCGTGTACTTCCACTGTCCCCACTGTCTTTTGCAGTATCTCTTCAGCCTGTCCAAGGCCTAAAAGCTCATCCGTTATATCAAGGTATTCCTTCATTTATCTCTTTATCCGTTAAAACTGGTCATAGCCGCCGGGGTTCCTTCTTTGATCATACACTCCACTGCCTCTGCTGTCTTTTCAATAGCTTTTTCCATCTCGGTAAGATCTTCTTTTTTGAATCTTCCCAGCACCCAGTCCACAAGGTCAAAATGCGGCGGTTTTTGTCCGACACCTATCTTTACCCGGTCAAACTCATCAGTCCCCAGCTCTTCTATTATGTTCTTGATGCCGTTATGCCCGCCTGCGCTCCCCCTTTGCCTTATCCTGATCCTTCCCGGATCCAGGGAGACATCATCGTATATCACTATGAGACTCTCAACCGGCTCTTTGTAATAATCAAGCAGTGTGCGGATCGCCACTCCCGAAAGGTTCATATAGGTCTGGGGCATGACCAGGAGGACCTTTTCCCCCTGTATCATACCTTTCCCCGTAAGAGCATGCCTTTCAAAGGATACTATGGAGATATCGTTGTCATGTGCCAGCTTTTGCAGCGCCATAAATCCCGCATTATGCCTTGTTCCTTCATATTCTTTTCCCGGATTTCCCAATCCCGCTATTATCCGCATCTTTTTTCACCGTCTTAAAAATATTATGTTTTATATTGTAACACATAAGAAGTATTTTTGTATTTGTGCTTAAAATTCCATTGTTTTTTTATGCGCTTCTGGTCTATAATAACTCTTAAAGATATTTTGGGAGACGGAGGAAAAAAATGGATCATCTTGATTATAACAACCCGGTAAATGTGCATTTTATCGGCATCGGAGGCTCCAGCATGAGCGGGCTGGCATCTATCCTGATCTCCCGGGGCTTTAAGGTTTCCGGGTCCGATGCGGTACACAACGCTGCCACAAAAGAACTTGAAGAAAAAGGGGTTCGCATCGGGTATCCCCAGTCTCCCGACAATATCCCGGAGGATACTGATCTTGTGGTATATACCGCAGCGATACATGATGATGACCCGGAACTTTCCGAGGCAAGAAGACGCGGGATACCCACGGAGACAAGAGCCGTACTCCTGGGTCAGATAATGAAGCAGTATGGACAGTCCGTAAACGTATCGGGAACCCACGGAAAGACCACTACCACTTCCATCATTACCGATATCCTTATCTCTGCAGGGATGGATCCCACGGTATCCGTGGGTGGCGTAGTTGAGAGCTTCGGCAGCAATATGCGTATCGGAAGTTCGGATGTTTTTGTTACGGAAGCCTGTGAATATACCAACAGCTTTCTGCATTCCTATCCCACTATCGCGGTCATCCTGAATATAGAAGAAGACCATCTTGACTTCTTCAAAGATATTGACGATATCCGTAAGTCCTTTAAGGCCTTTGCAGACCTTCTTCCCGAAAACGGTACTCTTGTTATCAATTCCGACATTGAAGGTTTTGAAGATTTCCGTCCGGAGTCCGGTGCTTCTTTTATCACCTACGGCACAGATCCTGACAAAAGCGACTATCTCGCTGATAACGTGTCTTTTGATGAAAAAGGTATGGGATCATATGACCTTTTGATCCGCGGTGAAAAAGTGTGCCGTGTAGAACTTAGCATACCCGGCATGCACAACGTATCCAATTCTCTTGCGGCCATCGCTGCCTGCATGGCTGCCGGCGCTACTGCTGAGGATGTGGCAAAAGGATTAAAGAAGTCCACAGGCGCACACAGAAGGCTTGAGTATAAGGGCGAGTTCAACGGGGTATCCGTGATCGATGATTATGCACATCATCCCGATGAGATAAAAGCTACCCTGGATGCGGTCCGCCTTATGTGCAAAGGGGATGTCTGGGGAGTATTCCAGCCCCACACCTATTCCAGGACAAGGGATTTTCTTGATGAATTTGCGGACGCCCTGTCCGGCGGTGCCAGCCACAGCCTTCTGGCTGAAGTCTATAACGACAGAGAGATCGATACATACGGGGTAAGCTCCGCGGATATCGCACGAAAGGTTCGTGAAAAAGGTGGAGACGGCATCTTCTTTGATACCTTTGAAGAGATAACCGACTATCTCCGGAAGAACTGCAAGCCGGGAGACGTAGTGGTGACCCTGGGTTCAAAGGACGTTTATAAGATAGCAGACGAACTTACAAAGTAACTTTTTTAAGGTACAAAACATGAGCAATATCAAACTTACAGCCTCTGAAGGAGGCTTTACACCTGTCCCCAATTTTTTCATTGATTCCTGTATGATGCAGGCAAACGGGGAATATATCAAAACCTATCTCTTTCTTTTAAAGAGCTTTTATGCCGGAAACACAGACCTGACCGTTTCCGGCATTGCCGACTGTCTTGAACAGACGGACAAGGACGTCATACGGGCTCTTAAATACTGGGAAAAGAACAATGTCATCAGGACCGAGATAGACGATGAGGGGCTTATCACCTGCGTTGATTTTTCAAACAGACGGGAAAATACTACTGTCGCTTCCGTAAGAGCAGCATCTCCTGAGCTTTCCAGGGACTCTGATGAGTTCCGGGAGCTTGTTCTGTCTGCGGAAAGATATTTCGGAAGGACCCTAAGGGCAACTGATGTGAACATCCTACTGAATATGGTAAACGGACTGAACCTTTCCTGTGAGCTGATCGACTACCTTTTATGCTATGCCGTGGAAAAAGACAAAAAAAGCATGAGATATGTGGAGGCTACGGGTATTGCATGGCTTGACGAAGGGATCACTTCTCCCTCAGATGCCAAGGAATATCTGAAAAGCAATAACGATGTAGTCTCCTGCGTCATGAAATCCTTCGGCCTTCAGAAAAGATGTCCCGCTACACAGGAGATGGCTTTTATCCTTAAATGGAGGGATGATTTCGGCTTTAATACGGACATCATCATAGAAGCCTGCAACCGGACCATGGCCGCCCTAAGCAACCCCAGTTTCCACTACGCTGACAAGATACTGTCCAACTGGCACGATAAGGGGATAAAGAATTTTGATGATATAAAGAAGCTGGATGATGAATTTTCATCTTCTTTAAAACCTGCTTCTTCCTCAAAAAAGAAGACTGATAAGCCCCTCACAAAATTCCATAATTTTGAACAGCGAGATATCGACTTCGACGACATAGAACGCCGCATAGCCGAAAACAACACTAAGAAATACGGAGAAAGCTGATATGCCTCTTACAAGTGTCCAATATGCAACCATAACCCGGGAATATGACCGGATCCGCTCTGATAATGAACATATCCTTAAAGACCGCATCAAAGAAATAGAGAGTCTCTCTCCGGAGTATGATGCCCTGCAAAAAGAGATAGGAAGTCTTTCCAGGAAAGCCGCCCTTGCCGCTCTGGAACGGGGGGCAAATGACTCTTCCTCATATAAAACCCGGATAAGAGAACTGGATAAAAAACAAAAAGAGATACTGGAAAGTCTGGGCAAGCCTGCGGATTATCTTGACCCGATCTATGACTGTCCTCATTGTCATGATACAGGCATAGCCGGCGGGCAGCGCTGCGCCTGTTTCAAAAAAAAGGCCATAGAACTGATCTATAATGATTCCAACCTTAAGAATATAACCGAAGGCATATCATTTGATTCCTTTGACCTTTCCCTTTACTCTGATGATGTCCGGGACGACACGGGAAAAAGTCCCCACGCTTACGCCGGGGAAGCTCTTTCAGCTGCAAAAGCATTTGTCCGGGATTTTGACCTCCACCATGATAACATTCTCATTTACGGAAGCACCGGTGTGGGCAAGACCCTTCTTTCCACCTGCATTGCAGGAGAACTGATAAAAACGAGCCACAGCGTGGTTTATCTTACGGCAGTAGAGCTTTTTGAAAGGCTGGGTGAAAATGATGATAACTCGCCTCTTCTTGAGTGCGACCTTCTCATAGTCGACGACCTGGGAACGGAACTCACCAATTCCTTTACCACCTCAAAGCTCTTCTACTGCGTAAATGAGAGACTTTTGAGGCAAAAAAGCACCATAATATCAACTAACTTAAGTCTCGGCGAGATAAGGAACAACTACACCGAAAGGATATATTCCAGGATACTGAATTCCTATATGATATTAAAGCTTACCGGTGATGATCAGCGGACTAAAAGACTTTATTCTTGACTATACTTCTGTAAAAAGATATATTGAAACCTGACTAAACACATTTTATAAACGGAGGGAAAATGATGCCACGAAACGAACAGCATACCGGTTCCGTACCATTCGGTACACTGGGTATAATACCCCTTAAGAGTTTTGCCGAAATGGGAAAAAAAATTGATGAATGCCTTGTGAGATGGCGTTCTGAAAGAGAAGGGAATCCCCGTGTCTTTGAAACAGAGGGCTATAAGAGAGACAGTTACATAGTAAGCGCCGAGACTCCGAGATTCGGTTCCGGTGAAGGAAAGGGAGTCATAAACCAGTCAGTAAGAGGACACGACCTTTATATCCTTGTTGATGTTTGCAACTACTCTCTTACCTATAAGCTCTGCGGTCAGATAAACCATATGTCCCCGGATGACCACTATGCGGACATAAAGAGGATAATCGCTGCTGCTGCAGGAAAAGCAAGAAGGATAAATGTTATCATGCCTTTCCTCTATGAGAGCAGGCAGCACAGAAGGACGGGACGCGAATCACTTGACTGCGCCCTTGCCCTTCAGGAGCTGACTGATATGGGTGTCGATAATATAGTGACTTTTGATGCCCACGACCCCCGGGTCCATAACGCTATCCCTCTCAAAGGCTTTGAGTCCGTATCAGCCACTTACCAGTTCATAAAACACCTTTTACTCAGCGTAGGCGACCTTAAGATCGACTCCGACAACATGATGGTCATAAGCCCGGACGAAGGCGGTATGGGAAGAGCCGTTTATTTTGCAAACGTTCTGGGTCTTGATATGGGAATGTTCTATAAGAGGCGTGATTATACAAAGATCGTAGACGGACGAAACCCCATCGTTGCTCACGAGTTCCTGGGTACAAGCGTTGAAGGCAAGGATGTGATCGTTATCGACGATATGATCTCCTCAGGAGACAGTCTTTTAGATGTGGCAAAAGAGCTCAAAAAGCGCAAAGCAAACAGAGTCTTTGCCGCCACCACCTTCGGACTGTTTACCAACGGATTTGAGAAGTTCGACAAAGCATATGAGGACGGCATCATTTCCAAGATACTTACCACAAACCTTGTATATCAGCCGCCTGAACTCCTTGATAAACCCTGGTATATAAACGTTGATATGAGCAAATACATCGCTCTTATCATTGATACCATTAATCATGACGCTTCAGTTGCTTCACTACTTACACCCATCGACAGGATACACAAAAAGGTTAAGGAATATAATGAAGCAAAAGGTGCTATTGATATAGACGAATAAAAAAAAGAAAACCGGGAAACTTCCCGGTTTTCTTTTTTATTACAGATCATTTTGTAAGAAGTTCTATCGCTTCCTCATTTGATAAAAAATCTTCTACGTCACACGCAGAATAAACTTCATTGTAATCCGTATCATATACTTCCTGGGTGCCGCAAACGTTGCACTCATGTACAGAACCTACAAGTTCGTCATCTTCCGTATATAACAACCATGCTCTCGAAGCACAACCGATTTTCTCAAATTCACCCGCTTTATCTTTACAGTCATCTTCGATACACTCATCTTCGATATCTTCTTCAATATCATCTGCGCATTCAACGTCTTCTTTAATGTTCTCTGAAACGACCTCAGCTTTTTCTTCAGATTCCTTGTCAGAAGACTCCTGCACCGCAATATCTTTTTTATCCCCGCATGAGCATCTGTAGCCTACAACCACATCTTCATCGTAAGCTTCTTTATCAACTACCTCTACATCCACTTCATGTCCCACAGGAGCAATTGACGACATTGCTGAAGCCTCTATCGCATCACTGTCACCTTTTGCTTCAGCTTCATCACGCAATGCCTGCAATGCCGTATTATATTCTTCCTCAGAAACCTCGATCCGATTTATAAAGAAGCCGTAATTCAGATCAACGATCTTCTCATCTCCGACTTTATCAATCTCTGTCTTGGAATAATTGTAATAATTAAACTGTTTTCCGTTATAAAAGTATTCTTCACTACGTGAAATCTCATATCCAGTCTTCACAAACTGCTTCTCAATATGCGTCACCGGTACATGATGAACAGATTCAAATACCGGCTGCCATTCATGCACATGCTTTGCTTCTGCAGTGGTTATCCTGCCTGTCTTTTTTGCGGAAGCCTTTTTGTCCTTACTTACGCTTTTGCTTTCAGACGCTACAGGCTTGTCAGCCTTAACACTTACCTCTTTTACATTTGAAACATCATCCCCGGCAACAGCGGGAACATATACAGTCTCTGATGTATAAGTCACTGAAACATCCCCACCTGCCTCAGTATCTACTGCAGCTTCAGTCTCGTCAACACTATCGGCACCGGAAATAAGACCATCGACAGACCCCCCATCTGCCTGTTCCTGAACAGATCCCTGTGCTTCGGCTCCGACGGTAAGACCAAGCTGTGAGCCGGTGACATCCTGTATAACTGCAGAAGCTGCTTCGGTAGTCTGAGCTTCTGCCATGATACCGCTTACGGATACCATACTAACATCTTTAAAACCATTTCCCGATGCAACGCCTGCGACGATACACGCCGCTGCCGCAGCACCTGCAACTCCCATTGATATCTTAGCTGCTTTTTTCATATCCATCCCCTTCCTTGATATGATATCAAATCAGTTTAGTTTGGTTTAGCCTTACTATTTATAATTATACTCTTGTATAAAAGATTGTCAACTATGTTTATGCTTTATTACATATAAAGACCGTGCATAACTGCAACGCAGCTTTTATGCACGGTCTTTGTGTCCTTAACGATCTGTCAGTCTTAATGTTTTGTCAGTTCAAAAAAGTAAATACCTAAGCCCGAATACCCGGATATACTCAATGCCGATAATAATACCAGGGATAATACGGATAATACCTGCGACGACGTCTCCTTCTTACACCCGAACTATCGTAATAGTACTCGTATTCGTCATCGTCGTCGTCATCATCATGATCATCATCGTCGTCGTCGCGGTCATCATCGTCATCATGACCATGCTCTGCATCCCGATCTTCGTTATCAGCAGGATCCTGTACTGCGGGCTTCTCTTCCTGATCTTTCTCATCCTCAGGATCTTCTGATGCAGGCTTCTCTTCCTGTTCCTTCTTATCCTCAGGATCTTCTGCGACAGGCTTTTCTTCCTGCTCTTTCTTGTCCTCGGGATCTTCTGCGACAGGCTTTTCTTCCTGCTCTTTCTTGTCCTCGGGATCTTCT
>CACYNO010000007.1 GCA_902775895.1 uncultured Lachnospiraceae bacterium
AAGTTGACGTGAAAAATTGATATTTAAAATAAAAAACCGTATAATGACAATCAAAGAGTTTTAGTAAAAAGTGATTGATAATTGCAGATTATCGGTTGATTTTTAAGATAAAATATGGAAGGTATTCGGACATGTCTATAAGTAGAAAGGATTTTCTATTACAATTATCTCAAAGGGTTCTTGACGCGAAAACATCACTTTTTCTTGGTGCTGGCGGAACAATAGATGCTGGCTACCCTTCATGGAAAGAATTATTTATGCCTATAGCTAAAGAACTCGGAAAAAACATAGAAGATATCGATGATTATTACAAACTTGCACAATATTATTCCAATCATAGTGATGACAACGAACTTAGAACAAAAATAGTTGAACGATTAAACCAGTATTCGCATAAAAGCGTTTTGCTTGATGAACTGATGGATATAGGTTTTTGTGATGTTTGGACTACTAACTTTGACAATGCGATAGAAATGAATTTCAGAGCGCGAAATATTAGAATAAATAAAGTTTTCAAGGATGATGACATTTCATCTATGCACTTAGAAAACCATATAAATCTCTTTAAACTTAATGGAGATGTTTCAAATCCCGCTGGAATGGTTGCAACACAGGCTGATTATGAAAAATACAATGATACACATCAGCTCATGCTTATGTTTTTTAGACGATCACTTATTTCAAGTGCATTTTTGTTTATTGGGTATAGTTTCAAAGATCATCTTGTCCTTGACTGCTTAAGTGAAATAAGAAACTACCTAGGAAGAGTTGCGGCGACGCATTATGCGATAATAAAAAAAGAACCCAGAAATCCTTACTTTGATCTATTCGTTGAGGATCTCGAAAAACGTTATGGTGTACGTGCATTAGTTGTTGACGATTATAGCGAGATTCCTATTGTGTTGAATGAACTAAATACCAGAATTCGTGATAAAAGAGTATTCATATCTGGCGCTTTTAGTTTATATGAACCACAGATAGAAGAGTTTTCTCATAACTTGTCAAAAGAATTATCAAAAAGCTTATTGGAAAATGATTATAGGATTGTGAGTGGGGTTGGACGAAGATTTGGCACTCATCTGATAGGATATGCTAGTGAATTTTTTGCAAAATCAGGCAAGAAAAGCATAGAAAAGAATCTCATAATCACGCCGTTTGTAGATAATAGTGCAAACGGTGCAGTCAATAAAAACGAAAAAAGAAAGCATGTGATACACAACTGTGGAGCGGCTATATTTGTGTTCGGTGATTCAGATAACAATTCTGTTGAATATAAAAGTGGAGTTATGGAAGAATTTGCAATAGCACGAGAACAACATAAAACGATAATTCCCATACGATACCCTGGATATGTATCTGAAACCATATGGAATATCGCTCATAGCAACCTTACCGAATTTCCATATCTTGAAGGTTGCCTAGAGCATCTACAGTATAATCAAAACATTTCTCAGATATGTAAAACTGTTATTCATATACTTGAATCAGTTAGGGATTCTAGGTAAATATTTATTAGAAGACATATAGCATTTTCTAACATCCACAAATTGCGATAATCTATCTTTAGGTTTAACTTTGTTTCATCAAATAGGCGTGTAAAGATTCTCGAAACAAGGTTAATATAGTCGTTGCTGATAGAATTGTCTATATAAATGTTTTGAATTGTCATATTTAAGGAATAGAGAATGCTTATACGTGCATTAAGGTTTTCATTATTTATCGACAAGTATGTTTCAATGAATCTTTTTATAAGATTTGGAATATTACAATTTGTCGCAATTGAATATAAGTTTTTTTGTTCGTAATCAGCCAAAAAATCATTTGTTATTTTACAGGCAATATGATTGCAAACTTCTCGAGTACCAGAACTTTTATATATTTCTTTGAATATAAGTTCACATATCCATTGAAGATCATTGGGCAACTTTTTCGGAGAAATCTCATAAATCACAGGAAAAACCGTAACCTCGGATTTGTAATATCGTTTTCTAACCACTTCAAGTTCTTCCTTAAAACACTCTGAAGCAGCAGAGTTCTTGCTAATAACAGCAATAACATATTTTGATTGACCAGCTCCTTCAAAAAGGTTTTTCCTGACACGATTGTCACCCATAAGCAGTTCTGTTCTATCATACCAAACAGGAAAACCATAGTTCTTCATGTGATATACTATTGGTTCTGCCACTGTATATCTATCTTCGGCAGCAAAACAAACAAATATTTTATTCTTACTGTTTACTTGCATTGTAATTCTCCTCCGATTTCAACCGATAATCTGCAATTATCAGCTGATTTCTCGGATGTTTTGTGGCGAGTATTTCCTTTTGTTTTGATAAGGATACGTGTGTGTATATTTGCGTAACGGAAATAGAACTGTGACCCAGTAGTTCTTGTATGTATCGTATATCTACGCCGGCATCCAGGAGTGATGATGCGAAAGTGTGTCTGAACATGTGTGGTGTGATATGTTGGTTTACAGATGCCATTTCGGTATATCGGCGTATTATGCGTCGGGCAGACTGGTCGGATAGAGGAGTTCCGTTTCTGTTGGCGAAGAAAGAATTGCATTTTTGTATTGCCTCCAGATATTCGTCATAGTAATCACATAAGGCTTCAAGCGCAGTCTTATTCTCAATCTGTACCAGTCGTTCCTTAGAGCCTTTTCCACGAATTATTATTGTGTGATTGTTTAGATCTACCGTATCGGGAGAGAGGTTGCATAGTTCTGATATACGCATTCCGGTCGCAAAAAGCAACTCAAGTACAGCAATATTGCGTAATGAGTTTTTTCTTTTTATGACAGTTAATCCATATGATTTTTCCCTGTAGGCTGCTTTAAGGATGGCTTCAATGGACGATAGAGGAATGATTTTTGGAAGTGTAATTGGTTCGCGAAACCTTATGTTCAATTTTGATAGAGGACTTGAACTGATTACTTCCCTATACTCTAAATAATGATAGAATGCCTTGATTGATGCAATCTTTCTTTTTGAAGTCTTTGGCTTATACTTGATATGAAGTGTTGAAATGAAAGATTCGAGCTCTTTTGCGGATATTTCTTCAATGCATGTATTGTTAAAATGATTGCTAAACTGGATGAGGTCAGTCTTATAAGCCTTAATTGTGAGTTTATCTAACTGTCTGTTATATTTACAGTATCTTAGATAATCAGATATTAAATCAATTAATGTCATCTTTTTATCCTCCGTTTTTCAACTATTTGTGTTATTAAAAGAAATAGTGAATGTTATTGCACTTGTCAATAATGCATATTTTTTGCATTAATTATATTGTCCTTAATAGTGACATTTGTCGAACGATTACTCAGAAGCAGAATCCAAATGTTAAAAAATAGAACATTGAAGATCTTTAATGTTACAAAAAGATAACATTGTTTGTTGACTCTGCTTTTTTCTGTGATACGATAAGAACAAAAAGAAGAGGAAATGGCATGAATGCATTACTAGGTGATCGGATAAAGGCATTGAGGATAGCAAAGAATTACACACAGGAAAAAAGTTGCAGAACGTATTGGAGTTATTATTTTGTTACAGATGATACAAAGCAGGGTGGCCCGTACATGTCGCTTCTTCAATTTGAGGATGAAGTTATGCCATTTACTTTTGCTGATGTATTAATCAATAAGATATTTGATAGGCATAACAGATGAGAATCAAGCTGTTAAAGATTTTGCTACAATAAATGCTACAGCGGAATTGAATTGGGTATTTCGAAGTCAGTTATCGAAATTTATAAAACGTTTTTTCAAGGACCCATGATAGGAAAGAAGATGCGATATGGATCCGGAAGTTGGCAAAAGATTATGGAATCCAGTTAAAAAGCAAGCTCGAACGTTTAAGGAAGTTGTTATAAGATAAAGATATTTTTTGCACTAAATCGAGTATTCCGTTTTCTATAAATTTTGCGACAAACGGTTTTGTAATAAAAAAATGCAGGATGATTTTTTCAGGCTTTTGAAATGTAAGGAAATCAGAAATGCATCAGCACACAACATTTGTATTCTGAACGATTTGATAAGGAGGAACGGCAGAGCGTAGGACGTAATGCAGATGTTACTAAAAGCAGGCATGGTTTGATTCACATTTAACGGGATTATGATATAATTAGCAAAATAAGTTGATTCATAATCATAGGGGATAGTCTTTCCCAATTTTTTCCTACAGTAAATTTACGCCGTCCGTTTTTAAGTTTTTTGTGGATTATTTTAACCTTATATGTTACCATCTTAAGTGTTATCATAAACATACTAATTTTGAAAGGAAGATGGAGATGTGTGTTTATATTGGGATTGAAGATTTGGCTGCGAATGCGCTCATTGAAGTGATGTCAAAGGACGAAACAAAAAGATTTGTTTCCTATGAGGAGTTAGAAATCTATGGTGCTGAAGTAGTAAACTTTTTGAACGCTAAAGGAGAAAAAGCTGTTCTAATTCTTTCAAGAGAAAGTACTAATACAATGTTCAGAAATTATTCTGACATTTTTGAAGAAAATATTTCAGATGAGCAACTTGGAATTCAACTAAAAACTGGTATTACAGCTGAAGAGTTAATAAAAAAATTTAGAGGTTATTTGGCGTGGGATGTTCTTCTCGCTTTTGTAAGTGAACAAACTGTATCAAAGTTGGGTGTTGGATAATGAGTTCAATTAAGCAATTTAAAGATCCTATTTATGGATATGTTAAAATACCAGTCAAATATGTAAAAGATATTATTGACACTGCAGAATTTCAAAGATTGAGGAGAATAGTTCAAACAAGCTATTCTCCTCTTTATTCGGCCTCTGTTCATAATAGGTTCATTCACTCAATCGGAGTATATCATTTAGGGACAATTGCCGCTGAAAGTGTTTTTAAATATTTAAATGAAAATGATCGTACTAAAGATCTTCAAAAATGGGACAAAATAAAAGAGATATTCTTATTGGCGTGTCTTTTGCATGATGTTGGACATGCCCCTTTTTCTCATACCGGAGAAAGGTATTATTTAGATAAAAATGGTGGATATGCTAACTTACACAAAAAATTGGAAGATTGTGTGGGCACAGATGATTTTAAAAATGATATTCCTAAAGATAGCAAATCTGCTGCACCACACGAAATAATGAGTGCTATCGTAGCACTTGAACGCTATAAAACATATTTAAACGATGATTTAGCAAAGGAATTATTTGCTCGTTGTATTACAGGTTATCAATATCAAAAAAAGAATTTAGCTAATTCTGTTTTAAATTGTGTAATATCTTTGTTAAATTCAAAAGTAATTGATGTTGACCGATTGGATTACTTGATTAGAGATGCATATTTCACTGGATTCGAAACAGTGAATATTGATTATGAGAGGCTGTTAACATCATTAACGATAACAATAGATAATGAGAATGCTAAACTAGGCTTTTATAAAAACGCAATTAGTGTAATAGAAAATGTTGTTTATGCTCATGATTCTGAAAGGAAATGGATTCAAACACATCCGATTGTTTTATATGACATGTATATTATTCAACATGTTATTGATATACTGGAAAAAAGATTTTCGAATGATAAGAATCATTTGTTTTCACAAGAATCATTGAGCTTTGAGGGACACGAACTGATCGATGGGACAATTATATCATTGTTATGCGACGATGATATTGTTCATCTGTTGAAGACTAAAAAAGATGATTCTCTATGCACAGAGTATTTTTCACGGAATCAGAGACGTCACCCTATTTGGAAATCCGAAGCTGAATATAAAGCCTATTTGCCGCTTCATTTTGGTAAAGGTAAAGTATTTGAAACATTAACTTCTGCTTTGTCAGAAACAGAAAAATATATGCGTAAGAATTCTGAAAGTTGGATAATAAATGAAAGTATAATCGAAGAATTAGAAAATGATTTAGAAAATGCAGATAAATCAGAAGAAATTGATGAAAGTACACGAAATGCACAAAAAGAAATAAAACAAAAAATTCTTAAAGTAGTTAGGGCACTGAAAACATATGCGGATTCAAATGGAATCGAATTTGATTTTGTATTATTAGAGGCAAATCAGTTTTATAGCGGATTTAATAGGAAAGATTTATTAGATATTCCAATTACATTTCCTCAAAAAACAAATCAGAGTACATATCAATTAAAAGATGTTGTAGCACTGTTGGAAAGTAACCAATTAGAAACAGAAGAATTTTTCTATCTCTACTGTAAGGAAGGAAATAAGCCAATAAATAAAACTTCTCTTTGTGATGAATTATATAAAGTGTTTATGTAATAATCCTTTCGCGATTTTTATACCAGTATCGTGTTTAGTCTAACCTCTGTAAGACAGTTTTAATTTCCCTTTTCGGCGCAGTATGTTCTACGCCGATTTTTCTTTCAGCAATTCATCCAAGGGTATATAACCTATCAGGTCATAAACGATGTGGATTTTTAGGATTCTGTGCCCACTCGGGTTGTCGGGTTCTTCCACATAAATTGCCTTGATGAGTTCATGTACCGCATAGCTGTTTATCTCTTGCAGCGTGGAATACTTCGATGCCCTCTGGATGAATGTTTCTAAATCGTTTATCTTGTTCTCCTGTACCTCAATCTCTGCTTGCAGGTCATAGATGATTTCCTTGAGTTCCCATTGCTCTTTCTCGTAAGATGTAGCCATCATAGAGAACTTTTCATCGCTGATTTTTCCTCTTGCATTGTCCTCATACACCTTGATATAGAGCCTGTATAATTCCTCTAATCTTGCTTCATGCTTTTTCAGTTTTCTGGACAGCGCCTTGATGGATTCCCTGGTCTGTGAATATTCCGATGCGGCGGAGCCGCCTGTCCGGTGTGGCGTGAGCCACCAGTCCGGACAAGCTTGAGCCACCGCTGATTGTTATAGTACCTTTACAATTACATACGGTCAGTTTCTGAGAGACCATAGACCTCTCTCATGGATAAATCCTTGGAAGGATCCACCGGGACGATATCAATGACATATCCGTCATGGACGATCCGATCCAGGATTGCATCAGATAGAGGGGATGCGTCCCCACCGAGCTGCTCGTACCATCCATCCTTGGTGTACTGAGAACAGAAGATGGTAGATGATCTCTTCCTTCTGTGATGAAGCAACTCGAAGATGTCCTGCTGTTCCTCCTGTGTAGGCTTCATAAGGAGCCATTCATCGAGAATGAGGAGGACTGGATTGGCATACTTGGACATCACCTTGCGGTAGATGCCGTTATCTCTCGCAGTCTTAAGATCGATGAGCAGATCAGGAAGCTGCACATACTTGGTATTGTAGTAGTGTTTGCATGCATCCATTCCAAATGCACAGGCCATGTAGCTTTTGCCGCTGCCTGTAGCTCCGGTGATGAAGATGTTCCGGTAATCGGCGATGTACTCGCAACTGGCAAGCCGCTTGATCAGATCCTTGTTGAGCTTGCGTCCGGATGTATAATCGATATCCGTAACGTTGGCAGATGGCTGGTCAAACTGGGCATTCTTGATGAGCCTCTTAAGCCGGTTGTTCTTACGGCTGGTATATTCCGTGTCAACAAGGAGCCCGAAACGGTCTTCGAAGGGAACTTCCTTCATAGATGGATCGTCTTCCTGGATACGGAATGCATCCGCCATTGATGTAAGTTTCATTTCGATGATTTTGTCTATGGTTGCCTGATTGGTCATGGTCATTTCCTCCTATAGTAACCGGCTCCTCTTGTGATGCCGTTTGTATTGTTCTTTTGGGTGTCAGTGCTATCACCTGTGTTTTCAGGCTCAGTGTCCTTTGATGCGGCAAGTATGTTGCTAACACTCTTGTAGCTTGGACTTTGGGTGTATGACAGGGCTGTTTTGCAGGCTTCTTCAAGCTTTGCCGGCGAATACTTATCCGCCATCTTCAAAAGCCCCATACATGCTATATATGACTGTTGTTCCACCCGTTTTGATCGGAGGATTGAATCTATGACTTTGGCTGTGTTTTCACCTATCCCTTCTGCCCATTTGCGGAAGCGGTCGCCGTTCCACTCCAGATAATGCTGGTGTTCCTTCGGCATATGCTCCGTAACGGTGCTGTATTGACCTTTTCGGTCGTATAAACGCCGGTGAGAGGTGATACGGTTCTGATTATAGAAAACCTCGATGATGCTGCCTGTTATCCGTACATCGACCTTCTTGCCGATGTATTCGTGTGGAGTTGAGTATAGCATTCCGTCCACGGATATGTGATAATTGAACTGAACGGTGGCTTGTTTCCATTCCGCCAGTTCATATCGGGTAGCGGGTAACGGTGTCAGCAGTGACAGTTCTTCGTCGTGGAAGAGTTCGTATCGGCTACCCTCTTCTTTTGAAATGGCCGATGATTGAACTCATCCAACTTCTTTCGGATCTCGGCATTAAGCTCCGCGATCGTAAAGAACTGCTCATTGCGCAGGGCGGCAACAATCCATGTAGATATATTGCCCACGTTGCCCTCGGCATTCGGTTTGTCCTTCGGCTTTCTCACACGAGCTGGGATTATGGCTGTTCCATAGTGCTCTGCAAGCTCGTGATAGATGGCATTGATACGCTGATCTTTCCAGCCTTTATTGTGGATGACCGCTGTCTTACAGTTGTCTGGCACGAGGATCTTTGTAACGCCACCGAAGTATTCATACATATGGACATGGGCATCGATCCATGACTGCTGCTTTTCATCAGCGAACGCCTCGACATAAGCATACTGGCTGTATGTCATGACTCCTACGAAGATATACGCTTCCTCAATCTCGCCGGTATACGGATCGACAAGCTTGGCGGTATCGCCAGCCCAGTCCACTTCCACCTGCTCACCGGGCTTCCGTTTGATGTGCATGGTGGCACGGCGTTTGTTTTCGTCCTGCTGAATGTAATAGCAGAACTGAGAATACATCAGAGGATCTTCGCCAGCCTGGCGGCAGTCTTCCATGTATTCAGTCCACAGGAGCTTCTTTGAAACGCCATTCTTCAGAAGTTCCTTGCGGATGTAGTCATAATCCGGCATCCGCTTTGTGGAGCAATTTGGTGCTGACGTGGAGAGTAGTTTCTCTAAATCAGCATCTGTTGCGTCATCGGGTAACGGCCAGAAAATACCTTTTTCTTCGGCACGTTTTAATACCTTTAAGAGTGTACGGCGCGAAAATATAGATGCCTAAACGGTAGAAAGTTATATACGGTACTTTAAGGATGCATTTTTGCTCAGTGAAGCTAAAAGGTATGATGTTAAAGGCAAAAAAGAGATAGGAGCACTCAGAAAATATTATTTTTGTGATACCGGACTCAGGAATGCCAGACTGAATTTTGCTTTTCCCGATGAAGGACAGATGATGGAAAACATAGTATATAACGAGCTTTGTTATAACGGTTATTCTGTAAATGTAGGGACATTGGACAGTATCGAAAAAAATAAAGACGGAAGATCAGTCAGGAAAACGAATAAGATAGATTTTTACGCAGTAAAAGGAATAAAGCAGTACTATATCCAGGTAACGGCAGATATGTCAGATGCCGCAACGAAAAAAAGGGAAATCCGCCCGTTTTTTATGGTAAAAGATCAGATAAGAAAGATAATTGTCTTAAACAAGCCTGTGAAAGAAAGTCTTGATGAAAATGAATTTATTGTCATAGGTTTTGCGGATTTTCTGCTTCGTTTTATAAAGTGAAAATGATACAATTTACATGTTGTTACAGTATATCCGGCAGGGAGACCAGAAGGATACGCACTTTTATTGACACAACCCGCATTTTACTATATCATAGGTGTATTGAATGAAAGTGAGACGTGAAAATGGCGGATGATAACACTCATCTTTTTAATAAGCAGGTAGAGAACCCTGTTTCAGTAGAGGAGATACTGGAGCAGGTTTATCTTGCGTTGAAAGAAAAAGGATACGATCCTGTTAATCAGATGGTGGGTTATATTATGTCCGGAGATCCCACATACATTACAAGCCACAACAATGCGAGAAGTCTGATTATGAAAGTAGAACGTGACGAGCTTGTTGAGGAAGTGATCAGATACTTTATCAGGAGTAAGAAGCTTTAATATGCGCCTGCTCGGACTTGATTACGGGGAGAAGTATGTAGGGGTGGCTGTCAGTGATCCTTCGGGGGTTCTGGCGTCACCCTTGGAGTCTGTTTACAGAAAAGAAGAAAATAAATTTAGGAAAACCTATGCCCGTATAGAAGAGATAGTACGTGAATACGGCGTTGAGAAGATAATAGTCGGTCTGCCTAAGAACATGAATAATACGGAAGGTGACAGTGCTGCGCGCTGCAGGGAGTTTGCGGCAAATGTTGAGCGCAGGACGGGATTGCCTGTCGTATTGTGGGATGAGCGTCTCTCAAGCATTTCAGCCAATCGTGTTCTTATGGAGACGGGAGTGCGTCGCGAAAACAGAAAAGAATTTATAGACAAGATAGCGGCGGGGATTATTTTACAGAACTATTTGGATTTTGAAGCTAACGGATCGGAGCAGTGACAGGTTCCGGTTGGATTTTTTTGTGATTAAAAGTTTTTGGAGGAATAATATGGACAGTATTATTTTTGATACGGAAGACGGACAGCAGATCGAGTTTGTAGTACTTGATGAGACTAAGTTTAATGAAGAGACTTATATCCTTGTGACTGAAGATGCGGAGGCTGAGGAAGTTGAGGTTATGATCCTTAAGTCGGTGGGAAGCGACGAGGATACGGAGTCTTTTGAATCAGTGGAAGATGAGGAAGAATTAAAGGCAGTCAGTGATATTTTTGCGCAGCAGCTTGCGGAAGATGACATAGAATTGGAAATTTAAGAGAAGGTGAAAAATGTCAGAAGAACAAAATCAGAATCGTGATAATAATAAAAATAAAAGATTTTTCAGAAATAACAACCAGAGATTTAAGAACGGAAACGGGAACGGAAAACAGCATTTTCAGGCAAGAAAGCGCAGTTTTAATGATAACAGACAGCAGACGAAGAACGTAGACGAGAACCAGGAAAAGGGTTATCCCGAATTTTCATACGAGAGCCTGGGCGTGGCAAACGAAAATGACGGCTCCCAGATCCTTCGCGGAAGCGGACATCATTCCCATACGGGAGAGAAAGGTCTTCGAATAATACCTCTCGGCGGTCTTGAGCAGATAGGTATGAACATCGCAGCCATAGAATACGGCGACAGTATTATCGTGGTGGACTGCGGTCTTGCCTTCCCGGAAGAGGATATGCTTGGTATCGACCTTGTTATCCCTGATATAACATACTTGAAAGAGAACAGGGACAGGGTAAAAGGCTTTGTGATCACCCACGGTCACGAGGACCATATCGGTGCGGTGCCTTATGTCTTAAAAGAGATAAACAAGCCCATATATGCCACAAGGCTTACGGTAGGTCTTATTGAGTCAAAGCTTGCGGAACACAATCTTCTTCGTGATGTAAAGAGGACGGTTGTGGAATACGGACAGGTGATAACCCTGGGCGACTTTACGGTTGAGTTTATCAGGACCAACCACAGTATATCCGACTCTGCGGCGCTTGCTATCACATCTCCTGCGGGAACTATAGTCCATACGGGAGACTTTAAAGTGGACTACACGCCTGTTTACGGTGATCCGATCGACCTTCAGCGTCTGGGAGAACTTGGAAGACAGGGAGTCCTTGCACTTATGTGCGACTCTACCAATGCATTAAGCCCCGGCTTTACCATGTCTGAAAAGACCGTAGGTGAGACTTTTGATAATATTTTTAACGATAATAAAAACAGACGTCTCATAGTGGCGACCTTTGCATCTAACGTGGACCGTGTGCAGCAGATAATAAACACCGCCGTAAAATACGGACGTAAAGTCTGTGTCGAAGGCCGTAGCATGGTGAATATCATAAAGGTTGCGGGAGAGCTTGATTACCTTAAGATCCCCGACGGCGTTATCATAGAGACGGATGCCATGAAGAAGTATACCCCTGAGCAGATAGTCCTTATCACTACGGGAAGCCAGGGTGAGTCCATGGCGGCCCTTTCCAGGATGGCGTCAAACCTTCACCGTAAGGTGCAGATCCAGGCGGGAGACTGCGTGGTATTTTCTTCAAGCCCCATCCCCGGAAACGAGAAGTCCGTTGCCAGGGTTATAAATGAACTGGGAAGAAAAGGTGCAAAGGTCATCTTCCAGGATACCCATGTATCGGGACACGCCTGTGCAGAGGAGATCAAGCTTATCTACTCCCTTGTAAAGCCTAAGTTCTGTTATCCGGTACATGGTGAGTTCAGACACCTTATGGCCCAGAGAGATATCTGCTATTCACTAGGTTACGACCAGCAGCATGTGATCATGTCACGCTCAGGTGATGTGGTGTCTCTTACTGAAGATAAGTTCGAAATTGTCGGACATGTCCAGACGGGAGCTATCCTTGTGGACGGTCTGGGTGTAGGTGACGTAGGAAATATCGTCCTTCGTGACAGACAGAACCTTGCCGAGAACGGTATCGTCATCATCGTCCTTACCCTTGAGAGATACAGCTGCAACGTGATCGCCGGACCTGACATCGTGACCAGAGGTTTTGTCTATGTAAGAGAGGCTGAAAACCTCCTTACAGAGGCAAAGGAGATAGTGGTTGAGGCGGTTGAGAGATGTGCCGAAAAGAAAGTCACTGACTGGAGTACCATCAAGAATACATTAAAGGATGACTTAAGTGATTATCTCTGGAAGAAGATGAAGCGTACACCGGTCATCCTGCCTATCATTATGGAAGCTCAGTAATGGATAATGATTTTCCCATAGTAAATGAACGGGTTACCGCCTATATCAATTCCCTTGCTCCGGATAACAGCCGTGAGATGGAAAAAATAAGGGAAAAGGCGGAGGCGGAATACGTTCCCATAATAAAAAGAGAGACGGAAAGCCTGCTGAAGACACTGATTACTCTGAAAAGTCCGAGGAACATTTTAGAGATAGGTGCTGCGGTGGGCTATTCCGCTCTTATCATGAGCGGATGCATGGGAGCGGATTCAAGTATAACCACCATTGAATCCTTCGGCAAACGAGTCAAAGAGGCAAATGAGAACTTTTCCGCACTGGGTATGCAGGACCGGATACGCCTTATCGAGGGAGATGCCCTGCAGGTGCTGGATACCTTAGATGATAGCTTCGATATGGTGTTTATTGACGCAGCCAAGGGACAGTACGGGGAGTTTTTCAATAAAGCCATAAAGCTCTGCCTGCCGGGAGCAGTGATCCTTACCGATAACGTGCTTCAGGAAGGCACTATTGTCGAATCCAGATACCTGATAGAGCAAAGGGACAGGACGGTCCATTCCCGGATGCGGGACTTTTTGTACGATATAACCCACAGGGACGACGTGAGCACGAGCATCATTCCCATAGGAGACGGAGTGGCTCTGTCGGTTGTAAGATGAGATTACGGAGATTATCATGACCAGTAAAAAAAAGCCGGAGCTTCTTGCACCTGCAGGGAGTCCTGATGTTTTAAAAACAGCCGTTATGTACGGAGCGGACGCGGTATATATCGGGGGCGAAGCCTTCGGACTGCGTGCTGCAGCTGATAATTTTTCAAATGAAGAGATGAAAGAGGCGGTATCTTTTGCACATGATCATGGGGCAAAGCTTTATGTTACCGCCAATATCCTTGCGCACAATTACGACTTAAAAGGGATAGAAGACTATTTTAAAGAATTAAGAGATATTCGTCCGGATGCAGTGCTTATCGCCGATCCGGGCGTTTTTGAGATGGCACGGGAGATAATGACGGAGATACCCATTCATATCAGCACCCAGGCAAATAATGTGAACTACCGTACGTTTCTATTCTGGAGGAAGATGGGTGCGGAGCGGGTAGTTACCGGGCGGGAACTCTCTTTAAAAGAGATAAAAGAGATCAGGGATCATATTCCTGATGACATGGAGATAGAAAGCTTTGTTCACGGAGCCATGTGCATGTCATATTCCGGAAGATGCCTTATGAGCAACTATATGACGGGACGAGACGCCAATAAAGGTGCCTGTACCCATCCCTGCCGTTGGACTTATTCTTTGGTGGAGGAAAAGAGACCGGGAGAGTATATGCCGGTCTTTGAAAACGAGCGGGGGACCTTTATCTTTAATTCCAAAGATCTCTGTATGATTGATCATCTCCCTGAGATGATAGACGCAGGGATAGACAGTCTGAAGATAGAAGGGCGCATGAAGACGGCCCTTTACGTAGCTACGGTAGTCAGGGCATACCGTATGGCCATAGACGATTATTTTGAAGATCCGGAAAAGTACAAAGAAAGAATCCCGTTCTATATGCGTGAGGTATTATCAGCGTCAAGACGAAAATACTGCACCGGGTTCTTCTTCGGGAAAGCAGGCGACGAGTCCATGTTTTATGAGGCGGAACGCACCGCCCCCGAAACCTATCTGGGAACGGTGGAGTCCGTGGAAGAAAAAGAGGGCAGGATATTTGCAGTCCTGGAACAAAAAAACAAATTCTGCGTAGGGGATACACTGGAAGCCATAAGCCCGGATGGAAGCAACACAGAAGTAAAGGTCATTTCCATGCAGGATGACAAAGGAAATGAGATGGAAAGCTGCCCCCATCCAAAGCAGATGATCTTCGTGGAGTTTGATAAAAGACTGAAAGAATTCGATATATTGCGGAGAGAAGGCGGCCGTTGATGATGACAAAAATACTGCCTCTGTCATCAGGTTGACAATATTTATTTGCAGTGATAGAATCCCTTTTAATTAAATATTACCCAAACCGTTGAAGCGGAGATAACGGCAGGAGATGCACGTACAGAGAGCCCGGTAGGTGAGAGCGGGTCGGTTCGCAGCCTGTCAAATGGACCGCTGAGGGCATGGTCAAAGACTGTGAAGTCGAGTATTCCATGACGTTATGTGTGCGTTAATCACAGAGGATATGTTGGTATCCTTACTAAGTGCGCGAATTGTTCGTGAATCAGGGTGGCACCGCGGGAAGCATCCCGTCCCTTGACAAAGTTGTTTTGTCGGGACGGGGTGCTTTTTTCAGTTTTCTCATTTCGTAATGTGCAGTATATCGGGATGAGAAAGAGCAGGGACAAGGTCCGAGCGAATCCCGTTTTGCGTAGAGGAAAACAACGTATCGAAAAAAACAACATAGCAAAGAAGGGGGAGCGGAGGACCTGTGTCCCTGCGACCCTCATCCCGAAAAAACAGATCACAGAAAGGAGAAACCCATGAACACACCCCTGAAAAACTTATATGCAACAGAACCACACCCAACCCTGAAAGATACCCTGACGATCTTCGGTACGGGTAAATACCGCCGCGTCCCCGTCTGCATGGAGATCATGTCCGACGCCTTCACCCCGGTGGAGGTTTTAAAGATCATTAAAGCTGCAGGTAAGCAGGCCTTCCTGCTGGAAAGCGCCGCGGACAATCACCGCTGGGGAAGGTTTTCCTTTCTGGGATATGAGCCGGAAATGGAGATAACATGCACAGATCATGTCATGACCGTCTCAAAGGTCCTTGAAGGAAAAAGAACGGACACAAAGGAAATACAAGTAGATCATCCCGGAGAAGAGATAAGAAAGATCTTAAAGGAATACAGAAGCCCTGCCATAGAAGGACAGCCCCCTCTTACAGGAGGTCTGGTGGGCTACTTTGCTTATGACTACATAAAGTACGCCGAACCGGGTCTGAACTTAAACAGCAGCGATGGGGAAGGATTCCGGGATTTGGACCTTATGCTCTTTAATTCCCTTATAGCATTTGATAATGACAGACAAAAGATCATCCTGATAACGGGAGTAAAGGTTCCGGAGGGAGAAGTTTCGGAATTCAGCCTGACACCGGTCTACGAAAGAGCCACAGCTACTTTAAAGGAAATGGCAATGCTGCTTGCAGAGGGGAAAAAGCATGAGTTTACTCCCATGACTCTTAAAGAAGATTTAAGACCTGTTTTTTCAAAAGACGAATATTGCCTAATGGTTGAAAAAGCAAAGCACTACATAAAAGAAGGTGATATTTTCCAGGTGGTATTATCCAATCCTCTGACTGCAAAAGCAGAAGGAAGTCTGTTTGATACATACAGACTGCTGAGGACCCGGAATCCTTCGCCTTATATGTTTTATTTTTCAAGTGACGATGTGGAGATCGCGGGAGCATCTCCCGAGACCCTTGTAAAACTGGAAAACGGGGTGGTAAATACATTTCCCCTTGCAGGCACCAGACCAAGAGGAAAAACTGATGAGGAAGACAAAGCCCTTGAAAAAGAACTCTTATCTGATGAAAAAGAGATCGCGGAACACAACATGCTTGTTGATCTGGGAAGAAACGATATAGGAAAGATAAGCGAGCCGGGCAGTGTAAGGGTTGAAAAATATATGGCGGTGGAGAGGTTCTCCCGGGTCATGCATATAGGTTCAACCGTTTCCGGAAAGATAAGTCCGGACAAGGATGCTGTGGATGCCGTAGATGCCATACTGCCTGCAGGTACCCTGTCAGGCGCGCCTAAGATAAGGGCCTGCGAGATAATACAGGAGCTGGAGCAAAAAAAGAGAGGCATATACGGCGGGGCAGTTGGTTACTTTGACTTTACGGGAAACCTTGATACCTGCATAGGCATAAGACTGGTCTATAAAAAAGACGGGAAGGTATGCATAAGGAGCGGCGCAGGCATAGTATATGACAGCGTTCCCGAAAAGGAATACGAGGAATGTGTAAACAAGGCAAAAGCAGTGGTAAATGCTTTGAAGATGAGCGGGGAGAGATAAAGATGGTTTTACTGATAGATAATTATGACAGCTTTGCATATAACCTGTATCAGCTGATCGAACCTTTAAAACCCGGATGTGAGGTATTCAGGAACGATAAGATAAGTCTTGATGAGATCAGGGCTAAAAACCCTGAAGCGATCATCTTATCGCCGGGTCCGGGTCGGCCTGCGGATGCGGGGATATGTGAGAGTGTCGTTAAGGAATTAAAGGGTGAGTTTCCCGTCTTCGGTGTATGCCTGGGACACCAGGCCATATGCGAAGCAAATGGCGCGACTGTTACTTATGCAAAGGAGCTAATGCACGGCAAGACATCGGATGTCTTCCCCGAGGAGGGAAGTCTGTTGTTTAAGGGACTGAGCAAACCCTTTAAGGTGGCAAGATACCATTCCCTGGCGGTTGATGAGAGAACTCTTCCTGAGGGACTAAGGGTAAGCGCAAGGACCGGTGACGGTGAAGTCATGGCAGTAGAAGATATAAAGAACAAAGTATTCGGAGTCCAGTTCCATCCCGAGTCGGTGATGACACCGGATGGGGAGCGTGTTTTAAAAAACTTTTTTGACTGCATTAAATAAGGGGCGGATCATGATAAAAGAAATGATAAAAAAAATATCCGAAGGAAAAGACCTTACAAAGGATGAAGCAGAAAAAGTTACGGATGAGATAATGGCAGGTGATGCTACACCGGCACAGACAGCCGCTTTTCTTACGGCTCTTTCCCTGAAAAAAGAAACTGCCGGTGAGATAGCGGGAGCTGCGGCGAGCATGAAAAAGCATGCCCTGGCACTTGAGCATGATATGGATGTTTTGGAGATAGTAGGCACAGGGGGAGACGCTTCCGGAAGCTTTAATATATCCACTACCGCATCTTTTATAGTGGCTGCGGCAGGAGTAAAGGTGGCAAAGCACGGAAACAAAGCCGCATCTTCAAAGAGCGGGGCAGCTGACGTTCTGGAGGAGCTGGGGGTAAATATAAACCTGACACCGCAGCAAAGTCGCAGGCTTTTGGAAAAAACGGGATTTTGCTTTTTATTTGCAAGAAATTATCATCCGGCTATGAAGAATGTGGCTTCCGTAAGGAGTGAGATAGGCATAAGGACTATCTTTAATATCCTGGGTCCTCTTACCAATCCCGCCGGAGCAAAGACCCAGCTTTTGGGAGTATATTCGGAAAGGCTTTTAGAGCCCATGTCCGAGGCCCTTATGAGTCTCGGTGTGGAGAAAGGGATGAGCGTTTACGGTACGGACGGCATGGATGAGATATCCATAAGCGCTCCTACTATTGTCTGTGAATTTGCGGATGGCAGGATGAAAAAATATAGTATCAAACCTGAGGATTTCGGGTATAATACTTGTGATAAAGACCGGATCAGGGGAGGAAACCCAAAAGAAAATGCAAGGATAAGTCTTGACATTGTTGAAGGAAAGGACAGGGGACCAAAGAGGCAGATGGTATGCATGAATGCCGGAGCTGCCCTGTATATTGCAGGCAGGACGGATACATTAGAGTCAGGTATCCGAATGGCGGAAGAGATGATAGACAGTGGCAGAGCCCTTGCCGCCCTTGAAGCGGTCAGAAACTTTACATTAAAAAAAGATCTTGATTAAAAGGAGGCTTACATGGCAGATACGATCTTAAAAGAAATAGCAGAATATTCTAAAGAAAGAGTTGAAAAGTTAAAGGAAGAAATGTCCCTTAATGTGGTCAAGCTGGAATGCGGAAGGATAATCCGCGTAAAGATCGACGAGACTCTGGGGACAGAAGTAGAGCCTTTTCACGGGAAATTTTACGAGGCCATAGCAAAGAGCGGATTGTCCGTTATTGCCGAGTTGAAAAAGGCTTCACCGTCAAAAGGCGTTCTTTCAAAGGATTTCTCGTATCTGAGCCGTGCAGTGGCATACGAGGTGGCAGGTGCGGACTGTGTATCATGCGTGACAGAGCCTAAATGGTTTTTGGGCGAGGAAGAGATGATAACCCGTGTAAAAAAGGAGATAGAGGTTCCCATCCTTCGCAAGGACTTCTTTGTTGACGAGTACCAGCTTTATCAGTCAAAGATCCAGGGAGCCGATGCGGTGCTCCTTATATGTGCCATCCTTGACGATGAGCAGTTAAAGCAGTATCTGCATATATGCGATGTGATAAAGCTTGATGCAGTGGTTGAGGCACACGATGAGGAAGAGGTAAAAAGAGCCCTTGCAGCAGGGGCAAAGATCATCGGAGTAAACAACAGGAATCTTGAGGATTTCAGTGTTGATACATCAAATTCGGCGAGCCTGCGCGCAAGCGTTCCCGATGATATCCTCTTTATAGCAGAGTCTGGATTTGCCACACCTGAGGATGCAGGGGAAGCGGCTAAAGCGGGAGCAGATGCCATACTTGTTGGTGAAGCTCTTATGCGCACGGATGATTACATGAATCTTATAAGGGATATGAAAAATGCGGGGAATATCTGATGAACAGCATTGAAGAATACAGACCCAGGATCAAGATATGCGGACTGTTTAGGGAAGAGGATATACAGGCGGTAAATGAGAGTCTTCCGGACTACTGCGGCTTTGTTATCGACTTTCCGAAAAGCCACAGGAATGTATCAAGAAGAAGAGCATATGAATTAAGACAAAACCTGCGTGTGGAGGTGTCACCGGTTGGAGTGTTTGTGGACAGACCCGTAAATGAGGTGGCGGAACTTATGCAATACGGGGTCATTGACGTGGCACAGCTTCACGGAAGTGAGGATGATGAGTATATCGATACGCTAAAAGCCGCAGCGCCTGATAAGGAGATATGGAAGTCCTTTATCATAAATGCCGGTGATACAAAAGAAGACATTGAAAAGGTTTTCAGGCAGGCTGAAAGGAGTCTTGCTGATGTGGTGCTCCTGGATGCGGGATACGGTTACGGAGCCGTTTTTGACCATACACTTATCGGTTCCTTCAGGAGACCGTATATACTTGCCGGCGGGATCACGCCGGATAATGTAAGCGATGCGCTATGGTCTTTAAAGCCTTACGGCGTGGATGTGAGTACCGGAGTTGAGACGGATAATCTAAAGGATAAAGAAAAGATAGCGGATATAATAAGACTTGTCCGCGAGGTACAGTAGGAGAGAAGATCTGAGATGGAAGCAAGTAAGAGCAGCAGGGGAAGATTCGGTATGCACGGCGGGCAGTATATGCCCGAGACCCTGATGAATGCCGTGACAGAGTTGGAAGAAGCATACGGTCATTATAAGGATGATCCCGATTTTAATAATGAATTAAGCGGGCTGTTTAATGATTACGCCGGAAGACCCAGCAGGCTTTTTTTTGCGGAGAAGATGACGGAAGATCTTGGTGGTGCAAAGATATATCTAAAAAGAGAAGATCTCAATCACACCGGGTCCCATAAGATAAACAATGTACTGGGACAGGCGCTCCTTGCAAAGAAGATGGGAAAGACCAGGCTAATAGCAGAGACGGGAGCAGGTCAGCACGGCGTGGCTACGGCTACGGCGGCGGCTCTTTTAGGACTTGAGTGCGTGGTGTTCATGGGCAAACTTGATACCGAAAGGCAGGCTTTAAACGTCTACAGAATGAAGCTTCTGGGAGCACAGGTGGTTCCCGTGGAATCCGGGACTGCTACCCTCAAAGATGCGGTTTCGGAGGCCATGCGTGAGTGGACCAATCGTATCAGCGACACACATTACTGTCTTGGCTCCGTTATGGGTCCTCATCCTTTTCCCACTATCGTTCGTGACTTTCAGTCAGTTATCTCAAAAGAGATAAAGACACAGATCCTTGAAAAAGAAGGCAGGTTTCCCGATGCAGTACTTGCCTGTGTGGGTGGAGGCTCCAACGCCATAGGGGCTTTTTATCACTTTATCGAAGACAGGCAGGTAAGGCTTATAGGTTGCGAGGCGGCTGGCCGGGGTGTGGACACAAAGGATACTGCGGCAACCATTGCCACCGGAAGACCGGGGATATTTCACGGCATGAAGTCCTATTTTTGCCAGGATGAGTTCGGCCAGATCGCGCCGGTATATTCCATATCGGCAGGTCTTGACTATCCCGGCATAGGACCGGAGCATGCATGGCTTCATGACATCAAGAGAGCGGAATATGTAGCGGTAACAGATGAAGAGGCGGTTTGTGCTTTTGAATACCTGTCAAAGACGGAGGGGATAATCCCCGCCATAGAATCCGCACATGCGGTAGCGCATGCCATAAAGATTGCTCCCGGGATGGATAAGGATAAGATCATGGTAATAAATATTTCCGGGAGGGGAGATAAGGACTGTGCAGCCATCGCAAGATACAGAGGGGAGGATATCCATGAGTAATATCGCAAAGGCATTTGAAGATAAAAAAGCATTTATCGCATTTATCACGGCAGGATATCCGGATGCAGAGATCTCAAAAGATATAATAAGAGCCGCGGCAGAAGCAGGAGCAGATATCATAGAGATAGGCATCCCTTTTTCCGACCCCACGGCTGAAGGACCGGTCATACAGGCGGCAAACGCAGCCGCTTTAGCCGGTGGTATAACTACGGATAAGATATTTGATATGGTGGAAGAGCTTAGGAGAGATATCAGTATTCCTCTTTGTTTTATGACATACGCGAATGTGGTTTATTCTTACGGGACCGGAAGCGAAGATTTTATAAAAAAATGTGCACAGACAGGTATAGACGGTATCATACTTCCGGATGTGCCATTTGAAGAGAAACAGGAATTTGACGAAGTATGCAGAAGGCATGAAGTGGACTTTATATCCCTTGTTGCCCCTACGTCAAAGGAGCGTATATCAATGATAGCGGGAGAGGCTTCCGGTTTTGTATATGTTGTATCTTCTCTGGGAGTGACGGGAGTAAGAAACGAGATCACCACCGACATAGGCGGTATGGTATCCCTCATAAAAGAAGCAACAGACGTACCCTGTGCCGTGGGCTTTGGCATATCAACGCCCGAGCAGGCAAAAAAAATGGCATCCCTTTCTGACGGTGCCATAGTAGGGAGTGCCATTATAAAGATCATAAGCGGGCATGGAAAAGATGCTCCGGCTAAAGTTTATGAGTATGTAAAAGAAATGGCAGATGCCGTTCACAGTGCACATTAAAGCCTGTCTTTTAGATCAGGTATCCGTGCGAACAAGGGGTAAAGGGCACAGGATATTGCTATGCCCGAACCGCCCTGGATAAGGTTCATGGGGATCTCTACGAATGCTGCACTGCCGTATAATATCAGTTCAAATATCAGGTAACCGCCGGTAACTATAGCAGTTGACGCGATACCGCCCAGGATAAGTCTAGCCATTGGAGACGGTATCCTGTGGGCGGTTTTTTTGTATATGAGACTGACTGTGATAGCACACAGTGCTTTTATACCGAAAGTGACGGGACTGTATACTGGATATCCGCTGAAAAGGTCTGCAAGTCCCGAACCGATACCTGCGGAAAGCATACCAAGGCCCATTCCCGGGAAGATCCCGGCAAGGATCACAAAGGCATCTCCGAAATGGATATACCCCTGGGTGGCCGGTACGGGAATCTTTATAAGTATTGTGGCGACACACACCATGGCGGCAAAAAGAGCCGTGAGGGTGAGGTCTGATGTTTTTATCTTGCCCTTCATATATCGTCTACCTCCTAAGTGTTTCAAATCTGTATTCATTTTATATCATAAATACTGCCTTGAAAATTACTATAAAATAATCGCCCGTCATAAGTAAAGTTTATCACAGATCGCAAAAAATAATGATAATTGCGCATTATATCATAATTTTAAAAAGATAAAATAATGTGGTAGAATTATCATCAAAAAGTACCATGTAAACTATGCAGGTGAGGGGCTATGAGTAATACACAAAACGAGATCAATCCACTTTTTACCCGGGAGAATGCTGCCGCTATAGTGGTTCCGGGGGTAGTAAAGGACGACCTTTGCGGGATTGTTGAAGATAAATTAAAAAAAGCGGGCTTTTATTACCGTATATCATCACGTATAAAAACGGCGGATTCCATTTTGGAAAAGATGAACCGGAGAAAATACGGGGTAAAAGGATCAATATATGAGAACAGAAAACTGCAGGATCTTATAGGCTTAAGGATAATCCTGTATTATGAAGATGATATATCCATCGTAAGAGGTCTGTTGGACACTCTTTTTTCCGAGCCAGGGGAATGGGAGACCACGGAGATAACCGATTCGGAATTCCATGCCATGAAGATAAACGGCGTTTTCAAGATCCCGGAATATCTGCGCAACATGATCTCAAATCCCGAGCTTGGTGACTATGTGGACAGTACGCTGGAGATACAGATAAGGACCAATGCTTTTGAGGGATGGCACGAGATAGAACATGACCTGCAGTATAAGGGGTCTGCTTTCGGCGATGCCAACGCCAGTCTTTCAAGAAGGATGAACTCCATCCTTGCGACTCTTGAGTTGTGTGATGATTCTCTGGTCAAGCTTTTGGAGGATCTGGGACATCAGCACTACAAGGATAAAAAGTGGGAGGACATGATAAGGTGTCACTACAGGATAAAATTTTCCGCAGAGCCCCTTATCCCGGAGATCAAAAAATGCTTTGACGAAAATACGGAGCTTGCAAAAAGTGTTTTCAAGTTTGAAAGGGCTAAGGTTATGGAAGCCCTTTGGAACAGAAATGCAGATGTTACAAAAAGGTACACGGTAAGTGACATTGTAAAGGTTATAAACGAGATAGGCTTAAGAAATGACAAGCTCTTTGAGGCGTTTGCCGACACGGGAAAAAAGAGCACCCTGACAAAGAGAAAAAAGTTTGAACCTTTTAAATCCCTGGGGACCTTTCCTGTATTTGCCTCAGGCGTGGAGATATGCACGGATGAAGGGCTTGAGCAAAACTTTGAAAAAGCGGTGGGCATGATCTATTCATGGATACGTTCAAGGCTTTCGGAGGTGTTTGATCTGCCCGATGATCCTGTCAGCTTTGATGACGAAAAGCCCGGATACAGGATAATTCTTGAATATGACAGGAAAAATCTGCGTTTTTCCCAGATGACTACGCACCCGGATGCACTTGTTGCCAGCCGTATGTGGATATCGAAGGCGTTGGTAGAAGCAAGAGACGGGAAGCTTATACTTATCGTGACTAACCGTTTTGCAGAGCCGGTTGAAAAATACAGGGATACGAAGAACGGTCTTTTCTCACGCCCGAATTTCTATGGTGAAATAGCAGACAACATAGGAGTAATAGACGTGGAACCTCTTCGCGAGAGCGCAAAAGAGATCGATAAAGAAAATCTTGAAGACCTGTTTGACCTGATCTACAGCGGGCGCAGACATTTTCCTGTGGTGGTATTTATGGTGCGCGATAAAAGCTGGGTTGAAAAGTTTGATATTAATTACTTTGCATTTCTGGTGGGATACTATGCTCACGTCAGGATAATCTACGACGAGGATATTCAGGAAACCATAGCAAAGGAATATCACCTTGATCCGGACAGATACATGGACTCCATAACCGTGGTATATCCCGGAGAGGTACCGATCACAAATTATAAAGACGATATTCTTGATTCGTCATATGAGATAATAAAATTCGAGACAAAAAAATACTGGAATGAAAAAGGGTGCAGAGCTTTCAGACGCCGTCTTATCGCAGACATAAGGGAAAAGATAGTGGAGGATGTGGACGATGATGTGTACAGTCACGGCAATTCCCACAAACTTGCCCAGGCAGATGAAAAATGGGATGTGGTGGATGAGAAGGGTGAACCCTACGGCTATACCATTGAGAGAGCGGACGCGAAGCACCTGAAGGGAGAGCTTTTTCACAGGGTAGTGAGTATATATACAGTCACCGGGGACGGCAAGATCCTTATAACCAGAAGATCTGCAGCAAAGAGCCATCCTCACAAATGGGAGGTGACCTGCGGATCAGTCCTTGCTGGTGAGACACCGGTTCAGGGAGCGATAAGAGAATTAAAAGAAGAGACAGGCATAGATGTCACGGAAAAAGACCTGATACCGGTTTATAAACACTCCGACAGGCGCAGGCATTGTGTGTACTACGGTTTTGTGACTGCCATAGAAAGCTCGGATATTCAGATAAGCCTGGAACCTGAGGAGACGGATAAGTATGAGTTCATGCCGGTTGATGAATTTTTTGAATTTGCAAAAAGCGGTAAGTTCGTACGTTCAGAGTCTGAACGATTTGTAAAGTATGAGAAGGAGATCGCAGGGAAGCTGAAGTAAGGAGAAAGTATGAGATTTGCCCACATTTCGGATCTGCACTTAGGGATCAGGATATGCGATGTGAAGATGGCTGAAGACCAGCTTTTTATCCTTGATCAGATAGCGGATATCATAGAGGCACATAAGCCTGACGGGGTATTTATAAGCGGAGATATATACGACAGACCCATACCTCCTGAGGAGTCCGTAGAGATGCTCAGTGCTTTTTTAACGCGCATCAGGAAGGCCGGACCGGAAATTTATATGATAAGCGGCAATCACGACAGCCCTGAAAGGATAGATTTTGCAACGGAACTTTTGGGAAGCGCCGGGATACATATAAGCGGCAAGTATGAGGGAAAGATAAAAAAGATAACTAAAGAGGACAGGTACGGCGAAGCAGACATTTATCTGCTTCCTTTTATCAAGCCGTCCTATGTAAATAACTGTCTGCCTGAGGAAGAAAAAATCGAAAGCACCGATTATGATGCGGCGGTGAGAAAAGTTTTGTCGGATATCAGACCGGACAGGGAAAAACGGAATATCATCCTTACCCATCAGTTCGTCCAGGGGGCCACCAGAAGTGATTCTGAAGAGGTCCTGGTGGGGTTTATAGATGCCATAAGTGCAGACATTTTTGACGATTTTGACTATGTGGCTTTGGGGCATCTCCATAAAAGACAACACATAAAAAGGGATACCCTGCTGTATCCGGGTACGCCTCTTAAATATTCGTTCAAAGAAGAAAAAAACGAGAAAAGCGTGACATTCGTTGAGTTAAAGGGAAAAGGTGATATTAAAATATCAACCGTGCCTCTCATGGCTAAAAGGGATATGAGAAATATTGAGGGTGCATTTGAGGATGTCATGAAAAGAAAGTCGGATGACTATGTGAGAGTGGTCCTTACTGATGAGATACCGATACCGTTCGCATTTAATAAATTAAGGAATTCATATCCGAACATATTAAAACTTGAATATGCTAAAACGAAAGACTTTGCGTCGCAGATAAAGACAGACACGGATCTGAAAGAAAAAACACCCCTTGAACTTTTTGAAGATTTTTATTTTAAAGTAAACGGCCGGAGACCGGACGATGAACAAAAGAGATTCATGGCAGAGATCATTGAAGAGGGGAAGATATGAGACCTTTAAAGCTTACCGTATCCGCATTCGGTTCTTATGCCGAAAAGCAGGAGATAGATTTTGATGTGTTTGGTGAAAGCGGTCTTTACCTGATCACGGGAGATACCGGATCCGGTAAGACCTCTGTTTTTGATGCCATTGTTTATGCGCTTTACGGACAGGTGAGCGGTGAACTCCGACAGCCTTCAGATGTGAGGTGTAAGTTTGCGGATGATGCCACGGCAACGTTTGCGGAACTTACTTTTGAATACAGGGGCAAAGTTTATACGGTAAAGAGAATGCCGGAAGTTTTAAAACCCGTTACCCGCGGGAAAAAGACAAACGAAGACGGCAGCGCAAAGATGACGAAAAGACCGGCATCAGCATCCTTTACGGAGCCGGACGGGACGGAGACCACGGGTGTGGCAAGGACCGATGAAAAGGTGAAGAAGCTTATAGGGCTTGACTGCAAGCAGTTTTTGCAGGTGGCTATGATAGCCCAGGGAAGTTTTTACAAACTGCTTCTTGAGAACACATCGGAGAAGACGGAGATACTCAGGAAGATATTTCATACCGAGGACTACAGGGATATCATCCTCAGGCTGAAGGCAAAAAACGACGAGGCAAATGCAGAGTACGGGAAGATAAGGGAAAGCCTTGAAGAGATAAAGAATTCGGTCAGATATCCGAAAACGCCGGGTATGGCTGAGAACACCGATGAAGATCTGCAAAAAGTTTTGGAAGATATCATCAGATCCGATGAGAGCCTGAAAAAAGAAACCGACAGGAATTCGGCTGAAGTCAGTACTTCCATCGAAAAGACAGTGGCGGAAATAAGCAGGGTACGGAATGAAAAGGAAAAGGCGGTAAAAGATCTTAAGGAACTGAAGAAGGCGCTTGCATCTATTGAAGAGGCAGATGAAAAACTCCGGAAAGCAGAAGAAGCATATCTGTCTTCGAGAAAAGAGTATGAGGACATCAGCCGGGAGTACAGGCAAAAGCAGCTGCTCTTTTTTGATTCGGCAGCAGGCATTCTTGCGGGAGATCTCAAAGACGGTAAGCCCTGTCCTGTGTGCGGTTCAAAGGAGCATCCGGACCCTGCACCAGTGATAGAAGATGCGCCCACCCAGGCGGAGGTGGACAGGTTAAGGAAAGCCGTGGAAAAATCCCGGGAAGGGGCGGAGAAAAAAGCGGGTCTTCGTGCAAGTCTCGAAGGCGCTTTTTGCCAGCAAAAAAATATCTTTACCAAGATGATAAAGGATGCCTCAAAGGCAGGGCTCATCAAAAGTGAAACAGCAAAGATGTCTGAGGCTGACTTTTGTTTATTAAGGGATAAGCTTCTTTCGGACATTGAAGACACGGGAAAACCTTTCGAAAATGAAAAGATCAGACTGGATAGTGAAGAAAAACAGTTGAGAACCCGGCTAAAAGAGATAAATAAAGAACGTGATGAACTGTTGACCCGTATCGCATCCAACAAAGACTATCTTAAAAAACTTAAAGAAGCCTTGGCCGCAATGGGTGAGGCGGAGGAACGCTGCAGGTTTATAAATGATCTGTATAATACCGCAGCAGGAAATAACACGTCCACAAATCTGAATTTTGAGACTTATGCCCAGCAGGAATCATTTGATAACATAATACTCAGAGCCAACATTCACTTAAGTGAGATGACCGGCGGAAGGTTCCAGCTTGAAAGATCAGAGGAAACGGGCGGCAAGGCAAGAGTTGGGCTGGATCTTAAAGTTACTGATAACTACAATGCGACCCAGAGAAAGGTAAAGCAGCTCTCAGGGGGCGAACTCTTTGAGGCTTCTCTCGCTTTAGCCCTGGGACTTTCCGAAGAGGTACAGGCGGTATCGGGGGGAGTGAGCATAGATACGCTTTTTGTTGATGAAGGGTTCGGTTCTCTCGATAAAGAATCCCTTGATCAGGCTATTCAGGTATTACAGAGATTATCGGCAGATAACCGCCTTATAGGGATAATATCCCATGTGTCTGAACTGAAAACCATGATAAATAAGAAAATAATCGCTCAGAAAAATTCCCAAGGGATAAGTCATGTTTCGGTTATTACAGAATAAAATAAAAATGTGTAAAACATTCATTTTCTTTTTTTAACTTTTAAGAGAAAAAAATAGATAAATTAAAGATAAATAGGGGATAAAACAAACATTAACAAAATATAAAATTTCCTTGCATTTAAGGTACTATTCGTGTATATTTAACGTGTATTGCTCGGCGCGATATATCTATAAAAACTAAAGAAGGAGATGAGAGTTGAATTGGGTTATTTAGCAAATCAAATGAGGACAATGGGAGACTTCCTTCAGGAAGAACTTCAAGTCGAAAACGTATTTGAAATCCCTGTTAAGAACCCTATTCCTTCCATTACGCTCGACGGTGGCGGCGGCGAATCAGGAAATATTTTCTTCGCCGAATCTACCGTTACGGCATGGATTGTAATGGGGTGCTTGATCGTTCTCACAATCATTTTAACTTCCGGATTCAGGATCAGAAAACTGTCCGGAAAGCAGACAGCAGCTGAAGGCTGGTTCACCATGTTCTACGGAATGGTTAAGAACATGCTCGGACATGAGGCTATCGGCTACGCACCTTATATGTGTTCAGTTCTTTTCTTTGTAGGACTGTGTAACATATTCGGTATTTTTGGATTTAAGCCTCCTACAAAGGACCTTAACGTCACGGCGGCGCTGGCTCTTATGACTATAGTTATCGTTCAGATAGCAGCCATCAGAGCACACGGCGTAGGCGGATGGTTAAAGAGTTTTAAGTCCAACCCCATGAACGTTCTCGAGTTGTTTACAAGACCGTTGTCACTGTGTATGCGACTTTTCGGTAACGTACTTGGAGCATTCGTTATTATGAAACTTATTGAGCACATTATTCCGGTAGGTCTTCCGGGTATGGTATCTTTGTACTTCGATATCTTCGACGGACTATTGCAGGCATATGTGTTTACGTTCCTTTCCTCATTGTTCATATCTGAGGCAGTGGAATAAAGCTGAGCATTAATCATTTATTTTGCAACTGTTAACATTTGTATTTTTAATTATCAAACTATTTTAATCTATTTAAGAAAAGGAGATTTATAATTATGGGTGGATTAGCAATTGGAGCAGGTATGGCGGTTATGACAGGTTTCGCAGCCGGTATTTCTATCGGTTCTGCAACAGGTAAGGCAACAGAGGCCGTTGCAAGACAGCCTGAGGCAGCCGGTAACATCAGATCAACACTTATCCTTGGTAGTGCTCTTGCAGAGGCGACCGCTATCTACGGATTCGTTGTGGCCCTTCTTATCATCGTTATGTTAAAGGGTTAATTGAAACAATAGTATTAAATATCTGAAAGGCGGTTAATAATATGCTTAAAGTAAATATCAATATAATATTTACGGTTATCAACGTAATTATTATATATATCGTCCTCAGTAAATTCATGTTCAAGAAGATGGAAGCAAAGTTTGCCAAGAGAGCAGCAGCTATCGACAAAGAGTTCGAGACAGCAGCTCTTAAGCAGAAAGAAGCTGACCTTCTTAATGCAGAGTACAAGGAGAAGGTTGCATCTATCGGAACTGAAAAAGAAGAGGTTATGAGAGAAGCTCGCGCTCAGGCGGATGAAGAAGCTCGTCAGATCAAAGAGGCGGCAAGCAACGAGGCTGAAGCTATCAGGACTTCTGCTCAGGATACTGCAGAAGCACAGAAAGATCAGATCCTCCGCAGAGCAGAGCAGGAAGTTGCCGACATGGTTATGCAGGCAGCTCAGAAAGCTGTTGGTGGCCAGAAAGGCGCTAAGGTTGACGGAGCACTTTATGACGATTTCTTAAATAAAGCAGGTGATAAAGAGTGAGACAGGATGACAAGATAGACATTATTGATAAAGCTGTCCTTACGTATGTTACCCCTCCCACCGATGCGCAGTTGGAAGGTATCCGTAAGTTCCTGGCCGGTAAATACAATAATGAAAAAATCGAAATTGAATGTGTAGAAGATCAATCTATAGTAAGCGGTTTTGTCATTCGCGCAGGCAATGATGAGTATGACTGGAGTGAACAGGGTCGAGTAGAACAGCTCAGACAGAAAGTTCAGAACGCGGTATCTAATGTTGATGTCAGCCAGGACGATCTCATCTCCATTCTGAAGTCAGAGATCAACGAATTCGAGTTACGCGTTGAGAGCAAAGAAGTCGGTATTGTTACCAGCGTTGCCGATGCGACAGCCAACGTAGTTGGTATCAACCATGCTTTCTATGGAGAGATTGTTGTTTTTGATAATAATGTTAAAGGTATGGTTCTCGATATCAGAAGAGAAGATATCGGTGTAATCCTTTTTGACAGTGAGGCTGAGCTTCACGAAGGAAGCCGTGTTGTTCGTACGGGCAAGATGGCAAGTATTCCGGTTGGAGATCAGTTCTGCGGAAGAGTTGTTAATGCGCTTGGAGAGCCTATTGACGGAGCAGGAGAGATACCTAATGAAGGATTTCGTCCTATCGAGTACAATGCTCCTTCCATAGTTGCTAGACAGCCGGTTTCCGTTCCTATGCAGACAGGTATCCTTTCTATCGACGCTATGTTCCCTATCGCGAGAGGACAGAGAGAGTTGATAATCGGAGACCGTCAGACAGGTAAGACATCTATTGCTACTGATACAATTCTGAATCAGAAGGACAATGATGTTATCTGTATATATGTAGGTATCGGTCAGAAAGCATCAACCATTGCAAAGATCGCAAACATGCTCAAGCAGAACGGGGCTATGGACTATACGGTCATATTCTCAGCTACTGCATCAGAGCCTGCAGCTTTGCAGTATATCATCCCTTACAGTGCTACTGCTTTAGCCGAGCATTTTATGTATAGCGGAAGAGATGTACTTATAATATATGATGATCTTTCAAAGCACGCTGTAGCTTACAGAGCCATTTCCCTTCTTTTGGGACGTTCACCGGGTCGTGAGGCTTACCCCGGAGACGTTTTCTACTTACACTCAAGACTTCTTGAGCGTTCAGCGCGTCTTAACGATGCAGCCGGTGGTGGTTCAATAACAGCACTCCCTGTAATAGAGACACAGGCAGGTGACGTTTCTGCGTATATTCCTACCAACGTCATCTCTATTACCGACGGACAGATATTCCTTGAGTCTGAGCTCTTCTTCTCAGGACAGAGACCGGCCGTTAACGTCGGACTTTCAGTATCCCGAGTTGGTGGTGCTGCTCAGACAAAAGCCACCAAGAAAGCTTCAGGTTCACTCCGTGTGGATCTGGCACAGTATCGAGAGATGGAAGTGTTTACCCAGTTCTCATCAGAGCTTGATGATAAGACCAAGGCACAGCTTAACTACGGACGTTCTCTTATGGAACTTCTTAAGCAGCCTTTGGGACATCCTATCTCAATGGCAGACCAGGTTATTACCCTTGTTGCAGCTACGAACAGAGCTTTCTCAGATATGCCGGTTGAAGAGATCAAGTCTTACCAGGGTGAGATGCTTGACTTCATCCACAGAGTTCATCCTGAGATCGTAAACGAGCTCAACTCAAGCAAGAAGCTTGAAGATACTTTAAGGGACGATATCATCAAAGCTGCTGAAGAGTTTAAAGAAAGCAGAAAAGGAGCAGGGGCTTCCGAAGCACAGGCTGAGCCTCAGAAGGCTGAACCTGAAGAAGCTGCGGTAAAAGAAACTGCTGAAGAAGAAAGCGAAAGCTGATCACTTACTTAACTAAGCCACTTTACGGGTGGCACAGGAGGTAGAAGATGCCTAGTGCAAAAGAGATAAAAAGTAGTATGCGCGGTATTCGTGACACCATGAAGATCACGAAAGCCATGTATATGATATCAACGATCAAGATGCGCAAGGCTAAGCATCAGCTGGAGGCTACGGAGCCTTATTTCTACGGATTGCAGGAATCTATGAGTTCTATTCTTTATAATTTCCCGTCTATCCGCAGCCGCTATTTCGGAGAGGCTGAAGGCGGGGAAGATGAAGTAGAGAAATCCGGACCCGTAAAAAAAGGTTATATCGTTCTTTCTTCCGACAGAGGTTTGGCCGGAGCGTATAATCAGAATGTCTTCAAGGTAGTTGAGAACCTGGTGAAAGACATGCCTGAAGAAGAATATGAATTAATGGTAGTCGGAGAACTGGGTCTGCATACACTTGCAGGCCGTGGCTACAACGTTAATAAAGAATTTCATTACACTGCAACTGAGCCCTCACTTGAGCGTGCAAGAATAGTATCCGAAAACCTCATCAAGGATTTTTATGAAGGTAAGTACGATGAACTGCATGTTATCTATACCCGTATGATCAACAGTATGGAGACGACGGTTGAGACTCAGCAGTTACTTCCGTTAAAAAGAACGGATTTTATTGATATGGATAATGCAAAGATTCCAAGACACTTAAGATCATCTGAGACAGGTAATCTCGGTGATATTGAGGGAGATGCAAAAGAGTATCTTATTGAGCCGTCTCCTCATGTTGTGTTGGATGAGATTGTGAGAAACTATGTTACAGGTTATATATACGGTACATTGGTACAGGCTACGGCTTGCGAGGAGAATTCCCGTATGACAGCCATGAAGTCAGCGACGGACAATGCCAAAGACATGCTTAATGTCCTTACCGTACAGTACAACCGAGTGCGTCAGGCTGCTATTACACAGCAGATCACGGAGATATCATCCGGCGCCAGAGCACTCAGGAAAAATAAAGAACAAAGCTAAATGAGGTGTGAAATAAAAAACATGGACGAAAGCTTAAATATTGGAACCATCGTACAGGTTTCCGGTCCTGTTGTCGATGTTAAATTTTCAAAAAAATCACTTCCTGCTATAAAGAACGCACTTCATGTTGAACATGACGGTGTCACCAGCGTTATGGAGGTAGCCCAGCATATCGGTTCCGATATGGTTCGCTGCATCATGCTTAACGCCAGTGAAGGTTTGGCAAGAGACATGCAAGTCGTTGACACGGGGGCTGCTGTTTCGGTTCCTGTAGGAAAGAAAGTTCTCGGACGTCTTTTCGACGTTTTGGGTAACACTCTTGATGACAAGGAATCACTTGACGGCGAAGAGCACTGGGTGATCCACAGAGATCCGCCTACTTTTGCAGATCAGAGTCCCGTAGCAGAGATGTTTGAGACCGGAATCAAGGTTATTGACCTTCTTGCTCCTTATGCTAAGGGTGGTAAGATTGGTCTGTTCGGAGGAGCCGGTGTTGGTAAGACCGTGCTTATCCAGGAGCTTATCAACAATATCGCTAATGAGAGTGGTGGTTATTCCATTTTCACCGGTGTTGGAGAGCGTTCAAGAGAGGGTAATGACCTTTGGCTTGAGATGACGGAGTCAGGAGTTATCGAGAAGACAGCGCTTGTCTTCGGTCAGATGAATGAGCCCCCCGGAGCGCGTATGCGAGTTGCGGAGACAGGTCTTACAATGGCTGAATATTTCCGTGATGTTGAGAATAAAGAGGTTCTTCTCTTTATCGATAACATCTTCCGTTTCGTGCAGGCAGGTTCAGAGGTGTCCTCACTTCTCGGACGTATGCCTTCAGCCGTTGGTTACCAGCCTACTCTTGCTAATGACATGGGTGAGCTTCAGGAGCGTATCGCTTCTACAAAGAACGGAGCTATAACATCGGTTCAGGCCGTTTACGTTCCTGCCGATGACTTTACGGATCCTGCTCCTGCTACACTTTTTGCCCATCTGGATGCTACAACGGTTCTTTCAAGAGCGATCACTGAGAAGGGTATTTATCCGGCCGTTGATCCTCTTGAGTCAACCTCACGTATCCTTGAGCCGGATGTTGTGGGAGAAGAGCATTACAATACAGCCCGTGCTGTACAGGAGATACTTCAGAAGTACAAGCAGCTCCAGGATATCATTGCTATCATGGGTATGGAAGAACTTTCTGACGAGGATAAACTTACCGTTTATCGTGCCCGTAAGGTAGAGAGATTCCTCTCACAGCCCTTCCACGTTGCTGAGGTCTTCACAGGCGTTCCGGGACAGTATGTTCCCGTAGCAGAGACCGTAAGAGGTTTCCAGGCAATCCTTGATGGTGAGATGGATGAGTATCCGGAGGCAGCTTTCTTCAACGTAGGTCCTATTGAGGATGTTAAGAAGAAAGCAGCTGATATCGAGAAGAACTTATAAAAGGGGTGAACGAGTATGGCTTCATTTTCCTTAAAGATTCTTTCTTGCGACAGGTTATTTTATCAGGGAGAATGCGATGCCTTGATTTATCCTGCGGAAGACGGCGGTACGGAGATCCTTGCAAATCATACACAGATGACAGCGCAGGTGGCCGTAGGTGAGCTTCGTTATAAAGTGCCCGGTGGGGCAGATTGGCAGATTGCCGTTGTATCAGGCGGTATAGTTAAAGTTGATCATAACGAAGTCACAGTTATTGTATATTCGGCCGAGAAGCCTGAAGAGATCGATGCCGAGCGTGCCAGAAGAGCAAAGGAAGCTGCCGAAGCTGAACTGCGTGAAAAGCAAAGCGCAATAGACCAGCGAATATCGGAGGACTCCTTCAACAGAGCCGTACAAAGGATCAAATCTGCCGGCAGATAATATATTTTTATTTAAGAAACAGTCGTTACTTATGTAGCGGCTGTTTTTTTAGTTTTCGATAAAAAAAATACGAAACATGTTTACATGAGAGGTTATGATGATCGAATTTGAGAATGTTTCATTTGAATATGAAAAAGGGACCCCGACTCTTACGGACATCTCTTTTAAGATAGAAAAAGGTAAATGGGACGGCTTCGTCTTTTTTGACTGATCAGCTCTCGTGATCTGCCTTTCCAAACTGTAGAATCCGGTCCTGAAAAATTATAAGACCGACAATCCTGTATAAGCACGAATAAAAAGCATAAACTCAAAAAAGCGACAGGAAGACCTGCCGCTTTTTTTCAAACAGTATGCTTTTCATTCGTATACCGGATTGCCGCTCTTGAATTTTTCGGACCGCCTTCTAATGTTCGAAAAGACAGACACAGAGCTGATCATTATCAAAAAATACGGAAACCGTCCCCCGGTCATCCCGCTATTTTCCTGCTCTCCCCCGTCCGGTAATCGATCTCGATGCCGGGCTGGACGTTATAGCAAAATACATTAAATGCCAGATTATCATCTTCTACGGACATTGCCTGCATCCACACTCCTTTTGCTACAAGATCATTTCCTTCAAATACGGGGATCACTTTATAAAGAACGTGATGCCCCGTATTTTTTACATAGTCTGCCACTTTGTTTTCAAAGGGCAGCATCCCCTCGGTGTTCATATACCTTGTGCCGGTGATGAGATTCCTTTCGTTGGCATTTTCACCGGTGAGCTGGTAGCCGATAAGATGGCATCTGTTGAAGAGATAATCACCGTCTATACCTTCATACTTTACAAGATGCCAACCACTGGGCTTCACCATGCCGATACTGCCTCTGGGCTCAACGGGCATGGTATCCGGGGATACGTTGACGTACGTCTCGGTGCAGCGGCCCAAAATATCAAGATTCATATATATCTGAAATTCCTTTGAGCCGTCTTCTTTATCCAGTTCGGGAACATCATCGTTTATATAAATAAAAGCCTGTCCGTCATAATCCGGAAAGCGGCTGTAGTCGATCTTGGTACGCTCATGGGAGATTCCGGCATTTTTTGTAAATGCCTTAAGATTAACGGGAAATCTGTTGATGGCCAGAGCGCCCGTAGCAGTACCGACTACAGCGGCTATTATCAGAAAAGCGGGAACTATCCTTCTTAATCTCATAAAAACTCCAAAACGAATATTTGTTCGCATTATAGACCCGGACCTTTGTTTTGTCAAACAACAGGTTTTGAAAGGCCGAAAAAGTGATATAATCAGGTAAGTTCAGTAAATAGGAGGCGTGTTATGCTGGATATTGAAAAAGAATTAAGTGACAAGGAGTTAGTCGTTAAGCTTGAGGGAAGACTTGACACCGCCACTGCTCCCGGGTTTGAGGAAGCCCTGGAAGAGGAGTTTGATAAAGCGGAAGGGCTGACGATAGATATGGAAAATGTTGACTATATATCATCAGCGGGTCTCAGGGTACTTCTTGCCGCACACAAAAAGATGAGCCCGAAGGAAGGCATGAAAGTCATAAACGTCAACGAGACGATCATGGAGATCTTTGATATAATAGGTTTTTCGGATATTCTGACTATAGAGTGATAAGGCATGACGGAGACAGATAGCGGAAAAAAAAGCATATGGAAAAGATTCAGGAACGTATTTACCGCGAATGAGACTTTTCATGAGAACGAGGTTCAGGCTAACAAGCTGGGAACCCTGGTTATGGCGTTGAGCGGAGTCGTTCTTGTTATCGTACTGATCCTGTTTTCCGTAGGTATATTTAAGACGAGCAAAGATCTTACCGGCCCGTTGATCCAGGGGATCATAGAGACCGGAGCGGTGACCGTTATCTGCATGATATTTAAGTATGACAGAAAATGGCTCAAATGGCTCCTTGTGATAGTCATGGCGGTAGTCTATGCAGGTCTGGACGGTGTATTTACCCACAAGGCGGCAATACTTATGGCGATACCCGTGATCTTTTCCGCAAGATATTTTTCCCGTAAGCTTACCGTGTTTACCACGGTGATCACATCCGGTACTTTTTTTATCTCCACACTATGGGGTTCGGTAAACGGACTTTTTGATCTGAATATCGTAACTCTTCCCGAAGGAACACGAATGATATCCAAAGGGGGATTTCTGGACCAGGCGGTCCTTGATACGGGCTTTGACAGGAAAAGCCTTGTGTGGGATGCCTTTGTTTACAACTATATCCCCAAATGGATGCTCTTTTTCATAATCTCACTGATCAGTATGGATATCGCAAACAAGGGTCGGAGGATGGTTCTTGAACAGCATGAGAGGGATGTGGAAAAATCCCTTATCGAATCCGAACTTGATCTTGCAAGACGCATACAGTCCGATATGCTGGTGACTGCATTTCCCGATGATACTGCCGGAAACGGATTCGATATATATGCTTCAATGACCCCTGCAAGGGAAGTGGGCGGGGATTTCTACGACTTTTTCATGATAGATGATACCCGGCTGGGACTAGTTATAGCTGATGTGAGCGGGAAAGGTATCCCTGCGGCGTTGTTTATGACCAGGGCGATGACCCTGATAAAAGCAAGCGCCGGGCAGTGGCAAAGACCTGAAGAGGTACTTGCCGATGTAAATAATAAGATCTGCGAAAATAATGATGAGGAGATGTTTGTGACGGCATGGTTCGGGATCCTTGACACGGTAACAGGAAATCTGGCGGCGGCAAATGGCGGTCACGAATATCCCTTATTCAGAAATGCGCAGGAAGACTTTTCAATGATAAAAGACAAGCACGGCTTTGTACTGGGCGGACTTCCCGGGACAACATACACCGGCTATGAGATGGATATGGAGCCCGGCTCATGCATTTTCCTTTATACGGACGGTCTTGCGGAAGCACAGTCGGAAGCCGGAGTTTTTTTCGGTACGGACAGGGTTTTGGATGTTCTGAACAAGGAACCTTGTGCGTCTCCGGAAAAGATCATTTCGGGAATGGCCAGGGCGGTAAAGGATTTCACCGGAGATGCCCGTCAGTTTGACGATCTGACCATGATGTGCGTGCGCTTTACGGGCAGAGGCAAAAGGACCTTGAGGGTAGCAGCGGACATCGAAAATATCGAAAAAGTAACGGAACTTGTAGGTGAAGTACTGAAAGGAACTGACTGCAGCTGTCAGGTCAGAGATAAGATAAATGTTGCCGTGGATGAGATATTCAGCAATATCGCAAAATACGCATATGCCCCGGGCAAAGGGGATGTGACCGTAAGTGCAGAGACTGATAAGGACCGTGAAAGCATCACTGTCACGTTTAAGGATAACGGTAAAAAATACGACCCCCTTGAAGTAAATGATCCGGATGTATCACTTTCCGCTGACGAGAGGACGCCGGGAGGCCTGGGAGTGTACATGGTCAGAAAGCTGATGGATGATGTAAGCTACGAATATAAAGACGGACAGAACATTTTAAAGATAAAGAAAATCATTAAATAAAAGGACAGGAACAGATATGGAAGAACATTACAAAAAAGAAGTGACTATGGATCCGTCGGACTTTGTGCTTCTGTCGGATTTCGTGCCTGGGATCATTCAGGAGATACGCTACTTTTCCACTTATAACTTTATAGGAGACAGGATAGACGGTTATGAGGAGCCGTGCGCGATCCTGACCAAAGAAGCAGCCCGTGCACTAAAGTCCGTGAGCAATGAGATGATGGTCCGGGGGTATCGTCTTAAGATATTTGATGCCTACAGACCTGTGACCGCCGTTAAGCATTTTGTGCTCTGGGGCATAGAGGATCAGGACATAAGGATGAAGGAATACTTTTATCCGGAGCTGGAAAAACAGGAACTTTTTGCAAAAGGATATATAGCAAAGCTTTCGGGACACAGCAGGGGAAGTACCGTGGATCTGACCCTTCTTGATATGAAGACGGGGAAGGAACTTGATATGGGAAGTCCCTTCGATCTTTTCAGTGAAGTCTCCCATCCGGACTACAGGGATCTGTCCGACGAACAGTATGAAAACAGGATAATACTGCAAAATGTCATGAAACGGAACGGCTTTAAACCCATCGATTGTGAGTGGTGGCATTTTACCCTGGAGGACGAACCTTTTCCCGATACATACTTTGAATTTCCTGTTTCATCAGAATACCTGAAAAGGCAGAGAAACTGACATATTACACTAAAAAAAATCAAATATTTTGCGTCAAAAACTTTAAAAAGGTATATAATAACAGTGTAAGAAGATAATATTTTTTTGCAGACTAAACAAAATATTTTAGAAAGTGAGTGATTATTATGAGTTTTCCAAATGCATTCAGAGGAGTGAGTAAACTTTTGGTAGCGGAGATCTTAAATCTCATAGCAACGGGGCTCATCATAGCCGCCGGTATATCCGGGATAGTCGGAGGCGCGTCCGCTGTTATAAACACGGTGTCGCAGACAACAGAGATCACGGAAGAGACGGTGGAGAGCAGTATCGGTTCTCCCGGTGTGATAGCCGCGGTGTTTATGGGGATGGGAGCCATGATACTGTTTATCATAGCCTACATCATAAACCTTGTGGGACTTGCACAGGCAGGCAGGGATGAGAACAATTTCCGTAATGCCTTCTTTGTATCCATTGCTGTTCTGGTAATATCCATTGTTGCAAGTTTTCTTTCCGGTTCCAACGCAGGAGACGGAGCAGCGGGAGACATAGCTGCCACGGCAAGGACTGTTTGTGAGATATTTGTTATGGTTAGCGTTGTGACGGGTATAATGTCACTGGCAAGTATGCTGAATGATTCAGGCATGCAGAATTTCGGACGCAAGCTTATCATTATAATCATCGTAAGTATAGGTATCGGAGCCGTAGCATCATTCATTAACATATTCTTCGGAGCCAATTCCGTAGTTCATGCGGTTGACGGTATCATGGGATTGATATCGGGTATAGCTATGTTGGTGGGATACATCGCATACATCATATATCTTGCCAAGGCAAAAAAGATGCTTAGAGAAGGTTAAATAATCCGGACAGGATCGTTATCGGGATCCTTTTGGTTGTAGGAGGGTGTGAATCATTTCACACCCTTTCGTTTTAGGAGGTTTTATGCTTTTTAAAAATGCTTGTATAGAAAATTCGACACAACTACAGGACTTTCGTGTTGAAGACGGACTTTTCAAAGAGATAGGAAACCTTACCCAAGCAGAGGGAGAAGAGGTAAAGGACCTGGAGGGTAAGCTGGTGCTGCCGCCTTTCATAGAGTCACATGTTCATCTGGACACCTGCCTGACGGCAGGGGATCCTGTGTGGAACATGTCCGGTACTCTTTTTGAGGGTATAGAGTGCTGGAGCAAGCGAAAAGAAAAATTAAATGAGGATGATATCCGGGAGCGGGTGAAAAAGGCTGTGCAGATGTATGCTGCCCACGGAGTGCAGTTCATCCGTACTCATGTAGACGTTACGGATCCGAGCCTTATGGCCATGAAGACCATGGTCGATCTCCGGGAGGAGTTAAAGGATGTGGCAGAGATACAGATAGTGGCATTTCCCCAGGAAGGCATCTTAAGTTTCCCAAAGGGAAAGGAACTGCTCACGGAAGCCGTAAAGATGGGGGCGGACGCGGTGGGTGCCATACCCCACTTTGAGTTTACCAGGGAATATAGCGTGGAGTCCGTAAACTTTGCAATGGAGCTTGCGTACAAATACGATAAGTTGGTGGACGTGCACTGCGACGAGATCGATGATGAAGCATCCCGGGGATTGGAGACAGTAGCAACGAGAGCTCTGGAGCTGGGACTGTTTGACAAGGTGACAGCCAGCCATACCACGGCCATGCACTCTTACAACAACGCTTACGTATTAAAGCTTATGCGGCTTCTTAAGATGAGCCGTATAAATTTTGTGGCAAACCCTCTGGTAAATACACACCTTCAGGGACGGGCAGACACCTATCCCAAGCGCAGGGGAGTGACCCGTGTAAAGGAACTTCTTGAGGCAGGTATCAATGTGTCATTCGGTCATGATGATATCTTCGATCCCTGGTATCCTCTGGGTAACGGAAACCTCCGTGATGTGGTATTTATGGGACTTCATGTGTGCCAGCTTATGGGATATGAGGATATCATGAACAGCTACCGGTTTATCACCCACAACGCCGCAAAGACATTGCATATCACTGACAGATACGGTATAGAGCCCGGAAAGCCTGCAAGCTTTGTGGTGATGGATGCGACGGACTATTACGATGCGCTGAACAGAAATGCGAAATGCATGGCATCCTATATGAAAGGAGGTAAACGACATTAAAAGAAAGTTTCACATTCACGACCGGATATTCTGGATACTTCTGGTGACCATATTATGGTATATGGTCATTTTTTCCGTGCCCTTTGATGTTCTCCTGTTTGATGAAACATCACCTTTGTCTTCTATGTTTGGGGCAAAGCCTTCAGGGGTGAACGATCCGATTGTTTTTACGGTGGTGTTTTACCTGTCTACTCTGCCGGCTTTTATCGGTGTATTTTTATATACGCGTTTTACAAAAAGAAACAGGTTCATATTTGATTCATTTATGCCGAAGCATCCCGGAAACACGCCGGGGAAGCTGCTGCTGGGGTTCCTTGTGGGTTTTATAATGAATTTTTCATGTATAGCGGTCGCTCTGATACATGGTGATATCAGGCTTTATCTTGATTTTGCCGCAGAGCGGCTGCCGTTCTTTCTTTTTGCGTTTCTTTGCGTTTTTATACAAAGTTCGACGGAAGAGCTTTGGTGCAGGGGATTTGTATATGAGCGTGTAAATGTAAGATATCCTCTCTGGGTGTCTATCTTTGTAAACGGACTCTTCTTTGCGGTTTTGCATATCATGAATCCAGGGGCCGGATTCCTGCCTATCCTGGACATCTTTATATGTGGCGTATCCTTTTCCCTTGCAAAATGGTATACGGGAAGCATATGGTTTCCCATGGGGATACATACTGCGTGGAATTTTACCCAGAATTTTCTTTTTGGGCTTCCAAACAGCGGTCTGGAATCCGCGGCATCCGTTTTTCACCTTGATAAGGTTGCAGGAGTACAGAGCAACCTGTTATATGATCAGGTTTTCGGTGTTGAAGGCGCGATACCTGCCGTCATAGCAGACGCTGTTCTTGGAGCAGTATGCCTTATACTTGCAGCAAAGAAGGGGCGTCTTGGTGAGTTGAAAATGTCGGGAACGGGTAAGCCGGCGTCTTCATAAAAAACATCTTTTTTGTGAGGGATGTTGTATAATGTAACTGTGGAAAGGAGGATATCAAAGATGAAGAAGAAAACTTTTTTTACTGCCCTGGCAATGGCAGGGTGTATAGGACTTGTGGGGTGCGGAGCCGGAGCGACGGCCTCAAATGAGACGACAGAGAGCAAACAGACGGAGACTACGGAAGAGAAAGCATCAGTCATTGACTATATGGTACTTGTAAACAAGGAAAACGCCCTTCCTGACAAATGGGAGGATGAGGTGTCACTTACAAAGAGCACCAATTCTCTGGGAGATGAAGTGCAGACGGAAAGCCGTGCCTATGATGCATACCTTGAGTTGAAAAAAGACCTTGAGGCTGACGGCGTTTATGTGGACTTAGACAGTGCTTTCAGAGGTGTTGAGGCGCAGAAGAAGATAGTGGAGGATTTCACTAAAAAATACGGCGAGACATATGTGAAACAGTATGTGGCAGTTCCGGGATTCTCCGAGCATCACACGGGACTGGCGCTTGATCTTTATCTGAACATAGACGGTAAAGATGTGTATATGAACGAGGACATGGTAGAGTACCCTGAAATCTGGGAAAAGATACACGCCAAATTAGCCGATCACGGATTTATACTCCGTTACCTTGAAGGAAAAGAGTCTGTTACGGGATTTAACTACGAACCGTGGCATATACGTTATATAGATAACGTCGATCTGGCAAAGGAGATCACGGAAAAAGGCATAACCCTTGAGGAGTATCTCGGCAAGCTTCCGAAAGGTGATGTGACACCGCCAAAAGATACTGAGTGAGGATATTAACGGTCAAATAAAGGAGGTATTGATATGGCATCATTTATCACAGCTTTGATAAAACAGAGAAGAGCTGCAAAAAAAGCCACACCTGATACCCATGGCAGGCTGAAGGAGATAATCGCCGTGTTGAACAAATATAATTATGACGACGGCTTTACCCCTGAAATAGTGGTGAATATCCTTCAGGATCTGGGACCTACCTTTGTAAAGATCGGTCAGATCGCATCCCAGCAGTCTGAACACCTGCCCCCTGAGTACGTTGAGGCATTAGCCGGTCTGCGCTCAAAAGTGGAACCTATGGACATGGAAACAGTTCATGCACAGATCAAGGAAAACCTGGGGAAGCCCACAAGTGAGCTTTTCGCTTCATTTGGTGATAAACCCATGGGTTCCGCTTCCATTGCGCAGGTACACAAGGCAGAGCTTTTTGACGGTACTGTCGTGGCGGTAAAGGTGAGACGTCCGGGTATAGTAGATACTGTGGCCCGGGATTTTGCCCTTATCGAAAAGGTTCTTGATAAGTTTGAAAAAAAGCTGGTCGGAAAAGTAGATATCAGGGATATGATACTGGAGCTTGAGCAGACCTCCAAGACAGAGCTTGACCTGACAAACGAGGCGGATAATCTGAAGCGTTTTTATAACTTCAATAACGGCCGCGTGAAGGTAAGATGCCCCAAATGTTACAGAGAACTCAGCTGTGAAGCTATACTTACAGAGGACTTTGTAACGGGCACCGAAGTAAGCAAAGCTGATTTCCTTGAGTCACTTGGCACCGAGGAACGCAGGCGCATTGCGGCGCTTATAGCGGATAACTTTGCTACCCAGGTCCTGGTGGACGGTTTTTATCATGCCGATCCCCATACTGGAAATGTCCTGATAAAAGAAGATGACACTCCCGTACCGTCCGGATTGACAGAAACAAAGGAGACAGCTGAAAATACAGGGAAAACAGACGAAGACACAACTGATGAAAAAAAGGTTCCTCTTCCGGATCATTGTATAGAATGGATAGATTTCGGCATGATGGGAACCTTGTCCGCAAACCAGCGCCAGACTATTTTTGATCTTGTGGCGCATGTTGTTATGCAGGATGCATACAATGTAAAACGTACACTTCTCCAGTTGGCAAAACCTCAGGGTGAAGTGGATCACGGGGCTTTGCTTGAGATGTGTGAAGGCGTTTGCGGACAGTACAGCGGAGCGGATTTCGGCGATTTTGATCTGGGAGATCTTCTGAGCACGGTTCTGGATTGTCTTAAAGAACAGAACATGAAGATCGACCCCTTTGTTACCAATCTTGCCCGCGGCATTATAGCCCTTGAGGGTACCATTAACACCATCAGTCCAGATGTAAACATTCTGAACTACTTCACGGACAAGGTTAATATCGGACAAAAATTCAATCTTAATCTCGAAAATCCCGGAGAGATGAACCCCGAGATCGCCATGAAGCTGCTGCAGCTTTTCCAGGGGGTCACGAATTCTGCTTCAAAGACAGCGGAAGCCCTCGACATGATGGAAAAGGGGCAGCTCAGACTGAATACGGATTTCGGCTTTGAAGAAAAGGGACGTGGCGACATGAACCGTCTTACGGGGTATGCCGCCCGGGGTCTTGTGATAGCAGCCTTACTGGTAGGCTCCAGCATAATGTGTTTGAGTTCCGCCCTTACAGGAGACAGCGAGGCTATAAGGATAATATTCCGTGTTATGGGCTTTGCGGGGATAGGGCTTGGTGTGTTCTTTGCATTCCGGCTCTTCAGGAATATTAAGAAAAGTAAATAACATCATAAAAGCAAAAGAAAAGCAGGATTTTTTCTGACTTATCTTTTGCTTTTTTGTTGAGTTTTATTTTGGATTTTTATATACTTTTAGTGTAGGGAGAAAAAGAAACCTAATAAGCATAAGATAAGGAGGTAATCATCATGTTAAACGTTGTTGTATCTATATTTGAGGTTGAAAGTGAAGCTTATCAGGCTATCACAGAGCTTAAAAATCAAAAAGGACTTAAGACATCCATTATGTCTGAGGCCGTTCTTGTTGACAAGAAAAACGGTTACTACACGATTTTAGACAATTTTGTTATCGAACCGGATGCCATGGATGATATGGCCAAAGGCGGACTTATTGGTATGTGTATAGGTATCTTGGGAGGACCTTTGGGTATGCTACTGGGGGCAAGTGTCGGATCCTTTGCAGGAGTGGTTTCCGAAACAGATAAAACCGCTGAAACCGCATCCATGCTTGAGCAGATGATCCTAAAGCTCAGCGATAATACCCTTGCGATCATAGGTCTGGCTGAAGAAAAGGATGAGAGCGAGATTGATGAATTGCTTTCCAAGTACAAGACCATAATCGCCCGTTTTGATGCTGCTGTTGTGGAACAGGAGGTTGAAAGGGCTAGAGATATGGAAAAGGAAATGGAAAATCTGGCAAAACTTGAAGTGCGTAATCAGAAAAAGGAAGAACACCAGGCTAAGGTGGAAGAACGCCGTAATAAGATGAAAGCCCGCTTTGCAGCCATCAAAGAGAAACATAAAAAGACGGACGACGAATAAAAAAGATTTTTGAGGATGCATCAATGTTTTTCAGACTGATCATCCTCTTTTTTCTTTATATTTAAAGATCAGGATATAACCGTTAGATTTTGGGGTATACGGGACAAATAACTTGGAAATGGATGTTGTCAATATTAAATACAAAAGCCGGACAGGAGAAGAGCCTATGTTTAACAACAAGATAAACAGAAAAGACATGATAAACTGCACATTATGTAACGATGCACCGTGTTCATCGGTATGCAGTAAGACAGACCCGGCTGGGTTATTGAGAAGTATATGGTTTGATAATGAAGCGTGTGCAGCAGTAAAGCTTCCTGCAGAGGATCCGTGCAGAGATTGCGACGCACCATGTGAAAAGGCATGTGTTAAAGCGGGAAAGGTGCCTGTAAAGGAACTGGTATCCCGACTCCATAGCGAAGTGAAGCCGGAGGTTTCAGAGATCGAACCGGATAATAACCGGCTAAATACTGATCTTTGCGGTATACATTTGGAGAATCCTTTTCTTTTGTCTTCGTCTGTGGTATCAAGCACATACGATATGTGTGCAAGGGCTTTTGAAGCAGGATGGGCAGGAGCGGTATTTAAGACGGTCTGTTCATTTGATATTCATGAGGCTTCTCCCCGGTTCGGAAGCGTACCGGGATCCGCAGGGGGATTTATAGGATTTAAGAATATAGAACAGCTTTCCGACAGAACCGTAGAAGAGAACATGGATACCGTCCGTAAACTGAAGGAAAAGTATCCTGAAAAGGCGGTCATTGTATCCTATATGGGGCAAAACGAATCAGAATGGGAGGAGTTGTCCCGTGTCTGTCAGGAGGCGGGAGCTGACGCTGTGGAGTTGAATTTCTCCTGTCCCAACATGGCAGACGGAGGACTTGGATCTGATATCGGTCAGGTGCCCCGTTTTGTGGAAGAGCTGACTGCGGCTGCAAAGAGAGGATGCACAATACCGGTCCTTGCGAAGCTGACCCCAAATGTGGCATCCATGACCGAGGCGGCGGAAGCTGCAAAAAGAGGCGGAGCGGACGGTATAGCAGCCATAAATACTATCAAGAGTATCATGGGTGTAAGCCCGGACACCTTTGTTTCGGCTCCGGATGTAAACGGCATGTCTGCAGTAGGAGGCTACAGCGGAAACGCCGTGAAGCCTATAGCGCTGCGCTTTATGGCGGAGATGGGGCATGACAGTCAGCTTTCCGGTATGCATCTGAGCGGCATGGGAGGTATTGAGACATGGAAAGATGCGCTTGATTTTATTTTGCTTGGAGCAGGCAGCGTGCAGGTGACAACTTCTGTGATGAAGTACGGATACCGTATTATAGATGATCTGTTGTCAGGACTTGACCGCTTTCTGGCAATGAAAGGTTTTGCAAATGTGGCAGATGTATGCGGGCTTGGACTTTCTCATGTAAGTGATACCACGGATGTGCTGGAAAGAGATTCCAGGGTTTTCCCCATGTTTGACAGAAGCAGGTGTATCGGCTGCGGAAGATGTGTGATATCATGTCGCGACGGAGGACATCAGGCGCTTAGCATGAACGAGGAACGCCATATCATAATGGACGGTAAGAAGTGTGTCGGATGTCATCTTTGTGCCCTTGTGTGTCCGGAAGGGGCGATAAGCACGTCGGGTAAAAGAGTGAAGATGTAGAAAATATAAGGAGAAACCGGACAGTTTTATCGGAAAGGTGAGAGTTTAATGAAAAAAGACAGGATCAAACGTATTACAGAAGGATTTATAAGGGAATTTCCGGACACCGATACCGATGCCGTAAAGGTATTTTCGTCCCCGGGGCGGTTGGAACTGACCGGTAACCACTCAGACCACCAGGGAGGAGTCGTGCTGACGGGTACGGTAAACGCCGATATCTTAGCCTGTGCGGCAGCAAACGGAACTGATGTGATCAACATTTTGTCGGAAGGATACGGTGTTATTAATATCTCATGCAAAAATACAAATATCAGGGCCGATGAAAAAAATACAACCTCAGCACTTGTACGCGGTATGGTGAGAGCAGTTTCGGATAAAGGCTTTTCAGTCGGGGGTTTTGATATGTATGCATCCTCAGAGATTCCGGGCGGACTCGGAATGTCTTCGTCAGCTGCATTTGAGATGCTTCTGGGTGTGGTCTTAAATGATCTGTTTTGTGACGGGAGATTGGGCAGGGAAGAGCTGGCTTATGCAGGTATGTATGCCGAAAAAGAGTATTTCGGAAAACCATGCGGTCTTATGGACCAGATGGCGTGCATAACAGGCGGGATAAATATTTTTGATTTTCAAGATCCGGAAGAACCAAAGATAACACCAATTGATTTTGACTTTGAATCTGCGGGACTGGATATCATAGTTACCGATACGGGAGGAAGCCACGCCGGTATGGCAGAGGAATTCAACGCTATCCCGGATGAGATGTATTCCGTAGCAAACGAACTTGGTGCGGAACGACTCTGTGATGTAAAGGAAGACGTCTTTTACGGACATCTGCCGGTATTGAGGATAAAAGCAGGTGACAGGGCGGTCATGCGTGCCATGCACTGGTATGATGAACAAAAGAGGGTAAGAAGCCAGAAAGAGGCGTTGGGAAAAGGTGATGTCGGAAAATTTCTTGATCTCGTAAATGCTTCGGGAAGATCCTCATTTATGTATCTGCAAAATGTTGATAATTACAAAGATACTAAGCATCAGTCCGTGGCTTTGAGCCTTGCTTTTGCCGCCCATATACTGGAAGGCGCAGGTGCGGTACGGATCCAGGGCGGAGGCTTTGCAGGAAGCATCATTGCTTTTGTGCCTAAGGAGAAGTCAGAGATCTATGTTGAAAAAATGGAGGAATTTCTGGGCAAAGGTGCATGCCGCAGAGTCCGTATACGTAAGACCGGAGCAATTGTTTGCGGGAGATGAGAAAAATAACAAGGGAGATAAAAAAAATAACGTCTCCCTTGTCATTTTTTGCCGAAATGAACAGTTTTTACTATATTGTCGTCAGGAGATCATTTAATTTCCTGACCTCCGCCTTATACTTCGCATACATAATGATCCATATGATGAAAAATGCCACCGCCATTATCCCGGTCATGATACCGATATCCGCCGGAACAGGTCTTATCCAATAAAGATAGACGGCGATAGGTATATACGTTGCCATTATCGTGCCGAAATGCAAAAGAGCAGATATCAGCATGCCCGGACGTTCCATTTCATGCCAGCTGATCCCGCCGAAAGCCACCGCACCGACAAGACCTGACAATAAGGTCTGTGCGGTCATAGCTCCAAGCTGGCTTCCGGTTCGTGCTATAAGTTCCGGTGCGAAAAATAAGGTATTTCCGGTACTCACATATCCGGTTATCAGGGCTATGACGTTCCCGATGGCCATCCCCAGAACAAATCCCATTATTATCCTTTGTACGGTTTTTGATAACATAGTTTTTACTCCTTCCCTTCAAGTCTCTTTCTTATGTCGGGTATCAACCGTCTTGATGCCCATGTTTCCAATCCGTTCTGCATTATTATGCGAAAAGATCCGGATACTGAAAAATCAAATTTCCTGACTTTTCCCAGGTTAATGATCTCGTAACGGGATATCTTTAGAAATCTGGCAGGATCAAGATTCTTCTCAACGTCGCGCAATGTTTTTCTTAATTCGTATTCACCGTCTTCGGTTATTACCTTAAGTTTTTTATTTTCCGTAGAGATACTTATGACAGTCATGTCATTCAGAGTTACGGATGAGCCGTTATGGTCGTGTACGGTAATATGTCCTGCCAAAGGGTCCCTGACACGATCCATAAGTGAACTTACCTGCCTGTCTTCTTCTGATGCGCAAAAAATCACATCGATATCACTTTTATCATTTTCCCTGCTAAATCTTACATTTATTTTTTTCATTAAGAACCCTGCTTTTTTGCGGATATATCTGATTTGGTGCAACAAAAAAATATCGCAGAACAGTATAGCATAATTTCAAAGATGATTTATTGACATTTGTTAAAAACGCTTACCGCTTGATCGCAAAAAACGACCGCTTACGCCTTTGCAGGGCTTTACAAAATATCCTTGTATTATAATAAAAACAGGGAAAAGATGATGAGAAATGTTCTGAATAAGGGAGGTGTTCAAAATGAATTTAAAGGCTTGGTACCCTGTTATAAGTATTTCATCAGTGGTGGTCATGTTCATTTGGGCATTCATAGAAGGAAACTGGAGTCACTGTTGGATATCCGTCATGATAGGGGGGATCGTGATGGCGATAATCAGTGCATTGGGAAAAAAGAAAGGATAATAAGGATATGAAGAAAAGAATATTACTTACGATGCCTGTAATAGCAGGAGTTTTATCAGCAGCAATGCTTACGGGATGTGGTGAAGATAAAAAAGAAGAGACATTATCGACTGTGACGAATGGGGTGACTACTGAGTCTGCAACATCTGCAGACACTTCAAGTTCGGCAGAAACATCAGACTCATCTACGAGGGGAGAACATCTCTATGTAAACGATGACGGGGTAGAGATAAATGATGTGGCAATAGATCTTGTAGGATCCACATTCAACTTCTCAGTTATTTTCGCAAATAATACCGATAAAGAGCATGAGTTTGACTGCAGGAAATTTGACCTTAAGTTCAACGGCAAATCACTTGGCGCAATGCTGTCAACCAAAACATTCCCGGCAAATCAGAGTTATATCCAGTGGGCATTTCCCATGTCTGATACGGGAGATTTGAAGGTCGGAGACAAGGTAGATGTTTACTATGATTCTACCCTTCTCAAGACAGTTGAAGTAACTGAATTTTGAAAAAGATCAACACTTTTTTAATAAGTAACAGATTCTGTGTTTAAAAGGCAAATACGAATCTGTTATTTTTTAATAAAGGCAGAAAAATATAACATGTGTAGTAATTGAAACTCCGGGTTTGAAAAAAACTGCAAAAGGTTTAATATAAAAAAGTATTTGAATAAACAGGATAAAATGAAAAACAGTTAAAACCAATCTTTGGGAACACTTTCAGAAATTACAGGAGACATCAGACTGATCATGAATAAAACAGCGATAATTACGGGTTCATCAAGAGGTATAGGACGTGCCGTGGCAAAAAGGCTTGCCCGGGAAGGGTACAATATCTGCATTAACTTTGTAGAGAGACAAGACAAAGCGGAAGAACTGTTGAAGGAATTAAAAGGCGGGGGCTGCAGTGCCGTAATGTGCCGTGCTGATGTGGGAAACAGGGATCAGGTGAATGCAATGGTGGGAGAGGCCGTAAAAAGCCTGGGGCCCGTGACCCTTCTTGTAAATAATGCGGGCGTGGCGGGTCAGGCACTTTTTCAGGATGTTACTGATGAGTTGTGGGATAAATACTTCAGTACGAATCTGAACGGCGCAAGGAACACGATACAGGCAGTACTGCCCGGGATGCTTGAGAGAAAGTCCGGCTGCATAATAAACATATCGTCAATATGGGGACTTCACGGTGCAAGCTGTGAGGTGACTTATTCATGCACAAAGCATGCGCTTATCGGGCTTACCAGGTCTCTTGCAATGGAACTTGCTCCAAGCAATATCCGCGTAAACTGTGTTGCTCCCGGAGTGATCAACACGGATATGGTGCAGGTCTTAGGGAAAGATGTGTTAAAAGAACTGGCGGAACAGACACCTCTTTCCCGTTTGGGAACGCCTGAGGATATAGCAAACGCCGTAAATTTCCTGGCCTCCGAAGAGGCTTCTTTTATTACCGGTCAGGTTTTGGTATCCGACGGAGGATTTGTCAATTAAAAAACCACACCACGGCAGTTGAACCGGGGTGTGGTGTATGCTGTTGTCATACCAAAACAGTTTGATATAAGAAAAAAATAATTGTAGTGGTTGTTTGTAAGTGTAGTAATATCCTGATGGTTTTTAGGATTTTTAATGTAAGAAAAATAAAAAGTTTAAGTGATAAGTAGAGAAAAATAGTAGAGAAAATATTCATCAACCTGTTTTGAAAACAGCGAATAGGAATATAATATATATTAAAAGTTTTGTCAAATGAAAAAATAAAAAAAAGGTAGTCAAATTAGCAAAAATGTGTATTTTTTGTGAAATCACAAAAAATAACCGGGGACTGTGATACTTATTTCTTTTATGTTAGAATTGAAAAAATAACTTAAATCGGAGAAATGCCAATGAAACAACTTATGTTAGGAAATAAAGCAGTGGCAAGGGGACTCTTTGAAGGGGGATGTTCCTTTGTTTCAAGTTATCCCGGTACTCCCAGTACCGAGATCACTGAAGAAGCCGTTGCTTTTGATGAGATATATTGCGAGTGGGCACCAAATGAAAAGGTGGCCATGGAAGCTGCCTTCGGGGCATCCCTTGCAGGTAAGCGATCTTTTTGCGGTATGAAGCACGTTGGTCTGAACGTAGCTGCAGATCCGCTTTTTACCATGTCTTATACAGGGGTAAATGCCGGTATCATCATAGGTGTGGCGGATGACCCGGGGATGCATTCCTCACAAAACGAACAGGATTCCAGACACTACGCCGTAGCGGCCAAGGTTCCCATGCTTGAGCCGGCTGATTCTGCGGAAGCTCTTGAATTTACCAAACTTGCTTATGAGCTATCTGAGAAGTTCGATACGCCTGTGCTTATGAAGATGTGTACCCGCATCGCTCATTCCAGATCGGTCTGTCAAACTTCGGAAAGAGTCGTGCCTGAAGTAAAAGCATATGAAAAAAACATCGGCAAATATGTGATGATGCCGGGAAATGCAAAGAAGCGCCATCCTGTTATTGAAGAAAGAACAAAGGCTCTCAGGGAATGGGCGGAGACTTCGGATATCAACAGGATCGAGTGGGGCGGCAAAGAAGTGGGCATAATAACTTCATCCACATCATACCAGTATGTAAAAGAAGTATTCGGAGAAAAGGTTTCCGTATTAAAACTTGGAATGGTAAATCCGCTCCCTGAAAAGCTTATAAAAGACTTCGCCGGAAAAGTTGACAGACTGATAGTTGTGGAAGAGCTTGATCCCGTTATTGAGAACCACTGCAAAGTACTGGGACTAAAGGTAGAAGGAAAAGATATCCTTCCCGTATGCGGTGAGTTTTCTCAAAAGCTTATAGCTGAAAAAATAGGTGGAGAGGTTCACGAAAGAAAGTCTTTGGACGAAGAAATACCCGTACGACCGCCCATCATGTGTGCCGGTTGTCCGCACAGAGGTATTTTCTACACGTTAAGCAAGAATAAATGTGTCGTTCTGGGTGATATCGGATGTTATACACTGGGCGCCGTAGCGCCCCTTTCTGCCATGGACATGACCCTTTGTATGGGAGCATCCGTCAGCGGAGTCCACGGATTTAATAAGGCTATGGAAGGTAATACTGACTATAAAACTGTAGGTGTTCTGGGAGACTCGACATTTATGCATTCGGGAATGACGGGACTTGCCGATATCGCTTACAACGAGTCTGATTCCACGGTTATCATTCTTGATAACTCCATTACGGGAATGACAGGACACCAGCAAAATCCTACAACCGGGTATAACATAAAAGGTGATCCGGCAGGAAAGATAGATCTTGAGGCATTGTGCAAAGCCATGGGTATAAAGAGGGTTACAGTAGTGGACCCTTATGACTTAAAGGAGTGTGACAGAATCTTAAAGGAAGAACTGGCAGCACCGGAGCCTTCCGTGATCATCGCAAGAAGACCCTGTGCTTTGCTGAAATTTGTGAAGCATAATACGCCTCTTACGGTCAATGCAGATAAGTGTACGGGATGCAGCGCCTGCATGAAGATAGGCTGTCCCGCAATTTCCATGAAGGACGGCAAGTCCCATGTGGACAGGACACTTTGCGTGGGATGCGATGTATGCAAGCAGATGTGTGCGTTTGACGCGTTTGAGAGAGAAGAGAAGGAGGGATAAATTATGGATACAAAAAACATAATGATAGTCGGCGTTGGCGGACAGGGATCGCTTCTTGCCAGCAAACTCCTGGGAAACCTCTTTCTTTCGGAAGGTCATGACGTAAAGGTCTCCGAAGTACACGGCATGAGTCAGCGCGGAGGAAGCGTGGTGACTTATGTAAGATACGGTGACAAGGTGTATTCTCCGGTTATAGACGAGGGGGAGGCTGACTTTATAGTTTCATTCGAGATACTTGAAGCGGCGCGCTGGTTAAAGTATCTTAAACCCGATGGTCACATAGTAACGAGTATACAGTCCATAGATCCCATGCCCGTTATTACCGGGGCTGCAAAGTATCCGGAGAATCTGCCGGACAAGTTAAAAGCTGCAGGAGTAAATGTGGACGCCATGGACTGTCTTGCCCTGGCAAAGGAAGCAGGATCCGTAAAAGCCGTTAACGTGGTTCTTATCGGAAGGCTTTCCCATTATTTTGATATACCTGAAGAAGAATGGATCAAAGTTATAAAAGATACGGTTCCCGAAAAGTTCGTTGAGATGAATATAAAAGCCTTTGAACTGGGAAGGAACTTTAAAGAGTAAATAACAGATATAAAAAGGGACAACACATAAGGCGCCCGGCATTGTCGATTGTATCGCCAAGCGCTTTATATGTTGTCCCTTTTTTAATGTCGGTCTTTTCCTTAAGCGTCAACCTCTTCAACAATACTGTAAGCAGAAGAATGATGCTCGCCTTCCTCACCGTGTCCGGCAGGATGCATCTTAGGAAGATTCATCGCAAGAAGAGCAAGTCCGAACGCGATAGCTGCAACAATAGCAATCATTTTACCCATGCTATCTGTCTCCTTTTTCTCTCAAAAATCATTTGATGTATTTACGTATTTTCAACATCTGCTCATCATTATATGAAATTTAACCTTTTTATTCAAGTGATTTTTGCTTTTTTTCTTGTTAAAATAGGCGCATAAGAGTAAAATAGTACTGCAATTTTGCATAAAAAAGTTTCGTTTTTTAGGAGAACCGTTTGTCATGGAAAAATATTACCAGAAAGATATAGAATGTGCTTCACCGGAGCAGATAAAAAAATGGCAGGATGAAAGGCTTGTGGCCCAGGTAAAGCATGTATGGGATAATGTGCCCTATTACAAAAAGATGATGGAGGATGCGGGAGTAAGTCCTGAGGACATCAAGGGACGTGACGACCTGCATAAGCTGCCCTTTATTACAAAGGCCGATCTTCGTGAGAACTATCCGGATAAGCTGGTTGCAGTACCTCTTAAGGATTGTGTGAGGATACAGTCCACCTCAGGTACCACAGGTAAAAGAGTGGTTGCTTACTATACGCAGGATGACATAGATCTTTGGGAAGACTGCTGTGCCAGAGCGCTTGTTGCGGCCGGTGCCACAAACGAGGACGTGGTCCAGGTTTCTTACGGATACGGACTTTTTACCGGCGGTCCGGGGTTAAACGGCGGAAGCCACAAGGTGGGAAGTCTTACCATACCTACATCTTCCGGAAATACGGAGCGCCAGATAATGTTCATTAACGATCTTAAGGCTACGGTCCTTTGCTGTACACCGTCATATGCGGCATATCTGGGAGAGTCCATGAAAGAAAAGGGGATGAGACCGGAGGATATCCCTCTTAAGGCAGGTATCTTCGGTGCGGAGGCCTGGAGCGAGGAGATGCGCCGAGACATTGAGAATACCCTTGGAATAAAGGCACATGATATATACGGTCTTACGGAACTGAGCGGTCCGGGGGTTGCATTTGAGTGCAGTGCCCAGGCAGGTATGCACGTAAACGAAGACCACTTCATCGCTGAGGTGGTTGACCCGGATACGGGAGAACCTTTGCCGGACGGTGAAAAGGGAGAACTTGTATTTACATCTATTACAAAAAAAGCATTTCCCCTTATAAGATACAGGACAAGGGATATCTGTATCCTTTCCCGTGAGAAATGCTCCTGCGGACGTACCCATATTAAAATGAGCAAGCCTCTGGGAAGAACCGATGACATGCTGATCATAAGAGGTGTTAATGTGTTCCCGTCCCAGATAGAAACAGTTCTATTAAAGGCAGGATATCAGGCTAATTACCAGATTATAGTTGACCGTGTGAATAACGCGGATACTCTTGACGTGCATGTGGAGATGACACCGGAGATATTCACTGACAATCTCGGTGAGATAACCGACAGACAAAAGGAGCTTGTAGAAGCACTTCGATCGATGCTTGGCATCAAGGCCGATGTAACGCTTGTTGCACCGAAGTCTATCATAAGATCCGAAGGGAAAGCCGTCCGGGTAATCGATAACCGTAAAATTTAATACTTAGTGAAGTAATACAAAACAGGACGTCTTGCCGTCCGGGTAATTGATAACCGAAAAATCTGATAACATGATATACGAAACAAACGAAAGAAACGAAACTTTTGAACTTGGAAAAAAGTTAGCTGAAAGAGCAGTCTCCGGAGACATATATTGTCTATCCGGAGACCTTGGTGCGGGAAAGACTGCCTTTGCCCAGGGCTTTGCGAAAGGACTCGGTGTCACGGAGGACGTGACAAGCCCCACATTTACCATACTTTGCGTTTATGAGAGCGGAAGGCTGCCCTTATATCATTTTGATGTGTACCGTTTTGAGGATGCCTTTGAACTGGAAGACATAGGAGGAGACGAGTACCTTTACGGTGATGGTGTGTGTCTTATCGAATGGTCAGAAAAGATAAAGGAGTATCTTCCCGTAAAAGTAAAGAATGTGATCATAAAAAAAGATATTTTAAAAGGCGAAGACTACAGGATAATAGAAACGGACTTTTAGTAAATGTACATTTTAGGGATCGAAAGCTCTTCTTCCGTTGCATCTGTCTGCATAACAAAAGACGGAGTACCGGTAGCAGAGTACACGACAAATATAAGTAAAAATCATTCTGCGACACTTCTTCTCATGGTAGAGGAGGTGTTTAAAAGTACGCAGTTAAAGGTGTCGGACATGGATCATATAGCAGTCTCTACAGGCCCCGGGTCATTTACGGGGCTCAGGATCGGGATCGCTACCGTAAAGGGACTTGCCTTTGCGCATGATATAAAGACTGTTGCTGTATCTTCACTTGAGGCCATTGCCATGAACGTGCCAGTGGAGGATGTTTTTATCTGTCCCCTTATGGATGCAAAAAGAGAAAGGGCTTTTTGCGGCATATATGAATACGCAGCAGGAAAGATGCAGCCGGTATTAAAAGATACGGTGATGGAGTATGACGCTCTCGTAGAGCATCTTGAAAAATACGAGAAAAAAGTCATGTTTCTGGGGGATGCTGTGGATATCATAAAAGAAAAGGTGAGCGGAGAAAAGTTCATGTTCGCTCCGGAACACATCAGGATGCCCAGGGCAGCGGGAGTGGCGGCGGCGGCACTGTCAAAGATAGAGGCAGGGGAAGTATCATCATCTGCCGGACTTTTGCCTGAGTATCTGTCCGAATCCCAGGCTGAAAGGAACAGGTTTAGGAGGATGAAGCCTGAAGATGCGGAAGCGGTTGCGCGTATTGAAAAAGACTCGATACCGCATCCATGGTCTGAAAAGTCTTTTAAGGAGTCCCTTGAAAACCCGGATGCTTTTTTTGCGGTATGCGAAAGCGGCGGTTCCGTAAAGGGATATGCGGGGATGTATATATCCGGACCCGAGGCTGAGATAACCAACGTGGCGGTGGATAAGGATTTCCGTCACGGAGGCATAGGTCATGGCATAGTAAAATACCTCATTGATGAAGGGGAAAAGATCGGTGTCGATACTTTTTTCTTAGAGGTAAGAAAGAGCAATGAAGCGGCCATCGGTCTTTATGAAAAGATCGGTTTTAAGGCTGTGGGAGAGCGAAAAGATTTTTATTCAGATCCCAAAGAAGACGGGATCGTAATGCAATATTTGAAGGAGCAATAAAGGAGTTTTTCCGTGTTAGATATAACGTTACTTGGAACCGGCGGGATGATGCCTCTCCCCGGAAGATGGCTTACATCAATGTATGCCAAATACAATGGAACAGGTTTGCTCATCGATTCCGGTGAGGGTACCCAGATCGCAATGAAAGAAGCAGGACTCAGTACCCATGATATAGATATCATTTGCTTTACCCATTTCCATGCGGATCATATAAGCGGACTGCCCGGACTTTTGCTGTCCATAGGAAACGCTGACAGGACAGAAACCATAACCATAATAGGACCAAAGGGATTAAAGAGAGTGGTGTCTTCTTTGAGAGTAGTGGCACCGGAGCTTCCGTTTGATATAGAACTTAAAGAACTGGAAGGTGAAACGCAGCATTTAAGCATCGGCGGATATGAGTTAGATGCTTTCAAGGTGCTGCACAAGATCACATGCTACGGATATTCCCTGAACATCCCAAGGCTCGGCAAATTTAATGCGGACAGGGCAAAGGAACTGGAGATACCTTTAAAGTTCTGGAATAAACTCCAGCACGGTGAAACAGTTGAGGATGGAGGAAAAGTTTATACTCCCGATATGGTGATGGGAGATGCCAGAAAAGGTCTGAAGGTGACCTATTGCACAGATACCAGACCGGTGCCTGTGATCGCGGAAATGGCAAAAGATTCGGATATCTTTATCTGCGAGGGTATGTACGGTGATGACTCAAGAGACAACAAGGCCGTTGAGTACAAACACATGACTTTTTCCGAGGCAGCAAAGCTGGCGAAAGAAGCGGTTGTTTCGGAGATGTGGCTGACACATTTCAGCCCTGCCCTTATCAGACCGCAGGATTTTATAAAAAATGCCAAAAAGATATTTCCGAATACAGTCGTCGGAAAATGCGGTATGAGCAGGACCCTGAAGTTTGCGGAGGAGTAATCTATGGAAGACTTATTCATTCTAAGAAAAAGCTGCTGCAGCGGCAAAGTATACGGACGTTTTACCCTGGATGGTCTAAAAAAAGAGTTCGGTTACGGCGGTGACGATACGATAAAAGACATTAACGATCTTGAACGACGCTTGGTTTCTGATTATAAAGGTTTTGATGTGCCTTATTATATCGAGAAAGTATGTGAGATAGAATGAAAGACAATATTACGATACTGGCGATCGAGAGTTCTTGTGACGAGACGGCTGCCGCAGTTGTTGTAAACGGGCGGGAAGTTTTGTCCAATGTCATCAATTCACAGATAGATATTCACAAGACTTACGGTGGAGTGGTTCCTGAGATAGCTTCAAGAAAGCACATAGAAAATATCGATCCGGTAATACGGGCGGCACTGGAAGAGGCAAAAGTCACACTTGATGATATAGATGCCATAGCAGTTACCTACGGACCGGGCCTTGTTGGAGCGCTCCTGGTGGGAGTTGCCCATGCAAAGGCACTTGCTTTTTCCTGTGGCAAACCTCTTATTGCCGTCAATCATATAGAAGGTCATATCAGTGCAAATTTTACAGAGCATAATGATCTTGAGCCACCCTTCGGTGTCCTGGTGGTTTCCGGAGGACATACCTATCTTGCAATGGTAAATGATTACTGCGAATACGAGATAATAGGCAGAACAAGGGATGACGCAGCCGGGGAAGCTTTTGATAAAGTGGCGAGAGCTTTGGGACTGGGTTATCCGGGAGGCCCCAAGATCGACAAACTTGCAAAAGAGGGTGATCCCGATGCCGTTGATTTTCCAAGGGCTAACATAGCTGATGCACCCATGGACTTTTCATTTTCCGGACTTAAATCCGCTGTGCTCAATTACCTGAATTCATGCGGGATGCAGGGTACAGAGATAAACAAAGCCGATGTTGCAGCGTCCTTTCAGAAGGCGGTGGTGGATGCCATTACAGACAGAGCCATTAAAATGTGCGAAGATAAAGGGATAACGAAGCTTGCAATAGCGGGAGGAGTGGCGTCAAATTCTTATCTCAGGGAGTCTCTGGAAAATGAATGCGCTAAAAGAAACATAAAGTACTACAGTCCGTCAGTACTTATGTGTACTGACAATGCGGCAATGATAGGTTCGGCAGCTTTTTATAAATATATTAAAGGTGAGACTGCCGGGTATGACCTGAACGCCGTGCCGGGACTGGGACTTACCGGGACAAGATAAGGAGCGATGTTATGTCGGAAAAAGTATACGCAGTCATTCCCGCAGGTGGTGTGGGTTCAAGGATGAGATCGGATATACCGAAGCAGTTCATGGACATCAATGACAGCCCCATGATTTCTTATGTGCTCCGTGCATTTGAGGAAAGCAGGGTTGACGGTATCATCATCGCCGTAAGTGATGAGTACATAGAATTTTTGGAAAAGATCATAAAAGAGCATGACATCTCTAAGTTTACCTGCTTTGTACAAAACGGAAGTGAAAGGGTTTATTCTGTTAAGAACGGACTGGATAAGACATCGGATGAGGATATCGTTCTTATACATGACGCTGCACGTCCAATGGTGACCCCGGAACTTATAAATTCATGTATAGACAGTGTGAAGAAATACGAAGCCTGTATCGCAGCGGTTCCCGTAAAGGATACCATCAAAGAAGTGTCGGAGGGCGTGATAACAGGCACGCCCGAACGAAGCAGATTATTTGCGGCACAGACGCCCCAATGCTTCAGGGTAAAAGTCCTGCGGGATGCATATGGAAAATGGGAAGAAGAAGGGAAGATATTTATTCCTACCGATGACGCTTCACTGGTGGAGAGATATTCGGATGTACCGGTGAGGATCATCGAAGGGGATGAAAAAAACATAAAAGTGACCACTCCCGGGGATATAAAAGTGGCGGAGAGCATTTTAAAAGAAGACGATTGTATAAATATGTGAATCTGACCTTTTAAACCTTGTCTTACACCCTGTTTTGGGTATAAAATTATAGTTAGGGAGACGATAGAAGTATGTAAGTTCTCCCATGTTTTGGGAAATTGCATGTTTACAACAAAAGGTTAATGAACGGAGGATTTGTCATGAAGAAGAAGAGTTTTATTACAATAGGTGCAGCAGCGATCGCAGTTGCGGGAGTACTTGCAGGTTGCGGAGGCGGAGCGGGAACACAGACTACTACGGCAAAAAGCAGTTCTGATGCAACAATAGAGACTGTTGAAGAAGTGACTGCACAGAGCATTGCAAAGACGGTTTCCGAAAAAATGGATGAAGTAAAGTCATATTCATTTGACGGTGAGACAAAGATGAATTATGCAGTATCAGCAAGCGGAACTGATATGTCTGTGAAGATGGATATGAAGCTCAATGGTGAAGGTGTTGTTGAGTCCAAGCAGGTTCATATGAATGCTGATATGGATATGGAAATGCTCGGACAGGAGATCAAAGTAAAGTCTGAAGCTTATGCGGTTGAAGAAGACGGTAAATACGTTGTTTACACAAAAAGTGAAGGAAGCGGTGTAGAAGAAGGCTGGACAAAGCAGGTGACTGACACAAAGATTGAATTTGACAAGTTGAACAATCTGAGTGTTTACAAACAGATCGCCGATGGAAATATCGAGGCCGTTCTTACGGAAGGTGAGAAGATAAACGGCAAAGACGTTTACAAGATCACTGCTAAGATCCCGGGTGAGATCTTCCAGGAAACCTTCACGGCTCTTGGAAGTGACAGCACATCTCAGTTCAGCACCATTGACTTCTCTGCGGCTTCAGCAAACTGTGAACTTTATGTATACAAAGATACAGGCTTTCCTGCAAGAACATATATGGATGCCAAAGAATACGGAGATAGTATCTTTAAGCAGGCTGCATCACAAACCGGAAGTGCGGACAATATCGCGGTCAGCGTTGATGATTTTTTTGTAGATGTTACAATGGATAATTACAATGCTATTGATAAGATCGAGATACCTGCAGATGTAAAAGAAAGTGCAAAGGAAGTTACAGAGTAAAATTTCAGACAGTAATATGATGATACCCTAACGGGTGTGGTTTCTAAAGTTTGTTTAGAAATAACCCTTTAGGGTATATTTTAATGGGTTGAAGTATATGAGACTTTTTATTGCGATCAATTTTAACGAAAAAATCCTTGATGCACTTACGGGATTTCAGGAAGAGATGAAGATACATGGTGTAAAAGGAAACTTTACAAAAAGGGAGAATCTGCATCTTACCCTGGCTTTTATCGGGGACTACGGTAATCCTGATAAAGTGCTTGATGCTATGGAACAGGTTTCCTTTGAACCTTTTGACATCAGCCTTTCCGGTGTGGGGAGCTACGGCGACCTTTTCTGGGCGGGGCTATCGGAGAACCCGAAGCTTGCAGCATATGTGAAGCGTCTGAGAAAGGAACTGGCTGAGCATGGCATACCCTTTGACAGGAAAAGATTTTCGCCCCATATAACCCTTATAAGAAGAGCAGAATATAAAGGAGGGGAGATGATCCCCGTGACTGAAGCTCCGAAAGGTCATATGAAAGCAGCCAATATTTCACTTATGAAGTCTGAGCGCGGCAAACAGGGGATGATATATACAGAAATCGGGAGCTTTTAAAAAAGACAGCGACCTGTTTATCTTTCCGAACATTAGAAGGCAACCCGAAGAATTAAAGACCGGTCAGATCGTTTACAAAGGTCAAGCATAGCTGCAAGTTTGTTTTTCTGATAGTAAGATCAAAAATGCAGCATTTATGCTTGAACTTTGTGTTTAAACGAGCTGACCGGTCTTAAAATTCTTCAGGGTTGGATTCTACAGTTCGGAAAGGTAAATCATGGTCGCGGACGTACCTGCGTTCCGGATTAAAATTATCAATCAAACCATCAATCCGCACACAAGCTCACTAAGCTCTGTCGGGTTTTCCAAAGGCATACCGTTTATCAGGCAGGCCTGGGCGTAAAGAATCTTGCTGTAATCCGCCAGCTTATCCTTGTCAGTCTCATAGAGAGATTCTATGCGCTTTGCGATAGGATGGTTCATATTTATCTCAAGGACTGTTTCCGCCTTTACCTGCTGCCCCTGAGCATCAGGCATTTTATTTAGGATGTTTTCCATCTCTACTGATATGTCGCCTTCGCTTGAGAGGCATACGGGGTGGTTTTCCAAAGCGTTTGTAAACTTCACCTTGGCCAATTTATCTCCTATACTTTCTTTCATGAACTTGAACATATCAGCCTTGCTCTCGTTTTCGTTTTTGAGCTTTTCCTTATCCTCTTCGGAGGAAAGGTTAAGGCTGTCCTTGCAGACATTCAGGAACTCTTTTTCGTAATAGTTTCGCATCATCTGTATCGCGAATTCGTCAATGTCCTCCGTAAAGAAAAGAACTTCATAACCCTTTGCGATGACAGACTCAACCTGTGGGATACTCTTGATCTTTTCCACACTTCCACCGGAAGCATAGAAGATTTTTTCCTGATCTTCCTTCATACGGCCCGTATATTCTTTGAGGCTGACCAGAGTTCCTTCTTCAGGCTTTCCCTCATATGAAGACTTGAATAATATCAGATCCTGAAGCAGTCCCTTGTGCATACCGTAATCTGAGTAAATGCCCCATTTAAGCTGGGTTCCGAAGTTGTTGAAAAACTTTTCGTATACATCTCTTTCTTCATCAAGCATCTTTGTAAGCTCACCGGCGATCTTTTTCTCCAAGGCCTTTGCTATTACTTTCAACTGCCTGTCGTGCTGGAGCATCTCTCTTGAGATATTAAGAGAAAGGTCTGAACTGTCCACAAGTCCTTTTACAAAGCTGAAATAGTCAGGAAGCAGATCCTTGCACTTTTCCATGATCATAACGCCGCTGGAATAAAGGGAAAGTCCCTTTTCAAAATCCTTGCTGTAGTAGTCAAAAGGAGCTCTTCCAGGGATGAAGAGAAGGGCGATGTACTCGGATGTTCCTTCAGCCTTTTGTCTGATTACACGTAAAGGAGGTTCAAAGTCAAAAAATTTTTCCTGATAAAAGGCACTGTATTCATCGTCCGTAACCTCTGAGAGATCCTTTTTCCAGATAGGTATCATACTGTTTAAGGTCTCGTCTTCCTGTACGGTGTCAAATTCGCCTTCGGAACCTTCTTTCGGAACACTTTTTTCCGTGATCATGCGTATGGGATAGCGTATATAATCACTGTATTTTTTAATAAGTTCTTTAATGGTGTATTCTTCAAGATAATCGCTGTACTTATCATCATCCGTATCTTCTTTGAGATGAAGAGTGATAACGGTTCCCGCTGTTTCCTTCTCACAGGATTCTATTCCGTAACCGTCTGCGCCTTCAGATTCCCATCTGCTTCCTTTTTCTTCGCCGAAAGCCCTGCTTTCCACGGTGATGCGGTCAGCTACCATAAAAGCGGAATAAAAGCCAACGCCGAACTGTCCGATGATATCTATGTTTTCATCTTCCTTGTCGGGGTCGTTTTTAAACTCAAAGGATCCGCTTTTTGCAATGGTTCCGAGATTGGTCTCCAATTCTTCCTGAGTCATGCCGCAGCCATTGTCCTCTATGGTGAGGGTACGGGCTTCTTTATCGGGAGTGATCCTGATCTCATAATCATCATGCTTAAGACTTACACTGTCATCCGTAAGAGAGCGGAAGTAGAGCTTATCTATCGCGTCACTTGCGTTGGAGATAAGCTCTCTTAAAAAGATCTCTTTATGTGTGTAGATGGAATGGACCATCATATCGAGAAGCTTCTTTGATTCGGTCTTAAATTGTTTCTTTTCCATTCTTGTTATTCACCTCTTTAATTTAATGACAATTGCCATTATTATAATGTGCTTTTTTTTGGTTGACAAGACGGCACATGAAATGCTAAACTTCTAAAGTCGCTTATGAAAGCGGAGTTCGGAGAGGTACCGAAGCGGTCATAACGGGGCGGTCTTGAAAACCGTTAGGCTTCACGGCCACATGGGTTCGAATCCCATCCTCTCCGCTTTGGGGGATTTACCCCCTTTTTTATTAAATGGTTGATAGAGTTTGCGAAGCAAACACTAAAAATTGATGGCGGCATATATGCCGTAGATACGAGTTTGCGAAGCAAACTCTAATCATCGGCGGTGTGATATAAGCCACTAATACAGAGTTTGCGTAGCAAACTCTAAAAGTCGGCGGTGGCGTATAAGACGCCGACTTTTTGGAGAAGTACCCAAGAGGCTGAAGGGGCTCCCCTGGAAAGGGAGTAGGTCGTTAACGCGGCGCGAGGGTTCAAATCCCTCCTTCTCCGCTAAACAAAAATGTCCCATTAAAGATGGGGCATTTTTGTTTGGTGAAAAAAGGGAATAAACTCAAGAGCAGCGTTGACGCGGCGCGGGCAAAAGCGCCGAAGCGCGTCCGGCGGACGAAAAAGCGAGGCGCTTTTGAGAAAGCGGCCAAAGAGCAGACCAAAAGGGTCTGCGATTTGCAGCCGCTTGACGGGCAACTTCAAATCCCTCCTTCTCCGCTATTTAGAATAATGGGAAAGTCAGTATAATTGGCTTTCCTTTTTTTGTTAGGGAAATGAGCAAAAAGCTCTCGAAATGAAAGCGGCATTGCCGGATTGAGTAGGGGATTTTTCCATACTCGATTTATGTGATGAAAAAACGGATGAACTGCGATAAATATCTATTGTCAGATATGATATAATTTTCGTTGATACGGAGGAATAAAAAATGGAAAACGAAGAACTTATAAAAAACCTCCCCTACTGGGATGATCTGTCCGATAAAGAAAAAGACCTGGTCGCACAGAGAGCGGTCAAGGTGGAATTCGAAAAGGATGAATTCATAGACGGATTTAACGATGCGTGCCTTGGGATGATCTATGTTGTAAAGGGCTCCGTAAGGGTATTTATCACATCAAAGGAAGGCCGTGAAGTCACCCTGTTTCATATCTTTGAAGGAGACAGTTGTATCCTGTCCGCATCATGTGTGATAGGTGAAATATCCCTTGATGTGCAGCTTATGGCTGAAGATGATACGGAGATCCTGGCCGTTCCTGCAGGAACTTTCAGCAGTCTTATGGACAGTAATATCCATGTAAAATGTTTCGCTTACGAGCTTTCGACCAAGCGTTTTTCGACGGTTGTGTGGGTAATGCAGCAGATACTCTTTGACAGATTTGACGAGAGGCTAGCGCGATTGTTGATCGGTATATACGAGAAAACAGGTGATGAAAAGATAAAGATGACCCAGGAGGATATGGCAAAGGAAGTAAATTCCGCGAGAGAAGTTGTGGCAAGGATGCTGCGTCAGTTTGCAGATGACGGATGGGTTGAGATAAACCGCGGACAGATCACTTTGACAGACATTGATGCACTTGAGGATCTGTTTGAATAATTTTTTCTTATGTGTGACCGGGTTACAGACAAAGGGTTTGGAGAATTAGTATACTCTGATCAGAAACAGGGAAACAGGATCACACAGGAGGTGAAAAGTGGGATTTTTAAATATATTCAAACAGCCGGATATCAACGCCGGAGTCGATCAGTTTCAAAAGATCGATAATGCGGTGCTGATAGATGTAAGGACAGAAGACGAATATAAAAGCGGACATATTGAGGGAAGCATTAATATTCCTCTTCAGAATATTTCGGACGTCCAAAACCGGATCAAGGAACTAAACACTCCGATCTTCGTTCACTGCCTCAGCGGAGGACGAAGTGCAAAAGCGGCTTCCGCATTGAAGTCAATGGGCTATACCAACGTTACGAATATCGGGGGTATCAACGGATACAGAGGAAAGGTAGTGTAAAGGTGAAGACAGTTATTATCGGTGGGGTCGCAGGAGGGGCAACGGCTGCCGCAAGGATCAGAAGACTTGATGAACATGCGGATATCGTTGTCATAGAGCGTTCGGGATTTGTATCTTATGCAAATTGCGGATTGCCTTATTACATAGGTGATGTGATAGAAGATCCGGAGGAACTTACACTTCAGACTCCGGAAAGCTTCAAAAGACGTTTCAGGATCGACGTTCGTGTTGAGAGTGAAGCGGTCGCTGTAGATACGAAAAATAAAAAGGTTACGGTTAAAGATATTTCAAGCGGAAAAACCTATGATGAGGATTATGACAAGCTGATCATATCCACCGGAGCAAAACCCTTCATCCCCGATCTTCCGGGAACTGATGACAAGAGGATATTTTCCTTAAGAACAGTCGAGGATACATTTCATATACATGACTATGTACATACGCAGGAACCTAAAAGGGCTGTGGTGATCGGCGGAGGATTTATCGGTCTTGAGATGGCTGAAAATCTTAAAAAAATGGGACTGGAAGTTACAATACTCCAGCGCTCGGATCACCTTATGAAAAATCTCGACTATGATATGGCAACCCTCGTTCATGCCAAACTCCGTTCGGAAGGGATAACTGTAAGAACGGGCGTTGATGTTGCAGGGTTTGAAGGTGATGATAAAGACATTCGGATACTTTTAAATGATGATGAAACCTTGCCTGCGGACATGGTGATACTGTCCGTAGGTGTGACCCCGGAGACGGAGCTGGCAAAGGATGCGGGACTGGAACTGGGGATAAAAGATGCAGTAGTAGTGAATGATAAAATGGAAACCTCAGTACCTGATGTTTATGCCGTGGGAGATGCGGTGCAGAAGATAAACATGGTTACGGGGAAAGAGACCTTGATAAGTCTTGCGGGACCTGCCAACAAACAGGCAAGGGTGGCCGCAGACAATATATGCGGAATAGAGAGCAGCTACAAAGGATCGGTTGCCTCTTCCGTAATAAAGATTTTTGACATGACAGTAGCTTCAACAGGTCTTACGGAAAAGGATGCGAAAGCTGCCGGATATGATTGTGAAAGCGTAGTTCTTTCACCGGCCTCCCATGCAGGGTACTATCCGGGAGCAAAAGTAATGACCATGAAGGTTACCTTTGAAAAAAACACTCAGAAACTTCTCGGCGCGCAGATCGTGGGACACGAAGGAACAGACAAACGCATAGATGTCCTTGCGACTGCTATATGCCTGGGAGCAACGGCTGATAAGCTTAAAGATCTTGATCTTGCTTATGCTCCTCCTTTTTCATCAGCCAAAGACCCCGTTAATATGGCGGGATTTATGATAGACAATATTGTTTCGGGCAGAGTGAAACAATTTACCTGGGATACGGTTGAAAAGCTTCCGCGGGACGGAAGCGTAACATTAATAGATGTGAGAACACCCGGTGAATATAAAAGAAGTCACGCAGAAGGCTTCCTAAATGTCCCGGTGGATGAGATAAGAGAAAGACTGGATGAGATAGACAAGACAAAACCGGTCTACGTGATGTGCCAAAGCGGCATAAGAAGTTATATAGCATGCAGGATATTATCCGGTGAGGGATATGACTGTTACAATTTTTCAGGAGGTTACAGGTTTTTCAATGCTGTGACCGGCGGACACTAAAAAAACACCCCTCGGGGTGTTTTTATTATTACTGTTTAACAAATACGTTCAGACTGTTCTGTGTATTATCTTTCCCGGAGCTTGTGGCTGTTATGCTTGCCATGTAGGAGCCTTTGAAACGGTAAACCTGAGTCTCGTAGATATCGTTACCCTTGTACTTTGCCTTTATCTTGATAGCAGGCACTTCTTCCGAAAGGAAGGTTATGTTCGCCTTTTCAACAGTCAGGTCTTCAAAACCGTTCTGTGGCAGAAGTTCTTTTGTCTGCTCTACGGAGCTGTCCACATATGCGTTGAGATCAAAATCAGCAGACTCGGTGCGGTAAGGGAGCTTCTGCACGGTAATGTTTACGTTCTGTGACTTATCGTTCTTCATGGCGTACATGATAAAACGGGTATCCCCCGAGTTGATGGATTCTTTTATGGCTTCGTCACTGATGTTATCCTGTACGGTTGAAGTGATCTTTGCGATCTCATTTTCATCAAGCAGTGTCCAGTCATCAGCGACTGTAAGTTTCAATCCGAAAAAGTCATTGGTGTATGTTTTTCCGTCTCGTGTTCCTATACTGAAATCTTTATCGACATCTTCGAGCGTTGTGGTTGTCTGTTCTGTAGACATCCCCTCAGGGGTATCCATAAGCGAACATCCGGTAAAGGAAAATGCCGAAAATCCCAGCGCGAGGATCGAAGGTATTAGTAAACGCTTTCTCATGTGTGTATAGCTCCTTAAGTTAAAAAAATTCTACAGATATAAATGTATAACTTTTTCCCCATATTTGCAACTTTTTTCTGATAAAAACATTAAAGATCTACTTTGCATTTTACCTATGTTTATAGTAGAATTATGAAATTAAAGTTTAAGCGCAGTATGCGTGTTGTTTTAGGAGGCTGAAATGATCAGTGCGAATAATGTAACCTACAGAATCGGAAAAAAAGCACTTTTTGAAGATGTTAACATAAAATTTACCGAAGGGAACTGCTACGGTCTCATCGGGGCCAACGGTGCCGGCAAGTCTACTTTTCTTAAGATCTTATCAGGTCAGATAGAACCTTCAAAGGGAGATATATCCATCACGCCGGGTCAGAGGATATCAGTCCTTGAGCAGGACCATTTCAAGTATGATGAGTTTAAAGCTATTGAGACCGTTATCATGGGGAATCAGAAGCTTTATGACATCATGAAGGAAAAAGAGGCGATCTATGCCAAAGAAGATTTCAGTGAAGAGGACGGAAACCGTGCCAGTGACCTTGAGGCGGAGTTTGCAGAGATGAACGGATGGGAAGCCGAGTCCGATGCTGCACAGCTCCTGAACGGTCTTGGAGTTGATACGGAATTTCATGACAAGCTTATGAAGGATCTGGGAGGAAACGAAAAGGTGAAGGTGCTCCTTGCAAAAGCACTTTTCGGAAATCCGGACATCCTTCTTCTTGACGAGCCTACCAACCACCTTGATCTGGATGCTATCGGATGGCTTGAAGAGTTTTTGGCAAATTTTGAAAATACCGTTATCGTTGTATCTCATGACAGACATTTCCTCAATCAGGTATGTACGCAGATCGCCGACATTGACTATGCAAAGATCCAGCTTTATGCGGGAAATTATGATTTCTGGTATGAGTCCAGTCAGCTTATTTTGAAGCAGAGAAAAGAAGCTAACAGAAAGAAAGAAGAAAAGATAAAAGAACTTCAGGAATTTATCCAGAGGTTTTCTGCTAATGCATCCAAGTCAAAGCAGGCGACTTCAAGGAAAAGGGCTCTTGAGAAGATCGAACTGGATGATATCAGACCATCCAGCCGTAAATATCCTTATGTGGACTTCAGACCTGAAAGAGAGATCGGAAACGAAGTGCTGGAAGTAAAGGGCATCAGCAAGACGATCGATGGGGAAACTGCGTTAAAGGATATATCTTTTATCGTCAACAAGACAGACAAGATAGCTTTTGTGGGTTCAAATGAGATAGCCACATCAGCACTTTTTAACATCCTTACGGAAAATGCGGAAGCGGATTCCGGAGAGTATAAATGGGGTGTGACTACAAAGGTTGCATATTTCCCCAAGGATATAGGTGCCCAGTTTACCGAGGACATCACCATCGTTGAGTGGCTCACACGTTTTTCACCGGACCCGGATCCCACATATGTCAGGGGCTTTTTGGGGAGGATGCTCTTCCCGGGTGAAGACGGTGTTAAAAAAGTGAACGTATTATCCGGAGGAGAAAAGGTAAGGGTTCTTTTATCAAGAATGATGATCGAGGGGGCAAATGTGCTTATCTTTGATGACCCTACCAACCATCTGGATATGGAGTCTATTACGGCTCTCAATAACGCACTTATCAAGTTTGACGGAGTGGTGATCTTTACCTCACACGATCACCAGTTCGTTCAGACCATCGGAAACCGTATCATGGAGATACTTCCGGACGGAACACTGATCGACCGTATGACGACTTACGATGAGTACCTTGAAAATGACGAACTTGCAAGAAAGAGACAGGGTACTTCAGATCTGTCGGATGAAGATGATATTGACTGATTATAACTTTTAAGGATTACAGGGATGGCGACTACCAAAGCAAAAAAAACCACAACAAGAAAAAAAACATCCTCAAGATCCGGAACAGGGAAAAAAGCAAAGGGAGTAAGGACCGATGTCTACTTTTTGGTAGCCTTGGGTCTTATGGTGCTTCTTTGTCTCAGCAACTTCGGACTTGTGGGGGCAGTAGGCCGGGGAGTTAAATGGTTTGAATTCGGGATAATGGGAGTGATGGGATATGCATTTCCTTTTGTTCTTGCGTTCAATCTTCTTTACAGAGCTTCCTATAATGAGATGCCGGGAAGAGCACGGATAAAGTTCACTGCCGTATATTGTCTTATGGCATTGATCGCGGCTTTCATACAGAGGCTGACTCCCTCACCGGAGATAAAGACCGCATCCGTGGGTGACTTTTTTATGAAAAGTGCCACAGATAAGATCGGAGGCGGTTTTGTGGGAGGTCTGATAGTAAAATGTCTTTCCCCTACTGCGATCGCCGGGACCATTATCATTCTTATCATACTGATCCTTATATGTATTGTTATCATCTCCGAATGGAAGGTGAAAAACAGCGTGTCAGCAGTACGGGATAAAAGCAGACAGGCTGCGGGAAGTATAAAAAGAGACTATCAGGATTACAGCAGGCATGCCGATGAGACAAATGAAAGACGTATGCAGATCAGACGCGAAAAGGCAAAAGCGGCTGAGGCGGCGGCAGTGGCAGAGCCGGACGAAGATGATGATGATCTTCGGCAGTATTCCAGAAGACAGGAAGAGAGTCAGAGACGTCTTAGAGACAGAGCACGTCTTGATGCGGACAGGGAAAAAGACCTTGCCCGTGCGGATGAGGAACTGGCGAATCTTGAAGAACTGGAAAAGAAATATGCCGGTATGAAGGTTCCGAAGTTTACGGAAGGCGAGATCAAGAGGGCAGAAAATAAGATCAGCGGTTTAGGTGATTTTTCGATACCGGGGTTGCCTGATGATACTGAAGATATTCCCGATGAAAATCTGTCATTTACTGATATGCGGGATGATGCTGCAGAAGCATTCGAGGAAGATACGGCGTCACGTACTAACGGTGGATTAAAAGAAGAGAAAAGGTTTAACGGTATCATCGAAAAGATGGCGAAAATGGGCGAAAGCAACAAGCCCATGACAAAAAAGGAAACTTTACCTGTGGAAGAACCTGAGGAGGCCTTTACTCACAAAGAAGTACAAAGCCCGGCTCCGGTAAAAGAACCAAAGCCGCATATCACCACCACCAAGCCTCCGGCAACTCCCATAAAGGCAGAGATAGCAGGAAAACCGGAGGTTATGGACGGTTACGAATATCCGCCCGTCAGTCTTTTAAAGAATAACGGCGGCTCATCGGGAAGTCTGATGAGTGAAAATAAAAGAACAGCCACTATCCTTCAGAACACTCTTGATACATTCGGAGTTGAAGCAAAAGTGACGGATATAAGTTGCGGACCCGCGGTCACAAGATTCGAACTTCAGCCGGGACCCAGGGTAAAGGTGAGCAAGATAATAGGATTATCGGATGAGATCAAGCTTAATCTTGCGGTACCTGATATAAGGATAGAAGCGCCCATTCCGGGCAAAGCTGCAGTAGGTATAGAGATACCGAACAAGCAGGCACGCAGTGTTTCACTTCGTGAACTTATTGATTCGGAAAGCTTCAGGAGCCAGAGATCACTGATATCCTTCGCGGTAGGTGAAGATATTGCCGGTAAACCCATCATGGCGGATATCGCAAAGATGCCGCATCTCCTTATTGCGGGTTCTACCGGTTCAGGTAAGTCCGTATGTATCAATTCTCTTATCATGAGTGTTTTGTACAGGGCAAGACCTGATGAAGTTAAGATGATCATGATAGACCCCAAGAGGGTGGAGCTGAGTGTATATGACGGTATACCCCACCTTCTCATCCCTGTGGTCACGGACCCGAAGAAAGCCTCCGGAGCCCTGAACTGGGCAGTCGCAGAGATGGATGCAAGATACACCAAATTTGCCGAGATGAAAGCGAGAAATCTTGCAGACTACAATGAAAAGGTAAAAGGATCGGGAAATCCCGAACTGACCACCATGCCGCAGATGCTGGTGATCATCGACGAGCTTGCGGATCTTATGATGGTGGCCTCAAAAGAAGTGGAGACTGCCATATGCAGACTGGCGCAGCTTGCCAGAGCTGCAGGCATACATCTTGTAATAGCTACCCAGCGTCCGTCAGTAAACGTAATAACCGGCCTTATAAAGAATAACGTGCCGTCAAGGATCGCGTTTGCAGTGTCTTCGGGTGTTGATTCCAGAACCATAATAGATATGAATGGTGCGGAAAAACTTCTCGGTAAAGGCGACATGCTCTTCTTCCCGGCAGGAATGCCGAAGCCCCAGAGGGTGCAGGGTGCGTTCGTGTCTGATGAAGAAGTTGCGGGAGTCGTTAATTTCCTGAAAGAAAAAAATAAAAAAGAACCCACACCCGAAGAGACGAAAGAGATGGAAAAAGTGACTTCCACACTTGGGACGTTTCCCGGGGGAAGTGCTTATGAAGACGAGCAGAGAGACGAGCTTTTTGAAGAGGCTGCGAGGTTTGTAATAGAAAAAGAAAAAGGATCCATAGGAATGCTTCAGAGAAACTTCCGTATCGGATTTAACAGAGCCGGAAGGATCATGGATCAGCTGGCTGAAGAAGGTATCGTAGGTCCGGAGACGGGAACGAAACCGCGTCAGATATTGATGACAGCTGAAGAATTGGAAGAATATTTAAAAAATAACAGTTAAGAAGAGGTTGCAATGGCAAAAATATTAAGTGATATAGAGATAGCACAGCAGGCAACTATGGAGCCCATATCTGAAGTTGCGGGAAAGTTCGGCATAAAAGAAGATGAGCTTGAGCTTTACGGCAGATACAAAGCAAAGTTAAATAACGCTTTAGAGGAGAGGCTTAAAGAAGAAAAAGACGGTAAGCTTATATTGGTTACCGCCATCAACCCTACACCTGCAGGAGAAGGAAAGACCACGACTACCATAGGTGTTACACAGGCTTTAAATCTTCTGGGGAAAAAGACTGTTGCGGCCCTCAGGGAGCCGTCACTTGGTCCCTGCTTTGGTATAAAGGGTGGAGCGGCCGGTGGTGGATATGCCCAGGTGGTTCCAATGGAAGATCTTAACCTTCATTTTACGGGAGATTTTCATGCTATAACATCTGCAAACAACCTTCTTGCGGCGCTTATCGATAACCATATCATGCACGGAAATGCTTTAAGGATAGATACCAAACGTATTATCTGGAAGCGCTGCATGGATATGAACGACAGGGCGTTAAGGGACATGGTCATAGGCCTCGGAACAAGGGCGAACGGTCAGATAAGAGAGGATCACTTTATCATTACTGCAGCCTCAGAGATAATGGCTATCTTTTCCATGGCTACTGATATGAAGGATCTTAAAGAGCGTCTCGACCGTATCATAGTTGCATATGATATGGACGGAGAGCCGGTAACCGCAGGTGCGTTGAATGCTACCGGAGCCATGGCAGCACTTCTTAAGGATGCGTTCATGCCCAATATGATCCAGACCCTTGAGCATACACCTGTCCTTGTACACGGCGGACCCTTTGCAAATATTGCACACGGATGTAATTCCGTAAGAGCCACAAAGCTCGCTTTAAAGCTTGGTGATTACTGTGTTACCGAGGCGGGATTCGGCGCAGATCTCGGTGCTGAGAAATTCATGGATATCAAGTGCCGGAATGCAGGGATAAGACCTGATGCGGTTATTATTGTTGCTACCGTAAGAGCACTCAAATATAACGGCGGGGTCGCTAAAGAAAATGTCAGCGAACCAAATATTAATGCATTGAAAAAGGGTATAGTAAATCTTGATAAGCACATAGAAAATATCCAGAGATTCGGAGTCCCCGTAGTGGTTGCATTAAATGAATTCCTTACAGATACTGAGGAAGAATATGAGTTTATCCGCAAGCACTGCAAAGAGAGAGGATGTGAGTTTGCAAGATCCCGTGTATGGAGCGAAGGCGGAGAAGGCGGAAAGGAACTGGCACAAAAGCTTCTTGATATAATAGAAAACGGGATCAATGACTTCAGATTCCTTTACACGGATGCCCTTCCGATCGAAGAAAAGATCAGGACTATTGCCCGTGAGATATACGGCGCGGATGATGTGGAATTTGAAGGTGATACATTAAAGAACATCGATAAGATCACATCCATGGGATTCGGAAAGCTTCCCGTGTGCATGGCAAAGACACAGTATTCTCTCTCTGACGATGCGTCTAAACTGGGAAGACCGACAGGGTTCAAGATACGTGTAAGGGATGTATATGTCAGCGCAGGAGCTGGATTTGTGGTAGTCCTTACCGGAAAGATACTTACCATGCCGGGACTTCCATCTGTACCGTCTGCAAACAGCATTGATTATAACGAAGAGACAGGTAAGATTTCAGGACTGTTCTGATCACTTAGAAAGGCTGCCTATGACTGAACTTTATGCCGATATCATACCCGGCATATCACATAAGGAATTGGATAAAACATTTCAGTACAAAGTACCGGATGGCTTAAAAGATTTGGCCGTTCCCGGTGCTTTTGTCAAAGTGCCTTTCGGCAAAGGGAATAAGACCATAAACGGTTTCCTTATCCAGTTAAGCCACGAGCCGAAGATAGAAAAAGAAAAGATAAAAGAGATTATTGAGATATGCTCCGACAAAGATCTTCCTGAAAGCCGTATGATAGATTTGGCGCATTGGATGAAAGATGAGTACGACACTACGATGATCAGGGCTCTTAAGACAGTCTTGCCTGTTCAGGAGACCGTAAAGTCAAGAAGCCCGAAAGTACAGACCACAGTCGGTATATTTGATGACGGTAAAGACATCTGCCTGAACGACGAACAGAAAACATTTTGTGATGATGTAAAAGCAGATATCGACCGGGGGAAAACAGACACATACCTTTTGCACGGTGTTACGGGAAGCGGGAAAACCCTTTGTTACATGGAGATAATATCCCATGTGGTCAGTAAAGGCATGTCAGCCATTATGCTGATACCGGAGATATCACTTACATGGCAGACGGTGGGAAGATTCAAAGAGCGTTTCGGAGACAGGGTAAGCATAATTAATTCCCGTATGTCAAAGGGCGAAAAGTATGATGAGTTTAAAAAATGCGCCGGGGGAGAAGTGGACGTTGTTATCGGTCCCAGATCGGCGCTTTTTGCTCCTTTAAAGAATATCGGTATCATCGTTATCGATGAAGAGCATGAGGAGTCTTATAAGAGTGAACAGGCACCCAGATATCATGCCCGCGAGGTGGCAGATTATATTGCAAAAAAAGAGGGCGCATCACTGATACTTGGTTCCGCAACACCTTCGATAAAAAGCTATCATAAAGCCAAAAACGGAGATTATCGTCTTTACAGGCTTACAAAAAGAGCTTCACAGGCAGAGCTTCCTGCAGTATTTGCCGAAGACATGAGAGAAGAGCTGAAAGCCGGGAACAGGCAGATGTTTTCAAGAAGGCTGATTGAGGCTTTAAGGATAAGGCTTGAGAAAAAAGAACAGTCCATGCTCTTTATCAACAAAAGAGGTTTTGCCGGATTTGTTTCATGCAGGGTATGCGGACATGTGATGAAGTGCAGGAATTGCGATATATCCATGACTTACCACAGGGGATCGGGACTGAGATGTCACTACTGCGGTTATTCGGAGCCTATGGTAAAGAAATGTCCGAAATGCGGATCGCCCCACATTGCAGGATTCAGGGCCGGCACCCAGCAGGTGGAGGAAAAATTAAAAACTCTTTTTCCCGAAGCAAAGGTCTTGCGCATGGACAAGGACACCACTTCCGCAAAGGACGGACACTCGGCGATCATTTCCGAATTTTCAAAAGGGAATGCCGATATACTGGTCGGTACGCAGATGATAGTTAAGGGGCATGATTTTGAGAATGTTACCCTGTGCTGCGCTCTTGCTGCCGATATGTCCCTTTATGCGGGAGACTACAGGGCATCCGAGAGGACATTTGACCTTTTGACCCAGGCAGCAGGAAGAGCCGGACGGGCGAATAAGCCGGGGGAGGTTATTATCCAGACATATGACCCGGACAACTACTGCATAGTACACAGTGCGGCTCATGATTATGAGGGTTTTTATGAAAGTGAGATGGGATTTCGAAAACTTTTATTATATCCTCCCATATGGAACATGATGACCATAGGCATATCATCGCCGGATGAGGAAGCGTTAATAAAGACCCGGGACGATCTTATTAATTCTGAATTTCTTATGAACTTAAGAACAAAAAAGGAAGAAATTGTTATAATAGGACCTGCAAAGGAATCGGTCTACAGGATCGAAAATGAGTACAGGCTGGTCATGTATGTAAAGTCAAAAGAAAAGGATATCCTAAAAGAGATAAGAAGAAAACTTTCAGAACTTTGCAGTGAGAAAGTTTACATGCAGTTTGATATAGATTATAAATGATAAAAAAGGCAGGAAAAAAAATATGGCAACAAGAACGGTTCGCATCATCGGTGATGAATTGTTAAGAAAAAAATCAAGAGAAGTTGAAGAGGTAACAGACAGGATAAACGAGCTTATCGACGACATGATAGAGACCATGTACACGGAGGACGGAGTAGGCATCGCCGCTCCCCAGGTGGGGGTTCTCAGAAGGATAATAGTTATAGACATTACTCCGAAAAAGAAAAACCCCATCGTACTCATCAATCCGGAAGTGGTTTTACAGGAAGGTGAACAGATAACCAGTGAGGGTTGTCTTTCAGTTCCGGAGATATACGGCAAATGTATAAGACCGGAGCATGTGGTTGTCAAGGCAAAGGACAGAAATTTTAAAGAGATCACCATAGATGCGGAAGGACTTCTTGCAAAATGTCTTATGCATGAGATAGATCATTTAAACGGAGTGCTTTTTGTTGATATCATGATAGAAGAAGAAAAAGAAGGCTCCGGTGAAAAGGAATAAGACATGAAGATAGTTTTTATGGGTACGCCTGATTTTGCGGTAGAGACATTAAAAGCCCTCCATGATAAGGGACATGATATAAAACTTGTGGTGACACAACCGGACAAGCCTGTGGGAAGGAGCGGTAAACTATGTCCTCCGCCCGTAAAGCAGGAGGCGCTGGCCTTGGGGCTGGAAGTTGTACAGCCATTGAAAGCCTCTGATCCGGATTTTACGCAGAGGATAAAAGATATCGCGCCTGATGTGATAGTCGTAGTGGCGTACGGACAGATATTAAAAAAAGAATTTCTAGATATACCGGAATACGGATGTGTGAACGTTCATGCTTCCCTGCTTCCGAGGTACAGGGGAGCAGCTCCTATCCAGTGGTCGGTGATAAACGGTGACGAGATTTCAGGTGTAACTACAATGCTGATGGATATCGGAGTGGATACCGGAGATATACTGCTTACCGAAGAGGTCAGGCTTGATGCCAAGGAGACGGGAGGAAGTCTTTTTGATAAATTAAGCACGGTAGGTGCGGATCTTCTTATAAAGACTCTTGACGGACTTGAGAAAGGAAATATAGTGCCCGTGCCCCAGGATGAGAGTAAAGCTACCCATGCCGGTATGCTCTCAAAAAAAATGGGAATGATAGATTTTAACGAGACTGCAGATGTCATAGAAAGGCTTATCCGCGGATTGAACCCATGGCCCGGAGCTTACACCTTTATTGAGGGGAAAAAGCTTACCATATGGGACAGTGATGTTGATGAGGCAACTGATACATCTGAAGAACCGGGCACTATAGTTTCAGTGACTAAGGATCATTTGAGAGTACAATGCAGGGACAGCATCTTAAAGATAAAAGAATTGCAGCTTGAGGGTAAGAAACGTATGAGTACGGGAGATTTCCTGAACGGAAAAAAACTTTCTCCCGGTGAGAAGTTGGGGTGATCTTATGTATTATACACAGGATTTAAGTTACATTTTCATATACGGATTGCTGATAGCGGCCTTCATTATATCGCTGGTTGCCCAGGTACGCGTACAGACGACTTTCAGCAAATATTCCGGCGTGGCCTCGGCAAGCGGACTTACGGGAGCCCAGGTGGCTGCAAAGCTGTTGGGTTCACAGAACGTGACGGACGTGATGATAGGACCTATAGCAGGAAATCTGACGGATCATTACAATCCTTCAAAAAAGACCCTTGCACTTTCGCAAAATGTATATGACAAAGCAAGTCTTGCCGCATCGGCTGTAGCTGCCCATGAATGCGGACACGCCATGCAGCATGCCTCCGGATACGGTCCGCTCAAATTAAGGACGGCAATAGTTCCGGTAGCAAGCATCAGTTCTAAGATATCATGGCTGTTTGTGATAATAGGTCTTTTCTATAACACAACAACAGGTTCGGTGTTTTTAAATATCGGCATCGCACTTTTCAGTGCAGCGGTAGCGTTCCAGCTCATTACACTTCCTGTTGAGTTTAATGCTTCAAGAAGGGGACTTAAGCTTCTTGAGAGTAACGGGATACTTACAAATGCTGAGGTAAAGGGCGCATCCAAGGTGCTAAGAGCCGCTGCTCTTACATATGTTGCATCAGCAAGTGTTGCGGTATTACAGCTTTTAAGACTTATAGTTATTTCCCAGGGCAGGAGGCGCTAAAATGCCAAAGCAGCAGACGGTTATAAATGAAAGAAAGACGGCTCTCGATATACTGCTTTGCGTGAAACAAAAAAATGAACCTATTGCCCGTTGTACGGACAGAGCATTTCATGCGCGTGACATTACCGATAAAAGGTCGCGCGCTTTTATAACGCAGTTGGTTTACGGGACTGTTGAAAATATGATCAGGCTTGATCATATCATTGATACATTTGCCAAAGTTAAAGTGAAAAAAATGAAACCAAAGATAGCGGCTATCCTGGAATTATCGGTCTACCAGATCATATTTATGGATTCTGTTCCCGTTTCGGCAGCATGTGACGAAGGGGTGAAACTGGCAAAGAAAGAAGGGCTTGCAGGGCTTTCCGGTTTTGTTAATGCTGTGCTTAGAAGTGTTGTCGCGGGTTCGGAAAAAGTTCCTTTTCCTGACGCAAAAGAGGATCTTACAGTATACCTGTCTCTTGAGTATTCGGTCCCGGAATGGTGCATCAAAATGTGGCAGAGTGATTTCGGAGATGAAAAAGCCTGGGGGATCGCAAAAGGAGTAAGAAAAAAAAGGCCGTTGTTCATAAGGGTAAATACCGAGCTTGTTTCGGCAAAAGAACTGACTGAAAGACTTGAAAAAGAAGGAGTAAAGGTTGAAAAAAGACCGGATCTTCCACCTTATGTTCTTACGATATCAGGTTTGGATTCCATAGCTGCGCTTGACAGTTTTAAAAAGGGTATGTTTTACGTCCAGGATCTGAGCTGTATCTTGTCGGGAGAGATGTACGGCTTAAAGAAGGGGGACAATGTGCTCGACCTTTGTGCGGCTCCCGGCGGGAAAAGCATAAACGCGGCACTGCTTCTATCGGAAATGGGCGGAGGGAGCGTCACATCATGTGATGTGTCGGATGAAAAAACGGCTCTTATTAATGAAAACATCCAAAGAATGAAGCTGCAAAACATCAAAGTGTTGAGGTCCGACGCCACGGTCTTTAATAATGAATTTGAGGGTGCTTTCGATGTGGTGATAGCAGATGTGCCATGTTCGGGGCTGGGGATAATAAGCAGAAAGCCGGACATATTGTTGCGGCTTAAAGAGGAGGATACGGATAAACTTTCTGACCTTCAAAAAAAGATAATAGATAACGGTATAAGATATGTAAAAAAAGGCGGAAGATTTATTTTTTCCACTTGTACATTAAATAAAAAAGAAAACGAAAATAATGCGGAATACATTAAGAATAATCACAACGTAGAAGAACTTTGCATGAAAACAGAGTTTCCCGGAAGGCAAGAGGGCGGAGACGGTTTCTTTACCGCAGTTTTTAGGAAATAAGAAAATGACAGATCTGAAATCTATGACAATTGAAGAACTAACAGGATATCTGCTTGATAAAGGTGAAAAATCTTTCAGGGCAAAGCAGATCTTTAAATGGATCCACAAAATGCATGCAGACAGCATAGATGATATGACTGATATATCTCTGTCATTGAGGGAGACCCTTAAGAAGGAATGTCTTTTTACAGGTCTTAAGGCGATTAAAGAACAGACATCAAAAGACGGTACAAAGAAATATCTATTTGAACTTCCGGACGGCGAGCGTATAGAAAGCGTTAAAATGGATTACCGGCACGGTCACAGCGTTTGTATATCATCACAGGTGGGCTGTGCCATGGGCTGTGCGTTTTGTGCATCAACAATCGGGGGACTTGTCAGAAACCTTACGGCAGCAGAGATGCTTGAGCAGATTTACGAGACAGAAAAGATAAATGATATAAAAGTCTCAAATGTAGTAGTGATGGGCTCGGGAGAGCCGCTGCAAAATCTAGAGAACCTCATTGCGTTTTTGGAAAATATCAACTCTGAAGAAGGGGATAATATTAGCCTGAGAAATATCACCGTGTCTACCTGCGGGATAATACCTGCCATGTACAAACTGGCAGGATACAAACTACCGGTTACTCTTGCGGTCTCCCTTCATGCGCCCAATGATGATATCAGGAAACGCATCATGCCCGTGGCAAACCTGTATTCCGTAAAGGAACTGATGTCTGCATGTTCTGATTATTTTGATATAACGGGAAGAAGGATAAGTTTTGAATATTCTCTTATGAGAGGGATAAACGATTCAGAGGAAAATGCGGTCGAACTGGCAAGTCTGATAAAAGGCCTGAATTGCCATGTCAATCTTATAAATGTAAATCCGGTAGAAGAAAAGGACTTTAAAAAGTCTCAGGAAAAGGCTATAATGGCATTTAAAAATAAACTTGAAAAAAATCAGATAAATGTTACTATTAGGAGAGAATTGGGGCAGGATATAGACGGTGCCTGCGGACAGTTGAGAAGGAGATATCCGGAATGAAGGTTCATGCTATTACGGATGTCGGACGTGTGCGCGATTCCAATCAGGATTATTGCATGTACATCACGGAGCCCATCGGGGACTTACCTAATCTGTTTCTGGTGGCTGACGGTATGGGCGGGCATAAGTCGGGTGATCTGGCGTCGCGTTTTACCGTAGATACTTTTCGGGAACTTGTACAAAGCTATGATTCGTTGGATACGGTCACGATACTGACAAGAGCGGTTAAAGAGGTTAACAAACTTCTTATTAGGAAGTCGCTTGAGTCCTCGGATTACGAAGGTATGGGGACGACACTTGTAGCCGCTACCATAGAAGGCGATACGCTGAAGGTGGCAAATGTTGGTGACAGCAGATTATACATCATCAATGAAGACATCTGTCAGATAACAAGAGATCACTCTTTGGTGGAAGAGATGGTTCAGAGAGGGCAGCTTGAAAAAGACGAGGCCAGGACCCACGCCAATAAAAATATAATCACGAGAGCCATAGGCGTTGATAACGATGTTACTCCGGAGATATTCTCCGTTGATCTGGAGGAAGGTTCAAAGATACTGATATGTACCGACGGGCTGACCAACATGGTAGATGACGGAAGGATACAGCGCTTAGTTAAAAAAGGCGGAACCGTGAAAGATATTACCGAAAGATTGGTTCAAGCCGCTATGGAAGGCGGAGGAAAAGATAACATAACTGTAATGGTGATAGATCCTGATACGGAAAGGTAAATGAGAGATGTTAAACAAAGGAACAGTACTTACCGAAAGGTATGAGATAATCGAGAGAATAGGATCCGGAGGTATGGCGGATGTATATCGTGCCATGGATCATAAACTCAACAGATACGTTGCGATAAAAGTATTAAAAAGAGAATACAGAGAGGATAAGCAGTTTGTAGCCAAGTTCAAACAGGAGGCAAGAGCTGTAGCGGGTCTGTCCCATCCAAACATTGTTAATGTATATGATGTCGGAAATGAAGGGACAGTCCAGTTTATCGTGCTCGAACTTGTTGAAGGTATCACTCTTAAAAAATATATCGAAAGAAAGGGACATCTTCCTTACAAGGAAGCGGTGAGCATAGCCATTCAGGTTGCCAACGGTATCGAAGCAGCCCATGAGCATCATATCGTTCATCGAGATATCAAGCCTCAGAATATCATCATATCCAAAGAAGGAAAGGTTAAGGTTACTGATTTCGGTATAGCCAAAGCCGCAGCATCCACTACCACAGTGAGCACATCAGCAATGGGCTCCGTTCATTACATGTCACCGGAACAGGCAAGAGGCGGTTATTCCGATGAAAGAAGTGATATTTATTCCTTTGGTATCACTCTTTTTGAGATGCTTACAGGACAGGTTCCTTTCGACGGTGATTCCACGGTAGCGGTAGCTGTACACCATATTCAGGATGAGATCGATCTGCCGTCGGAGTTGGTTTCGGGAGTACCCATCAGCGTTGACAAGATAGTACAGAAGTGTACCAAAAAGAAAGTCGATGCCAGATACCAGAGCATGGAAGAGCTTATTGCGGATCTTAAAAAATCTCTCATCATGCCTGATGAAGATTTCGTAGAACAGAGGAGTCCTTTTACCGAGGAAGAAGTTTCCGCAGAAGAAGTCAGGACCGATCCGGTAAGGGAGAACAAGACGGATGACGAGACTACTTCGAATCTGCCGGACATAGATAACGAAAGGAATAAAAAACTTGACTCTGTTTTAAAGTGGGTGGCTATCGGTGTTGCCGCTGCGGTAGTAGTTATAATAGTTGTGTTTGCTCTCAGAGGTTGTGACGGAAACAACGAGCCCACAGAGACGACGGAAAGTACGGAATTACAGGTTGAGATACCTAATGTTGTAGGCAAATCATCTGACGAGGCAAAGAAACTTCTTGAAGAAGCTAAACTTGTGGTGGAAGCACCTTCCCTCTCCGGTACGGTAGCGGTACAGGATCCGGCTGCCGGCAAACAGGTTGTTTCGGGGACAAGGGTTACCATCAGGCTTGACGTTCCGGACTTAAAGGATCTTAAGTCAGAAGATGCCGTCGAGGCTGTAAAGAACCGTGGCTGGGAAGTTGAGAGAGTTCAGGAATACAGTGATACTGTTGAAAAGGGACTTATCATCAAGCAGGAAAGAAAAGATGATAAGACCATAAAGCTTTTCATAAGTAAAGGCGAACAGCCGACAGACAAGGTAACGGTACCGAATGTCGTGGGTATGACTCTTGAAGAAGCAGATAAAGCTATTCATGATGCAGGACTGAAATACTGGTGGGAAGGTGACAATACAGGAAAGGTTGTTTCACAGACACCGGGTGCGGGAAGTGAAGCCGAGAAAGGCTCGACCGTAAGGTTTGAAATGGTTGGTGAGACAACAACGACTACTGAGACCACTACCGAGACTACTACGGAAACGACCGAGGATTTCGGTAACGCGCCTAATGTTATAGGTATGAGTCTTGAGGATGCAATGGAAGCATTGCAGGATGCAGGGTATGCAGTAGAGTATGTAGGTGGCGGAGCCAAGGTGACAAGAGAGCAGGTTGACGAAGATAATAAGATGGTAAGGATAGAACTGAGATAATATCATCATATGAAAGAGACATACAGAGGCAAGATTATAAAAGGGATTGCCGGGTTTTATTATGTACATGTTGAAGAAAAAGGCCTTTTCGAATGTAAAGCGAAAGGCCTTTTTCGCAAAGAAAAGATCAAACCGCTTGTGGGGGACAATGTATTTATCAGCATAACGGATGAATCTTTGTTTACCGGAAACATTGAAGATATTGACGCCAGAAAGAACGAGATAATACGACCTGCATGTGCAAACATAGATATGGCGGTGCTGGTCATGGCGGCAAGCAGACCGGCACCTAAGTTTACCCTGCTTGACAGGATAATGATATTTTTTGAGTATCATGAGATACCTGTTGTATTGTGCTTTAACAAGTGCGACGAGATCACGGAAGAGGACATGGTACATATAAGGACCCGTTATGAAAGAAGCGGGGCAAAGATATTGTTTGTAAGCGCCATGGAGGGTACCGGACTTGATGAGTTAAAAGAAACGTTGCGAGATAAGACATCTATCCTTACCGGTCCTTCCGGTGCGGGAAAATCTTCTCTCATAAACCGCCTGTGTCCCGATGCCGGACTTGAAGTGGGGGATATAAGCCGTATAGGAAGAGGCAGGCATACCACCAGGCACTCCGAGATTTTTAAGTCGGGAGAGAGTACTTTTATCATGGATACTCCCGGGTTTACATCTCTTGACGTGCCTGATATTGATGAACTCAAGCTGCGATATTATTTTAATGAGTTTAAAGAACATGAAAATAAATGCAGATTTGACGGCTGTGTCCATATCCATGAGCCGGGATGTGCCGTAAAGGAAGCCCTGGAAAACGGACTGATAGACAGGGAAAGATACGAGAGTTATATAAGTATATTTGAAGATCTGAAGACAAGGAGAAAATGATCATGGCTATTCTTGCACCATCAATACTTTCCGCGGATTTTGCGGATCTGGGAAATGATATCAGGAAAACAATAAAAGGCGGTGCCGATTATATTCATGTTGACGTTATGGATGGAATATTTGTGCCCAGTATCTCATTTGGGATGCCGGTGATGAAGTCTATCAGAAAAGTGACGGATATGTACTTTGATGTTCACCTTATGATAGATGATCCGGCTCGTTATATAAATGAGTTCAAGGAAGCCGGAGCGGACGGACTGACCATACATGCAGAGGCCTGTGATGACGTGGCAGGAACGTTAAAAAAAATAAAGGATGCCGGTATGGATCCTTCGCTTTCCATAAAACCGGGCACCCCTGTTTCTGATATTACCGAATATCTGGATATGGTCAAAATGATTCTTATAATGAGCGTGGAGCCGGGATTCGGCGGTCAGAAGCTTATTCCCGAGACCATCGATAAGGTCAGGGAATTAAGAAAGATAATTGATACCGGTTATCCTGACGTACTTATAGAGATCGACGGTGGCATCAACCTTGAAAACGTAAGAGATATAGTTGATGCAGGCGTCGATGTCGTTGTTGCAGGCTCAGCTGTTTTTAAAAACGATGTGGAGGCCAATACGGCAGCGTTCAAAAAAATAATGCAGGATTAACGTTTGAATTCGGCGATGTATCTTTTTAAACCGATCTCAAGCGTTCCTTCTGATGTGATCTTTAACATACGGACAAGCCTCTCAGGAGGGGTAACCTTGTACATTCCTGTTGCCAGCCATTCTAAAAGTATGCCGCAAAACGTGACAGTGTAATAGTTCGATATAAAATCAGAATAACTATCATCAACCATCCTGCCCTCAGGGATACTTCTGACGATATTTCTGATATACGGTTTTATATAATCAACAAGAAAGTTTGTGATATAGTGATGCCCCAAAGAGCTTATAAGACTTATCACAAGCTTTCTTTTTTTCAATAAAAACTCTGCGGCGTTTAATACTGCCTCATCCCATTTATCGATACTGATCTCTTTTCCCAGGACTTCTTCGGTGTATGATCTGGACATCCATTCTGCAAGTTCGTAAATATCATGAAAGTGATAATAAAAAGTCTGTCTGTTTATACCGCATTTTTTTGTGATGTCCAAAACAGTGATCTTGTCGATTCCTTTTGATTGGAGCAGTTCTTCCAAAGCATCGACCATCATTTTTTTGGTGCGGATTGAAGATATGTTTTCTCTCATTGATCCGGCCTCCTGATATTTCATTTTATAAAGAATATCAAAATTTAGACACAATTACAAATGTGTATAAATATTTAAACAGGTGTATAAATAATGATCAAAAAAATATCTTGAATAATTTTTTAAAAAAGTTCAAAAAAGATATTGACAAGGCATGGGGCAGGTGTTATTATACTCAAGCCGCTTCATAAGAAACGGCAACAAAATGATCACGGTATTCACACTGGTTCAATAGCGGATTTAAGAGGATACTGATCAAAAGATCTTTGACAATCAGAAAGCAAAACAACCCTGAAAATTCCTTTATAAGAATTTCAGTTTTTGACGGATAATCCGTTTTTAAGGTTTGAGATACAACCACCTTAAAGATTAAGCTTAAAAAGCCGGCGTAAGCCATAAATTTTTTTATGAGAGTTTGATCCTGGCTCAGGATGAACGCTGGCGGCGTGCCTAACACATGCAAGTCGAACGAAGTTGTTTCCATCCGACAGATTATCTTCGGATATGAAGTCACCGGAAACGCTTAGTGGCGGACGGGTGAGTAACGCGTGGGCAACCTGCCCTACACAGGGGGATAGCGGTTGGAAACGACCGGTAATACCGCATACCTTTATTTTGCCGCATGACAGAATAAAGAAAACGTTTTAGTGGTGTAGGATGGGCCCGCGTCCGATTAGTTAGTTGGTGAGGTAACGGCTCACCAAGACGACGATCGGTAGCCGACCTGAGAGGGTGACCGGCCACATTGGGACTGAGACACGGCCCAGACTCCTACGGGAGGCAGCAGTGGGGAATATTGCACAATGGGGGAAACCCTGATGCAGCGACGCCGCGTGCTAAGAAGCCCCGGCTAAATACGTGCCAGCAGCCGCGGTAATACGTATGGGGCAAGCGTTATCCGGATTTACTGGGTGTAAAGGGAGCGTAGGCGGCAGTGCAAGTCGGGAGTGAAAACTTGGGGCTCAACCCCAAGACTGCTCTCGAAACTGTGCAGCTAGAGTGCAGGAGGGGCAGGCGGAATTCCTGGTGTAGCGGTGAAATGCGTAGATATCAGGAGGAACACCGGTGGCGAAGGCGGCCTGCTGGACTGTAACTGACGCTAAGGCTCGAAAGCGTGGGGAGCGAACAGGATTAGATACCCTGGTAGTCCACGCCGTAAACGATGAATACCAGGTGTCGGGACCTAAAAAGGTTTCGGTGCCGAAGCAAACGCATTAAGTATTCCACCTGGGGAGTACGTTCGCAAGAATGAAACTCAAAGGAATTGACGGGGACCCGCACAAGCGGTGGAGCATGTGGTTTAAAGAACCTTACCAGGCCTTGACATCCCGTTGACCGGTCAGTAATGTGACCTTTCCTTCGGGACAACGGAGACAGGTGGTGCATGGTTGTCGTCAGCTCGTGTCGTGAGATGTTGGGTTAAGTCCCGCAACGAGCGCAACCCTCATCTGCAGTAGCCAGCATTTAGGATGGGCACTCTGCAGAGACCGCCGGGGATAACCCGGAGGAGGATGGGGATGACGTCAAATCATCATGCCCCTTATGGTCTGGGCTACACACGTGCTACAATGGCGCTAAACAAAGTGAAGCGAGAGGGCGACCTTAAGCAAAGCACAAAAACAGCGTCCCAGTTCGGATTGTAGTCTGCAACCCGACTACATGAAGCCGGAATCGCTAGTAATCGCAGATCAGCATGCTGCGGTGAATACGTTCCCGGGTCTTGTACACACCGCCCGTCACACCATGGGAGTCGGAAACGCCCGAAGCCGGTGACTCAACCGCAAGGAGAGAGCCGTCGAAGGCGGGTCCGGTGACTGGGGTGAAGTCGTAACAAGGTAGCCGTATCGGAAGGTGCGGCTGGATCACCTCCTTTCTAAGAAGAATGGAAGAAGTAGGGGTTGTTTTGCTCTCTGATTGGCAAAGAGAAAATATTTCCTGGTGGCAATACGGATAGGGGAAACACCCGTCCACATCTCGAACACGATGGTTAAGCCTTACCCGGCCTGGGATACTGCACTGGCGACGGTGTGGGAAAGCAGGTGGTTGCCAGGTTTTT
>CACYNO010000008.1 GCA_902775895.1 uncultured Lachnospiraceae bacterium
CATAAAGGTATCTCCCGGCTGAAGAAGTGCATAAAAAACTGCAAAATTAGCCTGTGCTCCGGAATGAGGCTGAACATTTGCGTATGTACATCCGAAAAGTTCCTTCGCACGCTCGATAGCCTGTGCTTCCGCAACATCAACGTACTCACATCCACCGTAATAACGCTTACCCGGATATCCTTCGGCATATTTGTTGGTCAGCGGACTGCCAAGTGCAGCCATAACAGTCTCTGTTACCAGGTTTTCAGAGGCGATAAGCTCGATATTTTTTCTCTGTCTTGTTATCTCGTCCTCCATAGCCTTTGCTATGACAGGATCAAATTCTTTTACTAAATCAAATGAAAACATTTCTTTCCTCCATAAAATGTATTTAAATCTTAAATTGCTATTTTATACTATTGTGGTGATTTTTACAATTTATTATTTTGATATGAACTCATTGTAAGTTTCTTCATCCAGCACCACATCCAGTTCTCCTATCCACACAAAAGGCTCGTCCGCTTTGCAGAACCCGTGCTTAAAGAAAAAGAGTCCGTCCTCCATGTCAAGGGAATAAGTGCCTCCCATATTGAAATAATCTAGTCCAAGTTCTACGCCCCACTGTATAAGGTTCCATATAAGAAGGTAACCGGGAGATACTTTCGATCCTCTCATGGTCTCCGTTCCGCCGTATATGTACCACATCTTATCTCCGTATGGCAGACCTATCATAGCCGCTATGGACTTTCCTTCATACTCGGATGTGTAGATTCTGATCTCCGGGAAAGCCTCCACCAGACGTTCAAAGTACTCTTTAGGTCTGTAAGTTATGCCCTGACGCTCCGCCATGGTCTTGTGATGCTCAAAGAATCTGTCTATCTCTGCCTGAGATCTTCCCCACTCTGATGTTACACCGTTCTTGTAAGAAGCTCTTATATGTCTTCTGGTCATGGAGTTAAATCCCGCCATAAGCTCTTCCTCAGTTTTTCCTTTAAGAGTCAACATGATCTCATATCGCGGATTGGAAAAAGAGTGAATCTCCGTTTCATCATTTCTGAAAGTAAATCCGGCATCCCTGTATTTTTTTACAAGTTCCTTGTCATCTTTTACACAAGGATCTAACCGAAGGAGGAATGCGTTATGCTTTTCAAACAGTGGCCTTGCCTCTTCTATCAGTTTTTTTGTGGTTTCTACATCGTAAAAGTCAGACACCGGACCACGCGGTGCATAAAGAAATGTCTTGTCATCTACGGCTTTTATTCCCAGGACTGACATGGCTGCGGTTATCTTACCGTCTTCCTCCAGATAGACATATTCACTTATCCAGTTATTCTTTACTTTTGCCCAGGCAGGAGCCTGCATGGCATGTGTAAACGGCGAATTTCGTACAAATTCCTCATACTCTTCGCACTTATTTTTATCTGCCTTATCAAGTACAGGCATATCGTTCTCCTTATCTTTTAATTATTTTTCCTCAATGATATTTATCCCAAGTTCCTCAAGCTGCTTTCCGTCCACGCTGTCCGGAGCCTCGGTAAGCAGACACGACGCATCTTTCACTTTAGGAAAGGCTATAACATCCCTTATGCTGTCTGCTCCCGTCATAAGCATGATAAGTCTGTCAAGGCCTATTATAAGCATGATAAGTCTGTCAAGGCCTATTGCAAGCCCTGCATGGGGAGGAACACCATACTTAAATGCTTCCAGAAGGAATCCGAATTTTTCATTTGCTTTTTCTTCCGTAATGCCTAAAGCCTTAAACATCTTCTCCTGAACGTCAGCCCTGTGGATACGCACGCTTCCGCCACCAAGTTCAATACCGTTTAATACTATATCGTAAGCCACGGCTCTTACCTCACCCTGATCACTTTCCAGCTTATCTATATCCTCTTCCATAGGCATGGTGAAGGGGTGATGCATAGCCACAAATCGTTCCTCTTCATCAGACCACTCAAACTGAGGAAATTCCGTAACCCAGAGGAATCTGTAGTCATCAGGCTTTCTTAAACCCTTTCTGTCCGCAAGCTCAAGTCTCAGAGCACCGAGCACATTGAATACTATCTTATCTCTGTCTGCCGCAAAGAGAAGCAGGTCTCCCGCTTTCCCGTCAAGTGCAGAGATAAGAGCAGACATTTCCTCTTCTTTCATGAATTTGGCAAAAGAAGACTTCACCTCTCCCTCAGGAGTAAGCTGGATATAGGCCAGACCTTTCGCCTCGCATCCCTTAGCAAAATCCACTAAAGCATCTATCTGCTTTCTTGACATGTCTCCGAAGCCCTCGGCGTTTATGGCTCTTACGCTTCCCCCGGACTCTATCGCACCTGTAAATACTCCGAAATCGCAATCTTTAACTATATCTGACACGTCCTTTAACTCCATGCCAAACCTGATATCCGGCTTATCCGAGCCGAAACGGTCCATAGCTTCTCTCCAGGTCATGCGCTCTATGGGAAGCTGAACATCCACACCGAGAACCTCTTTGAATATCCCTGCGATAAGACGCTGGGTAACATCCATCACATCCTCTTCGTCCACAAAGGACATCTCCATGTCCATCTGTGTAAATTCAGGCTGTCTGTCTGCTCTTAAGTCCTCATCACGAAAGCATCTTGCGATCTGCATATATCTGTCATATCCCGAAGCCATAAGCATCTGCTTAAATAACTGTGGTGACTGGGGAAGTGCATAGAATCTTCCCTGATGCACACGGCTCGGCACAAGATAATCTCTTGCTCCCTCGGGTGTACTTTTGGTAAGCATAGGTGTCTCTATCTCAAGGAAACCCTCATTCATCAGGAAATTTCTCATAAACTGTGTAACACTGCTACGCATGATAAGATTTGCCTGAATATCAGCACGCCTCAGATCTAAGGTTCTGTATTTTAATCGTACCTCTTCATTGGTATCGATCCCGGGCTCTATGGGGAAAGGCGGTGTATCTGACTCCGAAAGTACTCTCAGTTCCTCCGCCACTATCTCTATCTCACCCGTCTTAAGGTTCGGATTAGTCTCTCCGCTCCTCTTTTCAACCTTTCCGGCAACAGCAATAACAAACTCCGAGCGGAGTCCGTATGCTTTATCAAAAATCTCTTTATCCAGCTTTGTCTCATCAAATAATATCTGAAGCAGACCGCTTCTGTCTCTGAGATCAATAAAAATGATGGTGCCTAAGTTTCTTCTCTTTTGTACCCATCCCATAACCGTGACCTTTTCTCCTACATTAGAAGTATCAAGTTCCGCACAACGACATGAGCGTTTTAAACCTGCCATGGACTCTGACATAACAACCTCCGAACACTAAACTTTAACAAAAATATATAATTAAGTATTTTATAATAATCTGCGTTTTCTTTCAATCATCTCATCATTTCTTGAGATGTAGTCATTTATACTTTTTACGTTTATGGCTCTCTCTATACGGCCGTCTTTATATATGAACTTAGAAGATGCACCTGCTCCCAAAGCTATTATGTCCTGTACCTCTTCCATGATGACGACATTGTAAAGAGATTCTTTTCCTTCCCGGGCATATCCCACATTCTCAAGATTTCCTGCCATATTCTGCTGTCTGTACATGTAGTACGGCTTCATCTCAAGATCATTTGCCAGATCCGTAATGCACCTGACCATTCTCTCCGTATCTTCTTCCGTAAGATCTTCGGGAAGCATGGACCTGGTCATTGCCGCCGCCCTTTTTATGGCAAGAGAATGAACCGTAAGACTGTCCGGTGCAAGCTGCCTTATTTTTTCGGCTGTCCTTCCCACTTCTGCCGGTCCTTCCCCCGGAAGAGCAAGGATGATATCAGTATTAATATTATCAAATCCAATACTGCGTACGACCTCAAATGCTTTAAAAACATCATCTTCACTGTGGCTGCGACCTATCCTTTGTAACGTGACCTCATTCATACTCTGGGGATTGATGGATATGCGGTTTACTCCGTGTTTTTTAAGGACCTCCAACTTTTCTTTGCTTATACTGTCGGGGCGTCCTGCTTCAAAGGTATATTCAACATCGTGTCCAAGCACAAAATTATCTGAAATACAACTAAGAAGACGCCCTGTCTGTTCCGGCGAAAGGGTTGTGGGTGTTCCTCCTCCGATATAAACGCATGAAGCTTTATCGTACTTATCCCTTATTAACTCACCTGTTTTTTTAATCTCATTAAAAAGCGCTTCCAGATATTCCTCAACTTTGTCCTGTCCGCAGGAATCAACAGGTACAGAACCGAAAGAACAGTAGTCACATACACTCGGGCAAAAAGGGATCCCAACATATATTGAAAAACCTTTATCTTTTAATCTCTTTCCCATTATCTTCTCTTCGTTTTCAGCAACTTCATACGCCAGTCTTGACTTATCAGGGCGTACCATGTACATGATCTCAAACTTTTTTCTCACTGCGCTTTCGTCAGCTTCGGGATTTTTCTTCATGATCTCAGTGATCCTTTTTGCAGGCTTAACACCGGTCAGAAAACCCCATGGAAGCGTCTTTCCCGTTGAGGCGGAGATATCCTTGTACATAGCCCTTTTAAACAGATCATGCACCTGACCTCTTGTTAATTGATCAATCCCTGCTGACGGTACGATAGCATTAAGGTTTAACGTACACGTCTCACCGTCAGATGAGATCTCTACTGTCTTAACCGGTTTAAAAACGTCTTCTTTTTTATCATCTTTTTTTATTCTTTCAATTTCCGCCCGCACAAAAAAGGAACGCGCAAGAAGCTGCGCGTCATCGTAAAATTCATCGTTATTTAAAATGATAATGATCTTTTTTATCATAATTTAGTATTATCCCTGGTATCTTGCGCTTTTTACGCCTTCTACGCTCAATACCTTAGTAATTATCTCATCCTGCTTATAATCTTTTGTTCTTAACTTTATGGTACCTAAACACATCTCCATGGTAGAACTGTCTGAAGTAAGATCAAGAAGATCCCCCATATCTCTCTCTATACTGATATCAAAAATCTCTATCCCCATATCTCCGAGTATCTGGGCAGCTGTGATTATACTCTGTCTGTTTCGTGCGGATATATGTAAACCTACCGGCGCACTTTTTAATACCGCATTAGTCTCGATCCTGTGAAATACCGTCATGATCACGTAAATAGCCACCGTACCGATTATACCGCCCCAGTAAAAACCGATACCAATAGCAAGACCTATACATGCACTTGTCCACATTTCCGCGGCTGTTGTCAGCCCTTTAATAGCACCGCCCTTTGCAACGACAAGTGCAGCAAGTACAGCAGCACCGCTTATAACCTGGGCACCCAGTCGCTCCGCATCGGGATGTGATTCAGAAAAGTAGTTATACATATACTGGGAGATCATGCTGACAATGGCAGAACCCATACATATGAGCATATAGGTACGCATTCCCGCTGCCTGCTGGGCTTTTTTTCTCTCAAGCCCCAACACACCACCACATGCAATGGCCATGGCGATCCTGAGCACGGTAGTCACCATGTTCAAATCTTTTAAAAACTCCACTTTTACCTCCCTTTCCGATCATTCAAAATTGATCATATTATGTTGCTTTTCGTACCCAATTGAGGTTTTCTCCCCGTGTCCCGGCAGAACCTCAGTATCATCGGGAAGTTTAAACAATATTTCTTTTAAACTCTTTTCCATCTGCTCCTGATCTCCGGTTGGAAAATCAGTCCTTCCGTGAGAACCGTAAAAAAGGGTATCTCCTGCCAAGAGTATATTTACTTCCTCAATATACCAGCAGACACTGCCTTTGGTATGTCCGGGAGTATAAATACATTTAACCGGTATGCCTGCCACATCAATGATCGAACCATCTGATACAAATTCATCTGCTTTCAATGATACTGCATTCTCCCTCATCCGTGCAGACATATTTATATTCTTGTCGGAAAGCAGTTCTCTCTCTTCTTTCCCTGCGTAAACAGGAACATTGAATTCTTTCCTGATATCCTCCACCGAAAGAATATGGTCGAAATGTCCGTGAGTAAGAAGTATGGCTTTCAGATCTGTACCGCTTTCTTTTATCATATCGATCAGTACATTGGAATGATATGAAGGGTCTACTATAAAGCTTTCATTCGTTTTCCCGTTTATCACAAGATATACGTTGTTTGACAAGATACCTGTTACGGTATTCTTAACTATTATATCAGTTTCCACGCGTCACCTCTATAACCCCCGGTATGGCTTTTATTTTTTCGTTGATCTTACGCAATTCTTCTTTTCCGGCCACTTCAAATCCGAAATTGATGGTTGCCTGATTCTTTTTATTGATACGTACATTTACAGATTTAACATCTATCTGCGCATCCGAAAAGATCTGTGATAACTCTATGAGAAGACCGATCCTGTTTTCGGCAAAAACATCAATCTTGGCTTCAAAGCTTCCCGTCTCCTGCTCGCCTATCCACTCAGCCTCTATGAGACGTGACCTTTCAGTCTCAGGGAAATTAAGTACATTGGCACAGTCTGTACGGTGAATGGTTATGCCTCTTCCCCTTGTGATATATCCGATTATCTCATCACCGGGCACGGGATGACAGCATCTGGAAAGATGTACTGATACATCTCCTACTCCCCTGATAAGAATACCGGCTTTACCGAACTTTCTAATATTAACGGCGTTTTCATCGTGCCGGTTGATCTCTTCTATAACGTTGGAATCGGTAATATTTTTGCGTTTATCCTTTTCTAATTCCTCAACCAGCCTGTTTACGACCTGACCTTCTTTCAGGCTTCCATGTCCTATTGCCGCAAGAAGAGCATCCCGGTCCCTAAACCCATATTTATTAAGGGCTTTTTCCACATATTGCTGTTTCGTGATATCGGAGAGATTGATATTTTTGGATTTACAATACTCCGTTATCATCTCCCGCCCGCGAATGATGTTTTCTTCTTTGTACTCACGTTTAAACCATTGATTTATCTTGTTTTTTGCCTGAGCGGACTTAACCAGCTTCAACCAGTCCCTGCTGGGACCTTTTGAATTCTGGGAAGTGATTATCTCAATACGGTCACCGTTTTTTATACGATAGTCAATGTTAACAAGCTGACCATTTACTCTTGCACCAACCATGGTATTTCCCACCGCACTGTGTATGGCATATGCAAAATCCACGGGACATGAACCTGCGGGAAGATTCTTTACATCGCCTGACGGAGTAAAGCAGTATACGTTATCGGAGAACAGGCTGAGATCCGACTTGACGGACTCCATAAACTCCTTGTTATCCGACATCTCCTGCTGCCACTCAAGTATCTGACGCAACCAGGAAAGCTTAGCCTCAACGCTGTCGCTTGTCTGTTTGCCGGTCTTTCCTTCTTTATATTTCCAATGTGCTGCGATACCGTACTCTGCAGTCCTGTGCATCTCATAAGTCCTGATCTGCACCTCAAAGGGCTGGCCGTCACCGGATATCAGAGTAGTATGCAGTGACTGGTACATATTGGGCTTCGGCATGGCTATGTAATCTTTAAATCTGCCGGGAATCGGTTTATACATCTCATGTATGACACCTAATGCCGCATAACAGTCTTTTTCGCTCTCAACAATGATACGGGCTGCAAATATATCATAAATCTGGTCAAGGGTTTTATTCTGATTCACCATCTTTCTGTAAATTGAAAAATAATGTTTTACACGCCCGCTGACCGTCGCTTCTATTCCCGCGTCCTTCATATGTCCCGCTATTTCTCTTTTTATGTCTTCGATGAATGTCTCTCTTTCCGGTCTCGTGGCATTCACCTGGCTTTCCAGGCTTTTATACACTTCCGGCATAAGGTATTTCATGGAAAGGTCATCCAACTCCACTTTTATCTTGGAAATACCCAGACGGTGTGCAAGAGGTGCATATATATCCATGGTCTCTCTTGATTTCTCGATCTGCTTTTCCGGAGACTGGTACTGCAGCGTACGCATATTGTGAAGCCTGTCGGCAAGCTTTATCATAATGACCCGAATATCCTTTGCCATGGCTATGAACATCTTGCGGAGGTTCTCTGCCTGAAGTTCAAGCTTGTCCTGCTTGTACTTCAAACGGGTCAGCTTCGTAACTCCGTCTACAAGAAGCGCCACTTCTTCCCCGAATTCTTTTTCAAGCTCTTCCTGGGTCATGACGGTATCTTCCACAACATCGTGGAGAAGTCCTGCTATAATGGTCTCTTTATCAAGTTCAAGCTGTGAAAGTATGATGGAAACACATAAAGGATGAATGATGTAAGGCTCTCCGGACTTTCTCATCTGCCCTTCGTGGGCATTTTTTGCGATATTGTAAGCCCTTTCTATGTCACTTACATCAGATGAAGGATGATATGCTTTTATCGACTCAATAAGCTCGTCATACAAAATATCCGGTGCGGTAAAATCTTTTGGAACAAACTTCAACGCATTCCCGGGACTTTTATCTTCAGAATGCTTTGTGATCATCTCTTCCGGCATATGCTCTCCTCCTTGTTTTTTCAAAATAATTATTTTTTTATTTTATCAGTTTTTTTTGCAAAAGTCATCCTCTCCATGTCAGGTATCTGTGCTATAATCATGACGACTTTTTATGAGGTGAGCCTTATGAACTACTGCGAACTGAAACTAAATGACGTGGCAAACGGTCCGGGGGTGAGAGTATCTCTTTTTGTAAGCGGTTGCACACATCGCTGCAAGGGCTGTTTTAACGAGATCTCCTGGGATTTTAATGCAGGAGAGCCTTTTACCTGCTATACTGAAAATAAGATCCTTGAGGCTCTTAAGCCCGATTATGTTACCGGTCTTACCCTTTTGGGCGGTGAGCCTTTTGAATATGTTAATCAGCAGGGTCTTTTGCCCCTCCTAAAAGAGGTAAAGAAAAGATATCCCGGCAAGGACATATGGTGCTTTACCGGATACCTGTTTGATAAGGATATCCTGGGAGATATGTTAGGAAAATATCCCGAAACAAAGGAAATGATAAATCTTATAGACGTACTCGTGGACGGAGAATTCATTGCAGAAAAGAAGAACCTGATGCTTAAGTTCAAAGGCTCTGAAAACCAGCGTACAATAGATGTTCCCGCCTCTCTGGAAGCCGGTGAAGTTGTCATAAAAGAAGGTTATTAAAAAACGGAGGATGATATGCCTGAAAGAATAAACGTTAACTTTAAAAAACTCGATAAAAATGCCATTACGCCCTCATATGCCACTGAGTTTGCAGCCGGTGCTGATCTCTATTGCTTGGATGAAGCAGTCTCCGTAGAACCGGGACATACCGTAATGGTCCACACAGGACTTGCTCTTGAGATTCCTGATGGTATAGTCGGACTTATATATGCAAGAAGTGGTCTCGCATGCAAAAAAGGACTCGCCCCTGCAAATAAAGTGGGAGTCATTGACTCCGATTATAGAGGCGAGATAATGGTAGCCCTCCACAATCACGGAAATGAAGCCATTTCTTTTACACGCGGAGAGCGTATAGCCCAGATAGTATTTGCTCCTTACCTTTTCGCCGAATTCAGCGAAAATGAGGAATTAGATGATACGGACAGAGGCTCCGGCGGATTCGGTTCAACCGGTACCCACTGATCAAAACAAAGCTTCAAGCCCCTTTTCAAAGGGGGCTTTTATTATGCCCTTTTCGGTGATTATCCCTGTTATCAGATCTGCTTCTGTCACGTCAAATGACGGATTGTAAACGTTTATGCCCTTGGGCGCCATTGGATGCTTATACCACATACTTGTTACCTCGTCACCGCCGCGCTGTTCTATCACAATGTCTTTTCCCGAAGGCGTAGACATATCAATTGTGGATGTAGGAGCGCATACATAAAACGGAACGTTATTTCTTTTTGCCGCAAGCGCAAGCATGGAAGTTCCTATCTTGTTTGCCGTGTCGCCGTTTGCAGCCACTCTGTCACAACCCACAAATGCCGCATTTATCCTGCCCGACTTCATCAGTGATGCAGACATATTATCGCAAAGCAGGGTCACATCCATTCCTGATGATGCAAGTTCAAAAGCCGTAAGTCTTGCTCCCTGAAGGAGCGGTCTGGTCTCATCACAATAAACTTTAAAATCATATCCCATTTCCTTACCGAGATACATAACTGAAGTTGCTGTTCCGAAACGAACTGTGGCAAGCTTTCCGGCATTACAATGAGTGATAAGTCCGTCGCCCTTTTTTACAAGGGTCAGTGCATATTCCCCTATCTTACGGCACACTTCTATATCTTCATTGTAAATATCAAGAGCCTCTTTTTTCATAAGCTCTATTATCTCTTTTATCTTTATGCAGTCACATTTTCTACCGTCATCCCCGCGATCTTTTGCCACCTTTTCCACCCGGTTAAGAGCCCATGACAGGTTAACGGCTGTAGGTCTGGATGAATTAAGATAATCTTTTGCCTCAGCCAGCTTTTTAAAAAATGACTCTTTTATAACGTGATCCGGCGAATCGCACATCATCTCACCGCCTATCTCCCTTGCCGCAAGGTAAAGCGCAAACCCTGCTGTAATACCTATAGCCGGAGCCCCTCTTACCTGCAGAAGATTTATCGCATGCCATATATCATGCTGGTCCGCAAGAGACAAAACCTCTATCCTTTCCGGCAGAAGCGTCTGGTCAATTATCTCTATTGCATCACCGGCATCGTTTAGTCTCACCGTATCAATGTCATTTATATTTATATCCATTTTTTATTCTCCAATGCTTTTTGCAGTATTGTTCACAAGAGAAATATAATCGCTTCCGTTGTTGTAGGCTTCCGGATTAAGTATCAGCTTTTTCGCAATTATAAGCAAAGATCTTTCGGCATGAAGCCTCTTTTTCTCATCCTCAATAACGGTTATGTCTTTTACCTTTGCCATGCCCACGATACGCCTTATTAACTCAAGACCTGTCACACCTGCCGTCTGCAAAAGGATCTTTTTTATGTAGTATTCCTTAAAGCCTTTTACTTTTGCCATGGGATCTTTTACTTCTTTGTCATATAGAGCACTGAACTTTTCGACAAAAAGATCTACAATATCCTGAACACTTGATAAGGTCCATGAGGTGAACTCATTTCTTTCCTCTTTGTCCTTGATGGTCTCCAGTCCGTTAAAATGTGCAAAAAGCATATTTGCGATCACATTACCCGTGTCATAACCCGCCGGTCCGTAAAAAGCAAACTCGGGATCAAACACATAAATGTGCTCTTTATTGATAAATATCGACCCTGTATGAAGATCGCCGTGAATCAGCGACTGGGCATCAGTCAGAAAATCGAATTTTAATCTTGCTGCCGCAAGGTGCAGCTCTTCATCCTCATATATCTCTTTTTGAACAAATTCCATATTCGGCTCAAAGACAATGTTTCTGTTCTTGTCATTGATATAAGGCTCTGTATATACAAGATCATGAGTTATCTCACAAAGATCCGGGTTAACAAATTCTGCCGAAAGCCTCTCCTTTTCCTTATGATCCATACAGATATCACTTGTAAAAAAAAGAGTCTTTGCAAGAAAATCCGATATCTGCTCCGCAAACTTCGGGTAGATCTCGTGATCGATAAGGGCAGTCCTCATCATTTTATGACCTGTCATATCTTCCATAAGGATGGCACACATGACAGGATCATAACAGTAAACTTCAGGTACGAGCCCGGGAGCATATTCGTTTTGTATTTTGAGAATATGTGCTTCTATACGCCCTCTGTCAGTAGATACATGCATCTCTTTTGAAATACGAAGTTCCTCACCTGCCTGTTTTACGATGATAGTCTTTCCCGATACAGCATCCCTTACCCTGAATACATAATTCAGGTTCCCGTCACCTATCTCTTTGCACAAAAGATCTGATCCCTTGTCAAAAAAATCCGGCAGCTTATATCTGACATAAGAAGCAACATCTGCTTCAATCATTAAAAAATACTTTTCAAAACGATCCATAAGTTTGTCCTTTTTAAAAAATTATTTTAAGAAAGTTGAACTTGAATTTCTGCGGCTTTTATAAAAGTCAAGCAGCACTTCTTTCTCAACTGCAGAAAGAGGATTGTCAGGTCCCAAAGACTCTGAAAGAATAGTTATCTTTGCAAGTTTTTCAACTGCTTCCGCTCTGTTAAAGGCATCGCTCACGCTCTTTCCGCAGGCTACAAGACCGTGATTAGCAAGAAGTAAAACATCCTTGTCACGGTCAACAAAGAATTTTTTAAAATCCTTAAATACATCATCCGTCCCGGGACGACCATATGGGCACACCGGTATATCTCCGCCATAATACATAAAGCTTTCAGCCATGTCGTTTGCCAGGGGTCTGCCCACTAGTGCAAAAGCAGTAGCATATGCACTGTGATTGTGAAGAACGCACTTTATATCCGGGCGAAGTTTATAAATCTCAAGGTGCATCCCCAACTCAGAGGATGGTTTAAATTCAGATTCCTCCAAAAGTTTTCCATCCATATCAACTTCAAGAATCATATCCGGCGTAATCTTTTCTTTATCCTGCTGTGTAGGAGTAATAAGAACGGTTCCTTCTTCTTCACATAACGCCGACAGATTACCTTCAAATGTATTGAGCATACCAAGCTCGTACTGCTTTTTAAAATAATAAACTATCTCTTCTCTTAATTCTTTCTTATCCATCTCAAAACCTCTTAATCGTGCTTGTTTCAGGTAATTATATCATATGCTTAATAATTAAAAATACTTTATATGGTCTTTATTCATAATTTGTTAATAAAGAAAAGACTACTTTTAGGCTTTTGCCACATTTCAGACACAAATATATAGTACTATATCAGTGTCGGATAGGAAGTCCGACGATCAACGATAAACAACAAAACTAAAACGATCAAACAAATGCAAAAATGCCCGTTCTGTAAAGGCACGGGCGACCAGACTTTCAAAATTTTTCTCTCTATAAATATACTTGGGTGATAGAGCTTTTGTTGTTTAAAAAACAGCGCCGGTGTAACGGCGCTGTTTTTATTTTTTCAGACTGAACTCAAATTCAACCTCGTCCCCGACAGGCTTGAAATCTCCATCTTTCGGAGCACCTATCTTCATCGTTAGTTTATTGATATCATCTGCCGTCGTAGTTTTAAAAACATAAATGTTATTGCCTTCTTTTACCTGACCTGCACCAAAATGGCCCTCTATATATTTACTAATGAGCGACCTGGGCTCGACTGTTTCTCCGGATTCTGTAGTTAAAGTCGCCTGACTGATATAAAAATTAAGCGACTCATATCCATTATTTTTAGCTGAAAGGTTCAAAGTAAGCAATGCTGCTTCCTCTCCCTTTTCAATGCCGTATGTCGCCGCAGCAAGATCCGTAGATGCAGAAACCGTCTCCATTCTTACAGATCTGATAGTGAACTCAAAAGGTCCGGTCTCTCCGGACTCATTAAAATCATTGTCGACATAGACCACGGTTTTTCTCACACCGTCTTCTTCCGTAACATGTCCCGGCTCATCGGCTCCGGCCGTAGCTGTCGTTGCCGCTTGCTGCGTATCGCTTTCCGTCGTTTTATCTCCTCCTCCGAAACATCCTCCCATAAAAGGAACCGTAAAAAATGTTATCATTGCTAATGCTGCCCATTTCTTTTTCATCTTAATCCTCCGAAAAAAGTTTTCATTTTTCTAAAGCCTTCGCCCTGTATATCAGTGCATTGGCATCCACATTCCTGCAATGTCTTACAGGTACCCAGTTGAAATTATCGTTCTTTTTTATAATACATTTTATATTTATCGGTATCCATGTCATCATGAATATCATAAATAAAAATATACCACTCAGACTTCCTTTCAAATCCTGTTTGTACCATCCGATAGTAAAGATACATACCACTATAGTCAGGAAGTATCCTGCCGCAAAACCAAAAGATGTTGTCAGCATGGCACTATGTAAAAACGAATCATCTGCCAGATGAAATGCATAAGCAAATACCGTCAGAATAACCGGAAGCAGAGCAAACACCTGCATATACGGGGAAATCATAAAAAAAATCTTATCAAGACTGCTGAAATCTTTTTCTTTTAAAAACCTTGAAAACAGGCTTTTTGAGTAAATGCCGGTACACTGCATTATCCCCTTTGACCAGCGCATTCTCTGGTGCCATGCGGCACTAAATTGTGTCGGCTGTTCGTCATATGTTATTGCATCATCACAGTAGACCACCTTGTGCCCCTTAAGTATGCACATGATCGACAACTCAATATCCTCGGTGATAGACAACGGATTAAATCCGTCTTTTACAAGATCCTCCGATACCATAAACCCTGTACCGTTTATTGTAGCAGATGCTTTTATATGTGTCCTCGCCCTGTTAAAAAAGAAATTCTGAAGATTATAAAACAGTGAATATCCGGCGCTTATCCAGTTATCATTCATATTCTTGGAGTCTTTTCTTCCCTGGGCAACCTTATATCCGCTTTGATATACGTTGTTCATCTTCTTTAAAAAACCAGGATGAACCACGTTATCTGCATCAAACACGATAAAAGCATCAAAGCCTTTTCCTGATAACCCTTCAAAGGCTTCTTTTAGAACATCGCCCTTAGATGACACGTTCCCGCTCATACGCATAAGATTTGCACCACATTCTTCTGCTATATCCGGTGTAGAGTCATCGCAGTTATTGATCAGTGTATAGATCTCATATAACTCCTGCGGATAATCCTGCTTCTTTAAACTGTCTATCAGACTGCCGATAACCTCTTCTTCATTCCGGGCCGGTATAAGGACGGCAAAACGCGTCTCCGGTCCGTATGTATTTACCTTTGTCCTGTTCTTAAAAAAGGTAAAAAGCCCCGTAACGGATACATATAACCCGTATGATATAACTATTAATGCAAGAATAAAAATCAAAACAACCATTTTTATTTCGCCTCCGCGGCAAGTTCTTCCTCTATATCCTTAAGTGTATTAAACATTTCTTCGTCTCCGGTAAGATCATAAACTATGCTGAAAAAGTAATGAGCAACATCCTTTCTTCCGTCACTTAATGCCCTGTGACCGTAACCTGCAGCCATGGCCACGATCTCATTGTTTGGTCCTACGGGAATACTGTTTTCCTCTGCAACTTTACGAAAATCATCAATGGACGGTATTCCGGCATCACCGTTTGTCGTCTTCTGAATGTAAGCTATCTCTTTTTTTGCATCTTCATTATTACTGTCATAATGCAGACTCATAAGATAACACCCCATAGCCTCAGCCCACTTTTCTTTTTCTACATAGTAGTACCCGAGATTCCCGTAAAGTCTTGCCAGTTCCTTTGAAGTGTAGACATCCGGAAAAATATCAATTGTCTCTTCAAAAAACTGATCCATATCATCTTCTGCCCTGTATGTGTCTGCATACTCCATTCTGATCGAAGGACTGGCCGGATCGTATGCCATGGCCATTTCAAATGCCTGTCTGGCTTTATAACTTTCCCCAAGGCCAAGCAGCAGCTTTCCGTAAGTTGTGTAAAGCGATGCAACAGGCTCTTCAGCCTGTTTAGGCGCTTCTTTTGTACCGGTTTTGTGTATGTATAATATCTGCTCTATCGGTCCTGCAAATTCAAAACACTCACCCTTATTGAAAAGACCGGAGTCTTCCACTTTACTGATCGTATTTTCCAAAAGTGTACGGGCTTCATCGTATCTTCCGTCCGACACAAGCATCCCTGCTCCTTCGATCTTTTTTGCAATGCCTATATTAGCTTCTGTAGGTTCCATTTTTTTTCACCTTTCTTTTGCAAACATATGCCACACCACATAATATCACCATAGGTACTATAAATAAATACCCTGAATGACTGTTTTTATCTCCTGTATCCGCCGACTTGATCCTCTTACTGTAAGAGTTTTTCTCTTCCTGCTTCTCTGATGATGTCTCACGCTCGGGTTCCGTCTCTTTTGACGTTGTTGTTTCCGGCATCTTCTCGCGGTAATCCAACCTGAATGAATTATTCTCACCGGTTTCAAAATCCAATATAAAAAATCCCGTATAAGTTCCGTCAGCCTGCGCAGATGAAGGATCCGTGAACGGTGTCACTTCCATACCTTCTCTGTATATGCTGTCATAAAATGAACTGTAGTCATGGTTTAGCACCTGCAGCAACGCTGTCTCGTAATAATCATTGTTCCTTACAAACAAATCGTCTGACAACTGCGCATCGACTCTGAAAATCCTGAAACCTTCCGGAAAAGTGCCCCCAACAATGTCTGCCATGTCATTTTCTGCACTTACATATTCCACCAGAAGATATGTACCGTAAGGCCCTTTTGCCTTGGGATTGGACAAAACAGCAAGTTTCTTCCCTTCACAACCCAGAGAATCCACCGATGTAAGACTCACCGTCTTTCCCGCATCATTTTTGTCAAGATATATTACATTTTCGTCCCCGATCCATCCAAGGATCCATTTCGAAAAACCGTTATGATCACCGCTGTTGTCATACATCATATCGCTTGTCCCGAAAAGTGCTTCACCGTTTGCTTTGCTGTAATAATCCGGCAATCCCAAAAGGTGCCCGGTCTCATGCATCAAAACGCTTTTTTCGTCAAGTCCCATCATAACAAAATGAGTAACCTTAATACCGTCAATCGACATGTTATGCTCACTGCACCTTCTGCAATGAGGCGAAAAGGTCTTGCTTACCGAAGGTCCGGGTCTGCCACTGTAGAAAACATAAACCGCATCAGCCACACCGTCACCATCACTGTCATAATCCGAAAGATCGATCTTGTCCTCGAGGAAATCAAGTATCTCACTCATCAGCTCAATTTCCTTTACTCCCGCTTCTTTTTCTGCGTAGTAGTCTCGGCCTTTTTCAGATGTATAGTCCACTATCTCCCCCAGTTCAATATTCAACTTTCCGTAGGATGATCTATTATAATATGCAGAAAGACTCTCATAAGGATACTGTGCCTCAGATCCGGGAGCTGTCCCAAGGAAGCTGTCTGTCAGATCTTCCCTTGTGAGACAATATCCTGAATCCTTTACAACAACTTGTCCGTTGTCACCTTCTTCTTCGATAAATAACGGATAATCTTTAAATCCCACCCTTATGGCAAGCGCCTTCACCGTACCGGTGGAAGGCATACTGTGCATACCCTTTTTGGGTGACACATCTGCCATTGCTTCTGAAGGCATCAAAAAAGAAGCCGTCAGGGCAAATATCATTATTAAAAAAAGAGCTGAAACCCTTCTGAACATTTTGCAACTAAACCTTCTTAAATAAATTTTTATCTTGTTATTTTATCCTATTTTTACATATTTTGAAAGATTTTTTTTCATTTAGTGCTATAATTATCTAACTATGGAAGAAAAAAACATTAAAAAACAGATAATTTGTCCTGCCGGTATGCGTGTCTCCGATTATCTGATAAAGATAGGCATGAAGTCCTCTCTGCCCTGTGGAGGCCAGGGGACTTGCGGAAACTGCAAAATCAGGGTTTTTGCCGGAGAACTTCCTGTCACTGAAACTGACAAAGCTTTCCTAAGCAAACAACAGCTTGCAGACAACATAAGACTTGCCTGCAGAGCTATACCGGAAAGGCCCGTCAGAGTCGGACTTATTAATAATGGCGAAGATGATATCGGTGTTCAGGGTATTCCGGAAAATACAGCTGTCTGCTCCAAACCCGATTTCAGCCACGAATTCGGAATTGCTATAGATATCGGTACAACTACAGTTGCCGCAGCTTTGGTGGATATCACGGACGGATGCATAATAGACACTGTTTCCTGCATCAACTCCCAGCGTCCTCTCGGTCAGGATGTTATAAGCAGACTGCGCTCTGCCACTTCAGGCAACGCGAGGCTTTTAAAGAAGCTGATAGAAAAGGACCTGATCAAACTTGGTGAAAAGTTCTTTATCAAACAACCCGAAGCCTATGTAAAAGTACGTAAGATCACGATCGCATGCAATACCGTTATGAGCCACATACTTCTCGGATACCCGTGTGACGGGCTTGCCACAGCCCCTTTTAAACCATTCTCTCTTGCGGAATCAAAGCTTTCTCCTGCTGAATTGTTTACGGAAAACGATACCTCAAGGATTTTCTCCGAAAACTGTGTTTTTGATATATTACCCGGGATAGGTCCTTTTGCAGGTTCTGACATTGCAGCCGGACTCATGAAATACGGTTTTGCCGATGATATAAATGATACTGCTTTTATCGATCTGGGAACCAACTCCGAGATAGCTCTTATTCACGATAAAACTATTTATATCACTGCCGCCGCTGCAGGACCGGCTTTTGAGGGTGGTCATATATCGTGTGGCATTCCCGGTATACCCGGTGCCATCAAAGAATTGAGCATTTCAGATAATAAATGCTACATAAAGACAATTGATGATAAGATGCCCGAAGGAATTTGCGGAACAGGTATTGTCAGTGCCGTATCTTCATTTCTAAAAAACGGTATTATAGACAAAACCGGAAAATATAACGATACATACTTTTTATCAGGCTTTACATTTTATGAAAACATCACTCTGACACAAGATGACATAAGAGAATTTCAACTGGCAAAAGGCGCCATCAGAGCCGGACTTGAGTCCTTAATGAAGAAAGCACAGATTACCGACATCAACAAACTTTTCATCGCCGGAGGATTCGGCACCAACCTGAACCCGGATGATGCAGTTGAGATCGGTCTCATCCCACCGGGTCTGAATGACAAATGCACAGCTGTAGGTAATTCTTCTTTAGAAGGCGCTATCGCCTACCTGACCGATAAAGAATCATTTAAAAAGATAAACCGGGTGATCGATATATCGGAAGAGATCAATCTGGCAAATGACAGTGATTTTCAAAGTCTTTATATAAAAAATATGAATTTCTGAGATCGGAGGAAAATATGAGGCGGGAAGATTTTAAAAAACTTGCTAACGAACAGATACTGATATTAGACGGGGCCACGGGCACAAATCTTCAAAAGCTGGGACTGCCGTCGGGAGTATGTCCTGAAAAATGGATACTGGAAAATCCTGATAAATTGATCAGTCTGCAAAAAGAATACGTTGAAGCAGGGAGCATGTTCCTGTATGCTCCCACTTTCGGCTGTAACAGGATAAAACTTGCCGAATACGGTCTTGAAAAAAAGATAGTCGAAATGAACAATGGACTTGTGGCGCTGTCTCGTAAAGCAGCATGTGATAAAGCCTACGTTTGCGGTGATATGACCATGACCGGAAAACAGTTGATCCCCACGGGTACTATGGAGTTTGAAGAACTGGTTGATATTTATAAAGAACAGGCTGATATCCTGATAAAAGCCGGAGTTGATCTTTTTGCTGTAGAGACCATGATGAGCCTGAATGAAACCAGAGCTGCCATTATCGCCATAAGAGAGCTTTGTGACCTTCCCATTATGGCCACTCTTACATTCGAATCTGACGGACGGACTCTTTTCGGTACACCTCCTGAAGTTGTACCGGGTGTTCTGGAAGGTCTTGGTGCAGATGCCGTGGGTATTAACTGCGGTCTGGGTCCCGAGACAATGACCGGGCTTATCGATACCATGTATATGTACTCAAATATTCCTGTTATCGCAAAACCTAATAACGGTCTGCCGAAACTCCAGGACGGAAAAACTGTATATGATATGACTCCCGAAGAATTTGTCCATGGAGCAAAAGATCTGCTTCTTACCGGGGCACGGATAATCGGCGGTTGCTGTGGCACCACTCCCGAACATATACGCATATTAAAGGAAATGATAAAAGACGTGGATCCAATGCCCGTCAGAAATGAAAAAAGACGTGTATTTTCATCAGAAAGAAAGATCGCCGAGATATTTCCGGGTGAAAAATTCACTGTCATAGGTGAGCGTATTAATCCTACAGGGAAAAAAGCGCTGCAGGAACAGCTCAGAGCCGGCAATCTCGATATGGTAAGGAAAATGGCCGAAAGCCAGGAAGAAAACGGCGCTGAGATCCTTGATATCAACATGGGGACCAACGGAATCGATGAAAAGGAAATGATGCTGAAAGCCGTAAATGAAGTTGGTATGGTAAGCGACTGCCCTCTATGTATAGACTCCAGCTTTCCTGATGTTATCGAAGCTGCTCTTCGCATCTATCCCGGACGGGCACTTATCAATTCCATATCATGTGAAAAGGAAAAATTTGATACATTACTTCCCATAGCAAAAAAATACGGGGCAGGCTTCATACTCCTACCTCTTACGGACGAAGGAATACCGGAAACTACTGAAAAAAAACATGATATCCTGCATAATGCACTTAAGAAAATATACGAGGCAGGTTTTTCTAAAGAGGATATCATCGTCGACGCACTGGCTGCTACTGTTGGCGCCGATTCCGGTGCCGCCCTTTCATGCCTGGAGACATTTTCCCATTGTAAAAATGACCTGGGGCTTGCCAGTGTATGCGGTCTTTCCAACATATCCTTCGGGCTTCCGGGAAGGGGTTTCGTTAATTCCTCTTTCCTTGCTCTGGCAATAGCAAATGGTCTGACCATGGCTATAGCAAACCCCGAGCAGGATCTTCTGATGAATACTGCATTTGCTACTGACTTGCTGCTTAACAGACAGGGAAGTGATATAAGATATATAAACAGGATAAACTACTACGAAGAGCACGCTGACGATAGTGCCCCTGTCACGGTTTCTCCAAAGCCTAAAACGGCCCCTGTAGTAAAAAAAGAAGACCTACACCCCATTTTTAAAGCAGTACTTGACGGAGACAAGGAAAATATAATATCACTCACCCAAAAAGCTCTTGATAATGGAGAGGCTCCCGGCGACATATTGAATAACTATCTTATCTCAGCGATAAATAAAGTCGGTGAACTTTTTGAAAAGAAAGTCTACTTTCTTCCCCAACTGATAGCCTCAGCCAATGCCATGGAGACGGCAATCGGATATCTTGAACCAATGCTGAAAAAAGGCGTCGGCGATGAAAAAGCCGTGATAGTTATCGCCACGGTTGAAGGTGATGTGCATGATATCGGAAAAAACCTTGTTGCTCTCATGCTTAAAAATTACGGATATAAGGTAATCGACTTAGGAAAAGACGTTCCTGCTGAAACGATAATAGATACTGCAATAAAAGAAAAAGCAGACATAATTGGGCTGTCTGCTCTTATGACCACAACTATGATCCGTATGAAAGATGTAATTGATCTGGCCGGGAAGCGTGGTTGCACGGCTAAGATCATCATAGGCGGTGCCGCTATCACAGACAGCTATGCAAAGGAGATCGGTGCCGACGGATACTCCAAGGATGCTGCAGATTGCGTAAAACTGGTGTCGGAATTATTATCTTAAGTCCTATTTATTCAGATCAGAAAAATGTGTCTAAACAAGATTAAAGCCTGGACATTTCCACAAACCAAATGTCCCGGCTTTGATTACTACAGATCATCCTTCGAATATCTGGAATATAACAAATGATGCGCCACCGTTGTTGCTGACGTATTCCACGCGTACGGAGTTCCGGGAAAGGCGTTTTATGTCTATAAGGTGTCCTCCCCTTCTGACCAGTGCTGCAAATTCACGGGCCGCATCGACCATAACCTGATTTGCTTCTTCTTCAGTAGCATAATCATCCTTGCTCACCCTGCTTACTTTGTTATATCCTCTTTCGGAATCGTACCTTACTACACCATACATCCCTTTTGTTACGGGATTATCTTCTATATTCGTAGACCACTGTGCTTTTATTGCGTCAGGTTTATTTTCATAAACATTTTTAGGAATGAGGGGAAGCGCATGCCCCGTTTTCTTTTTAGGTTCTTTATTTTCTTTCCCTTCAGGTAATTCAGGAAGCCTGTCAGTTTTTTCTTCTTTTATGTCAGGTTCATCACCAAATTTTGAATGTTCCACATACCATTCGATCAGGAAATCAACATCGTTTACATATACGATCCTCTGGGAACTCCACTTGCCGGTACCTCCTAATGTATATGAATGGTCATCAGGCTCACTAAACTGTGCATCTTTAACATTTATCTCCCAGTTTTTTCCGGCCAGCTCTCCTTCTTTTATAAAAACCGTAATAGTCTGTCCTGTTTTGACGATCTCACCAAAAACCTCAATACTGCCTATATAACCGGCTTCATTTCTTACGTTACATTTTACGATAACCTTACTCCCAATCAGCTCACTGACCAGCATTTCATCCTCCAAAACAATCAGTTTATTTTTTTCTTTGTACTTATGGCTCCGTGTGCCATAGTACACAGAACCGGTCAGGTAAGTTTTCTGTTAAATAAAAATGCGTTTTTGTGATGAGGCATCATTCGCTTCATAAAATCGAAAACTTCATCCTTGTGAAAAATATCTTTATGTCTGAAAACAGACTTTTCTTCTAATTCGTGTTCAAAATAGTCAACCTCTGCCTTAAGGTCACTTATCTGCTGCTTCCAATACAAGTCTGCTTCTTCACCAACGGGAAGCGTTCTCCGTTTAATAACGGGCGTTTTTTTCTCCATAAGTTGCCACTTCAGTGTAGCCATCTTATCACGGAGCACCCTTAGCCCTAAAGTTCTCTCATATTTTGTAATGTTAAAAGCTTTGCCGAGTATGGAATAAACCATCTCACCATGCCTGTGGGTAGCTACAGGAGCAACAAGTGCACCTGATTCCTTTGCAATATCATATACGCCGGGAAATATACCCGCCACAAGCTGATTAGGGGACAGATTCCATGTCCCTTCCGGAAACATGAGAACGTTCCCACCCATCTTCAAAAGATGTAACATCTTATCCTTTGAGGCTTTTCTGCTTTCTTTATCAGTCCTGTCAACAAGTATCACTCCGTTTGCCCACGCAAGTACACCGTCTGTTGTTTTAAAAAACTGCTCCAGACTGCCTACAAGGATATAGGCATGCCTTCCCAGAGTCATAACACTATTATCAACATCCTCTTTAAAACCATGGGTAGCTGCAAAAATGACGGGTCTGTCCTTCGGCATTTTTGCACGGCGCACTATCTCCAGCCTTGTAGGAGTCTTAAAATGGATTATCTTGTTAAAAGCCGGATTCAGAAATCTTCTGAAGGCCAGGCCATTTTTTGAAAGAGTCTTTTGCGGATCATTATTAAGTAAATACTCCAAAAATCTGTTGTTCATAGGTCTCCCTGTTTGATCATATAAATGAAACTACTATGCCAAGTATAAAGAAAAACGGTATTTCCATAAATATTGGTATTATTGATAAAATTTTAATGGACCTCCTGTTAGTCCCTCTGGCAAACAAAAACGAAAACACCCCGGGGACTGCAGAGACAAGACTACCGATTATCATCCATGCAGAAATAATAAGAGTATGTCCGTCGATAAGACCCGCAATGGCAAATACCAGTGGCAGTATCATTGCAGATATCGCAAAAAAAAGTGCTAATCTGTTTCTCATCTTGTCTGTTCCTTTTTAACGGAACTTTCCTTTCAATTATTTTCGCTCTTTATTGTAACATATAAATTTAAAAAAAAACCACGCATATGCGCGGTTTTAAAATATATGTAAACAAAAGTGAATCCAAAAATTAAAGAATCTTATACTTTACCGTACGGAGACCCCAACTGTTACAACTATTGAATCCGAATGCTCTGAATACTCCGGGCTGAAGGTCAAGGGCACGTGAGCCACCGCCCATACCGCCTACATCATTGATAGTAGCAGTAACAACCTTGTTTCCGTATGCGATCATAACCTTGTGTCCGAGAAGATCTCTTCTTCCCCATGCCATAGGAATAGCAACACCCATAGAGCTTTCAGTTACTTTGGCACCTGTTGCAGTCGTAGACCCGCATCCCGGATCCGTCTTTCCGCCGTATGCAGATGCAACGCCTGACTTCCAGCCTGATGTATCAACGTCTTTGGTAGATGTAATATCCGCTTTTGATGCCCATCCCTTTGCGTCGAATTTATAATTTTTACCGTCAACCTTCATAGTAGTTGAAGTAACTAACCAACCGTTACTGCCAAAGTAAGAGTCATGGGCTGCTTCTGACTTTGTCTTGTCAAAATGCTTCCATCCGGTCTGAAGCCAACCGTTTCCTCCGAAGTATGACCAATGGGTTTTGCAATTATTGTCAGGATTTGATGTTCCCTTGCCCATCTGCTGCCATCCGGTTCTAAGCCATCCGTTCGGTCCAAAATAACTCCAATGCGCTGTTTTCTCTCCTTCGGCTTTGCCCATCTTGTGCCAGCCTGTATAGATAAATCCATCTTTTCCGAAATATGACCAATGAGTAGTCTTCTCTCCTTCGGCTTTGCCCATTTTGTGCCAACCCGTATAAGCTTTACCGTCTTTTCCGTAATACTTATATCTGCCGTTTTCGTTTACCCAGCCTTTTTTCACCGTTGCTGTCTTAGTAGTAGCCGCTTCAACTTCCTGAACGCCGCCTACGCCTGCACCTACAGAAAGAGTTGCTGAACAAACACCACCGGCGAGAAGTAAACCTGTTACCAACTTACGAATTTTCATGATTAAAAAAGTCTCCTATTTTCTATTGTCGTTCTCCGACTTGATTTTAAATATTACAAATATGTTACAATTTGTTACGTTGTGATTATAGATCAATTACTTTAATATGTCAAATGTTTTTAGAATTTTTTTATTTCTTCATTCGTGGCTTGCATTCCTATGAATGCGTCTGCACGAAAAAAACACCTTGCAAGCAAGCTTGCAGGTGTTTTTTCCATGCATCCGAATTCGCAGATAACTGCTTATCTCTTTGAGAACTGAGGAGCTTTACGCGCCTTTTTAAGTCCGTACTTTTTACGCTCTTTGGTTCTGGGATCTCTTGTTAAGTATCCTGCCTGCTTAAGAAGCGGACGATACTCTTCAAGGTCTGCCTCAAGGAGGGCTCTTGCGATACCATGTCTGATGGCTCCTGCCTGTCCTGTAGTTCCGCCTCCTTTTACGTTTACCTTAACGTCATATCTTCCTTCGGTATTGGTTGCCTGGAAAGGCTGGTTAACAATAACCTTTAATGTCTCAGGTCCGAAGTACTCGTCAAGATCTTTCTTATTAACTGTTATCTTACCGCTTCCCGGTGTAAGATAAACTCTTGCCACGCTGCTCTTTCTTCTTCCCGTTCCGTAGAACGCTCCGTTTGCTGTCTTAGCCAATTATTCTTCCTCCTTCCTTAAAATGTAAGCTCTTCAGGGTTCTGTGCGCTGTGCTTGTGCTCAGGTCCTGCATATACATGAAGCTTCTTGTACATCTGCTCGCCAAGGGCTCCCTTTGGAAGCATTCCTTTTACTGCATGCTCAAAAACTCTTTCGGGGTGCTTCTCAAGCATCTCTTTGATAGGAACCTCTTTCGCTCCGCCGATATAACCTGAATGACGAAAGTATGTCTTCTGGTCTATCTTATTACCTGTAAGTTTAGCATCTTTTGCGTTGATAACGATCACATAATCTCCGCAGTCAACATAAGGAGTATATTCAGGCTTGTTCTTACCCCTTAATATAGAAGCAACACGAGACGCAAGACGTCCCAGTGTGTACTGTGATGCGTCAACCACATACCATTTTCTCGTAATGGTTGAGGCATTTGCCATTGTTGTCTTCATTTATATCATTCCTCCGTTAAAACGAAAAAAAATCATTGTGTTACCCTGCTTCCTTTTCCCGGGGCTAATGGGAAGAAAGGAAAGCGCATTATAAAACCGTGACGCAGTATGCGCCACGGTTAGTTATTATAGTAAAATTAAAACAAGGTGTCAATGCATTTTGCTAATAAAAATCAATCTTCATCGAGCTTTAACACACTCATGAACGCCCTCTGGGGAATATTCACCTTACCTATCTGACGCATACGCTTCTTTCCTTCTTTTTGTTTTTCAAGAAGTTTCTTCTTTCGTGAGATGTCACCACCGTAACATTTGGCAAGGACGTCTTTCCTTAAAGCTCTTACTGTCTCTCTTGCAATGACCTTATTCCCGATGGCTGCCTGTATGGGCACTTCAAAAAGCTGACGCGGGATCTCTTCTTTTAACTTCTCACACATCTTTCTTCCCCTCTCCACTGCACTTCCCGCAAATACTATGAAAGAAAGAGCATCCACTTCTTCTCTGTTTATCAGGATATCCAGTTTACAGAGTTTGGACTCCTTGTATCCCGAAAGTTCATAGTCAAAAGAAGCATATCCTCTGGAACGTGACTTAAGGGCATCAAAGAAGTCGTATATTATCTCATTAAGGGGAAGTTCATACTTAAGCAGTGCACGGTTTTCTTCTATATATTCCATGCCATGGTATACACCCCGCCTTTGCTGGCAAAGCTCCATAATGGTTCCCACATACTCTTTAGTCACCATAATCTCCGCATCGACCACAGGCTCCTCCATATATGATATCTCAGATACATCCGGAAGATTCGACGGATTGGTAAGCTCTATTACTTCTCCGTCAGTCTTATACACCTTATATACAACACCCGGTGCAGTGGTCACTATGTCAAGGTTATATTCTCTCTCAAGTCTCTCCTGTATGATCTCTAAATGGAGAAGCCCAAGGAATCCACATCTGAATCCAAATCCCAATGCTATGGAATTCTCAGGCTCATATGTAAGGGCCGCATCGTTTAGCTGAAGTTTTTCAAGAGCGTCTCTCAGGTCCTGATACTTTGCCCCATCAGCCGGATATATACCACAGAACACCATGGGATTTACTTTTTTATATCCCGGAAGAGGATTTTCACAGGGCCTTTTATCTTCCGTGACCGTATCACCTACGCTTACGTCTTTAACATTCTTAATGGCTGCTGTTATATATCCGACCATACCTGCCGTCAGCTCGTCACACGGGATAAACTGTCCCGGCCCGAAAGTTCCCACTTCGGCAACTTCCTCTACGGCACCGGTAGCCATAAGCCTGATGCGGGTGCCTTTTTTCACGGTACCTTGCATTACTCTTACAAAAATCACCGCACCTTTGTATGCATCATAAAAAGAATCAAATATAAGAGCAGACAAAGGAGCTGTCTCATCACCTTCAGGTGCCGGTATTTTTTTTACTACTGCCTCAAGGACTTCTTCTATATTAATACCGTTCTTTGCAGAAATTAAAGGAGCATCATCCGCCTCGATCCCTATTACGTCTTCTATCTCTTCTTTAACGCGCTCAGGTTCTGCACTGGGAAGGTCTATCTTATTGATAACGGGAAAAACCTCTAAGTTATGGTCTATCGCCAGATACACATTGGCAAGGGTCTGGGCTTCTATACCTTGAGCTGCATCCACAACAAGGATAGCTCCTTCACATGCCGCAAGTGATCTTGACACTTCATAATTAAAGTCCACATGCCCCGGCGTATCTATAAGATTAAAGACATATTCATGACCATCTGAGGCTTTGTACTTAAGTCTGACGGTCTGGGCTTTTATTGTAATGCCCCTTTCCCTTTCAAGGTCCATGTTGTCAAGGACCTGCTCCTGCATTTCTCTTTCGGTAAGGGTCTGGGTCTTTTCTATAAGGCGATCCGCAAGAGTTGATTTGCCGTGATCGATATGTGCTATTATGCAAAAATTTCGTATATATTCACGATTATCTGACATATTATTATCTCTCTTCTAAAAAATAAAGACCGTCAAACCAAATATCTTTGACGGTCTTCTATTTAATAAACGCTGACTGCGTAAAAATTATTCTCCATCTTTTTTAAGGAACGTGGGGATATGAATCCCTCCACCCTGTTCTCCCTTATCAGGCTGGGATGCCGCAGGCTTTGCGGGCTCTTCGCGTGCTGGTGATGCAGCTGCTACCGGTCTGCCCATTGAAGAAGGAGCGCTTGTACCTCTTCTTGATGTCCCTGCTTTGCCAAGCTCCTTATCATCCATTCCTGTAGCGATAACGGTGATTGTCACATTGTCACCTTCGTTCTCATCAAACATAACACCGAATATAACATTGGAATCTTCTCCTGCCATCTCTCTTACATAGCTGGCAGCCACATTCACATCATCAAGAGATGTGTTACCGGAGATGTTGATGATAACATTTGCAGCTCCTGAAATAGTAGTCTCAAGAAGCGGACTGGAAACAGCCTGCTGCACTGCCTCAAGCGCCTTTTCATCTCCTGATGAACGACCGATACCGATATGAGCAAATCCCATATCCTTCATAACCGTCTGAACATCTGCAAAGTCAAGATTGATAAGTGCAGGATAGTTGATAAGATCAGTAATACCCTGTACTGACTGCTGGAGAACCTCATCGGCCTTCTTTAATGCCTCAGGCATGGATGTCCTCTTGTCCACAATCTCAAGAAGCTTGTCATTCGGAATAACGATAAGGGTATCAACACTGTCTCTGAGCTTCTCGATACCTACTATCGCATTATCAAGTCTGGTGCGTCCCTCAAATGTAAAAGGTCTGGTAACTACACCTACCGTAAGAGCACCCTGACCCTTTGCCACGCTGGCAATGACCGGAGCAGCACCCGTTCCGGTTCCGCCACCCATTCCGCATGTAACGAATACCATGTCTGCTCCCTCAAGTGCTTTTGCGATCTCTTCAAGATTCTCTTCAGCAGCTTTTTCACCGATCTCAGGCTGCGCTCCGGCACCCAATCCTTTTGTAAGCTTCTCGCCGATCTGGATAGTAGTAGGAGCTTTGCAGCTGAGTAATGCCTGGCTGTCGGTATTCACCCCGATAAGTTCCGCACTGCTAACATTAGCGTCAACCATACGGTTAACCGCGTTATTTCCGGCACCTCCCACACCTACAACTTTTATCTTTGCAACAGGTTCCACATCATTTGTATTAATTTCCAACAAGGCTCTGGCCCTCCCTTATATTTCACACGTTTATTAACGTCGTTTCTATAATAATGAATACATTCTATAATATTCTATATTTTTTTAAAAGATTTTTCAACCGTATTTATTCAACTTTGTTAAAATACAGATTTTTTTCCGTGCCGTCGAATCTTTCAAGATGTAATATGCCTTTCAGATCTTCCATTTCGGGAATGATCCTGGTAAGACGATCCATCTTTTCTTCCACATATTCATCCGATCCGCAAAGCACGGTAACATCCTTTATCTTTATGCTGACATCACCGTTTTCGTCAAAGGATATCTTATCTGACGGTATCTGATGTTCGTTGAACGCTTTAGCAAATGACATGATCTTTTCTTTCATTTCCTCGTTTGCCTCAGATATATCCGCGCCCTCTTCCACAGGCGCAAATTCTATTCCTTCTATCTCAACAACTCCGTCGATAAGTCTGTCCGAAATGTCGGTAACGGTTCCTGTATCGTCAAAGTAATTATATCCGGATTCAGTCTTAAAGAATCCAAGGTATTCCCTTTCATGTATTGTCAGTTTTAAAGTATTCGGATCCTGAATGCTCACATCATACTTCTGTACAAACGGAACATGCTTGTTCTTTTTCCCAAAGATCTTATAAATGATCGAATTAGGAAGTTTACCTTCAAAAACGTACTCCGTGATCTGAGCATCTTCAAGACGTGTGTTGCCTTCGTAAACTATTTTTTTTGTCTTAAATCCGAAAATAATGACCAATACAGCAGTCGCAACAGCTCCTGCAACTATCAGCCCGGCAATAAGACCTCTTTTTTTTCTTTTTGTCATCGTTACTGTTCCTTAATCTGCCTTGAGACGTTCAGTACCATTCCCATTTCATACATCAAAAACAGGATCGATGATCCGCCGTAACTGATAAACGGCAGGGTTACACCTGTATTAGGTATGAGATTAGTCGCCACGGCAATATTTAAAAATACCTGTATAGCAATATGGAAGAACACTCCCATACAGATCAGCATCCCGAACCTGTCCGGAGCTCTTCTGGCTATAACAAGTATCCTCCATAACAGGAAAATAAATAATGATACAACCAGGATTGCACCGAATATCCCCAGTTCCTCGCAGATAACCGCAAAGATCATGTCATTTTGCGCCTCGGGTATGAAGCTTAATTTCTGCATACTTCTTCCCAGACCCTTACCGAAAAAGCCTCCTGAACCTATGGCATACAACGACTGTACCGTCTGATATCCTGTAGTTTCCGCATAATCTTCCGGATGAAGCCATACCGCTATACGGTTTAAGCGGAAGCTTCCGGAGTCAGGATCAGCACTGTTGGCATACATTACCGCAGCTAAGGCGATAACAATTCCTATCGCTATCAGAAAAACATAGGGCTTGTATCCCGAGTATGCCACGAATGTCATTAGCAGGGATATAAGAACAACTATAATGGCACTGCTAAGGTTTGAACTTACGAGATACACTATTGCCGCAGGGATTATCCCCGTAAAAACCCATATCCTGAAAATCTTCTTAAAGCGTACAAATTTTGCGGTACTCAAACATATCAGACTGGCTGTAAGGATGATCACTCCTATCTTTACAAACTCTGCAGGCTGGAGTGTTGTCACTTTAAGATCAAGCCATCTTCTTGCACCGTTTATTGTTATTCCCAAAGGTGAAAACAATGCAAACATGGATATAAGTGAAACAATAAATATGATCCACGGAACCCTGCCCCTGTTATATACGCGGTAATTTATAAAAAAAGCAAGTGCCATTGCTCCCGCACCGATGATAACGGAAAATAACTGCTTCCTGAAATAACCCCAGGTATTTCCGAAATCCTGTTGGGATGAATATTCGCTGGCACTGTATATCATGATAAGACCAAAAGCAATGATGAAGATCACAATAAACAAAAACGAATAGTCAAATGAAAAAACATCTCTTGTTCTTGTTCCGGCAACCTTTTTTACTTTCGGTTTTTTAAATTTACTTACCTGTGATTGAGTTGATACCAATTTTTCTCTCCGATTAAACATTATTATGAATTTACATATTCTTTGAATTTACGTCCTCTGACTTCGTAATTCGGAAACATATCCCAGCTGGCACACGCAGGCGAAAGTAGCACGCAGTCTCCGCTTTGTGCATCTCTTTTACATACGGCAACTGCCTCTTCCATATCCTTTACCTTAATGACATTTTCAAAGCCTGCTTTTTTTGCAGTTTCTGCTATCTTGTCTGCTGTCGTACCAAGTACCACAAGTTCTTTAACCTTGTCTCCGAAAGCCGCTATATATTCTTCAAAAGAACTGCTCTTATCGTAACCGCCTCCGATAAGGATAGTGGGCTTTCTCATCGCTTCTATAGCTTTGATGGAAGCATCCGGGTTCGTACCTTTTGAGTCATTATAATAATCAACGCCATTAACTGTGTTTACGAATTCTATACGATGCTCAACAGCTTTAAAATTCTTTACTACTCTTGTAATCGTATCTACCGGAACTCCTGCTGCAACTCCTACGGCATATGCTGCCATCATATTTTCATAGTTGTGTGTTCCTAACAGATTAGTATCATTAATGTTTACAAGCGGTGCCTTTTCCTCACCGTCCACTTTGTAGATAATGTCATCCTCAAAATAATAACCACGATCCGGTCTCTTTGTGCGTCCATACCACACCACAGTCGCCGGACATCTGCTCTCACCGAATTCTCTGAGTCTTTCATCGTCATAATTCAGAACACAAACATCATCTTTAGTCTGGTTCTTACATATGCTCTCTTTCACACGGGCATATTCATCCATGGTGTGGTGTCTGTCCAGATGATCCGGAGTTATATTTAAGATTGCTGCGATCTTCGGATGAAATGTGATCATTGTTTCAAGCTGGTAGCTGCTGATTTCTGCAACCGATACTGAATCCTCAGTGGTCTTTTCAACCTCACTTGTATAAGGAATACCTATGTTTCCCACTACAAAAGTATTTGCATTCCAGGCTTTGATTATCTCTCCTGTAAGAGTCGTGGTAGTAGTCTTTCCGTTCGTTCCCGTTATGGCAATGACTTCACCTTTTTCGAAACGATACGCAAGTTCTATCTCTCCCCATATGGTCTTGCCTTTTGCAACAACCCTCCTGAAAATCTCACTTTCCGGAAAAACCCCGGGACTTGGAACAACCAGTACTGCAGACTCCAGCTCTTCTTCCGTAAGTTCTCCTATGATGATCTTTATCCTTTCATCCGCAAGATTTTCACGGATCTTTTCCACATTTACATCAGGATTTTCTTCATAAAGGCATACATTTCCCACATGAGCCGACAAAAGATTTGCAGCATTGATACCGCTGACACCGGCTCCTATCACAATAGCTTTTTTAATATTATTTATGTCTTCCATTCTGATCACACTGCCTTTCTTAAAAATCCTTATTCTTCTTCGTCTTCTTCATCTTGAATGTCTTTTTCGTCTTCATCATTGTTTGCTTCATCCGTTTGATCTTCTACGGAAGTCTCCGTTTCCGTGGTTGTCTCTTCCCGGGTGTTATAATCTTCTATCTCTTGTTCCTCTTCTTTTTCGTAGTCATATTCCTCTGCATTATCAGGAGTCTCTACGCCTCCGTCAGGATTTTCTTCTTCCTCTTTCTCCGGCATCACCACATCCTTATCATCCGTTCTGCTGACGGTCAGATAAGGAAGAAGTTCTGTCATTATGGCCTTGGTCAACGTCTGGGAATCCATGCCGTCACCGCTCCCGCCCGTTGTTCCGTCCGGTTCATCTATCAGTACATAAAGCAAAATCTTGGGATTATCCACGGGAGCAAAAGACATTACGGACACAAGCCACTTTTTATCTTTACGCGGTATTTTTTGCGCAGTTGCCGTCTTTCCGCCCATTGAATATCCTTCCACCTTTGAGTACTGTACGGCATATTGCTCAACTCCCGACTCCAGGTATCTCCTTATGGTATCTGAAGTTTCCTTCGTTACAGTCCTGCGGACAACGGAAGGATTGATAGTCTTTACCACATTTCCTTTTGAATCGGTTATCGCCTTGACCATATGCGGCTGATAATAATTCCCTCCATTTATAAGAGAGGAATACGCTGCCACCATCTGGATCATATTGACGTTTATACTCTGTCCAAAGGAATTGGTCGCAACATCTATGTCCGTCATGTTATCCGGGTCATAGATGATTCCTCTTTCTTCTCCGGGAAGATCTATGCCCGTCTTATTTCCGAATCCGAACATGGACTGATATTTGACCATAGTCTCAGCGCCAAGACTGAGACCTATATCCATAAGAGCCACGTTACAGGAATCCGCAAGCGCCTCTTCCAGATCAAGTTCACCGTGTCCGCCCCTGTCAATCCTCCAACACCCTACATCATAGCCTTCCACATATTTGCTTCCGGAACAGCTGAACCTGTCCCCGTCTTTTGCCTTTGCGGCTTCAAGGGCAGAGGCAACGGTAATTGACTTAAAAGTGGAACCGGGTTCATATACCCTGGACGTACAGAAATTACTCCACAATGCGTAAAGCGTATCAGTGCGCTGATCTTCGTTCATCTTTTTTAACTCTTCAGGTTTATACACTCCCGTAAGATCCCTGGGATTGTTCAGATCAAAAAACGGGTAACTCGCCATCCCCAGTATCTCTCCTGAATTAGGATCCATAGCGATAACTGCCGTATTTGCAGACGGTTTCTTTTTATTATATTCTTTTATGTATTTCTCAAGGATATTCTGAACACCGTAGTCCAATGTGGTTATAATGTTATTACCGTCAACCGGTTCCTTTACTACCTTCTCCATTTCCATGTTTTCATCAATGTATGTATAAGATACCCCGTCAACTCCGGTAAGTTCATTATCATATTTGATCTCCAGCCCTATCTCGCCTCCGTTTACCACGCTGGCAAAGCCGATAGCATCACAGGCCAGACTGTTGAAGGGATATGACCTGATAAAGGAATCCTCAAACCACACCCCTGCTATATTCTTCTTCGTCTCATCTTCGCTGTCTTTTTCTTTATTTTCTTCTTCAAGTTTCAGGAAAGGTTCTATCTGGGATTCCTCTAAATTGGTGAGCATTTTTTCATATTTGCTGGACGGCTTTTTATTTAACTTGTCTTCTATATCCTCTCTTTTGATATCGAAATTTGAAACGAGGGCTTCGATAGTATCTCCTTTGTATTTACCGTCTTCTGATAACATTCTGTTCGGATCGATTATCAGATTGTAGACCTTTTTGCTGTATGCCAGTATGGTGCCGTTCCTGTCGCGGATCTCACCTCTTTTTCCGGTAATGGTTTTTGATGTAGTTGCCTGGTGATTTAACACTATCTTTGAATATTCCTCACCGCTCGTTACGTTTATCGCCACTACTCTTATAATCAGTATAACTGCGATTATTATAGCAACAAAAAAGGCAACGCCGGCTTTTGTTTTCATCCTGCCAAGCATTGTCTCTTTGTTTTTTTGTATATCGTTCTTCCTACTCATTTAAACCGGTTTCCTTGTGTTACTTTTACGGAATATCCTGATACTTCCTTATATATCCTTCTCCCTCGGCGTTATAAGTTCTTATCTGGCCTTTGTTGGGATATACCATCCCGTACTCTTTTGTTGCCTTATCATATATCTTGTTGTAATCAATATTGGTGTTGATCTCGGCTTCCAGCTCATCGTTCATGATGGTAAGCTCATTCAACTCCTCCTGCATTGCAGCCACGTCGCCGGACATACCTGCCATCTTTCCCCTTATGGTAAGGTACTGTACACAGAATACGAAAATAATACCTGTAACCGCAACCATAGCCGCAAGATAAATCAGATTCTTTCTTTTTGCTCGTCCCGGTTGTTTGCGCGGGACTTTCCGGGGCTCCTCCTCAGGAGGATAATCTATGCGCGGTGCGGTGGATAAGTCCATCGCCTCGCTTCCCGGGGAATAATAATCTGTATGCCTTCTGTTTTCTGCAGCCATTGTAACCCCCTGCCTTTCTGAAACTTAAAAGAACGGTCGACTGTTTTTCAGTTTACCTTCTTTTCAAAAACCCTGAGCTTTGCGCTTTTTGATCTGGGATTGATCTCCATCTCTTCTTCGCCCGGCAAAATGGGTTTTTTTGTAATAACCTTTCCTTTTGATATCTTCCCACATACGCACACCGGAAAATCCGGCGGACATGTACACGGGCTTTCCGCTTTTTTAAATGCGTTCTTTACTATCCTGTCTTCCAGAGAATGAAATGTGATGATACACAGCCTGCCACCGTCTTTTAGCAGATCTATCATCTCGGGTATCACTTTTTCTACACTCTCTAACTCTCCATTTATAGCAATCCTTATCGCCTGAAAGGTTCTTTTTGAGGGATGTCCTCCTTTTATGCGAAACCTTTCGGGAATTGCGGATCTGATAATATCGTTCAACTCAAAAGTTGTCTTAATGTGTGCTTTCTCTCTCTTACTGACTATGCAAGAGGCAATGGATGAAGCAAATTTTTCTTCTCCGTATTCCTTAAGGATACGTGTCAGTTCATCTTTCGAGGATCCGTTTACGATATCGGCTGCCGTCTTTGTCTGCCTCATGTCCATCCTCATATCAAGAGGTGCATCATTTTTATAAGAAAAACCCCTCTCCGGCGTATCGAGCTGGTGGGAAGATACCCCCAGATCCAGTACAATGCCGTCTGCTCCTTCAATACCCAGTTGCTCCAGCACCTCAGGCATACGGTCAAAATTACTCCTGACCGGAGTAAAGATGTCCGTATACTCTTTTAGTACATCCGATGCGGCTTCAATAGCCTCACCGTCTCTGTCTATTCCTATCAGCCGTCCTCTTTTCGAAAGCCTGCGGGCTATCATAAGGCTGTGACCTCCGCCACCGAGAGTCCCGTCAACATAAATACCGTCTTCCTTTATATTCAGACTCTCGATCGTTTCCTCTAAAAGAACCGATACATGGCCAAAATCCATTTTTTCTCCTTAAATAACAAATCCCATATCCTGCATTCCGTCCAAAAGTCCGTCCATATTCTCACTGATATCTGACATATTGTTCTCCCAGCGTTCCTTATCCCATATCTCGATATGTTTACCCACACCAACCATGCAGACCTCTTTTTTCAAGTCCGCATATGTTCGCAAGCCCGCAGGGACGAGTATGCGTCCCTGCTTATCAGGCTCACATTGTGTGACTCCCGCATGGAAGAATCGGGTCAATTCTCTTGCCCCTTTGTTAATAAGCGGTAATTTCTGAAGCTTTTCATCAAGAGCCTGCCATTCCAATTGGGTGTAGACAAACAAGCACCCGTCGAGTCCGCGGGTGATCATGAAGGAACCTCCAAGCTCTTCCCTGAAGCGGGCAGGCAGGATAAGGCGCCCTTTAGCGTCAAGCGTATGATAAAATTCACCATCAAACATAAGCCGTTTCTCCTGCCAAATCTACCACTTTTCTCCACTAATCACTACTTTTTACCACTTACATGCACATAATATCACTTTAAATAGGAAAAACAAGTGCGTATTTCTTTAAAAAATGGCTCAAACTCCGGTGTTTATGAAAGTGGGGACTTGTCCCGTTCTATATATAGTGGTCAAATTTAATTCATCACGCAATATATGCGCAATTATTATGTTGTTAAAATTATTATTATTTTTATAATATTATTTTATTAATTTTTTATTAACTGTTACCCTTGTTACTTATCTGCTTCTATGCTATATTTAGTCAGATATTTACAAAACAGTCCGTATTGTGGAGGTATATAAATGAAATTAGGAATCGTAGGTCTTCCGAACGTCGGAAAAAGTACACTTTTCAACTCACTTACCAAGGCCGGTGCAGACGCGGCAAACTACCCTTTCTGTACCATAGATCCGAATATCGGCATTGTCACGGTTCCTGATGAACGTCTTGAAAAACTTGCCGCTCTTTATAATTCTGAAAAGATAACACCCGCGGTTATCGAATTTGTAGATATAGCCGGACTTGTAAAAGGTGCATCCAAGGGCGAAGGTCTGGGAAACCAGTTCCTTTCAAATATCCGCGAAGTGGATGCCATAGTACACGTGGTACGTTGTTTTGAAGATTCAAACATTGTCCATGTAGACGGCTCCATTGACCCTATCCGTGATATAGAGACTATTAATATGGAACTTATCTTCGCAGATATGGAGGTTCTTGAAAAAAGACTTTCCAAGCAGAAAAAGCTTGCCAACAACAATAAAGAGGCAGCAAAAGAAGTTGCTTTCATAGAAAAACTCATCTCCCACCTTGAGGATGGAAAACTTGCTCTCACACTTGATCTTACTGAAGATGAATCAGAGTATATGAAAGAATATAATCTTCTTACCGCCAAGCCGGTTATTTATGCAGCTAATGTTTCGGATGAGGATATATCAGATGATGCCGCAGGCAATGAAAACGTGGCAAGAGTAAGGGAATATGCCGCAAAGTCCGGCAGCGGTGTTTATGTGGTATGCGCCCAGATAGAGGCAGAAATGTCAGATCTTGACGATGACGAAAAGAAGGAGTTTCTTGATGACCTGGGAATATCCTCATCAGGTCTGGACAAACTGATCACGGCAAGCTACGATCTGCTCGGACTTATCAGTTACCTTACTTCGGGTGAACCCGAGACCAGAGCCTGGACCATCAAAAAAGGCACAAAAGCACCTCAGGCTGCAGGTAAGATACATACGGATTTTGAAAGAGGGTTTATTAAAGCAGAGGTCATCGACTGGAAGGAATTGCTCGAATGCGGATCACTGACCGCAGCAAAAGAAAAAGGACTTGTGCGCATGGAGGGCAAGGATTATGTCGTACAGGACGGAGATGTGATACTTTTCAGGTTTAATGTATAAAATAATACACAAGGCTTTTTGCTCATTGCAATAACAAAAAAAGAAAAGGCAAACATTTCAGATATCTGAAAGTTTGACCTTTTCTTTTTATTGTCTGTATGTATTACTGGTCTTTTTTAGCTGCCTCAAATCTGGCCTTCTTGTCAATATGACCTGCTGCCCAGAGTCTCTGTGCAGTATCTGTCCAGGCTTCAGCATAATCATCACATTTAGAGCAAAGATGATCCACATCCTCCGGAGACTGCATATCAGTTGAGTGAGCTCCTGTCTCTTCAACCATAGCTCTGAGCTTATCCGGATTCTCGAGCATCGGACAAGGCTGAAGATGGTTGTCATTGAACGGCTGATTTGCCTGATATACCTTGAAGAGTGGCTGCTGCAGGCACTCAAGCCAGCTCATGTCATGAATGTTGGCATTTGAATAATGAATAAATACGCAAGGCTCAACGTCACCGTTAGGGTTAACGTGGCAGTAGTATTTTCCTCCTGCAATACATCCAGAAACGAACTCACCGTCATTCTGGAAGTCAACTACCATGATCGGTTTTCCGCCTTCATAACCTCTGATCTCACGTACTCTGTTGTACATATACTCTCTCTGCTCAGGGTTAAGAAGTAAATCCGTAGCCGCATCGTTTCCAACCGGCATGTAGTGGAAATACCATGAATACTTAACGCCTTTTGCAATAAGAAGATCAATGAACTCATCAGATGTAACAGTCTTATAGTTCTTGCTTGTGTAACAGATAGAAGTACCAAAGAGCATCTTGTTAGCCTTCATGATATCCATCGCGTGAAGAACCTTTTCGTAAACTCCCTTACCTCTACGGCCGTCATTTACTTCCTCAAAACCTTCAAGAGATACTGAAGGAGTAAAGTTTCCAACTCTTACCGCTTCCTTACAGAACGCATCATCGATAAGTGTTCCGTTGGTGAAGCAATGGAAATGGCTGTAAGGATGTGCCTCACAAAGCTTGATGATGTCATCTTTTCTGATAAGAGGCTCACCGCCTGTCATAAGGAAAGCGTGCGTCCCGAGTGCCTCGGCCTCCGTGATAAGCTTGTCCATATCCTCGTATGAAAGCTGCTTTGTGTGTCCGTACTCAGCAGCCCAGCATCCTGTACATTTTAAGTTACAGGCACTGGTGGGATCGATAAGGATAAGCCATGGAATTGAGCATCCGTACTTTTTCTTATTCTCCTGTGCTATCTTAAATCCTCTGAATCCCGCCTCATATGCCAGGTTCAAAGCTCTGTTCTTTATGATCTTTGGATCGATATCATCAAAAAGAGAATCTGCATATTTCATCCATTTGCTGTCCGGATCACTGAAAATATCTCTGAATCTCTGATATGCAGCAGGTGACCATGTGTCACCGAGAACCTTCTCAACGAGGTCTACAAGCTGCAGTAAAGCCTTCTGACGATCCTTTCCTGCATGCTTAAGAGCTGCATCTACCACTACTTCAAACATTTTACGTTGTGCCTTATGGGCCAAATCAAATGCCATTATGTAAAACCTCCTGTATGATCTCATTATTTTTCTACAGGCATAATCTTATTACCAATGTTGTCAAATCGCATTAGACAAGGGCAATTCATTGTCTAAAAAGTAAACGCACGGGTCCTTTTGTTACCCGTGCGTAATCACAATATATAGTATGTCGTCCGATTATTTTGTCAAATCGTTGAGTTGTGAGAACTCAAGCTGGCATCCGATAATAAATGTCACAGTCTCGTTTACGGCCTGATGTGTAGCTTCTATAAATTCATCTCCGCTTACACCGCTGTTCAGCCAGCGCTTTACCGCCGCAGCAAGACCTTCGCAAAAGAAGTCCTCGTAGCATTTCGCCAGATCCTCCGGTACATCAGGAAGCACACTCTCGCATATACCTGCCGCTATCGGTGTGATCCCCTGGACGAAAGTATCGTGGAAGCTGTTCTGCCCGTCTGAGTCAAAGAGTTTTTTGTAAAATGACCTGTTCTCACTGAGATATGAAAAAAGGTTGTCGAAAAACCACACCATGTCATAACCTATGATGCGCTCTTTCTTTCCGAGAAACTCATAGTCAAATATCCAGCTGACAAGATCGTATTTATCCTTAAAATGGTAATAAAAACTCTTTCTTGTAAGACCACAGTCTTCACATATTTCCGCAACCGATATCTTGTCAAAGCGTTTCTCTTTCATTATCTTTTTAAGGCTTTCAGCTATAGCCTTTTTAGTGATCGTTGAATCTGCCATAATTCCGACCTCCGTCATTCAAAAAAGTATACACTCGTCTGTTTTTTGGAAAAAAAGTAAAAATCATCGCATTCTGTCACCTTGATTATAGCAGATTGAAATAAAAAAAGCCATATTTCAAATTTGGAAATATGACCGGTTTTTTTATAATCCCGCTTCTTTTATCTTTTCCAGCTCACTGATAATATTGATATGCTGGGGACATGCTGCCTCACATGCGCCGCACTTCACACAGTCTGCGGCATGCTTTTTATTCTGTCCGTCTACAAACCACTGTATCTGGGTATCAGCCTTTTCCTTATCATTGTATAACGTAAGAATATTCATCGCGGAGAAGGATCCGGATATCCCCACTCCCATGGGACAGACTTTTGCACAGTAATCGCATGATGTACATGGTATGATCTGTATCTTACCGATAGCCTCTGAAGCTTTTTTCAGCACTTCCCTTTCAGTATCGGAAAGTCCGTTGAAGCCCTTCATAAATGAAAGATTATCCTCCATTTGCTCTGTATTGCTCATTCCGGACAATACCGTTATCACTCCATCCAGATCTGCTGCGTATTTGATAGCCCAGGATGCGCAGGAAGTGTCCGGATCAGCATCCTTCAATATCTTTTTAACATCCTCAGGCGGCTCAGCAAGCAGTCCCCCCTTAACAGGCTCCATTATTATCATCGGCAGATTATATTTTCTTGCTACCTCATAGCATTTTCCTGACTGTATGGAAGGATTATCCCAATCCGCATAATTGATCTGAAGCTGGACAAACTCAGCCTGGGGATGTGCCTTTATTATATCCTCCAGCTCCTCAGCGTTAGTATGTGCTGAAAAGCCAACATGTTTGATCTTTCCTGCTTCTTTTTGCTCTACTGCCCAGTCCCAAAGTCCGAAATCATCAAACACTTTTGTTCTTGCCTGACCAAGATTATGCAAAAGATAAAAATCAAAATACCCGGCACCGGTCTGCTTCAGAGATGTTTCAAACTGGGCAACGGCATCTTCTTTTGTCTTGCAATTAATCCATGCTGCATTTTTTGTGGCAAGCTGAAAGCTTTCCCTCGGATATCTTTCAACCAGTGCCTGCCTTATGGCATCTTCACTTCCTGGATAAGCCCATGCTGTGTCAAAATATGTAAAGCCCTCTTTCAGAAACATATCCACCATCTGCTTAGTCTGCTCCAGGTCTATGACTCCATCCTTTTGTGGCAGACGCATAAGACCGAATCCCAGTTTTTTAATATCTTCTCCTAAAAATGACATATCTCTTCCCTTTCTTTTATTTGAAAACAGTTTTACCAACGATCAGGTTCTATCAAAACAGCCCTCAGATAACCCGAAGTTCCAAAATCTCTTTTACCTGATCCGAAACCTTCCTTTAAAATCCTGTAGGTTTGCGGCAACTCCCTGTCCGTGCGCAAAGCTGCCGCTATCGCCGCACCGGTAGGTGTAACCATTTCTCCATGTACATCAGTTATATAAACCGTTATTTTATTGTCGCGGATAATACTGCTTACTGCAGGTACCGGCACTGGAAGTATCCCATGTTGACACTGCACTGTTCCTTTTCCGTCATAAAGGGATGTAACAACAGTACGCTCTATCCCGAGATCATCCATACACACCCCTACAGCAAGGATGTCTGCAATGGAGTCAATACCTCCTACTTCGTGGAAATGAACTTCCGATTCCGATACGCCATGTACATCGGACTCCGCCTTAGCCAGTATGCTCACAATATCTCCTGCAATACTTTTTGCTCTGTCAGTTGCAGAACTTGAATTGATAACGTTCATAACATCCGAAGGATGTCTGTGTCTTTCAACTTCCTTATTTTCGAGTATAACATCAAAGTCCGTGCAAAGTACTCCGTTTTTTTCCATCTTTATTATCTTGATGATAAAATCTTTACTTTGAATACTCCCCAGAACCTCAGTCAGTTTATCGGCATCCGCACCAAGGTCTATAAGCGCCCCCACCGCCATATCACCACTGATCCCTGCTGAGCAATCTAGATATAATATCTTTTCCATTTTCAACCTCTCTGTTTACAACACCTCGTTCATGCTCCCGCTCCTGTAGCCTTCCAGATCAAGAGAAATATATTTGAATCCCAGTTTTTTTAATCCGGATACGATGTTCTGTCTTATCTTATCTTCCGTTATTTTTTTTATTTCATCAGTTTCCGTCTCTATCCTTGCCATATCACCATGTATTCGAACGCGAACCTGCCTCAGTCCGGTGTCATGCAGTATTTTTTCGGCTTCTTCCACCATACTTAATTTTTTTACATTTATCTCTTCCCCGTAGGGAATACGGCTTGCAAGACAGGCGAGTGACGGCTTATCCCACGAAATAAGCCCTGCCTCTTTTGACAACATTCTTATCTCAGGTTTCGATAATCCCGCTTCTTTCAGGGGACTTCTTACGCCAAGCTCTGCAATCGCCTTCAATCCGGGTCTGTAATCCCCATCATCGTCCGAATTGGAACCATCACAAACTATTTGAACATCATTTTCTTTTGCTGTTTTTTCCACTTTTTTAAATAAAGCTTTCTTACAATGGTAACAACGGTCCGTACTGTTTTCCCGAAACTCCTTAACGGACATCATATCTGCATCAATCAATATCTGCTTTATTTCCGCATTTTTGCAAAAATTTACGGCAGCATCTGTCTCAGCTTTCGGAAAAGCGGGAGAACTCACTGTAATAGCTAGAACATTTTCCTTTCCGAGGATTTCTGCTGCCTCATGAAGCAGGAATGATGAATCCGCACCACCCGAAAACGCAACAGCCACTTTGTTAAAAGTTCTGATCACATTTTGTAGTTTTTCAAGTTTTTCAATGACATCCAGGTCCGTATCCATATTTCACCTCTACCTTTCAGTCCCGCAGGCAAGCCTGTTTATCTGGGTTGCAATGTATCCTGCACCAAATCCGTTGTCAATATTTACAGTCGCTATGCCGTTTGCACAGGAATTGATCATGGTAAGAAGAGCCGAAAGACCTCCGAATGACGCACCGTATCCCACAGATGTGGGGACCGCGACCACCGGCACACTCACCATGCCGCTGATCACGCTTGCAAGAGCCCCTTCCATTCCGGCAACCGCAACTACACAGTAAGCCTTCTGTATGCTGTCCATTTTTGAAAAAAGCCGGTGGATCCCCGCAACTCCCACATCAAATATCCTGTTCACATTACTTCCGAAAAATTCAGCGGTACATGCCGCTTCTTCCGCTACGGGGATATCTGCCGTTCCCGCAGTGCATACAACTATATTCCCTGTACGGATCTTTCCCGTTTCTTCATATTTTAAAATTTTCGAAACGGGATCATAGGTTATACCGGGTATTTCTTTTTTCACAAGCTCATACTGCTGTTCAGACGCTCTTGTCCCGAATACCTCACCTGTTTCTTCGATCATTTTTTTATAGATAGATACAAGATATTCGTCCGGTTTTCCCTGACAAAACACCACCTCCGCAAAACCTGTTCTCAGTTCCCTTTGCGTATCCGGTTTTGCGAATTCCATTTCCTCAAAAGACCGCTTTTTAAAAAAAGCGAGAGCCTCATCAATACTGAGTTCCCCGCTTTTCACTTTTTCCAACACATCTCTGCTCTGCATAAAAAAACCTTTATCAAATAAGCTTACGCTAAAGCCACTTTTCCGCCGTCAATACGAAGTCCCATGCCGTTAATGTGACCGGACAGGTCGCTGGCAAGAAATACTGTGGCAGAGGCAACCTCTGCAGGGTCGGCGTATTTACCGTCCGGATACTGAGCCGCAAATGTAGCAAGAGCCTGCTCCCTTGTATAGCCCTCTCCGAGCCACTGCTCCTCTATACGTCTCATCATTGGAGTATCTACTGCTCCGGGACATATAGTATTTACGCGGATACCTTCTTTTGCAACTTCAAGAGCGACACATTTTGACAAACCGCCTGCTGCATGTTTGGAAGAAACATAAGGTGCCATCCCGCCTGCAGCCACGAACTGTCCCTCACTGGTGATGTTTACAATAGAACCGTGTCCCTGCTTCTTCATCTGTGGAATAGCATACTTCATGCCGTACATAACGCCAAACACATTTATATCATATACCTGCATAAAGTCTTCTTTTGTAAGTTCTTCGATCGGCTTATAGCTTCCGTTGTCTCCTGAATTGTTCACCATGGCATCTAATGAACCCCATTTTGCGATAGTGCTTTCTACAGCATCTTTAACCTGAGCCTCATTACTCACATCAACCACAAATGTAGCCACATGATCCTCATCAAGACCAAGCTCTGCCACAAGGGCATCCAGCTTATCCTGAGAGCGTGATGTTATGGCAACTCGCGCCCCTTCCTCAGCAAAAGCCTTGGTTACTGCTTTACCGATACCTCCCGTAGAACCGGTGATAAAAACTACTTTGTCTTTTAAGTTTGAATTCATTTTTATTTTTCCTTTCAATCAAGATTAAAAACTTATTTTATACTATATTAGTGTATTCTCATTGAAAATAAAAGTGAAAGATTTATTAAACAGTTCAATCCTTTCCCTCTACTGCACCAGTTCACCATTCCAAGTATTTATCCCGCCGAACTCCACGATATTGGCATATCCCAGTTCTGCCAGCTTCTCTGAAGCCTGTTTGCTGCGATTACCGCTTCTGCAGTATACAAGGATAAGCTTATCTTTATCTTTCAAAAGATCTTTTGTCGTCTCTTCGCTTATTATCTCATTTGCGATATTTATAGCTTTCGGTATATGTCCTTCCACATATTCTGCTGCAGTTCTAACATCGAGGATAACGTAATCTTTTTCCGTTTCCATTAACTTTGCTGCCGCATCAGATGATATCTGTTTATAGCTTGCCCCGCCCTCAAAGGTGACCAATGTCTCCTCCTGCATATTTTCATTCGTTAACGCACAACCGGTAAGAGATGTAATCGCCAGTGCTGCAAGAATCATACCCGTAAAAAACTTCTTTTTCATTATCAGTATCCTCCTTTTATCTGCACCATAATACCACTTTTAAAAAGAGTTTTCTGTGACAGAGTTACATTCAATCTTAATTCCTAACATTAAAAAAGCCGCGTACAACGACACGACCTTTTTTGCTAAATTTTATGATCATCAGTTACCGTCAGAAGTTACCATAGGGCTGTTTACGGCGCCTGCTCCGATCTTGTGCAGATAGGTCGACAGATCTTTATAATCCGCAGTCTGGGTAGCATCATTTGTATTCCACGGTGCATCTGTCGGGAAGATAGCTATAAATCGCTTATTAACATTCTTGCCGATTCCCGCATCGCTATAGCTTGGCAGATTCTTATAGGAATCGTCATTTACGTCATACGCCTTTATGGTAACCAGTTCCCCGCCGTAGCCTTCCTGCTGCGCCGCCCACAGATAAAATGTAACGGAATCACCTGATGCGTCAAAACTGTATTTTTCGTTGTTGGGCATGGTTATCATGAAATCATTGAAATACAGATAGGCGATACTTCCGTCGCTTGATGTCTTGGTCTCCATTCCTTTCTTTATATCATAGGCACCGGATGCCTTTGTTGTTGCCGCAGTGGTCGCCGTAGTGGTCGCGGCTGTTGAGGCAGTTGTTGTAGCGGTTGTAGTTGTAGCCGCAGTAGTGTCTCCTGCACTCAGTCCGTCTATATACTTCTTCAGCGGAGCGAGATTATTTACCTTGTACCTCTTACCACTCTCTTCAACTAATATATCTCCCTCAAAGGAAAAGCTGACAGTCTTATTTCCGGCTTTTAACACAATACCAAGTCCGTCATCCTCTACTGCCTCTTCTGTCTCCTCAGTAGCGTCAACTTCTTTTAATCTCAGATAAATATCTTCTATCTGAGTAGCATCTGTTAAGGTGTCTGTTTTTGCTCCTGCCTCTGTCGAACGCACATAATTAACAGACTCTATATCTGATACCGCGATGGACTCAAGCGTATCCATTGCCGGCCACTCCACACTGATAGCGGGTTTATCAGAACCTCCGCAGGCCGTGAGGGTTGCTGCCGCCCCTATAAAACCAGCTGCCATAATTGCATATATTTTTTTAAAATTCCTTTTCATAACCGGTCTCCTTTCTCTGCATCTAAATAATAACCTTCCCTTTAATTATACCCCTTTTACAACATTAAAAAAATAACAATTATTCTATATAATCCATACACATCCTGCTCTTTACATTTGGAACTACCAGTTCGTCTTTAACCTTTACATGAGCAGGATGATCGGCGTAGACCTTTAACGCCGCCTCATCTTTAAACAGTGAATCCAGATAAAGATCTGCATTTGAGCTTGGGAGCGGCTCCGTTATTACCCGCATCTCCAGAAGTCCGGGGATCACACCGGCCAGTTCCTCAAGTGCTTCTTTTATCGCCTTCTTGGATCTGTCCCTTTCCTCTGCAGTCAGTTCATCCTTCATTTGCCACAATATAACATGTCTAAGCATAATAAAAATCTCCTTTAAATATTATCTTATTTTTTCTTTAATGCTCTCTTTACAAGAACGATCGCCGCCACTGCCGATACGGCTTCGGCTATAGGTATGGCAAACCATATCATCCATTCGGGATACGGTGTACGGCTGAATATATATGCTAACGGAAGAACTATCACAAGCATACGAAGCAGCGATACAATAAGAGAAGACATACCGCAGTTTAATGCCTGGAATACCCCCTGAAGCGCCATATTGATCCCCACAAATATCATGCATGTGCCCACTATTCGCAAAGCTCTCACACACAGAACGGCAGAGTGTTCCGACACATCAAACATGGATACCAGATTCGGCGCAAATAGCTCAAACACAACAGTTCCTGCGATCATTACCACACTGCAGAAAATCACTCCGTACTTTACTCCCTCTTTTACACGTTTGTCATTTCCCGCGCCGTAATTATATGCAATGACCGGAGTGATAACATCTCTGAGTCCGAAAAGGGCGTACAAAAGAAACTGTTCTATTTTGAAAAAAATTCCGTAAGCAGTTACCGCCGCTACAGATACGGAACCAAAGATAAGATTTATGCCATAGGACATTACCGACAAAAGCCCCTGCATAATAATTGCAGGAATCGCTATGGAAAAGATGCCCTTTACGATCTCTCCTTCAGGCTTCAGGAAACGTGCTTCCCACGGCACCTCTTTATTCTTTCCGAAATGCAGCGCCATGGCAACTATCATGGATACCACCTGCCCGATAACCGTAGCCCAGGCAGCTCCGGATATGCCAAGTGCCGGAAAGCCCAAAAGCCCGAATATCATTACAGGATCCAAGACAATATTGGTCAGTGCACCGCAGACCTGGGCTATTGTTGAATATATGGTTTTTCCCGTGGACTGTAGCAGTTTTTCAAATATTCCGAAATATATCAGACCGAAGCTGACAAACATATTTATGCGGAGGTATGAACTGCACATGGAAATACTCACCTGATCATTTGTCTGTGATCTTGTATAAAATCCCACCACAAAAAAACCAACGGCGATGAACATCAGGTAGAATAAAAATCCTAAGAACATCCCGTTGCCTGCTGTCTTCCCGGCTTTCTCAGGATTCTTTTCACCCAGACTCCTGGAAACCAGAGCATTTACACCAACACCTGTACCGATACCAAAGGCACCTATTATCATCTGCAGGGGAAAAGCAAGGGTCAGGGCATTTACACCGTACTCTCCCATGCCTGCTATTTCAGCTGTGTCAGGCATCCTTGAAACAAACACGCTGTCCACTATGTTATAGCACGCCTGCAGGAGCATGGATATGATCACAGGGATCGCCATCTTCAGCATAACCCCGGGTATCGGCTTAGTCCCCATTACATTTTCTCTGTCCACGTATCACTCCTCATTTTTTATCTCTTCAATACTGATAACCCGTTCAATTTGCGGATAGTCCACATATCCAGCTACACCACCGTTAAGGAAAGTGACATCCGCAGTCAGCTTATAATTCTTCCCATCTTCCAGCTCTTCGTAACCGGGAAACCCTGTTAGTTGATATTCCTTGTCTTTAGTATAAACTTTGCCATCCTGCACAAATATCTCAAGCTCTGCACCGCTTTTTGATTCGCTCCACATCTCGTCAGAACCCCTATGAGGATGATCTGTGGTTTCCGTACCGGAGGTTCCATTGCAGCCCGCAAGCGCAATACTCATAAATGTAACGCAGGTTGTGATAATAAAAAACTTTTTCATAACCTTCTATCTTTTCCTTCCTCTGATCGCTTTTACGATCGCCACGATGATAAATATTATACCGATGATGATTATTATCGGCAATGCGATAAACATGGCTATTAATTCAAGCAAAAGGAACACTATAAAACCTATACAGGCAATCCCGATAAGAAATAAGAAAAATAATGAAATCATATCTGTCACCGTTCTCTCGTAGGTATGGTCTAATAATACTACATTTAAACTTCCAAATGTTCTGTTATCATTTAAATTATATCCCATTATAGAGGACGAAAAACCTCCCACTCTCAAATAAAAAGACAGATTGTGCAGCAATTGTATTAATGGTAATATTAATCGGTAATTTTTTAGACAGGTGATAAATCATGAACATTGCAGAAGTTATTTTTATGGCGATAGCTCTTGCCATGGATGCTCTGGCGGTATCTATATGCAAAGGTATGACCATAAAAAAACTGACTATTGAACATACATTAAAATGCGGATTGTATTTCGGTGGCTTTCAGGCAGCCATGCCTATTGCGGGATATTTCATCGGCAAGACATTTGCAAATGTGATAAGTTCTTTTGACCACTGGGTGGTATTTGGGATACTGACTGCTCTGGGTCTGAATATGATCATCGGTGTCATACGCGAAAAGGAAGAAGAGAAAAAGAAGCACACGTCAGATTTCTCACATAAGACCATGTTTGTACTGGCAATCGCCACCAGCATTGATGCCATGGCGATAGGCGTATCTCTTTCCGTGATGCAGTCAGGTATATGGATAAATGCAGGCATCATCGGAGCGATAACATTTGCAATAACGGCGATCGGAGTGTATGTTGGAAACCGGTTCGGAAATAAGTTAGGATCTAAGGCGGAACTGATCGGAGGATTTATACTGATCGGAGTGGGACTGAGGGTGCTCATAGAACATTTGATAACAGGTGCCTGATAATTCCCTGATTCTAAATTAAATCGGCATATTTGGAAATCCCAATCTTTCCATCAACGCTTCCTGAAGTACCCTTGACACATTCAAATGCGCCTTGTCTGCCGCCTGATTAAGATATTCCGGTATGCTTACATTTCGGCGCACCGCTTTACTTTTTGCCATTCGTCTGTAAACATCTACATCAAGGTCAATAAGGGAAATGAAACTCTTACCGTCTTTAGAAAACACACCCCTCTTCGGGGAAATATCTGCCGGAGATGTAGCTTCAGGGAAAGAATCATCCGGCACATCAAAAAGGGCATTACCGATATAATCCCGTGCCATAAGAAAAGCGTCTGACAAACCCTGCCCCTGGGTCATTCCGTTCAAATCAGGAATTTCAATCAAATATGTATCATTTTTATCGTTAGTCTGTGTAAAAATAACCGGATATACAACTATCATTCTTCGCCTCCCAAATCCCATTTTTTCATTATAGCTTGCGCAAGTTTTTCATTTAATTCACGATGGCGAGGCACATATTCAACGTCTGAACCACGCCTGTAGACATCATGTCCCCCACCGTGCCGTTCTAATGAAAATCCGGCATTTTGCAATTTCCTAATTAAATCTTTACGTTTCAAATAATACTCTCCTTATATAATACACAATCTTTGTGTATTATGCAATGTTTTTTAATAATGTGAAATATGACGAAAGTCACTGAAAGAAGCGGCGAATGCCGCAGGAATTTATAATATCATATACTTATAATATTGTCTATAAGCATTTAATAATGTTAATGAAACGTATTTAATTGCTGTTGGTATTAAGCGTAATTATCACAAGCTCACGATTATTGTTGATCCTCACAGGTACTATACTGTCTCCCAGCCCCCTGCTAACCACCATATCCGTGTCTCCCATGTGGTACACTCCCTCCGTATACTTTGGAAACAGCCCCTGTCCCGATGCGTTCAGCCCGCCGATCCACGGAAGTCTTATAAGACCGCCGTGGGCATGCCCGCTTATAACAAGATCAAGTTTTTCGTCTGAATAATCTTCAATATACTCCGGTCGGTGGGATAAGAGTATGGTATAGATATCCCCTTCTCCGTCTTTTTCCGTAAAAGAAAGATCAAAGTGATCAAACTTTTCATAAAAGAAAGGATCATCGACTCCCGCAAGCCGGATCTTCCCCGAACCTTTGCTTAAGATAACGGATTTATTATCAAGAACCGTAACATTCTCGGAGTGCAGGTACTCTTTAAACTCATCATAATTTTTGTTTTGGGCCTCATGATTTCCCGCCACATAGTAAACCGGGGCAATGTCCTTTATCTCCGTTATCATCTTTTTAGCATTCTTTGTATCAGTAAAAAAGCGGTCAATAAAATCCCCGGTGATCACTATGATATCCGGGTTTTCTTCTTTTATTTTGTTTACGATCCGCTCATCCGGCTTTCTCCCGTGCCAGTCTGATATCTGTGCTATTTTGAAGTCATTAAATTCTTCCGGTAGTTTTGAATTTTGTATACTGTAATAAGATACATCAAACCTGGCAATGTTAATACTAACGATGCATACAAACGCAGCCGCAATGATCACCAGGGCGATGAACAGCCGTCTTTTTATCTTTCTCATTTTGATGAACCGGACATGCTTTTAAGCATTTCTATCTCTTTCTTATATCCCGGAAGTTCGTTTGGTGTCTCTAAATAAAACGGGATATCTCTGAGTGCATGATGATTTATTATCCTTTCAATCGCTTCCAGGCCTATAGATCCCTCTCCGATTTTTTCGTGCCTGTCTTTATGACTCTCAAAAGGATTCTTGGAATCGTTCAGATGAATTGCCTTGAGTCTGTTAAGACCGATTACTTTGTCAAACTCTCCAAGTACACCGTCAAGATCATTTACAATATCATACCCTGCATCGTACACATGACAGGTATCAAGGCAGACTCCCAGCTTCTCGCCAAGCGCTGTCTTTTCTATGATCTCTGCAATCTCCTCAAACCGTGAACCAACCTCAGAACCTTTACCTGCCATGGTCTCTAAAAGAACCGTGGTCTTCATATCATCCCTCATAACCTTGTCCAAATGTGCTACTATCAGCTCTATTCCCGCTTCAACTCCCTGGCCCACGTGACTTCCGGGATGGAAATTGTACATATTCCCGGGGGTAAGATCCATTCTTTCAAGATCCTCTGTCATAGCCCTGTAGGCAAAATCCCTGGTCTTCTCGTCCTTGGAGCAGGGATTAAGCGTATAAGGGGCATGACACAAAATGCATGGGATCTCCTTTTCCTTCGCAAAGGAATTAAACGCCTCTACATCCTCCATATCCAGCGATTTCACTGCCCCGCCTCTGGGGTTCCTGCTGAAATATTGAAATGTATTGCCACCCAGAGAGAGAATCTCCTCGCCCATGTGCATAAAGCCTTTTGAGGCCGATAAATGACATCCTATCTTAAACATACAATCACTCCTTTTTAGATGACTACGATACTCATTATGCCAAGAATTATCATTATAGGCAATGTCCTCATCTGTCAACAAAAAAGATCTCCGTATAGCAGGGAATCTTATTAATAATCTTATTTAAACCATCATATTGGAAAAGCCCAACTTTTCCATAAGCGCCTCCTGAAGAACCCTTGATACATTTAAATGCGCTTTGTCTGCAGCCTGATTAAGATATTCCGGTATGCTTACATTTCTGCGTACCGCCTTGCTTTTAGCCATACGTCTGTACACTTCCACATCAAGATCTATAAGAGAAATAAAACTCATGCCGTCTTCTGAAAATGTCCCGCCCTCTAGCGAAATGGATGCCGGAGAGGTTGCCTCAGGAAATGAATTATCAGGCACATCAAAAAGTGCATTACCTATATAATCCCTTGCCATCAGAAAAGCGTCGGACAAACCGTGCCCTTGTGTCATTCCGTTTAAATCAGGAATTTCGATCAAATATGTATCGTTCTCATCATTTGTTTGCGTAAAAATAACCGGATATACAACTGTCATACTTTACCTCCCAAATCCCATTTTCTTATAATGGCCTGTGCCAGTTTTTCATTTATTTCACGATGACGCGGCACATATTCTACGTCTGAACCTCGCCTATATACATCGTGCCCAGCACCATGCCGTTCAAATGAAAATCCGGCATTTTGCAGTCTATTTATTAAATCTTTTCGTTTCACTAAGTACGCTCCTTAAATAATAATACACAATGTTTGTGTATTATTCAATTGTTTTTTATTTTGAAATCTGACGAAAGTCACTGAAATAAACGGCGAGCGCCGCGAAATTTATATTATCATATATTTATAATATTTTCTATAGAAAAATCGTAGCATATTTCAAGCGAAAAGCTATATGTATCTAATACGTGAAGATAAAATTGTCAGACAGAAAAAAGACCCCCGCATCTAACTGATATGTATCCCGTATTCCGGGTACATATCAAACAGGGATCTCCTAAATGATCTTATTCAAACCATCATCATTTAAGCTTTATATTCTTAACCTGAACAAATCCGCCAATAAGCCCTAATACAGGATCTGCTGCAGAGCAAATGTTGCTGACAGTAGATGTGGGGTCCATTGCTCCCGGGTTGGTCTCCCAGAAGATCAGATCGTAGCTTCCGGTCACTCCGGCCATATACCTTCTGCTCCACATTGCAGTAAGGTTTAGTCTTTTCAAAAAGTGTCTCCGCGGGAGTATCAATGCCGTTAAATACCTTTTCCGCCAGCATGTTTGTCTTAACTAACCCAAGATCGTCAAAAAAAGTTAGCCTACGCTAACAATGCAACTGATTATACACAGCTAACTTTTATTTGTCAACTCTCTGTTCAACTGTTTCAGACTTGGGGAGAATAATTTTTTTAAAGGGATTGTATAGTAAAACTTCTTTGCTCAATTATCTTCTCACAAATATCTGCCGAATTTACAAAGCCGACTTTTTCTAATTCCTGTCTGGCTTTTTTAAGAGACTTGATAAATCTGTCAGCCATATCAAAGAAATGTGCCATCGCAATCTTAGATCCGATGCCGGCTTTTTTTGCTTCTTTTTCAAATGAAGCTGCATTTATTTTATCGCACCTATACACTCACTGCCTAAGCCGGAAAGTATGGATAAATAATCATTTTCATCTGTTCTGAGCCATCCGGCGACTGTTTTTCTTGTAAAACCCTCAGGCAGCATCCCCTCAAAAAAGTTTTTCGTAGCTTTCGGAGAAAACGCTTCTTTTTGCAACGGGAGACTTATAGATACCGGGCGGCTTCCCGGTGCTTCGAGGTATTCATCATAATATGTAAAACAGGCACTCTCTGTCGTTTCACCTGAAATACATCCAACATCCTTTTGTCAACATTATAGGCGCTTGACATATTTTAGCAATTATCCCGCCACCGTAAGTTCTCGAATGGACACCCCGTTTCTATGTCTGTTTTCAAAATTGCCGGTGCATTTTTTAAATGTCGCAAATGTTTCTTTCGCTTTTGAAATATTGCCGTACACCTTCCACATCCCGCAATATTTGTAATTCTTTGCATCATTTTCAATAAATCCTATTACATCCTCCGGCGGATATCCCAAAAACAGTCCCACTTCATGAGGAAAATGTTCCTTAGCATTTATATGTTCTTTCAGACAAGATATGCATTCAGAATGGCGCTCACATGGGTAGCCTCTCTCATTCAAGACTTTAAACGCCCTTTTGTCCTCCAGGTCAGCCTTAAGACTCGACATGCGATAGACATAAATAAGAGCCTTACCATTTTGTATTCGCATAGGTATAAGCCTGACTCCTTTGGGGAGCAATACACTGTTAAACTCTCTTATCTCATCCAAAAGATCATATTTATCTTTATAATCACATACGAACAAGCTGCCCGTCTTTAAACCCGCCAGTGTTGGGGCACAATGTTTTATCAGGGTCTCTTCTGACATAGCGGCCTCCTTTGAGGATCATGAAAAAATCTATAACACTCCATTAATATTTAAGAAAGCGCTTTTCCCAGAGCTCTGCATTTCTCAAGATCTTCATCCCCCGGTGCTTCATTTGCAGTAACACTTTCGCAAACGAGATCTATACCTTCCGATCTGCACTCCTCTTCCCATTCTCTCATCCATGTTCCGTCGCCCCATCCGTATGATCCGAAAAGGGCTATTTTCTTTCCTTGCAAGCCTGATTTAACCGAGTCCCACATGGGCTGAAAAACTGTTTCTTCCAAGACCTCAACTCCCATTGAAGGACACCCGAAGGCTATGGAATCATATTCTGATATGGCATCCGCATTAAACATTTCGGCGCTGATGATGTCTGCCTGCATTCCCGCCGCCTGTGCACCTTCCGCAACCGCCTTTGCCATATTCTCAGTATTACCTGTTCCGCTCCAATACACTACTGCTGCCTTACTCATAATAAATACCTCCGTTATAAATCTTTAATTTGTTTAGTTTTTTGTATATTTTTCTAATATCTTCTGAAGCGAGGATGCTGAAGCACTTTTTACTCTTTCCACCGTTGTGGAGCCTCCCTTCACCTCAGCCATGGCACAATGTGCCATTTTATGGGACATATATCCCGTAAAAAAGATCATAAGGTCGGGGTTTCCGATCTTATTTTTAAGTCCGCCGTTTACCGGCTTGATAAATGTCTTTACATCACATTTATATCTTTTGCATATTTCTTTGTACTTACTTTCCATACACTCATTTCCGCCTACTATAACAACGCTCATATATTCTCCTTTCGTAATATGTATCAGCACGGTTTTTTATATCTTACCGTTTCGTTAGCTTAGGCTAACTCATGGTTGTTAAAAAAGTTAGCCCTCGCTAACACTGTGTTGATTATATACATCCGGCATTTATTTGTCAACTGTATTGAACGGTTATTTATATCTTCATCCCCATTACGTAATCTCTGCTCACAAAACCGTCTCCCATATCCGTATCTATTTCCTCTTCCACATAAAACCCCAAATGCTTGTATGCTTCTATAGACCCGGTGTTATCACGATTCACATGCAGGAAAATCTCATGAAGATCTTCTTTTCTTGCTTCAGTCTTTATAAAATCCAGAACATCGGATGAAATACCTTTGCCTCTGAATTCTTTCTCTAAATAAATCTTACTCAAGAACATCCTGCCGTCTTTGGGATAAAAACTGAAATAGCCGGCCCTCTCATCAGACTCATCCGTATAAACATAATAATAGTTGCTGCCCTCATCCAGCTGCTGTTTTATGGCAGCTTCGGAAAGAAACAACTCAAAAACATAATCTGTAAGCCCCTTATCAACGCATGTATAATAGTGCTCTTTCCATATTTTTTCCGCAAAAGGAACGAGTTCCTTTATATCTTTTTCAGTTATTTTTTTAAAATGTGTCATGCTGCCTCCATCCATCTCGTTATACGCGCGTCCGCTTGAGTATATGTGTCTCCTCACTATTGCTTTTGGCTTTGTCAGGCGTTACAAGTATTATATCATCTCCTCAACTGCCTGAGAATCACACTTTGAAAGCCGAACTTGAGTTAAATCTTCCAAATCAGTGTGAACTGTGGTATTATAAAATCAAGTTAGTCAAGGCTAACTGTGCGCCGCATTATTTATTTTACCGAAATATAATCCGACACCTATCATAAGGAGGAAATGATGATCGCTACAGAAAAATATCATATAGAAAAAAATACTGTTCAGGAGACTCTGATGATACCTCTGTTTGGCAGGAAGCTATGCACAGAGGTATTTCCTGATCTGTACAAGGATGATACGGCCGTGATGCTGTGCGAAAAAGTTGACTACGATTTCAGTGAAATGGAAAAAAAGAGCAAAAGCAGTTTTTATCGTTTCGGCGCATTGGAGGCGGCCATGAGACAGCTGGATATCAAATGGGAGATCGAAGATTATCTCAAGGAAAACCCGAACGCGGCAGTGATCAACATGGGCTGCGGCTTAGACAATACAGGGCGTGCAGTGGATAACGGAAAGATAAAAATATATAACATCGACTTTGCAGACATCATAAAAGCAAGAGAGACTCTGCTGCCCAACGGGGACAGAGAGGAAAGCATAGCAACGGAATTAAGTGAGCTGTCATGGCTGGACAGAATAGACGCAAGCCACGGCGCAGTATTTTTCGCTGCCGGAGTTTTCCATTACCTGACTACAGAGCAGGTAAAACGCCTTGTTCTTGAGATCGGCAAACGATTTCCCGGAGCACGTCTCGTATTCGATACTGTGGGAAGGCTCGGACATAAGCTTATGATGAAAAAAGTGCTGAAGAATTTCGGGATCACCGATGTGAGCGGATACTTCCACGTAAATAATGTGGAAAAGGAACTGGGAGACTGGTCTGAAAATATCGCTTTGAGCCACAGAGGATACATGCTCGGTTACTACGACCTCCATACCACCGGCGTCACAGGATTCCACAGATTCCTGTCAAGGGTTGGAGACGGCACTATGAAAATGCGTATCGTGAGGATGGATTTTTTATAAAGCAAGATAACTCTTTAATCCATTCTCATGCATCTGCCTGCGGATGGTGTACCCTACAAACAAAAAGCCGCATACAAGGGCACAGAGCATATCCCCTCTGTCTCGCCGAAATTATTTTCAGATATTCGTATAGCTTTTTCAGGCTTATATTTTTCTCTGTATTTCTTCAGACTTGCAGATCTTTTATGTCTGCCCGCCTTTATCTCTACGGGAATTATCCCCTCCGGCATATCAAGAAGCATATCTATCTCCAAGCCGGCATCCGGTTTGTGGTACAGCAGCTCATGTCCTTTTGCTGCCAGGGACTGAACAACATAATTTTCCGCAAGAGCGCCTTTAAAAAGATTGTCAGATGTATTAAGCAAGTCACTATACTTCATTTTGCCTGCGTAGGACAATAAACCGGCATCGGACATGTAAAGCTTAAAGCTTTTGTCATCTGCATATAATTTGAGCGGTGTTCGTATGATTTCGGTGTTGTCCACTTTGTACACCATTCCGGAAGATCTGAGCCAGTCTATAGGTTCATAAAAATCCCTTTTATTTGCATTGCTGCGTACTTCTTTGTATTTGAATTTCGGATTTTCTTTTGCCAGCTGCCTCGGTACAGATTCATAAACAGCAGCGATCTTTACACCTTCGGCAGCGCTTGTGGTATATTTGGACATGTCAGAGCTATAGGCAAGCAGTATAAAATGCTGAAGTTCTCTGTCAAAAGAGGTCACGTCACAATTTGACGAAATGTAATTATCCACACACCGGGGCATTCCGCCCACATACAGGTAATCTCTGTATAAATGTATAGCTTTCTCATGGATTATCCCCGGCATAGGTTTCATGGCTTTATATGCGGACTCAATTTCTTCGGCAAGAAGCTCTTCTCCTGTTGCCATAAGAAATTCCTCGAAATCCATGGGATACATCCGAACCTGCCGTATTTTCCCGACGGGAAAAGAGCCTGAAAATCGATTGATCTTCACTCCAAGAAGACTTCCTGCTCCTATTATACGATAATTTTCTTCTGCTTCACAAAAGTATTTAAGTGAGGTTATTGCTTTCTCACATTTTTGTATCTCATCGAAAAAAAGCGCAGTGGAGACATCGATCTTTCGCCCTTTGTATATTCCGATTTTCTTCAGTATTTCATAAGGTTCCAAACTTTCCTCAAATATATCCGAAAGTCCAGGTTCACTTTCGAAATTCAGATACAGATGATCATTATATCTCTCGCTGCAGAATTTTTTTATGATCCATGTTTTTCCAACCTGTCTGGCTCCGGCAACAAGCAACGGTTCTTTTGTTTTTTTATCTTCCCATTCTTCTAAAACGCCGTAAAATTTTCTATGCATAGAACTATCCTTAAATGCTTTTATAATATTTGATTATTTTTACACCATAATATCATATTTATTGAAAGTTTTCATCTTTTTGGCATTTATTATTTGAGATTTTTCATTTTTTTATCACACGCTTTACTGTGGGTAGTCAATTGGGGTCAATTGCAAACCGAAGCTCCGGTTTGCAAAACTAGGGAAGACACAGGGACGGTTCTTTTGTCTTTAAATATCAAGACAAAAGAACCGTCCCTGTGTCTTCCATCAACAAATATATCTCTGTTTCCCGGACTTATTTATATTTATAGAATCCTTCTCCGGCATTTATTCCGGTTTTTCCGGCATCTATCTTCTCTTTAAGCTTTACAGCGATCTTGGCTGCAGTAGAGTCAGGATCAGATGTAGCCTCAGGATTGTTCATGACTATGTTATAAGCTGTGGGCAGTCCTACAATATCAAGGATCCTGAAAGGTCCCGTAGGGGCGCCTGTTGCCAGCATCCAAGTCTTGTCTATAGTCTCCGGGTCTGCAACATCATTTGCGTAAAGTGCCTGAGCCGCATTCAGGAAAGGCACCAACATGGAGTTTAAGATATATCCCGGCTGTTCCTTGTGAAGTTCAAGAGGAACCATGCCGATCTGACCGGCAAACTCGGAAACCGCCTTATAGGCCCCGGGATCCGTGCCTTCATGTCCCATAACCTCTGCAGTATTCATTCTCCATATTTCATTGGCAAAATGAAGCGCAAGGTACTTCTCAGGTCTTCCTGTGTACTCTGCAAATGTGCTGGGGAGCATGGTAGATGAATTTGTTGCCAGGATAGTCTTTTCCGGCAAATGTCCTGCCAGTTCTTTGTAGAATTCTATTTTTGCCCGGGGATTTTCCGCCATAGCCTCGATCACAAGATCAGCGTTGCCAAATGCCTCATCCATATCCGTCACATACTTTATGTTATTGTATGCGTCATCGGCATTTGCCTTTAACAGGTCAGCCTCCTCCTGAGACATCCCGGAGAAGTTTTTCTGATCCTTTACCAGACCCCTGCAAAATGTGCGGGGATCCACTCCCTCCGATGCAGCCATGGCATCTATACTCTTAAGATAAATGCCGTGGAGTCGCTCTATTTTTTCCTTTGCCCTTTCCACAGACTCAGGGCTTCTGAGCCATATGGTAACATCAAAGCCTTTGTATGCTGTCTGATATGCTATCTGACTTCCCAAAACTCCGCCGCCTGCAAGTGTAACCTTCTTAAAACTCATATATATACACCTCCGTATTTTGATCAAAGTAATAGTTTCAAATTATAGATTATGGTGGCAATTCTATATCTTTATGTTTTATTTTAATAGTCCCAGATAGTAAATAAAAAAGAGAACCAGATTCACGATTTTTCCCTGGTGTCTTACGGATAAACAATCCGGAAGCATAACACAAAAATATAATTTCTGATATGATTAAAAATAAGTGACTTATAATATCCAACAAAAGGAGTATTTATCATGAAAAAAGATTTAGGAATCGTACAGGCTGTATTTCCCATGCCTGTGCTTATGGTGGCAAGCTACGACGAAAACGGAGTGCCCGATGTAATGAATGCGGCATGGGGCATGATAAGCAAGCCGGACCAGATAACACTTTACTTAAGCGAACCCCACAAGACCGTAAAGAACATACGCTTTTCCAAAGCATTTACAGTCAGCCTTGCAGATGAAGCCCATGTGGCAGAGGCTGATTTCTTCGGCATGGCATCCGGCAACAATATGCCTGATAAATTCGAAAAAAGCGGTCTGACACAGACAAAAAGCAGCCGGGTCAATGCCCCCGTTGTTGAAGAATTTCCCCTTGCCATAGAGTGTGAGCTTCAGGAAATCATAGAAACAGAGCATTCCCACGCTATCGTAGGTAAGATCGTAAATGTAATGGCAGATGAAAATGTTCTTGATGAGGAAGGAAAGGTTGATCCCGCAAAGCTAAACGCTGTTATATTTGACAATTTCCGCTCCGGTTATTACAAAGTCGGGGATAAGGTAGCCCAGGCATGGGATGCCGGCAAGAAATTACGCTTTGATGCATGCTTCGTCATCAGATTATCCAATGTCCGCTTTCCCTGCTTTTTATCCATTCTGAAACAGCATACAACGGAACATTTACAATTCTTTCCTGTTCTCTGTAAGGTGACATGGAAAAGCGCCAACCCTTCATATCCGTTTTGTCCTTCAACACAGTCTGCAAGCTTTTAGATTTAAGATTTTCTTCAGCTTTTACTTCTATTGGATAAACCTTGTCCATCTGTATAACAAAGTCAATCTCCATTGTGGAATTTTCATTTGAATAATAATACGGCTCCACTCCACTTGCGATCATCTGCTGTGCAACATATTGCTCCGTAAAAGAACCCTTATATTCTTTGAAAATATTGCTTCCGGACAATATGTCCTTTGCCGGAACACTTGATTTGGCACCTAAAAGACCAAGATCTGATGAAAAAAGCTTAAATATCGTAAGCTTTTCGTTTTATAAAAGTTCCTTTTTTATTGTCATTATATAGCTGTCCGTTCGTATATTCAGTGATTTTTACATTTTTCTCGGGGAATATTTTACAAAAGTTACATTTTTCTTGGTGATTGTTTTGCAAAAGTTACATTTTTCTCGGGGAATGTTTTGAGTTGGGTCAATTGCGAACCGAAGCTTTAATTACGCGGTCTTATATTTTTGCTTTATGTAAAAGTATGGATTGGCGCTAAGCCATAATTTATGATGGCATATGAACACAGGTTTAGCAATTGGATATTACTATTTTATGTGCAAAAAAACTGCTCCTTTAACACAAAAGAACAGTTTTTTACAATTACCAGGGAGCTTTTACCATCTGTGCCCCGAAGTTAAATGCTTTTTTCATTTCTTCCGGAAACACCTTATTATGGCGCTCCCGCTTTAGCACCGGGTCAAAAAGAGTCCAGTTAAACCTGCCGTAATCCTTGACCTGAAGTGTATTATCAACGATCATAACCTTTGTATTACCAACTGTTTCTGACAAGGTCTTCTGATAATTTTCTACGGTCTTATCATATCCCAGTGAAGCATAGTATTCTATCGGAGCATTGCTCGTCATGATAAATAGAACCGGGACCTTACGACTGTCATACCGTTGAGGCTCCTTCTTATAGGTAATCGACTGAAATATAAGACGTTCATAAAGCGCACGGAAACCGGCAGAGGCATCTCCCAGATAATTTGGTGTTCCAATGACAAGACCGTCGGAACTGCGTATTGCCTCCAGCACCGGTAAAAGTCCGTCCTTAAAGATACATTTCCCCTCATTAGGCTCACGCTTACAGGCAAAACATGACATACAGCCATGAAATTTGTCCAGACGATACAGGTCGATCACCTGCACGTCGGCACCTTCGGATTCCGCCCCTTTTGCCGCTTCGCGCAACAAACTCCCTGTATTCATATTAGTGCGGGGACTGGTATTGATAACTACGATCTTTTTCATAGAAATCTCCTGTCTTATTTTAATTTCAACCCGTCCTTGAAAGCATCCCCCACCCTGCCGGACACCTTATAATACCCGTGTGTATATGGATCAAATGTAATAGCCCCCAGAGCAGCAACGTCCACCTTGCCGTCCTTCATCTTATCTTCATCGACGGAGGTCCTTAACACCCTTCCGATAACCCCAAGACCGGTTTCACCGCTCTGATACTCGATGAACTCACACTCCAGGGCGATGGGGAACTCATTTATTATCGGAGCATCCACAAGCTCTGACTTGGTAAATGTCATCCCGCTTTTTGCAAATTTGTCCTTCTCATTTCTTCCGCTGACTACACCGAAATAATCCGCTTCCGTAACGTGCGCTGCATCTGCGATGGATACCACAAAGCCTTTTCTTGCCCTGATGTTCTCTACGGTCTTGTGTGTCTCAGTAAGGTTCAGCGCCACTTTTGTCCTGTCAACCATGGTTCCCCAGGCCGCGTTCATCACATCCACACTACCGTCCTCATTAAATGTCGAAACCATGAGTACCGGCACAGGGAAAATCGCCTCTGTTATTTCAATCTGCTGTTTCATTTCGTTACCTCCTTTTTTTATTTCAGTGCTTCCATCCATTCATCTTCTTTAAATCCGGCAAGGACTTTACCGCCGGTGATAAGAAGCGGTCTTTTTACCAGCATTCCGTCGGAGGCAAGGATTTTAAACATCTCCTCTTCACTCATTTCCGGCAGCTTTTTTGACAGTCCCATTTCTCTGTAAAGCTGTCCGCTGGTATTGAAAAACTTACGGAGAGGTAAACCGCTTTTTTTATGCAACTTTTTAAGTGTCTCCTCGTCGGGGTGATCCTCCTTAATGTCGACAGACTTGTACTCTATCTTATTTTCATCCAGCCATTTCAACGCTTTTTTACAAGTTGTACATCTTGAATAGCAATACACTTTAACCATAGGCTCCTCCTTTTGCTAATAATATTGTCGGATTTTTGTATACAACATCACAAGTTACTATGTTGATAATTATAACATTTCTAAGAATTAGTGCGGGGACTGGTATTGATAGCTACGATCTTTTTCATGTAAATCTCCTGTCTTATTTCAATCTGCTGTTTCATTTTTATGCCTCCTGTCATTTCTTGGTTATTTATAATTCCTACCCATCCACTCTCTTTATAAATCTTGCAGGCACACCACCAACCACAGTGTTTGCCTCCACATCCTTTGTCACTACTGCTCCTGCTGCAGATCACCTCAACACCTTCAGCCTCCAGCAGCTTAGCCTGCGCCCCCGGTCCTCCGAATGCAAATTCTCCCGCAAGCTCGCCTTTGGAATTCACTACACGGTAGCATGGGATATTTTCCGGATCAGGATTTTTGTGCAGGGCGTTCCCTACGGCTCTTGCCATCTTGGGATTTCCCGCCATCTCCGCCACCCGGGCATACGTGGCAACCCGGCCGTACGGGATCTTCTTAACGGCTTTGTAAATCATTTTTGCCGGACTGTAGGATATCAGGTCATAACTGTCTGCTATCATCTGCTTTATATCCCTATCCGGGATACTACCATCCAATATAACGGTGTTCCAGTGTTCTTTATTCTGATGATATCCGGGAAGAACTGACTTATAGGCCCTGCGCCAAAAATACAGTTTGTCACTGTCTGCCTTTACATTCATATTTACAAAACCGTTTCTCTCATAGGTCCATAAAAATGCTTTTTTATTGTCTTTGAATCTCACCAGCTGCCAGTTGTCATCATGAAAAGGAGCATCCCTGTAGGTGTCGGGAAATGAGAGTCCGTATTTAAGTACCTGCTCTCTGGTTTTTATCATACCGTTATCTCCTCAAATCTTTTAAACACTTCTTGCGGCGCGCTGATCCCGTAGGATGCCCCTAATCCTTCCACCACACACGAAGCCGCCGCATTCCCGAACCTACCGCAAGCCTCTAAGGACAATCCCCTGCTCAATCCGTACAAAAAGCCGGCTGCAAAAGCATCTCCCGCTCCGGTGGTATCTACTACCCTTTCAACCGGGTACGGAGGGATCTCCGTACATTTTCCGTCCTTAAATATCAGACATCCGTTTTTCCCCCGTGTGATGATCACGCATTTAACCCCGGCATCAGCAAAAAGACGGGCATTCTCATAAACATCACTTATTCCCGTAAGCATTGATGCCTCTTCTTCATTCGGAAAAATGTAATCCACATATTGAAGGCACTCTTTCAGGTCCTCCAGAGTCTCACCGTTTTTCGGCTTTGTCATATCGACAGCAAGAATACGGTCAGGACGGGCCTTTATGACTTTAAAAATATCACCTAACGCACCAATATCCAAAAGCGGTGAAACAAACATAGCCGCAAAACTCACCATATCCGAACCTGTGTCAAGAAGAGGTTCAATGTCCTGATTTTCCATCTTGCGGTTACTTCCACCCGGATTAGTCAGGAAATACCGCTCTCCGCCATTATCAACCAGAACAACGTTTACACTTGTACATCCCGTCCCGGAAGTGTCCATGATGATCCCTTTATCTGATATGCCTTCAGATTTTATAAAACGCAGTATCTGCTCCCCGGCTTCATCATCTGCAAGCTTTGAGACCAGTTCCACGTCAGCACCCAGCCTTTTTAAGATAACGGCTTCATTAAGGCCACCGCCTCCGTAAGAGACAAGAATGTCTTCCATGGGCTGTGAACCTGCTTTTATTTTTGAAAAATCAACAGGACATGCCATTACATCGACATTTGCATGACCTATTACCGTTATTTTTTTATTTGCTGTTTTGTCCATAATAATTTTTTTCACCCGAATGATATTTTTTACCACTATCATTTTCTCACATTTATCGATTTTGTGGAATAGAACTGTATTTACATCCTCAAATCGGCAATCGGTCCCATCTTCTCTACCTATGGTTGAGTTAAAAATAATGATATCAACCTCCGGTTCGTGGTAAAAAAACATGAATAATATATGCTATCATATAGAAATACATATCAAATGCATTTCCGAACTTCATAAAAAAGAGGTGTTTGAATTGGATCAGGAAAAGATCGGAAAATTTATTGCAGCATGCAGAAAAGATCAGGGATTTACCCAGGCAAAACTCGCAGAAAGACTCGGGCTTACGGATCGTGCAGTTTCCAAATGGGAGAACGGAAAAAGCATGCCTGATGCTTCCATCATGCTTGATTTGTGCGAACTGCTTAAGATAAATGTAAATGAACTATTAAGCGGTGAAAGACTTGATACCGCAAGCTACAAAGAAAAAGCAGAAGATAATCTTCTCGAATTGCATTTACAGGAAGAAAAAGCAAATAAAAAAATGCTGGGGCTCGAGATTGTCATTGGAACTATTTCTGTTATATCCTTTTGCGTAACGCTTATCATAGCTGCCGGTGCAGAAATGCCTGTTTGGGCCCGCGTCATACTGATAGTCACAGGCTCCTTTGTATTAGCCCTGGGAATTTTTTACTCCATTAAGATAGAACGTGAAGCGGGATATTATGAATGTCAGGAGTGCGGTGCAAGATATGTGCCGTCCATGAAAGCAGTTATATTCGCACCACATATCGGAAGAAGCAGGCAGCTGAAATGCCCTTACTGCGGTAAGCGTAACTATCACAAGAAAACTTTGACTAAATAGGGAAAAGGGCGGGTCCATTGACCCGCCCTTTTCTCACGCTTCAAATCTAATATGTGCATTTTTTCCATCCATTAATGTTTGATATCAACTTCCTGATCTGCCGCTTAATATCTCAAACATAGTTTTATTCTGATCTTTAGGGTCAAGGTCCACATTTGCCGCGCTGTCTTTTAACGAGGCATCCGTTATCGGCATCTCGTAAACTATATTGTGCTCTATCCACTCATACGCCATGTCCTCAGACGTCCTGTATGACTTAAGGTCAGCTCCGTGTACCGGGTAGATATTTATCAAAGCACCACATATCAACTGCATATCTTTACTGTTTCTTATCTTGCAGGAATCAAATATCTTCCAGTTATCATATTCGTGAAGAACTTCAAATGTCATGCCGTCATAATAAAACCGGTAATAGTCATAATCTTCATCACTATACTGAAATGTCACTTCCGGTTCATCTGATAATTTCGGTTCTCCTTCATCATATCCTGCCGTGCGGACCAGTTCCTCTATACGTGACATTTTCTCAGAGGTGGTGGTTTCCGCAAATTCGGTATCCGTTGTCACAACAATATCGGAGGATGACTCTGTCTCCTCCGATGTCTGTTGTTGAGTATCACCTGTTTCTAAAGCACATGCAGTCAGTAAAAACGCAAATGCGATAACAGGAAATTTTAAAATATGCAACTTCAATTTAACGATCACACCTCTGCCGCATGCTCAAGCCCCATTTTTAAAATAGTACTCACATGCTCATCCTTGAGGAAATAATAGGAATATCTTCCTTCTTTCCTTACACCTATAAGTCTTGCGTCTTTTAAGATTCTGAGCTGATGTGATACTGCCGACTGCTCCATCCCTACACTTTCAGATATTTCCTCTACACATTTTTCTGAATCCTGGAGACAGAAAAGTATTCTTATCCGGGTCTTGTCTCCGAACACTTTAAATCCGTCGGCTACCGCCTGTGCCTTTGTTTCGTCCATAACTCTCTCCTTACTCATGTTCATATATTCATGTATTCATATTAACATCTTTCAGAGAAAAGTCAACCTATAACCTGTTTAACGAAATCTCCAGCACCAGATCCGCCTGCTTTGCCGCCACCACCATGACCCTGGGCGAAAGAGGTGGCGAATCTTTTATATCGCTGCTGCCGTCTCCCACAATAAAAAATGTATCACTGATCTTTTTTACAACTATATCATCGCTCTTACCGAAACCCGCTATGCCGGATGCAGCTATCAGGTAGTTCACCTTCATCCCGGAACCCAGCACCCCGTTTACAAAAGTCGCCTTGCTCCTTGGATCATCAAAGGCTTCAATAAAGATATGGCAGTCTTTTACCCTGTCTTTAATGTCTCTAAAACTTTCAAATTTATCAGTTATAGTCTCTGTCGCAAGATCATGGTTTATCATATGCAGATTTTGCACCAATGCATCTGTTTTCAGAAGTCCCGCCTGATCAGGAAAAAAGAATTGCCGGTTCAGGTTTTTTTCTTCCACCAAATCATAGTCAATAAGCACAAATTTTCTGAACCCGCACCGTACCAGCATATGGGCGATATTCGACCCCAGCCCGCCACAGCCGGCTATACATACCTTCGTGTTTTCTATTTTCCTGATCTGTTCCGGTGTGAAATAATGTTGTGAAACTTTTTTAAAATCATTCATGATACTCTCCGTATCTTTACTGCTTAAACTTTAACCGATGTTCTTTGACAAGACAGGGCGAGGCATTTAAAATCCCCAGTCCTTATATACCGGCTGGTAACCTGCAGCGCGTATGGCTTCCTCCATCTCCTTTACGGAGCGGGTGTCCGTGATCTCAAACTGACCGTCACTCTTTACCTCGTCGGCGTGTCCCCCTACCTCGGTAATAGAACCGGCGCTCATCTTTGTAACACCCAGACCGATAAGCCTGTCACGAAGTCCCGCCGGCTCCCTTGTGGATATGGTAATGCCCAGTCTCGGCATAAACAACCTGTACGCACACATGGCTTGCACAAGATCAATATCCTTTACACTGCAGGCAGCTTCAAATTCCGTAACTCCTTCGTGCTCGCATATCCTCGGTATCGACACCGCAATATCAGTTCCCGGATATTTTTTTTGAAGATACATGGCGTGCAGACCGGCAAAAAATGTATCCTTTCTCCAATCATCAAGTCCCAGAAGAGCACCGATATTTACCGTATTATAATTTGCCTGACATGCAAGCTCCGGGCTGTCCAGGCGCTTCCTGTAATTGCTTTTTTCACCTATGGGATGCAGCTTCGGAAAAATATCCTCGTTATATGTTTCCTGAAACATGGTAAATCCGTCCGTGCCGGCTTTAAAGAGCATTTGATATTCATCCTTTGTAAGTGAATATACCTCAATAGATACGGAGTCCACATATTTCCTGAGTATCCTTACACACTCAGCTATATATTCAGGCGGAGTGGCTTTCCTGCTCTCTCCTGTAAGTATTATGATGTGCCTTATCCCGCTTTCTCTGATCGCTTTTCCTTCAGCCTCCACCTCTTCAAGGCTTAGTATCCCACGCCTGACGGTATTGTTTTTATTAAACCCGCAGTAAAGGCAGCCGTTTTCGCAGACATTTGAAAGATACAAGGGAGTAAAAAGAAGTATGGTCTTTCCGAAAAACTTTTGGGTCACCCTGTTCGCTTCCTGTGCCATGGCCTCCAAAACATCCGGCTCCTGAGCTGCAGGTGATAATAGGGTCAAAAAATCCTCCGGTGTTTTGGATTCTTTTTTTATTACCCTCAGCACATCTTCTCTTGTCGCATTTTCAAACACATACCCGAAGTCATACTCTTTATATTGTCTGTACAGATCATAAAAACTCATATCAACCTCTGTGATCAATTTCTTAAAAATCCCGTAAGAGGGGTGCTTCCTTTTGCACTCTCACTCACTGCTCCCGGTCCCGCCAGATAAGCATTTCTTCCGGCTTTCACTGCCTGCGCGAATGCTTTTGTCATAAGAACCGGATTTCCCGAAGTGGCTATGGCAGTATTAATAAGCACTGCCGAAGCTCCTGTCTCCATGCACTCTGCCGCCTCTGACGGCTTTCCTATCCCCGCATCCACCACAACGGGAATGTCCATTTCCTCACACATTATGCTCACCAGTTCTTTTGTCTTAAATCCCTTGTTTGTACCTATGGGTGCTCCCAGAGGCATGACCGAAGCTGCTCCCGCATCACGCATACGCCTTGCGGCATACAGGTCAGGTGTCATGTAAGGCATGACCGTAAAACCTTCTTTCGCAAGAATATCCACGGCTTTCAGAGTCTCGCCATTATCAGGCAGGAGATATTTATTATCCGATACCACCTCAATCTTTACCCAGTCACCGCAGCCTGCCGCTCGTCCCAGTCTTGCAATACGCACGGCTTCATCAGCATCCCTTGCGCCATGGGTATTTGGCATAAGGATACAGTCCTTCGGGATGTGGCGGATTATGTTGTCGGTATCCGACTCAAAATCAACCCTTCTTAAAGCAACTGTGATAATATTCACTCCTCCCGCTTCCACACACTTGGGTATAAGGGAATCATCACCGAATTTGCCGGTCCCAAGAAATAAGCGGCTCTTTATTTCTATTCCGTTTATTACTAAAATATCTTCCATGATTCAGCCGCCTCCTACGAATCGTAAAACCTCAACCACACTACCCTCTTTCAACTCACACTCTCCAAACTCCTCGGGCTTCAGTATCACCATGTCCACCTCAGCAACTATGGTTTCAGGATCGATGTTTTTTTCATTTAAAATATCAAGAAGGCTTGCTCCCTCTTTACACTCCGTATCTTCACCGTTTAATCTGATCAGCATTTTTTTCTCCCGTTTTATAAAAATGGTTAAGAGGCCCTTTCCCCTTACCTAAATCCAAACCGTCTTTGATGGCACCCGTAACATATATCTTTGCCCGATGCACCGCTGTCTTCATATTCATACCCTTTGCAAGACCTGCGGCAATGGCACTCGAAAGTGTACAGCCTGTACCGTGGGTATTTGTATTGTCTATTCGGCGCGAGGAAAAGCAAAGGGGTTTTTCATCTTCAAAAAAAAGAATATCCGTTGATGCCTGCGGGTCTGAATCCAGGTGACCGCCCTTGATCAGTACATCGCATTTAAACTTATTTCTTAAAAACTCTCCTGCGCTTAACATTTCCTCTTCTGAACCAATCTTTATACCTGATAGTTTCTCGGCTTCAGGCACATTTGGTGTAATGATATCCGAAACCGGCAACAAATAATCGCACATGGCTTTTATACTGTCTTCGTTTATTAGTTCATTTCCTGATGTTGATACCATAACCGGATCTACAACAATATTTTCCGCTTTCTCTTTTTCCAAAAATCCGGCAATGATCTTTATACCTTCAGGGTCACTAAGCATCCCTGTCTTTACGGCATCCGGTCTTATATCTGAAAAAACACTCTTCAGTTGCTTTTCCAAAAAGTCAGCCGGCACTTCTAAAATACCGTCAACTCCCAGGGTGTTTTGCGCTGTCAGTGCCGTGATAACGCTCATCCCGTAAACCCCGTTTGCACCGAAGGTCTTTAGATCCGCCTGGATCCCGGCCCCTCCGATGGTATCACTACCTGCTATCGTAAGACATGTTTTCATGGCCACCTCCATAATCCCGACAATTCATGAGCCACAGAGTTTGCAATCAAACTTTTCAAGTTTGGTTTGCAAACTTTAAATTTCAGCGGTCTCGCATAAGCCGCTGAAATTTTTTATTCACCAAATATCTTCACTTCCCCGCCCTCAAGTATCTTATTCATGTTTCTAACAGAACAAAAATTACCGCACATACTGCAGCTGTCCTCTTTTTCCGGAGCGGCAGACTCTCTGTATGCTTTTGCCTTTTCCGGATCAATGGCTATCTTAAACTGCTTCTCCCAGTCAAGGACACGCCTTGCATCTGCCATGGCATTATCCGCATCTGTTGCATGAGGAAGTCCCTTTGCAATGTCTGCCGCATGAGCCGCGATCTTTGATGCCATGATGCCTTCTTTAACATCATCAAGATCAGGAAGGCGAAGATGCTCCGCCGGGGTCACGTAGCAAAGAAACGCAGCCCCATGCCATGCTGCCATGGCCCCGCCTATTGCAGATGTTATATGGTCATACCCCGGTGCTATGTCTGTAACAAGGGGACCCAAAACATAGAAAGGTGCACCATGGCAAAGTGTTTTTTGTATCTCCATATTTGCCGCGATCTGGTTCATAGGCATATGTCCCGGTCCCTCTATCATTACCTGAACATCCCTTTCCCATGCACGGAGAGTAAGCTCTCCAAGTGTCATTAATTCTTCCACCTGCGCCGCATCCGTCGCATCATCAATACAACCGGGACGGCACGCATCACCGAGACTTATAGTCACATCATACTCTCTGCAGATATCAAGAAGTTCGTCATAGTATTCAAAAAAAGGGTTCTCATTTCCCGTCATCTGCATCCAGGCATATATTATGGAACCGCCTCTGGACACTATATTCATCTTACGCTTGTTTCGTTTGAACTTTTCGGCAGTCTCACGGTTTATCCCGCAATGTATAGTCAGAAAATCCACCCCGTCTTGTGCATGAAGTCTGACAACATCCAGCCACTCTTTTGCGGTTATCTGCTTTAGTTCTTTTCTGTAATAAACAAGAGCATCATATATGGGAACCGTCCCCAGCATTGCCGGGCACTTTGATGCTATGTGACGCCTGAAGCTGCTTGTATCACCGCATGAACTAAGATCCATGATCGCCTCGGCACCGTAATTCACCGCCATATCCACTTTTTTGTATTCCAACTCCCAGTCCTCGGCATCCTTTGAGGCTCCCAGGTTTACATTTATCTTTGTGGTAAGTGCATGACCTATGCCGTTGGGATCAAGTGCCGTATGATTTTTATTTGCAGGGATTATCACCTGCCCCTTTGCAACCAGCTCTCTTAATTTTTCCGGCTCCATGTGTTCTTTTGCAGCAACCTTTTTCATTTCATCCGTGATGATCCCCTGCTTTGCAGCGTCCATCTGTGTCGTGTAATTTCTCTCCATTATCTTCACTCCGTTTTAATAATAAAAAAAGATAAGATGCCTGAAGCACCTTACCTTAAAAGTCAGTAAAAATATGCTCCCTACGTTGGCATTATCCAAATCAGGTTGGGTCGAAGTTGATTACTTCCTCTCAGCCCGCCTACGAGCTCCCCTGCTTTTCTTACCTTAATCTAACACTTATTGTTTTCGCAGTCAAACGATATGGTCTGTTTTGTTTTGGCATTTGCCTATGTCTACTCTGCTTTAAATATTTCACCGCCATTTTCACCATACACTACGAGCAGCCGGTCATCTTCTCCTTTTACTTTAAACACTTCCATGCCTGTCCCTGCATTAGATGACAAATCCGGGATTTTTTTTATTTCTTCACTTGTGGTTACTCCGTTTACATCGTTTAAGTCTTTATAAAAGGTCTCCCCTATCTTATCACCTTTTAAGGATTCAATTTCCACCTCGTCCACATACTTAACCGTTTGCCAATAAACATTGTCTCCGTACTTAACATACAGCAACATGTCTGATGTCGACATTTCACCGACTTCCTGCAATTCCTTCTCCGTCTCGTTTTGCGTGTTACAGCCGATGAATGATATGCTGCATAAAGATGCTGCAATAATGACCATTAACCTTTTTTTCATTTTGATGCCTCCTGCTGATTTGATTACACACCTAAAAGTTTTTCAATATCTTCCTTATATTCGCTAATCCTTTTTTCAACATTAAAGAAATGTAAACCCCATATCCGATATTCGTTATCATCCTTTAGAACCTTGACCGGGATGGCCTCTTCTCTCATCTGAAGCAGGAACTCCTCTTTCCACGCGTCCTTCTCCAGAAGGTGGGTGCCCTTTGGTTCAATAAATATCTGCATCTGCTCGAAGCCGTCCGTCTTCTTCTTTTGCAGGAAGAGGACATAGTCGGGCTCGAAACGCTCACCGCCTTCAAAGGAGTACAGGTGGAACTCGCGCTCGTTTCTGACAAGGTATATCTTGCAGTAAACGTCCCTTAACTCATCCACATAGTTACGGAAATAGGCAACAAATGCCTTTTCCTCTGACGTACCGTAATTATCCATGTATGCAAACCAGTCTGCTGCAGAAAGATCGATTCTCCAATCCTTTCTGACAGATGGATCGTTTTGCGATACACCTATGCCACCGTCGTGAGGATCGGTGATGTTAACCGTCTTGTTCTTGAAGACCTCATGCACCTTGTGCGCCCGGAACTCCTTGGTGCCGTAGTATGTTTCTTCTATCTTCGAAATCGATCTGGCAACCTTCCCAAGCACGTAAAAGGCAGCATCGTGCATCGTCTGCATAGTCGGTTGCCCCTCTTTGCTGTGGATGTCAATCCGAATGCCGCCAAGGTATTCGTCGCTCATCACGAACTCCCTCGTGGATTTGATGTTCGGGAAGTACGAATGCAGGGTGTTGAACTTGAAAATCGGATACTTCATCAGTGCTTTGTGGACAAGCGCGTAGTTGCGTTTTGCCATCTCACCAATCGTCATCCTGCTCGTCTTCAACTCAACCTTTGTATCGGTGCTACCGGAAGTGTCATCCATAATGACATCCATGCCGGACACTCCGGTCGCGGTGGTAAAGCTGTAAATGTTGTCGCGAACAGATGGAAGTAGCCCATGCACTTCCTTCCTGTCCTTAACCTTGCGGTCGTTTATGAAAACAAGCCCCTGCTTGTACAAATCGTCAGTTTTGAAAAGATCCTTAAGCACATACTCGCGCTGGACAGTCTTTTCGGTATCCAAGCCAATCTCGCGTAGGGCGTTGTGAAGCTCAGTCACATATCGGTGATTGTTCTGGCAGTGGTAGTAAAGCTCCTCGCAAATGCGCATCTCGTTCGTGATGTCGTCATCGTACTTGCGCTGATACTTCGGCTGCTCGTCATCCAGCTGGAACGGACAGTACCTTGCACCGCGCCCAATCAGCTGTGCTTCCGATATCGTTGCCGGGGATATCTTCTTTCCACCCGATTGTCTTGTTTCGTAAAGGCGGACGATGTCGAAGAGGTTTAGAACGTCCCAGCCTTCGTCGAGCTTCTTGACCTCGAAGATGGCTCTGTACGGATTGTCCTGATCCTCCAGCGAGTTCAAGAGAATCTGTTTCTGCGTGGCATCCTTGTCGTCGTTGACGGACACGCAGTGCTGCTCCGCGAAATCATCTCGCAATTCCTGCGCAAGCGTGTCAAGGGAAATGCCGTTTGCCGCAAAGTAGTCGAACGCTTTCTGCATGGTCGGATTGTCGATGGCGTTGGATAATTTGCGCAGCTGTTCGCCCGTCAGCTTGGATACTGTCTCGATAAACTCCGCCATGAAATCTTTGCTGTCAGCAATCTTTGCAGCCTTGAAGAGTATCACCGGTTTGATGGCCAGACGATTGTCTTGGAATACCTTCAGCCGGTACTGGCTCAACACGAGTGCCTGCAAAGCCCTCTCCATGATGGCGAGGTCGGAGCGTAACGTGATGATGTCTTTCGAGTACTGGTCGTGGTAGAACTGCTCCAGCGGATAATTGAACACGATCTTGCTCTCATAGGCTGCCCGGATTGCCTGATTCTCGAGATCGCATGTCGCCGTGAACTCAAGCAGCACATTCTCGTTGTTCTTGTAGAAAATACTCTTTACCGTGCTCTCCCATGAGTGGTAGTAGCTCTCTTCCTCGGCAGACATCTTCTTCTTGGTATCCACATTCAGGTGATGAGCCTCGTCAGCGTATGTCAAGATAGGTCTAACACTTTTTTCTGCCATTTTTTCGATGGCAGAAATCATCACTAAAACCCATACTTTATCTCAAACGCTTTCCTCTTAGCTGCTTCTTCATCTTGCAAATCATAAAACTCGTTTGCCGGTTTAAGTTGTATTCTATCTTCATCAATGCCTGCATCTATGAGGCTTTGTCTCATTGAGTTCATCTTATTCGGATCAAACCATATAAGCGTCCAAACAACATTCTTCCCGCTTAATAAATCTATATTACTGAAGTAGGGCATATCAATTCCCGCTAAAGAATGACCAGCCACAATTATCTCCGTGATATCCTCGTTTGCAATTCTTTGCAAATTATACATATAACGATTAATATCCTTTAAGGTGGTTCTATAATAGTCTTTTACCACCTTACAAATGCTTATCTCTTTTTCGTCAAAAACTTCTTCCGCACTCTTCTGTTTTTGTCCTATCGCCTCTATTCTTGCTAAATTGCCGTGTCCCAAAACTGGATCATCGGTGTAATCTCTAAGTGATCCATGTATATGAATAACAGATGAATCTGAGATACCATAAACTTTTTCAAGCGTAGCTGTATAGTTGAAGTTGATGTACAAATCACGATTATCCTTATTGATCTGAGATACCTTAGGAAGAGTATCTCTGATTTTTATTGTCCTTATCCATCTCTTCAGATATACCGCCAGCTTATTTATATACTGGTATTCTTTTGTAAAATAATCATATAGTGTATCTTCTATGCCAACATCACCAGACTCTAAGTCCATTTCAATTGATGTAGCATTCTCAATAATAATATCCTCATCTATATTCGCTAAATTTGTCTCCAGTTCATTCCAGAGCAATTTCTTTTTTGCATCATCAGACATATTCGGATATATATAATAATGTTCCTCAAATGCTTGGAGAAAATCATAAGCAACATGCTCAAGATATGTTCTGAAATCCCAGTATTGCGTTGGCAATCTATGTGCTATGTCAAATCCGTTTCCTATAATGTATAATTTCACTGTTCTTACTCTTCCCTCTTCACATAATGCAGCTCAATATCGTATCCCAGAGCCTCCATCATCTGAACAAACGTATTATTCACCACTCCGTTCGGCTTCTTGATGACGCGGTTCACGTAGGACTTGGTGGTCTCGATCTGCTCAGCCACCGCTGCCTGTGTAGTCCCTTCTTCTATGCATTTTACTTTTACATCTATTTCAATATTGTTTCTTACCATATTCGCTCTTACCCTGTTCTCAATCAGTTTCACAAAACAGATAACTTATTGTACCATGAAATATGCGTTTTTTCAACGAAAAAAGAGCCGGTCAGATCACTCCAACCGACTCCTATCTCATTCCTGCAACAGCTTCAGAACCTCATCTGAGAACTTCCAGCGTATCTCCACATGCCTTGGATCATAAACAACTACCTTATCAACCAAAGCCTGCACAATCTTCTGATCAAGCTCCGTGCCCCCGGAAAACTTATCCAGCGTTTCCAAAGCATCCTGCGTGCCATCATCCTGTACAACCTCTGCCTCATGAAGCCTCTCTTCCAGCTCTGCTATCTCTGCATCAAGCCTCTCAGCCCTCCGTGTCAGATCAGCACGCCTGCTCTGATATACATCCTTATCCAGAGTACCGGCCATAAACTGATCAACATTGGCAAACCGCTCCGCATCACATTTTTCTCTGTCCTTCTGTAGCTTTGCCAGCATCTTAACTAGCCTGGAATTATCCCGATCAGCTTCCTGCTGCCTCTGTCTCACCTTTTTCTTTGCATCTTCCGCTGTACTCAGCAGAGCTTTGATGGATTCCCAGACAACCTCATTAAGCACATCCTCCCGGATATATTCCTTACTACAGCCACCATCTCCGACCTGAGCCTGAGAATGCGGGCATCCGAAATATCTATAAGGTCTGCCTCTGATGATTCTATCCTTAAACGGCATCGCCCGACCACAAGTGCCGCATCTGACTTTCTTCCATAAAGGATAGCTCTTATCTGTTACCTGCTTTGTCTCACGGCGCTTACGAAAAATCTTCTGAGCCTCCATGAACTCTTCCTTCGTTACAATCCCCGGATGCTTACCCTCGACAATAATCTGTTCATCCTTTGGTATCGCTACGGAATGCTTCCAGCCAACACCAATACCTTCACGCCTATGCCCCACTACAGCTCCATAATACATTTCTTGTTTTAGAGTACGCCTGACTGAATTATGGTTCCAGCAGTCCAGTTCCGAAGTATTCTTAAACTTATTCTTCTCCGGATGTTTCCGCTGATAATATCGTGCAGGTGTCTCGTACCCCTTTTCGTTGAGCAGTCTGGCTATATCCGTGATCCTCATACCGCTTATCGCAGCTTCAAATATTTCTCTGACAATAGGTGCCGCTTCAGGATCAACCGTCAACTTATGATAATCCTCCGGATCTTTCATAAGCCCAAATGGCACATGACCGCCAATATATTCTCCGCGTTTCATCTTCGCACGTTTAGCTGTCGTGACCTTTACCGAAAGGTCTTTGCTGTAATAATCATATACGATATTCTTCATCACCACATCGAGTCCACCAGTGGTTCCCTTGTAGTCCAGACTATCGTAATGATCATTGATGGAAATGAACCGAACACCCAGGAACGGAAAAATACGTTCCAAGTAATCACCCAGCTCAATGTAATCACGGCCAAAACGGGAAAAGTCCTTCACAATGACACAGTTGATGGTTCCACCCTTAATCTTTTCCAACAGTCGCTCAAATGAAGGCCGCTCGAAATTAGTGCCGCTGTATCCGTCATCAAAGAATTCGTACTGCTCGCATCCGGCAAGTTCAGGATCACCACTTATGAAATTCTGTATCAACGCTTTTTGGTGGGAAATACTTTCACTTTCAGCTTTGTTTTCCCGTATCATCAGGTCACGATCAGCCTGAGACAATCGGATGTATTTCCCTATCACCCATTTACCCATTCTGAACAGCTCCCTTCTTCATTTCCCTGAAAATACGGTCAAGCACATCTTTCTGTTCTCTGAACTTAAACTCTACCTCAACGCGATTATCCTCATAGATCAGAACTTTCTTCACAAGGGCATTAACCAAATCCTGATCCAGTTCCGTAGCATCTTCTACCTTATGCATAGCTTGAAGCCATTCATTATTTGCAGTAAGCACACCATCCAGCTCCTTTTTTCTCGACTTTGCCTCAGAAAGCTGCTTCTCCAAACTGGCATACTCTTCATCATAGGATTTCTTCGCATACTGGTAGTCCGCCTCATCAAGGATTCCTTCAGCAAAACTCTCAAACAATCCCTCCCTGCGTGAATTGACCTTTTTCAGTTCCTGCGTCAAATAATTCACCTTCGCAACATACTGATCAATCAGATTACGTTCTTTCGCCGTTCCGCGGAGCTTCTGCATCATCTTTTCTTGATTGAGCGCATATTCCATCTGCACCTGCATTGCTGCAAATACCGCATCCACCACATCCTGATAACGAATGCTGTGTCTCGTGCAATTCCTGTAACCGCTGTCGAGATAACCGCCACAGACATAATTGGTGTAATAGAAGTTCTTATCCCTTAGCGCATTGTTGCCCTTTACAAAACGCATCCGCTTTCCACAATCTCCACAGTAGATCCTCTTTACGAACAGGTTGACAATCTTATCCCTTACCTGCTTTGATTCTGCCCATTTCTTCTGCATCCTCGCGGATCTCTCGTCAAAGATTTTCTGAACCTTATCGAACAGCTCCTGGCTGACAATTGCTTCATGTGCATCAGGAATACATCTCCATTCGTCCGGCTTTGCCCTATGGCACTTTATTCCCTGATATAAGGACTTCGGCATCCTCCCATACACCAGCGTCCCGGTATAAGTTGCATTCTTCATAATGTCAATGATTGTCCGTCCATGCCAAATTGTATGCTTATACTTCTCAGCATGCCAGATTCCCAACTCTACCTTCCGCCTTGCAGGTGTAACGGCTCCCATGTCATTCAGCCTCTTGCAAATCTCGCTATGAGAAACACCTGCTGCCTTCCATTCAAAGATCATTCTCACATATGGAGCGACATCTTCATCTACCTCATATCTGTAAGCCTTGGTCTTTGATTTCACATAGCCATATGGCGGAAATGCCGGAAGATATTCTCCTTTTTCCTGCCGTGCTCTGAAGCTGGTGATGATCTTTCTGGAAATATCCTTTGCGTAGACATCATTGATCATATTTTTCAAAGGGATCATCAAAGCGCCTTCTGCGTCACCGGCGGTCAAGCTGTCATATCCATCCGTGATGGAAATGAACCGGACTCCCAGAAACGGAAATATCTTTTCCAGATACTCACCGGCTTCGATATAATCACGCCCAAACCTCGACAGATCCTTCACCAGAACGCATTTCACCTTACCGGCACGGACATCATCCATAAGCCGATTGAACTCCGGCCTGTCAAAGTTTGTTCCCTTTTTACCGTTATCCTCATATATGTCATAGAGTTTCAGATCCGGATGCTCTTCCACATATTCTTTGCAAATGCTTGTCTGATTCTCAATGGAATCCCCATCATCATCTTTACCACTGTTTTCAATAGACAGCCTCACATATATTCCCGTCATGGTATATGAGGCTGTCACGATTGACGTATCTATCTTCTGATTGACATTTTTTCTGCTCTTTCTTGCCATCGTTTGCCTCCTATTCTGCTGCTGTTCCTGAGTAATTTCCCAACAGCTCAACCAGCTTTGTGTACTGATCGCCGTATCTGAAACATAGCCTGATTTTCTTATCCTCATGAACAATTATTTCTTCCAGCAACTCCACAACAGTCTTACGCTCAATGGAAGTGATATTCTGATATTTCTTAAAGATATCGATCCATGCATAATTCTCACGGTTTTGCTCTATGGCCTGCTGCCGTTCCTGTTCTACTGCTACAATTGCAGCTTCAGCAGACTGGATCTTACTCTCGTAGCTTTTTTTGAAAAGGAAGTATTCTTCCTGCCCAATCATTCCCTCCTGCAAGTTCTCATATAACTTCATTTTGAAGCTACGATTTCGCTCGATATCCTCCTTCAGCTTCACGATCTGAGCATCATAATTGAAAACGTTTCTCTGTGTCTCCGGCAGAGACTCAACAATCTTCAATAGTTCTTCCATTTCTATAACACTGGCCACTCTACTGCGTATTCCCTGAAGCACCGCATCATTTAGCTCATCATCTGTAATCTGATGAGTGCTGCAGCCCTTTCCGGCTTTCCTTGTAGAGCAAATATAATAGGTGTACCGTTTGTCTCCAGAAGTATATGTCTTCCTCACCATATTCTGACCACAATCACCGCATTTCAGATATCCTGAAAATGGATACACCACTTCTTCATCCGGTGCAGAACGAATATCCTTTTGTAGGATCCGCTGCACATCATCAAATGTTCTCCGGTCAATGATCGCCTCATGGGCATCCTCAACGCGAATCCATTCTGTCTCATCCTTCGCAACAATCTTCTTCACCTTATAATTTGGTGTACTGGTCTTACCTTGTATCAAGGCCCCGGTATATATTTCGTTTGTCAAAATTCTCGTCACCGATCTTGGAGACCACAAAGCCTGCTTGCGCACCTTAAAGTTTGTCTGAACCTTGATACCCATAGACAGCTTATACTCCATCGGACAGAGCACACCCTGTAGGTTCAACTTCTCCGCAATCCGTCCCTGGCTCATCCCTTCAAGCTTCCACTTATAAATTGCTCTCACAACCTCGGAAGCATAAGTATCAGGGATCAGCCTGTTATGATCTTCTGGATCCTTTAAATATCCGTACACAGCAAAAGCACCGATAAACTGTCCTTTCTTCCTCTTGATCTCTAACTGACTGCGGATTTTCACAGAGATATCTTTGCAGTATGCGTCATTGATCAGATTCTTAAAGGGAATAATCAGTGAATCGGACTGGTTTCGGTCAAGGCTGTCGTAACTATCATTGATAGCAATAAAGCGAACACCCATAAATGGAAAAACTCGCTCAATGTAATTACCAGCCTCTATATAATTTCTTCCAAAACGGGAAAGGTCTTTGACAACCACGCAGTTTACCTTCCCGGAGCGAATGTCTTCCATCATCTCCTGGAATGCCGGTCTGTCAAAATTGACACCGGAATAACCATCGTCGGTTTTTTCTGAAACCACATGGATCTCCGGATGCTTTGATATGAAGTCCCTGATTAGGGCTCTTTGATTGGTGATACTGTCGCTTTCCAGCTTATCACCGTCATCACGCGACAGTCTCGCATAAATACATGCGTTGTATTCTTTCGATAAAACACTCATAGCCTGATGCTCCTTTCGACTGATATTGCTCAGTCAGAAATCCAGCAATCAGGCTTTTCAGCTTAGTGATATTTGTTTCGACCTGAGCCTATCGTAACACGCCCACGCGCCAATTGCCACGTCATAAAAAAGATGACCACCATCATCTGTTCCGCAGATAATGCTCCATGCAATCCTCCAGTGTCAGATCTGTATCTGCAAACTCCATCTTCACTACAACGTTCCCACACTTGAACAAATACGGATTTTTGATCTGACGGATAAAGTCTTTTATTCTCTCGACCTTTGGCAATGTTCTGTCAATATGTACATCATGGATATCAACCAATTCATCTCTGCTGGCCGTTCTAACATCCACAGCTTTCATTTCTTCTAATGTCATAAAGGGAACCTCCTTCGTCCTTGCTACTCCTTAAAGTTCCCCAGACATGAAGGATTCCGATTTTTATGCAAAAAAATAGCGGCTGGTAGAGAAACATATCTCCACCAGCCGTCATTCTTAAATCCTACGGACGAAATCCAACGAGATCCATCCGATTCCGCTCTTTAACCTGCCCCATCCGGCAGAACTGCCTTTGATAAAACGAACTCTGCCGAAATCCGTTCCCGGACCTTTCCGGATATTCAAATCAGAGATGCTGACCTTCACCAGAAATGGCACCTTCTCCGCAGGCTCCGCCTCTTTCGGCTCATACACTGCCTTGCCGTCCACATCGAACACCTTGTATCCTGGATTCTGATCCGCACACTTCTTCGCATTGTCCAGGATCTTATAAGCGCCCTTCTGTGTCTTACTATCTGCCCAGGACTTCCTGACACGGTACCAGCGGATCACATCGCCACCGGAATCCTTTACGTCATACTGAGTCAGGTTCCACCTCTCAATAATGGAGATCAGCTTCTCCACATAGGTCAGGCTTGTCGCATAGCCGCCATCCTTTATGATCTGCACAGCCTTTTTGTAATCCGTGCATCCCTTCAGCCCTGCATATCTCAGCTTGCTTCCGTTCTTCGCCCCAAGCAGATAAGCGGAGTGGTCAGCAATGGAATCCTCAATGCAGGGATACTTCCGGAAGTCAGCCGTGATCGTGATCATGCTACCGTCAGGATTCTGTTCCTGCGTCTTTTTCGTGTACTTGCTCTTGCTATCCCAGCTGGATCCGCTCCAGGTATTCCCGGACAGGCTGCACTTCATCCCGAAGATGTTGTTAGCGTTCTGAGCCAGCTCGCTCTTCCCATAACCGGATTCCAGAATGAACTGAGCCAGCGATACCGATGCCAGAATGCCGCTTTTCCTCTGATCGGCAGTGAACAGTGCACCGACCTTCTTAATTGCGTCCGCTTCAGACAGATCCTTCAGGACAGATGCCTGAGTCCCCTTTGCAGTCGAACCGCCACCGGAATCAGATGAACCCTGCAGCGCCTTCGTCACCTTCTCTGCCAAATCCCCCATCCTCGCATACATCCAGTTGCCCGGACAGGATTTGTTCGCAAACCACCTGTGAACCGTCAGGATCATCTCCCCGCTCTTCGGAGAATAATTCAGCGTCTTGTCCTTATCCCCAAACCAGATCAGCTTATTCTTCCCATTCCTTTTGCAGATATCGATGCAGAGCTTGATCAGCGTCTGATACACAACATCCCTGAAAGCATACGGCTCTGAAGTATCGGATGCGCACTCAATCGTGATCGCCCTCTGGTCATTGGCATTGCTGGAAGAACACCAAGAACGGTTCTTCTCTTCCACGTACATCCCGACACGTCCATCCTTGTCGATACCGTAGTTACTGGATGCCTGTGTGCTTGTCTTTGCAAACCAGTCTCCAAGCCCCTCTGCCGTACACTGACCGACCACACAATGAGGCGTGATTCTGTCAATCGCCATCGTCCTCTGCCCGGAATGATTCGGACTCAGCTTCGTATAAACTACCATCGGACTATTCGTGTAACCCATTATTTCTCACCATCCTTCTTATCCTCGACAACATCCTTACCGTCCTCTTCCTTCTCCGCACGGTCATGCAGCTGCTCCAGCACCTTATGAAGCTTGCTCGGAATCGGAAGTCCCAGATATGCTGCATTCTCCACCAACGACAATCCCTCATTTGAGATATAGAAGAAAATGATCGCTGTCCTTAAAACGCTCCCGCTCCCGATCACCTGTGTATCAAGCAGATGCCCGATACCTACCAGCGCAAAGATCAGAACCTTCCTGCAGATTCCTTTGAACCCCACGGCACTCGACAGCTTCTTATCCGCCACC
>CACYNO010000009.1 GCA_902775895.1 uncultured Lachnospiraceae bacterium
CTTTTCGGATGTACATACGCAAATGTTCAGCCTCATTCCGGAGCACAGGCTAATTTTGCAGTTTTTTATGCACTTCTTCAGCCGGGAGATACCTTTATGGGTATGAGTCTTGACTGCGGAGGTCATCTTTCCCACGGTTCACCTGCCAATATTTCCGGTTCATACTATAACATAGTGCCTTACGGGGTAAATGACGAAGGCTTTATTGATTATGATGAGGTAAGAAGGATAGCAAATGAATGTAAACCCAAGCTTATCGTGGCAGGTGCCAGCGCGTATGCAAGAACCATCGACTTTGCAAAGTTCAGAGAGATAGCAGACGAAGTCGGAGCATTTCTTATGGTGGATATGGCTCACATTGCCGGCCTTGTAGCCGGTGGTGAGCATGCAAGCCCCATACCATATGCACATGTTGTGACCACAACTACACATAAGACACTTCGCGGTCCCAGAGGCGGAATGATCCTTTCCTCTGAAGAGTTTGCAACAGAGCACAAATTGAACAAATCAATATTCCCGGGAACCCAGGGCGGACCGCTTATGCATGTAATTGCAGCAAAAGCAGTTGCACTTAAAGAAGCCCTTGATCCTGCATTTAAGACATATGCAAAGAACGTAGTGGATAATGCTAAAGCGCTTTGCGAGGGGCTTCAGTCAAGAGGGTTTGACATAGTGTCCGGGGGCACGGACAACCACCTCATGCTTGTTGATCTTGTGAAGACAGGAAAGACCGGTAAAGAAGTAGAGGCGCTTCTTGATGAGGTGAATATAACATGTAACAAAAACACCATTCCAAATGACCCTCAGTCACCATTTGTGACAAGCGGGATTCGACTCGGTACGGCAGCTGTTACCACCAGAGGCTTTAATACTGATGATTGTGACAAAACAGCAGAGGCAATCAAGCTTGCTATACTGGATGGAAAAGTTGATGAGGCTAGGGCTGTCGTGAAGGAACTTACGGACAAGTATCCGCTTTATGAATGATAAAATGTTTGGAGGAAGCAATGGGAAAGTTATTATCTGTTTCCGTGGCATCTTATAAAGTTGAGGATTATATCAGAAAAACACTTGAGTCATGTGTTATACCTGAGTTAATGGACAAGTTGGAGGTCCTTGTTATTGTTGACGGAGTTTGTGACAGAACGCCTGAGATTGCACGTGAATTCGAAGTGAAGTATCCTGATACGTTCAGGGTTATTGAAAAAGAAAACGGTGGATACGGAACAACGGTTAACAGAGGCGTTGATGAGGCATCCGGTAAATACTTTAAACTACTCGACGGGGATGATACCTTTGACAAAAAGGGATTGACCCGTCTTATTCATGAACTTGAAGATACAGATGCCGATTGGATCATTTCAGCAAAACGGCTTATCCAGGAAAAAGACGGAATAAGTAAAGTGTCTTATCCTGTATCGGATGATCTTGTTGATGAACTTGATGGTCAGACTCTTGGGGCGGAAACAATTGACTTCGACATATATAGTAGTATGTGGAATAATACCGTTAAGACTGAAATATTGAAAAAACACCTTCCGGAGCTTCCGGGTGGCTGCCAATATACTGATGAGTTGTTTAATACATATTTCCTGCCATATGTAAAAAAAGTGAAATTTGTACTGGAACCGGTATATGAGTATCTTTTGAGATACCGCGAACCTGATGAAGAGACCAAAAAAAAGAATCTCGAAAACTTTATCTTTATAAGAAAAAAAGAACTAAAGTTTTTTGGGAAAGTTCCGAAGACAAAGAATCACAGAACATTTAAGTACCGAATAAAGACTTATTATCAAAGGCTTCTTATGGCAGTACTTAGTATGAAGCCGTCTAAAGAGATGTATGTTGTCTACAGACAGCTTGAGTCATACTGTAAAAAGGTGGCACCTGAGATATATGAAGATGCGGTGGTCGGAGGAAAGAAGATAGAGATACTCAGAAAAACCGGATATAATTATTGGGTGTTTTTAATCTTTGCAAAGACTGTTAAAGACTACATTATGAAAGATAAAGTGTCGATAGAATAAAAAACTGGAGAGAAAAATGGGCACACACAAGGTTAAGGTTCTTGAAGTAAATGTTGATGATCAGGGAAATGGAGGGGTTTTTTCTCTCATCAAGACTGTTGTTGAAAGTAAACCTGATAATCTGAAGATCGATATTGCGGCACTTGAGCCCTTCGATAAAAAATCCAATGTTAACTATTTGAAAAAACTGGGGACCGATGTTTACTATGTCGGATATAATGGCAACAAACTAAAAAAGCAAATGGTCATATACCGCAATATGATAGATCTGCTCAAAAAAAACAAGTACGACGTGGTTCATATACATGCAGATGTGGCTAATAAACTGCTTGTTTCCGGGTTGGCTGCAAAAAAATGCGGAGTTCCCAAGATAATCTTACATTCTCATGCCACGGGTACAGATGGGAATCACCGTGAACTTAAAAATAAAATGCATATGATATGCAGAAAAAAGTTAACAAATCTCGGGGCTGAATATGCTGCCTGCTCGTATGCGGCAGCAAAGTGGATGTTTCCAAATGTGCCTAAGTCTGAGATCAGACTTATAAAAAACGGGATTGACATAAAAAAATATACTTATGATCCCGGAATGAGAAAAAAGACAAGAGAGGAATTAAATATTGGATCAAAGGATCTTCTTATAGGACATGTAGGGAGATTCATGTACCAGAAAAATCACGAGTACGTTATAAAAGTATTTGATGCATTTCAAAAGGAGTGGAAAAATAAAGGGTATGACGGTACCCCGAGGCTTATTCTTGTAGGAGACGGAGAACGTCTTAGAGATATTAAGGAGTCGGTTAAGAAAAAAGGTCTTACCGATAAAGTTATCTTTTATGGACTAAGTAACAGGGTGAACGAGCTCATGCAGGCTATGGATGTCTTTATCTTACCGTCATTTTTTGAAGGGCTGCCAATTGTAGGTATAGAAGCTCAGGCAGCAGGTCTTCCGGTTTTGTTTTCTGACAAGATAACCAGGGAGTCCGGTTTTTCTAAGGATGTAAGATTTTTGTCAATTGATGAGAATTCAATTAATATTTGGGCAGATGAGCTTTTTAAAATCAGAGACGGATACGAGAGAAAGGATACATCCGTTAATCTCAAAAAACGGGGCTATAGCATTGATGATACTGTAAAATATCTTATTGGTCTCTACGGAGCAGACAGAGAAAACAGCAAAAGTGCTTTTAAAAGATTGTCGGATCAGGAAGTGAAAGATGAGCTTTTCAGGATATTATCTGATTTTGCAGATTATTGTGATGAAAACGGTCTGAAATATTCTCTTTGCGGTGGTACTCTCCTTGGAGCTGTAAGGCATAAAGATTTTATACCGTGGGATGATGATGTGGACGTGTTTTTATCAAGAGCTGATTACAAAAGATTACATGAGCTTGTAAAAAAGAAACCTATCGGAAAGAATTATCGTTTGGAAAGTCTTCAAAACGGAAAGCTGTTTTTACCTTTTGCTAAGATAACAGATACATCAACCAAAATTAAAGAAAAATACTACACTAATAACAAACATCTTTGGATAGATATTTTTCCGGTTGATGGTATGCCGACTGATAAAGCAAAGGCTGACAGATTGCTTGATGAGATAATTCGATTGAAAAGGTATATAGGATGGGCAATGGCAAAGCCGGGTACGGGAACAACAAAGTTGAGGGCTGCGGCAAGAAACATTGCAATGATAATACCCAAGATTCGCGGGGCAAAATACTATGCCCGAAAAATAAGTGATCTTGCGCAACAAAACAATTATAAAGAAAGTGAATATGTCGGATCTGCAGTTTGGGCTATCAGCCGCGGAGAGAGATTTTTAAAGTCACAATATGAAAATGTTCAGGAGGTTGATTTTCATGGACGTAAGTTCCATGCTCCGGAATATGATGATTACCTGCGTGGTCTGTACGGAGATTATATGACGCCTCCTCCGGAAAAGGACAGAAAAACTCATTCTATAACTGTTTACAAGAAAAAATAACGGAGATGTTATATGTTGGATTTCAGCAAAGAGTATTGGGAAGATATAAAAAAAGCGTCAGGAAACATACCTGATATTTCCGGATTGTACAAAAAAAGCGTTTTTATAACCGGAGCTACAGGTATGATATGCTCTACCGTTGCAGATATGTTATGGTATCTTAATGATAAAGAAAAAGCCGGGATCAGACTCGTGCTTGCAGGCAGAAATGAAGAAAGAATAAAAAAAAGGTTTCCGTATATGAAGGACGGGGATTATGTTTTTATGCGTTTTGACACGTCGGACGTATCAGTTTCGGATGAGCGCTTTGACTTTATCATACACGGAGCAGGAAATGCAGATCCCAATGCAATAATGAAGGAACCTGTCGAGACCATTCTGACTAACATAATAGGACTGCACAACCTTTTCGGTTTATTAAAAGACAATGATTCAAGAATGCTTTTTATATCATCGAGTGAGATTTACGGAAGAAAAGTGGAAAGCGGATCTATGTCAGAAGAGGATTACGGCTTTGTTGATATCCTTAATCCGAGGTCGAGTTATCCTAATGCTAAAAGGATATCGGAGACTTTATGTGCTGCATATAAAGAGGAATATGGAAAAGACAGTGTTATTGTAAGACCGGGTCATGTTTACGGACCGTCTGTCACAGATAGGGACAGTAGAGCTTCTGCTGAATTTACAAGAAAAGTCGTTGGCGGAGAAGATATCGTTTTGAAAAGTGACGGTCGTAAAGTTCGCTCTTATATCTATACAGCCGACTGTGCCTCTGCTATTATTACGGTGTTGTTAAAAGGTGAAAGCACAAATGCATATAATATTTCCAATCCGGATACCAGTGCATCAATAAAAGAATTTGCCAGGGTTATGGCAGAAGCAGGCGGAGTAGAAGTTGTGTTTGATGTAGAGACTGTACAGGATAAAAGATCCGGTAATATGATGGATAACTCTGTAATTGATCCGGGAAGATTATGCAGTATCGGATGGAAACCTGAATTTGACCTTGAAAGTGGGATATGTGCTACTTTAAGGGATTATATAAAGGAGTAATGATATGAACATAGGATTACTTATAGCAGGCGGAAGCGGAAAAAGGATGGGGCAGGATATTCCCAAACAGTTTCTGACCGTTAATGAAAAGCCGGTTATCGTATATACTCTCGAAGCATTTCAAGATCATCCTGAGATTGACGAGATTGCGGTTGTATGTATTGAAGGCTGGGAGAATATGCTTTCTGCTTATGCAAAACAGTTTAATATAACCAAATTAAAGAATATTTTTCCGGGTGGAGAAAACGGTCAGGATTCAATCAGAAACGGAGTGTATGGTTTAAGGGATGCTTATGGGGATGATAATATAGTGCTTATCCATGATTCCATAAGACCCATGGTTTCTCCGGAGATCATTTCCGATTGTATATCCGTTACTGAGAAAAAAGGATGTGCTATAACGGTTATTCCCTGTGCAGAAGCGATGCTTGAGACAAATGACGGGATTGAGTCCGATGGCAGTTATCCCCGAGACAGGCTTAAGAGAACACAGACACCGCAGGGTTTTAAACTCGGTGAGATATGTGATCTGCATAAAAGAGCGTTGGAGTCAGGAATAACTAATTCGGTTGCATCCTGTACTTTAAAGATAGAAATGGGTGAGAAGGTTTATTTTTCAAAGGGTTCTGAGAAAAATATCAAGCTTACCACGGTTGAGGACATAGATATATTTAAAGCCCTGCTAATGGCTAAGCGGGCAGATTGGCTGAAATGACAGAGGTTTTTATATGCTTGAGAGATTAAAGGAAGATGTATGTAAAGCGAATATTGAACTTTCCGAAAAAAGTATAGTGATATATACATGGGGTAATGTCAGTGGTATTGACAGGCAAAAAGGTCTGGTAGTTATCAAGCCTTCAGGCGTCAGTTATGAGGATATGGCGCCGGAAGATATGGTCGTAGTAGATCTTGAATCGGGAGAAGTTGTTGAAGGGAATCTGAAGCCGTCATCAGATACGAAAACCCACTTGGAGATATATAGGGCATTTTGCGGAGTCTCAGGTGTGGTACACACTCATTCGGCAAATGCCACTGCGTTTGCTCAGGCCGGAAAAGATATAAAAGCTTTAGGAACAACCCATGCTGATTATTTTTACGGGGATATTCCATGTACAAGGATTTTGTCGAGAGAAGAAGTGGCCGGAGATTATGAACTAAACACCGGAAAAGTGATAGTCGAGACATTTGCGGAAAGGGGTATTGAACCCGGAGATATTCCGGGTGTAATTGTTGCCGGTCACGGTCCTTTTGCGTGGGGGAAAGATCCGGGCAATGCAGTACATAATGCGGTCGTTATGGAAAAAATTGCTGAGATGAATATTAAGACTCTTATGATAAATTCGAGTGCAAAGCTTCCGGATTACGTTCTTGATAAACATTACAATAGAAAACATGGTATAGATGCGTATTACGGACAGTAAAAATATAATTAATAAAATCAGGTTAAGAGCCTGATTTTTTTTTATTTTTTAGCCATATTGTATGATATATTGTTACCATAGATTGCCTATAATTAAAAAAATGGTGGAGGTTAAAAGTAAAGATGAGAAAAAAGAGACTTATTATAGCAGCATGTGCTGCGTTGTCGACAGTAGGCGTAGTTGCCGTACCGGTGTGTGCGGAAGCAGTGTCATTGACATTTGAACCCAATGGAGGAGAGTGGATTGGTCAAAAGTTTTCAATGGATATATTCGGAGTGCGTGTTCTTGAAAATAATTCTCCTCACATGAAACGAAGCAATTATTATTTGTCAGGATATACAACAAAACCTGACGGAAAGGGCGATTACTACTACTTTGGTGAAACGGTGGCATTATATCCAAATGAAACATGGGTAAATAAGTTTCCGTCTACAGCTACAAAAGTGTATGCAAAGTGGAAGCAATATAAAACAACCAAGACCGTTAATCTGAGTGAATATAAATTTACACAATTTACAAATAGTTCATTGAAGGGTAAAGGATATGTTCCACAAGGAGGAGAAGTTTATAAGAAAAACGGAAAAATGTATTTTGTTGCCTCATGGTATGATCAGGGTAAAAAAAGTAATGACGTAAAACTGGTAAAATACGAATACGATGGAAAAAATAAAACTGCAGGAATAGCAAGCACATCAGGAAAGATGTATCATGCAAACGGAGTTGCTTACGGAGACGGAACGATTTATGTTGCTTCAGGTATTGACGAAAACAAAAATAAAGTAAAGAATCCCGGCAACATGGTCTTTAAACTGAATGAATCTTCATTAAGCAATAAAGGTCAGGTTAATTTTAATAATAATTGTTGGGAAGATACCTGCCAGGCAGTAGCATATAAAGACGGAAAACTGTTTGCGGAATTTTCAAATGGCAGAATAATCATTTTTGATACAAAAACGAATAAGATTGAAAAAGAATTTTATGCTGAAGGTCTTTTGGTGAATGAAGCCTATAATTTGGTTCAGGGTATGGCAGTAAACGGTAACAAAATATATGTTTTGGCATTCAGAAAAGATTCTAACGGAAAGGTAGTTGTGGGAGATCAAAGGATTTTCGTTTATGATTACACTGCTTCAAAAGGGAACTGGAAAAAAGAAGAATGGAAAATAGTTGATAAAAACGATGAAATAGAGGACATTTCATTTGTAGACGGAAAGATGTACCTCATAAGAGGTGGAGACCATAATTGCGGTGTATATGATCTTTCAAGTAAAATCGCTAAAAAAACAGGCTGGAAAAATGAAAACGGTAAGGTGAGATTTTACGGAAAAGATGGCAAAGCCTATACCGGTTGGAAAAAAATGGGGGCGGCTGAAGGTGAGACAATTCCTCACTGGTCGTATTTCGGAGATGACGGTGTGATCAGGTTAGGATGGCAGCAAATGGGAAAAGGAACGAAGAATCCTGATGGAAATACGGCAAAGCATATTTCTTATTTTGGAGATAACGGCTGGCTTAGAACCGGATGGCAGCAAATGGGAAAAGGAACGAAGAATCCTGATGGAAATACGAAAAAGCATATTTCTTATTTTGGAGATAATGGTTGGCTTAGAACCGGATGGCAGCAAATGGGAAAAGGGACAAGCAATCCCGACGGTAATGTTGCAAAACATTTTTCATACTTTGGCAGTGACGGATGGCTTAGGACAGGCATGGTAACGTTAGGCAAGGCAGATGGAGAGAAGATAATTCATAAATCTTACTTCGGAAACAATGGCTGGCTTGTTGTAAACAAGAAGTTCAGTGTGGCAGGAAAAATGTATACTTCTGATGCAAAAGGTTGGGTTAGATAAATAAGGTCAGATAAAAAATTAAAAACCGATGGTTCGTTTTACGAATACATCGGTTTTTTTACGAGAATCATAGATTTATTTGTTCTCCCCATCATTGATTGCTCTTACCTTCATGGACAGTCCGAAAAGATTGATAAATCCGCTGGCGTCCTTATGGTCGTAGAGTTCGCCTGTGGTAAAGGAAGCGATAGACTCGTTGTAAAGCGAGTAGGGGCTCTTTGTGCCGAGCTTAATGATGTTGCCTTTATAGAGCTTGAACTTCACCTCGCCGATTACCTTTTCCTGTGTAGTTTCAACAAAGCTTTGCAGAGCCTCGCGAAGAGGGGTATACCATTTGCCCTCATATACTACCTGTGCATATTTGTTTGCAATATCCAGTTTTTCGGTATATGTATCACGATCAAGGATAAGTTCTTCAAGCTGCTGGTGTGCTTCGTAAAGGATAGTTCCGCCCGGTGTCTCATATACGCCGCGGGACTTCATGCCTACTACACGGTTCTCTACGATATCGATGATTCCGATGCCGTGTTTGCCTCCAAGTTTGTTTAATTCTCTTATAATATCAGATAATTTCATCATCTGTCCGTTTAGTGCGACAGGAGCACCTTTTTCAAAAGAAAGAGTTACCTCCTCGCCTTCGTCGGGAGCCTTCTCGGGAGATACGGACATCACAAGAAGATGGTCGTAATCCGGAGCATTCTCGGGACTCTCGAGCTCAAGACCCTCATGGCTAATATGCCAGATATTGCGGTCGCGGCTGTAGGAATCACTTGCTGAAGAAAATGGAAGATCAATACCGTGAGAGCGGCAGTATTCGATCTCATCCTCACGGGACTGGAGAGTCCACTTATCGTCACGCCATGGAGCGATTATCTGAAGATCCGGTGCAAGTGCCTTGATGGTAAGCTCGAAGCGAACCTGGTCATTTCCCTTGCCTGTAGCACCGTGGCAAATGGCAACGGCTCCTTCTTTTCTTGCAATCTCAACAAGACGCTTTGCGATAACAGGACGAGCCATGCTTGTTCCCAATAGATATTTGTTTTCATATACGGCATGAGCCTTTATGCAGGGAAGTATAAAGTCGTCACAGAATTCGTCCGTGAGATCTTCTATATAGAGTTTCACGGCACCGCTGGCCTTTGCGCGTTCATCGAGGCCGTCAAGCTCTTCTTCCTGTCCAACGTCTGCGCATACGCATACAACATCATAATTATAATTTTCCTGAAGCCAGGGGATGATGGTAGTAGTATCAAGTCCCCCTGAATAAGCCAGAATAACTTTTTCTTTCATAAAAATACATCCTTTCTTTCAGGTAGTTTGAATATTTACAGAGACTATAATACAGACAAGGGAAAAAATCAAGAAGATAATGCATAAAAATTCATAATATTCAAAAAGTTATGCATAAAAGCCCTTTACATTCTCTGATAAACTGGTATAATCAGGAAAATTGAATTAATTATTATGCAAAATGATGAATAATAAATCTTGTTTGTAACGGAGGAGAAAATGATAAAAGTCGGGATCATAGGTGCCACCGGATATGCGGGAAACGAGTTGGTACGTATACTTATGAATCATCCGGAGGTAGAGGTAGCTGCTTTCGGATCAAAATCATATGAGGGAGAAAAATATTCGGATATCTTCAGGAACATGACAGCGCTTGCAGATGATGTTTGTGTTCATGACACTATTGAAGAGATGTCAGAATATGTCGATGTTATCTTTACGGCTACACCCCAGGGTTATTGCGCAGGAGAGCTTACGGATAAGGCTCTGGAAAACGCTAAGATCATAGATTTAAGTGCAGACTTTCGTCTTAAGGATGTACACATTTATGAGGAGTGGTACAAGATAAAGCACAAGAGACCGGATCTGTTGCAGGAAGCAGTTTATGGGCTTTGTGAGATAAACCGTGATCAGATAAATAGTGATATACGGATCCTTGCAAATCCGGGATGTTATACAACCGCATCCATACTGGCACTTTACCCGGCAGTAAAAGAAGGAATAATAGACACGGATAGCATTATCATAGATGCAAAAAGCGGGAGCAGCGGAGCAGGACGAGGCGCAAAGATCGCAAACCTGTTCTGTGAGATAAACGAAAGTATCAAGCCTTACAGTGTGGGAACCCACAGACATACTCCGGAGATAGAGGAGCAGTTGGGGTATGCAGCGGGAAAGGATATTCAGCTTGTATTTACACCTCATCTTGTGCCTATGGAAAGAGGGATTCTCGTTACAGCCTATGCGGATCTTAAAGCAGAGACGAGTGATAATGATATAAGAAAGATTTATGAGAAACACTACCTGGATGAGAAATTTATCAGGATTCTTGAAGATGGAGTGTTCCCGGAGACAAGATTTACAAAAAGCTCCAACTATCTGGATGTGAATTTCAGAGTAGACGCAAGGACCAATAAACTGGTGGTTATGGCAACCCTTGATAATCTTATAAAGGGCGCCGCAGGTCAGGCGGTACAGAATATGAACCTGATGTTTGGGTTGCCTGAAGACATGGGGTTGAACATGATACCCGTGATAATGTGAAGGAAAAAAGATGATAAATATAATAAAAGGCGGCATTACAGCTGCAAAGGGATTCCTTGCCGCAAGCACATGCGCCGGTATAAAAAAAGAAAACCATAAAGACATGGCGCTCATTTATAGTGAAAAACCCTGTGTGGCAGCCGGTACATTTACGACTAACAAAGTACAGGCGGCGCCGGTGAAATGGGATAAAAGAGTGATAAATGAGGCTCCTTTTATTCAGGCGGTTGTTATAAATACAGGTATAGCAAATGCCTGCACCTCGGATAAAGGTATGGAAAACTGCAGTACCACGGCAGCAGCAGTTGCAGAGTGTTTTGAGCTGGCACCTGATAATGTATGCGTATGTTCTACGGGAGTTATAGGACCTCAGCTTCCAATGGATAAAATACTTGCGGGAGTAAAGGTACTTCCCTCCGGATTAAAGGAAACAGGTGAAGTGGGTACAAGTGCGGCAGAAGCCATAATGACTACGGATACCGTACCCAAGGAAGTGGCGGCTACAACTGAGATAGACGGTGTGACTGTGACTGTGGGAGGAATGTGTAAAGGAGCCGGGATGATACATCCAAACATGGCCACCATGCTCTGCTTTATAACGACGGACGTTATGATAAAAAAAGAGCTTCTGCAAAAAGCATTTAGTGAGATCATAGATGATTCCTTCAACATGATATCCGTGGACGGTGATACATCCACAAATGATACGGCAATAGTCCTTGCAAACGGCATGGCGGAAAATACACTGATCGACAGTGAGGATGAAAAATACGAGGCGTTTAAAGAGGCATTAAGATACACTGCTACGGAGCTGGCAAAAAAGATCGCAGGTGACGGCGAGGGTTGTACATGTCTTTTTGAGGCGAAGGTGAAAAATGCAAAGACTGTAAAGGATGCAAAGATATTAGCAAAATCAGTCATAACTTCAAGTCTTACGAAAGCCGCAATCTTTGGACATGACGCCAACTGGGGACGAGTGCTGTGCGCCCTTGGTTATTCGGGAGCAGACTTCAATCCTGATAAAGTTGACTTAAGCTTTGTAAGCGTGGCGGGAAGCATAGAGATAATGAAGGACGGTAAAGCCGTGGATTACAGTGAAGAAGAGGCGACAGAGATACTGTCATGTGATCCGGTTCAGGCATTGATAGACGTAAAAGAAGGAACATGCGAGGCAACTGCCTGGGGCTGTGATCTTACCATAGATTATGTAAAGATAAATGCGGATTATCGGAGTTAGTGCACCGGTCAAGAGGTAACAAAAATGAGTGTGATATATCGCGGAGAAAGTGAAATGAGTGGAGAAAAATTATGTCCGGCAGATGTACGTGCGCAGGTTCTCATAGAGGCCCTTCCATACATCCGTCGCTTTCATGAAAAGACCATCGTAGTAAAATACGGAGGAAATGTAATAAATGATGAAGAGCTTGCAAAAACGGTGATAGAGGACATAGTTCTTTTAAAGCTTGTAGGCTTTCGTCCGATCATCGTACACGGAGGCGGATCCGAGATAACCAAGTGGGTGGAGTTAAGCGGAAAGAAAGCAGAGTTTGTTGACGGACTGCGTATAACCGACAAGGATACCATAGAGGTGGCCCAGATGGTCCTGAACCGTCTCAATAAAAACCTTGTACGTGAGGTTGAAAAGCTTGGAGTAAAGGCTTGCGGACTGAGCGGTGCCGACGGAGGTATGCTTTTTGTGGAAAAGAAGATGCCGGGAGGCAAGGATATAGGATTTGTGGGGGATATCAAAAAAGTAAATACTGATATAATCGACAAGATGCTGGATGATGATTATATTCCTGTGATCTGTCCTATAGGTATTGATGCAGACTTTAATCCCTATAATATCAATGCTGATGATGCTGCCTACGAGATAGCAACGGCAGTACAGGCAGAAAAGCTGGCCTTCCTTACGGACGTGGAGGGACTTTACAAGGACTATAACGATAAAGACACCCTTATATCTGAGATAACGGTAGATTCCGCCAGGGAGCTTTTAAACTCCGGCGATATAAAGGGTGGGATGTTTCCCAAGCTTTCCAACTGCATACATGCTGTTGAGAACGGAGTTAAAAGGGTTCATATATTAGACGGACGTATTCCTCATAGCCTTATCCTTGAGATATTTACACACAAAGGTGTAGGAACGGCAATCATAGGTCAGGAGGAAGAAAAGTTCTTTAAGGAAGAAAAATAAAATAAATGCATCAAATCCCCCTCGGGGGGATTTTTTTTATCCATGCAAAAAGTAGAATAAAGACATCAAGTAAAGAAAGAGGAGACAGATATGGAAGCTGTAAATACTATTAAAAAGCGAGGAGATCTTACAGATAACATGCACACATATTGGCAGGAGCGTAGTAAGACCTTTGGATTTGATACGGAGTTTATGTTAAATGTACAGGGAAGGATCAAGCCTTTTCTTACGGAAGATACAAAAAGAGTTCTCGATGTTGGGACAGGTACGGGAGTAATAGCGGCGGCATGCGCGGAGTTGGGACTTGATGTCACGGCTGTCGATCTTTGCTCGGAGATGATAAAAAAAGCTGAGAGGAATCTGGCTGATATGGGGTTGAGTGCAAGGTTTATGGAGACGCAGGCAGACGAACTGCCCTTTGAGGATGATTCCTTTGATATCGTCATCAACAGAAATCTCACCTGGGCTCTTGAAGAGCCGGAAAAGGTGTTCAGGCAGTGGAAAAGGGTGCTCAGACCCGGAGGCCTTTTGATCTATTTTGACGCAAATCAGTATTACTACTATTACAACGAAGAGGATAAAAGAAACAGAGAGCTTATGATAGAGATGACCGGTAGGGCTCATGAAGAAAGAAGCAAGGAAAGGGTGGATTACAGTCTTTGCAATGAGACCGCGTACTATCTTCCCCTGTCTAAACTTGACAGACCGAAGGAGTGGGATGATATAGTGCTTCCAAGTGAAGGCTTTGCGATAATCAAAGAGGATATAGACTATCCGCAGAATCTGTTGCCATTAGGAATAGCCAAAGGTTGGAGTACCCAGTTTATGATAGTGGCAGTCAATATGGAATAATTTCAAAATTTTTTAAAAAGTACTTGACAAATGAGTGATACATGTATAATATGCACATATGAGCAGATATTCATATAATGACTATTTACAAAGGAGATTTTATCATGAAGAAAAAATTTACATTATCAGAGATCGACTGTGCAAACTGTGCTGCAAAGATGGAGGACGGGATTAACAAGATAGATGGAGTGGAAGAGGCAAGCATTAATTTTATGGCACAGAAACTTACTGTGGAATGTGATGAAGAAAGATATGACGAAATAGTGGAACAGATTAAAATGGTTATAAAAAAAATAGAACCCAAATGTGAGATCACAGCTAAGTAAATTGTAGCTCAGAAACAGGAGAGTAATTGTGACAAAATCCCAGAAGATACATTTAACAAGAATAATAGTCGCAGGTTGTATGTTTGCGGTTCTTATAATCTTAGAGCATACGGGAATTCTTCCTGAGTTGCCTCTCGAAGGCTACAACTGGCTGGGACTTGGACTTTACCTTGTGCCCTATATAATCATAGCCTATGATGTCATCGCTGAGGCAGGCAGAAATATAAGGCATGGTCAGGTGTTTGATGAGAACTTCCTTATGCTGGTGGCGACTATAGGAGCCTTTGTGGTGAGTGAGTTCTCAGAGGGTGTAGCGGTTATGCTTTTTTATCAGGTAGGAGAACTGTTCCAAAACATTGCGGTGAACAGATCCAGAGAGTCTATAAGGGAGCTTATGGACATCACGCCCGAGTTTGCCAACATCGAAGTTGATGGTGTGATAACAAGGGTGGATCCTGACGATGTGGAGATAGGAAGCACGATACTTGTTAAACCCGGTGAAAAGATTCCCCTTGACGGAATTGTTATCAATGGGGAATCCATGGTTGACACATCTTCTCTTACCGGTGAATCGGTACCAAGAAAGATAAAGGAGGGTGACGAGGTAATAAGCGGTTGCGTGAACCAGAACTCAACCCTTCATGTAAAGACTACAAAGGATTTTGATGATTCTACCGTTTCCAAGATTCTTGAACTGGTGGAGAATGCAGGAAGTAAAAAGGCAAAAGCCGAAAAGTTTGTTACTAAGTTTGCAAAATATTATACGCCAATAGTGGTTTTCGGAGCTCTTGCATTCTTCATCATTCCTTCTGTCATTACCGGCGACTGGTTTGAGTGGCTCCAGAGAGCATGTGCATTCCTTGTAGTATCATGCCCGTGTGCTTTGGTCATATCTATCCCTATGGGATTTTTTGGAGGTATCGGTGTTGCGTCCCGTCAGGGCATCCTTATCAAAGGAGGTAACTATCTGGAGGCTGCAGCAAAGCTTGATACTGTGGTGTTTGATAAGACGGGAACTCTTACCCAGGGTGTCTTTAAGATAACCGAGATTGCGCCTGAGCCCGGAGTGACTGAAAACATGCTGCTTGAGACTGCGGCTTATGCAGAGCAGATGTCCAACCATCCCATAGCGGAATCCATAAAGTCGGCTCATCTGGATGCGGGAGGAACAATAGAACTTGAGCACCTGACAGATACCCAAGAGGTGTCGGGACACGGTATAGAGGCGGTTCTGAGAGGTGAAAAGATACTTGCGGGAAATGCCAAGCTTATGAATAAGCATGGCATCGTATTTTCTGAAAAAGAGTCTGTCGGGACCATATGTTACGTTGCCAAAGAAGGCAGGTATATGGGTCATATCATTATTTCCGATGTGGTCAAGCCGGAAGCAAAGGAGGCCATTAAAGGTCTTAAGGATAACGACGTTAAGCAAACGGTAATGCTTACCGGTGACAGAAAATCGGTGGGTGAGGCGGTTGCTGCAGAACTCGGACTGGACAAGGTTTATACGGATCTGCTTCCTGCGGATAAGGTTACAAAGGTTGAAGAGCTCCTAGAACAGCAAAGTGAATCAGGGAAACTTGCATTTGTAGGTGACGGTATTAATGATACTCCCGTTCTTGCCCGTTCAGACATCGGCTTTGCCATGGGAGCTATAGGATCTGATGCAGCCATAGAGGCAGCGGATATCGTTATCATGGATGATGACATCAGAAAGATAGCAAAGACAAAGAGGATATCCAAATATACATTAAGGATAATCAAGCAGAATATCACATTAGCCCTTGTGATTAAGCTTGGTATAATAGTTCTCAGTATACTTGGTATTGCAAATATGTGGATAGCAGTATTCGGAGACGTTGGTGTGGCTATAGTATGTATATTGAATGCCATGAGGATATTGTCTAAGAGAAAGAAATATTAAAAAAACACCCCTCGGGGGTGGTTTTTTTTTGGTCGGTTATTCGATTAAAAGGTGATAAAACCTTCCCTGTCATTTACCAATGCTTCACGATCTCTCTTTCCATTAGGGTGAACAGGCATAGCCTCACGGATCTTATAGTAGTCCGGAACCATATACTCAGGAAGTTTATCCTTTAATTGCTGATTCACTTTCTGTAAGATGCCTTCCTGATCGGTAGTGCCGTCTTTGAAGACGATATGTGCCACAAGTTTGGTATTTCCATCCTCTTTAATATCAACTACCTTACACTGGTTGATGGTCGCTTCTTCAATGATCACATCTTCTATGTCAAACATATAGACGGTCTCGCCGTTCTCACGCTTATAAGAGTCCGTAGCTCTTCCCAGGACAAACACCTCACCGTCCTCGTCCACATAACCTATATCACCTGTACAGCCCCAGGTTATGCCGTCTTTATCGGTCCAAAAGTATTTTTCGGTAGCCTCCGGGTTCTTATAATATCCCTTCATATGTGAGGGTGAGCAGACGCGGATCTCGCCGTGTTCTCCGTATTTGAGTTCTTCATTTGTCTTTATATCAAAGGCGCTGACGATGGAATTCAGTATGGGATAGCCGGCACTGCCGAGCTTAGTCTTATAGCCCTCCGCCTCAATGGTACCGGTCACCTCGCTTCCCAGCTCGCACATTCCGTAGCCTTTTATAAGATCAACTTTACAGCCATGGGAATGGAAGAACTCATTTATCATTACCTCATCTTTTTTGGAGATCTTCTCACCGCCGGTAGCAGGATAGATCATATTTGAGAGGTCGATATCTTTAGTTTCCTCGGCCGTGCACACATATATCCACAGACTTGTTGCCGTAAGAGCAGCTGATGGTTTGTATTTTTTAAGGTCTTTTGCAAAGCTTTCTTTACTGAACTGAGGCTCCGGGATAACGCAGACACCGTGTGCCAGAGGCATGAGAATAGAAAGCACGATACCGGTAGAAAACCATACGGGGATCATGGACAAGAATGTATCAGATCTCCTGCCGTAAAAAACATCTCTTTTGTGGTTGTGGATAATGGCATTTATACCGTCATTGGTAAGAAGGATTCCTTTAGACGCACCTGTAGAACCGGAGGAATACACCATAACAACCGGGGTATCCTTTTCGTAAGGGGAATCAAGTTCTCCCGCGTAATCCGAACCCATTTCCGCAAATTCATTATAAGAATGGATAGTTTTATTATGTATGGTCTTTAGCAGTTTTCTGGCCTTGCTCTTCATATAAAGAAGTTTTGAAGCAATGGCAGGCACTGAGTTAGTGACAGGTATGATGACAACATTATTTACACAGAGTTCGGGGATTGAATCCTCGATATATTCGTATATTTCATCCAGGATAAAGATCCACTCAGCGATTGTTTCGTTTATCCTGTCCCTGATCTGCTCTTTGGAAAAAAGCGGGTTGATAAAGTTGGCTATAGCACCTATCCGGCTGCAGGCCAAAACGATATAGATTGCCTCAGGGACACCGGCCGTGCAAAGTGTCACACAGTCTCCCCTTTTGATCCCGATCTTGCGAAGAGACCTGGTACATTTGTCAACGAATGAAAACATCTTTTCAAAGCTGATCTTATTTCCGAAATAGTTTAACGCGATATTTTTTGAATGATCTTTGTTGTTGCCGTAAATGCTCTCAAAAACAGTGCATCTGGGCATTGGGTCTTTTAAATCTTCTTCTTTAAAATATTTAAGCCATGGCTTATCTTTGGACGGATATCCCGTTTTTGTATTTGTCAAAATGCTTCCCCTCTCGCCTTGATTATTATATGGCTTCATTGTACGGTATTTCAGTAAAATCAACAAGTTACATATGTCGTGAATGTGATAAAATAAAACAAAAAAATTTATAAATAGGGAGGTTATCATGAAGGTTCTTATTTTAAACGGAAGTCCCCGTCCGGAGGGAAATACAGCGGTGGCGTTAAAGGAACTCAGCAAGACATTTGAGGCAGAAGGCGTGGAGACAGAAGTTGTTCAGGTTGGGAATCAGGAAATCAGAGGCTGTGTAGCCTGCGGAGCATGTACAGATCTGGGTAAATGCGTATTTGATGATTTAGTAAATGAGATCGCGGAGAAATTCAAAGAAGCTGACGGATTGGTAGTGGCATCACCTGTGTATTATGCTTCAGCAAATGCAACATTGATAGCCTGTCTTGACCGGCTCTTCTATAGTGGTAAATTCGACAAGACCATGAAGGTCGGAGCGAGCGTAGTGGTTGCAAGAAGGGGAGGATGTTCCGCAACATTTGACGAATTAAATAAATACTTCACCATATGCGGTATGCCAGTCTGTTCAAGCCAGTATTGGAACTGTGTCCACGGTCGTGCGCCCGGGGATGCGGCAAAGGATGAGGAAGGGTTACAGACCATGAGAACACTTGCAAGGAATATGGCATTTCTTATGAAGAGCATTGCCTTGGGAAAAGAAAAGTACGGTGTGCCGGATAAGGAAGACTGGCAGCCGACGCATTTTATAAGGTAAATATAGATTTAACATCAAGCAGTGGGGTGTTGTTTTTTTAATAAACTGGCACTTTTTATAAATTTCCGAATGTAATATAATACCGGGAACTGATCAAATTTTTATAAGGAGACTATTTTATGAAGTTAAAAGACAGAGTTGCCATAGTTACAGGATCTACATCAGGCATGGGAAGAGCCATCGCCAAAAAATTTGCAGAGGAAGGAGCAAAGGTAGTAGTCACAGGACGTAATGAAGAGCGTGCAAAAGCTGTAGTTGATGATATCAAGGCAGCAGGCGGGGAAGCGGTATATGTTATCGTGGATACTTCCAACACGGATGACTGCAAGATACTCCTTGACAAGACTCTGGAGGCATACGGAACAATTGATATTCTTGTAAACAACGCAGGTATGCTGAGCATGGCTCCTCTTGCAGAGGTTTCCCGTGAGGAGTGGGAGAAAGTATTTAATGTAAATGTAAATGCCGCTCTCTACCTCACACAGCTTGTGGCTCCAATAATGAAGGAAAAAGGAAAAGGCGTTATCGTAAATACAGCATCAGTTGCTTCATACGCTGCACATCACGGTTTTGCGGCATACGTATCATCCAAGCACGCTATGGCAGGTCTTTCCAAGTCAATGGCATGGGAGCTCGGACCGGAGATCAGAGTAAATGCCATTGCTCCGGGACTTATCCATACAGCTATGGTTGACTCCATCGGCGGAGTTGAGGCGCTGCAGTTTATGATAGATGCCTGCCCTATGAAGCGTGCAGGTCAGCCTGAGGATATTGCTAATGTGGCACTTTTCCTTGCGAGCGATGATTCGTCATTTATTGACGGACAGGTTATAAAGGTTGATGGTGGATTTGAGGCCTGACTTTTGCAGTTAAAAAACAATAATGTTGACTCGTGAGATAAAAATGATTTAATCGAGAAGAAAAAAGGCGGTACTAAGGTGTCCGCCCTTGTTGATTTACGAACCGTCCTGAGACTTCTGCAAATCTTGAAGGGCGTTTTTTTTATTTCATAAAGTATTCTGCTGAGAAATCTTGAAAATAGATTCTTGGGCAGAATTTTTTAGTGGATAATCGTCTTCGCTGTTTATTGCATTATGAAAGATGCATTTTTTGGATTTGATTACAAAAAACAATCATTTATCTATATGGTGTTTCTAATTGCTTCGTTAAATCTCGGCATGGGGGTGTGGAGCATAATAGATGGTTCTCTTTGGGATAAAGGAGCGATCACATTTAACCACGGCGGATCAAATTTAATTATCGGGATTGGATTTTTCATAGTTTTTGCTACACTTATGGTTAAAAGGTTTGAGAGCAAAAGTCAGGGAGAGTAATGAAGAATTTAAAGATGAAATCGGCCAGAGCGGCAAAAGACTATTATCAGGAGCAATTGGCAAAGCTTTGTAATGTTTCGAGACAGACGATAAACGCTATAGAAAAGGGCGACTACAACCCGACCATCAATCTATGCATAGCGATATGCAAAGCACTGGATAAAACACTGGATGAATTGTTTTGGACATAAAATAATTTTTTAATCCTTATCTAAGTTTTGGATGGGTAAAATCTCGTAAAGGATGAGGGAATACCTATTGAATCCCCAATATAAAAAAACAACTATAATCCACGAGCCCGTGGAATTATAGTTGTTTTTTTATTTTTTATAGTATAAAATGAAATTGCTTAAATTCAGATGATCACAGGTGATATGTATGAGTTTTGATAAGAAAAAAAGGGATAGGATAAAAAAATATCTTCTGGACAAAATTGCAGCGGGGAATACGGATTATGTAAATCGTACAGTAAATGCCTTTGGAATAACTACCACGTCAGTTTACAGATACCTGAAGGAGTTCGAGTCGGAAGGGATACTGGAAAAAAAAGGATCTAAGTATGAGCTGAAGACTATTCTAAAAAAAGTGGTTCTTTTGAGAAGTAAGGGCGAACTAAAGGATGAAGAAAGTATTTACGTAAAATACATCAAAGGTGATCTTGCAGGGAAGAAGGAAAATGTCAGGCGGATATGGGGGTATGCATTTACGGAAATGATGAACAACGCCATCGATCATTCCGAAGCAGAAGAAGTGACCCTGCTCATATATGAAAATTATGTAAACACATTTATGATCATATATGATAATGGCGTGGGGATCTTTAAAAAGATCAAAGATTATTTTAACTTAGATTCCCTTGAGGATGCCGCAAAGGAATTGTTCAAAGGGAAATTTACAACGGATAGCAAAAGACACAGCGGTGAGGGGATTTTTTTTACATCCCGTATGATGGACGTATTTGGGATAGTATCAGACGGTATTATCTTTTCTCATGAAAAGTATGATGAAGTGGTTAATGCTCGGACAGAATCGAAAGGCACTACTATCTTAATGGGGCTTTCTGAAAATTCGCGAAGAAAGACAAGGGAAGTATTTGATAAATATGCCGATACGGAAGAAGGCTTTACTAAAACGTCAATAAAGATAAAAAATATTTTTGAAGAGTATCCGGTGTCCCGGTCCCAGGCGAAAAGACTGGTTAACGGACTCGAAAAGTTTGTGACAGTGGAGCTGGATTTTAGTGGGATCGATGAAATAGGTCAGGGATTTGCTGACGAACTTTTCAGGGTTTTTACAAATGCACACCCGGAGATAACATTGACTCCGGTTAATATGTGCAGTGATGTGGAAAAGATGTATAGGCATGTAAAGTGAGAAATGAAGAAGGAACATAGTAGTATATGTAAACAACTATAGCCACAATTGCTGTGGAGTTATGGTTGTTTTTTTTTCTTAAAAGCTACGCAAGCCTATATTACATAGCGAATATGGAATATTGTATGTTATACTAAAAGCCGAAGAATATGTTACGGATAATATACGTAAAAGTTCCGTTAGGAGGTGGCATTCATGTTACTGGAAGAGAGGCCAGAGAAAAAATAGATAAACAGCTTAAGAAAGCAGAGTTGGACATATTTTTTTAGAAAGACTTGCTGTGGGATGGTGTTGATAAATAAAAAAAGATTGTTTAAGGTCAGAAATTGTTATTGTAAAAAGAGGTGCATATAGCTTCAAAACATATATTAATAACGGAAATAATCATTTAAAATGCTAGAAGAAATTAAAAAAATAAAATACAATTATGATGGTAATGGAGTAGAGATAGAATTATTTGTAGATAAAGTTAGTAATCATAACAAGGATGAAAAATGGGGAGAGTGTTAATATGTCAGTACCTAAATTTTCAGAATTTTTCGAGGAATTTTTGCGTGTAATAGAAGATGGTGAGTTACATTCTGCAAAAGAGGTAAGAGATAAAATTGCTGTGGATATGCAATTGGACGATGTAGAACTTGAAGAAATGCTTCCAAGTGGGAGGCAAAAAATATTTGATAATAGAGTTCACTGGGCGAGAACCTATTTGGATAAGGCTGGATTAATAGAAACTCCAACTCGTGGGAAGTATAGAATAACCAATGAAGGTAGGGAGGTTTTAAATTCTGGTGAAAAAATAGATGTAAAATATTTAAAACGTTATCCGTCTTTTATGGAATTTCACACAGTTTCTAATTTTAAAAAAGTAGCATTAGATTCATCAGATGATGAAAATAGTGAGTCCCCAATGGAAATAATGGAGACAGCATATGCGCAGGTTAATAACGCACTTGCACATCAACTAATGGAAGAGATAATTAAAATAAGTGATTCAGAATTTGAAAAACTTGTTGTAAAGTTGTTACTGAAGATGGGATATGGTAATGGCATAGAGGAAGCAGGTAGAGTTACTAAAAGGACAAATGACGGTGGAATTGATGGGATAATAAAAGAAGATCAGTTAGGATTTAGTAGTATATATATTCAAGCAAAGCAGTGGAATTTGGATTCGACCGTTGGTAGACCTGATATTCAGAAATTTGTTGGAGCATTACAAGGACATCAGGCTCAGAAAGGACTTTTTATTACAACAACAACATTCTCAAGAGAAGCTATACATTATGCGGACAATCTTTTGGGAACTAAAGTGGTTTTGATAAATGGTGAAATTTTGACTAAATTAATGATAAAATATAACGTTGGAGTTTCCATAGAACATATATACGAAATAAAGCGCTTAGATAGCGATTTTTTCGATGAAGAGTTATAACGTGATAAATGGGTAGAAATAATTGAAAAAGAATAATTGTTTTTTATTATAAAAAACATGAGATATCGAAATATGAAAGAGTTTATTAAAAAGATATACCAAAAAAATAAGTGGGAATTGGATATGTTAAATTTCTATCCAGATGAACAGGATGATAACGAAAGAAAAAGTTATATTTATGCCTGGTTCACAACGGGAGAAAATAAAAAATATTTCTACATAGGGAAAGGAAAAAACAGTAGATACAACCATATATTAAAAGAAATTGAAGCGTTAGATAGAGGTAAATATAAAGGATATCGATATAAAATTCTTCAAGATTTTTACGGTATAGATTATGAATTTCTTTATCAAAATCTTACAGATTGTGAAGCTAGTATTTTAGAAGCTTATTCAATAATGGAGTATATGCAAAACGGGGAGCCATTACTAAATGTTATATTGCCAGCAGCAATTATGGAGGATGAAAAAATATGTAAATACAGAGATTCGTATTTTTATGAGAAAGATGAAAAAAAGTTTCTGGATTTTTATAAGTAATTTGTTTTGTAGAGATTTAGTAAAGCATAAATAATTCAGATACATACTACGTGGACTTTAAGATTTGTGGAGAAAAAATTTTAAATAATTTTATGAAAAAAAGAGAGAAGGATATTGCCAAAAACCATGATCTTCGTATTCATATACTTCCTAGTCAGTTATTAATTAAAAATTTTATAGAAGGTTATGATAAATGTAACTACGAAATATATTTGCTAGAATTTATAAATTCGTCATTATATTTTTTGGAGAAATCAAATTATGAGAAATATGTAAAGCCGTTATCTGAAGAAAAAGGTCAATGTGATTGCATTAGTAAAAAATACAAATTAGATTTCAAGTTATTACTCCCGGAGACTCTTGGACGGGGTAAAAGAGAGTTTTCAACTTCTATAACACAGATGTGTGAAGGAGTTACTCTTTATGGAGAATCAAATAAAACAAGCAAATCTCCAGATTATAAGGAGATATCAGCTACAATGATTCATGTTGCGTTCCGTAGTTTAAGTTATAATTATCTGTGTGAAATAGCTGAAAATCCAATAAAAAAATGTGGTGTAGAAAAGGATTTATATTTGATTCTTCAAGAGTCAAAGAAAGCGAAAAATATTCTTTTTATGTTGCCGTATGAATTATATTATATAGAGTATGTAAAATATGAAATAGGATTGGAAGAGATAATAGCGGTATTGAATTCAGATTTTGAGATTTTTTTTAAATACAGAAAAGACAAACAACCAAGTTTTGATACTTTTATTTCATTTATTTACCACGAAAAATTTGTAATATTATATTCTTCGGAAAATGGTTTGAAGCGTGTTGATGAAATAGATTTGATATTAAGTACAACATTTCAAGAACTAAACCGATTTTCGAATTATTGATAATCATAATTGAAATAGAAAAAACCGTTAAATAGGAGTTCACACCATGATAGAAAAGATTATTTTACAAGACTACACATCCCACATCACAAAAATGCTTCCCAAAGGAATCTTGCTCAATACTTATGCAGACAAGTTCAATTCCATGGTGATCGGCTGGGGTAACATAGGTGCCACTTGGAATATGCCTACATTTGTGGCTTATGTAAGGGAGAACAGATTTACAAAGGGATGTATCGACAAAACAGGAGAGTTTTCCATAAGTATCCCTCTTGAAGCACCGGATGCCACGATAAATAAGATCTGCGGCTGGCAGTCCGGACGGGATATAGATAAAGTAAAAGAGGCGGGACTTACGGTTTGCGAGCCGGTGGAGATAAGCACTCCCGGGGTAAAGGAATATCCGCTTACCCTCGAGTGCAGGGTGCTTCATGCACTGCCTCTGGACACGACACAGCTTCCCCGTGATATTAGGGAAAAAATGTACCCGGAAGATGTAGAGGGGACATATCCTATGGCAAACAGGGATAGTCATACGGTTTATACAGCGCAGATAGTGAGTGCATATATCATAAAATAAAAATGATCCGGTGAAGTTTGTATGGGCTTCATCATTTTTTTATTTATCACGACTTTTATCTTTACATTTCCTCATAAAATCTCCTAAAATCTTTACTTTAATTCTCCTAAATGATAAAATAAGTAAAGAATTACAGGAGGTTTATTATATATGATCTCATATGATGGTCTTGAAAAGGTATTAAAAGAAAAGAAGATCGGCAAGACTGAGCTGGGTGAAATTACAGGTCTTTCAACAAGGACGATAGCAAAGATAGCCAAGGGAGAAAAGCTCTCTGCTCGGAGCATACAGCGGATAGCAGACTATCTTGGTGAGGATTCGGAAATCTTAATGAGGGAGATTTCGGACAATGATATCCTACAGCTGCTTCGTGAAGAGAAGGAAATGCGGCTTACCGGCGGCCTTTACCATGAACTACAGGTGAGGATGACATATAATTCAAATCATATCGAAGGAAGTAAGCTTTCTGAGGATCAGACGAGATTGATATTTGAGACCCATACCATTGATGTGGGAGAAGGGGTGCCGGTAGATGATATCCTGGAGACTATACATCATTTTCGCGGGATTGATCATGTGATAGATGTTGCGGAAGACGAGTTGACAGAGGACATCATAAAACATTTGCATTATATCATTAAGCATGACACTAAAGATTCTGCACTCAGTTGGTTTGCCGTAGGAGATTATAAAAAACGTGCAAATGTGGTCGGGGGCAGGGAGACCTCAAAGCCCTCCGAGGTGCATAAGCACATGAAAGAACTGTTAGAAAAATATAACAAAAAAGATAATGTGACATTTGAGGATATAATAGCTTTTCATGCAGAATTTGAATGCATTCACCCTTTTCAGGACGGGAACGGGAGAGTCGGTAGATTAGTGGCACTCAAAGAGTGTCTGCGTCATAATGTTCTTCCATTCATTATTGAAGATTCTAAAAAAAGTTTTTATTATAAAGGTCTGAGTGAATGGAATAATGAACGAGGTTGGCTTATTGATACTTGTCTGGATGGTCAGGATACATTTATCAGACTGCTTGATATGTTGGAGATACCTCATTGATACATCATTGTTTTAGAAAATAAGAGTTTATTACAGAAAAAACATAGGAGGAAAACCATGGGATTTTTATTTGTTGCTATGGGAGGTGCCGTGGGTGCGGCAGGCAGATACGCCATCAGCCTGATACCCTGCAAGACGGCTTTTCCTACACTTACATTCATAACTAATATAGCAGGAGCGGTGCTTATCGGATTTATCGTAGGCATAGCTGAAAGCAAGGAAGATCTTTCACCCAATGCCGTGCTGTTTTTAAAGACAGGACTGTGCGGAGGATTTACCACATTTTCAACATTTTCCCTGGAGGCTTATAACCTGTTTCATAACAAGGACTACCTGACCGGCGGGTTATATGCGGGATTGAGCGTGGCCTGCTGTATATTCGGAATCTTTTGCGGAAAGAAGCTGGCGATGCTGGTTAAGGGATAATTTCATGAATAAAGCCGTACGTACTATTTTTGGTGAAAGACCGGAAAATAGTTGTACGGCTTTTTAAAAATAAAGAATATTCACCTACCCCTGAGACCGGGTGACACATGCAATTCTGCCGGACATATGCAAGCTTGCCGGTGAGATGGATTTCAGTTCAATAACATTTTGGTAAAAGTGTATTTTTACACCTTGAATTTACACGGAAAAGTGTGTTATTATAAGCCTGAAATTCGTGGAAAAGTGTATTTGCATGGGGGATTTATATGCTTTACAGAAAAATATCAGGCAAGATAGAGCAACATCTTAAAACATCATCGAAGATAATGATAGTGGATGGTGCCAGACAGACGGGAAAGTCCTATATAATACGCTATGTGGGGAAAAAGCTGTTCAAGAACTACATTGAATTAAATTTTGAGGAGGATTTCGAAGGTCCGAAATCTTTCCGAAATATTCACACAATACAGGATTTTTATCTGCAGGTAAGCATGATTGCCGGAGACAAAATGGGAAATGCAGATGACACCCTTATTTTTCTTGATGAGATACAGCGTTATCCGCATTTCTTCACATTGTTGAAATTCCTGCGTGAAGACAACCGGTTTACATACATAGCAAGCGGATCCCTGTTGGGTGTGACTTTGAAAAAAACAGCATCTATACCGATTGGCAGCATTCAGATAGAGCAGATGTATCCTCTTGACTTTGAAGAATTTCTCATGGCAAACGGATTTGGTCATGAAGCACTTGCTGTTCTCAAGGAAAAATACGATAGATCGGAAATTTTTGATGAAGCTACGGATAAAAGGCTGTCAGATTTGTTTCGCAAATATCTGCTTGTAGGGGGATTACCGGATGCGGTTAAGGCTTATGTTGAAACAAACAATATTGTCGAAGTCAGGGGGATTCACAGGGACATAATGCGTTTGTATATAGAGGATGCAATAAAATATGAAAATGACAGCAGACGAAAGCTTAAGATACGCCGTATTTATGAGATGATACCCTCAAATATGGAACGACAAAAAAAGAGAGTTGTTGTAAAGGAAATAGAGGATAAAAAGGGTAAAAGATATGAAAACTATACTGATGAATTTGACTATCTAATATCATCCGGTATAGCTCTTGGAGTAAAAGCAGTCTCTACTGCTACATTTCCCCTGATAGAGGTCACGGGGAAAAATCTCCTGAAGCTGTACTACAATGATGTGGGATTGCTGACCTCTGTTCTTTACGGCAATAATATCAGAGCAGTGCTGGATGATATGGAAAGTGTAAACCTGGGTTCTGTATATGAAACTGCTGTGGCACAGGAACTGAAGGCCCATGGATATACTCTGCATTATTATGATAATAAGAAAAAAGGTGAAGTGGATTTTTTAATAGATGATTACGACACATCTTCCGTCATACCCGTTGAAGTTAAATCAGGAAAGGATTATACGATACATAGTGCTATAAACACATTTATCTCAAATGCGGATTACGCAGCAAAAAAGGGAATAGTTTTATATAATGGAAATGAAGCGATTGAAAAAAACAAGGTGTTCTACTATCCGGTTTATTACACCATGTTTTTGTCAAAGCATGATGAAGAAAATGTGATATTTTGATCATGAAGTTTAATAAAAAAAACAACTATAATTACATTTTAAGAAAATGTATAAGCATGTAAAGGGGAACAGATGACTATTATCAGAAAAGCAAAAATTGAAGACATCCCACGGCTTTTGGAACTCTTAGTCCAGGTGGATATGGTCCATCACAATGGCAGACCGGATATCTTTAAAGGTCCTGCAACCAAGTATAATGCGGAGCAACTGGAGGATATCATAGACAGGGATGATGTGGCTGTGTTCGTCAGTGAGGATGAAAAGGGATTTGTGACCGGTCATGCCTTTTGCGTGCACAGACAGTTAAAGGATGACCCCGTGGTAACTGATATAAAAACCCTTTATATAGACGATATCTGTGTTGACGAAAAACACAGAGGACGCGGGATAGGACGCGACCTTTATCGGTATGTGGAAGAATACGCAAGGGCAAATGGTTTTTATAACATCACGCTGAATGTATATACATGTAACCCGGATGCAGTAAAGTTTTATGAGTCCATTGGCTTGAAGCCGCTAAAGATCGGGATGGAGCAGATTTTGTAAAGGTGAGTATTTTATGAAAAAAATAAAACTGCATAATCCTTTTAAAGAACTCACAAGATTTGAATGGATCCTTTGGATCGTATCTGTTGCAATACTGCTTGTAACCTTTATCATTGGCGGAGAACGCAACCCGGCAATAATAGCCGCAACACTTGTAGGGGTTACGGGCTTGGTGTTTATCGCGCGGGGTGATGTGTGGGGACATATCTGCACTATAGTTTTTGCCATACTTTATTCCATAGTATCCGTGTCATTTATGTATTACGGTGAGTTCATCACCTATGCCTTTATGACTCTGCCCCTGGCGGTGATATCACTTATCAGCTGGCTTAGACACCCCTTTGAAGATTCAAAGGAGGTAAAGGTAGGGCACATGAACAAAAAGAAATGGCTCTTTGCGGTTGCGGGAACTGCGGCAGCCACAGTGATCTTCTTTTTTGTTCTGAGAGCCTTTAATACAAACAGCCTGGTTTTCAGTACTATATCTATTGCCACAAGTTTTTTGGCAGCAACTTTAACGGCATTTCGAAGCCATCTGTATGCTGTTGCATATGCGGCAAATGATATAGTGCTCATAGTGCTCTGGATAATCGCAACAATGGAGGATCCCCAATATCTTCCCATGGTCATATCATTCAGCATTTTTTTGATTCAGGATATATATGGGCTGATCAGCTGGAAGAGGATGAAAAAAAGGCAGCATGGAACTGCAGGAGAGGACACATGAAATATAACAACATCACCAAAGCAAGCTTTATATCCCGCCCAAACCGCTTTATTGCTGAGGTGGATATAGACGGGAAAAAAGAAACGGTTCATGTAAAAAATACAGGGCGGTGCAAAGAACTTCTGATCCCGGGCTGTGAGGTTTGGCTGAATGAACCGGGCACGGAAGGGCGAAAGACTAAATATGACCTTGTGGCAGTAAGGAAAGAGAACGGAATCCTTTTTAACATAGACAGTCAGGCGCCTAATAAGGTTGTTGGGGAATGGCTTAAAAAGCGTGATTACGACAAAGTGGTCCCGGAATATAGATATGGTGATTCCCGTATTGATTTTTACATGGAGAAAAATTCGGGAGCAGTTGAACCGGAGAAGTTTCTCATGGAGGTGAAAGGCTGTACTCTTGAGATAGACGGTGTGGGATATTTTCCGGATGCACCCACACAGCGGGGAGTGAAGCACATCAGGGAATTGATCAAAGCCCGGGAAGAGGGCTTTAAAGCGGTTCTTGCCTTTGTCATACAAATGGACGGAGTGACGGAAGTAAGACCCAATGTGGACACGCATCCGGAGTTTGGTGTTGCGATGAGAGAGGCCGAAGCGGCGGGAGTGGAGATATGGTTTTTGCCGTGTCATGTGGAGCCGGATGAGCTTGTGATCACAAAGTAATACAAGAAAACAGATGAAAGGGGCGTTGATCTATGGCTGATACAATGGACATTTCGGAAATAATAAAAATGCGCAGAAGTGTGCGTACATTTAACAAGAAAAATCTCACAGAAGAGGACCTTGCACAGATCAAGGAGTTCATAAAGGATGTCAAGAACCCTTATGATATCCCTGTGGAATTCCGTCTTCTTGATCCCAAAGAACATGGCTTGAAGTCTAAGGTTTTAAAGGGAGAAGAACTGTATTTGGGAGCAAAGATCAAGAAGGTTCCCCATTTTGAAGAGGCTTTCGGATACAGCTTTGAGGCGGTGGTCTTATTTGCACAATCTCTTGGCGTAGGCACGGTGTGGATGGCGAGCACCATGAACCGGGATGCATTTGAAAAAGCCATGGAGCTTGGGGAGGAGGAGATCATGCCCTGTGTGTCTCCCTTGGGCTATCCGGCTGATAAGATGTCTGTGGTGGAGACGGTGATGCGAAAGACCATCGGCGCGGATAAAAGGCTGGGGATAGAAGAGATCGCATTTGAACAGGAATTTGGCATCCCTTTTAAAGGATGTGAAGACAAGCTTCTTGAAAATGTCATTGAGATGGTGCGCCTTGCTCCATCGGCAAAAAATATGCAGCCCTGGCGGATGATCATTTCCGGAAATTCAGTTCATTTTTATGAGAAAAAGGATCCCGGTTTTGACAGAGAAGAAGCGGGGGATATTCAAAAGATCGATATAGGAATAGCCATGTATCATTTTGCCAAGGTGATGGAAAGTGGTGGCAGGGATGTGACTTTGAAAACAGATGATCCGGGACTTAAGGTTCCGGAGGGCGTAGTTTATATTTCCACATATTCGTGGTAAAAGCGTGATGAGGTACAGATGAAGAAGAAGCAGATTTACGAAGGAATAGTTACGGACAGGGTTGATTTTCAGGATAAGGCAAAGGTCAGAGTGGTAAATGCTCCTGATGAAGAGGATAACGGTACCATTATTACCGTAAAAAATGCCATCCCCGGTCAGAAAATAGAGTTCAGATTTAAAAAGCAGGGGAAGGGGGATCTTGTGCGTATCTTGGAACAGTCGCCTCTTGAAACCTTACAGGTCTGTCCTGTTTTCGGTGAGTGCGGCGGATGTACTTACAGTTCCATGGACTATGATGCCCAGCTGACCATGAAACTGGATATGGTAAAAAGACTTATGTCAAATAAGGCTTCAAGCAGGCAGGAAGAAAGTGGTGAAGAGGCGGAAGAAACCGCTTTCTGTATTGATGAGAAAGCTATAGAGGGCATTTTTGCATCCCCGTTGAATAAAGGATACCGTAATAAAATGGAGTATTCCTTCGGTGATATGGAAAAAGGCGGAGAGCTCACCCTGGGACTTCACAGGCGTGGAAGCCGTTTTGATGTGTTAAACGCGGATGAGTGTATCCTTGTGCATGAAGATTTTAACACTTTAGTCGGTGCAGTACGTGAATTTTTTGCTGAGAAGAAGACCCCGTATTTTCATAAAATGGAGGGTGAAGGATATCTTCGTCATCTGGTACTTAGAAGAAGTGAGGCGACGGGAGAAATACTGGTAAATCTGGTGACCACATCTGCGATGGATGAGGATGTAGAGACGGAGCTTTTGCGGGAATTTACAGATAAAATTCATTCACTTGGCTTGAGGGGAACAATAGCCGGAATAATCCACACGGTAAATGACAGCATCGCAGACGTGGTAAAAGATGAGGGTACGAGAGTGCTGTACGGGAAGGATTATATAACCGAAAAGATTCTGGGGCTGGAGTTTAAGATAACGCCATTTTCATTTTTTCAGACCAACTCCAAGGGTGCAGAGGTGCTTTACGGAAAGGCGAGGGAGTATGCACTCTCAGGCGGGATTTCCAAGTCAAATGAGCAGATCCGAGAGGGCGGAGGTACTGATTCTGAAGGTTGTTGTAAAGGAGAAGAGGCAAAGCCTGTGATATTCGACCTTTACAGCGGAACCGGAACCATTGCCCAGATAATGGCACCGGTTGCCAAAAGGGTTATCGGCGTGGAGATAGTGGAAGAGGCTGTAGAAGCTGCAAGGGAAAATGCTGCGCTAAACGGACTGGATAACTGTGAGTTCATAGCCGCTGATGTACTGAAGGTATTGGATGAAATAGAAGAAAGGCCTGACTTTATCATACTTGATCCTCCCAGAGACGGAGTGCATCCCAAGGCATTATCAAAGATACTTGATTACGGTGTGGAGAATATACTGTATATATCCTGTAAACCAACATCCCTGGCAAGGGACTTAGAGGTATGCGGTGAGGCAGGGTACAGAGTCGATAGAATGTGTTGCGTGGATATGTTTCCGGGGACGGGGCATGTGGAGACGGTGGTTTTGCTATGTCGGACAGAATGCTGAAAGTCCTTGAATTTACGCAAGTATAAGCCTGGAGATACCGTCTATATCGTCTCATCTGTGAAAGGGATTAAGGAAGCCAAGGTATTAAAGTATTCCGGCGGATTTTATACCATCAGATTTTCAGACACAGGCGGTGGAATAAAGCTGAGAGAAAGTCGGCTCTTTCCCACCGAGGAAGAAGCCAAGGCAAGTACAAGGAAGAAATAAATAAATCAACATTTGTGAGGGTAAGTATGAAATCAAAGAATACAAAAACTACAAAGAAACGAAGAGTAAGGTGAAAACGTGGCTTCCCATAGTAGTCGCTATAGTAATCGCCGTGATTGGAGTAATCACTTTCCTTCAATATAGAAAAGCCCATACATTCACGTTAACGGATTTTGAATCCGAAGAAATCCAGCCGGTTTTAGGATTGGTTAGGGTATCTGGATCGCAGGATACGGATGTATGGTTTATTGATGTTGAGAATCCGGAAAGTAAGTTTCAAATAGGATATATTACTCCGGGAATGTCGGAAACCATTAAACTTGAAAGAGGCAAATGGTATAGAATAGAAGCTGCAGGGACGATAACCGTTACGATGGTAAATGTAAGAATTGAATAAATTCCAGTTTGTCGAAATGACACTCTTTCGGAGTAGTGAAAAACACTGCTCCTTTTTTATTGCAAAGGAAAGGAGGAACCCGATATGCAAGAAGAAGTTGAACAGAAAACGATGGCATTGTCCGTAAGGACTACAAGGCTAACGGCGGAACTCTTACAGAAAGCGTTCCGTCATTTTTTTGAAGCTCAGAAGAACAGACCAAAAGAGTTTCATCATGGAAAGCAAACCTTGAAGGATTTGATGAAACAGAGTATCAAAGACTTTGAGGGAACAGCCAAGAAGTATGGGATTGATTTTGCTTTGAAGAAAGATATATTAGAGAATCCACCAAGGTAATCTAATAAAAACAAGTTTAGCGTCCACTAAACTTGACAAGTACAAAGGATATGATTGACATCGTCCATCTACTCGGATAATATATAACCATATAGTCGGCCTAAAACAATCCAAATACTCGGTTAAACAAAGAGCCAAATACAGGATAGACTTACAAGGAGATTAACGCGGTGAAAAAATATTATCAAAGAGTCTCTGATAAAGTGTTGCTGGACCATCTAGAGTCCAAAGGGGCGGTTTTAATTGAAGGAGCAAAATGGTGTGGAAAAACAACTTCCGCAAAACATATTGCAAATAGTTTCATAGAGATGGATCGTCCGGATATGACGGATCAATACCAACAAATGGCCAGAATAAACCCTGCTAATCTTCTTAAAGGTGAAGTTCCGCATTTGATTGATGAATGGCAGATTGCAACGAGCATTTGGAATGCAGTGCGATATGAGGTGGATCAAAGAGGCGAGTTTGGACAGTTTATTCTCACCGGCTCTTCAGTTCCTGCGAATTTAGATGAAAGCATGCATACAGGAACTGGCCGAATCGTTAGGATGAGGATGAGACCGATGTCTTTGTTTGAATCCATGGATTCAAATGGTCAAGTGTCATTAAATGATTTATTTGATGGAAAAGACATATCCTCTACAGATAATCATAGTATCGAGGATATTGCTTTCCTGATTTGCCGTGGTGGTTGGCCGGCAGCGTTGAATCGTACAGAAAAAGTGGCGCTCAGGCAAGCCTTTGATTATTATGATGCAGTCGTAAATGATGATATTTCCAGAGTAGATGGTGTAAAAAGAGATTCTGAGAGAACAAAGCGTGTAATGAAATCCTATGCCAGAAATGTTTCGACGCAGGTTTCTTTGGAAACAATCAGAAGCGATGTGATAAACAATGATATAGAAACTTTTGACAAGGAATCCCTTTATGGATATTTAAATGCTCTGAAGAGAATTTTCGTCATTGAGGATTCTCCTGCCTGGAATCCTAATTTGCGTTCCAAGACTGCAATCAGAACTTCAGATACAAGGTATTTTGTTGACCCGTCGATTGCGGTAGCTTCACTTGGAATCGGGCCAAAGGATTTGATAAATGATTTAGAACTCATGGGCCTGATATTTGAGAACCTTTGCGTCAGAGACCTCAGAGTTTATGCGGACGCATCGGACGGCAGCGTATACCACTATAGAGACAAAACTGGTCTCGAATGTGATGCGGTGATTCATTTGAGAAACGGCAGTTATGGATTGGTAGAAGTGAAACTTGGCGGAGACAAGTTGATTGAGGAGGGGGCTGAGAACTTGAAAAAGTTGGCAGAAAGAATTGATACCGAAAAGATGCTTGAACCTGCATTTATGATGGTCTTATGCGGAGTAGCCCCATTTGCTTATAAACGCGAGGATGGCGTATATGTTGTTCCGGTTACATGTTTGAAAGACTAAATGAACTATGTCGATCTGATGAATAACTGGTATGTCATACCGCATTGGGATTATGACCTGGAAAAGCTTTGTTTCATCGAGATCAGTGAATCCAGGAAACACGACGACCATATGAACATCATCGAAGAACCAAGACCCGGCTCAATCATAAAGATCGTAGACTGACAAATTCTATGTCGAAACGGTGTGTTTGCTGGAATGTCAAAGGGACGGTTCTATTGACAACCGTCCCTTTGACATTCAGAACAGACATCTGTGTAATATGGCAAATATCATTACTTGCATTCGAATGTCAGCAGCATTGCTGTTTTGCCCTGTGTTTTAACCGGTACTCGCTATTCCATCGTGGCTTTTTGTTTTGATCACCATCGTTGCGGTGATTAAAATGAGCAACGTCATATCCGGGTATATGATGCACAAAGAGTTAGCTGCTTTACATAGCGAGATGCAAGCGGTGGAAGAACCGTAATCTTGAAAATATATGATCCGGGTTTGAAGATTTCGAAAAGCGTGGTTTATATTTCCACATATTCGTGGTAGGTTGTCAATGTAATGTTTATTAGGAAGTATTCCCGTAGCGGACATTTTTTCAGGATCGGTTCAGCAGTGAGCCGGTATGTAAAGTTTATCCTTACGGTAGATTGAATGTATAATTGGAATAAATCGTGCGTCGTTTTTAGGACTTGATTGGTTGTCAACAGAACCGTCCCCTTGACACTCAAGGAGTTTGGCATCACCAGGAAGGACGATTACATCACCATCACGTATGTGCTGGATTGATAATGCAAAGAAAACTTTGTAAAACTCTTGACAAGTAAACTTGGCATGTGCATAATAATGACAATAAAACTTGGCAGAGCCGAGAGTACACAGGGAGGGTTTACTATGAACAGAGATGAAATTTTAGCAAGAAACCGGGCGGAAAATGAAGGGAAGAGCGACGAAAGAGAACTGCAGATCTTTGCGGATGCTTCGAAGGTCGGGATGACCGTAGGAGGAATCCTTGCAGCGATCATCGTAATCTTTTCCCGGATCATTGATCTTCCGATCCTTGGGCTGGGAGCGTGGGCTGTATATTTTGCGATGTTCGGCAGCCGACGTCTTTACCAGTTCCTGAAGACAAAAGAAAGGGCAAAAATGGCACAGGCAGTGATCGGCATTGTATTTGGCCTCGGCTGCTTCGTCGGCATGATTGTATTGGGGCTTAAGTGATGAAAGAAGATTCGTTGGTCCTTAAGAACCGGCTGCCGGAATACCGAAAGAAAGCAGGCCTGTCACAGACCCAGCTTGCAGAGCTGGTTGGCGTTTCCAGGAACACGATCAGTTCGATTGAGACCGGACAGTTCAATCCGACGGCAAAACTGGCACTGGTTTTGTGCATCGCCCTGGAAGTAAAGTTTGAAGATCTGTTCTATTTCGATTAGACAGATGCCAACCAAAAAGAACACCGCTTAACGAGAAAATTTCAACTGATTTCTTCTCGTTTTTCATTACCATCCTGCAGAACGCAAAAAGGTCGAAAACAGGCAAAAACTAGGTCTTTCGCGAGAAGCAGGATAAACGACAGACGTCCTGGCAGACGTCTATCGACTTCACATCTATCGGCAGTGCCGATAGAATAAGAACTTTGAGGGACGTCTGTTTGGACGTCCTTTTTGGTGCCCCGGACGTCCGGGCGTGCGAAAACCACAAGAAATCAAGCAAGAAATAAGAGCAAAGGAGAAGACGTCCATGGTAAGAAAACATACGATTTCACTGAAAGACGATACGTATAATATCATACGAAACCGACAATAAGAGCTGCTGATGCGAACAAGCATTGGTGGTTCTTTTCTTTTTCTCAGGAGAGAAAAAAGACGGTGAAGCATACGAGTCAAATATATCTTCCTTGACATAAATAAGGTAATATATTACCATAAATTAAAAGTAACATATTACCTTTATATAGGAGAAAACCCATGCTGACAGAAGAGGTCGTACATAATGATAATGTAGACTTTTCCAACATCCCATCAAATTATTATCTACTTGGTCTTATTAGCGCATTCGAGAATCGCTTTCAGGCGATGGCTGATAGTATCATGCAGGAAATCAGTTGGAAACAGTTCTTTGCGATAATATGCATAAATATGTGCAAAGAAGCACCTACACTGAAGGAACTGTCGGATATGCTGGGAAGTTCTCATCAGAATGTTAAACAGATCCTGCTAAAGCTTGAAAAGAAGAACTTTATCCGGTTTCAGGATGACGAAACAGATAAGAGAAAACAGCGTATTATGCTGACGGATCATTGCAGAGAGTTTTGTGAGAAAAACGATGAGATGAGCAAGAGTATTATGGAGAAGATGTTTGACGGGATAACAGAGGAAGAAATTGCGACTACCATAAAGACTATTATCAGAATCGAGAAAAAGCTAAGTGGATTTGATGAATGAAGAAGAGAAAAAGACGAAGAAGAGTTACAAACAGAAAACAAGGTATATACAGGTGATGAAGTATTCACAGCGGATGGGATAAATCATCCACCAGCTTTAAGGCTATATGGAACTATCAGGATGGAGACTTTATATATTTTGATGGAACCATAAGCAGCATAATAAATGAATAAAAAAGAGAAGAGAACAGAACATGAGCGGAATCATTTTATACAAATCAAAGTACGGGGCTACAAAGCAGTATGCAGACTGGATTTCGGAGAGAACCGGATTCTCGTGCATCAAGACAGATGAGGCAGATATAAAGAAACTTTCAGATCACGATGTTATTATTTTGGGTGGAGGCATCTATGCATCCGGAATTGCAGGGCTATCTTTCCTGAAGAAAAATATAGGTAAGCTTAAGGGCAAGAAAATAATTGTTTTCTGCTGCGGCGCATCTCCTTATGATCCGGATGCGTATGAGGCAGTTGTACAGCGCAATTTTAAAGGAGAGCTTGCCGGTATTCCATGCTATTACTGTCGAGGAACTTTTGATATGAGCGAAATGTCTTTTAAGGATAGAACACTATGTAAAATGCTTCGTAAGGCAGTTGCGAAGAAGAATCCTGATGACTATGAGATATGGGAAAAAGCATTGATGGCGGTTGGTGATAATGAAAAGGGAAATTGGATTGACAAGGCATACATAGAACCTATTATCAAAGCAATAGGATGAATCAAAGAGAATTAGAATCTAAAGGGAGTCGAGAAATCGGCTCTCTTTTCATGTCCGGAGGGAGGTGGTCATTTGCATCCGGTCAGGGTTCTGCGGCTGGATGGGGAAGGCTGAAGAGCGGGATTGGATGGATAAGCCTTGACTTTGTGAATAAGGTATAAGAATAGCGGCTGATGGAGAGTGATATGTGTTCTCTGTCAGCCGCTTTTTTATTTATCCGCTCCTAATGATTCAAATGATGCCTGCAACTGTTCAAGAAATCTTTCTGCAATAGGTGTAAAAGTCTGATAGCGGTTCCAGGCGATATAGAGTTTCGTCTCTGCTGTTGGTATGAGAGGACGGAATACAAGCCCGCTGCCTTCAGAAGTATCGATCAGGTGGGCGAATGTCAGAAGGTATCCAAGACCTTCTTTTGCAAAGATGGAACCGTTATAGGAAAGACGGAAGGAACCTTCCAGTTTCATTTCGGAGAATGATGTTCCGGCCCATTCTTTTATCTCATTATTCCATGCCTGTTCAGAACAGAACAGGGGAAGTCCGACCAGATCTTTTGCATGGATAGTCTTTTTCTTTGCCAGCGGGTCATCCGACGGCATCACAAGCCCCCACTTATCACTTTCGGGAAATTCAATATATTCATATTTGCGGCTATCAGGATATTCTGCTAGTACAAGAAAGTCCAAGAGCCCTTTGTCGAGTTTGTCCGCAATCTGTTCTGTGTCGCCGCTTGTGATGTGGTAATGCAGATTGGGATAGTGGGTCTTAAATTCTTTTATAACTCTTGCAAGGTATTTGATCTGGTAGGATTCTGCAAGACCAAGATAGAGATCGCCTCCGGTGATGTCATCAAGGGATACGAATTCCTGCTCAATCTTATCAGCCATGCTGATCAGGTCTTCGGCACGGTTCCTTAAGAGTATTCCTTCGTCCGTCAGTCGGATGCTGAAGCTGTGACGGGTAAAAAGTTTCTTTCCCAGTTCATCCTCAAGGGATTTCAGTTGCTTTGAAAGCGTGGGCTGTGTCACATGCAGAAGCTCTGCGGCACGGGTCATGTTTTCCTCCATTGCAACGGCAAGGAAATATCTGAGCGTTCTTATTTCCATGAGTCATTTCCTTTCATGTCTTCTATGATATGCTGCAAAGGAATATCACGATATTCATTATAACCATTAGCGGAGATTCTTTCAAGCGTTTATGATAAGAACTGTAAAGAAAAGAATCGATGAAGGATGCGAGGATTGCCATGGATCTGAAACGATTGAAGCAAAATCTGTCTGATGCGGGGTGCGGCAATGAAACATCTGAGGGCGTCATAAGGATGTGCGAAGCTGGGGACATGGAAGGTGCCCTGCGGATGATGAGGAAAGACCGGTGCAGGCTGATGGATGAACTGCACGAGAGCGGAAGGAAGGTTGATTGCATGGACTTTCTGATCCGTGCCACGGAAAGGGTAATGAAGCAGGCAGACCAGTAAAACGGAGGTAATTGCAATGATGAAGACAGAGGAACTGAAACTGACTGAAGGATGGGATAAGACTTTTCCGAAGAGCGATAAGGTGGATCATAGCAAGGTTACTTTTATAAATCACTTCGGGATCACACTTGCTGCAGACATGTATGTACCAAAGAATAGTGAAGGAAAGCTTCCGGCAATAGCTGTATCGGGTCCATTTGGTGCGTGCAAGGAGCAATCATCAGGATTGTATGCGCAGACAATGGGAGAGAGAGGCTTTCTTACAATTGCATTCGATCCTTCATTTACAGGAGAGTCCGGTGGATTTCCAAGAGCAATGCATTCGCCGGATATTGATGTTGAGGATTTTCAGGCGGCGGTTGATTTCCTTTCCGTACAGGATAATGTGGATCCTGATCGCATAGGGATCATTGGTATATGTGGATGGGGCGGAATGGCGCTTCAGACTGCCAGCGTAGATACAAGGATAAAGGTTACGGTAACATCTACCATGTATGATATGTCACGTGTTGCCGGAAACGGATACTTTGATTCTGCTGATAATAAGGAAGCAAGAAAAGCAGCAAGAGAAGCGGTTAACAAGCAGCGTACCGAGGATTACAGGAATGGCACATATGCGTTAGCCGGAGGTGTTGTGGATCCGCTTCCGGAAGATGCGCCTTTCTTCGTGGAGGATTATTACGACTACTATAAGACGGACAGAGGTTATCATTCACGTTCCCTGAATTCTAACGACGGTTGGTCGGTTCAAGCGGGAACATCTCTTGCGAATACGAGACTGTTTACTTACGCAGGTGAGATTGACAGTGCGGTGCTTATGATCCATGGCGAGAAGGCTCATTCCTGCTACATGAGCAGGGATACGTTCAAGCTCCTGAATGGGGATAATAAAGAACTGATGATCATTCCAGATGCGGTTCATACCGATCTTTATGATGGCGGTGGAAAAGATGCGATCCCGTTCGATAAGATTGAAGACTTCCTTAAGACCTGGATGAAGTGAGATGAAGGCATGGAATTAAAAGAATTTCTTGAAAAAATGGATACCGGTGAAGAGATCGAAGCAGGGTCAGAATATCATATGTTCATGCATGGGCTTTCACAGGAAGCGCTGCGTATCACGGCTGAGATGAACAATGCCTATCATACGCCGGAAGAACTGGTAGAGCTGATGCGGAAGCTGACAGGCCAGCCGGATTTCCCTACATTCGGCTTTTTCCCACCGTTCTATACGGACTGCGGAAAGAACATCCATTTCGGGCAAAACGTGTTTCTCAATTCCGGCTGCCGGTTGCAGGATCAGGGAGGCATCTGGATCGGAGACAATGCGCTGATAGGACACAATGCGGTACTGGCGACACTGAACCATAATCCTGATCCGCAAAAACGAGGGAACCTGATTCCTTCCAGGATCGTGATCGGAAAAGATGTCTGGCTCGGGGCGAACGTGACCGTATTGCCCGGCGTGACGATCGGGGACGGTGCGATCATCGCTGCCGGTGCAGTCGTAACAAAGGATGTTCCTGCCAGAACGGTTGCAGGCGGTGTTCCTGCGAAAGTGATAAAAACGATAGGAGAAGATTATGAGTAATGTACTTGTTATTTCAACAAGCCTACGGGCAAAGAGTAATTCGGATATCTTGACGGAGCAGCTGATCGCAGGTGCCAAGGATGCCGGACACGAAGTGGAGCGTATCAGCCTTAAGGGTAAGAAGATCGCTTTTTGTATCGGCTGCCTTGCCTGCCAGAAGACACAGCAGTGTGTGATAAAGGATGATGCTGTAGAAATTGCTGAAAAGGTAAAAAATGCGGACACACTGGTGTTTGCCACACCGATCTATTACTACGAGATGAGTGGGCAGATGAAGACACTGCTTGACAGGCTGAATCCGCTTTATCCTTCTGATTATAGATTCCGCAAAGTATATATGCTTTCCGTGGCGTATGAGGATGAAGAGTATGTGCCTGAAAAAGCGGTAAGCGGGCTTCAGGGCTGGGTGGACTGCTTTGAAAAGGCAGAGTTTGCCGGATCACTGTTCTGCGGAGGAATCTCAGATCCGGGAGAGGCAGACGGAAAGGATACAGAGAAGGATGAAGCATATCAGTTTGGAAAGGCTCTGGAATAAGGGAAGAAAAATAAGTGTCATTATATTTGTATTTGTGATGTTGGTGTCTGTAACGGCGTGCGGAAAGACAGAGCCTGCGAAGGAACCACCGGCTGAATCACAAGAAGCAGAACCTGTTACACTATCTGCCTCTGAGAATGTGGAAACCGTGAATGAAGTCAGTGAAGCAACTACTGAATCCGAGGTCGGTAAAACGGAGAATGCTCAGGGCAAAGAACCGGAGCAGGAGGCAGAGTCGATGGTTTTGAAGATAAATGGAGAAATAGTTTCGGTAGAGTGGGAAAATAATGAATCTGTAGATGCACTTATGGATCTTATTTCTGCAGATCCATTATCTATCCAGATGTCCATGTACGGAGGTTTTGAACAGGTCGGTTCCATCGGGACGAGCCTTCCGAGGGATGATAAGCAGACTACTACGGAAGCAGGAGACATCGTTTTATATTCCGGAAACCAGATCGTTGTTTTCTATGGTTCTAATTCATGGGCTTATACAAGGCTTGGAAAGGTGACGGATAAATCAAAGGCAGAGATGACGGAACTTCTTGGAAACGGGGACGTGACGATTACGATCAGCATGGAATAGGATTGCTTTGGGATAAAACTTAATAATGAATCGTTATTGGCCTGCGGGCATTTGGAGAAATCCTGATGTTCCGCAGTTTTTTGCTTGAAAATCGGAATTCTTCGGATTCAGGGAACTTTAGGGAGTAGGAAAAACTACTCTTGGAGGTGCCCAATGGACAAGATTGAAATGACACTGGAACAACAACTTGCCTTTGACGGATTCATTGATGTAATGGTTCAGATATATAAGATGACTTCTGACAAGATTGATTATTCAAAGCTTGATAAGGATAAAGAAAAACAGGGGAAAAATGGTGATACGACGGATAAGGCAGAGGCTTAAGGGCTTCCGCCTTAATTGTTTTGAGAGAAGAAAGGATTGAAAAAATGGCCAAAAGTGACTATAACAAAATCGTTGGGACACAACACGAAGGACTTGTAACGAGGAGATACTATGGCAAACAAGAAAGTCAAAGTTTACACATATAAAAGAGTATCTACCGCGATGCAGGTCGATGGATATTCATTGGATGCGCAGAATGACCGTATGGAGAAGTATGCGGAGTTCAATGACATGATTATTGCCGGATCCTATTCTGATGAGGGTAAATCCGGTAAGAACATTGCCGGAAGAACCGACTTCCAGAGAATGCTGAACGACATTGCGGATAAGAAGGATAATGTGAAGTTTGCACTTGTTTTCAAGCTTTCGCGCTTCGGACGTAATGCTGCGGATGTTCTGAACTCTCTTCAGTTCATGTGATATAATATTTCAGACAATACTGACAAGAATCATTATGATGTGAGAGCATCAGAACCATATCAGGGAGGAACGGAACCGCTTATGCAGGTCCGTGTAATAGAAAAGACTGGGGAATAGGGGGATTCGTATTGAAAAGAAAACAATAGTAGATTATAAGAAAAAATTTGATGATATCAGACATGAAGAAAATGGCGTGGAATTCTGGTATGCGCGTGAATTGATGGAACTTCTTGAATATGTTCAGTGGAGAAGTTTTGAAAAAACTATAGAAAAGACAAAAATCTCTTGTAAAAACAACAGAGTTACCGTGGATGACCATTTTGCTGAAGTCAGCAAAATGGTCGAAATAGGTAGTAAGGCACAGAGAAAACTGAATGATTATATGCTTACACGTTGAGAGTGAAGCAAAGCACGCAGGTTATCCGAGTATTAATGACTATATTGAAGATATTGATTTTTTAAAGGAAATCGAAAACGAAAAAGAAAAATTGGTTTCGAAGAGGGATTTGATTGAATGTATCAATCACAGTAGAAAGGAACTTTCTGTATTGATTGATATGGATGTTCTTCATAAGAATGCTCTTCAAATTCAGCACTATATATGCATTAAAGATTGTACACCGTATCTTGAGAGTTTTATTGTCGGCTGCGGAGTGTTTTTTTCAGTATATAATGACGGATATGCATTTGATAAGTTGAGGATTGAGAATAATGACCTTATTATTCCGACATATGATTATGATGAGAATGATCCTAATAAGAATTATGGTCATGACCCGGACATGAGAGATTACAGAAAATATGGATGTTTAGAAAACATTATGTACCTGATTACTCATAAAAATGTTGAGGATGCAGGGGTTGATCTTATGTGTTGTAATGCCCCCGGGATCAGCTTTTATATATCTCAGGATGAGGTGATAAAGATTCTTAATCCCAATATGTATAGAGATATTGTACTTATAGATGGCGACACGGATTTTGATTATTCAAAAACAATTACATAAGACGCTTTTACGTAATAAAAGTGTTTAATTTCAGAGTCTTTTACGGGGATGAAGCAATTACAAGAATTTTACAATGGAATGAAAAAGTGTCACCGCTGGTGACATAATTGAACCCGGACGAATCGTTCCTTGATCACGTCTGGATGTAAACCAGATGGAGGATGTCACATTAGACCAATGATCAGATCATATAATGTGATGTTCCTGTTTTCTTAAAAACTAATGTTACTCTAATCTTTTTAAAATACCCTCTATTTTTTATGGTTGGTCAATCCGCAGATATAATCCATACTAACATCATAAAATTTGGAAAGAATAATTAGAGAATCTACGGGAATGCGCGTAATACCAAGCTCGTAATCACTGTAAGTCTTTTGACCTACATGGAGCAGATCCGCAATATGTGTTTGAGTATATTCGTGATCTTCACGAAGTTCTCTGATTCGATCTCGGTAGTTCAAAACGACATCTCCATTTTAGTGAAATAATCTTTTTATATGATGCCACGAAAGGGATAGATTTATTGACTTATAGAGTTATAAACTCTATAATAAAATTGTAGATTTTTTTACAAAGAAAATAGTTTGAGAATTATTAGAGTTATAACCACTAAAACAGTCAGATGCGTCTTTTTAAGGATATGTAAGGTTGGATAATAACAATGAATTAATAATTGGTTAAAGGAGGTAGGATATTAAGTTTACTATTGGATGAAAAGATAAGTACCTAAAAAAATTATTTTAAAAAAGGAGGATTATCGACATGAAGAAAAGAATATTGACCCCTGTTATTATTTCTATGTGTCTTGGTGTTGGTCTGAGTTGTACAACACCTATATTTGCCGTTACAGACAAAACAAGTTCATCCGTTGTTTTGGCAGCAACTGATGTGACAACAAATAACAAAGAGTTATACAAAAAGATAGAAAATGTTGTATGGAAAACCAATCGTTTGGATGGGGCATATAAACATATATTTAAAGATGGTGTTGATCAAATATATGAAGGCATTCTTGATAATGACTATAGCCTAACCGGAAGATATAAGCATGTTGAGAATAAAAAGATTTCTAAGATAGTTAAATTTGAAAAAGGGGAATATCCTGGTTATAGTGCGGGATACATTATTTATCTTGATGGAGGGGGTACGTATTTTTACTTTATAGATGATAAAAACTCTCTCATGCGTGCGGAACCGGGAACAGCGAAAGGGAGTATTGTAAATTATAGTGGTGGATCTTCTTTAAGCAAATCAGATATGACAGTTAAAAAATTTTTATCAACTGTTGTAGATAAAAAAAGCAAAAATGGCTGGTATAAAGAAAACGGTGGATATAAATACTACAACTATGGGAAAATGTACACAGGATGGCATTATATGGGTAGTGCTGAAGGCGAGAAAACTCCACATTGGTCATACTTTGGAAAGGATGGCAAGATTTATACAGGCTGGCGAAGAATGGGAAAGGTTGAGGGCGAAAAGACCGTACACTGGTCATATTTCGGACCAAACGGCTGGCTGAGGACAGGCTGGCAGCAGATGGGTACAGGAACAAGTAATCCAGATGGAAATGCTGCGAAGCATTGGAGTTATTTTGGTGGCAATGGATGGTTACGTACAGGCTGGGTACAATTAGGCAAAGGAACGAGTAATCCTGACGGAAATGCGGCAAAGCACTGGAGTTATTTTGGAAACAATGGTTGGTTGAGAACCGGTTGGCAACAGTTGGGCAAAGGTACTTCAAACCCAGATGGAAATGCTGCAAAACATTGGAGTTATTTTGGTAGTAACGGTTGGCTTCGTACAGGTTTGGTTACGCTTGGAAAAGCCGATGGCGAAAAAGTATCACATAAATCCTACTTTGGAAATAATGGCTGGCTGAGAGTGAATCAAAACATTACTGTCAGTGGGACAAATTACAAAGCAGATAGTAGGGGATGGTTGACTGTATATGCTAATGTGAAAATCTTGACTGTAAACAAATCATGGACCTCATCATATTCAGGTAGCAAAAACAGTTTGTATAAACTTGATTTCAATACATGGAAAAGAATGATAGAAAAAGAGTGGCGGAATAATGACTTACTTGGATCAAGTGCAAGGGTAGGAAAGCAAGTAACATTGAAAGGTAAGAAAGTAATATCATGGACTTCTTCCTCAAAAGCATTTGACATAAAGGCATTAAATCCGGGAGTTTATTGCATTCTTGTCAATGGTAAGTATTCAGGTGCTTTTCAAGTATATGATGATGGAACAGTAAGGTATTGTGCTAATTATACCGAAAGCGGATGGGGAAAGTCAGGTAAAGTGGAATCAGGAAACTTAATACGTCATGAAACAATATAGAATATTTATTCGGGAAGGAGCTCCTTATGAAAAAGAAGATTAATACAATTAAAAAAATGGCTATTGCTGCTTTGGTTTCAGCCAGTGTAATAACTCCTGTAGCAGCAACTGTTGTGCCCGTTACCGTACAGGCAGCCACAAAAAACGGTTGGAAAAATGAAAACGGGGGATGGAAATATTATAAAAACGGTAAAGCATATACCGGCTGGCATAAAATGGGAAAGGCTGAAGGTGAAAAGACAGAACATTGGTCTTATTTCGGTAAAGACGGCAAAATTTATACCGGCTGGCGGAAAATGGGAAAGGCTGAGGGAGAAAAGACCGTACACTGGTCATATTTCGGACCGAATGGCTGGCTACAAACGGGCTGGCAGCAGTTGGGTAAAGGGACGTCAAATCCTGACGGGAATGCAGCGAAACACTGGAGTTATTTCGGACCAAACGGTTGGCTACGAACAGGTTGGCAGCAGATGGGTAAAGGAACAAGTAACCCTGATGGAAATGCTGCAAAGCACTGGAGCTATTTCGGCAGCAACGGCTGGCTACGAACAGGTTGGCAGCAGATGGGTAAAGGGACAAGTAACCCGGATGGAAATGCTGCAAAGCATTGGAGTTATTTTGGTGGTAATGGATGGCTTCGTACAGGTATGGTGACACTTGGTAAGGCAGACGGAGAAAAAGTGACACATAAGTCATATTTCGGAAGCAACGGATGGCTTGTAACCAATAAGACATTTAAATTGTCGGGAAAGACATATAAAGCAGATGGTAGAGGGTGGATAAAATATTCAGATGCAAGTATTTCGCCTGCACTATATCCTGAGGATGTATGGTCAGGTATTTATAAGATAGAAGTGCGACTAAATAATGGTTCACATATATATCTGCCTTCGTTTTTAACGGGATGGTTTTATGAAGGAATTGAACCTCACGGAAATTATGGATATGGTATGTATGTGATTGATTCAGTGAGAGGTACATATTTTCTAAATTATTCCAAATATGTTGGAAATAAGGTTTATTACGGAAAAGATTATTTCAAAGTTAATGCAAACAAAGTATTCATAGGAGGGCAGGAGTCTATAATTGATATTGCTATTAAAACGGGCAGTAAAATGCCTACAAATGACAAGCATCATATGTATAGGAAGATTGGAAACGTAGGCGGAAAAATTTATTATATTGAGTTTTCTACGCCCGATAGTATACTACCTTATGGTGCGCCAGCTATTGTTCAAAATGAGTATTATGAAGAATTTGCAGAAAAAATAGTCAAATCTGCATGGGTGGAATAATTTGATAAAAATAGAAAGTATGCAGAAATACGGAGGAGTCGGAATGGATAATAAAATTAGTATTGGCAACGCCGGGGAATATTTTGTTGCCGGAGAACTTGAGCGAAGAGGATTTACCGTGGCTTTGCCAATGTCAAATGTTAAAGATTTTGACATATTGGGAATAAATAGAACAACTCAAAAACAATGTGCTATTCAGGTTAAGACCACAAAGAATTCAAAGAAAGAATGGATGCTTAATAGGAAAAGTGAAGAGTTGGTTTCTGATAAAATTTTTTACGTGTTTGTAAATATAGAATCGGAAAAAGTACCGGAATATCATATTGTACCAAGCAGTATAGTTGCTGACAGGATTAGTGAAAGCCATAAAAAATGGCTTGAAACGCCCGGGAAAAATGGACAACAACACAATGATGTAGACATAAGGACATTTACGGATGAAACTGACGAATTTTTAGATAATTGGAGTTGTCTGGAGTAAGGGGGGTATATATAGTACATCAGTATAGATTAATACGACAGATGGTAAAAACATGATATGACAATTGGAATACAGTAAATAAGGAGGGCTAGGACTTTTTGCCCTCCTTATTTTGTCTGGTTATGTGAGCGGAAGCTTGATAAAAGTGATTTATAATCACATCCCAATCTTTTTATTGATCTGTTTAACCCTGTGACGGGTTATCAGATATATGATCAGCCATATCACAATGAACCCCGCGACAAATATCACAGTAAATATCCATATTGCATAAGATGGCAAATATCCGTTTATCAGATAAAACACCAGATAATCAAAATAGAGTACCGCCATATGTATGATGGCGGCAAAGGCTATGTGAAGCCTTTCGGTTTTGTAAATGCCGCTGATCCCTCCGGCAACAAAGGCCATAACTACTGAACTTATAACTGCCGTAAATAATTTTTCCACGCTCACCGAGCTGACAACACCTGACGAATTCAGTGCAGCGTAGATGATGGCGAGGATCACGGGACCGGCCCATGCGCTTAAAAACCCTCTTAAGAAAAATGTTTTCACAAAACTCATAGTCCATACCTCCTTTTTATGTCAGCAAAGCATCTTCTTGATACATAATCAGTAAAACCGCTTTTGAATTCCGCATCAACGCCGCCTGATATTGTTGTGATAAAACGATGGATCCTCTTTCGGTTACCGATAGAGGATTTATTTATCCTGATAAAATCAGGCGGGAGCATTTCCTCAATTTCGTAAAGTCTTTTACGGATAAAATGTTTTTTGGCGTTACTGTCAACAGCATACGTTTTTCCGTTTAACACCGTAATGCAGTCAATTTCACTTAAGCTAAGAATCCGTATCTCGTCGTCGCTGTAGGCTGCTATAGAATCGGATGAAGGGTTTGCCGTAACTATTGCCTCAATTTCATCAATCACGGCACTTCGTTCATGAACCGTAGCGACAACTTCTTCATCTTTTTCTTTGTCTATGATCAATCTGAACTTCAATGTCATTTCCTCCTTGCAGACCATATTATAAACATCCGGGGGATTTTTTGTTGAAAAAACACATGAACGGTAGAAAAAAAACGGTCATCGGTTTATTATATATTCCATATATTATTGTTTTTAATTGCATGACATTGTTAAATTGGGGTAATTATTATGGTTATTTTGATCACAGGCGCATCTCATACCGGAAAGACACTTCTGGCGCAAAGGATGCTTGAAAAATATAACTATCCTTATCTGTCTATCGATCATCTGAAGATGGGACTTATAAGAACCGGCAATACCGATCTTACACCGGAAGACGATGAGGATCTTACCGGTTATCTTTGGCCTATTGTTCGGGAGATCATTAAAACTGCAATTGAAAATGGTCAAAGCCTGATCGTAGAGGGGTGCTATATTCCCTTTGACTGGAGAAAGGATTTTGATAAGAATTATTTATCGTCCATCCGTTTTATATGTCTGGCAATGACTGAAAAGTACATAAAAGATAATTTCGATCAGATTATCAGGCACGAGTCGGATATTGAATCCAGATTCGTTGATACGGATTGTTCCATCGAAAGTCTTACTGCAGATAATAGGCAATATATTGACGGGTTTCAACGAGCCGGAGAAAGAGTTGTGCTAATCGACCATGATCACAAAAGGGCAATGGAAGATATACTTGGTCTGTAAATTCAGATTTGCATAAAAAAACTATATGTATTATCATTGACGATACTATAACACAAGATATAGTATCGTTTTTGATTGCAGGACATATGTGAGGAAAAAAATGGGTGATAAGAACAGGATCATAAAACCGGAGGATTATGCAGAGCCCCGGTGCCTTCTCGGCGAAGAGACATACGGCAGCGCGCCTTCTGCGATAATGGTCCCTCAACAAAGAATAGTGGAAAAGATGGACGAGTACATGAGCCGCAGAGACTACGACGGTGCGGAAAGACATCTGCTTTACTGGCTCGAAGAGGCGCAGCTTGGCAAAGACAAGGGCGGGGAACTCATGATAAGAAACGAGCTTGTGGGTCATTACAGGAAAGTGGGTAAAAAAGAAGCCGCAATGGAACACGGTGAAAAAGCGCTTGTGCTTCTAAAGGAACTGGGCCTGGAGAACTCCACCAGCGGAGGGACGACTTATGTGAATCTTGCAACTGCCTGCAATGCTTTTGATGAAAACGAGAGAGCGATGGAACTTTTTGAAAAGGCAAGAGCGGTTTATGAGAATAACGGTAATACCGGAAAAGAACTGCTTGGCGGTCTCTATAACAATATGGCTCTGACCTGTGTTTCACTGAAAAGATACGATGAGGCATTTGTGTATTATGACAAAGCGATCAATGCTATGAGTCATGTGCATGCAGGTGAACTGGAGATAGCGATCACATACCTTAATATGGCAAATGCATATGAACTTCGGGATGGCTTAGAGGCAAGCGAGGGAAAGATAAACGAGCTTCTTGATAAAGCGTCCGATCTTCTGTCAGATGACCACGGTGCACAGGAAGGATACTACGCATTTGTCCTTGAAAAGTGTGCGCCCACATTTTCATACTACGGATATTTTGCAGATGCGGAATATATGGATAGAAAGGCAAAGATGATATATGAAAGGTCTTGAGATTTCAAAGGCATTTTTTGAAGAATACGGCAGGCCGATGCTTATGGAGCAGTTTCCGGAGTTGATGCCTTATCTTGCGGCAGGTCTTTGCGGAAGCGGTTCGGAGTGTCTGGGATATGATGATGATGTATCGACGGATCATGACTATGAGCCGGGATTTGTTATTTTTCTTCCCGGTGAGGATATGGTGGACAGACAGACTGCCTTCAAACTGGAGAGAGCCTATGCGAAACTTCCCAAGGAATTCATGGGGCTTAAAAGAAGCCTGATGCAGCCTGTGGGCGGTGCGAGGCGTGGCGTTATCCGCACGGAGGAATTCTTTTCTGAAAAATGCGGAAGAGGGGACGGCGTGCTTTCGTATGATGAGTGGGCAAGAACTCCTGAGTATGCATTGCTTGAAGCCGTAAACGGAAAGATTTTTTTTGACAACTATGGAGAGGTGACAGCCATAAGAGAGAGGCTGTCATACCTTCCTGAAGATGTGAGAAAGAAAAAGCTTGCAGGCAATCTTCTGCTCATGGCCCAGTCGGGACAGTACAATTACATGCGGTGTATTTCCCATGGAGAGGAGGGCGCAGCCCAGCTTGCGGTGGCGGAGTATGTAAAAGCTGCGATGAGCGTTGCATTTCTATTGAACAAAAAATACCAGCCATTTTATAAGTGGAGTTTCCGTGCTATGAGGGAACTGGAGAGATTATCCATCGAAGCTGAACTTCTCGAGTATCTCATCACTACGCCCAATGATAGTGAAATGGCAGAAGAAAAGTACAGGGTTATCGAGGGGATAGCGGCAGACTATATTGACGTTCTTATAGACGAGGGCATTACAAAGGCTATTTGCGGAGATCTGGAAAAACACGCCTATTCGGTAAATGACGGTATAGAGGAGTCAGAACTTCGCAACATGCACATTCTTTCGGCAATTTGATTTACGAAACGGAGTTTAAACGGATATGATCATACACGGACTGCAAAAAATGACATTACTGGACTTCCCGGGACACGTGGCATGCACGGTGTTTCTTTCGGGATGCGATTTCAGGTGCCCATTTTGCCACAATTTTGATCTTGCCTGCGGAAAAGAAGCGCCGCTCATGGATGACGTCGAACTGCTGAAATTCTTAAAAACCAGAACGGAGCTTCTTGACGGAGTAGCATTTACCGGAGGGGAACCTTGCTTGCATAAGGAACTGCCCGAACTGATAAAAAAGATCAGGGAACTGGGATTTCCGGTCAAGGTGGACACCAACGGCTACCATCCCGAAATGATAAAAACGCTTATTGACGGATCTTTAGTGGACTATTATGCCATGGATATAAAAAACAGCAGGGAAAAGTATGCCCGGACCTGCGGTATAGATACTGTCGATATGGGAAAGATTGAAAAAAGTATTGATCTTATCATGAGGGAGGCTCCGGATTATGAGTTTAGGACGACTTGTATAGATGAGCTCCACGAGGTCTCGGATTTCGAGGACATGGGTTCCATGATAAAAGGGGCAAAACGATATTTCCTTCAGGCTTTTACAGACAGGGAAAGCGTGCCCTTCGGTAATCTTCATGCTCCTGAATATAAAAAAATGCTTGAGTTTTCTGATATTTCCCGCAAATATGCGGATATTGTGGAAATAAGGGGAATGGACAAAATGCACAAGATATAGAATAATGTATTTTTTTCAACACTATATATTGACACATACTTCTCCCGATGATAAAGTAAGTTTCACATGTTAGTGAGATAATAAGTAGTATCATCGAGAGGAGTTTTTTTATGTATCAGGTAGTAAAAAGAGACGGAAGTATTGCGGATTTTGATATTTCCAAGATCAGTGCGGCGGTAGGGAAGGCCTTCGAATCCCTGGGAAAGGAAACGCATCCGAGTATAATCGAGCTTCTTGCCCTTCATGTAACATCGGATTATGAGAGCAAGATAAAAGACGGAAAGATCACGGTGGAGGAGATCCAGGACAGTGTGGAAAAAGTGCTGTCTGAATCAGGCTATGCAGATGTGGCAAAGTCATATATTCTCTACAGAAGACAGAGAGAAAAGATCCGTAACATAAATTCAGCACTCCTCAATTACAAAGATATTGTTGACAATTATCTTCAGATAAACGACTGGCGCGTAAAGGAAAACTCCACGGTCACTTATTCGGTGGGAGGACTCATACTTTCAAACTCAGGAGCCATCACGGCAAATTACTGGCTCTCAGAAGTTTACGACGATGAGATAGCCGAGGCACACAGGTCTGCGGCTATCCATCTTCATGACCTTTCCATGCTTACAGGATACTGTGCGGGATGGAGCTTAAAACAGCTTATCCAGGAAGGACTTGGAGGAGTGCCGGGAAAGATAACATCTGCTCCCGCAAACCACCTTTCCACCCTTTGCAACCAGATGGTAAACTTCCTCGGTATCATGCAAAACGAATGGGCAGGTGCACAGGCTTTTTCCTCCTTTGATACATATCTTGCACCTTTTGTAAAGGTGGACAATCTTTCCCAGAAAGAAGTAAAACAGTGCGTGCAGTCCTTTATTTACGGTGTAAATACACCCAGCCGCTGGGGTACTCAGTCTCCTTTCACGAACATCACCCTTGACTGGGTCGTGCCGGAGGATCTGAAAAACCTTAAAGCCATCGTCGGAGGAAAAGAAGTCGACTTTACTTACGGCGATTGCCAGAAGGAAATGGATATGGTAAACAAGGCCTTTATCGAAGTCATGATTGAGGGCGATGCAAACGGCCGCGGTTTCCAGTACCCAATTCCCACATATTCAATCACGAAAAACTTCGACTGGAGTGAGACAGAGAATAACAAGCTTCTTTTTGAGATGACTGCAAAATACGGAACACCGTATTTCTCAAATTACATCAACTCCGATATGGAGCCAAGCGATGTACGTTCCATGTGCTGCAGACTGCGTCTTGATCTCCGTGAGCTGAGAAAGAAATCAGGCGGTTTCTTCGGATCAGGTGAGTCAACAGGTTCTATCGGTGTAGTTACCATAAACATGCCCCGTATAGCGTATCTGTCAGAAAGTCCGGAGGATTTTTACACAAGGCTCGATAAACTTATGGACATAGCTGCGCGCAGCCTTGCCACAAAGAGAAAAGTTATCACACAGCTTCTTGAGCAAGGGCTTTATCCGTACACGAAGAGATACCTGGGAACATTTGATAACCATTTCTCCACCATAGGTCTCATCGGTATGAATGAGGTGGGGTTGAACGCGAAGTGGCTCAGGGCTGATCTTACTGACGAGAAGGTGCAGCGTTTCACACGCGATGTTCTTAATCACATGAGAGAGAAACTCTCCGATTATCAGGAAAAGTACGGAGATCTTTACAATCTTGAGGCGACACCTGCGGAGTCTACCACATACCGTTTTGCAAAGCATGACAAGGAGCGTTTCCCGGACATCATCACTGCAAACATGAACGGTACACCGTATTACACAAATTCCTCCCACCTTCCGGTAGGTTTTACGGAGGATGTATTCTCTGCGCTTGATATTCAGGATGACCTTCAGACTCTTTATACATCCGGAACGGTTTTCCATGCTTTTCTCGGAGAAAAGCTTCCGGATTGGAAGGCTGCGGCAAATCTTGTGCGTAAGATTGCTGAGAATTACAAGCTTCCTTACTACACCATGTCGCCCACATACTCAGTGTGTAAAGATCACGGATATCTGGTTGGCGAACAGAACACCTGCCCGATCTGCGGTGCAAAGACCGAGGTTTACAGCCGTATAACAGGTTACTACCGTCCGGTACAGAACTGGAATGAAGGAAAGGTTCAGGAGTTCAAGGACAGGAAAGAATATAATATCGGGCATTCGGTGCTTACTCATAATGGACCGAATCCGGTTCCGGATGATTCGAAAAGACCCGACTATATTTCAGTACCTGTAAAGACAGCGGTTAAAGATATGGCACAGGAAGATGCAGGGACAGAGCCCGGGGAACCGGCAGCTGCCGCATCCGACAATGTTGATGGCGCTGAAATATTACTTTTCAAGACATCAACGTGCCCTAACTGCAAAGTGGCAGGAGCCATGCTCGACAAGGCGGGCATCTCATACACCGTGCTGAATGCAGAAGAGGAAAAAGAGGCTGTGGAGAAGTTCGGCGTCAGACAGGCTCCGACTCTCGTGCTTGTGAAGGGTGATGATTTTGAGATGTATCGCGGAGTGTCCGATATCAAGGGATGGCTGACAAATAATAAGATTTAAATATAATCAGAATGAGATTTTATGTAGATAAAAGCTAAGGAAGCACATGGAATTAATCAGTGCTTTCCTAAAAAAATACAGAAAGAAGAATTTAAAAGACAACTATAATCACAGTTACTGTGGAATTATGGTTGTTTTTTTAGGCAGTAAAATTGTGTGTGCAATGTAAAAATGTTGAAAACAGTTTTGCGTTCAAATCCATAATCGAGTATTGATTTGATCGCAAAAAGGTGCTATTGTTTTTCTAAGGTTTTAAGGAGGGCATGGCATGTATGTTAAAAGGGATATAGAGAAAATACTTGTTGAAGCAAAGGAGTCTTTCCAGGTGATTACGCTATACGGGAGCAGGCAGGTAGGAAAAACAACAACTGTTGACCACCTGTTTGGCGACGAGTTTGAGTTTGTAACATTGGATGATAATGAAGAACTTGACCTTGCATTAACAAATCCAAGAGCATTTTTAGAATCACATCCATGGCCGATTATTATTGATGAAGTACAAAAAGCAGTAATTCTTTTAGATGAAATAAAGAAAATAGTTGATAAACAAAGACGACTTTGGATGAAAAATAATGAACCACGAAGACTGATGTTTGTTCTGACCGGATCAAACCAATTTGATCTTCAGGAAGGGATTTCCGAATCACTTGCCGGTAGAACTGCCGTGATAAATATGAGTGGATTTACGCAAATGGAAAAAAGAGGGATTACCGGAACTTTTTTCGATGTTGATTTTGAAAAATCATTAAAAAAGCAGCAGAAATATCCTGATCTTTACAGAAACAGCAAGGAAATATACAAGGATATTTTTCAGGGAGGAATGCCTGACATCTGCACAGGTGAATCAAAAAGAGATATTTATTACAAGTCTTACATTGATACATATATCGAAAAAGATGTAAGAAGGCTCATATCTGCATCAAGCGAAATGCAGTTCAGAAGATTTATTTCCTTACTTGCGCTGCGAACAGCACAAGAGATCGTATATAGTGATATATCAAGAGATTTGGGTATAAATGCAGAAACATGTAAAAGATGGATTTCGATCCTTCAGACATCGGGTATTATTTACCTGCTTGAGCCATATATGGCAAATGCATCAAAGCGTATAATAAAAAGTCCCAAGTTATATTTCATGGACACAGGTCTTTGCGCGTACCTGTGTAAATGGCCTACGTCGGAAATGCTGCATGACTGTGCCATGAGCGGTCATTTTTTTGAAACATATGTGGTAAGCGAGATCATCAAAAGTTTTTATAACAACGGTGTAGAACCAAAGCAGTACCTTTATTATTACAGAGATATTGATAAAAAAGAGGTGGACATTCTGTTGGTTAAAGATGGAGCATTATATCCGGTAGAGATAAAAAAAGGAGCCACGCCGAGCAAACCTACTAAAAATTTTAATGTGCTTGAAAAATACAAAATGCCAATTAAGCGTGGTATGGTAATAGATAATGCAGAAAAGGTACGAGCGCTGAATGAACAAGCTTTTATCTTTCCGGTTTCATTGCTTGGGAGTTGAAAAATATAAAGAGTTAAAGAACGTTGGATGGGATTTTGCCGAGAATGCTGTTAACATAATATGATTTCCGATAAGGGGAGGATAGAAATATATGGCAGGAACATGCAAACCTATAGCGTTAGAAATATTCATGTTCTGATATCGTATTGAAGCTATCGTTCTCATTAAGCGATTTCAAGGTAACGGATTTTAACATTTTCGGTTAAGAGGTGTTGGTTGTGATCGGTCCTTTTCATGAATATACTGATGTCAAGAAGGAGGAAACAAGATATGGCCATAATGATAAGTGCAAACCTTCGAATGCTTCGCAGCAATAGCAATTATACTCTCGAGGAAGTAGCAGAGATCATCGGAGTGTCACGTCAGACCATTGCAAAATGGGAAGCAGGTGAGACCTATCCGGATATAGAAAACTGTGTAAAATTATCAGCGCTGTATAAGGTATCGCTGGATGCCATGGTTAAGGAGCCGATTCAACTGATGACAGATGAGCCTAACGATAAAGGACAGTATATGTTTGGTATCGTAAAGGTTGGTGATGACGGTGCAATACCATTGCCGGAAAAGGCAAAACAGTTGATGGATATTTTTCCGGGGGACAGGATGCTGCTTCTCGGAGATAATAATCAGGGAATTGCTATTGTTAAGTGTGATGGAATCAATGATTACATAGATATGGAGGAAAAACGATGACAACAGAATTTGTAAAACTGGAAATGAAAAACAACCCTGCAACAACAGCTGAACTTACCGGATACCGGGATGTTATCTGCGAGTATGGCGAAAAGGGCTATTCCTATGCGGGATTTGTTCCGGTAAAGTCAGGTCCGAGTGGCAAGCTTCTGGAAATTGAATTGGTATTTCAGAAGTAAAATAAAACATAACCCATAATGGTTATCGGAAGGAATCAAAAGAGTTTGAAGGATAATAAGCTGAAAAAAAGGGGGAACCATGAGATTTCTGATACAAAGAGTTAAAGAGGCGTCTGTGAAAGTGGACAATGAAGTTATCGGAGCAATAGATCATGGCCTCCTTATTTTTGTGGGAATATGTGAGGGCGATAACGAGCAGATAGCCGACAAACTGATAAAAAAACTCATAGGACTTCGGATCTTTACGGACAGTGAGGGTAAGACTAATATCTCTCTTGCGGATGTGGGTGGGAGTCTTCTTATCGTGTCCCAATTCACCCTCTATGCGGATTGTAAAAAGGGGAACCGTCCCAGCTTTACAAAGGCGGCACCTCCCGATATGGCGGAGAAGCTGTATGAGTACATTATTTCCCGGTGTAAAGAACATGCGGAAGTCTCTACGGGAAGCTTCGGTGCGGATATGAAGGTTAGTCTTGTAAATGACGGTCCCTTTACAATTTTGTTGGATGATAAAGAGCTTTAAGTGTTATACTACATAGATATCGTGGATCAGGTAAAGACCGGAAAAATTATTGCTGCTTGCAGAAATGAGAAGATATTGCATAAACATTTTTAAAAGTATAGAATTAAGCCCGAATGATTTGGGATCAACCTATTAATGGTTTAAGAAAGGAAATGTTCTGTGATTACAGAAAAAAAGACAGGTGTAAAGTCTGGCAATATTAGTTTTATAAGTTTTGCCAGTTTTATTTCGGCCATGTCAGTTGTTTTTATACATTCTAACAAATGCTTTTGGGACTTTAGTTCTACAGCAAGATATTGGAAAACGGCAAATATAATCGAATGTTTTTTTTATTTTGCAGTTCCTGTTTTTTTTATGATAACAGGGGCTACTCTTATTGATTTGTAGCAGTCAAGAAAAGTAGACACGAAAAATGTTTTTTTTTGTTTTATTTTTCAAAAGTGGACATGGGCCACTTTTTTAAGCATTTTGTTTTTTCAAA
>CACYNO010000010.1 GCA_902775895.1 uncultured Lachnospiraceae bacterium
TGCAGGGTATACCTTCACGCCATTACGAAGCACATCAATAATGCCACGTTTAGCAATCTCACCGGAGAGCCTGTTCAAAAACTGACGCTTCTTTGCATCCGACTTAAACACGCCCAGCTTGTCCATTTCCTTTGGCTGCGTATCTTCAAGGAATCGGAACAGGCGTGTCTCATCGACTGCATACTCTTTGTTGTAGTCGGCATTGGTTCCTTCTTCATAACCGTTTTGCTCAACAAGCCACTTCACGATTAAGGATTCCAAGCCGCTTTCTTTGGTATTTGTAAAAGCCATAATCATTCCTCCTGTTCCTCGGTATTTTCATCATCTTCCACACCCTCGGCATCACCGTCCGCATCGTCATCCACATATTCATACTCAGGAATTTCAATGCCACGAACATCAATCTTTCCTGTGACGGCATCAGCAACAAGACGAACTTTCAAATCCTGCAGATTTGTAATCTTTTCCTCTAGCTTTTTAATTGCGCCCTCAATTTTCGCACAAATATCATCGAGATATTGAACGATTACTGTTTGCTCCTCCGTATCAGGATAAGCAATTTTGAGTTGCTCTATTACTCGCATACCTATATTTTGCTGTGTACCATAAGACCACCCATCTTGGACTTCTTGTTGATAAGGTAGCGCTTGTAGTGCATAGAACAAAAATTTTGGAAGCATAATACTTTTGTTGCATCTAAACACAGCAAGTGGCGACCATATTGTAAAAACTCTATCCGTATCAACGATTGCCACACGCCCTGTTGTTGCTCCAGATTTAATCATATATACATCATCTATTTGAGGAATATATTTCTTGCAGCATTCATCATAAAACTCTTGCGATATATAACCACGAATATGGTTAAAATCAATTCGTCCGTTTCCTTGTGAAACGGCCTCAGCCGACACAAATGGAATTCCCTCATCAAATAGTTCCGGTGTCGTATGCGGACCGTCTGTTAAAGGTTGAGTCAGTACTCGTAAAGTTTTAGTAATCTGCCATCCATCTGGTACATCGGGATAATACTTGTTGCCCGTAGAAATTGTCGCCTCATCCCTTAAGCCTTTTGTTACAGCTGACGAAATAATGTTGTTTTTCAGGTGATTGAATTCATGTATCTCCTTTTTTTGAATTCGAATCAGCCTATTAATCTCAGACACCTTCCAATCCAAGAACCGCACTATCTGATCCTGTTCGGCGCGGGGAGGGACGATGATCCGTGTACGTTTCAGCGTAGCCCAGTAAATATTTCTCTGAATAGAACCAACACTCTTAGAGTTAACAAGATACTGATCAACCATTATTCGAGAACGAAGCAGATAATTAGCATATTTACTATTAAGCAGTTCGCTCATTGATAAAACGATATATGCCGGGCTGACAATTCCAGTATGAAATGAAATACCGACAGAACCGCGCCAAGCCTGCTGATTATTAAGGACAAAATCGCCATTGTCTACTCGCTGATATTTTGAGAGATCCTGACTCGTGACATTTGTTCTTTTTTCCGCCTTGTCTGAAAACGGAATAACTCCAGAATCTAAATATACAGAAAGCAGTTGCAAATCCACACAATTACAAGTAGATTTCTCTTTTGCGACCGCAAAAATAGGTAGCACTTCCCAGTGGCTGGGAAATGATTTATTCCAAAGGGAAGCATAAGTTGTATAGCTATCGTATACCTTCATCGTACTCCCTCCATTATCTCCGCCAACACGCCATCGGCTTCCTTTTCCAGTTCATTGAGCGTTGCCAAAATATCGCTCATTTCACGCAGCTCCACAGGCTTGTAGAAATACTTGGTAAAGCTGATTTCATAGCCCACAGTAGTTTTCTTTTCATCCACATAGGCATCCGGTGCGTATGATAGCACTTCATTTTTTATGAAAGCATCGATACCGCCCTCATAGGTGAAGGGCACATTTTCCGTGTCACGCAGGTCGACATCTGCCTCGCCTTCAATAGGTTTAGCCGTGGAATCTTTCTCCGTAATAAACGGTCGGATTTTGTTAAGCTGGCCCTTCTTCAACCTTGTGGCGGTGGCAAAGGCCGTCCAATCATCAAGAGGTGTGCTTGCAGGGACAGAGACGATTGCTTTTTCTACGGTTGCAAGTTCATCAGCCTTTTTGAAGGTATCAGAAGGAATCGCTCTGTCCGGATATACGCGTAGGCGCAGCGGGCGTTCAACGGTAATGTTCCAATACGCGAATTCGTCATTATCAAAAATCATGCTGACTTCGCTTTCTTGCATTTCCATAAAGATACGAATTATCTCCTTGCGGATTTCAGGAGTAAACTCGCAATTCTTATTACCCATGTTTTTGCGGAGTGGTGATTTCATTGCCGTAGCATCAATCAGCTGAATCTTACCCTTGCGGCGCTCCTCTTTCTTGTTAGAAAGAATCCAGATGTATGTTCCGATTCCTGTGTTGTAGAACATATTCTCCGGCACAGCAATAATTGCCTCCACAAGGTCATTCTCTATCATATAGCGGCGCGCATTGCTTTCTCCACTTCCAGCATCTCCGGTAAAAATTGATGAACCGTTATGAACCTCCGCAATACGGCTACCAAGTTCGGTGTCCTTCTTCATTTTTGCAACATTATTAAGCAAGAACAGAAGCTGACCATCACTGGTACGCGGGATCATCGGCATGATATCTCCACCCTCAAGATAGGTATTGAAGCGCGTATCGAGAATTTCCTTCTTGCCACCCATTTTTTCCGCATCGGTTTTCCAACTCTTTCCGTAAGGAGGATTTGAGAGCATGAAGTCAAACTGGCGGGATGCGTGCAGATCGTCAGAAAGTGTGGAGCCGTACATGATATGCTCGGCCTCCTCGCCGTCACCTTTCAGCAACATATCCGCCGTACAGATAGCATAGGTTTCCGGATTGATTTCCTGTCCGAACAGATGGATAGCTACTTCCTTACCGCGCTTGTGTGCAAGCGTCAGCAAACGCTCCTGCGCCACAGTGAGCATGCCGCCGGTTCCACAGGCTCCGTCATAGCAGGAATATGATGCGTCCTTTATCTGATCAGCAATAGGCATGAACACAAGATCTGCCATAAGCTCAACAACATCACGAGGTGTCCAGTGTTCTCCAGCTTCCTCGTTATTCTCTTCATTAAACTTGCGGATCAGTTCCTCAAAAATGGTTCCCATTCCGTGGTTATCGAGTCCAGGATGCTTCAGGATCTTCTTGTCTGCATCCTTATATACCGGGTTAGGACTGAGGTTGATATCTGATGAAGTAAACTTCTCAATAACTGCACCAAGGATATCTGCATCCACCATCGTATCGATCTGATTACGGAATTTGAATTTATCCAGTATTACCTGAACATTCGGCGAAAAGCCATCAAGATATGCTGTGAAATCCGCCTTAAGTGTCTGTGCTTTTGAGCGGCTTGTCAGATCCTTCAACAAGAACGGAGAAGCATTACAAAAAGCCTGTCCTGCAGCATTGCACAGGGCTGGCCATTGATTATCGATTTTAGCAGCATCAAGCTGTTTTTTCATTTGAAGCACTGTCTGTTTTGTCTCTTCCAGTAATGCATCCAGGCGACGGATAACCGTCATAGGGAGGATAACGTCACGATACTTACCGCGTACATATACATCACGCAGGCAGTCATCTGCGATTCCCCAAATAAAGCTCACTATTGCATTATGAATCTGATTCTCCATTAATCAATCCTCTTTTTTCCTATACATATTCTCAAAACATTTTCTTCTTTTTAAAAATTATAAAATATCTGCAAAATATTTACCATCAACACAGGAAAAGACTACCGTTTCCGGAAAAAAATTTTCCCCTCTATTTGCAAATCCCACAACTGTCATTGCCCAATCACTATAAGCCTCCGGTAATCTATAACATATCGGTTCCCCGTTTTCAGAGATAGTAACCAGTGGTAGTAGTTCTTTGCTTAAGCCTACAGAGAGAACTTCATATATATTTTTCCCTGCCTTTATTGGTAACATCTTTTGTCTATTAATATCTTTATATACCTTTGCACCCCTTTGATTCAAAAAGTAGTCTTCATAATCATTTGTAACAAACTCGATAGGTAATTTATTTCCCATATCTTCGTAATGCTTTTTTAACTGTTCGCACACATATGTATTATAATACTCCGGTTGCATTTCTATTTTGAACTCTTCCGTATCCTTACCTTTGGAAAATCTATCCATAAAACTAAGCAGTGATAAAAACGCAATTAAATCATCTGTATATAATCCGGCATATGTTCTATACCAATAATCGTTATAAATGAATATTATGTCATGCAATCTTTTATACAATTCTAATTGTCTTTGGTTCAATGAAAACCATTCAATCCCTAATAGTTTCTTATCTATTTTTTCATTTTTATAATTGCCTATCAACTGTTCGTTTAATGACTGCATCAGTTTTGATATCAGACCTGCAAACATATCTGCCATGCGTATTCCAAAGTAATCCTTTGAATCGCCTTCACATACATACTCTATCCCAGTATCCCTTGCTGCATTTAATGTTTTATGCTCGTCTCCATCCATATCTGTCGTTAAACTGTAATCTGTAATCCCCATTTCAACTAATAATTTCTTAAAACCATCAAACGCAGGATAATAATTCCAATCAAAACGTTCTGGTGCTTCTGCCTCTCCTAACAAGAGTAGTATCTGCTTGAACATTTCATTTTCACGCCCTTTTAACGGGATGTAATTTTTGTTTTTTTCTATTCTATCCTCCAAAAAAACTTTAAGCTCATTTATAAAATCATTCGGAGATTTATAGATTGCTTCAATAACTTTTTGCGGACGATATACAAGAATCGCCTTTGTTATAGAATATTTCATTAGATCAATATCCGCAAAAAAAGAATTATTATAATTCCTGAATATCTGATGTATTACATATTCTATTTTGTTCGAAACCGAAAAATAAATTATAATTTTTTCATCAAATATAGAAAGAAAATCCTCATAAAATCCTATAGTGTTTTTGTTTAATGATGAAAAACCCGATTTAAAATCCTTTTTTTTCATGGTTTGGCTTTTTAACTCGCCATCTTTCATCCTACGAAAATACTTTTCTTCAAACCCCTTATACTTTTCAAATATATATTTTTCATCCGTTTCCCGCCACCCTACAATCACGGTAATGAAGTTATCATAAAAATTATCAGCTGTTATCGTTTGATAATTGATTATATGACTATGCTCGGTTTCGTCATAATAAAAATTATATTTCATATTATCACCTTAATTCGAGTAATACATTTTTGAATCTTGTTATTGCTGAATCTTACCTACACAGTTGCTTTATCATTAATTATCATGGTTTCCCGTCTGCGTCAGTTGTTCGAAGAATTCGAATAACTGCTTCTACGTCTTTTTCCTCCATCCTTTACAAGTATCAGTCCACCACCCTCTCCATCGCATACTCCCTAAACCCCGGCAATGTAAGTTCAAGATGGCCATATTTCTCGCTTTTTACCAACCCTTTTTTCAGCAATCGGTCTCTATATACGGAAAATTTTCCTGATGACATATCTGCAATCTTTGACACATCACCTGTTCTGCCGGATTCACTTTTTGCCAATGCAATGATAACCTCGCGGTCATTATCAGACATTTCCGACCATATCTTATCATATACATACTCGCCCAAATAGGCTTCAAATTCATCCATTACATTTTCATAAGAGCTCTTATTTTTGTAGCAAAGATATCCCAGAACCTGAAATGCATAAGGATAACCTTTTACGATCTCTGCCATCTGTGACGCTTCTTCTTCCGATACGCCCAGAGCCTTTTGATACTGCTTTGTGACCAACTTATAATTCAAAGGCTCCATGGCAAACTTCGGTGCCCTGTAAAGAAAGGTTAGAGTCTTTTCGTTTTGCAATTCGTATATATTTTCATACAGACCGGTCATGAGCATAAAAACATTATAATTTTTCCTCATGTATATCTGAAACTGACTTGCAAATTCGCGAACATACTGATTGGACACCGCCTCATCCAGTGCTACCATGATCTTTTTACCTTTACGAGTAAGCTGGTCAAGCATTCTGTCCAATGCCACTACGATATCCGTTATCGGCGGTTCTGAATCCAGCTCTATACCAAACCCCAAAAAGGAAAGATTGATCTTTGCATCTTTGAATATCTGAAACAGATCCTTTCTGTTGCTTAATTCTGCTGCCCATGTTTTTAGCATATCTCTCTCAGGATTTAATTCCGTAACTATCCAGTTTTTATCTTTTTTTATCTCAGAGGAAATTTCTGTCATCATAACGGTCTTTCCTGAACCTCTCACTCCCGTCAGCATACACACTTGAAATTCGGGATTTTCAGAAGTAAAAGCCTCTAATATCTCATTCTTTTGTTTTTCTCGACTTATTAAATTCATCGGCTCTTTTCCGAAAGATAATGAAAACGGATTCATATATTGATCACCTCGTCATCTGCTGTTCATTTTTATAACTTTTATAACTTTTTATAACCTTTTATAACTTTTGTTTTATTTTATAACCTTTTATAACTTTTCACAACTCTTTACAACTTTCTTTTTCTTTTACAACTCTTTACAACTTTTTTATTCAGTTTGATTTTATTAAAATTCAACTGAATAAAATGCATCACTTTTTTTACCTATTTTCAGGCTTTTGAAAACACCAAAAAAGGAGCACCCTCCGGTACTCCTCTTCCTTATATCCTCGACGCAATTACATCCTGCATATCGTAAAGCCCCTTATCCTTCCCCGCAAGAAAGACTGCAGCCTCCACCGCACCCTTGGCAAATACAGCCTTTGAGTATGCCGTGTGCTTGATGGTGATCACCTCATCCTCTCCTGCAAAGATGACTTCGTGCTCTCCCACGATGGTTCCGCCTCTTACCGCCGAGATACCTATTTCATTTTTATCTCTTTTTTCTCTTGTCTTACTTCTGTCATATACATAATAATGTTCTACACCGGCTGTAGCCTTCAACACATCTGCCAAAGCAAGGGCTGTTCCGCTTGGGGCATCCACTTTGCGATTGTGATGCTTTTCGACTATCTCCATGTCAAAGCCTGCGGGAGCCAGTACATTGGTAGCACTCTCAAGGAGCTTAAACAAGGTATTGATACCAAGAGACATATTTGCCGCACGAAGCATAGCCGTACCGGAAGCAACCTCCGTAACTCTTTGCACCTGCTCATCCGAAAGACCTGTAGTGCAGATTACCGCAGGCATATGAGTCCTCTCACAGTAGTCAAGCAAATGATCAATAGCATTCGCAGATGAGAAGTCAATGATGACATCCGCCTCCACATCACAATCATCCAGATCCTTAAATACGGGATAATGGCTAAGCTTCTCTCCGTTCAAATCTATACCTGCAACGATCTCCACGTTATCATTCTCATCCGCAATACGTGTAATGGTACGCCCCATGTGACCGTTGCATCCGTTCATAATTATCTTTGTCATAAAGTCACCTCTGATTTATAAAATTCCGTAATCCTTCATAGCCTTCTTTAACTTCTCTTCCTTCTCTGCAGAAAGGGGTGAAAGAGGCATGCGCATCTTTGCAGAACATTTACCCATAAGCGCCATTGCGTGCTTAACAGGTATGGGGTTTACATCTGAGAAAAGGGCATCTACCAAAGGAAGGGCTTCAAACTGGAGCTGCTTTGCCTTCTCGACATTTCCCGCCATATACTCTGCGCAGATATCATGGGTCTGCTTCGGAGCCACATTTGATAATACGGATATTACTCCGATGCCTCCTATGGACATAAGGGGTACGATAAGACCGTCCTCTCCCGAATACAGGTCTATCTTTCCATTCGCAAGGGCCATAAGGTGGCTCTCCTGTGCAAGGTTGCCCGTAGCAGCTTTTATGGCTACGATATTTTCCACATCCTCTGCAAGTCTTACAGCAGTCTCCGGCTGGATATTGCACCCTGTCCTGCTTGGTACGTTATAAAGAATAATAGGAAGCTTTACAGACTCTGCAATAGCCTTGTAGTGCTGATAAAGTCCTTCCTGTGATGCTTTATTGTAATAAGGAGTAACCACAAGAAGTGCATCAGCTCCAAGCTTTTCTGCTTCTGTGGAAAGGTGAATCGCCTCACTTGTGGAATTTGACCCTGTTCCTGCGATTACGGGTACTCTTCCCGCCGTTTTCTCTACGGCGTACTTTATTACATCCAAATGCTCCTCGTGTGAAAGAGTTGAAGACTCTCCCGTTGTACCGCATGAGATGATGGCATCCGTTCCGTTCTCGATCTGAAAATCTATCAACTCTCCGTAAGCCTCAAAGTCCACATCTCCGTTTTCCTTCATGGGTGTTACTATAGCTACACCCGCTCCTTTAAAAATTGCCATAACTTACCTCCCTAAGAAATCTTTGTATTTTGTTTTCAAAGAAGTAGTTTTGGGGAAAATAAAACCTGTCCGAAAAGGACAGGCAGACTAATCACAACTGATAGTAGCCCTCCATCTTACCCGATGACAGTCGCAAGCCTCTTTGACTTGCGCCCAGCAAAAAGATCCTCATACAAGACCTTTTCACTTCGGCGTTCCCGCCTTTCATCCGCCCTCTCTCGTGTATGAACGTCAGACGAACTACTCATCGGTCACGCGACCTCTACTTTCTTTATGAAGAGAATATAACACTTTACGGGGACAGCGTCAAACGGTGCGCCTGATTCTTTGGGCTATCAGCAATATACAACGGATAAACGGTAAAATATCCGGCTCCCGGGATTGACATCAGGCTTGTGATGTTATATAAATATATTTAACTAAATTTATGGAGATATAATATGCGTTTTACCACAAAAGACCTTGTAACCACGGCAGTAATGACAGCCATACTTTGTATATTAGGTCCTGTCAGCATCCCCATAGGTCCCGTACCCGTATCCCTTACCACTTTCGTGATCTTTCTGGGATTGTATATACTGGGATGTAAAAGATGTACTGTGTCCGTTCTGGTATATATACTTCTCGGTGCATCCGGTCTTCCTGTCTTTTCGGGCTTTCAGGGCGGGGTTTCCAAGATCACAGGTCCCACCGGCGGATATATCCTGGGCTTTATCCCCATGGTCCTTGCAGCGGGTCTGATCATCGATAAGATAAGAAGCCGCCCGGCTTTATGCCCGGTGGTAACTATTATCTCCTCCTGGATAGTTTACATCCCGGGGAGTCTCTGGCTTTCATACAGTACCGGTATACCCTTCGGCGCAGCAATGCTTGCGGGAGTTGTTCCCTTTATAGTCTTTGACATAATAAAAGCGCTCCTTGCCTTTGCCGTAGGCATGAGCGTGTACCGCAGATTAATGAGAGCCGGAGACCTTATCTCTTAATACGGCCACTTTTCCGGAGGAATTTTAAGGCGTTTCAGATACTTCTCTGAAATGTCTTTTTTTTCCGGGTATTGCAGCACCGCCTGCATACGGTTTGTCAGTTCCACCGTCAATTCCTTTTTGGGAATGACTTCTTTTGTATCAAATATCCCTCCGGCTCTTTCTTTTATATCCTCCGGCAGTACCTCTTTTTCAAGATAAAGATTTATCCCTATCCCCACTACTACCCATTCAAAACCTTTCTCTGCCGGTCTCGCCTCCGTCAGTATGCCGCATATTTTTCTGTCATTTAATAACAGATCATTTATCCATTTTATCTCCGGTGATCTGCCGGTTACTTTTTCAATAGCTTCGCATGCCGCCACCGCAGCCCCCATGGTGTATATATCACCGTCTTTGATATCGCTTTTTTCAGGCTTGAATATGTAGCTGGCATATATACCGCCTGAAGGAGAGTAAAAGCTTTTCCCCATGCGCCCCACTCCCTCTGTCTGCCTGTCGGCGATCACCACAGTCATATCTTTGGTATCGGGCCTTGCAGCTAATTCTTTGGCTGTTTTATTGGTCGATCCTAAAACATCATAATAAAATAAAACGGGCTTATCACCCGTTGATCTCTTTGTCCAAGTCATTTTTCATTTCCATAAGCATCACTTCAAGAGTGTGATAAAAATTCTTCCACTCCGTCTTTGTCATGCGCTCCTCAATACGTGCCATAACATCATCCACATATGATGTACTCACATTATAATAGTTCATATATTTATCAGTCACCTGAAGATAAAATTCTCTTTTATCTTCTTCAGACTGAATACGCTCAAGGTATCCCTTTTTTACAAGGTTATTTACCTTGTACGCCGCATTGGGAGACGACATGTGCAGAAAACTTGCAAATTCATTTACGGTAGGCCTGTTAAGCGCGTAGATCACTTCCATGCAAAAGGTCTCAACCGTAGTCAGAGTCGCTTCCCTCTCTTCAAAATTTCTGAAAACTTCCCTGTAAAAGTGCATCTTAAATAACGTATAAACCTCTTCGAAAAGTTCTTTTGTAGTCATGGTCCTGTCCTCGATAATTATTTTTACAGGTAGATAATAACACACTATCGATCATTTTTCATTTTTATCCCACCACAAAGGTAAGCTCTGCTTCAACCGCAATCTCTCCGTCGACTTTAGCTGTCGCCCTGCCTGATCCGATAGGCCCTCTGGACCTTATTATCTCACAGGATAACTCCAGCACATCACCCGGAACTACCTGTCGTTTAAATCTCGCCTCTTTTATCCCACCGAAAAAGACCAGCTTTCCCTTATTTTCTTCTTTGGTAAGGATGGCCACGGCTCCCGTTTGGGCAAGGGCTTCTATGATAAGCACACCGGGCATAACATGATATTCGGGAAAATGACCAAGAAACTGCATCTCATTTGCAGAAACGCATTTCACAGCCTCGGCACTCTTCCCCGGAGTGCAGTCCGTGATCTTATCTATAAGCAAAAAAGGATACCTGTGGGGTAATATTTTTTGTATCTCATTGGAATTTAATTTCATATCTTATACCTTTTTGAACAAAAGCGTTGCATTGTGTCCGCCGAATCCAAATGAATTGGAAATGGCACATCTTATATCCGCTTCTTTTCCTTTGCCCGGAGTGTAATCTAAGTCGCACTCTTCATCCGGCACTTGAAGACCTGCCGTAGGCGGAACAAACCCTTCTTCTATAGCCTTTGCGGTAAGCACCGCCTCCACCGCCGCACTGGCTCCTAGTAAATGTCCCGTCATGGATTTTGTAGAGCTTATTTTTAATTTATAAGCATGTTCGCCAAAGGCTTTTTTTATCGCCTTGGTCTCACACTCATCGTTCATCTTTGTGGAGGTTCCGTGTGCATTTACGTAGTCTACATCTTCCGGAGCAAGTCCGGCGTCCTCTATGGCTTCTTTTATACAGCGTGACGACTGGGTAACCTCGGGATTGAGAGCCGTCATATGATAAGCATCACAGGTTACTCCGTAACCTCCTATCTCAGCATAAATATGAGCACCACGTTTTACTGCATGCTCGTATTCCTCAAGGATAAGCACCGCTGCTCCCTCTCCCATAACAAATCCGTTTCTTTCTTTGTCAAAAGGAATGGATGCACGGACCGGATCATCAGACTTAGAAAGTGCCTTCAATGCGGAGAACCCTCCCATGCACAAAGGCGTCACCGAAGCCTCGCTTCCTCCGGCAAACATCACATCACCGTATCCGTCACGAATATATCTGAAGGCATCACCTATGCCGTTTGCAGCCGATGCACACGCCGTCACCGCACAGGTACACATTCCGTGTAGTCCGTACTTAATAGCGATATTTCCCGCCGCCATATTGGAGATAGCTTTCGGGATATAATACGGAGAAACCTTGTCAAAGCCCTTTGCAAGACCTCTGTCATGCTCCTCCTCTATGGTCTTGATCCCGCCTATTCCGCTGGACAGTATCACTCCCCAACGGTCTCTTTCCTCCTCTGACTTTTCCAGACCGGAATCAGCGTAAGCCTGCGCCGCCGCACACATGGCATAAACGGTAAAATTGTCCATTTTTCTTGCCTCTGACTGATCCAGATATTTTTCCGTATCCAGATTCTTTATCTCACCTGCAAGCACGGCTTTGCGATCTGTTGCATCATATTTTGTAATGGGACCTATTCCGGGACGACCGTTTTTTGCGTTATCCCATGCCTCTTCCAAAGTGTTACCTATGGGAGATATTATTCCCATGCCCGTTATGACCACTCTTCTTTTCATACTGCCATACCTCCATCGACAGAAAGTACCTGTCCTGTTATATAACCGCTTTTCTTACCTGCAAAAAAGCATACTGCCTCTGCTATGTCTTCCGCTTTCCCCATGGATCCACAAGGAATAGATGAAAGCATCCTCTCCCGCGCTTCCTGCTTCATGCCTCCCGTCATGTCAGTCTCGATCATCCCGGGCGCCACTGCATTCACCGTGATCCCTTTAGATGCCAGTTCCTTTGCAAGAGACTTTGTCATTCCTATGACTCCGGCTTTGCTCGCAGAATAATTTACCTGACCTGCATTTCCGCGTATGCCGACAACACTGCTTATGCTGATGATACGTCCGTACCGGGACTTAAGCATAAGCTTTGATACATGTTTCATGCAGTTAAAAACACCTTTCAGGTTAATGGCTATCACGTCATCAAAATCCTGTTCACTCATCCTTAAGATGATATTGTCTTTTGTAATCCCTGCATTGTTTACCAGTATGTCTATCCCTCCGAAATGACCGGCAGCTTCTTTTACCATCTCTTCTACCTGTTTCTCGTCAGACACGTCACACTTTATGCATAACGCCTTCACACCGAAGCTTTCACAGTCTTGGGCGGTTTTTTTTGCCGCCTCTTCGCTCCCCGCATAATTTATGACCACGTCAGCACCGCAGGATGCCAGCTTCAACGCAACGGCACGCCCTATGCCTTTGCCTGCTCCCGTGACAAGAGCAGTTTGACCTTTAAGATCCATTTTTATCCTCCCTTTAACTTCCCGCCTTTTCTTTTAATCCTTCAACACCTTCAGCATCTTCCACACTGACACACTCCATGTCCGGCGCTGTTTTTCTTATAAACCCGGATATCACTTTACCCGGTCCTATCTCTATAACTCTTTCTACGCCCCTGTTTTCAAGATACTCTATTGTCTGCCTCATCTTTACCGGAGACTTTACCTGCATTTCAAGAAGCCCCGGGATGTTATCTTCATCTCTTCTCTCGCATCCCGTTACATTAAAGACAACGGGGATCTGCATCTCATGGAAGGCAACTTCGCTCTTAAAATAACCTTTAAGCTTTTCCGCTGCAGGCTCCATAAATTTTGTATGAAATGCAGAACTTACTTTAAGAGGAATGCATTTTAAATCCTTATCTTTTAATATCCTTGCGGCTTCCTCTGCTGCCTGCTTTTCACCGGAGATAACCACCTGACCCCTGCTGTTATAATTTGCCGGAGCAACATATTCTCCCGTACTTTCACACGCCTGCCTGCACGCCTCTTCAATACTTTCTTCCTCTCCGCCTAGAACCGCGATCATTTTCGCATCAAGACCTTCACCTGCTTCCTTCATAACCCGTCCTCTGAAGGCCGTTATTTTTATAAGTGTCTCAAGATCAAATACTCCTGACGCTGCCAGCGCACCGTATTCTCCCAGACTGAGGCCTGCGGTAAAGTCCACTTTTATCCCTGCTTCCTTAAATAAAGCAAATACCCCGTATCCGAAGGCCGCCATTACCGGCTGTATTATCTCGGTTCTTGCAAGTTCTTTTTCATCTGCATTAAACATTTTTTCTTTCAGGTTAAGATCCGTACATTCATCTGCCTTATCAATAATTTCCTTAAAGGTCTGAAATCTGTCATATAGGTCTTTTCCCATTCCCGGGTACTGGCTTCCCTGCCCCGCAAATACAACTGCCGTCTTCATTGTCCTATCCCCTCGTTTATCTCTTCTATTATGTCCTTAACCGGTCGTATCTCTTTTATCTGGCCGCACACCTGACCTGCCATAAGGGAACCTTCCTCCGTGTCTCCTTCAAGAACGGCTTTTCTGAGAGCGCCCAAGGTAAACCTTTCCAGCTCCTCCTTATCTGCTCCCTTCTTTTCCATCTCTATGTATGTCTTTGCCATTTTGTTTTTAACGGAACGTACGGGAGTTCCTGCGATACGCCCCATTACTATGGTGGCATTATCACCGGCTTTAAGGATCTTTTCTTTATAAGCCTCATGTATTGGACATTCCTCTGAAGCAAGAAGAGCGGTTCCTATCTGCACCCCGCAGGCACCCAGGATAAATGCTGCTTTTGCCTGTATTGCACTCGCTATTCCTCCCGCCGCTATTACGGGGATATTGACCTCTTCCGTCATCTGGGGCACAAGCGTCATTGTGGTCATCTCCCCCACATGACCTCCGGCTTCGGTCCCTTCTGCGATCACAGCATCCGCACCGCAGCGCTCCATTCGTCTTCCCAATACGGTGGAAGCGCACACGGGTATCACAGTAATCCCCGCCGATTTCCATTTTTCCATGTAAATGCCCGGACTTCCCGCACCTGTGGTAAGTACCTTTACTCCCTCTTTTATCACCAACTCCGCCAGATCTTCTATATGTGAACTCATTAGCATGAGATTTACCCCAAAGGGTTTGTCTGTCTTTTCTTTACATATCCTAATCTCTTTTTCAAGACGTTCCGCATTCATGCCTCCTGCGGCTATGATCCCCAGTGCTCCTGCGTTTGAGCAGGCTGCCGCAAACTCACCCGTGGCAATATTTGCCATGCCTCCCTGTATGATGGGATATTTTGTTTTTGTTATTTCATTTATATATCGCATTTATGCTTCCTTTTCTTTTTTCTCCAGAGGACTATGCTCTTTTTCAAAATGACGGTATTTTTCATACCTTGCATTTACCAGGTCTTCTCTCTTCAAAGTGTTAAGTTTGGTAATTTCACGGTAAATGATTTTTTTTAGCTCCGCGCAGAACTCTTTTAAGTTTCCGGAATTAAGACATCCTTCCGGTTCTTTTATAACCATGTCCGCTATTTTGTCGGCGTAAAGATCCCGGGCCGTCATCCTCATTATCTCGCAGGCTTCTGCTGCCCGGTCTCCGTCTTTCCACAAAATGGTGGCAAAACCTTCCGGTGAAAGAATGGAATACACGGCATTTTCCAAAACAAGAACCTTATCTGCAACACCTATGGCAAGCGCTCCACCACTACTGCCTTCACCGGTAACCACACTTATCACCGGCACTCGCAAAGAGCTCATGGCGGCAAGGTTTTCTGCTATTGCCGTGCTTTGTCCGTTTTCTTCGGCTTCCATTCCGGGATATGCCCCCGGCGTATCTATAAATGTAATGACCGGGCGTCCGAACTTCTCAGCCTGCTTCATAAGGCGCAGTGCTTTACGGTATCCGGAAGGATTAGGCATGCCGAAGTTGTAACGTATATTTTCTTTTGTGTCCTTTCCTTTTCGCTGTGCTATGACAGTAACCGGATGTCCGTCTAAAAACGCAACACCTCCCATAACGGAAAGGTCTTCTTTTCCCAATCGGTCCCCTGCAAGCTCCGTAAATTCATCAAAGATATTTTCTACTATCTCTGTGTTTCTTGGTCTGTCTTTATCCCTTGCTCTCAGTACCCTCTCGTATGCACTTATATTTTCTGTAACGGGTAAAGAATCGTCTGCTTTATCCGTATCGCATACACCGGGTACTGTCCCGTCATTATATTCCGGCAAGCTGTGAAGTTTTAAAATGCTCTTTATTACCCCGGGCATTTCCTCACGGGAAACTATCTTGTCAACAAAACCATGCTCAAGCTGAAACTCTGCTCTCTGAAATCCTTCAGGAAGTTTGTGTCCTATGGTCTTCTCAATAACCCTTGGTCCCGCAAAACCTATAAGTGCTCCCGGCTCGGCCAGGATTATATCCCCGAGGCTTGCAAAGCTGGCACTAACTCCTCCCGTGGTGGGATGTGTAAGGACTGATATGAACAAACCTCCGTGTTCTTTAAACCTGTTTATCGCTGCAGAAGTCTTTGCCATCTGCAAAAGAGAAAACATCCCCTCCTGCATACGGGCTCCTCCGCTGGCGCTGTAAATGATAAGTGGCAGTTTATCTTCATCCGCTTTCTCAATGATCCTTGTCAGCTTCTCTCCAACTACGGTTCCCATACTGCCCATTAAAAAATCCTTATCCAAAAGGGCACAAGCCACTTCCATTCCTCCGGCTTTTCCTGTGCCGCAAATAAGGGCATCTTTTCTTTTTACATTTACTGTGGACAGCTTTTCTTTGTATCCCGGAAACCTGAGAGGATCCGAAGTCTCAAGTTCCGTATAGTATTCCTTGAATGTACCGGGGTCCAGCAACTCCTCAAGTCTGTCTGACTCCTTGCCGCCACCTCCCATTTCCTCTCTATAACTTTTATAGGACAGTAGCGTCTTACGTTTATTTGCAAAAGGCTTATTCTTCATCTTTTTTTATCTTTCTTCTGCTTTCTTTATCCCATTTCAAGATCAGGTCGCCGTGTTTTTTTAAAAAGGACGTGTTATAGCTTCCCGTTATAAAACCGGGACTAAACATTATCAGATACAGAAAATTCAGATTGGTCTTTATACCTTCCACCGTCATCTCTTCAAGAGCCGCTCTCATTTTCTTTATAGCCTTCATACGTCCCGGAGCATGTACTATCACCTTCGCTATCATGGAATCATAATAGGGACTCACCCTGCCTCCCGTGTGCAAGGCGTTTTCGCAACGTACTCCGAAGCCTCCCGGAAGATGTAAAAAAGATATATCCCCCGGCGAAGGAGTAAATCCCGCTTCCGGATCTTCTGCATTTATACGGCACTCTATGGCATGACCTCTGATTCTGATTTCCGACTGTTTAAAGGACAGTTCCTTGCCTGCGGCAATGCGTATCTGCTCACGCATAAGATCTATACCCGTTACCATTTCGGTAATGCAGTGTTCCACCTGTATACGGGTGTTCATCTCTATAAAATAGAAATTCCCCTTTTGATCCACCACAAACTCCACTGTGCCGGCACTGTAGTAGCCCACTGCCTTTGCCGCCTTAAGAGCCGCTTCATGTATAGCTTTTCTTTGGGAAGGCGTTAGGCTTCTTGCCGGTGTCTCTTCGATCAGCTTCTGGTTTCTGCGCTGCATGGAACAGTCACGCTCTCCCAAATGTACTATGTTGCCATGGCTGTCTCCCATTATCTGTACTTCTATATGTCTGGGATTTATTATCAGCTTTTCCAGGTAGAGTGCTCCGTTTCCGAATGCCGCCTGTGCCTCAGCGTAAGCCTCGTCAAAAGCTCTTTTCATCTCCGACTTTTCAGTAACTATCCTCATGCCTCTTCCGCCGCCACCGGCAGATGCTTTAAGGAGTACGGGATAACCAACCTTTTCTGCTATCTTTTCTGCTTCTTCAGGGGATGACAATTCCCCGTCTGATCCGGGGACTGTGGGAACTCTTTTCTTTTTCATCAGCTCCCTTGCGGACTGCTTGTCTCCCATTTTCCTGATGATATCAGAAGATGGACCGATAAATATCACTCCATCTTCTTCGCACATACCGGCAAAATCGGCATTTTCCGATAAAAATCCGTAACCGGGATGAACTGCATCACACTTATAAGCTTTGGCCGCGTCAAGTATTGCCTGTTTGTTCAGATAACTTTTTGAGGCTTCAGCAGGACCGATACACACGGACCTTGTGGCAAAGTTTGCAGGCATGGAGGATTTGTCCTCTTCTGATACGGCAAGAACCGTCTCTATACCCATTTCCCTGCAGCAACGGATGATACGCATGGCTATCTCGCCTCTGGATGCTATTAAAATTCGTTTAAACATGTTACTCCTCAGTGATGGTCATAAGTACATCTCCGTACTGTGCAAATGCAGCATTCTCAGCATTTATTTCCTTTATCACACCGGATACGGGTGCGGTTATCTCGTTCATCATCTTCATGGCTTCAATGATCCCCACCACATCTCCTTTTCTGACTGTCTGCCCTTTTTTTACAAAAGGAGCGGCATCAGGACTCGGTGCTCTGTAAAACACCCCGGCCAGAGGTGCTTTTACGGGTGTCCCCTCCTGCTCTTTTGCGGGTGCAGCTTCCGATGATGCAGCCTCCTGCGACACACCGGTACCGCCTTGCTTGGCAGCGGATGCGGCAGGCATCTCTCCCCCGGGTGTTTTTTCAAATTCGATGGAAATGTTTTCCTGTGTAAAGTTCATTCTGGAAAGGGATGAAGCTTCAAAACGCTCCATCAGCTCCAAAATATCTTCTTTTTTTATCTCCATTTACAACCTCGTATTATTTGTGTGAGTCTATATAGTCCACGATATTTTTTACTGTCTTTAAGGTCTCCGCATCCTCATCACTTACCGTTGCACCGAATTCTTCTTCGATGGCCGCCACAAGCTCAAAGGCTTCAATTGAGTCAAATCCCAGATCAGTAAAGAGATTGGATTCAAGAGTGATCTTGTCCTCTTCTATGTGCATAACGTCGTTAATGAGTTCTCTTACCTTTTCAAATGTTGTCATTTCAGTTCTCCTTGTCTTAATTAATTTAGGTTTATTTATTTATCTAAATTTATTTAGATTTATCGGAAGTATAAACTCTCAGTGACCATATGTCAAGTTGCCTGATAAAAAATATGGCCCTGCTCTTTCCTGCCTTGCCTGTTTTTTAAAAAGCCTATATAATCAAAAAATGGATAAATTACAGGCATTTTTTACATCTAAATATTTCATTGCAAGCCTTATCATCATCGGGATTGCAGTTTTTTTGTGGTTTTTCACGTCATACTCACGAAAAAAATGGAACTGGCTTTCCGGGAAGGAAAAAGAGGCGAAAACCACTTCTTCCATCCTGTTTGACATTTTCAAGATCATAATACCGATAATCATCGTCCTTGCAATCCTTGAAGCAAACGGCATCAACATAAGCGGCCTTATCACAGGTCTCGGTATAGCCGGTGCCGTTGTGGGTCTTGCGCTCCAGGATATCTTAAAAGACGTGATCATGGGATTCCGACTGGTGAGCGATAAGTTTTTCAAAGTGGGTGATATTGTAAGATACGGGGATTATGAAGGAAAGATAGTTGACTTTAACCTGAGAGTAACAAGACTGGAGCTTACTATCAACAAAGAGCTTATCACCATCTGTAACAGAAACATTTCCCAGATATCCATCGCTCCGAAGCTTTGCTCCATCAGAGTAAATCTTTCATACAATGACGACCATATAGCCGTAGGAAAGGTTCTTACCAAAGCCGCGGAAAGGATAGCGAAGCTTGAAGGCATTGAGCGTGCACGCTTTGCGGGGACCGAGGAATTTCTTGATTCTTCCATTTCCTACGCTGTGTTCTTTTGGTGCGAGGATCCCGCCAACCGGTACGAGCTTCACCGTCAGGCAATGCTGGTCATACAGAACACATTAAAAGAGGCAGGAATTCAGATTCCTTATCAACAGATCGACATACATACCGATCATTAAATATTTTTTTGGAAGGATGTATCATGTACATTGCAGATAACTGGTCCGATTATGAGATCCTGGACACCTCCGGCGGGGAGAAGCTGGAGCGCTGGGGGGACTATATCCTCGCCCGTCCGGATCCCCAGGTCATCTGGAAAACGGATAAGAAAAATAAAAACTGGAAAAATCTAAACGCCCACTACCACAGAAGCGATAGAGGTGGCGGCGACTGGGAGTTCTTTGATCTGCCCGAGCAGTGGAGCATAAATTATGACCTGCGAAGCGTGGGGAAAACCCTAAGCTTTAACCTGAAGCCTTTTTCTTTTAAACATACGGGACTTTTCCCCGAGCAGGCGGTTAACTGGGAGTGGATGGCAGGTCTTATCGCAAATTCCGGACGCCCCGTGAAGGTCCTGAACCTTTTTGCATACACGGGCGGTGCCACACTTGCATGTGCTGCTGCCGGCGCCTCCGTCGCCCACGTGGACGCCTCAAAGGGCATGGTCACCTGGGCAAAGGAAAATGCCGTATCCAGCGGCCTTGCCGACAAGCCCATACGCTGGCTGGTGGATGACTGCGTCAAATTTGTGGAGCGTGAGATCAGACGCGAAAATTCCTACGACATAATAATAATGGATCCCCCGTCATACGGCAGGGGACCCAAGGGCGAGATCTGGAAGATCGAGGATAATATCTTTGATCTTATAAATCTGTGTGCAAAAGTACTCACCAATGAGCCTCTTGCGTTTCTTATCAATTCATACACCACCGGCCTTCAGCCAGGAGTCCTGAAATATATGCTGCAGCTTGTCCTTGGAAAGTTCCGCGGTACCATCGAGGCCGACGAGGTGGGGCTTCCCGTAGCAGGCGGGCAATTCGTGCTGCCCTGCGGGGCAAGCGGACGGTTTTGCGGGGGCATGGCAAGGTGACGGCAAACATGAAAAAACTTTACAAGGTGGCTTACGCCTTTTGCTACCAGCTTATCATCTGCCATCAAACCATTTGCAAACAAAGTATGCAGTTCGGTTTAAAAAGCAGCTCTGTGTCTGTCTTTCCAAACATTAGAAGACAGTCCGAAGAATACAGAGCGATAATCCGGTATACGAATGAAAAGCATTCTGTTTGAAAAACTGCGACAGGAATCGTTCCTGTCGCAGTTTTGAGTTTATGCTTTTTATTCGTGCTTATACCGGATTATCGGTCTGGATATTCTTCAGGGCTGTATTCTACGGTTTGGAAAGGCAGATCACAGAGTTGCCCTTATTAAACCGTGAACATTCCCCCCTTACTGCCTCGGCTTTCCGCAATTAGAACAGAAATTACCTGAATTCTCCGTACCGCACTCACATGTCCACACACCAGTCGGTGCCGGCTTGGGCTGACCGCAGTTTGAGCAGAAGTTGCCTGAATTCTCAGCGCCACATGAGCATGTCCATACGCCTGCTCCCGGAGCCACCGGAGGAGGTACTGCTGCCCCGCCTCCCTGTGGCTGACCCTCGGGTCCGCCCTGTGGTGGAGGAGTCTGTCCGTCAGGTCCCGCGGGCGCTCCCTCCGGAGGAGGAGTCTGATTAGGCTTATTGGCATTCATGGCTGCCTGGTTTGCCTGCATCTGTGCAGATGTGGCATCAATGTCAGTCTGCTGTCCCGTACCGGTGGCACCTGCCATGTTAAACATATTGGTTGCCTGCTGCCCGCCGACGTTCTGCGCCATGCCCATGCCTGCAAATCCCATAAACGCACCGTTTTCGTTGTTTGCAGCATCCTGCATAGCCTGAGCCTGGGAACCAACAAGGGTTGCCGCAGCCATCTGCGGATCTCTGTTGATGGCATTTCTCTGAGCATCCTTGATTATCTTCTCATCCTCTTCACGAAGTGTGACTGAAGATACACCGAAGGTCTCGATCTCAATACCCCTGTGCTCTTTCCACTCAGCGGTAAGCTCCTCGTCAAGTGCCTGTGCAAGTTCCTTGGTATGTGCCGGAACCTCGCTGTATCTGATACCCATTGCGGAGATCTTAGCCAGTGCCGGCTGAAGCGCCGTAAGGAGCTCCGTCTTTAACTGGGAATCGATGGACTCTCGTCTGTACTCATCAGACACGTTTGCACATACATTGGTATAGAAAAGAATGGGATCAATGATCCTGAAGGAGTACTCTCCGTGACATTTCAGTCCGGCATCAAGATCCAGATTGATATTCCTGTCCACAACACGGAACGGAACGGGATTTGTCGTACCGTATTTATTTCCCAGGATTTCTTTTGTGTTTACATAATAAACTCTCTGGTCATGGGCAGTATCACCACCGAAGGTGAAACGTCTTCCGATCTTTTTGAAGGTTTCCTTTATACCCTGTCCGAGACTTCCGCAAAAAATTGACGGCTCCGTAGAAGCATCATAGGTAAAATCGCCCGGCTCGGCGCAGATCTCAGCCACCTTACCCTGGTCGACCAGTATCACGCACTGTCCGTCATTTACTGAAATAACAGATCCGGTAGTGATGATATTCTCCTCGCCCCTTGTATTGGATGAACGCTTTGATGTACGTTTCTGACCCTTTGCCACAAGCACGTCCGTGCTGAGCGATTCGCAGTAGAAGAACTCTTTCCACTGATCTGCCAAAACTCCGCCAACAGAGCCTGCTAAAGCTTTAATCAATCCCATGTCTTATTCCTCCTGACTTTTAATAAAACACATACCTTAAATCTGGTTTACCGTTACATTTTAACACGATTTTAACCAAACGTATCAACTTTTTATTTTTTTAATGAAGAATGATCGCCTCTGACCATAGCTATCTTATATCCCGTACTGTCAATCCTTTTGGAAAGAGCCTCCAGACATTCCGCAGCTTCTTCCCCGGTGCTTATCTTTCCGTCATAGAGCATATATTTTTTCCTTACGCTTACCGGCGAGAGGTTCGGCATGACCACGTTTGCACCCGCCAGTATCCCCAGTTCACGCCCTGTCGGCACAAGGGTTCCCAAAGCCGTGGTGGCGGGAAGGAGCACCTCCGGCAGCATCAGCCGCACAATGGACAAAAGATGCAGGGTATCCTCGAGACTTCCTGCAGGCTCGTTTTTAAAAGGCGTCTCATTATGGGGAATAAAAGGCCCCATCCCCACCATATGCGGCCTGAATTCACTGATAAAGATCAGGTCACTCACCAGATTGTCCACGGTCTGGCCCGGGGAGCCTATCATCATCCCGCACCCCACCTGAAAACCTATACTTTTAAGATCATTCAGGCATCTGAGCCTGGTCTCTATACTCATCTTTCCGTTATGTAAAAACGAATAATGCTCAGGGGTAACGGTCTCATGACGCAAAAGGAATCTGTCAGCCCCGGCATCAAAATATCTCTGATATGTCTCCCTGTCCCGCTCACCTACCGAAAGAGTAACCGCACTGTCGGGGAAAGCCTCTTTTATCCCGGATATGATCTCACACATATACTCGTCGGTAAAATGCATATCCTCACCGCCCTGCATCACAAATGTGCGAAATCCCAGTTCATGACCAAGTGCGGCACATTCCATGATCTCCTCCCGGGTCAGACGGTATCTTAAGGCATTTTTATTTGACGCCCTGATCCCGCAGTAAGTGCAGTCGTTCCTGCAGTAGTTGGTAAACTCTATCAGTCCGCGGACGTACACGTCTTTCCCGTAGATATCCTCCCTGACTTTTCGTGCTGTTTCATAAAGGAATTCCTCATCCTCTTTTGTCAGGGAAGTCAGGAGCTGTTTCAAATCCTCTTTATCAGGTATTCTGTTTTCTTTTAATTCTGTTATCAGTTCTTTGTTGTTCATGATAAAAACGATGATACCTTATATCCGGATTTGTTTCAAGAAAATCTGGTACCATAAAAAAATAATGTTTTGGTGCTTCTAATAGGACCCATAAAATTGTATTATATCGGTGGAGATTTCATTATTATACATTACTACTTAAGAAAACAGCGCCGTTCATCGGCGCTGTTTTCTTATTTGATCCGCTACATACAGCCCCATAGCCGAGCTCATGGACAGCCCCCTTGTCCATGATGAGGAATCACCTATGGCAAAAAGGCCTTTGATATTCGTCTCGCAGCGCTCATCTATAAGGACTTTGTTTGAATAAAATTTCACTTCTATACCGTACAAAAGCGTAGCATCATCTGCAAGCCCCGGGGCAACTTTGTCCATAGCCTCTATCATCTCGATAATGGCATCCATGATGCGCTTTGGTATGACCAGTGTCAGGTCTCCGGGAGCGGCGTCGGTGCATGTTGGCGCAGCTCCGGCTTCCGCAAGGCGCTCCGGAGTACTGCGTCTGTGTTTTTTAATATCACCATAAGACTGAACAAGAACCGTATCTCCCGCAAGCATATTCGCGGCTCTGGCAAAAATGGCACCATACTCTAAAGGCTCCTTAAAAGGCTCGGTAAAATTCTTGGACACAAGAAGTGCAAAATTCGTATAATCCGTTTTCAGATCTGCCCCCTTGTATGCATGACCGTTCACCGTAGTCACAGTAACTCCTCCCGGCAGGTGATAATTTTCCAAAGCCACTTCACCCGACGGGTTCTGACAAAAGGTTCTTACCTTATCATTTGACTCTTTCGTATAGTAGATAAGCTTTGACTCATACATGGCTTCGTTTAACTCCTGCATTACTGAGTCCGGACACTCTACCCGAACTCCCAGATCCACTGTCCCCGGAGTCGTCTTGATCGCGTGCTTTTCGCATACGTTCTTAAACCACTTTGCTCCTTCACGTCCCGCGCCTATTATTACCGTATCTGAGTAAAATTCTTCTCCGTCTTTACTTATGACACCTTTAACCTTTTCTCCATTGTCCGTGAGTATATCTTCAACCGCAGTCTTAAACAGGATTTTTACCCCCTTCTCCAAAAGGTATGCCTCAAGCTTGGAATATATCTCATAGCTTGCCTCCGTCCCCAGATGTCTTATGGGGCTTTCCACAAGCTTCATCCCTGCCGCCTCGGCTTTCTCTCTGATCCTTTTCACTGCCTCCGGGTTATCCGTACCGTAAAGACGGGTATCCGCTCCGAACTTCAGGTAGATATCATCCATCTTCCCGATAAGCTCTTTTACTAAAGGCTCCCCTATCAGCTTATCCAGATTTCCCCCTGTTTCTGAGGATGCAAGTGTCAGTTTCCCGTCTGAAAAGGCTCCCGCCCCGGCAAAGCCCGTGGTTATATTGCAGGGCTTGCAATGGACGCACACTCCAGTCTTTCTCTTGGGACAAATCCTGTGCGCCATATCATTCCCCTTTTCAAGCATAAGGATATTCAGGGAAGGATTTTTATTGATAAGCTCATACGCGCAGAATATCCCGCTTGGACCCGCGCCCACGATTATGACATCATACTCCATACTATTTTCCTTTCGGTTTCGCTTTTCCGACTGCTTATTACACTTAATTATATTATCCAATCCCCCGGTGCATTTCAAGATTTTTATCGAGATAGACATTTTGCCCTGTGTCAACAAAATAACAGCTCCATGTCTGTTTTTCCGAACATTAGAAGGCGGTCCAAAGAATTAAGAACGGGTAAATCGTTTACGGACAAAAAGCATTGTTGCGAAGCAACTTTTATGCTTTTTGTCCGTGTTCAAACGATTTAGTCGTTCTTTAAATTCTTTAGGGCCGGATTCTACAGTTTGGAAAAACAGATCATGGAGCTTTAATTTAAAAAGGTCAAAACACATAAAAAAATCGGCGCCTATGCACCGATCTTCAACATATTGATCAAGCTTCCTTCGGATAAACCGAAACCTGCTTTTTATCTTTACCTCTTCTCTCAAAACGAACAGTTCCGTCCACGAGAGCAAAAAGTGTATCATCTTTTCCGCGTCCTACGTTCACTCCGGGTAAGATCCTTGTTCCGCGCTGTCTGTAGAGAATGTTGCCGGCAAGTACAAACTGTCCGTCAGCTCTCTTAGCACCAAGTCTCTTAGATTCTGAGTCACGTCCGTTCTTTGTGGAACCTACACCCTTTTTATGAGCGAATAACTGAAGGTTAAAAAATAACATGGTCTTCTCCTCCTTTACATCTTTCTAAAAATTAACCGTTGATCTTCTCAATCTTAACCTTTGTATATGGCTGTCTGTGACCGTTCTTCTTGTGATAGCCCTTCTTAGCCTTATACTTGTAAACGATAATTTTCTTTGCGCGTCCTTCTTTAACAACTGTAGCTGAAACGCTTGCTCCGCTTACAGTAGGTGTTCCCACCTTGCTCGCTTTGCCGTCGTTAACGAAAAGAACCTGATCAAATGTAACGGAATCCCCTTCATTTAATCCTAACTTTTCTACAAAAATCTCATCGCCTTCAGCGACTGTGTACTGTTTTCCACCTGTTGCAATAATAGCGTACATAATATCCTCCTGACTATTTATTCGCCGGTTTTGGGGAGAGCCGTTATGGCTCTGCTTCATGCCCGTACCCGAGCGGCATGCCCTAATATATTAAAGTAAAAACATAGAGTTGTCAATATTTTTTTATACAGATACAAGGCAGTTTCCGGTGTCGGGTTAATAAACAGCTTCGTGTTTGCCTTTCCGAACATTAGAAAACGGTCCGAAGAATTCAGAATGACTTAATCGTTTACAAAGGTCAAGCAACGCTGCATGATAACTTTCTGTAATAAAAACTTTGATGCAGCTTCATTGCTTGACCTTTGTGTTTAAACGATTCAGTCGTTCTGTAAATTCTTCAGGGCCGGATTCTACAGTTTGGAAAGGTAAATCACGGAAGCTGTAATCAGCCCGGCCGGAAAATCCCCGTCCCGCGCATTTACTTGCCCGGGACAACAACGCATAGTATTATATAAAGAAAAAAAGGAGAACCGGCATGAGCAAAAAAAACGAAATATATAACAAGATATTCGAAGGCGACGGATCCCTCAACGAAGACGGGGTAAGTCTGGAGGATTTTGTTAAAAACTATGATCCGGGCATGTATGAAAACCCTTCTCCCACGGTGGACACTGCCGTTTTCTCCTATAAGGACATTTCCGGAAAAATTATCAGCGGATTAAAATTACTCCTGGTAAAGAGGCGCAACCACCCCTCTATAGGATTCTGGGCGCTGCCCGGCGGTTTTGTAGAATTAAACGAAGGGATATGCGAAGCCGCAGCAAGAGAGTTAATGGAAGAGACGGGGGTTACAGATATCACTCCCGTACAGGTAAAGGCCTTCGGAAGCCCCGAAAGAGACCCGCGGACCACCATAATAACCACCCTCTTTACCGCAATGGTAAAAGAAGATTTAATATGCCCCAAAGCCGGGGATGACGCGGCGGATGCGGCTTTTTTTGATATTGAAGTTAAAGAAGAAAATGATCTGATCTTCCTGACTTTGGAAAACAAAGAAAAAGATCTTAAGCTTTCTGCCAAACTAAAAAAACACCGCACTCAGTCCGGTGTTTTAAGCAGTGAATATTTTGAACTTCTGGGGTCGGACCGGATTGCAATGGATCATGCGATCCTGATCATCGAGGCATTCAGATTCATTAACAGGTAAAACATATCCCCGGGCACTCCGACCGGTCTTGCCGGGTTTACCCGGTTCCCGGGGGTGTTTGCGGTTAAGAGCATTAACCTTTGTCTCAAAAACCCGTATCCAGCATATCCAGGAGAGTCTCCTTGTCGTTTAGTTTCGGATTTTCCAAAACTATGTGCATCAGCCACTCAAGGGTCTCTCCTATTTTTTTGCCACTGTATCCGCGCTCCAGCAGATCGTCTCCCGTCACATCCAGTTTCCTGAGGCTTATGCAGTCTCCCCTCTCAATTATTTCGTCATAGTATCTTCGTATGGTCTTTAAATGATTACGGCTGCCACGCATGTTCAGTCCTGTTACTTCTTCCTTTGTAAAAATCTCTGCTTCAGAAAAAACAAAAAGATTTTCCATCAGTGCCGGACCGTATTTGTACATTGCCTCTCTTACAGCAAATTCATTTTCTCCCAACTTCTCCTCTTCACCGGAATATCTTATTATCCTGGTGACCATGTCCGTCGTGTTGTTATCTATCTTCAGGGTCTTCATAGTCTCCCTGGCTTTTCCCGAGCCCAGGGGACTAAGAAGTGCCGCATACCTCATCACAGGAGTACTGGGCATATAACGAAGCATTGAACGTACCTTTTCCGCATCTTTTGAACCAAGTACAGCGTTTATACCAGGCAGGATCTCGGAAAACAGCCCTGTCATACGATATTCGGAAACGCACTCAGGATGATCTGAAAGGATGGTCTTTGCAAGCTCTGCCTGGATACGTTCCATACTGACATTCTTTATGCCGTCCGCCATGACCTTAATGGCCTGATATGTGTTGATATCTATATTAAAACCAAGCTGTGCGGAAAATCTTATGGCGCGCATCATCCTGAGAGCATCCTCTGAAAATCTCTCAAAGGGATCTCCAACTGCTCTTATGATATGCCTTTGAAGGTCCGGAATTCCGTCAAAGTCATCCCTTATCCCTTTATCGTCATTATAAGCAATGGCGTTTATGGTGAAGTCTCGTCTCTTTAAATCTTCCCTTAAGCTTCTTGTAAACTTCACGTTATCAGGATGCCTTCCGTCCGCATAGTCTCCGTCTATCCTGTAAGTAGTCACCTCATAGCCGTTGCCGTTTACAAGTACCGTCACGGTCCCGTGCTTTATACCCGTGTCGATGGTCTTTATAAATATGATCTTTACCTCTTCCGGTTTTGCGGATGTGGTGATATCCCAGTCCTCAGGCTCACGACCCAGGAGCGTATCCCTTACGCATCCCCCCACAACAAAGGCTTCATGACCCGCATGCTGTAATCTTGAAATTATTGACGCCACATCCTTGGGCATTTCAATCTTCATCCTGTATGATCCCTCTTTCAACTTCTACTTCTAAAGATTCATTTTCTTCCGCTGCATCCCAAAAAACATTCACTATGGAATTGTCCGTGTGATCCGTCATATCACAGTTTATGATCTTCACCTTTACCTGCTCGCTGATATCCGTAAGACAATCATAGAGAGCATCCAGATTTCTGCCGTAGTAGCCCGGAAAATCCATCTCTCTTTCGATATACCGGTGAGCACCTTTTACCGTCATAAATTTTTTGAAGTCCAATATTATTTCTTTCATGATAACATCCATTCCTGATCACTTTATGTTTGTCAATAAAGCTGCGTATAGGATTTATAATGATCCTGAGTGTAAAAGATCAGACCGTCGTTGGAATATACCAGCCTTTTAGCATTCCTTGTCCCGCCGTTATAGTCAATATCACACTCGCGATATTTTCTTCCTGATGCCTTTGGCAACTTTCCTTCATAGTTGCTGAAGGTGTCCCCGCCTATGCTTTTACCGGGAGCCACTTCCCACAGGTTTCCTTCCTGTGCGTTCCACCCCAGCTTTTTCGCCTTGCTCTTGGTTATATAATTATCCGGAAGATGTCCGTAGGTGTGTATATACGCCGCCACCTCAGACATGGAAGTATATGAGCCGTCCTCATCCGGAGTAAAATCCGAACCGCTTTCCGTCTTCCCGCTTACAGTCTGAAAGCTTGCTGTCTCTGTGGGCTTTTCATTTCCCGGAAACGAACACCCGGCAATACCGCTTATACACAAAAATATGAGCATGACAGCAGCAAGACCGGCAAAGATTTTTCTCATAATGTACTATCCTCCGTATTTCAAACCAATTTTACTATTGAGGCATAGCTATGACAAGTGTACGCATATTGTTTTTATGCCGTCAGGGTATGTTTTTGCCGGCCTTACGCTTGCGTATCTGCTTATACATCCTGAACTTATCTCAGTTCAGCAAGCGTACAGACGGCAAAAGCATATCCCTGACGGTGTTATGAAAAACAATCTTATCACATAATAAGATGCGCCTGGGCATACCACATTGCTATAGTTATCACACCGCCGGCATAAAGCAATATGGTAAAGAACACCTGCGCCCCATGGGACTTCATACTCTTGATCAGAAGATACATACCCATCCATACAACAAATGACCCGGAAATAAACCTGGGGGTACTCATGATATGGGATGTCAGCGGCAGCAAAAGACTTATGATACCCCAGACCGCCTCTCTCCTTAATCCCTTTACGAACATCCATACATAAAGAACAAATGCTGCTATGCATATCCACGCACTTATGGTGTAGTGTATCTCTCCTGTACTGAAAAGGTAATGCTTAAGCACCCCTATCACCGGTAAAAAGTCCTCATTTCTCCATGCAACCTGTACATGAATGAACCCGAACGCATCCCCCAGGAAAAAGTAAAGATAGAGCATATAGCAGAAAAGACCTACCGGTACCAGCAACAGACTGAAAAGCCTTGCCGGTCTTGCAAACACATTTCCCACAAAGCAGAAAATATTCCCGCTCCCTTTTTCTTTTCTGTAAGACGAATACATTGCCATGATCAACGGTATAATAAGGAGAACTCCAACGCTTCTCGTGGCTCCCGCAAGGGCTGCAAACATACCCGCCAAAGGAAATAATTCTTTCTGAGCTGCATAAAAAAACAGAACCAGAAGAAGAACGAACAGACTCTCCGTATAGACCGCTGAAAAATAAACGGTGAAAGGTCCCAGCATCAAAAACCAGGCCAGGAGACTTCCGTTTTTCGAAAGTCCGGTAAAGAGAACACCCCTCTCTCCTTTAACTATCCCTCTGTCCCTTATTAGCTTCACCGCAAAAAACGCTGCGATGACAAGGCAGACATTTGATACGATGATCCCGCACCAAAAAGGAGAAAGGTTTCCGCCCGAGATCATCCTTACACCCCGGCACGCTAACGGAAACAGTGGGAAGAAAGCCCAGTTAGCCTGACCGTTTGATTTATTGGTATAGTGATATCCATTTTCAATAATGTCACTGTAATGCTCCGTATCCCACCTTCCGAATACGGCTTCAAAACCGGAATTATCATTGCAGACAGCACAATATATAAAATAAACAGCAGCGAAGATACCACGGGTGATCAAAAATATTATCAATATATTGGCTATAAGTTTTTTATTGCTCATAGTTGATCTCCGTTACAAAAATTAAACCGGTCAGTGACCGGGATTTTTCCATTTCTTTACAGTATGGTCTATATAAAACGCGCGATACTCATCCGAAACCTTGGGATTTTTCCCCAGATACAAGGTTATGGCAAAAAAAGCCACAAGCCCCGCACACACAAGATATAATAAAAATTTCTTCATACCACTATATCCTTACCGTCAAAAACTCTGATTTACCCTCAACGCTCACGATCCGCTCTCCGGCGTTTACAAAAAAGGTATCTCCTGCTTTAAAGGCATGTTCTGCTCCCGTATCGCCGGTCTTTAAGATTCCTTCACCTTTTATAAAGACCATAGCAACAAATGAAGCTTTGCTCACAGGCACTTCAAACACATCTTCATTCTTTATCAGATCCACGGTAAAGTAGATGCTTTCAACCAGCCTGTTTTCCTTTTTTTCTCTGCCTGATGATTTCGTCGGCCCTATCTTTGCAAGTGTTACGTTCAGATCTATGTCCGTAGACTCCAGGGCTTTGTCTATGTGAAGCTCTCTCGGCTCTCCGTTCTTGTCTGTCCTGCCGTAATCATCTATGCGGTATGTAAGGTTTGAATTCTGCTGTATCTCGCATATTATCACGCCTTTGCCTATGGCATGGATAATTCCGGCTTTTACAAATAATGCATCTCCGGGCTGTACGGGAACTTTATTTAATATTTCTTTAAGAGTATTATTTTCTATCCTTTCCTTCAGCTCCTGTTTCGTAACGGGACGTGAAAGGCCATAATAAAGATAGGCACCCGGCTGTGCATCCACCACATACCACATCTCATTCTTTCCGTATTCTCCTTCTACCTGAAGGGCGTACAGATCATCGGGATGAACCTGAATGGAAAGAAGCTTTGCCGCATCTATGAACTTTATCAGTATCGGAAATTTCTCATATCTGTACACATTGGTTCCCAACGCAGATCTTCCTACAATGTCAAGGTACTCCGTAAAGTCCTTTCCGGCATACTCCCCGTCTGCGATCTTGCTTACTCCCTCACTATGAGCTGACAGTTCCCAGCTCTCGGCAATATCACGGCTTGACTCTTTACCGAACATTGCTTTGAGATTATTGCCGCCCCAGAGGTAGTCTTTGTATAAGGGTTTCAGTTTAATGACCGGTTCCTTACAGCCACTCTCTCTCACTTTTTTTACACCTTCTTTTTTTTATTAATATCTGTCGTATAAATAATCCGGCAGACCTTCCTTATAATCAACCTTCGTCTCTCCCTCTGTAAGAGGTCTCAAATAATGGATCATGTCAGCCGTCACGGTAAAGTTGTCCTCATCTATCCATTCAGGCGGAACATCCTTTACCCTGTTTGCAACCTTCGTAACATCCACATATCCGTATTCCACGATATAAGGATCATTTCCCTTTCTTGTAAGGGTAGCCATGATACCGCTTTTCCCTTCAGAAGCATATCTGAAAGCGTTCTCTCCCAAATTATAGCTTTCATTAATGTCTGTCTCCGATGAAATATGGCCTGCGGATCTTTGTGCTGAACCCAGGTCTATGCTCCTGACTTTGCATCCAATCGCTTCCTTTATAAGACCTGCCAAGGCGCTTGCCGTGCCACTCAGCTGGGGATGTCCGAATTTATCAACGTAACCTGTACTTGCGGAAATATAATTTCCGTCTTTATCTTTCAGACCTTCGGATACTGCAACTACGGCAAAACCCGCCTTCTGCACTTCCTCATTTACCCTGTCGATAAATTTTTCTTTATCAAAAGGCACCTCCGGAAGACATATAACAGGTTCCGACGGAAAGTTCTCAGGCGGAGCCAGTACTGCCGCAGCTGTAAGCCATCCTGAATCCCTTCCCATGATCTCCACCACTGCCACATATTCCAGCGGGTAAAGCCCCGTATCCATCATCACTTCCCTGAAAGTGGTCGCTACATATTTCACGGCGGAACCAAAGCCCGGTGCATGATCGATCTCAACAAGATCATTGTCTATAGTCTTTGGAACTCCCACAACTTTTACTGAAAGCCCCCGGCTTTCGGTGAAAGTTTTTATGCGGGCCACCGTATCCATGGAATCATTCCCGCCTATGTAAAAGAACATGCCGATATTATATTTTTTAAATATCTCCGTAAGCCTCGTATAATCGCTGTCATCTTCTTCAGGTTTTTTAAGCTTATACCGGCATGTCTTCAGATACATGTCAGGTGTAAACCTCAGGCGTCTTAAGGCATCTTCATCTCCTTCAAACCTTTCGGTGAGGCTTATTATGTTTTCCTCAAGTATTCCCTGTACCCCGTTAACTCCGCCGAATATCTCTCCTGTGTTATCCGACTTTAAAGCGGCACTTATTATACCTGCAAGGGCAGCATTTATTGCAGCCGTAGGTCCTCCTGACTGTGCGATAAGTATGTTATTATTCATTCATGCCTCCAATATATCATCCCAATATCTCAGAAACGTTATTTCTTATGGCTTCGGCTATATCCGGCTTATTCATGGAATAAACGTGTATATGCTTTATGCCGTTTGCGTAAAGGTCAATGATCTGATCCGTGGCATATGCGATCCCGGCCTGTCTCATGGCCGCATCATTGTGCCCGAACCTGTCCACGAGATTTTTAAATCTCTCGGGTACATTTGTCCCTGAAAGTTCTATGGCTCTCTTTATCTGGGCAGGCTTGGTAACGGGCATGATCCCCGGTATCACCGGAACTTTGATCTCCTTTTCCCTTACCCTGTATAAGAAATTATAGAAAATGTTGTTGTCAAAAAACATCTGGGTGGTGAGATATTCACATCCCGCATCCACTTTTTTCTTAAGGTTCGTGATATTTACATCTTTGCTGTCATCCTCGGGGTAGCCTTCAGGATAACAGGCTCCGCCCACACAAAAGTCACCGTACTCTTTTATATCTGCCGTAAGTTCTGATGCATTTTTAAAATCCGTAAACGGCTCCCCGTCAAAATCTTTCGGTCTGTCGCCCCTTAGTGCCAGCACATTCTCGATACCGGCAGATTTCATCTCATCAAGAACCTTATGGATAGATTCTTTGGTGGCACCCACACATGTAAGATGGGCGATTGTTGGAACTCCGAAGAGCCTCTGTATCTCTCCCGCAAGCTTAACCGTGTTATCCCGGGTAGAGCCTCCTGCGCCGTATGTTACACTCATGTAGTCAGGATGCTTTGCCGCCATTTCAAGCACGGCTCTCTCCACAATGGCAAAATCAGTATCTTTCTTTGGCGGGAACACTTCATATGAAAGTGTATTTTTTCCCTGAGCGAAAATATCCCTTATCTTCAAAGTTTCATCCTCTTTTTTAAAAATAAACTATCTCCTGTTTTGGAGGTTCTGTCTTCTTTGCTTCTATTATCTTTAATACAGGTCCTACATCATTGTATTCGTTTCTTCTTTCGTATCCTACACGTACGGTAAGCTCCAACCATTCATCTTTTTCAAAAACATAGTCTTTACCGCACTCAGCGATAAATCCAACAGTTGCTATGTCATTTTCACAACAGGTCATTGCTTTTCTTGATGCCACAAATATGCTTTTGTCCATGTTCTTCAGCCTGAACACCTGCGCTTTGAAATGAAAAACTTTTCCGTCATAGGCATCGTGACGCTCCCTTGCATCCACAAACCAGATACCGAAATCCTCATCTGCAACATCAATGCTCTCGGCATCCATGTCATAAGGCAGCACCTCGTTCACGCCTGTGATGATCTCCCTGTTCTTATCCTCAAATATAACGTCTATGGCAGGATTAAGGACCTTCATGCTCCTGCGGAATGACCCCAGATCCATAGTCTCTAAGTCGCATCGGTTAAAGATCACACTTTCCGCCGTCTTTACCGTCTCTGCCATGATGGACTGCATATTGCTCCACTGCAGTTTGAATGTCTCAGCGTTCATAAGGGTTATGGTCTGATAGATCGCCCATCCTTCAGGAAGACCCGTCTCGGCAATGCGCGCCGGATCCCACATACCGTTGTATTCCATGATGACTGCCCAGGGGCTGTATTTTTCTTCCAGCTCCTCAAGTTTTTCTTTGGTGAATTCCTCATCGGTAAGTATCTCAAGGTCAACCCCGTGTTCTTTCAGAAGCTGTCTGTCATACTCCACCTCTCCCTCTTCCAGGGCGATGATCAGTTTTTTCTGGGCGTCATCAAACTGACCACCCTCCACTAACTCGGATATAAAGGTGGTCTTTCCGCTCTCTAACTGTCCGTTTATCAAAAAGATTGGTATTAAATATTCATCCTGTTCCGGCATAACTGCAAAACGCTCCTTTTACACACCGAATAATTCTTTTATCTTATCAACGTTTATATCTGTACCTATTACGACTATCTTACCGGTAGTCTCGGGGACTCCGTCTCTTATCTCCACTTCTCCCGGCGTCACATCAAAGAACATCCAGTTGCCGGCGCTGTCAGGCAGCATCCCCTTTACACGCAGTACCGTTCCGCAAACAGCCTCATCAGCCAATGTCTCCAGCGCATTCTGAAGCGCATCTTTTTCTATCGTAACAGGAGTCTCGATTCCCCAGCTTGTGAACACCTCGTCCGCATGGTGGTGATCATGGTCATGTCCGTGGTCGTGTCCGCAGCCGCAGCTGTCGCCGTGGTCATGATGGTGCTCATGCTCATGATCGTGATCATGGTCATGGTCGTGATCGTGGTCGTGATGATGCTCATGCTCATGGTCGTGATCGTGGTCATGATGATGTTCATGGTCGTGATCATGGTCATGATCGTGGTCATGGTCATGATGGTGCTCATGCTCATGGTCGTGATCGTGGTCATGATGATGTTCATGGTCGTGCTCATGGTCATGATGGTGCTCATGCTCATGGTCATGGTCATGCTCCCCTGCTTCGTGGGTATTACCCTCATCATCATGATAATGGAAGTTTCCGTCACCGTGATCATGATAATGACGCTCGGGATGCCTCATCTCGTCAAGAAGCATCTCAATCAGATCACCACCGCCTTCCATCTGGATAAGTATCTTGTTTCCGTCAAGCTTATCCCATTCCGTGGTGATAATGGAGCAATGCTCATTAAGTCCCTGTACGATCTCAGCCGCATCCATTACTTTTGAGTCGTCAGTCAGCTGTGTACGGCTAAGGATAACGGTACCGGCGGACTGTATCTGATTATTGAAAAATTCGCCGAAGTTTCTGTTGTACATCTTGGCTTTTCCCGCATCCACAACTGTAGATGCACTGTTAAGAACAATGTTTTTATTTTTCAAGTTCTGTACTGACTTTATCACATCTGAAAGTTTGCCCACACCTGAAGGCTCGATAATGATCCTGTCGGGCTCATAGGTATCAATAACTTCCGCCAGAGCCTTCTCGAAATCTCCTACTAAGGAACAGCAGATACATCCTGAATTGATCTCTTTTATCTCGATACCGGCATCACTGAGGAACTCCTGGTCCACTCCTATCTCCCCGAATTCGTTTTCAATAAGGACCACCTTTTCTCCGGGAAGTGCCTCCGCCAAAAGCTTCTTAATAAGTGTAGTCTTACCTGCTCCCAGAAAACCTGAGATAATGTCTATCTTTACTTCCTTCATATGCATGTCCTTCCTTTCATTCAATTAAGTCTATTAGAGTATTTTATCATTTTTTATCCATTTTGGTAAATATTTTCCAAAACGTTAAAATAGTCACCGAATGTCTTTGAACAGCACTCATAGTTATCTATCACAATACCGCCCGCCATAAGGCCGGTCAGTGAAAATGCCATTGCTATCCTGTGGTCGTTATATGTTTCAACGATACCGGGACTTACTTCCCCGGGATATATCTTCAGACCGTCTTCATATTCCTCGGTCTTTATTCCCAGTTTCGAAAGCTCCGTGCATATTGCACTTATCCTGTCTGATTCCTGCTTTCTGATGTGTCCCACATTTCTTATGGTTACAGGAGAGGAACAAAATGGAGCTATAGCCGCCAATGTCATGGTCTGGTCTGAAAAGTCCCTCATATCCACGTCTATCCCGGAAAGTTCTCCGCCTTCAGGACCTTTAAGCAGAATCCCGCACCCAGTTTCTTCATAAGAACAGCCCATCCGTTCCAGTACATCCAAAAACCTTATGTCACCCTGAAGTGAGTCTTTTTTTACTCCTTCCACCGTGACTCTTCCCCCGGACACGGCTGCTGCCGCATAAAAATAACAGGCTGCAGATACATCGGGTTCTATATTGTATTCCCCCGGGATATATCTTTCTCCCTTCGGTATCCTGAACCCACCCTGTTCCGCTTTTACCTCAACCCCAAAGCTCTTCATCACCTCACGGGTCATCCTTACGTAGGCGCCTTCAGCCCTTGTCCCTTCCACATGTATCACCATGTCTCTTCCCGTCTTATCGGTGACAAGCGGTGCAGATAAAAGAAGCGCACTTAAAAACTGGGTGCTGATATCAGAATCAACACATACTTCAGAGTGCAAACTGTCCCCTGCTCCTATATAGACAGGAAGGTGATCCTCCGCCTCCGTATACTCGATAAAAGAACCCATATGGGAAAGTGCATCAAAAAGGGGCTTCATGGGCCTTTTTTTCATCTGGTCCGAAGCATTTATCATATAAGTGCCGTGACTTAAACCCAGTGCGGCAGTAAGGAATCTGGCTGCCGTTCCTGCGCTCTCTACATTTATGGACGCATGGTCTTTAGGGATCATCCCGCCTGTTCCGTTTACCGATACGGTATTTCCCCGGATCAGGGTCTTTATTCCAAGCTTTTCCAGGGAATCGATAAATGCAACGGTATCGTCTGAAAAAAGAACGTTTTTCAAAAGACTTTTCCCGTCACAAAAGGCGCTTATAAAAAGCGCCCTGTTTGTTATGCTCTTTGAGCCGGGAACTGTTATCCGGGCATCAATCGGCTTATTTAGTTTTTTAACTCTGTATTGTCCCATATCACTGTCAGTCAAACTTTATATGAACCGTCTTTCTGTCATCCATAGGTATGTATTCTTTCTGCTTACCCACATACTTGTAAGCCGGTCTGATGATCTTTCCTGCGTTCACCAGTTCCTCAAGTCTGTGTGAGCACCAGCCCGATATCCTGGATACTGCAAATAAAGGCGTAAACAACTCTTCAGGAATACCGAGCATTGAGTAAACAAGACCGCTGTAGAAATCCACATTTGCACACACCGGCTTGAAGATGTTTCTTTTTGACATGATAAGATCTGCTGCTTCCTCTTCCACCATCTCATAAAGAGCAAATTCTTCCTGTCTGCCTTTCTCCTCGGAAAGTCTGCGCGCGAAATCTTTTAAGATGACCTGTCTCGGATCGGAAAGAGTATATACCGCATGTCCCATACCGTAGATAAGACCTGTGCAGTCAAAAGCTTTCTTATCAAGGATGTCGTTCAGATAATTCCTTACCTCATCCCTGTTTGTCCAGTCTTTGATATTTGCCTCAATGTCTTCAAACATCTTCTGGACCTTGATATTGGCACCGCCGTGCTTCGGCCCTTTAAGGGATGCTATAGCTGCTGCAATGGCAGAATAAGTATCTGTCCCTGAAGATGTGACCACATGAGTGGTAAATGTGGAATTGTTACCGCCGCCGTGTTCTGCATGAAGAACAAGGCAAATATCAAGGATCTCTGCTTCAAGCTCCGTAAATTCTCCGTTCTCCCTGAGCATGTGAAGGATGTTCTCCGCTGTTGAATAATCCTTTTTGGGAGACTTTATCATAAGAGAATCGTTCAAATGGAAATGTCTGTAAGCCTGATATCCGTATGCTGCAAGAAGAGGCATCTTCCCGATAAGCTGAAGGGACTGACGAAGCACGTTGCTTATGGACGTACTTTCCGGAGACTCGTCGTACGAATAAAGATTCAGGATACTCTTCATCATGGAGTTCATGATATTCTCCGTGGTGGCCTTCATGATAACGTCTCTTACAAATGTACCTGATAACTCCTGCAGATCATTCAATATCCTGACAAAACCTTCAAGTTGTGCACGGGACGGAAGTTCACCGAAGATAAGAAGATATGTCACCTCTTCGAATCTGTATCTGTGTCCCTCAAAATTCTCTACAAGATCACGCACTTCATACCCCTGGTAATAAAGACGTCCGTCAACGGGTATCTTTCTTCCTCGGACATTCTGTGTACCGCTCACCTCTGAGATCTCGGTAAGTCCCGTAAGCACACCATTACCGTTACTGTCTCGAAGCCCTCTTTTTACATCATATTCCACATAAAGATTAGGGTCTATCTTGTCCATCTTCATCGTCTGGCGGACAAGCTGGTCAAACTGCTCCTCATCTATCGTGGTGATCTTCATCATTTCTTCATTGTTCATATATGAGCTTCCTCCGTTCATAGTCACCGTTTATTATGCCTGATTATCACGTTTTTTGCAAATTTATGCCTTTACTTTTTCTCAGATCATCCGCAAATTCACTGATGCTTTTTAATCTGTGATTCACACCCGACTTCCCCAGAGGAGGCGTGAGCATCTCACCAAGGTCTTTAAGGCTTGCCTCCGGATACTCCTTGCGAAGGAGTGCAACTGACTTTAATTTATCATTTAAGGCTTCAAGCCCTGTTGTTTCTTTTATATATTCTATGTCTTTTATCTGCTTTACCGCGGTTTCAACCGTCTTATTTAAGTTCGCCGTCTCACAGTTAACTTTTCTGTTAACGTCATTTCTCATATCTTTGAGTATCATCACATTATAAAAATCCATCTGGGCAACGTAAGCTCCCATCAGGTTTAAGGTGTCGGTGATATTGGCACCTTCCTTAAGGTAAACCACCATATTATTTTTTCTTCCTATGGCTTTTACGTCCAGATCAAATGATGACATGATGGAACATATCTTGTCTGCATCATCTTTATTCTTACAGACTATCTCCAGATGATATGCCCCGTTTGGATCGTTCACGGAACCGGCACAAAGAAAAGCTCCTTTTAAGAAAGCTTTCCTGCAACAGTCATTTTTTAATATAAGTCCCGATGCAAAAATCCTTTCCGGCTTATCCTCAGGTGTCTTTTTCCATTTTACGGACATTAGGACACTGTCACTTACGCTTTTTTCAAGTTCAAGGTTTTTTCCTGATGATGTTTCTGACACCGATCCTGTCAAAATATCCGGATCACTCTCTCCGGACACTTTAAAGGTCCGGGCGATCAGCTCCCTCACAGCGCTTATCACATACTCGTTTTCAGACTTAAAAAAAAGCCTGCCATCCTCAACACCACCGCAAAATGCCGCAATAGCTGCTATCTCAGCTATGCGGCAGTGTCTGGGGATATCATTTCTTTTTGCCAGTTCTTCTTTAACCTTTGTCGAAAAAGACATTTTAAAATCCTAACTTTCTTACCTCAAGTTCAAGTTTTACTCCGTTATACTCAAAGACTTTTTCTTTTATCTTATCCGTAAGGGCTATAACATCTTCCGCCGTAGCATTACCGGTGTTTACCACAAAACCCGCGTGCTTTTCGGAGACCATTGCTCCTCCGACCTTAAGCCCCCTGAGTCCCGCATCATCTATCAGCTTTGCCGCATAATAACCCTCCGGACGTTTGAAAGTGCTTCCTGCGCTTGGGACATCCAAAGGCTGTTTGTTATTCCGCTTTTCGGTGAGTTCGTCGATCCGTTCCCTGATCCCGGTCTTGTCTCCCTTTTCAAGTCTGAGTACGACCTCAAGAACAATATAGTCCTTTTTACTTACCGCACTGGTCCTGTATCCGAATTCAAGTTCATCCTTTTCAAGGATGATCTCATTCCCTTGTCTGTCGCATACTGTCACGCTGTCTACGACGTCCTTTATCTCACCGCCGTAGGCTCCCGCGTTCATCATAACGGCACCGCCGATAGTTCCCGGTATTCCCGTAGCAAATTCAAAACCGCAGGCTCCCGCCTCTGCGATCTTCATACCCAGCCTCCACATACGGGCTCCCGCCTGTGCAGACACCTTGAATCCTTGTCCATCTTCAACTATCTCCGTGTCCGAATAATCGTCAAGAAGCTGTACGATAACGCCGTCAAAACCTGCATCACTTACAAGGAGATTGCTGCCGTTCCCCATAACATAATAATCTATGCTGTTCTCATTAAAATACTTTATAAGCTTCAGGATCTGTTCTTTATTCTGAGGCTTACAAAATACCGGCACTTCCCCTCCTATCTGAAATGTAGTGTGTTCTCTCATGGGTTCGCTCTCAAGCACATGATCTTCCCCGACTGTTTCTGTTACAAATTTTATTGTTTTATCTAAAAGATGACTTTCCATCCTGTTCTCCGTTAATAATCTTCTTCCTGTTCTTTTACTTCTCTTAATCTCTTATACAACTCCTCAGCCGCATTATATCCCATCTTCTTTTGTCTGTGATTGATGGCCGCAGCTTCAAGTATAACCGCAAGGTTTCGTCCCGGTCTTACCGGCACCGTCCTGCAAACAACCTTGCAGCCCATTATATCCTCAAACTCGTCTTCAAGACCAAGCCTCTCGTAACTTTTATCAGGCTTCCACTCCTCGATCTTAATGATAAGATCTATCTTTTCCGTTTCTTTTACACTCCGGACTCCGAAAAGGGTCTTGATATCTATTATACCTATACCTCTTATCTCGATAAGGTGCTTGGTCATGGGAGGCGCCTGACCTATCAGCGTGTCCTTATTTATCCTTCTTATCTCCACCGCATCATCGGTAACGATACGGTGTCCTCTCTGGATCAGTTCAAGGGCGGTCTCGCTCTTACCAATCCCGCTCTCGCCCGTGATAAGCACTCCTTCTCCAAAGATATCCACCAGTACACCGTGAATTATGGTACACGGTGCGAGCATGATATTAAGCCATCTGAAAGCTTTACCCATAAACACGGAAGTTGTATCTTCAGTTATAAAAAGCGGCGTATTATACTTCTTTGCGATCTCTATTATATCTTCCTGGGGTTCTATACCCTTGCAGTAGATGATACAGGGTATCCCTATCTCGAAGATGTTCAGATATTTTTTTATCCTTGTACCGGGACTGCATTCATTCAGATATTCTGATTCCACACGACCTATGACCTGAACCCTGTCATTATCAAAATGGTCAAAAAATCCCGCAAACTGCAATGCAGGTCTGTTTACATCAGGCACTCTGAGAACCGTATCCCCGTAATCCACATCCGACGTGATCTCTTCCAGTTCCATCTCTTCCACAAAATCGGGAAGCTTTACGCCTTTAACATCTTTCATATACTCCTCCCCGGATACACTCCGAAAACCCGGATCAACTCTGTCAGGTAAGTCTTATTCTTTGTATGAATCTCTCATTAATAAAGAAATACCTGTCTTTAGCGCCGTTTGGCACGAGCTCGATCACCGGGATCTCCGTATCCTGCTTGGTGACAAATTTTCCGCTTATATCCATTACCGCAAAGGAATTATCGTTTTTCATTATAATACTATTGTCATAAAAATGGTAATCGGAATAGAGAGTATCTGTTTCAACATCACTCATTACTTTCCCGGAAGGATCATAAACACATATTCTTCCGGAAGAATAAATAAGTGCAAATTTGTTATCTTCAAAAATGACTTTGTTTACGGTTCCTTCCGTTTCTATACGTTTCTTTTCTTTTGAGTTCTCCGCAGAGTAAAATGTCACGCTGTCACCTGCAACGGCAACCACCGTATCATTACCGAAAAATTCCACAACTCCCACCGGCTTTTCGCCGAAATTGTTGAACCTTCCGGTCTCTGCAGAATCCTTTTCACCCGAACCGAAGTCATAAAACCTTATCCCCGTCTCCAGGAGATTCCCCGCAGCCCTCACATATGATACGGCAAGTTTCTTTCCGTCATCGCTTATTGCTATATCAACCGGATACCCCTCTCCCCTGATGGATGTCTTGATGGAATAGATATACTCTCCTGCTTTGTCGTACATATTTATGTAATTGTCATCGTTATCCTGCAGCACGGCCGCAACAAGACCGGAGGATGAAACTTCCGTCTGAAGTATGGGAAACTGTGTATCAGCACGGGAAAGCATTCCGTTTTCATCGAATACTTCTATGGCATTTCCGTTGATATCACCTATACAGATAATATTGTCCCGGGTCTTCACGGAAGGGTTGGTCATGGTATGTACCGTATTCCACACCTTTTCCCCGTCGATATTTACCCTTTCAACTCCTCCTCCGGAGCATCTTATATATCCCTCTTTGTAATATGTATATTTTGCTCCGGCCTCGTCTTCTCTGGACTCCGAGGAAATAATGGTATATGAGGAGTATGACCTGTTTATCTGAATAAATGTTACGATAAGGGCGATCGCTACTGCAACGGCAGCGATCACCGCTATTATCGTTACTTTCTTTCTTGTGCGCTGCTTTCTTTTTTGACGCATCTGCTGCAGCTCGTCGTTGAACTCTCCGCTTCCGACGATGTTTTCATTATCTGAAGTCATAACAATCCCTTAAAGGCATTAATGATTTTTGTAATAGTTTATAAGACATCCGTCCGAGATGATCTGTCTTTCATCTTCGGTAAGGAGTCCCGTTGTCATATCAAACTCTTTTAATTCTTTTGTGACAACGTATGCTTTGGCGGATTCGCCACCGTCCTTTATGATCTGTGCGATACCGGGAATAAATATATAGTCACCGTTCTCGAAAGGCAGATCTCCCTTTTCAACGATAAACGGCACCATACCCCAGTTAATAAGGTTTGAACGGTATCTCTTGGTGGCATACTCTCTTGCTATATTGGCCCATCCGCCCAGTACCTTCTGGCATGACGCAGCCTGCTCCCTTGCAGAACCGTCCCCCGGTTTTTCCGCAAAGATAGTACTTCCTATACCTGTGTTTTCGGGAGTTGCACCGAATCTGTCCTTTATGATATCCATTACGATTCCTGTCTCAGGAAGTACCTCGGCTATATCTTTTCCTTCTTCCCTTGCTTTTTCCGCAAGCTGAACTTCTTTAGCCCTGCCAACGTATGCCGGATCTTTTCTTGAAAGAGCAAACTCCGCAAGAGCTAAAGGATTTGATCTGTAGGATGAAGTCTCTCCCGAAGGTATAAGCTCGTCCGTAGTAGTTACGGGATCATGTATCTCAGATACCACCTTGATAAGAAGGTTTTCAGGAAGACTTACCATCTGCGGCCAGTCTTTTATGTTTGGACCAAATCTAAGGGGTTCATCCGCCTTTGCCTCTCCCTTGCTGTCGAATATCCTGTTCTCATAGATCGTCTTGTCAAAGTGATAAACAGGTCTTGAATACTGAATATCTGCAAGCTCGGTGGCAGGTGTAAGGAATCCCTTGTTTGCTGCCGTAGCGGCAATGGATCTGGCATCCATAAGGGCAACTGATGATATCTGACCGTTCTGAAGCTTTGAGCCTTCACGGTTCGGGAAGTTTCTTGTTGTATGTCTTATGGAGAAGCTGTTGTTTGCAGGCGTATCTCCTGCTCCGAAGCATGGTCCGCAAAAAGCTGTCTTGATAACTGCACCCGTCTCCAAAAGATCAGCCATACGACCGTTCTTAAGCAGTTCCATATAGATCGGTGTACTTGCGGGATAAACAGAAAGGGTAAACTCGTCACTTCCTATGGATCTCCCTTTAAGTATATCCGCCGCATCACAGATGTTTTCATATCCGCCGCCTGCACATCCTGCGATTATACCCTGCTCTACATAGAGCTTTCCGTCTTTTATACTGTTCGTAAGATTCAGCTCAACTTTATCTCCCAGCAGTTCACGGCTGTCCTGCTCGCACTTGTGTAAGATATCCTCAAGGTTAGCGTTCAGCGCTTCTATCTCGTAGGTGTTGCTTGGGTGGAATGGCAGAGCGATCATGGGTTTTACAGTGGACAGATCCACATAGACTACGCCGTCATAATATGCTCCCTCTTCCGGTGCAAGATCTTTATGGTCTCCCGTCCTTCCGTGGATATCAAGGAACTCTTTTGTCTTTTCATCCGTCTGCCAGATGGAAGAAAGACATGTTGTCTCCGTAGTCATAACATCCACGCCTATACGGAAATCCATGGAAAGATTCCCTACTCCGGGGCCTATAAACTCCATGACTTTATTCTTCACGTATCCCTTGGCGAATACCTCTCCGATAATGGCAAGAGCCACATCCTGGGGTCCCACTCCTTTAACAGGCTCTCCTTCCAGATAAACGGCTACCACTTCCGGTCTGGGGATATCATATGTTTTATTAAGAAGCTGCTTAACCAGCTCCGGTCCGCCTTCTCCCACTGCCATGGTGCCTATTGCCCCGTAGCGTGTATGTGAATCGGAGCCAAGTATCATTCCGCCTCCAACAGCCATCTCCTCACGGGCATACTGATGGATAACCGCCTGATGGGGAGGCACGTATATTCCGCCGTACTTCTTTGCCGCAGAAAGACCGAAAAGGTGATCATCCTCGTTTATGGTTCCTCCCACCGCACAAAGGGAGTTGTGGCAGTTTGTAAGAACGTAAGGTATGGGGAATCTCTCAAGTCCCGATGCACGGGCCGTCTGAATGATACCTACATAAGTAATATCGTGGGATATTATCTTATCGAACTTGATCTTCAGGCTTTCCATATTGCCTGATGTGTTATGGTCTTCAAGTATCCCGTAGGCAATGGTCCTTTCTCTGCCTTGTCCTTCGGATACTCCTGCACCGGCAATTGTACCCGAATTCTCAGGGGTATTCTCCACCATGACGCCGTTTATATAATATGCTCCGCATTCGCTTAATTTAACCATTAGATATCTCCTTAGCTATATTTTTTCTGATCTCGGAAAGCTTCTCCTCGTCCGGTGTTCCCGGATTCCAGCCCACGTTTACACCGTCATCCTTATATCTCGGTATAAGATGCATGTGAAAATGAAATACGGTCTGTCCTGCCGCCTCACCGTTGTTTTGCACCACGTTCAATCCGTCGTAATCCATCACATTCTTCATCGCTCTTGCAATCTTTGCCGCAGTTTTGAAAATGTGGGATGCCAGTTCATCTTCCAGCTCATAGATATTGCTTACGTGTTCCTTCGGGATAATAAGCATATGTCCCGTGCTTGCAGGTGATGCATCAAATATCACTTTCACGGTATCATCTTCATATATCGGCTCCACGGGTATGTCTCCGTTTGCCAGTTTACAGAAAATACAGTCATCTTTTTTCATGTGTATACCCATCCTTTCCGGGAAAATCATTACTGTTTATTGTATCATAAAATAGTAGTGTTGCCACGCCTTATATTCCTTGACTTTGTAAATCGATCCGTGATAGAATACTCAACTGTGATAATCTTTAACTTTCCCTGCCAAATGCAGGGGATTATCCTTGTTTTCTCTTATTTCAGAGAAGACCATTCAGACCAAAAGGAGGTGTAAAGACAGATGAACAATTACGAATTAACATTGATAGTCAGTGCAAGCGTTGATGATGAGGCAAGAAATGCATGCTTAGAGCAGGTAAAGGGCCTTATTGAGAAAAACGGCGGCAGCGTTACGGATCCGGGAACCCCGGAGAAGAAAAGACTTGCTTATGACATTCAGAAGATGAGCGAGGGATGGTACTGCTTCATTAAGTTCCAGGCCGGACCTGAGGCTCCTGCAGGAATCGAAAAGCAGCTTCGTATAACAAGTAATGTACTCCGTTTTCTTATTGTCAGAGAAGGGGAATGATCAACACTTTCACTGCTGACGCTATAAGGAGAAAGACTATGAACAATGTAGTATTAATGGGCAGACTTACACGTGACCCGATGCAGCGTATGGCTAACACGGCAAACGGAGAGCTTGAGATTGCAAGATTTACTCTCGCCGTGGACAGAAGACGCAGAGCGAGCGGAGACAGTGGAGAACAGACAGCGGATTTTATCAGCTGCACAGCCTTCGGAAAGCAGGCTGAATTTGTTAACAAATATTTACATCAGGGAACAAAAGTATGTCTCAGCGGACGTATCCAGACGGGAAGCTATACCAATAAAGACGGTCAGACGGTTTACACTACCGACGTGATCGTTGAGAGTATAGAATTTGCCGAAAGTAAAGCTGCGGCTGCAGGAGGACAGGCACCTGTCTACAACAATGCACCGCAGGAGGACATGGGCGGCAACCTTTCCGGCGGATCCGAGAGCTCAGACTTTATGAATATCCCTGACAGTGTGGATGATGAAGGACTTCCATTCAAATAATTCAGGAGGATACAGATGTCAGAAGAAGAAAATATCGTAGAAGAAGCTGTAACTGAGACTCAGGAAGCAGCTGCAAATGAAAACACATCTGCGCCTTCAGGCTCAGATGATTCACAGGACAGAGGAGATTCCCGCGCAAGAAGAAGACCTATGAGAAGAAGAAGAAAGGTCTGCGCATTCTGTGAAGACGAAAAGAAACCTATTGACTTCAAGGATGTTAACACCCTTAAGAAGTACGTTTCTGAGAGAGGAAAGATCTTACCGAGAAGAATCACCGGTAACTGCGCAAAGCACCAGAGAGCTATCACTCTCGCAGTAAAGCGCGCAAGACACGTCGCTCTTATGCCTTATACAGTAGAGTGATCGCGATAACAAATTTGGCGCGGAGCGCTAATGAAAAAAAGCAGTCCCTGAGAGTTTACTCTCAATGGGACTGCTTTTTTGAAATTAGCATTGCGCGTCTTTGACGCGTGCGGATTGGACTCGCGTAGCGAGGGCAAGACGCTACTCGCGCAAAATCTGAAATATGAACGCGTGCGGATTGAACTCGCGTAGCGAGGACAAGACGCTCTCTGCGCCGGATATATTAACATTGCGCGTCTTTGACCCATGCAAAAAATCCTGCGAATTTTTATTGGCTCTGCTTAGCAGAGACAATCCGCTACTCGCGCAAAATCTGAATTATGAACGCGTGCGGATTGACCGCGTAGCGGGCAAGACGCTAAGACGCGCCAAATATGTAATCACTCAGTTTAACCGCATTATCATAAATTTTCTTAATACGTTCATCATCAGATCTAATCATGCCACCAACACCTTTTCATTCATGATCTGTCTGTAAAAATCGCTATTTTCATTTACCTCATTGATTTCAAAAACATCTATTTTTTTATCAAGAACTCTTCGCAATTCCTCAGCAAACGCAAATATATCTGTGAGCCTGAACTTATCACCACCGGACACCAGAAAGTCTATGTCACTATCGGGAGAGACTTCATTTCTCGCATAAGATCCGAATATATATACTTCATCAATATTATATTTTTGTGTAATCGGTCTAATAATATCCGCAATTTCGTCAATTTTTAAAATACTAGTGTTCATAAATACCACCTTTTGTCAAATTCAATAACGCCTCACTTTAATTGTATTGTAACATAACGTCAATAATTACATTGAATATTTTTGCATTAATTTATATTTATCATCAGTTGCAAATTAATCCGAGAGTAAACAGCGGGACGGTACTTCTATAGAGAATTTTTTACAGATAAATGCAAAACTTTAATAATTATAAAAACCCCTGTACGCTAAGCTCGCTAAAGAGTACAGGGGAAAAATTATACGTTTTTTACTTTATCCAGCCTCTGCCGTCAGCCGTATACATCTTTCCTGCCACGCTGAACTTCTTGTTTGTCACAAGCCATCCGTTTCCTCCAAAGTAGGACTTGTGTGTCACTTTTTCTCCGTCTGCTTTGCCCAGCGTCACCATGCCGGTACGAAGCCAGCCGTTACCTCCAAAGTAGGACCAGTGTGGTGTCTTCTCTCCCTGTGACTTGTCCATCCACTGCCAGCTGGTACGCAGCCAGCCGTTGCTTCCAAAATAACTCCAGTGCTTCTTTGCGTTGCCGTCAGGATTGTTTGTACCTTTACCCATCTGCTGCCAGCCTGTACGAAGCCAGCCGTTTGGTCCGAAGTATGACCAGTGTGCGGTCTTTTCACCTTCGTTCTTGCCCATATTCCTCCAGCCGGTGTAGAGTTTGCCGTCCTTTCCGAAATATGACCAGTGCTCTGTCTTCTCCCCCTCGGCTTTACCCATCTTGTGCCATCCGGTGTAGGCTTTGCCGTCTTTGTAGTATTTCCAGCCGCCGTTTTCATTTTTCCAGCCGGTCTTAATCGTAGAAGAATTATTATCTACTACAGTAACATTAATCGTTCTCTTACCACTTTCAAGTAATGTTAATTTAGCCGTTCCTGTATTTATTGCCTTTATCGTCTTTCCAGTTTTGTCAAATAATGCAATTTTAGAATTACTGCTCGACCAATTGAGTTGTTCATCCGTATCATATAGCTCAACTCCAAGACTTTGTCCCTTACTCATAATTATATTCGGAATACTATTTTTTAAAAAAATGCTGCTTGACGTAATACCACTAGCATCTAAAGTTTTTAAATTATTATTATTTAAATTAACCCAAACACCTTTATTATTACCCATTTTTATGTTCGCAAGTGAGTCATTATTTTGTATATGCAATTCACCTTTTAACTTTGAGGTTTTACTCAGATCAAGATCTTTTAATTTTTCGTTATATGTTATGTACACCGATTCTAAACTATTTCCCGATCCAACTTTTATAGATGTAATCTTACTGCAATCATTTACTCCCAAACTTTTTAATTTATTGTTACTGCTCACGTCCAATGATGTAAGCGCACTGCAATATTTCGCACTAAACTCTTCCAAATTTTTATAATCGGATAAATTCAAAGATGTCACTCCGGGCAGATTCCCATAAGACTCACTACCTCCATCTAATTTAAGTTTCTTTAACTTCCCAGCTGTTGAAGCATCAAGATTAAATGCACCTGTAAATCCCTGAATGTCCAGAGTTTCCATTTTGCTGCATTTACTAAGATCTAATTTGTTCATAGTAGCACCGGCGTAATTCACTTTTAATTCCTTAAGATTTTTACATTTACTGAAATCAAAGCTACTGATCTTAAGATCTGTTTCCCCGTAAACAGTGAAGCTTTTCAAATTATCCATAACAGCTTTATTTAAAGATGAGTGCATTGGCGCACTAAGTGTCTCAAGATTTGTAAAATATTCAATACCTTTAATGTTATCAACGAACGGAGCCCATGTTCCGTCGCTTAATATTATTATTGAGGTATCCAGGCTCGTAACACTTTTTATTTCATCACTGCTGAGTTTCTTATTTTTATCCTTATCAATTGTGTTCAGGACATATTCCCGAAAATATTTATTGGGAAAATTCGTCGCATTTATAGCCACATCCGTCGCTGCAAACACCTCAGCCTGCTGCAACACCCCCGTCACAGCCGCTCCGGAAAATAAACTCCCCGCACCAATAAGTCCTGCCGCAGCAATCCCTAATAACCTCTTACTTTTCTTCATTGTCACTATACTCCTTTCATCTGAAATCCTTACATTGTACAAATGCCTTTTTTGATATGACATTTTCACTATCATATTATCACACGTTTTTTTTTTTTTTCAATATATATCTTTGCAAAAAAATTCCGGCAGAGAAACACCCTCTGATGCTACACTAAAAGTGGACACGGAACGGTAGAAAAAAACTCTTAATGTATTAGAATATAAGAGAATGATCTACCAGGAAGGAGTCCACTATAATTA
>CACYNO010000011.1 GCA_902775895.1 uncultured Lachnospiraceae bacterium
GTATCGGTGTACATACCGATGAGGGCAGGTGCTGAGTGGCGCTTGAGGTATGGTCAGCCGAAGAAATATGAAATCTGAACTCGTCACTTGACAATGTTGTAGTGATCTTCCTGTATGCTTTGAGGAGTTGTATCATTATCTTACCGGACGGGGGATTCCTTGTTCAGATGCTTTTGAGATATCGGACACTGCGGGAAATGGACGCAGACTTTATCCTGCGCAGGTTGAAAAACTCAGAAAATACGGCGTATCTGATGAGTATATAAATGCCTTCAATGATACGGTTTATTTATTCTCCAGAGGGAGTTGCGCGGAAAATGTGACGATAGCGTGGATGATGGCGTTCTATAAGATGTATTATCCGGAAAGTTTTTATAAGGTGGCGTGTAAATACGGAAGAGAGTATGAGGATCACAACCGGGTGGCGGATGCCGTCAGGAGGAATCCGGATTGTTTAAAAAAGGCTGTATATTTAACGGATTTTTCGGAGTTGCTTTCGGAGGCGGAGATGAGAGGAGTCAGACCGGAAGAGCTGATCGGGTTGTTGATTTGAAAAACAACTGCTATATCTTAATGAGCCGAATGCTACATGACCTCTTGTCTATGTCATTAAAAATGTAAAAAATGACACTATTACGTCCTTTAAAATGTTGATTAGTTACTTTTTATAGTGTAATTTATTTATAAAAATGAGGCTTCATCAGTTTGTGTGTGTAAGTAGCCAAGGCTACTTACACACACAAACTGATGAAGCCTCAAAAAATTTGAAAGATTTCCCGAGGGGCAAGGATATCTATGTCTGACTATCGGATACAGGATTGGATGACAAATTATCCCCTTTATGGTTTTATTGGCTTGATGAAATGAAACAGACTGGTACAATTATAATTATGCTGCCTGCTGGGTTTCAGCAGGTTTTATCCTCTCAAGTGAGGCAGGATCCACATGTATCCGTTCAAGGATATTGGTTTTTGTAACCTTTTCCTTTGTCTCATCACTCAGTCTGTCTATAAGAGGGTAATACTTAAGGATCTCATCCTCATATCCTTTCCAATGACCTACCTTATCACTTCCTATCATAAAGCGGTCAGGATATTTTTCTATAAGGGCAGCCCACTCGTCAAGGCTTTCATTACTGATATTTATGTAGTCGTCAAAGACTAACCAGGAAATGTCATAATACAGGTTCGGATTATCCTTTAGCATTTCATCTGTGATCTGTGTATGCTTTGAATCTTCAACACGACGCGATATACCTGTGTGTGCCCATATGATGACCGCGTTGCGGTTATGGGCAAGTGCGTTTTTCATTTCCTGAAGATATATGGGATCATCAGTATAAGACGGACCTATATTGTGATGTATGATAACGGGTATATCATATTCTGCCGCCAGATCATAAACCTCAAGAAAAGCAGGATGATCCGCATGAGGAGGTTCACCGTAAGTGAGTGCGGTCAGATCATCGTGGCGGCTCATAACCTCTCCGATCCCGTAAATATCGTCAGGATACGTTTCAAGAAGCCTTCTGAGATTTGAAGCAGCGTTTTTGTCGTTAGGATTTATGCCGCATATAAACGGGAAAAATCTTTCCTTAACCTCATCCGGCTGTGCCATATAATCTGCCATCATGATGTAGTCGGTCGCACTGTAATAATAACATCTTGAATCATTGCTCATGTAATAGGTGGGTTCATTGGGCGCATTCTCATCCCACTGTTTTGCCATCGCCATGCCGAAAATGACGGCGTAAGGAACATTTACCTCATCCATTTTTTTTGCAAGGGCTTCAAAGCCATCAGTCTTTTGTAAAAAATCAAGGTAATGCAAATGCGAGTCTATGATGCTGTATCCGCCGTCAGGCGTCGTACTTTTTGCAGTCTGTCCATCAGGAACGACGGATAGCTGTCGCTGGGTTGTTTCCTGAACAGTTGTATTTTGCTTTGCATCGGCTGACTCCGTCGGAGCGGTGGCAGAAGAGCAGCCGGCAAGGGTGAGTAAAAGGCCTGCCAGTAATAGTGCTGTAATCTTTTTCATAACAAACCTCCTTGTGTTATGTGCCTATACTATAGATATACATGGTTCGGGCGTTTAATGTTTACTTTAAATATATAGTGTGATTGTACCATTTTTTTATACACATTTCAGCAGAGATATTCAGAAAGAGCCTGATAGGGTTTCCGATTATTATGAGAGTACCAAGCAGAGAGGCAAGGGGGACTAAGCGGGAAGTCTACGCTTTTGGAGGCGATTGTGGCGGCTTTTGGATGCGGATGAGCGGCCGGAGGAATGCTGACAAAATGAAATTGACAAAGCGAAATCGCATACCTATAATAATGACATAATGAAAATGACAGTGGGAGGATGAATGAAAAATATAACCACTTTAGATGCTGCTTTAAAACGGATAGAAGAATTGGAAAAAAAGAATGCGGAGCTTCGGGAAGAACTGGATTACTGGAAAAAAAGAAAGGCCAGCGGAAGGCAGAAGCATAATGCCAAGTGGATGAATGTATATAATGATTTTGTTGCCTGCTATGAAAAGGGAATGAGCGTTATGGAGATTGCTGAAAGAAATGGGATCAGTGAACGGAGTATGTATCGTTATAAGGCTTATTATGAGCAGATGAAAAGAGGAATATAAGGGAAATGAAAAAGTGTCAACACTGCTGACACAATTGAGTTGGACGAATCATCTGCTGATCATGTCCGGCTGTAAGTCTCAGGAAGAACGCGAATTCTATATGTTTCTGGCAATAAAGGAACGCTACAGTTCCAGAGAACTTGAAACACTGATAATGTAGGAAGGGTACGAGAAGATGGCTTCAAGCAAAGAATATCTGGAATTTGTCCTGGAACAGCTTTCCGGGCTGGATGGGGTCAGCTACAGGGCGATGATGGGGGAGTACATCATTTATTACAGAGGTAAGATTGTCGGCGGGATATATGATGACCGGTTTCTGGTGAAACCGGTGCCGGCGGCGGTGGATATGATGCCGGAGGCGGAGCGGGAGTTGCCGTATGAGGGGGCTAAGGAAATGCTGCTGGTGGAGGACGTTGAGGACAGGGGATTTTTGGAGGAGCTGTTGGAGAGGATGTATGAGGAACTGCCGGTGGCAGGGAAAAAGAAGTAAAACATGGATCAAGTAAAAAACGTTTATATTTTTATACTACCGGTATAATGACATATCAGGATTAAAGTGGTATTATTCGCAGAAGAGTAATAAAGAGCAAAATCGGAAACAGCAGATTTTCCGGAAAGGAGAGAGACATGAGAACAATATATTGCACTTACAGTACAAAAAATAAACGACATGATTCTTCGCTTACCATTCATTTAGAGCGAGGATCAGATTTCATGCCCTCTTTTAAGGCCGAGAATTTGCATAGAAAAAATATCATTACGGGTTTCCGACATTATTAAGACCGAAACACAGATTTTTTTTACGCATTTAGACCGTTTGCCTTAAACAGGGCGGACGGTTTTTTTATGTTTATTTCAGGAAGGAGATGAAAAAAATGAAAGTAGTTGTTATACCGGATGTGCATTTGAAAGGCTGGCTTTTTGACCGTGCGGAGGATATTTTAAGATCAGGCAGGGCGGACAGGGCTGTCTGTCTGATGGACATCCCGGACGACTGGGATATGGAGTTTCAGGTTGAGTTATACAGGGAAACCTATGACCGGGCTATAGCATTTGCAAAAAGTTTTCCGGATACGCTTTGGTGTTACGGAAATCATGATATCAGTTATCCGTGGGGCAGATTAGAGTCGGGTTATTCTATATGTGCAGAGGCAACGGTGATATCCAAACTTGAAGATTTTAAAAATGCACTTCAGGATAAGTCACTATTGGCATTTGTCCACAGGATAGACAATGTTTTGTTTATGCATGGAGGGCTCACCAAAAGCTTTGTGCGCGGACTTGATAAAAAGTTGTTGGATGCGGACATAGATGATGTGATCGCGGCAGTCAATTCAGCACCTCAGGAGTTTATCTGGAATGATGATTCACCGCTTTGGTTCAGACCACAGTATATAAAAAAAGAAATGTTCAGAAATGATAAGTTCACACAGGTAGTGGGTCATACGCCGGTTGATGAAATATATGAAAAAAGCGGTGTTATTTCTACGGATGTGTTTTCTACATTTCCTGACGGGCAGCAGATTGGTGAGTCGGCCATGGCGGTGATAGATACGGATAGCAGAGAGTGTGAAAAGGTGGAGGTGTAATCTCTGCTTGTGGAATATAAAGAAAAAGTTCGACCTATCATTGGGAGTTGTAGAATGTTTGCCGGTGATATAAACTGAAGAAAGAGAATACAATTTATCAAAAAGTTTAAGTTATCGGAGAATACAATATGCAGAGACGAAATGTAAATTTTATTATAATCCTCCTTGTTGCTATAACAGCCGCATTTTCCATCGCGGCATGTAAGCCGGCATCCGGAGATCAAAAGGATACGAATGCCGGATCGGATTACACGATCACAAAAGTACATGGCGATATACACTGGGAGGATATTCCCGCTTTTGATATAGATCAGGTTTTATGGACAGATGACTACGGGATAAGAGCGAAGGGGCAGCTTTGCTATGACAAAGATGATCTTTATGTACATTTGTCCGCGGTTGAAAAGGATATCCGCGCTGAAAACACGGAGCCTCTTTCCCCGGTATATGAAGACAGCTGCCTGGAATTTTTCTTCATGCTTGATGGAGAGGAGAAATACTTTAATTTCGAGATAAATCCCAACGGTGTTTTAAATATTCAGGTCGGACCCACAAAAACTGACCGCATCTCTCTGGTAAGGGAGGATGATAAAGAATATTTCGATATCCGTACAGACAGAACTGCGGATGGCTGGGAAGCGTATTATAAGATACCTCTTGAGTTTATGAGAGTGTTCTATCCGGATTATGAATTTAAGGGTGTATTACTTGCGAATGCATATAAATGCGGAAACAAGACGGTCAATAAACACTATATTGCCTGGAAGCCCGTAAACAGTGAAAAACCAAACTTTCATGTAACTTCGAGTTTCGGAAAGATGAATTTTGAGGATAGGTAACAACAATACATAAATATGATCAGATGTGTGGATAGATTTTTAATAATGAAATTCGAGTATAATTACAAAATATAAACGTGAGGTGCGTGGGTTGAAAAAAGTTTTTAAGAAAACCGGTGCGGTAACAGGTGCGGCAGTCCTTGGTGCATCTCTTTTTGTTGTACCGTTTTTTAACGTATACGGAGAGGTTACAGGAGATACGGAGGACACTTATATCATCGAATGTGACAGCGATAAGATAAATGAAGTGTCTTCGGTTCTTGAAGAAGAAGATGTTGCTGTCGGGGATGTGCTTGAGATAGAGGATACATCATTTATACAGGTTTCATTGACCGAAAATGAGAAAGAAAAGATAGAAGATGATAAAAACGTTGAATCCGTCGGTGAGGACCATAAACTGTACCTTATGGGAAACACCGCTTCTTCGTTAAATGACACATATAAAAACGATATATGGCACTTTGACAACATAAATACCGGGGGCGCCTGGGACGTGCTGGGCAAGACCTCCGGCAGAAAAAAGGTGAGAGTTGCTGTGATCGACTCGGGCGTGGAGAGATCCCACAGTGACCTGAAAGGTGTTGTAAAGACTAATAAATGCATGATTTATGGGGATGATAATTATGAGAAAAATGAGTCATCCGCGGTGTCACTGCACGGCACCCATATTGCAGGGATCATTGGTGCCACATCCAACAATAAAAACGGAATTGCGGGAGTTGCTTCATATAACAATGATACCGTTGAGATCTACAGCTACAGGGTGTTTGATAAAAACATTTCTTTAGACGGAAAAGTAAGTGTTTCTGCCGGTGAGATGAATGTGGCAAATGCCATAATTTATGCGGTTGAAAAAGATGGATGCAAGGTCATAAATCTTAGTCTGGGAAGTGATACGGAAGTCCCCATTGTAAAGGCAGCATGTGAATACGCCGTAAAAAAAGGCTGTACGGTGATCGCAGCGGGAGGAAACGAAGGAAAAAATTCCAGGATCTATCCCGGGGATTATGACAGTGCCATAAGTGTTATAGCTGCCACTTACGGAAAAGACCCTTCTAAACCATCCCAAAATAGAAGAGCATATTTTTCATCCTATGGAGGAAAGGACATAAGTGCCCCGGGAAAAAGTATTTACAGCACGGAATTTAACAACGGATACAGGGAATCCGACGGATCATCCCAGGCAGCAGGAATGGTAACGGCGGTTGTGGCAATGATCTGTTCTGTAAGACCTGATCTTAAGCAGGATGACATTAAGAGTATAATCACATCCACAGCGACAGATATCGGAAGCAAAGGTTATGATGCGGAGACGGCATGGGGGAATATCAACGCCGGAAAAGCCTTGGAAAAAGCTAAAACATACAAGGCGAGTGCCGCAAAAAAGACCGGATGGGTAAACGAAAACGGACGATATAAGTATTACGGTTCAGATGGCAAGGCGTATACGGGATGGCATTGGATGACATCCCAAGAAGGTGAAAAAACAGATCACTGGTCATATTTTGGTCCTGACGGATGCCTGAGGACCGGCTGGCAGAAAATGGGGACATCGTCTAATCCTGACGGGAAGGCAAAAGTACACTGGTCCTATTTCGGCCCCAACGGATGGCTGAGGACAGGATGGCAAAAGATGGGAACGTCCGCTAATCCGGACGGTAATGCCAAAGTACACTGGTCCTATTTCGGTCCTAACGGTTGGCTGAGGACTGACTGGCAGCAGATGGGAACCTCATCCAATCCGGACGGTAATGCCAAAGTACACTGGTCCTACTTCGGCCCCAACGGATGGTTGAGGACCGGTTGGCAGACCATGGGAACTGCGGCCAACCCGGACGGAAAGAATAAAGTCCATAAGTCATACTTCGGAGACAACGGATGGCTGCGTACGGGAAAAGTATATATAGGCGGTAAGGCTTATACGTTTGATAACAGAGGCTGGTTAAAATAAAGATTTGATAAGGGATTGTTCTTCAAAAAACTGACTAAAGGACCGTCCCTTTTTTATTCTTTGCCGTGTCACACCCGGATAAAATCGTCACCGTGACAAGCCCTATACAATTTGTTAAAATTATACGATAACAAAAAGAAGAAAGGGGGAAAGAATAAGATGAATTATTCTTTAGTGATAGAGGACAGAAAGTCCACCCGGGAATATAAGAAAAAGGCAGTGGGAGCAGATGTCGGGGATGCCATAAGAGCATATCACGACAACGGCTGTATGAGACTTTTCCCTGAAATAAATACGGAAATATTCATAACAGGTTCGGAAGATAAGGAAAAACTGGAAGGTGCTGCGGGATACAAAGAGTTTATCGCCGGTTCCCCCAGCTATATGTTACTTCTTACGGAACCCCATGAATATTCCGGGATCAATGCGGGATATATGGCGGAGGACATATCCCTGATGCTCATTGATAAGGGATACGGTGTCTGTTTTGTGACATTTTCAGACAGCGATGCGGTAAAGAGAGTTATCGGGATAGAATCCGAAAAGGAAGTGGCTGCGATCCTTGCCTTCGGGAATCCGGAACGCGCAAGAAAAAAGATGCATGTGAACCTGCTTACAATGGCAGGGATATCATTTAGGGAAAAGCAGCAGTATTTTGCACCCAAGAAAGGTGCGCTGGACCTGGCGTATGTTGACAGATTCGGCAACAAAGACGATGTGGATGAGCAGATAGATTTTTACGGAGATCTTTTATGGGAGTCGCTTCTTGCTGCTTCCAATTCTCCCAGTTACATGAACCGCCAGCCTTATGCGTTTATAATAAAGGAACACAGGCTTATCCTTGTGAGTGTTCCGGATAAGTGGACGGATGATATAGACAAAGACCTGAATCTGGGTGTGGTTATGCAGCATGTGGCAGCGGTGGCGCTTCCTTACAACGGAAGTGCAAAGTGGACCATGGGCGGACAGGATGTGGAAGGACTGCCTGAAGGCGGTAAGGTCATTGCGGAGTTTGAGATTTAATTTTTGGAGGTAGAGATGGCAGATTGCTTATTAAAGGTAGAAGACCTGTCAGTCAGCGTTGAAGATAAGGAGATATTAAAGGGGATAAACCTTGAGGTGAAATCCGGTGAGACACATGTGATAATGGGACCAAACGGTGCCGGCAAATCTACTCTCGGACTTGCTATCATGGGGAATCCCAAGTATGCGGTAACAAAGGGGAAGATCAGCCTTGAAGGTGAGGATATCACGGAAGAGCCAGCAAATGAGCGTGCAAAAAAGGGACTTTTTCTTTCGTTCCAGGCTCCTATTGAGGTTCCGGGTATCACACTAAGTGAGTTTTTAAGAAATGCTCTTCAGCAGAGAAGCGAAAAGAGGGTTAAGTTCTGGGATTTTAAAAAGGAAGTCGAAGAGAACATGAACCTACTTAATATGGATGAAAAATATCTCCAGAGAGACTTAAATGTAGGCTTTTCCGGCGGTGAGAAGAAAAAGGCAGAGGTTCTCCAACTTCTCACACTTAAGCCAAAGCTTGCCATACTCGACGAGACCGACTCCGGTCTTGACGTGGACGCCGTAAAGACGGTTTCCAAGGGAATAAGTGAGTATATGAAAAAGCACGGCGGATCCCTTATTATAATTACCCACAACACAAGTATCCTTGAGTCCCTTTCGGTTGATAAGACCCACGTTCTGGTAAAGGGAAAGATCGAAGCAGACGGAGACGGAACGCTTGTGAAAGAGATACTTGAGAGCGGCTTTTCAAGGTTTGATGAAAACTGATTTATAAAGGTGGTTTCCACATGAAAGAAAACAATGAAAAGAATCAGGAACTGAGCAGGGAGAAGACTCAGGTTTCAGATATAGACAGAAATATATATGATATAAAGGACGAGGAAAAGGACGTATACCGCATCGAAGAGGGTCTTACAAAGCAGATCGTGGAAAAACTTTCTAAAGAGAAAAATGACCCTGACTGGATGAGAGAGTTCCGCCTGAAGTCCCTTGATATTTACAATGAGCTTGAAGTACCGGAATGGGGACCGTCCATCGAAGGACTGAACATGGACGAGATCGTTACCTATGTGCGTCCCAACACCAAGATGAGCGCAAAATGGTCAGAGGTTCCCGACGACATCAAGAATACATTTGACAGACTGGGTATCCCTGAGGCAGAGAGACAGTCTCTTGCAGGAGTTGGCGCCCAGTATGATTCAGAGCTTGTATATCATAATGTAAAAAAAGAAGTAGAGGAGCAGGGTGTTATCTATACCGATATGGAAAGCGCCCTTACCGGTCCTTACGCCGATATGGTAAAGGAACATTTCATGAAGCTTGTGCCTCCCACGGATCATAAGTTTGCGGCTCTTCACGGTGCAGTATGGTCGGGTGGATCATTTGTATATGTGCCTCCCGGAGTGTCGGTGGAGATACCGCTCCAGTCATATTTCAGACTGAATGCACCCGGGGCCGGTCAGTTCGAGCACACTCTTATAATAGTTGACGAGGGCGCTGACCTGCACTTTATCGAAGGCTGCTCCGCACCGAAATATAACGTGGCAAACCTACATGCAGGCTGCGTTGAGCTTTTTGTGGGCAAAAACGCGAAGCTTCGTTATTCCACTATTGAGAACTGGTCTAAAAACATGTACAACTTAAACACCAAACGTGCAAAGGTTGAAGAGGGCGGACGCATAGAGTGGGTTTCCGGTTCATTCGGATCTCACGTTTCCTACCTGTATCCCATGAGTGTACTGAGCGGCAAGGGTGCCCGTGCGGAGTTTACGGGAGTTACCTTTGCGGGAAATGACCAGAACCTGGATACGGGAACAAAGGTCATTCATAACGCCGAGGATACATCTTCCTATGTAAATACCCGTTCCATATCAAAGGATGGTGGAACAAGCACGTTCAGAAGTGCGGTGGTCATTACGGAAAAAGCAAAGAATTCAAAATCCGCCGTTTCATGCGAATCCCTTATGGTTGACAACATTTCCCGCTCGGATACCATACCGGCAATGGATATAAGGACACGTTACGCAGACGTGGGACATGAGGCGAAGATAGGAAAGATCAGTGACGACGCTGTATTTTACCTTATGAGCAGAGGGCTTTCGGAAGATGAGGCAAAGGCGCTTATCGTCAGCGGTTTTGCGGATAATGTATCCAAGGAACTTCCGGTAGAGTATGCAGTGGAGATGAACAATCTTATAAGGCTTGAGATGAAAGGCAGTATAGGGTGATGTATATGGGAGATAATACGTTAAAGATAAATAAGATACCCGCTCTGACGTGGAACTGGCTGAAGATGAATGATGCGGCCGTTATGGTACCGGCAGAGACTACCGGAAAAAAAGAACCTGTTATCGTTACTCCGGATGAGATCACGGTCATGAAGGAAGCTTCCGATCACGCGTCCCATATCCCCGGAGGAATGGGTGATGAGTTTGAAAAAGATCTGCATAAAAAAGCAGATGGTACCCTTGTATTTTCTTCGGAAGAAGGGAAATGTATCTCAAAGCCCGTAGTAGTATCCTGCGAGTATGAAGAAGGCGCGGTGACGGCAGACAGATATATGGTAAGGGCCGGGAAGGGAAGCAGGATTTCCATGCTTATCGACTTTTCTTCAGACAGGAATGCGGGCGGATTTGCCATGGCCCAGACAGTAGTGGAGGCCGAGGCAGACTCTATAGTTAAGATAGTTCAGATAAACCGTCTGGGAAATGAGTTTACTTTACTGAATGATGTGGCGGCAGTTGCACATGAAGGAGCGACCATAGAGATAGTAAATGTTTTTCTCGGAGGCAAAGAGACCTATCAGGGATGTCGTATTGACCTGTCCGGAACAGGTTCCGGGGTTAAAAAGGATATCGGCTATTTTCTTAAGGGCTCACAGAAGCTTGATATGAACTACGTTGTGGATCATAAAGGCAAAAAGAGCAACTCGGATATAAAGGTGTCCGGTGTTATGGAAGGGGAAAGTGAGAAACTTTTCAGAGGGACCATCGACTTTAAGAATGGCTGTGCAGGCGCTAAAGGTGCTGAGATAGAAGAAGTAATACTTCGTGATGACGGAGTGGTGAACAAGACCATACCGGTTATACTTTGTGCGGAAGAAGATGTGGAAGGAAGCCACGGTGCCACCATCGGGCGTCTGGATGAGGACCTGATCTTCTACATGCAGACCAGGGGATTTGAAGAGGAAGAGATATACAGACTCATTTCCAGGAGTAAGCTGGTTTCTTTCTGCGATAAGATCTTAGATGAGGATATACGAAACAAGACAATGACATTTTTGTCGGAGTAAGTTCAGGAGAATTTTATGGCTGAATATGAATTTTCAAAAGAGGAAGATAAAAAGATAAGAGATGACTTCCCCTTGTTAAATAACAGGGACATAGTCTACATGGACAACGCTGCCACCACCCAGAAGCCGGTGGAGGTTATTGATTCATGGAAAAGGTATTATGAGAACTATAATGCCAATCCCTTCCGCGGTGTATACGGCTTAAGCGTTGACGCCACGGAGGTTTATGAGGATGCAAGAAAGGCTGTTGCCGGCTTTATCGGTGCGGATTCCTACTGTGAGATCGTCTTTACCAGAAATGCTTCCGAAAGTATAAATCTTTTATCAACAAGCCTTTGCGAATACATTCTTCAGCCCGGAGATGAGATAATAGTCAGCATCGCCGAGCATCACAGCAATTTTCTTCCCTGGCAGCAGGCAGCCAAAAGATACGGTGCAAAGGTGGTATTTTTTGAGTGCGAGGAAGACGGGGAATTTAAAAAAGAAAAGCTGGAAGAGCTTATTACCGGAAGGACCAGGATACTTGCTATCACCCATCTGTCAAATGTTCTTGGAAGGATAAACGATGTAAAGACATTTGCTGAGATCTGTCACAAAAACCATGTGCTGATCTCGGTAGACGGTGCCCAGTCAGTGCCCCATATCCCGGTAAATGTAAAGGAACTGGATGTGGATTTCTTACAGTTCTCGGGACATAAGATGCTGGCTCCCATGGGTATCGGAGTCTTATACGGAAAAGAGGAACTGCTTAATGCAATGCCGCCTTATATGTACGGCGGTGAGATGATAGAGACGGTTACAAGAGATGGCGCAACTTACGCCGAGCTTCCCCACAAGTTTGAGGCAGGTACGGTAAATGTGGGAGGTGCCGCAGCCCTGGCTGAGGCCATCCGTTACTACGAAAAGATAGGTTTTGAAAAGATAATGGCCCGTGAGAGAGCTCTTACAAAAGCAGCTATTGAGAAAATGGGTGAGATTGAAGGCATAGAGATCATCGGTTCAAAGGATCCGACGCAGCATGAGGGGATAATTACTTTCCTTGTGGACGGAGTGCATCCCCACGACGTGGCAGCCATCATGGACGCTGAAGGGGTATGCGTAAGAGCGGGGCATCACTGTGCCCAGCCGTTGCTTCAGTATCTTTACGATATCAGGGAGAAGAAGAATACAGGCGGGATATCTACCACCAGGGTAAGTATGGCGTTTTATAATACCCCGGAGGAGGTTGACCGGATGGCGGAGGCGCTGGCAAAGATCAGACCCGAGATGGGGCTAACATAAAACATCTAAAGCTGTTTTACGTTTGTGATATGTCTGAAAGGTAAGGAGGTAACAATGGCGGAGAGGACGTTTTATAACGAAGTGCTTACGGATCACAATCTGCATCCGGATAATAAATATCATTTAAAAGACCCGAATCTTGTAAAAGAGGGTGTTAACCCCAGTTGCGGTGATGATATCGTGCTGCAGCTGAAATATAAGGACGGGGTCATTGAGGACGCCTCCTTTGTGGGTGAGGGATGTGCCATATCCCAGGCGTCTGCGGATATCATGATAAATCTTATACTGGGGAAGACCAAAGAAGAAGCGGAGCATCTTTCTGACATTTTTCTCAGGATGATCCAGGGAGAGGCTTCCGATGAGGAGATAGAAGAACTTGAGGAAGGCTCTGCACTTCAGGATATCTCACATATGCCGGCGCGGGTGAAGTGTGCCGTGCTTGGGTGGCGGACACTGAATGAGATGCTTAAAGATGCGTGAGGGGTAGTTTGTAATATTTACATGAATCGGCTTCGGTGAAGCCGATTTTTTTGTACAGATTTAGGGCGGGGGTGTTTGTGTCGCGCACATTTAAAATGACTGGGATATCGTCGTTTAAGAAATACGAAACCCCGTATTCTGCAAGCATCTGCCCAAGGCCGCACCCTCTGAATTCCGGGAGAACGTAGAGACCATGCAGACAGGCGATGTTTTCGTCACGGATAAAGTGAACTTCGGCTATGAGAGGAAGACCGGGGGAGGTTTCAGTGTCCGGCTTTTGGCAGGACACCGAACTGATTCCTGTATGTCCGGGAATTTTCGCTGTCATCAGCTTAAGACAAATATCATCTTCCTGTCTGGTGGTAACAATCTCCAAGCCTTCCTCTGACAATCGCTCTGTAATACGCTCAATTGGTGAGATATTACCTGAATCGCAGGGTGTGATCTGCATGAGTATCTCGCTAAAAGCCGGATACCGGGCAAAAGAGGAATCAAGAAGTGCTTTCGGGAGAGTGTAGACTACAAGTACTCCCGGGAAATTTTCATCCATATATTCTTTGATATTGCGGGCAAGTTCTTTTGCTAAACCCCGCTTTCTGTACTTTGGATGTACGAAGAGGGTAAGTTCCGCCTCAAGAGAAGAATCGTCGCCGGAACCGGGAATAGCAGCGTTTTTCGGAAGTATGAGGAGAGTGGCAAGTGCAGCAGGAACTCCGTCCTCGTAAGCCGCAAAAGCCGGAGGCGCATCAAACAACTCATACCCGTTGAAGTCGGGCATGAGCCTTTGGTAAACACTGTTAAATTCCTTCGTATCATCGTGATCAAAAAATCTTATCTTCATACCGGCAACGATGATAATATAAAAATCAGTATTTTTCAACGCAGTGTTTTTATGTTAAAATACACAGAAGTATAATTAAAAATGCAGAGGTGAAAAATGAAAAACGTAGCGATCCTTACGGATACAAACAGCGGACTGATGCCGGAAGTCGCAAAGGAGCTTGGTGTACATCTTATCCTTATGCCATTTATCATAAACGGCAACCAGTACTTTGAAGGAAAAGACATAAGCTACAAGCAGTTTTTTGAGTTTTTGGAGAAGGGGGCAGATGTTTCCACTTCCCAGCCCTCCATGGGAGATATGAAAAATGCTTTTGATAACCTCTTAAAGGAATACGACGAGGTTGTGTTTATCCCCATGTCAAGCGGGCTTTCGGGCACATGCCAGACGGCGTCAATGCTTGCGGAAGATTATGACGGAAGAGTTCAGGTGGTGAATAACCAGAGGATATCCGTGACCATGAGACAGTCTGTGGAAGATGCAAAAGCGCTGGCAGACAAGGGCTATGACGCAGCTCAGATAAAAGAGATCCTTGAGCGTGAGAAGTTCAGCTCTTCTATATATATCACCGTGCAGACTCTTAAATATCTGAAAAAAGGCGGTCGTATAACCCCTGCGGCAGCAGCTATAGGAACTCTGTTAAAGATAAAACCTGTACTCCAGATCCAGGGGGATAAGCTGGATTCTTTCGCAAAGGTAAGGGGTATGTCCCAGGCGAAGCAAACCATGTTAAAGGCTGTAAAAAATGACATCGAGAACAGATTCGCTGATTTTCACAAAGACGGAAAGATCAGAGTCCACGCGTCTCACACGCTCTTTGATGATGATCCGGCACGTGACGAGTGGCTGAGCCAGGTAAAAGAGGCTTTTCCTGAGTATTACAGCGGTCAGGATCCGCTTTCCATGAGTATTGCCTGCCATATCGGTTACGGCTCGGTTGCGGTGACCGCCACAGGGTATATACCGGAACTGGGATAAATACCGGAGATGTAAACAGGGATCTGGTCTTAAATATAGGCATATTAGGAAATGTAAAAAGAGTTCTTTTTGACGATAATAAATGACCGGTCTTTTTTTCAGACAGACATTAGAAGGCAACAAAAAAAGAGTGACTAAATTGTATTTAAACGGATTTAGTCACTCTTTTTTAGGGGGGATTCTACAATACGCAAAGGAAGATCGGGCACTGATATCAATCAAAAGGACACTGCTACATCACTGTATCGGTGTTCCGTTTGGCCATACCCATCCGATATAACCCACATGCCCCTGACAAACAGCGGACACGTTTCCGAAACTCTGTATGGTCTCTACCTTGCAGTAGCCTAAGTTGCTGGCAACTACGCCTCCGCCCAGATAGATACCGATATGTCCGTATGTGGGATCCCCGGAACTGATAACACATGCTCCGATAGGGATGTTATCCATACGGGTGGAACCGGATGATTTCCACTTGTTCCAGTAATCAATGGCATCTCCGTGAGGTGGAGTGATACCACCGGTGTAGGAATATACTCCGGAAACCCATGCTGCGCACCATCCGTAGGTAGCAGGATAAGTGGAGCGGCCGTGACCTGCGTTCTGAGCTACCTCTACCTGCTTGGGAGTAGCTTTTCCCTCTTTAAGAGCCTCCTCCTGAGCTTTTGCGGCTATCTCAAGGAGTGCCTCTGATGCAACCGAGGTCGAAGCAAGAGAGCCTGCATTATAGAGCCTCATAACGTTGGCTGAAATGCCTTCATTGATGAGCTTCAGGTCCTCTTCTTTGTCTTTAACCAGTTCAGTGACCTTTTTCTTCTCGTCCTCCATCTCTTTCTTGTTCTTCTCGGTATCTTCGAGAGCCTTGTCAAGGGAGGCTTTAAGGTCTTCGATCTTCTTTACGTTATCATCAAGCTCAATGAGCTTCTCACGGTCATATGAATAAATGTCCTGGTAATACCCTGCGGCATTAAGGATATCGTCCATGGATGAATCATCGGATAAAGCCACGTCAGCATTGCTGATACGGTTTTCGTACATGAACTTTATGCGAAGCTTCATCTCCTCGTACTGATTCTCGCGAAGCTTAGTCTTTACCTCAAGCTCAGCAGAAGTCACGGTGATCTGGGCATTCAGCTCAGATGCACGGCGGTCAAGCTCCCCGATCTTTGTGATGATCTGGGAAAGTTCTTTTTCCAAGGACTTAAGTTCCTCTTCTTTTGCCTTTTTTTCCTCCTGAAGTTGTTCAAGAGCAGCGTTGTCCACCTGAGTGTTCGCCTGAGTCCCGCCGTTGTTTGCGGCGGAAGTAGTTGTAGCTGTAGTAGTAGCAGCAGGTGTTGTTGCAGTAGTAGTCGCAGCGGCAGATGTAGTCGTCGCGGCGGTCGTATCTTTTGCAGGTTCATCGGCATAAGCCACGGTAGACAAGCATGTAACAGCAAGTCCGGCTGCCAGAAACCCTGTTAATTTCTTCAATGTAGATCCCTCTTTCAAATCTTAAAACTATACACTTTTTTATTTTCTTTTTCCTATGATAACACAGTACCCGTTGGTAAAATATAAACTATTTATGAAAAAAGTCAAACCTTTTTTGTCTGACATCAAAAATAACGTCCGGTTCCGAAATAAAAAATCCCGATAAATCCCGGTCCCACATGAGCGCCGATGGTTGGCCCAAGCATAAGGGTCTCGATATTTCCCAGTGCCGGATAGGCTTTTTTCATATCTTCCGCCATCTTCAAAGCTTCGTCTTCGCAATCGCCGTGGGTTATGAAGATCTCCTTGCCTTCGGGATCTCCAAGGTCTTTTTCCATGCCCTTTATCATGTTTCCGAGACAGGTCTTTCGTCCCCGGACCTTGGAGGAGGCCACAAGGGAGCCGTCGTCTGCCACATAAAGCATGGGTTTTATATTAAGAAGAGTACCTATGACTGCGGATGCGTTGGAAAGGCGTCCCCCTTTTCTGAGCCATTTCAGGTCATCCACGGTAAAATGGTGGATGACGGAAAGCTTAACATCCTCAACGTAATTTACACACTCCTCAAAAGATGCTCCTGCTTCTTTTTTCCGGACAACATTTGTCACAAGAAATGCAAGACCTCCGGTTATACATCCGGTATCTGCTATATGAAACTTAAGACCAGGATACTTTTCCCTCACACGGGCTCCGGCGGCCAGTGCATTGTTGTAGGAATTGGATATGGCACGGGACATATCAAGATATAAAACATCCCTGCCTTTATCAAGCAGAGAGCAGAAAAATGCGTAGTATTCCTCCTGGGTGATCTGCGCAGTTCCCGGCATATGGCCTTTGCGCATAGCGTCAAACATTTTTTTTCTTGTGTCATACCTGCAGTCGTCGTAGTGGTTCTCTCCTTCGATAAGGTATGAGTAGCTGATAAAGGGAATACCGTGGGAATCCAGATACTCACGGTCAAGATCTGCTGTGGATGCAGTTGCTATACAAAAATCAGACATTATTTCAACCCCGAATTATTTAGTGTTCCGTTCAAAAAACTTTGAATACTATATTATATTTTTTTAATTTTATCAAGCAATTTACCCTGTTTAATGCTATTATGGTATATAATGTTTTCATTATATACAGCGAAATTTTTCATTGACCTTTCAGGAGGAAGATTATGTATGCTTGTCCCTCTTGCGGAGGCGGATTAAGGTTTGACATACCGTCGCAGAAGCTCAAGTGTGACCATTGTGAGACACTTACCGATCCCTACTCCCTTGAAGAAAGAAAGGATGCCGGCATGGACAACACCTTTGGTGTCACCGTGTTCACCTGTCCCCAGTGCGGCGGAGAGGTAATGACAACCGATGAGTCCATAACAGGCTTCTGTATGTTCTGCGGGGCGTCAACTGTGCTTGATGCCCGTATGGAGAACCATAAGAGACCCCAAAAGATAATTACCTTTAAGAAGACTAAGGAAGACTGCAAGAATATCTACAGGCGTCTTGTGGGCGGTGCGATATTTGCACCCAAGGAGCTTAAGGACCCGGACTATCTGGAAAAGTTCAGAGGTATATATATACCCTACTGGATGTATACCATTACTTATGACGGTCCTTATTCCATATCCGGTACCACCACAGAGGCGTCCGTGGGTTATATAAATACCAACCACTACAAGATACACTGTGACATGGACGTGGAGTATACGGGTATATCATATGATGCATCCGCATCCTTTGATGACCATGTAAGTGAAGCTATATCGCCTTTCATGTCCGCCCATGCCCAGGATTTTACCCCGCCGATGCTCAGCGGTTTTTATGCGGATACGGCGGACGTTGACAGTTCAGTCTACAGAGAAGATGCATTAAAGGCCGCACAAAACAACCTGATAGCGGGGATCCGATCCAATAACACATTGAACAAATATACCATGACAGATCTTGACAGCAGCTTCAACAGCATGGGTAAGGTGGAGTGTGAGAATGCAGAGGCCGGACTGGGGCTTTTCCCCGTTTGGTTCCTTACCTACAGAAGCTCAAAGAACAGAGTGGCTTACGCAGTGGTAAACGCTGAAAGCGGGGAGATATCTGCGGATCTTCCGGTATCTATTCCCAAATATATCATAAGCTCCATGGCGGTGGCAGCGGCCATATTTGCCCTTCTGTTCTTCCTGTTTACGCCGACTCCGGGGATCGCCCTGTTTGCGGCGGCGGCATTTGCCGTTATATCACTTATCGTTTACGGAGCGGAAATACATGCCATAAAGCGAAGGCACGGAAAGTATGATGACAAAGGTTTTTATGCGAAATACGGTGCTCTTGAGAACCAGGACGATATCAGGCGGTACTGTACGGCATCGGGAGCCGTGGGAAGCATACTTGCCATAATAGCTGCCATAGCCATAGCCATCTGGCAGCCTGTTGACGACTGGATATACTACGCGGGGGCGATCGGCGCCATAATAGGCGTATGTATCACTATGAGCGCTATTATCAGAAGGGTCAATATATTAAATACCAGACCTTTGCCTGAGTTTCATTTCAGAAAGGGGGGTGATGACAGTGCGAAAGATCTTTAAGAAGGTTTCTGCGGCTGTTATTGCCGCTCTGATGGTACTTGCGTTAACTGCAGCTTTTGTGCCGGACAGGGCTTCGGCCAACTCCCTGAATCTTGTCACCCAGGGGTCGGGTGAGGCTTCGACGCAGGAGTCTTCGGAACAGGCTTCATCAGAAGCAAAGGAATCAGCTGATTCGGTATATATCAATCAGGATACATCTTATCAGGTGTTCATAGAAGATAAGGCGGATCTCCTTACCGACGAAGAGGAAAAGAATCTTGCAGCGAGGATGAAAGAACTGACGGATCACGGTGGCGTGGCTTTCGTGTCCGCGACGGATACGGGAGGACTTGCAAGTAAAGAATACGCAAGGCAAAAGTGCTATGAGTTCTTCGGAAGCGACAGCGGAAGCGTTTTCCTTATCGACATGCAGAACAGGATCATCTACATCTTCAGCAACGGAAAGATATACGAGACTGTAACGAATGAAAAGGCCACGATAATCACAGACAACATTTACAAGCATGCTAAAAACGGTGATTATTATAAATGTGCGGTAAGCGCCTTTGAGCAGGAACTTACCCTTCTCGGAGGAGGACGCATCGCCCGTCCCATGAAATATATAAGCAATGCCCTGATAGCCATAGTAGCCGGGCTGCTGATCAATTATTTCATAGTAAGGGCTGCAAGAAAATCAAATGCCAAATCCAATGCGGCGCTTCTGGGCGCAGTAAGGGACAGATTTGAGATAAACAATATCAATCCCGAATTGATAAAGACCACAAAGACACCTATCATTACGAGCGGTGGATTTTCCGGCGGCAGCGGCGGAGGTTTCTCCGGCGGAGGCGGTGGATTTTCCGGCGGCGGGGGAGGCGGCTTCTCCGGTGGCGGAGGTGGCGGCGGCCACTCTTTCTAATTTTTACATTTCGTTTTATAATGTTTCAGATTGAACAAATACAGACTTTCATATGGAGGTTATCATGGAGAGAAGAAGACCAAGAGGACGTGACACATCAGGTATGGGTCAGTCATTTAACGGCAGCACGGGAAGAAGAGGAAACGGACTGGGAACAGGTCCCGTAGGTTCCACGGGAGGCAGTTCCGGAGGAGGTCCTTCAGGTGGCGGTTCCGCAGGAGGAGACAAAGGACTGCTCAGCAATCTTGCAGGGCAGGTCCTGGGAGGCGGCAACAGCTCATCCTCATCATCCACTTTGGGATCCCTTCTGGGGAATATGACATCGGGAACTTCAACCGGGAATACCACTACGACAGGAAGCGGCTTCAAAGGCGGCAAGCTTATAATGATACTTGCAATCTGCGGAGTAATAGCGGCTCTCGGAGCATCATGTGCAGGTATCAATTCATCATCCGGACTGGGGAACCTGCTCAGCAGTGCAACAGGCGGTGATACCACTTTGTTCGGAGGGAACTCTTCAACGAGTACCGGATGGACTGATAATGCTTCAAATGTCTACAACCTCAACACATCGGTTGCAGACGGATCAAGAAGCAAATATACAAATATCATCGGCAACGGGCAGGATAAAGTTACCATAATGGTCTATATGTGCGGATCTGACTTAGAGACGAACTCCGCTATGGCTACAAAAGACCTCCAGGAGATGGCAGCAGCCAATATAGGTGAAAATGTAAATGTTATAGTTTATACAGGCGGTGCCAACAAATGGAACAACAACGTTATAAGCAACAAGGTAAACCAGGTCTACAGGGTAACGGACGGCGGACTTGAGAGACTTGTGGAGGATGCGGGTACGGGCGGATTGAACGATCCTGCAACCCTCAGCGCATTTATCAAGTGGACTAAGGAGAAGTATCCTGCAAACCGTAACCAGCTTATTCTCTGGGATCACGGCGGCGGTTCCCTTTCGGGATTCGGCTATGACGAGAAGAACGCAGGCAGGGGATATATGTCTCTTGTAGAGATAAATAATGCTCTTGCGGATGCAGGCGTGAAGTTTGACTTTATCGGATTTGACGCATGCCTTATGGCGACTACGGAAAATGCGCTTATGCTCGATAAGTATGCAGACTACCTCATTGCATCAGAAGAGACGGAGCCGGGTATCGGCTGGTACTACACCAACTGGCTGAACAAGATATCAGAGGATACGTCCCTTCCCACCACAAGTCTTGGTAAGATCATAATCGATGACTTTACCGCAGAGTGTGCCTCAAGGACACCGGGTCAGAAGACCACCCTTTCTCTTGTAGACCTTGCAGAACTTTCAAATACCGTTCCTTCAAAGTTATCATCATTTTCTAAAGATATATGCGACAAGATTGCCAAGGCTCATTACAGTGAAATATCATCGGCAAGGAATAACACAAGGGAATTTGCAAGATCCACACGAATAGATCAGATTGATTTTGTAAACCTTGCCCAGAATATTAATACGGAAGAAGGAAAAGAACTTGCCGAAGCCATCAAGGGAGCGGTTAAATATAACAGGACATCTGCCAATATGACTGATGCATACGGTCTTTCCGTATACTTCCCGTACTCAAGCGTGGGCAAGGTTACTACTGCGATCAAGACTTACAATGCCATCGGCATGGATGCTGACTACACTAAGTGCATCCAGGAGTTTGCCGGAGTGGAGGCTTCAGGTCAGACATCGCCTCTCGGTAGCTCAAACTCCCTGAATTCACTCTTTGATATACTCAGCGGCGGAAGCAGCTACAACAGTTCATATGATTCTGCGTCACAGGGACTTTCATCATCACTTCTGAACGGTCTCTTCGGAGGAAGGGGAAAAGAAGCTGCAGATACATATGTATCCGAGAATACATTTGACGCATCCAAGCTCGTATGGCACAAGGATAAAGACGGCAACAACCTTATCAAGCTTTCAGACGAGCAGTGGGAGCTTGTGAACAGTCTTGACATGAATATGTTCCTTGATGACGGTGAAGGTTATATAGATCTTGGTCTGGACAATATTTACGAATACAACGAAGACGATGATATGATCGCCGACACTAACAAAAAATGGATAGGAGTGAACGGGCAGACTGTTGCTTACTATCATGAAAGCACCGTAAACAACGGAGCAGGTGACGTGACCAACGGCTACATCCCGGCACTGTTAAACGGCAGAAGGGTTAATCTTCTCGTAACCTTTGACAGTGTAAACGCCGGCGGATACATATCCGGTGTTGAATATGTTTACGCAAGTGATGCGCCTCTCGGAAAGATCGAGGGTGAGGTGAATAAGGGGGATAAGATTGACTTCCTTTGTGACTACTATACATATGATAAGAAGTACAGTGACAGCTATAAGTTAGGAAAACAGCTTGTAGTCGGCGAGGAAGGACTCTCCATAACATTACAGGATATGAGCGGGGAGAGGATCGTGGAGAGTTATCTGTTTACTGATATCTACGACAACTGCTACTGGACACCGACACTGACGTTGTGATCTGACAGATCATTTTTTAGCTGATATAAAAAACAGCTCCCGTGTTCTGTCTTTCCAAACTGTAGAATCCGATCGTGAAAAATTTACAGAGCAATGATCCGGTGTAAGCACGAATAAAAGGCATAAACTCAAAAGCTGCGACAGGAATTACCCTGTCGCAGCTTTTTCAAACAATATGCTTTTTATTCGTACACCGGATCACTGCTCTTAATTTTTCGGATCGTCTTCTGATGTTAGGAAAGATAGACAGGGAGCTGATCATTTTTAATATCGGTCGTTGATGCCATGCTGATCACAACATCGATGACGGTGCCGGATATATATTATTTGTGAATCAACGCATCCAATGCCGGAATGTATTTTTGGCAAAAAAAAGAGCGCGAGACGGGATTCGAACCCGCGACCCCCTCCTTGGCAAGGAGGTGCTCTACCAGCTGAGCCACTCGCGCAAACACAAGATGTATAATACATTAACAGAGCGGAATTGTCAAGGATTTCTGACAGGATTTCTATTTTATCCGGACATATAAATATGCCTGTAAACCATTTAATACAACCTTGAAATTAAGACGGACTACGGAGCTGACGTTGTGATCCGGTACAGCGGCAGTGGCTGATATTAAAAAAGATCAGCTCCCTGCCGCAGCTTTTGAGTTTATGCTTTTTATTCGTGCTTACGCCGGATCATTGCTCTGTAAATTTTTCAGGATCGGATTCTACGGTTTGGAAAGGCAGAGCATGGGAGCTGACTTTTAATATCAGCCACAAACGATCTGTCAGATCACAACACCATCTACGGGCCCGTCTTAATGAAGAAACTCCTTTTTACTGTGGTTTTTCAGCAGCTCCTGTTTCAGGTCGTAAAGCTCTTGCGATAGGTCCACATGAACCTCGTGGGGATTAAGAAGTCGCTTCGACTCCTCCCATATGGAGTCAAGCTCCTTTTCCCTCAGACTCCTGATCTCGTCTACACCCGGTGATTCATAGACGCACTCCCCGTCCTTAAACACTGTCACAAGCAAAGGCTTGATACGGAAATGCCCCGGTTCAAGCACAGTACGCTTCCATGGCTCGTTGGGATCAAAAAGTTCCAGGGGAGTGTCTTCGTCATACTTTTCGTGAGCCAGTGCGATAAGATCCGCAAATATCTTGCCGGAATCATCATATATCCTGTATATGACCTTATCACCGGGATCGGAGATCTTTGCAACATTTTCGGAGATCTTTATTGTGGGGATCATTTCTCCTTTTTCATTCTGGATGGCTGCAAGCTTATATACGCCTCCGAAAGCAGGATTATCTTTAGCGGTGATCATATTGGTGCCCACACCCCAGGAATCTATACGTGCGCCCTGGGAAATAAGAGAAGCTATCAGGTGCTCGTCAAGGTCACTGGATGCGGAAATTATGGCATCCTCAAAGCCGGCTGCGTCAAGCATCTCTCTTGCCTTTTTTGAAAGGTAGGCAAGGTCACCGGAATCAAGTCTTATACCGTAGAGTTTGGGCTTTATCCCGGCATCACGCATCTCCGTAAACACCTTTATGGCGTTCGGAACACCGGAGAGGAGAGTGTCATAGGTGTCTGCAAGAAGAATGCAGTTGTCCGGATATATCTCGGAATAAGCTTTGAATGCCTCATATTCACTCCCAAAGCTCATGATCCAGCTGTGGGCATGTGTGCCCAGAGGAAGCATGTCAAACATCTTTGCCGCAAGGACATTACTTGTACCCATGCATCCTGCGATGACGGCGGCTCTTGCGCCGTAGATGCCTGCATCCGGTCCCTGGGCGCGTCTGAGACCGAACTCCATAACATTGTTCTTTCCAGCGGTCTCTACCACGCGGGAAGCCTTTGTGGCTATGAGGCACTGGTGATTAACAATGTTAAGGAGAGCTGACTCCATAAGCTGCGCCTGGTCTATAGGTGCGATTATCTTCATCATGGGCTCTCTGGGAAAGATCACGCTTCCTTCCGGGATAGCGTAGATATCACCGGTGAATCTGAAGCCTTCAAGATATGTAAGAAAGTCGTCATCGAATTTGCCGGTGGATCTTAAATATTCAATGTCGTCTTTTTCAAACCTTAAGTTTCTGACATACTCTATAGCCTGCTCCAGACCGCAGCAGATGGCGTATCCGCCGCCGAAAGGATTCCTGCGGTAGAACATGTCAAATATAACTTTCTTGTTATTATTCTTTTTGAAATGTCCCTGCATCATAGTAAGTTCGTACAGGTCAGTAAGTAAGGTAAGATTTCTCATATAATATTAAAAGAACTTTAATCCTTTCTTCTTTTGCGGCACGGTGTCTGCAGTCTTGGAAGCTTTGATGGGAACAAAGCCCGTTATATAGATACCGCTGACACTGGCTTTTACGTTGGTCTTTAAAGGTATCGTCTTAAATACATCCTTTTCCGCAACAAAGGTCATGATCCTGGGACCTACCTTTGCCTTAACTATGGGCATCATTCTTCTCAAATAACGCTTGGGCGCTTCCGCCACAACCATCTTGGGAAGTCCCGCGTCTCTTAAACGCATTTTCTTCTTGTCTATGATGAGCATGGTGATGGTCTCTTTCGTCTCATCGATCATCTGCTGCTGTTCGTCGGCTCTTCTTTCAAACTTCTTCTTAAGAGTGAAGTTGAAAATGATAAAAGCGGCAACAACAGCTAAGCCGATAATGATTATTATCATTAACCAGATTGGCATAATTTCCCCTCCATAATAAAATAAAACTTCGATAGATTATAGCATAATGACCTGAAAAAACAAAGCCGGATCGGGCAGGGGATATTACCTTCCTTTACCCGGTTCCAGATAAGCCTTTAGTATAAGTTCCCGTGTATATGCCGGGAGACTCTTTTGTTCCTCCTTTGAAAGCCCGGAGGTCTCGATCGGAGGCAGGAATTCCAGGGTGGTCTTTTGGGCGTGAAGCCACGGGAAATGTTTTTCAAATATTTCCCGTGTGCGGGTCTGAACCACGGGAACTATGGCGGCTCCCGTCTTTGTGGCAAGCTTAAAACTTCCGGCATGGAATTCCAAAACCCCTTCACCCTTATTTCTTTTTCCTTCTGGAAAGATCAGCATGGACGTACCGTTTTTTATAAGCTCTATTCCGTCAAGGATGGCCTGCATGTTCTGGCGCATGTTACCCGCTTCAAGAAAGATACAGTTTATACGCTTCATCCATGAACTGATGGCGGGAGCTTTTTTCAGACCGATCTTTGAATAGATAGCCGTAGGACATGGCATGTACGTGTAGGAAATAATAAGGTCATAGTAACTTCTGTGATTGCCCATAAAGACTACGGGTCTGTCCTTAGGGATATTTTCAAGGCCGTAAACCTTTGGCGCGGAGCCGCTCAGGAAGATCAGAGCCCTGAATCCTATGGTGATGACCTTGTAGCTGAACTCCACAGCCTTCACCGGATTTTTCTTTCGTATGAAAAACTCCACCGGCAGGAGTATAAGGCTTGCCAGCATAAATAAACCCACATATATAAGACTTATTATCGTTCTTATAAAAGGCATGTTTACCTCCTTAAATATTTTTCGGCCCCTGAAGAGTAATGCAGGGCTCCGTCGCTTGTGATAAAAAGAGCTTCCGTATCTGGGGTGTCTTCAATGAGTTCCAGTCCTTCATCAAGCCCCAGGGCAAAGCAAAGGGTACTCAGGCAGTCCCCGTCAACAGGATCCTTTGTGATAACGGATACCTGATAAAGCCCGTTGTCATAAGGGTAGCCCGTGGAAGGGTCAAGGATGTGATGGTAGATCCTTCCGTCATCGCCCTTGAAATATCTCTCCGACACGCCGGAAGTTATAAGGGACATATCATTTAATTCAAAGACTGCCACGGTATCTGACGCTTCTCCGAAGGGCTTTCGCACACCTATATTAAAGGGAGAGCCGTTCTTATCACCCAGGCAGCAGACGTTTCCTCCTAAGTTTATCACTGCGCTTTCGCATCCCTTTGATATAAGGAATTCTTTAAGTTTACCCGAGATATATCCTTTAGCCACGGCACCAAGGTCGATGATGGTTTCCGAAGGCTTGGTCACCTTCCGGCCTGATCCTTCTTTTGAAACGGAAATCTTTGAATCATCAGTGTACTGCAAAGCCTCTTTCAGGGCACTATCTTCGGGAACAATGTGGGTTCCGCTCCTGAAGTCCCAAAGTCCTGATACGCTTCCTATGGATATCTGAAAACTGCCATTTGATAACCCATACATCTGAAGTCCTTTATCTATGGCATTTCCCAAATCTTCAGAGACAATGCTGGTTTCGTTATGGTTCAGGCGCCAGAGCTCGGAAGCCTTATCATGCATTGAAAAGATCTTCTCGTATTCGTCGCACATCCGAAGAGCCTCGTCGAGCACGGACTTATCGGTATCATCGTAAGCCGTGATGGTGACAAATGTATCAAGTTTAAATCCGTTCACCTCTGCGGGTGTGTTCCCCGTGCCAAAGCTACATCCGGCAAGCAATAAAGAAGCACATATGCCTGACACTGCGGGAATCTTGTAAAATGATATCATGGTTAAAAAATTTCCCGTCATTAATAGTATTCGAAACATTATAACAAATAAAAGAAATTTTTGTGAAGATTGTAATGTAAATATTTAATTTTTCCTGTATATGTGTTATAAGTATTAACATGTTACTATTTTTAATAATGTTTGCTTAGGAAGGTGAAGGAGATTATGAAAAAGATTAAGACAGTTATCAGTATTGCGGCAGCTGCAATGGCAGCACTTTCTTTAGCAGCCTGCGGAGGGGCTTCCGAGTTCGGTGACTCTACGAAAAATACGGAAGTTGCAGCTAAGGATTACCAGGCTTTTTATGAAAACACGGCAAGAGTTTACAGAAACTATGTGACCGTTGGTGATTATAAAGGTCTTGAGGTGACAAAGGTTGACAGATCCAATGAGGAGATCAGTGACGAAACCGTTGAGAGCACACTCAAGAGCCTTGCTGAAGAGTACAGAAATGAAGAGGATGTTACGGAAGGCGGTACTACACAGAGCGGTGATGAGATAGTTCTTGACTTTACGGGAAGCATTGACGGTAAAGAGTTCGAAGGCGGTTCTTCTACCGATTACAGCTATACAATAGGATCAAGACAATTTACCCCTGATCTTGATACGGGGCTTGAAGGAAAAGAAGCAAACAAGGATTATGATATCAATGTTAAATTCCCGGATGACTACGGAAAAGAGGAATTAAACGGCAAAAATGCTGTGTTTAAGGTTAAGATTACGAAGATCGTAAGACCTACAATTCCTGAGTTAAATGACGAATTTGCAGCAGCTCATACCGATACATGGGAGCTTAAGGGTTACGGCAGCGGTATCAAGACCCTTGACGCTTTAAAGGAAGGCATTAAGAAAAACCTTGCCGAGGTCCAGAAAAATACAAATGACAAGACTCTTTACGGAGAAGCACTTCAGAAGATCATCGAAAATTCCCAGTTTAAAGATGAACTTCCCCAGGATGAGCTTAATTATCTTTCAGAGACAATGAAGAGCAATGTGAAGAGCCAGTTTGAAAGCTATGGCTCATCCATGGGTATTGAATCATTTGATGACTACATTAAGCAGTACTACGGATATGAGTCCGAAGATCAGTTTAATGAATATGTTCAGACTCAGGCTACGGATTATCTTAAGTCAAAGATGGTTACCACCATTATCGGAGCAGATAACGGTGTTAAGGTCAGTGCAGAGGACATCACAAAAGAGGGTAATTCCATGGCTCTCTACTACGGTTATGACAGTTATCAGAAATTAGTGGAGACCTACGGACAGATACTTAACGCAGAGACAGGCTACCAGGTTCTTTACAAGAAAGTATCAAATATCGTTGCAGGTGAGGTAAAAGAGGTTGAAGAGACCACATCAGCTACTGAAGCAGCTACCCAGGCGGGCGGCGAGACTGAAAAGTCAGGAACAGGTTCAAATGAGGAAGCTGAGACAACCAATGCCCAGTGATAAAAAACAGATATAAAGGCAAAAAGACGCCGCGGTGCTTAAGGAGAGTAGAAAGCACCGCGGCGTTCGCCCATTGCGGAAAGGATCCGCAATTCTTAAGTGAGGCTTTGGGGTTAACCTCACTTAGGAGGGAAAAATATGAAAAAAATTTGTTAGCGGAAAGGTTATCTCGTCCGCTATGGTTACTATAACATAATTGCCTGATAAGTGCTGTGAAAATATTGTGAAAAACAAATAAGCGTGAGTAAACGGAATTTAAAAACTGTTTCAACCCGGGTGGTCCGTTCTGCTTGACGATAAATGTTTTTTCAGATACCATGTTATGAAGTTGTATCGATTTGAAAGGAAGAGGTATATAAATGGAAAAAAGATTATTTACTTCAGAATCAGTAACTGAAGGGCATCCTGATAAGATATGCGATCAGGTTTCGGATTCCATCCTTGATGCTATTTTTGCACAGGATCCGTATGCCAGAGTAGCCTGTGAGACTCTTACAAACACTGGCTTTATCATTGTTATGGGAGAGGTTACCACCACGGCTCAGGTGGATATCCCCACGGTCGTAAGAAAGACCGTTACCGAGATAGGATATGATTCATCCGAGAAAGGATTTGACGGAAATACCTGTGCGGTTATGGTTGCGCTTGACAAGCAGTCACCGGATATTGCCCAGGGTGTGGATAATGCCATCGAGACAAGAGACGGAGACGGTTCTGACCTTGACACCGGTGCCGGTGACCAGGGAATGATGTTCGGATATGCCACCAACGAGACTGAGGAGTACATGCCTTATTCCGCAGCTCTTGCACAGAAGCTTTCACGTCAGCTTGCAAAGGTAAGAAAAGACGGAACTCTCGGTTACCTCAGACCGGACGGAAAGACCCAGGTAACGGTGGAATATGATGAGAACAACAAGCCTGTAAGGCTTGATGCCATAGTTGTATCCACACAGCATGCGCCGGATGTGGAGCAGGAGCAGATCCATAAGGATATCAAGAGATTTGTCATCGATGCCATTGTTGATTCCAGCATGGTCGATGATGACACTAAGATATACATCAATCCCACAGGCCGCTTCGTTATCGGCGGACCTAACGGAGACAGCGGTCTTACGGGACGTAAGATCATAGTTGACACCTACGGCGGTGCAGCAAGACACGGCGGCGGTGCATTTTCCGGAAAAGACTGTACCAAGGTTGACCGATCGGCAGCTTATGCTGCAAGATATGTGGCAAAGAATCTGGTGGCTGCAGGTATAGCCGACAGGATCGAGATTCAGGTGTCTTACGCCATCGGTGTTGCAACCCCCACATCTATCATGGTTGATACATTCGGTACGGGAAAGCTTGATGATGATAAGATCGTGGAGATCATCAGAAAAGAGTTTGATCTTCGTCCGGCCGGTATCATCAAGATGCTTGATTTAAGAAGACCGATCTACGGACAGACGGCAGCGTACGGACACTTCGGACGTACGGATGTCGAGCTTCCGTGGGAGCAGCTCGATAAGGTGGAGGCTTTGAAAGCGTACATCTGAGTTTGATATATATCCCCCGGTGACTGCCTTTTTGCTCCCGGAGGAATTCTTGCGAATTCCTCCAACGTCGCAAAAAAGCAACACCGGGGGATTATTTTTTTCCCCTGTACGCTTTCATATATTTTAAATATTTTAATTGGAAACCGGAAAATTTCATTAAGCGTTAAAAGGATTAGTTATATTATCATGATATTTTTTTGTGGTCAGGAGAGATAATTGCAGAATATCTTTTCTGTCTTGTTTGAAAAGTCATGCAGGGGTTTATTGAAACATACAGAGTACCAACAACATACCTTCCCGGCATTGCTTTTTTGCGACATTGGAGGAATTCGCAAGAATTACTCCGGGAGCAAAAAGGCAATTGCCGGGGAAGAATTTTATAGTTTTATTATTTTTTATACCTTGATATCATGTCGTTTTACGTTTAAAATAAGTACCGGTTTACAATTGAAAGGGGACATCATGTTATCTGCTGACATAGGAATAGATCTTGGTACAGCGAGCATTCTTGTATATATAAAAGGTAAAGGCGTAGTTTTAAAAGAGCCTTCCGTAGTAGCATTTGATCAGGAACAAAACAAAATAAAGGCAATAGGAGAAGAAGCCCGTCTTATGCTGGGTCGTACGCCGGAGAATATCGTGGCGGTAAGACCTTTAAGACAGGGCGTTATTTCCGATTACAAAGTAACGGAAAAGATGCTGAAGTATTTCATAGACAAGGCTGTAGGCCGGCATCTTTTCAGAAAGCCCCGCATCAGCGTGTGTGTGCCTTCGGGGGTTACCGAAGTTGAGAGACGTGCCGTTGAGGATGCGGCTATCCAGGCGGGAGCAAGGGAAGTAGCTATTATCGAGGAGCCCATTGCTGCGGCTATCGGAGCGGGTATAGACATCTCAAAGCCATGTGGGAATATGATCGTGGATATCGGTGGAGGTACCACAGACATCGCAGTTATTTCCCTGGGTGCGACGGTTGTCAGCACGTCCATAAAGATAGCGGGAGACGACTTTGACGAGTCCATCGTGCGTTACATGAGAAAAAAGCACAACCTTCTCATAGGAGAGAGGACTGCAGAGGAGATAAAGATACAGGTGGGATGCGCTTATCCGCTGCCTGAAGTAAGGACCATGACCGTAAAGGGAAGAAACCTTGTTACGGGGCTTCCAAAGTCGGTGGAGATAGATTCAGATGAGATGGAAGAAGCGCTCCGGGAAGATACGGGACAGATCGTGGAGGCGGTAAAGAGCGTTCTTGAGAGGACTCCGCCTGAGCTTTCTGCTGATATCGCAGAGAGAGGTATCGTGCTTACGGGAGGCGGAAGCCTTCTTACGGGGCTTGAAGAACTCCTTGAAGCAAAGACAGGAATACATACGGTCACTGCTAAAGATCCCATGACCGCAGTAGCTATAGGAACCGGGAAATTTGTGGAATTTATGGCCGGAAAGCGGGATTTTCAGGATTGATCATGGGAGATATTTCAGATAACAGCATAGAGGGTTATGTTGAATCCGTTATATTTCAGAATGAGGAAAACGGCTACTGCGTTATCACCATGTCGGTAAATCTTGCTGAGCTTACCTGCGTTGGTACGCTTCCGGGGATCTCACAGGGGATGTACATATCCTGTAAGGGAAAGTATGTGCAGCACCCGGTGTATGGTGAGCAGTTTTCGGTTGAATCATTTACGGTAAAAGAGCCTCACAGCCGTGAGGCTTTTCTTCGTTTTGTCTCAAGCGGTATCATTCCCGGCATCAGGAAAAAGAACGGACAAAAGATCGCCGACAGGTTCGGGGATGATTCCTACCGCATCATGCTTGAAGAGCCCGAGACTCTTGCAAAGGAGATAAAGGGCATTTCTTTAAATCAGGCATATGGATTCCAAAAATCCCTTATCGATAACAGACAGATAAACGATGCCCTTATTTTTTTGCAGGGCATGGGTATAGGGAATGTGCTGGCAAAGAAGATTTACGCTTTTTATGGCGAGGACATGTACACGGTCTTAAAAGAGAACCCCTACAGACTCACAGAGGATATAGAAAATGTAGGCTTTAAGACTGCTGATGAATACGTGAGAAGATCCGGGCTAAAGGTAAGTCTTGAGAACCGGGTACGCGCCGCCTGCCTGTATGCCCTTGAAAGAGGAGTGGCAGACGGACACTGCTATCTGCCGGCGGATGTATTAAAGGAACGTACGGAAGAGTTTATCGGAAGCAGTTTAAACGAATTTGACAGTATATTGGCGGACCTGTCCGTAGAGTCCAGGCTTACGGCACGTTTATCGGAAGACGGGGAAATAAGGGTTTATCTTCCCGCCTATTTCAACATGGAGCAAAACGTCGCCGTAAGGCTCGGGGAGATCGACAGGGCACGTAAACCGGAGCCCGCTGGTCTAAAAGGGCTGGATGAAAAGATAAGGTGTGTTGAAGAAGAGACCGGCATAGAACTTGACGCAAAGCAAAAGGAAGCGGTAATAAATGCCATGGAAGGCGGCGTGCTGGTTATAACCGGAGGTCCCGGTACGGGAAAGACTACGGTGATAAATTCCATAATCAGGGTGTTTTCCGACATGGGACTTGATATAAAGCTTGCAGCGCCTACAGGCAGGGCGTCCAAAAGGATGAGCGAGGCCTGCGGAATGGAAGCCTGTACCATACACAGACTTTTAGGTTACAGTCCTTATGGTGCAGGAGAGGACGAGCCTGCATATATGAAATTCGAGTACAACGATGATAACAGGCTTGAAGGCGATGTGGTGATAATAGACGAGATGTCCATGGTGGATCTGTGGCTTATGAACGCACTGATGAACGCGTTAAACACCGGCACCCGTCTTATCCTTGTGGGAGACAGCAACCAGCTGCCCAGTGTGGGAGCCGGCAATGTACTTGGGGACATCCTGGATTCAGGATGCTTTAAATCGGTGTGTTTGGAAAAGATCTTCAGACAGGCACAGAGCAGCGATATAGTTGTGAATGCACATAAGATAAATAAAGGCGAGAAGGTTGATCTTGATGCTGAAAGCAAAGATTTTCTCTTTATTAAAAGAGATGAGCCGGACAAGATCATCTCGGCCATGTACACCCTTGTTATGGAAAAGCTTCCGGATTATGTAGGGGCATCCGTAAATGACATACAGGTCCTTACCCCGTCCAGGACTTCAAAGACCGGAGTGGAGAGATTAAACCGCATACTTCAGGAGCTCATAAACCCGCCCGGTGCTGACAAAAGAGAGCGTCAGGTAAGAGATAACATTTTCAGGGTGGGGGATAAAGTCATGCAGATAAAAAATGACTATGACCTTGAATGGGTGCGTATATTTGAAGACGGCATGCGTGAGCGGGGAACAGGTGTGTACAACGGTGATATAGGCGTGATCACTGGGATCAACGAATTTGCCGAGACCCTGAAAGTTATTTTTGATGACCAAAGGGAAGTTGAATATGACTTTGACATATTGGAAGAACTGGAGCTGGCTTATGCCATAACCATTCACAAGGCCCAGGGAAGCGAGTACCCGGCAGTGGTGATCCCCATGTATCCTGCACCTAAGATGCTTATGAACCGTAAGCTCTTATATACCGCCGTGACCAGAGCGAGAAAATGCGTGTGCATGGTGGGGATAAAAGATTGTTTTGAACAAATGGAGGAAAATATATTTGAATCGCAGAGATATTCGGCATTATCTGAAGCTATCAGGCAAAATAATACTTGACGGAATATACCCAAGAGGCTGCGTGGTATGTGGAAGCCCCTTGGAGTTTGATAAAAGGGATCATCCGGAGAGGACACATGAGGAATGCATGGAATTTTTAAAACCTGTGGACGGTCCCGTGTGCTGTAAATGCGGAAAGAAGATAAACGCGGATGAGACAAGGTGCTCAGACTGTAAGGGTACTGAGAGGATATTTGACGGAGCTGTCTCCGTATTTGAATACAATAATGCGATCAAGGAAAGCATCTACAGATTTAAGTACAAGAACAAAAGAGAGTATGCCTCTGCTTTTGCATATATGATCGCAAAAAATCAAAAGCGTATCATCGAGCACTGGCAGCCGGATGTGGTGATACCCGTGCCCATGCATCCTGACAAAAAGAAGGTGAGAGGTTACGATCAGGCAGAGATACTTGCCAAGGAAACGGCTGATATCTTCCGCATAAGGATGGACGGTGATACCCTTGTACGAAAGAAGCAGACCGTGCCCCAGAAGGAGCTGAGCACAAAAAAAAGATACATGAACCTTGAGGGCGCCTTTGAGGCAAGGAAAAGCTTAAAAGGCAAAAAGGTGCTTTTGATAGATGATATCTATACCACAGGCGCCACCTTTGATTCCTGTGCCCATGTATTAAAAAGGGCCGGAGCGGAAAAAGTGTACGGTGCTTCCCTTTGTATCGGACGCGTTATGTGATAAAATTTATAAAAATATTTTTGGAGGCTTCATATATGAAAGTAACGGTTCTTGCAGGCGGAACAAGTACGGAGCGTGACGTTTCCCTTGTTACTTCGGTAAAGGTTTGTACGGCTTTAAGAAAACTGGGTCATAAAGCAAATGTTGTGGATGTGTTTTTCGGCTCTGATGTTTATGCAGACGGGGATGCATTTTTTGCAGATGATAACGACCTTGAAAAACTGGGAAAAGAATTAAAAGAAAAAACCCCGGAAGTAAAAGACGAGATAAAAAGACGCAAGCAGACAAAGGGCGAATTTTTCGGACCTAAGGTACTGGAATTCTGCAGGGAAGCAGACATTGTATTTATGGGATTACACGGTGAAAACGGTGAGAACGGAAAAGTCCAGGCAGTTCTCGATCTTTCCGGGATAAAGTATACCGGACCGGGGAGCCTGAGCAGTGCCTTATGCATGGATAAGGATATTACAAAAAAGATCCTGATTCCTGAGGGTATCCCAATGCCCAAAGGTGTGACACTGCTTCGTTTTGAAAATACCGTAAGCGAAGAAGAACTTCCTCTTCCCTGTGTGGTAAAGCCTGCCTGCGGAGGATCCAGCGTAGGTGTTACCATAGCAAAGACGGCAGATGAAAGAGCGGAAGCCATAAAAGAAGCCTTCAGACTTGAGGAAAAAGTTCTTGTGGAAGAGTACATAAGCGGAAGGGAATTTTCCGTGGGTGTATGTGACGGTGAGGCGCTGCCGGTGATCGAGATCATTCCCGATGGCGGTGTTTATGATTATGAGCATAAGTATGATCCCAATGGAGCAAAGGAGATATGCCCTGCGGAACTTCCCGAGGAGACATCAAGAAGGATGCAGTACTGGGCCGAGAGAGCATGTGAGGCGGCAGGAATCGATACATATTCCAGAGTGGATGAGTTGTTAGATGAAGATGGTGAGATCTACTGTCTTGAGATAAATACCCTGCCCGGTATGACTCCTACATCACTTCTGCCCCAGGAGGCTGCAGCCATAGGGCTTTCCTATGAGGAGCTTGTACAAAAGCTTATTGACGTTTCTTTAGATAAACGTAACGATGATACTTTTTAAATCCCGTTTTTTAAAAGGAGAAAAATGTCTTGGATAAGATGACCGTGGAACAGGCGGTAAATGCCTGTGCAGGAGAATTCAAAGGAGACAGAGGATTTTTTGACAGGGAGATAACTTCCCTTGTGACCGATTCAAGAAAGGTCATACCCGGAGGTGTGTACGGTGCCATAAAGGGTGAGCGTGTGGACGGGCATGGCTTTATCGGATCAGCATTTGATGCCGGGGCATTCCTTGTGGTGGGTGAAAAAGATTTTGACCCGGAGGGTAAAGGCGTATATGTAAAGGTACCCTCAACAGTGGAAGCTGTAGGCCGTGTTGCGAGGGAATATATGAAGATACTGGATATTCCCGTTGTGGGGATAACGGGAAGCGTGGGAAAGACCAGCACAAAAGAAGTGATAGCTGCCGTGCTTGCGCAGGAATATGTCACCGGAAAGACTCTGGGGAACCACAACAACGAGATAGGGCTTCCCCTTACCTGTTGTGAGATGGATTCCGAAACCGAGGTAGCAGTTCTTGAGATGGGCATATCTGCGCCGGAGGAGATGGACTATCTTACCGGGATCGTACAGCCTGAAGTGGCAGTGATCACAAATATCGGCGTAACGCATATGGAGATACTTGGAAGCAGGGAAGGTATCTTTGAAGAAAAAAGCAAGATATATAAGAATATACCAAAGGAAGGTCTGGTTATCTTAAACGGTGACAACGACATACTCAGTCAGGTAAAGGATACACCTGCGGGAAAGCCGCTGTTTGTCGGACTGGAAGATAAGAACGATATTTATGCAGAGGATATCAGAGAAGAGGGACTTTCCGGATCATCCTTTATCATCAAAGGATTAAACTGTGGTGATCTCGAAGTGCATATTCCCATTCCCGGGAGGCACATGGTGACCAATGCCCTTGCTGCGGCAGCAGTGGGAGAATATTTCGGGCTTTCCGCCGGGAGCATACAGAAAGGTATCGCATCTGTTGAGACCGTTTCCGGAAGGACGAACATAAGGCAGGTAAATGGCATAACAGTCATTGATGACAGCTACAACGCATCTCCCGTATCCATGATGTCTGCAATTGATACCCTTTGTCTTGCCGATGGCAGAAAGATATGTGTTCTTGGAAACATGTATGAGCTGGGTGACGACTCCCTGAAGATGCACAGGCAGGTGGGGGAATACGCTGCGTCGAAAAATGTGGATGTTCTTTTTACCTGCGGGGATATGGCAAAAGAGATCGCGGAAGGCGCGAAAGGCCGTGTAGGAGATATACGATGCTTTGATGATAATGAGGCGCTTGTCAAGGAACTGGAAGCTGTGCTGCGTGAAGGTGATGCGGTTATGATCAAGGCGTCCAACAGTATGAAGTTCGGGGATGTTGCAAAGGCGTTGATGGGAGATGGATGATTTCAGGCGCAGAGGACAGGGTGGATGATCTTAAAAACAGCTCCCCGTGATCTGCCTTTCCAAACTGTAGAATCCAACCCTGAAAAATTAAAAGAGCGGCCAAATCGTTTGGACACAAAAGCCGTGCATAATGCTGCATAAAAACTTTATCTATGGAAAGTGATATAGCAGCTATGCACGGCATTTGTAAACGATTTAGCCGCTCTTAATTTTTCGGCTTGGCTTCTAATGTTCGGAAAGACAGACACGGGAGCTTTTTTTTTAATGATCATCCACCACCATCCTCTGTGCTGAATATAAATTATTTAGTGTTTATCCAAAATTCGTATTATTAAAATATAAAAAAGTGTGATAATATATGAACAGTGGTATAAAAACTATGTTTAATTTTTTCCATTTGGCGGAAAGGAGAAGTATCATGAAGAAGAGCAGGAAAATGTTGGGACTTATCGCGGCCGGTCTTATCGGTGCGGGAAGTGTGTTTTCGGGAGTTGCAGTCACGGGAGTTATTCAGGAGGCAGAGGTTTTTGCGGCAACAGATGTGGCTATAAATGCAACAAATTTCCCGGATGCGAATTTCAGAAAATATGTATCTGAGAATATAGATGCTAATGGTGACAGTAAACTAAGTGAAAGTGAGATAGCAATATGTAAAGAAATAAATTGTGGAGAGATAGCGATTTCAAGCCTTAAGGGTATTGAATATTTTACAGCGCTGACACATTTGGATTGCCATAGTAATGGACTGAATAGTCTGGATGTAAGCAGGAACACGGCGCTGACGCATTTGTCTTGCTATAGTAATAACCTGGGAAGTCTGGATGTAAGAAAGAATACGGCGCTGACATATTTAGAGTGCGGTGGTAACAACCTAAGCAGTTTGGATGTAAGCAAGAACAGGTTGCTAACAAGTTTGTCTTGCTACAGTAATAACCTGAGAAGTCTGGATGTAAGCAAGAATACAGCGCTGACAGATTTGTATTGCGATTTTAATAACCTGAGTAGTCTGGATATAAGCAAGAATACGGCGTTGACATATTTGTCTTGCGGTGAAGATAATCTGAGAAGTCTGAATGTAAGCAATAATACGGCACTGACAGATTTGTCTTGCGATGGAAACAATTTGAACAGTCTGGATGTAAGCAAGAATCCGGCACTTAAATTATTGACGTGCTCAGATAATAATCTAAACAGTCTGGATGTAAGCAAGAACCCGGTGCTTACACATTTGTCTTGCGATCATAATAACCTGAGAAGTCTGGATGTAAGCAAGAATATGGGACTTGATTGGTTGTGGTGTAATAATAATGAGTTGAGCAGTCTGGATATAAGCAAGAACACAAAGCTAACGGGTGTTAATGTTTATTATCAGGAGAGAGATGTGATAGCCTCAAACGGTGAGATACTGATTTCGGCTTTATCTCCCAGCATAGTATCGTCAAAAATAACAAACCTTCAAGGTGCAACGTTGTTCGGAAATAAGTTAGTTAAAATAACGGGAAATACTATCACTTATGATTACAAAACCGGATATAAAAACGAGAAAATGAATGTTACATTGAATGTAACTCACAAAAAAAACGGCTGGGTCAACGAAAACGGTGGCTGGAAATACTACAAAGACGGAAAGGCCTACACCGGCTGGCACAAGATGGGTAAAGCCGAGGGAGAGAAGACAGAGCACTGGTCATATTTCGGAAAGGACGGCAAACTATACACCGGCTGGAGAAATATGGGCAAGAACGAAGGTGAAAAGACCGCACACTGGTCATACTTCGGGGACAACGGCTGGCTTCGAACAGGATGGCAGCAGATGGGTAAAGGTACAAAAAACCCTGACGGCAACGCAAAGAAGCACTGGAGTTACTTTGGAAGCAACGGCTGGCTCCGTACAGGCTGGCAATGGATGGATAAGTCCCAGGGTGAGAAAACTCCCCACTGGTCATACTTTGGCGGTAACGGATGGCTCCGCACAGGTATGGTGACACTGGGCAAGGCGGACGGAGAGAAGGTGACACACAAGTCATACTTTGGCGGCAACGGCTGGCTTGTGACAAACAAGAGATTCAGCGTGGCCGGAAAGACATATACGGCTGACGGCAGAGGATGGATAAAGTAAATTAAGTATTTGAATATCAAAGTACCCCCGAACACGCTAAAGTGGACGGGGGTTTTGATTCTTATGGCTTGTGCATGATCATAAAGAAAGACGAGAAAGCCATTAGGTTGTAAATGCGTGATCCGGAAGTGGTAAAAATTACAAACAAGGTACCATGTATGGAGGAATGCACAATATATCTTCTTTGTAACTAAGATTTTTAGGGTGTACGATAAAACATTCCCCGATACGATCTTTATATTTTTCCTTAAAACGCATAAGGGAAACAACAGAGTAATTCCTTCCGGATTTTACTTCTATAGGAAATATTTTATATTTTACTTTGCTATTGTTTGATATGATGAAATCTATTTCGATATCATTTCTGTGTTTTTCAGCATTATACTGTGTATAAAAATACAGTTTATGCCCGTTTGCCGTAAGCATTTGAGCTATTATATTTTCATAGAGCATACCTTTATTCAGCGAAAGCTTATCGCCAAGGATCTGCTTGTAAACTTCATTTTCAAGCAGTTCGTTTTCATCGAATGCATGACTTACTAAAAGTCCGGTATCGCCCAAATAGCATTTGATAAAAGATTCAGATTCATTTAACGAAAGCCCTATATTCGGATCATCAGTTTTTCTGCATTCGTTTGTTATCATGGAATCTGAAAGCCAGAAAAATGTATCTTCGTATTGTTCAGCATAAGATCCTTCTGCTATCTTACCAAAGACAACCCGCTTTTCGTGCTTCGAAAGCAGGCCGGGGATCTGGTCGAACAACGCTGATACCTTTGCTCTGTAATTTGCCTTGATCTTCTTTATGTCCTCCCGGTAGAGTTCCAGGATATCCCGCTTTTCAATGTCGGTTTTTTCGAAATCTTTTCTGCTCTCTATGTAAGCCAGGACACTTTGGGGCATACCGCCGACCAGCATATACTCTTTGAAAAGCAGCATGGCCTTATTGTGCAGCCCCCTTTCCAAAGGCTCCCTTTTTTCAAAACAGTTTTTGATGTATCCGGTGATCTGTTCTTCCCCCAAGGCGTCACAAAATTCCTCAAAATCCATGGGATACATTTTTATCTTTCGCTCTTCTGACGGGATAAGGATATCCTTAACATTTTCTTTTATGGAAATAAGAGATCCTGTTTCAATGTAGTCGTACCGTCCGTCCGCAACCAGATATTTTATGCTTTCTCTTGCCTTTGGGAAAAGCTGTACTTCGTCAAAAATTATCAGACTTTTCCGTTCATGCAGCTTTACGCCGTATGCAGTAGATAAGAGCATAAAAAAAGTATCAAGATCATTCAGATGCAGGTTGAAATATGATCTTACTTCTTCCGGAGCTTTTGCAAAATCTATTAAGAGATAGCTTTCGTATTCTTTTTTTGCAAATGTTTCAACAACCGTTGATTTTCCGATACGCCTTGCGCCTTCTATCAGAATTGCCTTTTTTCCGGCAGACTCCGTCTTCCATGTAAGCAGCCGATTATATATTTTTCTGTTAAAAACCATGAAAAAACACCTCCGATATGTTTACTATTATACCGTGCTCGTTAATAATACGCAATATTTATTAGAGGGCAATATTTGATATTACGCAATATTAAAACAATGGTTAATTCTGATGTTACGAAATTTTATTAAATATATAAATAATATTTTAAAAGACATGAGATTAATAGAGTGTAGCAGTCAAGAAAAGTAGACACGAAAAATGTTTTTTTTTGTTTTATTTTTCAAAAGTGGACATGGGCCACTTTTTTAAGCATTTTGTTTTTTCAAA
>CACYNO010000012.1 GCA_902775895.1 uncultured Lachnospiraceae bacterium
GTCCCAAGGGTTGGGCTGTTCGCCCATTAAAGCGGTACGCGAGCTGGGTTCAGAACGTCGTGAGACAGTTCGGTCCCTATCCGGCGCGGGCGTAGGATAATTGAAGGGAGCCGTCCCTAGTACGAGAGGACCGGGATGGACGGGCCGCCGGTGTACCGGTTGATCTGCCAAGATCATAGCCGGGTAGCCGAGCCCGGATTGGATAAACGCTGAAAGCATCTAAGCGTGAAGCCAACCCTAAGATGAGTTATCCGCGAGTGGATAGAAGACTGTGAAGAGGAAGCTTGCTTTTTCTGATCAGAGGTTATTGAAGCTCATTTAAGAAGGTCCCTTGAAGACTACGAGGTTGATAGGGCGGAGGTGGAAGTGCAGTAATGTATGGAGCTGACCGTTACTAATAGACCGTAAGCTTAACCAAAAGTTACCATGTCACATCATTATTCGTATGCGGTTTTCAGAGAATGATTTCTCTGATATATAAAGGTGTACAGCACCTGCGAATATTCGCATTACCCCAAAGAAGATGCCGTGCATTTTCAGAGAGGAATTTTCCTCGATAGCTCAATGGTAGAGCACTCGGCTGTTAACCGAGTTGTTGTAGGTTCGAGCCCTACTCGGGGAGCTAAGAAAGTGACCACCTTTTTTTAAAGTGGTCACTTTTATAAGTTAAAAATGAAAATGTGATGTTTCGACCGAAGGGAGAAACTCACAAGCGAATGCGTAAAATAAGAATGTCCATATCTAAGTATTCAAATCGTGAGTGCTTAGGTATAAGGCAAATAATGAGTTTCAAGGCTTTAGCCGTAGAAACTCATAAGCAAAACCGAAGGTTTTGGTTTTGGCCCGGTGGCTCAGCTGGTTAGAGCACCGCCCTGTCACGGCGGGGGTCATGGGTTCGAATCCCATCCGGGTCGTAAAAGTGACCCCCTTATACGTAAGGGGTCACTTTTAGAGAATCATATGCCATAGGCATATGATTCTCTGTCAGGTCGTCGTTGCCATATATGGCAGCAGCGACGATTTTAGTACTTACATGAAGTAAGTGCTGTATGCCGGTCCTTACGGACCGTCATCCCGCGACTACGTCGCGAATTAACGGACGATAATACTTACACTAAGTCGAATACTTCGACGAGTTTTGCTAAAGCAAAACTCGTAAAGTGGGCGCTTTGGTGTAAGGCGCCCACTTTTTGGGGTCTTAGCTCAGCTGGGAGAGCATCTGCCTTACAAGCAGAGGGTCATAGGTTCGAGCCCTATAGGCCCCACTCTGATTTATTTGAAACTCATAAATTTAATAACTTTCGGTGGTGGCGCATGAGATTGATTACTCGTTTACCGAAACGCTGTGATGTTCCGAGCGAAGCGAAGGAACTCACAAAAGTGGGCGCTTGCGCCTAAGGCGCCCACTTTTTGCCGACATGGCTCAATGGCAGAGCAATTGATTTGTAATCAATAGGTTGCTGGTTCGACTCCGGCTGTCGGCTCTTGTGCCGGTAGAAAGGCCAATATGCCGCGATGTTTCGAGGCGTTAGCCGTAGAAACTCGCAAACGAACTGCAAAGCAGTTCGTTTTATGCCGCGGGGTGGAGCAGTCTGGAAGCTCGTCGGGCTCATAACCCGAAGGTCACAGGTTCAAATCCTGTCCCCGCTACTAAACTCAAACTTACGTTAGAGTAACTCAAACTTTCGATTTGGGTTTAAACAAATTATTCTAATACGGATGGATTCCCGAGCGGTCAAAGGGATCAGACTGTAAATCTGACGGCTACGCCTTCGAAGGTTCGAATCCTTCTCCATCCACTAAACAGATTTAAAAATCAGTTTAATATTTATGTTTCGACCGAAGGGAGAAACTCACAAGCAAAACCGAAGGTTTTGGTTTAGGCAGTAGCCGTAGAGTTTCAAGGTTTAAGCCGCAGAAACTCTTAATCGAAACCGTTAGGTTTCGGTTTTGCCTCGATAGCTCAGTTGGTAGAGCAGAGGACTGAAAATCCTCGTGTCACTGGTTCGATTCCGGTTCGAGGCACGTTTTAGATCGTAAGATGTATTCTTACGATTTTTTTATTGTTTTTACGTCTGTCTATATTTTAACAATATTAAACACATTTTAGCTCATGATTTGTTACAAAAAAGTTACATAATTATTTCAAAAAGGTTGACAAATGGTTACAAACCGTGTATTATACTCAAGGTTTTTAGAATTTTTCCTAAAATATGGAGTGGATCGTACCACTCTTTTTTATTGATAATATTAATACGGAGATAAAAATGAGATTAAAAAAATATTTAGTCGCGGCATCTATTGCGGCATGTTCTATGACAGGTATTGCGTCAATGTCTCAGATTGAGACTTTTGCCGCAACGGCACAGACAGAGGCAAAGGCAACATCAAAGACCTCCGGAAATTCTACAACTAAGACAGATACAAAGACAACTACTACAACAAAGGAAGCTGCAAAGACTGACTCAAAGTCATCTGCAAAGACGACTGATAAAGCTTCTGCAGATACTTCGACAAAGACTACAGATAAGAAAACGGATACATCTTCGTCGACATCTGCAAAGATTACGGAAAAATCATCAACGAAGTCGACAGAACCTTCCCCTGCTAAGACAACCGGAAAGTCTTCTGAAAAAGAAACTCCGAAGAAGGTAAATGTTTCAATAGAAGGAAAAACTTTCGAGGTTTCTGCTACCGGTTATGCATGGATCTATGTTAACGGATATTACCATTTCGTACAGAACGGAAAGCTCGTAACAGGATGGAAACTATTAACAAAGGCCGAAGGCGAAAAGACAGATCATTGGAGTTATTTCGACAAGAAAAACGGAAGGATATACACAGGCTGGAGAAAAATGGGAGCAGCTGAGGGCGAAAAGACCGAGCATTGGAGTTACTTCGGTAATAACGGTTGGATCCGTACAGGCTGGCAGCTTATGGGAAAAGGAACATCTAATCCCGATGGTAATGCAACAGCTCACTGGAGTTATTTCGGACCCAATGGCTGGCTTCGAACAGGATGGCAGGTGATGGGAACTTCATCCAATCCTGATGGAAAAAACAAAGTTCACTGGTCATATTTCGGCGGAAACGGCTGGATGGTCAAAGGCTGGTATAAGAACTCTGAAGGACTTCATTACTTCAAGTCAAACGGATGGATGTGTGCGTCCGAGACCGCAAAGATAGACCAGTCGGAATATAAGTTTAACAGCCGAGGAATCCTTACAGGGGTAGATCATACAGGCTTTAAGTATATTAATCAGTACAAGACATACGGTTACTATCCCATGTCATGCGGATCTTCATCTTCACTAATGGCAATGCAGGCTGCTGGCTATTGCAAGGGTCTTGATACAAAGGGAGAGTACGAGGATTATCTTTCAACCTGGAGAGCAGTCTGCGGAAAATCTTTCGGTACTAAAGGAGGCGTTGGTGCGTCTCTTCCGAGCAAGGTCGTAAATGTTGTAAAAAATGAAAACACTACCAGAGGAGTTCCTGTAAAAGGAGTCACAAATGGTTCGCTTAATGCTGATTACTTAAAGGACAGCCTGACGCACGGTCAGACATCCATCGTTATCATTCAGAATTTCAAAGTTTACACTCACTGGATCGCGATAACCGGATGGGAAATGAAGGGAAACGAGTTGGTATTCAAGATTGCCGATCCGCTTCCGAGTGACTGTGGCCGTGGCGCCGCTTCAAGTGTAACAAAGGTTACTCAGGGAAACCTCGGAACTTCAATGAAGAATTCAAAACTTTTCAGTCTTATAGACGCTAAGATAGTTAAAATATTCCACGGCGGAAGATGCGGAGTGACCTTCGGAAACTACAAATCACTCAATTCATACTATTGATAATAATATATTTAGGGGACAGGGTTCCCCTTTTTTTATGCAATAAACTGCGACCGGGTTTGTCTTTTCAAACCTCCCCCCACTTGTAATATAAGTAAAAGAATAATAAAATAACCTCATGGAAAGTTTGTATAAAAAATTAAACAACTATAAGGAAAAGAACATAATCCCCTTTCACATGCCCGGGGGCAAGAGGAATCCCAGTCTGATCTTGGGGGAGCCTTTTGAGATGGACATTACGGAGATCGACGGCTTCGACAATCTCCATAACGCAAAAGGTGTTCTTGCTTATGAGATGGACCGCGGCGCACAGCTTTTTAAGGCGGATGAGTCGCTTCTTTTGGTGAACGGTTCTACTGCGGGGATACTTGCGGCGATCAATGGTGCCGTTTTGCAAAGAGAAAAAGTTCTGGTGGCAAGGAACGCACACATATCAGTTATCAATGCGATTATCATGCGTAATCTGACCCCTGTATATATCGTTCCCGAAAAAGATGAGTACGGGATTGATAAAGGAATTACCGCCAAACAGGTGAAAGATGCTCTTGAACAGGATCAGGATATAAAAGCAGTTATCATCACTTCTCCTACATACGAGGGTATGGTAAGTGATATAAAGGGCATAGCCGATGCGGCTCACGGGAAAGGCATACCGCTTATCGTGGATGCGGCTCACGGTGCTCATCTTGTGTTCAATCCTCTGTTTCCCCGGTCTGCCCAGGAAGAGGGTGCGGATGCAGTTGTGGTAAGCCTGCACAAGACTCTGCCTGCCCTTACCCAGACGGGACTGCTTCTTTTGAACGGTCCGCTGATCGACAGGAAAAGGGTTAAATATTTCTGGAACGCCTTCCAGACCACAAGCCCGTCTTACGTCCTTATGGGAAGCATCAGCGCATGCTTTGATGTTCTGGCCTCTTCCCAGGGCAAAGAGCTGATGGAGCATTATGTAAAAAGAGTAATTACACTGAGGCTGAATCTGAACAACAACCTGGAAAACATCAGATTGTTAGAATCTGATGATCCCTCAAAGCTGGTATTTCTTGCAAATGACGGAAAGAGACTTTGCAAACGCATGCTTGAGGAATATAACATTCAGTTTGAAATGGGTATGCCGGGCTACACGCTGGCAATGACATCTCTTGCGGATACGAAGGAAATGTACACGGAGTTGTCAAAAGCCATTAGAAATATTGATGCGGAGTTCGGAGCACCTGATACTTTTGGATCTTATGAAAAAAATGATCTGCCGGAAATGGGAATGGTACCTTGGCGCGCCGTGGAATACAATTTCCTCAAGGCAGAGGATGTGGATATAAATAAGGCTGCAGGAAGAGTGGTTACGGAGAACATCTGCATGTATCCTCCGGGAATACCGGTGGTCGTTGCGGGAGAGGTTCTTGATGGAGCCGCCTTAAATATGGCAAAGGAGTCCTTAAAGTCGTGTAACAGGGATTCCGTAAGGTGCCTTATTACAGATTAAAAACAGCAGACAAGGAAAAGAAATGTCACTTATATTTTTATTGATCGGTAAAAGTGCGTCGGGTAAAGATGAACTGGCAAGGAGACTTCTTGCAGATAAGGATCTGGATCTGAAGCCGGTGGTGCTTTACACCACACGACCCATGAGAGAAGGGGAAAAAAACGGACGGGAATATAATTTCATAAAAGAAGAAGAAAGGCAGGCACTCCACAGCGAAGGCAGGGTGATAGAGGAAAGAGTCTATCATACGGTATTCGGAGACTGGTATTATCTTACGGTGGAGGATGATAAATTAAACTGCGATTCGGAAGATGATTTCTTTGCCATAAACACCATCGAAGCTTATGTGAAATACAGGGATCATTTCGGGGCGGACAGGGTTGTCCCGTTGTACGTGGAGGTTTCACCTGATATCCGGAAGCAGCGTGCCGTGGAAAGGGAGATGCGCCAGGACCAGCCCAACATGGCTGAGGTGGAAAGGCGTTTCATTGCAGATGAAAAGGATTTTTCGGATGAAAAGATAGAGGCCGCCGGGATCATCAAACGTTTTTCAAATGACGGCGATCTGGATGACTGTTACGAAATGATAAAAAATGAGATTGAATTAAAATTGAGAGAAACTCATTGACAAAAACAGTAAATGATATTAAGATTTCAGAACAATAAGATATTCTTCGGGGCGGGGTGAAATTCCCCACCGGCGGTATAGCCCGCGAACGAAAGGTTTTTCGTATGATTTGGTGAGATTCCAAAGCCGACAGTATAGTCTGGATGAGAGAAGAAGATAGTAGAACTATATTCTTGTAGTGGTGGGACCCCGATATTTGTCGGGGTCTTTTGTTGTGTGCAGATATAAAACGTTGACAGGGATATGCTTTTGCAGTCTGTACGCTTGCTAAGTTGTTATTGTAGAAAAAGAATATCCAGTCTCGCAAGCGTAAGGCCTGCAAAAAACATACCCTGTCGGTGTGCAAAATTTGCTCATCAAGCCTTCCGGGTTTTTGCATTTTCCCGACAAGGTATGCTTTTGCAGACCTTACGCTTGCCAAGGAGAATGAACATTTTGAAATGGAAACAAACCGGCAAGCGTACAGACTGTAAAAGCGTACCCTTGTCGGATAGTTTGAAACATCTTAACAACAAAAGACCGAAAAGATCGGGGATTGGTCCCACCCTGCAAGAATATGAGAGAGAGTATATGATAGAAGAGAAGTTTATGCGCCGCGCCGTGGAACTTGCAAAGGGCGGGATCGGTGCGGTGGATCCCAACCCGTTGGTGGGGGCGGTGATCGTAAAGGACAATAAGATAATAGGTGAAGGCTACCATGAACGTTACGGAGGGCTGCATGCCGAGCGGAACGCACTGGCGTCGGTCGCGGGAACCGATCTTTGCGAAGCCACCGCACACTTCCAAAACCTGAGAGATATCCTGTCAGGTGCTGATATGTACGTAACCTTAGAGCCTTGTGCCCACCACGGCAAGACCCCGCCCTGCACCGAAGCCATAATAGAAAGCGGTATAAGCAGGGTGATCATCGGGTCAAGGGACCCGAACCCTTTAGTTGCGGGGAAGGGAGTTCAGCAGCTGGAGGCTGCAGGCATTGAGGTTATACAGGATTTCTGCAGGAAAGAATGCGATGCTTTAAATAAAAAGTTTTTCCATTTTATAACCACGGGAAAGCCTTACGTTCTTATGAAGTACGCCATGACGGCGGACGGGAAGATCGCCACAAAGACAGGCGCATCCAAATGGATATCATGTGAAAAGTCGCGTGAGTACGTACATGAACTAAGAAACGAATACCCGGCGATCCTTGCAGGCATAGGAACGGTACTTGCGGACGACCCTATGCTTACGGCAAGGATACCGGGGGCGAGGAATCCGATGCGTGTGATAACAGACAGCAGCCTGCGTATACCTGCCGGCTGTAATATTTTAAAAACGGCAGCTGACATTCCCACGGTCATCATCTCTGCCATGACAGACAAGGAGTTCGGATCATCTGAGAAAAAAGCCATGATCGAAAATATGGGCGCCGAAGTCATTAATCTTCCGGGAGAAGACGGTCACGTTGATCTTAAAAAAGTTGTAAATTTTCTCGGAGAAAGAAAGATATCAGGTCTTCTCATAGAAGGCGGAGGAGGTGTGAACTACAGCGCTCTTAAAGCGGGAATAGTAAACGAGGTAAATGTTTTCGTTGCTCCCAAGATATTCGGCGGGGCGGCAAAAACCCCGGTTGGCGGTGAAGGAGTGGAACTTCCGGATGAGGCAGTGGGACTTATACTTATTTCATCCGAATTGATGGGAGAGGATGTCCTGTTGAAATACAAGACAGGCAGTAACACATAATTTTAAGGGAATTAATAAAAGCATGATGACAGGCGATCATCATTTCGGCAGATCTGATGAAAAGCATGAGAGGTATGAAACATGTTTACTGGAATAATAGAAGAGACCGGGACAATTAAAAATATGGCAATAACAGGGACTTCCGGCACCATCACCATCAGTGCAAAGAAAGTGCTTGAGGGTACAAAGATCGGTGACAGCATTTCCACGGACGGGATATGTCTTACGGTTACGGATATCGGTCCTGATCATTTCACCGCAGATGTTATGGCGGAGACGGTGAGACGCAGCTGCCTGTCGGAAAAGAAGACAGGAGACAAGGTAAATCTTGAACGGGCAATGGCAGCAGACGGCAGGTTCGGAGGACACATCGTATCCGGACACATAGACGGTACGGGCACCGTACGGGAAATGCGCCGGGAAGAAAATGCGGTATGGGTAAAGATTGAATGCGACAGCAGGATCCTGAGATACATAATAGAAAAAGGTTCCATAACCATAGACGGTATAAGCCTTACGGTGGCAGAAGTTACCCACAGGGATTTCAGCGTTTCGGTGATCCCCCATACCGGGGCGGAGACAACACTTCTTGGGAAGAAGACGGGAAACAAAGTGAATCTTGAAAATGACATAGTGGGTAAATACGTTGAAAAGCTTATGAAGCCGGAGGAAAGCAGAGGGAACCTTACTCTGGAGTACCTGGAAAACAACGGGTTTTAAAGGGGGTGATAAAATGAGTGAATACAAATATGATGACATAAAAAAAGCCCTGGAGGATCTTAAAGGCGGAAAGATAATACTGGTTACCGACGATGAGGACAGGGAAAACGAAGGGGACTTTATCTGTGCGGCGGAATTTGCCACACAGGAAAATATCAACTTCATGGCAACCTACGGCAAGGGTCTGATATGCACGCCCATGAGTGAGGAGATCGCAAACAAACTGGGACTTCCTCCCATGGTGTCCGAAAATACGGATAATCACCAGACGGCGTTTACCGTATCCATCGACCACATAGAAACCACCACCGGGATTTCCGCAGCGGAAAGATCATTTACCATGATCAAATGCGCCGACCCGGATGCAGGCCCGGCGGAGTTCAGAAGGCCGGGACATGTATTTCCTTTAGTTGCAAGATACGGAGGAGTCCTTACAAGAAACGGACATACGGAAGCTACGGTGGATCTGATGCGGCTTGCAGGGTTAAAAGAGTGCGGTGTGTGCTGCGAGATCATGGATGATGACGGAACAATGATGCGCACCCCAAAGCTGTGGGAACTGGCGGAAAAGTTCAATCTGACATTTATCACTATAAAGCAGCTTCAGGAATATATCCGGATACATGAAATGCACGTGGTAAGGGAGGCGGAAGCAAATCTCCCAACAGAGTACGGCGAGTTTAAAATGTACGGGTATGTAAATGATATCACCGGTGAGCACCACGTTGCCCTTGTGAAGGGGGATATAGGCGAAGGAGAAGATGTCCTGTGCCGCGTGCACTCGGAATGTCTGACGGGAGATACCTTCGGCTCTCTTCGCTGTGACTGCGGGCAGCAGCTTGCAAGGTCCATGGAGATGATAGAAAAAGAAGGCAGAGGGATACTTCTTTACATGCGCCAGGAAGGACGAGGCATTGGGCTTATCAATAAGATAAAAGCTTACGCCCTGCAGGAAGAAGGTTTGGACACCGTAGAAGCAAATGTGAAACTTGGCTTTGCTCCGGATATGAGAGAGTACTGGGTGGGAGCCCAGATATTAAAAGACCTGGGAGTAAAGTCCCTGAGACTTCTTACCAACAATCCGGACAAGGTTTACGCACTGTCTGATTTCGGCCTTGAGATAAAGACAAGGATACCTATTGAGATAAAGCCTCAAAAGCATGATATAAATTATCTGAAAACCAAAAAGACAAAAATGGGTCACATTTTCAACGAGATAGATGTTTAAAGAAAGGAAAAAGTTATGAAAGAGATCAATGTAATCGAAGGAAAAGTAGTAGCGCCTAAGGGGATGAAAGTCGGTATAGTGGCATCACGTTTTAACGAATTCATCACGAACAAGCTTCTGGGAGGCGCAGTTGACGGTCTTGTACGTCACGGTGTGGAAGAAAAGAATATCACCGCTGCATGGATACCGGGGGCTTTTGAGATACCCACTGTTGCAAAGAAAATGGCAGAGTCCGGCAAGTATGACGCTGTTATCTGCGTGGGTGCAGTGATAAGAGGTTCAACAACCCATTATGATTATGTGTGCAATGAGGTTTCCAAAGGTATCGCGCACATCTCAATGGAGACGGGAGTTCCTACACTTTTCGGAATCCTTACCACCGACAACATTGAGCAGGCGGTGGAGCGTGCCGGTACCAAAGCAGGCAACAAAGGATATGACTGCGCACTGTCTGCGATTGAGATGGTAAATGTGCTCTCTAACCTTGGCTGATATACAAAAGATTCTCCCCGGCAGCAGGTGAGTTTTTTTGTGCTCAGTTTTCCGTTGTCATTTTTCCCCTATGAGTGTAAAATACTTTAGGCAACAAAAAACATATTTTACGGGAGCGGGTTTATGGATAAAGTATATGAAGGAAAAACCAAAGACGTATTCAAACTGGAGAACGGCAACTATTTACTGAAGTTCAAGGATGATGTGACAGGTGAGAACGGTGTGTTTGATCCCGGAGCCAATACCGTGGGACTCAGCATTGACGGTATCGGCAAGCAGAATCTTAAAACATCCGTCATGTTTTTTGAGGTGTTGAAGGATGCAGGGATAAAGACCCATTATGTTTCCGCTGATGAGGATGCCGCTACCATGGAAGTCCTGGCGGCCGAGCCATTTGGTAAGGGTCTTGAGGTTATTTGCAGGAGACGTGCCGTAGGCAGTTTCATCAGGCGTTACGGCGCATACATAGAAGAGGGTGCGCCCCTTGACTATTATGTGGAGATGACATTAAAGGATGATGAAAAGGGCGATCCGCTTATCACCATGGAAGGTCTTGAGGCTTTAAATATCATGTCACCAAAGCAGTTTGATGAGACAAAAGAGCTTACAAAGAAGATCACTAAGATAGTTGCGGACAAGATTGCAGAATTCGGCTTAGAGCTTTATGATATCAAGTTTGAGTTCGGATATAACGGAGACGAGGTTATCCTTATCGATGAGATCGCATCTGGAAACATGCGTGTTTATAAGGACGGTAAGGTAGTAGATCCTATGGATCTTACGGCTATCCTCTTAAAATAAGAGTAAGCACGGGAGAGATTTATTTATATTAAACAGCTCCCGTGCTTTGCCTTTCCAAACTGTAGAATCCAGTCCTAAAAAAATAACAGACCGACTAAGTCGGTCTGATATTTTTTCGGGCTGCCTTCTAATGTTTGAAAAGGCAAACTGGTTGCTGTTAAAAATAAACCTCTCCCTGATATATTTGTATCAGATGATCATTTTTTAAATCCCGTCCCTGTAAACTGTGCGATAGGTCGGTCCTCTTCGTCGTAAACATCTACGTTTACCACGCAGGTAGTCCGGCCGTCCTTTTTGCACACAGCCTTTGCGAACATCTTCTTGCCCTTGGGTGAGTTCAGGAAGATGATGCTGATATTCTGAGCTACAGTAGGCCTGTGGATATTGTTCACCATCACGGCGAAGGCAAAATCCGCCAGTGTAAAGATGGCACCGCCCATAACGCCGCCCAGGGCATTCTGGTGCCTTTCTTCCACCAAGACACTACAGGTCACATATTCATCCGTCATTTCATCTATCTGCATCCCCGCGCCTGTAGCGAATTTCTCTCCCTTAAAATATTCTCTTGCATCTTCAATATTATCAAATACAGCCATAGTTTTTATCCTTTCATGAATTATGTAAATGATGATAGCATATATGGAGGTCAAAAGGGAAAAAAACATTGACAGACAGTATTTCATTGAACAGATCTTTGAAAAATCCCGATTATGAGATAAGAAAGGCGATCGTGTTTTGAGACTGTCCCTTGTCTCACTTTCTCACCATCAACTAAATAGTTTTGCGATAAGTAAAAAATTGTTTAGTAAAAACAATGATGATCTTGATTATTCTACAAGCACGGTTGAGCATATAAAACTGAAGGATTTTTTACTTATGGATGAGGTATAGAACCGGTATGAACAGGAGACGGAAACAGTAACTGCTATAATGAGTGAGGAAGAACCAAATGAGCAGGCTTAAAGGTCTAAATTCCAATCACATAAAGCTGATCGCAATTATCGCCATGACCATCGATCATCTTACCTGGGCATTTTTCCCGGGACTACAGACAGTATGGTATGTTTACGCTCTTCATATCATCGGCAGACTGACGGCGCCTATCATGTGGTTTTTTATCGCGGAGGGCTTTCACTACACCGGGGATGTGCGTAAGTATATCATACGGCTTTTTATATTTGCAGGCGTGTCACATTTTGCCTATGATTTTGCATTTGGCATACCGTTTCTGCCACTGTCCACGGGTGTATTCAACCAGACCAGCGTGATGTGGTCACTGGCCTGGGCGGTAGTGCTCCTTGCGATATGTAATAATGCAAATGTGCCGGCATGGGGAAAGGTGGTCGCGATCGCGGGTATATGCCTGATCTCGTTTCCCTCGGACTGGTCCAGTGTTGCAGTCATGGCACCGTTTTTCCTGTATGCAAACAGGGAAAAGTTCAGTCTCCAGGCAAGAACCATCGTTTTCTGGACAGCGGTATATGCTGCGGTATATTTCTTTTTTATAGACAAGGCATACGGGATATTGCAGATGTTTACATTCCTTACCATACCCATACTGGCACAGTACAATGGGGAACGGGGTACATGGAAGGGAATGAAATGGTTCTTCTATGTATACTACCCGGCGCACCTGGTTGTAGTGGGGATCATCAGGATAGCGCTGCACGGGGATGTGAATATATTGTTTTGAGACAGAGAACAGCTTCCCCTGTCTCAGTCCCCTGTTTCATGAAAGGAGTGTTTTATGATTTTACTGGTCAATGCTTGTGTAAGAAAAGAGTCGCGGACAAAGCGGCTTGCGGATGCTGTGACGGCGCGGATGGGTGGAGATGTGCAGGAGGTTAAGGTGTGGGAGACGGATCTTCCCGTGGCAGATGAGGCATTTCTTGAGAAAAGAGACGCCCTGATCGCGGGGGAGGTGTGGTCGGATCCCATGTTTGATCTTGCCCGGCAGTTTGCGGAAGCTGATACAATCGTGGTGGCGGCGCCGTACTGGGATCTTTCATTTCCTGCGGCATTGAAGCAGTATTTTGAGCAGGTAAATTTGACGGGAATTACTTTCCGCTACACTCCGGAGGGAGTGCCGGAGCCCATGTGCAAAGCCGGAAGGCTAATCTATGTAATGACCGCGGGAGGGACATTTGTACCTGAGGAATTCGGATTCGGATATGTGAAGGCGCTGGCGCAGAGCTTTTACGGGATAGAGGATGTGGAGCTTATAAAGGCCGTGGGGCTTGATACAGACGGCGCTGATGCGGAAGGGATCATGGAGGAAGCTATACGGGAGATGGAGCAAAATGTTGACCGTGGCATGGCGTGGGAATAAAATGGTATAAAGAAAAAGAAAAGGAGAACAAATACATGAAAAAAAGGAGGATCGGACTTATAGGTCTTGCCTGCCTTACTGCCGGCATAGGGCTTGCCGGTTGTGTAGGAAGCAGCGAACAGCCCACAGAAACCACCACAACAGCTGAAATCACCACGGCAGAAGTCACTCAGGCAGATATTGAGAAAATGATCATCGGCAGCTGGATAGTAGCAGAACGTAAAGGCCAGCCGGCGCTGACAAATGAGAAGAGTGTCTTTACATTTGAATCCCCCACTAAAGCATACGTAAGCGCGTCCTTTAATGCACGCCCGGAACTTGGTATTGAATGGTTGAACATGCTGGAATCAGAAGTTGAGATTAAAGGGAATAAAGTGACCATCACCAGGAAGGGTGGCGGAGAAGCGACCATGGTGAATGAACTGACAATTTCAAATATTACCGATGCTGAAACCCGGGGCGACCTTGTTTCGAAATTAGTTGATAACGGTAAAGAGACAGTGATCACAGAAGAGCAGATCCGTTTTGTCAAAGTCAAGGATGATTACAGCAAAGATATCCTTGGCACATGGGAAGGCCACTGCACCAGCGAAGGTTCCGTGTACGATGACGGTCAGGAACACCGATGGGAGTATAAAGAGGACGGCACCTACGTCTACTATCATAAAGATGGAGATAACTGGGTACCCAGCGACGACAAGCTGAATGATTATTTTGTTGATGGTAACCTGCTCTGCACACGTTGGGGAGATGGAAACACGGAAGACCGTGAGTGGTGGGAGATCACCATTGACGGCGATACCATGAACTGGACTGCCTTGCGTGAAAATGAAGGCGGTTCCACGTTTACTGCAACATTTGAGATGAATAAGGTAAAATAAGAGAGGGTGCGCCTTAATGTTTAGGGTGCATTTTTTTGTGAGCAAAAGCCGGACCGGGGTAGGGGACGGTACAAAGCAATAGTTTTGAAAATGATATTTAAAATGCATTAATTGAAAACCATAAACATGCAAACAATGCATATTTATATTAAAATATAAATGCATTTATTGCATAATAGTTGCATGGAGGATGTGCAAATGAGAGATCTTAAGACAATAAGGCTTGATAAGAAGCAAAAATGCGCTGACGTTTTTCAGGATTATAATGTTAATTACTGCTATCTATTCGGTTCTTATGCAAAAGGTAAAGCCGGGAAGTCGAGTGATGTCGACCTTCTTATATCATCTGATACAAAGGGGCTGAAATTTTATGAGATGGTAGAGAGGCTGAGAGGGGTACTTCATAAAAAAGTGGATGCTCTTGATCATAAGCAGTTGTTAAAAAATGAAGCATTGCTGAATGATGTTTTGAAGGATGGGGTTAAGATATATAGATAATAATAAAAATGACGAATATTATATTCAAAAGATTCGGACAGATTTAGCATTTGTAGTAGAGCATACCAGGGATATAGATCAGGATGAACTTTCCGGAAATGAGGTGCTTTTTGATTCCATGTTGTTTCGCTTAATACAAATATCAGAAAATGCTACTAAACTGAGTGATGAGTATAAGGAAGGACACAGTAATATTCCATGTGTAGGAGCTTTTTTGGAGGTTATATATGAGAAAAAATGAACATTATGAATGGGATGGAGAAATGCAAGAAGGCGTGCTTTTTGCCATTCGAAGGCTAGATGAAATACTTTTTTTTTATACTAAAGATACATATAAAGCACCTATATTCAATTCTAAAATGCTTGTTAACGAATACATTGATGTTTGTAATAAAATTGATTTAAAGTTACTTGACGCAAAAAATGAAGAAAAAATTGTAGAGGAATTAATTTGTAAACTTGAGGCTGACAAAGAAGCACTTGAATTAATAGGAAAAAATATATTTGAGGAATTCAAAAAGAATTATCAATCGTATAATAAACGAGAAGAACGTCAATATATTGAGTTATTTAAGTCTAGTTTGAGCGGAAAGGTTTACTTAAAATTAATAAAAGAACATTTATTACTTGCGGTAAAAAAAACCGAGAAAAGTGAGATTGACCGTTTGTTGCTTCAATTTGTATGTGAGGTCAAGAATATTGGTTATGAACCACGTTTTTTATACAAATGTTTAAATGAACAATTGTGGAATACTGAAATAGTAGATTTTGAGAAATTTAAAGGTTTTATAGACTCGTTTTCCGGTAAGATTAAACAATACAAATTGCTAATAGAAGAACAACGTGAACTTGCAGATTTCTGTGTAAATCTTGCTAAAGAATATCAGGGAATTAGTTTTTCAAAAATGTCTTCCGAAAAAATCCCAGATTACATGCATAAAACAGATGAAAAGTCTGTTTTTATTGTGCTCGATTCAATAAAAGCATTGGATGAGTATGCTGCGGTTGAAATGGCAAAATCTATAATAAAAACGTTTGACCATTTCTATTTATTTTATAAACATAGATTTAGTAGTTCGGATTCGAAATGCTATGTCTGGATTAATGGGAAATATACAAGTATTCGTCCAGAGGCAAAAGGTATTCAGAAGTCTATAAAGGGTGTCAAACAAGAAAACCTAATAAAGCGTGCTCGTGGGATGTTTGATTTTGCGACTGAACAACCGGATAATTTTTATAATTTGATACGAATAATGGATATTCACAATACGGCTGTTGGTACGGAGTCTGCTTCAAATGCTTTGTTGAGTTTATGGTCAATATCGGAATTGTTGCTTGAAAAAGAAAATGCAATATCATCTGGGAGTCGTATTAACCAAATAGCAAGCATGATGCAGCCTTTTTTAATATATAATTATATTCAGGGATTGGTAAATCAATTTAAAGATGATTTTGGGAGACTGTATGAAGAAAAGTGTAAAAGAATACTAAAATCAATCAACGAAGGAACTAATGAACTAGAGAGGATGTATGCATTTATTGTGCTTGATAAATATGATAAATTGCGAAAAAATTTATATGAAGAATTAAATGAGCATCCTTTGTTAAGATATAGATTATTCTCTTTAAATGATACAATGAGGAGTAACAAAGGTATAAAAAAATTAATCGAAAGGCATAAGAAAAAAACAGAATGGCAAATATATAGGATATATCGTTCGAGAAATTGTATTATTCATGACGGTGAAAAAATCAGTCATATTGAAGATTTGGTTGAAAATCTACATAGCTATATTGATGAGTTATGTAAGGGAATTATAGAAAATGCATCAAAAAGATTAACGTTTTTTTCAGTTGAGGATTCGATATATGAAATGAAAATTAAAAATAAGTTTTATATGGAAAGATTAGATAAAGCTATTGATGAGGATAATCTTTTTGATTATCTATACTTCTAATGGTTGTATTTAGGTAGACAGGGGACCATTCTCTGCCTTGTTTCACTTTGGCAATATATGCATTTTTAGAAATAAGATGGGGAACAATCACTGGGCCCATTCGCTGTGTAAAGTAAGATTACGTGATAGAGAATATTGTTTGGTTGTTTTGGAGATACATATGTTATGAAAGAAAAAGAGCCTAGATTTCATGGTGAAGTTTCAGAAAAAAGCCATAAGAATATGAGTCGTATCAGGGGGAAAGATACAAGTATAGAGGTGGTTTTAAGGAAGGCACTTTGGGCTAAAGGATATCGTTTCAGAAAAAATCACAAAGAGCTTCCCGGAAGACCGGATATAGCTCTGACTAAATACAAGATTGCTATTTTTTGTGACAGCGAATTCTTTCATGGAAAAGACTGGGAAGTACTCAAACCTAAACTGGAAGCCGGAAAGAATCCTGATTATTGGGTTAAAAAAATCGAAAGAAATATGGAGAGAGACTACGAAAAAGATAAGATGTTACGAAACAAAGGTTGGGAAGTTATCCACTTTTGGGGAAGGGACATTTTGGATGATACAGATGGGTGCGTTAATACCATAGAAAAAACAATTTTTACGTTAAAAGGGTCTGAGGTAGAATAATATGGCGAAAATCGATCATTATTCAGGATATGATAAAACTAATCCGATATCTATAGAGATATATTCTCAAAAAATGATCGGAAAGACATTTCGAGAAATATGGGAAGAAGATGATATTAGACATTCAATGATCTTGAGGGAAGAGAGTGTATCTTATGGGACAACAGACGTAGCTGTAGTTAAACGCAACAAAGGTAATCTGGGGCAGATCATTGAAGAAAAATTCTTTCATTACAAATGCAATAATGATTCCCGCGCTGATTTTAATGAGGCTGGAGTAGAGTTAAAAGTTACGCCATATCGTATAAACAAGAATGGTACGTTATCAGCAAAAGAAAGGCTGATACTGACAATGATAGATTATTACGAAGTAGTGAACGAACCCTTTGAAGAGAGTCATTTTTGGAACAAATCAAAACTGATATTATTGGTCTATTATCTTTACTTGAAAGATGTAAAGGATAATCTCGATTATAAGATAGGATATTCAAGATTATTTACGCCGCCGGAACAAGATCTGAAGATAATAAAACATGATTATTACGTTATCGTATCTAAGATAAAAGCTGGTAAAGCACATGAGCTTTCAGAAGGAGATACTTTATACCTAGGGGCAGCGCCTAAAGCAGCAACCTCGAAAAACAGGAGAAAACAGCCGTTTAGTGAAGTCCCTGCTAAACCTAGAGCGTTTGCATTTAAGAACTCTTATATGACATATGTGCTTAATAACTATATCGTTCCGGGAAAAGCAACGTATGAGTCTATAGTGCATGATGATAATGTTGATTCTCTTGAAGATCATGTTATTGAAAAGATTGATAGATATAGAGGGTTTTCCGTTGATAAACTATGTTCAGAATTTGAGGTTGAAATTCAAAAAAGGCCCAAGAATTTAGGAGCGTTGCTTGCATATAGGATTCTTGGAGTGAAAGGCGACCATGCTGAAGAATTTGAAAAGGCTAATATCGTAGTAAAAACTATAAGGATTGAAAAAAACGATAAGATTAAAGAGAGCATGTCCTTTCCGACGTTCCGGTTCAAAGAATTGATAAAGGAGGAGTGGGAAGACTCCACATTTGGAAATTATCTGCGAGAGACTAGATTTCTTTTTGTAGTTTATAAGTTTGATGAGAATGGTATCCTGCGTTTGCGAGGGTGTCAGTTTTGGAATATACCTTATGATGATCTTGAGGTTCAAGTAAAGTCAGTTTGGGAAAAAACAAAGCAAGTGATCAAAGAAGGACTTAAGATCACCATGGTTAATGGAATAAGGAAAAACAATCTTCCGAAAGCATCTGATAATCCGGTCTGTCATGTAAGACCACATGCTAAAAATGCGATGGATACATATGAACTGCCAGATGGAAGACAATATCTAAAGCAATGTTTTTGGTTGAATAATACATATATCTATGGTCAGATAGAAGAAAAGATAAAAAGTTGATCAAAACATAGGATCATGATATGATCAGATTATATTTTTGAAAACTAGAGGAGATACTAAGATGAAAAAAACAGTTTGTGAGCTGTTTGCTGGTGTTGGCGGATTTCGTTGTGGTCTGAATTCAATAAGCACCATAGAAGATGCTGATAAGCCGGAGAAGTGGGAAACGGTATGGTTTAGTCAGTGGGAGCCTGCAGATAAAAAAACACAGTGGGCACATTCATGTTATGTAAATCGATTTGGTAAAAGTTTAGATATAGATGGTAAAGATACGACTAATATTGATATTAACGCTGTCGACAAATCAAAGATTCCAAATCACAATTTGCTTGTAGGAGGGTTTCCCTGTCAAGACTATTCAGTTGCTTCATCACTAGCCACATCAAAAGGATTGGAAGGTCAAAAGGGGGTCCTTTGGTGGGACATAAGAGAAACACTTGAAGTAAAAAAAGCACCATTTGTGCTTCTCGAAAACGTAGATCGATTGGTCAAGAGCCCTGCCAGCCAGAGGGGAAGGGACTTTGCTATAATCTTAGCTTGTTTTAGAGATCTTGGATACATAGTTGAATGGCGTATCATCAATGCAGCAGAATATGGCTATCAGCAGAGAAGAAGACGTATTTTTATATTTGCATATCGTGATGACACGGCTTATTCAGCCCGTATCTCAGATGCAATAAAATATAACAATGTAGATGATGAGTGTCACCGAAATGGCATAGGGAGTATGATCTTAAAAGAAGGTTTCTTCGCAAAGAGTTTTCCTGTTGAACCATGCGATGTCAAACAGATGCGGATAGAAGAACTGCCAAAAGGCATCGGAGAACTTTCAAGTTCTTTTTCGTTCGCGTTTGAAAATACAGGTGTAATGAAAGATGGTGTTGTTTATACGCTTAGTACAAAGCCTGATTACAATGGAAAACAGATAACATTGGGAGATATCATTGAAGACGGAGATGTAGATGCTTCATATTTTGTTCCCCAAGAACGATTATATTACACTTATCCAGAAGTGGATCGAAGTGATGAGACACAAAAAAGATTATCTGATACAGAGCGTAGGACGTGGCAATATATCAAGGGTGCAAAAAAACTATTAAGAAAAGCAAAAAATGGTCATGCATATGTTTTCTCAGAAGGTCCTGTGTCGATGATCGATGAGTATGATAAACCGGCAAGAACCATGTTGACGAGTGAGGGTTCATTTAACAGATCCACCCATATCGTCCGAGATAAGAAGACAGGGGATATAAGGTTACTAACACCGATTGAAGTAGAACGTATTCAGGGCTTTCCGTCTGATTGGACAAAGGAGTGTTTAGTGGATGGAAAGATTGTAGAGATGCCGGTACATAAGCGTCGTTTTATGATGGGAAATGCATTAGTGGTTGATCTCATAAAGCAGATGGAACCGCAGCTGGATGATATTATTGATTCTGAAAAATAAGTGTATTAAGAAATCTGATATGACTATCATTTGCCTCGTTGGCGGAGGTCAGGAGATCCATACGGGCGAGGCCGGAATATCTGAATGGATAAAGTCACTAAATGAAACATTTACACATTGGAAGGTTTACATTTCGCCAAAGCTTACCGACCCGGAATATGCTGAAGGGAAGGTAAATGTGCTGTTGGAGGAAAACCGGAATGTCACTTATTCCGAGTGTTTACATTTGGGTGTGAGCCTTAGATCGTATAGGGCGGAGAAGTTATCTGCTTTTGTTCATGCGCTGCTTTCTATGGATGACAGTGCGGGTTCTATTTATGCGGAGATCAAGGATAAGTATCCCATCGTTCTGACGAGGGATATGGAGAAGGCTAAGGCCTGGCTTCATAAGCAGGTGAGGGGGTCGGAGAGGAGCGGGGTGCTTATTACGAAGGAGTCTGCGAGGTATAAGCCGTTAGGGATTCATGTTCTGCCGCCGGGGGATAAGGATGCGGTGCATTGGTTCCTGGAGGATAAGATTGATACCAGGTCTTCTAATTATCTGGAGGATGCGGCTACGGAGATCCAGGTGCAGGGGTTGGAGCTGGATTATACCTGTCTTTTGTGGGATGCGGATATGCGGTATGAGGATGGGGAGTGGCATTTTTACAGATTTAACGGAAGGACTGAGTGGCGGGAGATTTTGGATAATAGTGAGAGCAGGCATGAGCAGATTAAGTATATGCTGAATGCTTACAGGGTGCTGCTGACCAGAGCCAGGAAGGGGATGGTCTTGTGTGTGCCGGAGGGGAATAGTCATGTAACGCCTAATGGGTTCCCGGAGGATAGGACAAGGCTGCCGGAGTTTTATGACGGGACGTATGAGTATTTGAAAGGGCTGGGGGTGGAGGAGATTGATTAATTTTATCAAATAAAGAAGTTGTTGCTTGTATGTATATAGAAAATAGTGTAAAATGGCATTTCAAAGTTACACCATAAATGGTGGGAATATGAAGAAGGTGTAAAAATGTTAATTCCAAGAGACAGGTATTTAAATAGGATCATTGACTATATGGGAGATGGGCAGGTCAAAGTTATCACAGGAATCCGAAGATGTGGGAAGTCTGTACTTCTTTTTGATTTATTTTTTGATTATCTTATTGGGCAAGGTATAGAACCATCTCAGATCATAAAGATACAGCTGGATCAAAGAAAAAGTGCTAAGTATCGTAATCCGATCGTTCTTGCTGATTATATTGAAGACCTTATTCGTGATAAAAGCAGAACTTTTTATGTGTTCATAGACGAGATACAGTTTTGCTATGAAGTTGATGACCCTGATAATGAAGGACAAAAAATTACAGTATATGATCTGTTAAATGAACTAAAATCGTATCCGAATCTGGATGTTTATGTTACCGGAAGTAATTCCAAAATGCTTTCTCGGGATATAGAAACCCAGTTTAGGGGCAGAGCATCAAAAATTCATGTGTGGCCACTGTCTTTTTATGAATTTCATAGTTACCATAAAAGAGATAAACGTGATGATTTCGATCAATATATGATATATGGCGGAATGCCATATCTGTTAACAAGAAAAAATGACCAACAGAGAAAGGATTATCTTACGTCTCTATATGATGAAGTATATATAAAGGATATTGTTGAGAGAAACAATGTACAGAAAGTGGATATCCTTGAGAAGATGTTGGACTACTTGAGTTCTTCTGTCAGTTCATTGACCAATCCTACCAATATTGCAAAAGCATTAAAAGAAGTTGAAGATATCAAAACAAATAGTCACACAGTTTCAGCATATCTGTCGTATATAGAGGATGCTTTTTTGGTTGAGGAAGCTAAGCGGTATGACATTAAAGGAAAGAGATACTTTGATTATCCGAATAAGTATTACTATTGCGATGTGGGACTTAGAAATGCAAGGCTTAATTTCAGGCAGCAGGACCATGGACATATCATGGAGAATGTCATTTTCAATGAGCTTAGAATGAGAGGTTGTTCTGTAGATGTAGGTGTTGTAGAGGAAAAAACCTCTAAAACAACAAAGCGAAGAGAAATAGATTTTGTCGTAAATTATGGGGATAAAAAGCTGTATATCCAGTCTGCATATGAGATTCCAACAAATGAAAAGGCAAAAAGTGAAACAGCGTCTCTAAGATTAACGGATGATTTCTTTCAGAAGATAGTTATTCAAAGGGATATAGTTGGGCAGTATACTGATGAAGATGGAATTGTCCATTGTAATATTATAGATTTTTTGCTGGATGAAAGTCTATTGCTATAAAAAACCATATGAAAAAAGATTTGCTTTTTTGGAAGTTTCCGATGATGAAGTGGTTACATTGTTGGATTACCCCGGTTATTATCGAAAAATTGATTTGCCTATTCCGACTAACAGAGATAAGGTTTTGAAGGATCTTGAAGATGAAAAATTTATTTATAAAAACGACGGTGGTAGTTGGGATATAACGAATTATGGTGCACTGATGATAGCAACCGATTTTAAGAAGTTCGATGATTTGATTAAACGTAGTGTACGTGTGATACGTTATCCTGACAAATCTCGTCTTAATGGTACGGGAGAACGTGTTTTTTCTGCGGGCTATGCTGTTTCCTTTGATGATATTGTGTCATATATTTTATCCGTTATTCCGCAGGAAGAGATTATTGAGGGGAGTATCCGCAAGCATAGATATGCGTTTCCGGAGATGGCTATCAGGGAAGGGCTATTGCTGAGATAGTGGACCGGATCGGCGCGGAGGATTATGTCTGGAAGCAGACGCTTTATGACGGCGCGCGGCTGTATAGTGAGAAGAAGGACTATCTTGCGAACCTGTTAAAGCACACTTCCGGTCACGAGTCATTCAGGCGGTATATGTCTGAGATAAACTGCTCGGCGTTGGAGAAGTATATTCTTTCTGTCAATGGCGGGAGGGCGCTGACCCATGAGGAGATGATGTTTGTGAAGATATACTGTCACGGCATCGTAGGGCTTGCCTGTGAGTGGATACTGGGTGAGATCGATTCTACGATAGAAGAGGTTGCGGAAGTCTATGAGCAGTCGATCCCGGAGCCGCTGAAAAAATATCTTTTGTAAATGAGAGATTTTAATTAATTTCTCTTATTATGAGAGATTTATATGGCATTATGAATTGAAAGTTATGCCTTCATGGATATAATTATAATCAGTTGTTGTGCACAATAATATAGCGCACACACGAGACTGATAATATTTGAAAATATCTGGTATAGGAGGTAGATCATTATGACGAAGATTGAGTTTTTGAAGTATCTGGCAAAGGGCTGGTTTGGTAATTCACAGCAGCATTCCATTCATGCGCAGCTTTTGAAGGCGCGCGGTCTGAATAAGCTGGCAGACAAGATCATGGGTGAATCCGATGAAGAATGGGATGAGGCAAAGAAGGTAAACGCCCGTCTTATCGAGCTGGGTGAGACGCCTGTTGTTGAGATCGCGGATTATCCTGTGATCACGGATATCAAGGAGATGCTGGAGTATGATCTTAAAGAAGCTGCAGAGGCGCTGCCCATGATGAGCAAGGCACTTGCAATGTTTGATGATGATTATGTAACAAAGAATATGATCCAGGAATTCATCATTGACGAACAGGATCATTATAACTGGGTTAAGGGCCATCTTTGCCTGATCGATCAGATCGGTATGGAAAACTACATGATCGAGATGATCGGTGATTGATCAAAGGAGTGATCGTTATGAATGAAAAGGAACAGATCTTAGAGGCTATGAGAAATGCCGGAGAACCTTTAAATGCAGGCAAGGTCGCTGAACTGACCGGGCTGGACAGGAAGGTTGTGGATAAAGCATTTGCAGAATTGAAAAAGGAAGGCGCTATCGTTTCTCCTGTGAGGTGCAAATGGGAACCGGCCTGAAAATAACGGAAAAGATATCTTTTTGACCGGTATGCCTATGATATGAAAGGGCATGCCGGTTTGTTGGTGTCAGCGTGAAATAAATGAGGTTATAAAATGGAGAGAACAGAAAACAACAGGTACGACTGTATCCGGCTGGAAAACCAGATATGTTTTCCTTTGTATGCCTGTGCAAAGGAGGTTGTGCGTCAGTACAGAAAGCCATTGGAGCGGCTGGGGCTGACGTATACCCAGTACGTTGTGATGATGGTGCTTTGGGAATTCGGAGGAATGACAGAGGGTGAGCTTGGCAAAAGGATCTTTCTTGATTCGGGGACGCTGGCTCCGCTTTTGAAACGGATGGAAAAGCAGGGATACATCACACGTGTCCGGCCTGAAACGAATGAGAGAAAACTTTTTGTTGAACTGACAGCAGAGGGAGAGGCCCTGAAGGAACAGGCGACAGGTGTGCCCTGCGAGATGGAGGGTGCTCTAAAACTCGGGCAGGATGAGTTGAAGCAGCTGAAGGAATTATTGGATAAAGCGGTTATGGGGATGGAGTAAGGCAGGAGAAGGTTTTCTGACTTAATATAAACTTTTTGATAATTTGAAAAAGTTTATAGTTAACTGTAAACTTATTGATGAAAAACCGTCACCCCGTCACAAAAAAACGGAGAATAAAAATGACCGATATCTTAAATGAACTAAATCAGATCCGGGACGAAAAATATGCGGACTTCCAGAGAAAGCTGATCCCCACCATACCGCCGGAATCGGTTATGGGAGTGCGGACTCCTGCATTAAGAAAGATGGCGGCGGAGCTGGCAAAGCAGGGGAGGCAGCAGGAGATATACGGAGAGCTGCCCCACAGGTATTTTGAAGAAAATCAGCTTCATGCATTTCTCATATCGGGGGAAAAAGATTTTGAAAAATGCATGGAGGAGCTGGAGAGATTTCTTCCCTTTACGGATAACTGGGCTACCTGTGACCAGATGTCACCCAAAGTATTTAAAAATCACAGAAAAAATCTTTTGCCCCGTGTGAAGAAATGGATCAGGTCGGACAAGGTTTATACCGTGCGCTTTGCCGTGAAGGTCCTTATGGATCATTTTCTTGATGAAGAGTTCAAAGAAGAGTACATGAAAATGGTGGCGGAGCTTCGCAGTAAAGAGTATTATGTAAACATGATGATCGCCTGGTATTTTGCAACCGCCCTTGCAAAGCAGTACGACAAGGCGAAAGTTTTCATTGAAGAAAAACGGCTTGACCCGTGGGTGCATAACAAAACCATACAAAAGGCGGTGGAGAGCTTCCGGATAACGGATGAGAAAAAAGCGTACCTTAAGACTTTAAAGATAAAGTAGGTCAGGAGATTTTATGTTTAATATTGTTTTACTGGAGCCGGAGATCGCTCTGAATACCGGGAATATCGGGAGAACCTGTTCCGTAGCAGGGGCGAAGCTTCATCTGATACGTCCCCTTGGTTTCAGAGTGTCGGAAAAAGAAATAAAGAGAGCGGGGCTGGACTACTGGGAGAGTCTGGCGCCTGTTATTTATGATGATCTTGAAGATTTTTACGAAAAAAATCCGGTGGCCCGGGAGAGGTGCTTCTTTGCCAGCACAAAAGCGGTGAACACTTATGCAGACGCAGAGTATGAGCCGGGGGATTACATAATGTTCGGCAAAGAAAGTGCAGGAATTCCGGAAGAGATACTTGCGGCAAACAGGGACAAATGCATCCGTATCCCCATGGCACCGGATATGAGATCCCTTAATCTTTCCAACTCAGCTGCGATCATCCTTTACGAAGCTCTCAGGCAAAACGGGTTTGGTGAACTGGAAAAAGGCGGCAGTCTGCACCGGCTTGAGTGGGGTTAAAGATAAATCGGAGCGTTGACTTTATCAAAGCAATAAAAGATAATGAAAAATATTAAAGATAAAAGGAGTGTTGAAAATGGATCTGATACCGAGTTTTTCCGTTGACCATACAAAGATCGTGCCGGGGATATTTATCAGCAGGCAGGATTCCGTTGGCGGTGAGATAGTGACGACCTACGATGTAAGGGTCACAAGACCAAACACAGAGCCTGCGATAGATGTGGCTGCGATGCACAGTCTTGAGCATATCATAGCGACTTTTTTAAGAAACGATCCGGACTGGAAGGATGAAGTCATCTACTGGGGACCGATGGGTTGTCTTACCGGTTTTTACCTGATACTAAAGGGCGGCCGCAAGCCCCAGGAGATCTTCGACCTGCTGCTTAGAGCTTTCAGGTCGGTGGCGGATTCGGAGGATGTTCCAGGGGCGTTGCCGGTAAATTGCGGCAACTGCTGTATGCATAATCTGGAAATGGCGAAATGGTACGCGGCAAGATTTGCGGAGTATTTAGCAGAAAATGCCGGCAAGCCGGAGATCTTTGAGTACCCGAAGGCTGACAGGCTTGTGACGGAAGACGGTAAGCAGTTCTTCGATTCATAATGTGACCCGATCAGGTCATAGTTGTTATAAAACGCATTAACTTGCATGATAATGGCTGATATGCCATATTAAACGCAAGATAATGCGTTTTATTTTTTGTTAAAGCCAAAAACACTGATCATCGGGAGTGGAAAGCGCTCGGGATGAAAGTGGCATTTACGGATTGAGTAGGGGAAAATCTCCTACTCGATTTGTCGTACAGAGCCGTATAAAAATCCCTAATATTATCGTGTATATACGACAGGAGAACTTACATGGAAAAGAAACCTATAGAGATAAGAAAACGCCTGGAGGATCTGTATCGCGGATCCTACACAAACAATTCTTTCATGTTCACCAGGTTCCTGTCCCCGACGGACGCGGCGGTTGCATTTGAGGTCGCAGGTGAGAACTCCGTAAAAGTATGGGGCGGAGTCGAGGGCTGCGAGCGGGTGATGGTACGGTTCGGTGATGCGGCGCAACTGGGGTACGAAGTGGATTTTCCAATAAATGTGCTGAAGATCAGTCCTCTGCACCCGAAGTACTGCGAGGCGCTGACCCACCGGGATTATCTGGGAGCATTTATGAGCCTGGGAGTGGAGCGGGACACCATAGGCGATATCATCGTAAAGGAAAAGACCGGTTACGCTTTTGTTTGTGACAGCGTTGCCGGGCACATCTGCGACGGGATCGACAGTATCAGGAACACCACGGTGATATGTGCAAAATGCGATCCGGCCGGGGAGACTGGGATCGTGCCGGAGCCTGAGCTTGAGGAAGTTATGATAATAGTTCCCTCCCCCAGGATAGACGCGGTGATCGCAAAGCTTTACAACCTGTCCAGGAGCACGGCAAGGAATCTGTTTACCGCAGGCATGGTTCTGGTGAACGGACACAGCTGCGGAAACGAAAGCCTGATACCTAAGGAAGGCGACGTGTTTGCAGTACGGGGACACGGGAAATTTATTTTTGACAGTGTCGGCGAGACCACCAGAAAAGGAAATGTTATGGTGAGGGTGCGCAAATACATTTGAAAACGACAGGATGTGGGATGAGGAAAAAATCACCCACATCTTTTTTTATGCTCTGATCAGATAAAACAACGCACGTTTAAACCAACGGTAGATTGACGATGGTTCCGGCAGGCGTTAATTTTGAAACATAAAAAACGTTATTAAAGGGGGGGAGAAATATGAAATTACCGTATTCAGTGGATCAGGAGGAGTTGTTTGATCTGCTGATAAATATCGCGCCGTCAAGGCCTGTTTTTATATGGGGAGCACCGGGGATAGGAAAGTCTGCACTGGTGGAGAAGTTCGCAGACACCGTGGGGCTTCCCTGTGTGTCCCTTCTGGGGAGTCAGCTGGCACCGGAGGACATAATCGGGATTCCGCAGATAAGAGGCGACACATCTGAGTTCCTACCCCCGAAGATGATAGCAAGAAAAGAGCCTTACGTGCTTTTCCTGGATGAGTTAAATGCCTGTACCCAGGAGGTGCAGAAGGCATTTTACAGTCTGATACATGAACGACGTGTGGGAGAGTATCATCTGCCGGAGGGCAGTGTTGTGATCGGAGCCGGAAACAGGGCGCAGGATGGTGCCATAGTAAAGCAGATGTCATCCGCACTTGTAAACCGCATGTTCCATGTTCAGCTTAAGGCTGATCCAAAGCTGTGGCTTACATGGGCTTATGCAAATGAACTGCACCCATGGGTGACGGATTACATTTCCCAAAGACCCGATCATCTATTCAGCGAACCGCCGAAGACAGAGGAGCCGTTCTCCACACCAAGATCCTGGCATATGCTAAGTGATGCGCTGAAAGAGTACGGCCTTGGCAAGGATGGGAAGGAGCTTTCCCAGGAGATGCTTCGAGTCCTCACATACGGGACCATAAGTGCGGGGCATGCAGGGATGTTTATCGCATATACCAAAAACACGGACAGCAGAAAGACATTGAACGAGATAATAAAGGGGAACCGCAAATGGCCCGGTAACCCGGAAGACAGGGATGTGCTTTATTTTCTTGCCCAGTCTTTCAGAGGAAGGCTTATACATGATCTGCCTGCGGAGAAAAATAAGATGAGCAGCGAGACAAAGTTTTTCACCCACAGGGCGAAGGCGCTTATCAAGGAGCTATCTCAGATCAATTATGAACTGGCACAGATGGTGGTGGCATCGGATGGTGAAGAGAAACTGCCTGACTGGTTTATGATCGAGGTGGTAAGAGACCTGCCAAGGCTTGCAAGTGCAAGCGGCAGTTGAAAATTAAAAGGGAAGATTACAGAGACGGATCAATAAGAGGACGGGGAAATGCCGGTAAATACATGGAGCAAAAAGAAAGAGAAAAACAAAACAGATCCTAAAATAGCGGCGATAGAAAAGGGAAGAGCCATATTGCTGAAACACCCTATATTCGGAAGAGTGTTGCGTTATCATCATATAGAGATATTAAAAAAGGACAGGCTGGGAAAGGAAACTTCGGCGATATCCGACAGCGACGGCAATATTTACCTGAATAAAGATTCAGACCTGACTCCTGCCGAATGGGCGTATACTATAGCCCACTGTATGCTGCACAATGCCTTCGGACATTTTGATGGCGAAAAAATGCCGGGATATGAAAAAAAGACGGATGATGGAAAAAGCCACCACGTGGTAAGTTGCGACCCGGATCTGTGGAATCTTGCATGTGACATATACGTTTCCGGCTTTCTGAATGATATAAAGCTGGGAAACCCCACTTGCGACCCGGGCGTGCTCGAAAGCTTCGGCGGGGCAAACAGCGATGAGTTGAAGATATATGAGCAGCTTCGTGAAAAATTTCCCGGGGATGTTAAATTTACCTGCGGAACGGCAGCAGTCCATACTCGGGACATGAAGGGGCTGGAAAAACCGGTATTTTATGATAAAGATTATCCTCACGACATAAATTATTATGAGATAGAGTTTGCGGAAGCGATTGCATATTCGGTTTCATGGGCGGTGTTAAAGGCAGGCGGGAATGACACAAGTAAGATATATACGAGCAGGGCAAAACAGGCAGCGGAATGGTTTTTAAATCATTTTCCCCTTCTGGGAGGACTGGCATCGTGTTTCGAAGTGACTTACAGCAAAGAAGAATGCAATAAATATAATATAGAAGTTGCGGCGGTGGATGTAAGCGAAGCGGTCATATATGTAAATCCCGATGCCGGGCTGAACGGTAAGGAACTGCGTTTTGTGCTTGCACATGAATTCCTTCACGCGGGGTTATGCCACCACGAGCGCAGGCAGGGGCGGGAGCCTTTCCTGTGGAACGTGGCATGTGATTTTGTTATAAACGGCTGGCTTATGGAAATGGATATCGGACAAATGCCGTATAAAGGCTGTCTTTATGATGAACAGTTCAAAGGCTGTTCGGCAGAAGAGATATATGACCGCATCGTATCCGATCTGAAGAAATATTCAAAACTGGCGGGATTCAGGGGAGCAGGCATAGGAGATATCATAGGGGGAAATGTTTCATTTGGAAAAGAAGACGGTGCAGCTTCTCTTGATGATTTTTACAGATCGGCACTGCAGAACGGGCTTGAGTATCATAAAAACAACGGCAGAGGCCTGATACCGGCAGGACTTGAAGAGGAGATAAGGGCACTGGCGATGCCGCCCATACCCTGGAATGCAAAGCTGGCAGACTGGTTTGATGTAAATTTCCGGCCGTTGGAAAAACGGCGCAGTTACGTCAGACCCAGCAGACGCCAGGGCGCAACGCCTGACATACCGAGACCCAGGTGTGTCCGGGCGGACATACCGGAGTACAGCAGGACATTCGGAGTGGTGGTAGATACATCCGGATCCATGTCAGCAAAACTCATAGGTTACGCCCTTGGTGCCATTGCATCTTATTCGGCGGCGAGGGAAGTACCTTATGCGAGAGTGGTGTTTTGTGATGCAAGTGCTTATGATGCAGGGTACATGGCACCGGATGACATAGCCGGAAAGGTTATGGTAATGGGCAGAGGCGGAACCGTGCTGCAGCCGGGAGTGGATATGCTTCAGACAGCGAAGGATTTTCCAAAGGATGTACCCATACTTATCATTACCGACGGATATATAGAGGATGACCTGAAGGTAAAAAGGGAGCATGCATTTTTAGTGCCTCAGGGGAGAAGGCTGCCATTCAGGAGTAAGGGAGAAGTATTTTATTTTGGAGAATAGGGAAGTAAAAATGTCAGTTACAGATAAAGTGGTGATGTTATGGGAACATATGTAATGAGCGACCTGCACGGTTGTTTTACCGCGTTTCAGGAGATGCTGGAAAAGATCGGTTTTAATAAAAATGACAGGCTGATAATCGCGGGAGACATGATCGACCGCGGTCCGGAAAATCTGGAAATGCTGAAATGGATGGAAAAGAAGCCGGAAAATGTGGAGATACTTATGGGAAATCACGAGTATGATTTTGCATTTGAGTATGTGCCTGAAATACTGGCGCGGACAGAACCCTTTGGTGCCGGTTTTTCTTCTAAATTGAGATACATTGATCCATATTATGATCCTTACGGCACCATCAGGGAATTAAAGAAAAAAGGCGTTGCGCCGGGCAGGCTTGAATATTGGGCGAAGCTTATGAGAGATTTTCCGTATTACAAGATGCTGACCGTAAATGAAAAGCGCTATATCATTGTTCACGCTTCTTATATTTCCCCGGAGAAATATAAAAAGCTTTACGGAACTCAGAAAGGCCTGGAGCACGAATATATCTGGAACAGGTTTGCGTTTATGTATGATGAAGGCAAAGGAGATACCATTGTGTTCGGTCATACGCCAACCATAGCGAACGAGGGATATTTCGCCGACGGAAATATTTTTAAAGAGGAGTATAACGGAAACAGATTTATAAATATCGACTGCGGATATGTACACCGAGACACCTTCCCAAACGGCAAAATGGCGGCGATAAGGCTAGAGGATGAAGCGGAGTTTTATGTGGGAGAGTGATGTGGGATAAGGAAAAAATCACCCACATCTTTTTTTATGCTCTTATCAGACAAAAGGGCTGTATAAAAGATTTGGAAAAGAGGTGACAGGAATATATGTTGGAATTGTTCAAACGTGTGATAGAGGAGTGCGTACCGTCAGAGGACATGAGAAAAGCCATGATAGAGCAAGGGGTGTCTAAGGAAGATCTTGTCACTTTAATTTTAAATGCTCCGGTATGGATAGGCATTAAGGAAAGATGCTTGTTAGCGTTGACTGAAACGGATGATCCTGACAGTAAGTGCCGGGATGAGCTGAATGGCGATGATATCGAGGATTGCCGGGCTCAGCATTTATATGGACGAATCAGAAAAAAAAGCGCTTTGGAAAATTTAGAAATGATAAAGGACGCCCACAGGGAGCTTTTGGATATGAAATCCGGAGAGGTGTTGTATCTTAAAGAAGCATGGTATGACGAAGAGGTTTTGGATGAGTATATGAAAGAAAAAGGCGCGGCTGCATTTACATCATTTGAAGCGGCGCGGGATCATATACGGAGAATGATAGGTGAAGAGGAATGGGACGAGGATATGTGCTGCTGGAATGTGCTGGAGAAATGGACGCCGGGAATGGACGGGGTCATGGATAACATTTACACGTATTATCTGATCGGGGAAAATGTTGTTTATATTGATTCGGCGAAGGAAAGGGACAGTTTTTTCGGAAAGGGTTTGTCAGGAGGTTTAAGAGGTATACATGAAGTGGCATCTACTGTAAGAGTTCCCTTTGAGGTTGGAGATGCGGTCCTGATCGATCAGCGTCCGTTTGCGCCGGTCAGGTACTGTATCATGTTATTCAAGGGTGAATTTATTGATGATAATTATGTTTTGTATAAAGATGTCAGAACGGGCTGGCAGGTAAGGAATCTGGGGAATATTATGCCGACAGACGGGGTCATGTGTTCATCTTATTACAGGCTGAAAAAAGTGGAAAGATGGGAACTGCCTGAGGATGAGCAGGTGCTTCTTAAGGTGCAGGAGTATATTGGGTCGCATGAAATTAGGGGAGCCAAAGGGCATGTCAAAAGAAAGCGGAAAAGAGGGGAGCGTATAGACAGATTGTTTTCCGGAGACGGAGAGCTTGGGGGCAAGACCGACGAGGATTTGGTGAAGGCGCTGGAGAAACTGATCGGGGCTGGAGACGAGGGGACGGTTCTCTGTCTCAAATGACCAGACAGGGAGTGTATATATGGATGACATTAAATCCAGGATAATTATCTGCGGGGGCAGGCATTTTAATGACTATGATCTTCTGGAAAAGACCATGGCCGGGGCTATGTCAGAACTCGATTTAAAATTTGCAGACATTGAGGTCGTGAGCTGAAACTGCCAGGGAGCTGACCGTCTCGGGGAGCTGTATGCCGAAAGACATAATGTTAAATGCACTGTGTTTCCGGCGCAATGGAAAAAATACGGAAAAGCTGCCGGTCCTGTTACTACCTATTGTTGACCGATTGACGAGGGTGGGAACGGGGTAAATGTTTTGATCAGGTTGATGCTACACTAAAAGTGGACACGGAACGGTAGAAAAAAACTCTTAATGTATTAGAATATAAGAGAATGATCTACCAGGAAGGAGTCCACTATAA
>CACYNO010000013.1 GCA_902775895.1 uncultured Lachnospiraceae bacterium
TAGATGGCAGTGACCTGCCGGATAGGTTTTTTCTTCCTGTTCATCATGATACCTCCATAACGAACAGGGACACGATAGTATGATACTACCATGTCCCCGTCTGTAATTCAATCTGTTTCTACGCATTCTCCGGTCAGAAAGCGGCGCATTTGCGCCGGTTCCGAACTTTCGTTTCTTTCATACGGGCCCGGCATCAGCCATAACGCATAACCCGGTCAGCCGGCTTTCAAAAGGGTCTGTCCTACCTCCGGATATGCCTCCCGCTCGTCACGCCATCTGCCGTACTGTTCTTCTGTGCGCCGTTCGATCAGCCGGGAAAACGCGTCCTCTATCGTCTGATGACCGACGAACTCGCGGCTTACGATGAACCGCACCTTCTGCTTCCTTCCCCCGGCAGGCCCGGAAGCCTTCTGCCGTACTTCCTGAATATTGATAATCTTTGCCATAAATACCTCCCATTGCGTCTTTGCCTGTTGTCCCAGCCGTCTGAACCGACGGTTTTCCGCCTGGGCGCGCCCGGATGTATTTTATCCTTAGTATCTTTAGTATGCTTAGTATGTTTTTCATTCCATATATGCCGTATTAGTTTACCGACAAGAATTCCGGCGACAGCGGCGGCTGCAAAGCCAAGCATTATTCCGAAATTTTTAGCCCAGTAAGCGGAGCTGCTGCCGCTGACGGCCTCCTTCATCATTTGAATTCCGTAGCTCATGGGAAGGAGCTTGTGGATCGCCTGAAAGAAAGGCGGATTCAGCTCCACGGGGAAGGTTCCGCCGGTTGCGGTTAGCTGCAGCACCATAAGAATCATGGATAGCATTTTCCCGATATCTCCGAAATTCAGCATAAAGAACTCTATTATGAGGGTAAATGTCATTCCTATCACAGGTAGTCCTATATAGTATAAAAGCGGATTATTAACAGGGAGCCCGAGAATAAACTGCGCGGCGAGGCCGCAAAGGATACCCTGGGCGGCAGCTATGCCGAGGAATGTAAGGAACCGAAGAACCGGCTTCGGAGACTTAGGTCCAAGCCATGAGAGTCTCCTCTTATAGTCGTAAAATATAGTCATGAGCGCAACAAGACCGCCTGTCCATAGCGAAACATTAAAGAAATACGGTGCAAATGAGGTTCCGTAATTAGGGACGTGATCGTAGGGCTCTTGCTCTATCTCCACGGCGTCAGCCACATGCTCGGAAAGACCGTCGGTAACCGTAAGCTTATCATTAGCATTAGCTATTGCATTAGACACGCCTGAGTTAAGGCTTTCAAGCCCCTCCCCTAATTTTGAATTGCCTCCGGCCGCAGCCCAAATACCGTCTCCGAGTCGTGACGAGCCTGCGGCAAGCTGACTTGCTCCGTCTGAGAGCTGTGTCATGCCGGCGTCAAGAGTACCGATACCTTCAGAGAGGCGGTTAAGCTCACCTGCACCTGCGGCTAATTTTTCCGCGCCGGTGGCAAGCTCGCCGGCGCCTGAGCTTACATTTTCAGCGCCTGCCAGAAGAGCCGGAGAGCCGTCTGCCTGAAGTCCGCTGCCGGAAACTCCGAGTATGCCGGTCTGCAGCTTATCCACGCCTTCGGAAACACCTGAATTAAGTTCGTCCAGGCTTTTTCCGAGTTCCGATGAAATACCCTCAGTCAGTCCTGCCGAGAGCTGCGGCGCCAGATCATTTTTAAGTCCGCTCTCAATGCCGCTTATAAGCTGAGGCGCAAGCTGTCTGTTAAGTCCGTCTGATATACCGGTCTTAAGTGCAGAAGCAAGCTTAGTATCAAGCCCCTGCTTTACCTGATCCGGAATACTTTTTACCGCAGATGCGTTTTCAGTCAAAGCATCAGCGCCCGAAAGCAAGGTCTCGCTGTTGGCAGAGAGCAAGGACGCGCCTTGCTTTAGAGCTTCTGTTGAAGAGGACAGTCTTGCGCCGCTTTCCCTAAGGGCTGCTGCCGCCGCTTTTGCTCTATCAAAATCACCCGCCTCAACAAGGGCAATCAATTGGTCAACGCCTCCGGTATAGCCTTCAACTCCGGCAGTATATTCTGTTACATTGGCAGGAAAAGAAACGTAATTTTTACTTCCTTCTATATAAGAGGTGACGCCTTCCGTAAATGTGCCAAGAGCCTGTGAGGCTTGCGAGGATTCGCCGAGTGCGGTATCAGTAGCGGATCGTACCCCTTGATCTATTGCGGGTGCAAGAGTGTCCGTGCTTTTTTGTATGCCGGCAGAGATTGCCGGTGTAAGCTCAGTCAGAGTTTTATCAATAGCCCCATTCACGCCTGATGAGATTGAATCACCAAGCTTAGAAGAAACGGAAAGCTTTCCCGCCTCAATTCCGTCTGATACGCTTCTTTGCAGAGTATTTAAGCCTTCCGAGACAGAGCTGATACCGGCTTCAAGCTTTGGCGCTCCCTGCGCAAGTGCTGCAGCGCCTGTTGAGAGCGTCTGCGTTCCGGATATTAATTCGGGGAGTTTACCGGTTCCTTCGGCAAGGGCAGTTGTTCCAGCCTTAGCCTCTGAGATACCGGCACTTAAGGTATTAAGATTTTCGGTTATCTTGCTATTTCCGTCGGAAAGCTGTGTAAAGCCTGCCGATAGTTGGTTGTTTCCTTCAATGAGCTGACCGGTTCCGTCAGTTATAGTTTCCAAGCTTTCCGGAACGGCGTTTAGTTCGGCCACGAGAGTTTCCGTTATTTTGGAGGCTTCCTTTGACTTTACCTTATCCTTTAAGGTAAGCATGGCGCTTCGCAGCATAAGAGACGCAGTATAATTGCGCTTTTCATTGGCGCTGTATTCTATGGTAGCCTGTGTTTTAGTCTCAGTAGCTGCCGATGTAATGTCCTCGGAAAAGTCGGCCGGTATAGTTATTACCGCATAGTACTTATTATCGGTTTGAAGGCCGTTGCGTGCCGTTTCTTCATCAACAAACTCCCATTTCATGCTTGTGTTTTCTTTAAGGGAATCGGTAACATCCTTTCCGAAATTAACCTTTTCACCGTTATACTCGGCGCCCCGGTCAAGGTTCACTACAGCTATAGGCATCTTATCGGTATTGCCGTAAACATCCCACACCGAGGCTATATACGTAGTGCTGTATATCAGCGGGATGAGGCTGACTCCGATCATAAGGATAAGAGCCGTAAGCAGGATCTTTTTGTTTTTCTTTGCTTCTGACATAAGAATCACTTCCTAATACAATTATATTTTTCCAATACGATCATAGTCCGCGAAAGGCAACAAAAAAATAGACAATTGTCGCGTTTTGTCGTTTTTTAAGACATTTCACGACGATCGTCTAAAATTATTAACTTTGGATTATTAACACACTAAGCGGGAATCTTTACGTATAATCACAGGCAATTAGCCATCCCATTAGTCGATATTTATAAATCTGTTTCCCTTATTATCCTCTTTGTAGAAATTTCCGTCAGCAAAATACCCCTCGTCCAATACGGTCGGGGTATGTCCGAATACGATGGTATCCCCTTTGCCTTCGTCGTGCATGAATACAGATCTGTTCCAGATATATTCATGCTCTAACCCTTCCGGTGTTCCATAGATTTCTTTATGCTACTTACCCACTACTATATAATTCCGGTCAAAAAATTCCGTATACTTCCTGACCTGTACATTCAGCCTTGAGTAATTATCAAGATCGCTTTTTATCTCATAACCCGTCAGATGATCCGTCACTGCCATAAGGTCGCAGACCGCTCCTCCGATGGACTTCTCCTGATATATCCGGGTATACTCCCCGCTTGCTTTCAGGTAATTTATCAGTATGCTTCTTATCTGTTTATCATTCATGTTAATACCTTTTTATTATTTAATTGTCCTCATCCTCCGTCCTCACGCAGACATCAAATTCCACAATAGCCCCGATCCCCTTTTCAACTCCTTTTTTCATAAAGCACCCCGTTATATGCCATTCCAGCTCATCCTCATCCTCACCGGCACCTTCCTCCAGTATTTCCATACTGTCCCTAGTCATTTCCTGGCGCATACTTGAAAGAAAGTCATCATATTCCTTTTGCGCCTGCCTTGTCATCTCCGGTTCGCCATCCGCATTTATAGTGTAACCATCTCTATTCAGCACCGCGGTAAAACGGAACAGCTTGCATTCTTTAAGGTCCTCTGTATCTTCATTTTTGATCTTCTCATAACCTTTAATCTTTTCCGGTGCTACATCATATTCTTTTTTACGGATCTCCACCAGGCCTTTGTTTTCTCCGGACGCCTGATCATCATCTTCATCCGTACTTCCTTTATACCTGTGCACCTTTCTGCCCTGGTCTTTATTAAATGTCTTGTCTGCGGCTTCCTTTATGCCATCCATCAGAGCACCCAAAGGATTAACGGCTTCCTCCGGTATCTCTTTACCGTCACCGCCATGCCTCTTATCCATCAGATACTTCCACAAATGCCCGGGATCCCCCTTATACGTATGTCTGTGTATAGTCTCCGCCAGCTCATCCATCTCCTGACAAACACTCTCCACATCAACCGTAACAGTAGTATTCATATACCCGCTGATATGTATAGCCCCATGCTCCTCCTTCGGATCATCAATTATCACGCTAAGCGCCACCCCGTCATCAGAAAACTCATCGTTATAACCAAATGTATTGATAACCGCATTATGCAATCCATCTGCAAATTTAACCGCCGCATCAAATTCCCACGGCTCACACCCGTCAACATCCCTGTCTTTATCACGCCTCATTTCCCCAAGACCTTCTATAAGCCACAGATCCTTCCTGTAAACCATCTCCCCCGTCACCCGCGGAACAAGATACTCCAATGTCTCCCTGAAAAGCGTCTTAAAATCACCATACTCAAAGTAATTCTCCTTAAGCTGATCATAAATGGTGTCCCAATAAAAGACCAGATCATCACTTTGTTCTTCCAACGTTTCATAAACCACTTTTTCTTTTCGGGGAGATACTTCCTGGTCATAACACCCGATCATCAGCAGGTTATCTTCCTCCTTTGCCTCTAGCCCCGCAGCCATCTTGTCCAAGGCATACTCACACCCGGCAAAGACATCCTCGTGATTCCCCTTCCCCACAAGAATGACACTCGCCCGTTTCGCTGCAAATGCACTAAATGCCCTCATCATTTCCTGCAATTTATCATTCTGCCCCGACAAAGCATCCATATCCTCAACGATCAGAGTGATCCACCCACAGGTGGGCGGCAGGTCTTTTATGATATCCTCTATGGGATCATCCTCACCGGGCTCCCTGAAATACATTCCTCCCACATGAGAAAAATAATCCCGCATATTCCTGTAAAAATTCTCCGCCGAATAAAAAGCAATATACAACTCCCCTTCGACATCCTGCTTATCCTCCTCAAACATCAGCTTCCTGATAGTAGCATTGGTAAGCTCACGGTCATGCATATTTACATACATCAAAAACTGGTTCTCAGGCCTCTTGCGATCGCACCAGTTCTTCAGATTTTCATACATATTTTTATCTATAACTGACATAATTTATCTCCTTTCAAACATTCTTTTCTAACCCTTGTCTGATCAGAGTATAAAAAAAGATGTGGGTTATTTTTTTCTCATCCCACATCTGCTTCTTTATCCATGGTCATACTTGACGAAAATACCAATTCTTTTTTGCTGATTCTTAACGAATTTACCAATTCTTTGTATCAGCTAATATATATCACTGACCTCTATTAATCTTACTCCTAGTTCTTCACCCTTTGCCAACGCTCCTTTATCATATCCGCCCAGTGAAAAATAAAGCATATCCCTGACATTGTAAGGTGCCACCAGTCTTCTCCTGTTCGCCAATGTTTCTATTTCATTACTGTCTACTTTCTTATTCCTGAACTTACATTCCCCTATTACAGCCTGTTTTTTGACACGGTCAATCCCGACCACATCAATATCCGAGGGCTGTTTTTTGTCATTATCCTGCCCTGTCCATTTACCCGTCTCGCTGATAAAAACAGGAAGAGAACCGCTGATCCCCTGTTCCATCACATACTCCTGACACATTTCCTCAAAAACATAACCCATAAATTCATGGATAAATGGTTTTACCTGAGTTTCAAAATACTGCGTTCCGAAACCTCTGGTTATCGCCGTCGTCCCCCTTGACACAAAGCGGTACCAGAATCTGAACATCCCGTCACCGACTGCATAACCGGAATATCTTTTGTTTTTTTCATTCAAGATCGGTATGAACTTCTTAATGATCCTTACCTTCATTAGTTTATTCAGGGCCTGGGTTAAGCCCGCCGTGGAAATACCCGTCCTTTGGGATATCTCATTCATCTTTGTCGCGCCGTCTGCCACAACTTCTATTATGGTGTTGTACAATGAAATATCCCTGAACTCCTGACGCAGCAGGTTTTTGGGCTCCTCAAAAAGATATCCGCTTTCAGAAAAAAACAGCCTTTTTATATTATCCTCAAGGCTCATTCCGGCCTCAAAAAGTTTAAGATACTTTGCCACCCCTCCGGTAACACCGTAAACGATTGCTTTTTCTTCAAACGTGTAATCCGGTACAAACTCTGCTGATCTCTTGTAATCAAACGGCAACAGATCCATCTGTGATGTTCTGCGTCCGTACAAAGGACTTTTCCCTGCAAGCACCTCGTCCTCCATAAAGCTTATGGAAGACCCGCACAGGATCAGGTAAATGTTTTTATCTTTCCAATCAGTATCGATACATTTTTGCAGTACTGATGAAATGCTCTTGTCACTTTCTGCAAGATACGGATACTCATCAATAATAACCAACAGCTTTTTTTTCCCGGCATGTTCCCCTATATACAAAAAAGCCTCTTCAAATGATCTGAAATGCGGATGTATCCCGCCGGGAGACAATGCCTCAAAGATTGCACCTTCAAAGCCAGTCAGATTGTTTTCCGCGCTTGCCTCCGATGCCGTATAGAATATTACTTCCTTATCCTCTGAAAATTTATTTAAGAGTTCTGTTTTTCCCACACGCCGGCGCCCGTAAACGATCGTCATACGAAAGCCTTTGGATTTATATTCGCTTTCCAAAGCTGACAGTTCCCTGTCTCTCCCTAAAAACATAAGACCTCCTGAAAAAAATTAATAATCTTATTATTAGTAATGTATACATTAGTTATGTGTATATTATAATACCTCGATCAGATCTTTTCAAGGGAATAAAGTGAAACATGTACGGATTCCGCTAATCCATTTCATAAATACTGTCAGCAAACCCCTTTATGCTATCAGCATCCGTGTCATCCTGCCTCATGATATTTACAATGATCCTTTCACGCCACAGTAATCTCAAAAAAATGCCACCTCATAAGTTCCTCGAATTCATTTATATCTTCGAGTATGTCCGAATTAAAATGTATCGAGTCTATCCTGTACTTTTCACCGGAATCACCATCAATAGTAATACTATCCTCCGTGACCGTTTCTCCTTCATCAGCCGTTCCCGGCAGTATAAATGCCGCTATCCTGAAGCAGAAAATACAAGGCGGATCATATTCCCATTCAGTATTGCTGCAAATATGTGTGAGAAAATACTGCGCCTGAATCTTGTCGGAAACAGCCTCAAACTCTACAAAAAGATCATTTGATTTTTTGCGGAAAAATTTCCTGCTGTTTTTTTCTAAAAACTCCAGAATCCTCCTGTTAACATCAAGTTTACGCACATCCGCCGGCTCCATTCTTTTAATCTGCCGATCTTCTTTTCTGCACTTTTGCAAATATATCTTTACATCGTAAAAATCGTCATATAACTGACCGGAGTCTTCATAAGTCATAAGAAAAATATTCTTCCTTAGCCTTTTCATTATCCTGCTTTCAACATTTCCGTTTTTCTCTGCAAAATGCACCTGATAAACAAGTTCTTTGCCATCGGCAAATGACAGGAGCTCTTCTCTGTCCGGGTACGTTACTTTTACCCCGGGTATTTTTACAATTTCCCGCATCCGAGCAGCAAAAACGTCATCTTTTTCACCAATTCTGCTCCGTGCCAGATTAAGATAATACCTGCATTCTCCAAATGAGATATCCTCCCCCTTCTCCCTGATCCCCAGGCGGTAAAAACTATCCAATCTCCAAAGATCCCGCCGGTATGATTCCTTTCTTTTTTTTATTTCCGCGCTGTCCACTTCCACCATTGCATATTTCCTGTGACGTATTATCTCCCCGATAACTTCCCGTTTACAGCCATCCATGACCATCATTGTGTCGTAATCGCATATTATTCCCATAGGCTTTACTCCTGATTTGCTCATCATTTCCAGATTAATAAATGTTATGATTGAAGCATAAAAAAAGATGTGGGTTATTTTTTTCTCATCCCACATCTGCTTCTTTATCCATGGTCATACTTGACGAAAAAACCAATTCTTTTTTGCTTTCTTTTTTCATACCCTTTTTCTCCCAAACAACTTAAGATATTCCTCAAATGTAATCTTTTCCCCATCCTTCGGTGCAGCATCCACTCCCGCTTTCCTGTGTGGGTTTAATGTCATGGCATCATAAGCGTTTCCCTGCATAGCAAATGGCGGTCTGTGGCTAAAACGATAGCCCGATCTTTCCAGTAACTCATAGTCCGGACCGGAATCTTTAGTTACATAGTATTTCCTGTCAAATTCTTCCGGAAGATACGGCAGGATGTCCGCTTCAAATACATTTGCCGAAAGAAATCTGCAGTCCTCCGGACTTTCCTCCCTGTAGTACAGCCTGACCAGCCTTTCCAGAATCTCATCTTTCCCCGCTACCGCCATGTAAAAATAATCCTCCTCACAGCTGCCCGGCTCCTTCGTCCAGGCACTTGTATCAAGATAATCCCACATGATACCAAACTGTATTTCCTCTAAAAGATCAGCCACCGTTTTATCCTGAAGAACAAAAACATCATGCCCCTCGATCCTGTTTTCTCCTTCAAACTCAATGATAAAGTCATACCTTTCTTTTTCAATTCGTTCGTAATAAACATAAAACCTGTATTTATCAATATATACCTTACTGTAGGATCCCTTCGCTTTATCTACAATATCTTCAAACGCAGCAACTGCCTCAGTCACAGTCTCAAGCGCCTCATCGCAAAGCCATAGTTTTTTCTCCCCAATGCTGCCTTCCCCCAAAAACAAATCTCCCGCTTTATAAAAATAATTACGAAGCCCATGCTCCATGATCCTGCACTCAAGGGTAAATGTATCAGACTGCTTTTTCATGCATATGCACTTTTTTATTCTTCTGACATACCTTTTTCCATCCTCTTTAAATATATTTTTCTCCTTAACGGCTTTCTGCTCTTTTTCCTTAAAATCCAAACTCCCACCTCTTTTCCGAAACTTTTGTATAGCCCTATTGCTTGATCAAAGTATAAAAAAAGACATGGGTATTTTTTCACTCATGTCTTTTTTATTGTATTCCTTTTTACTCATATATATCACTGATCATCATCTTCTTCAGCCCCGATCACTATCTCTATATTTATCCCCTCAACACCCGATTCTTTCTGTTTTTTTGCAAAATTCTCTTCATGCCTTGCTTCGATCTCTTCTTCATCAGGTGCCGGCGTATTTACCCAGTCTGTTTCTAAAAGCCTTGAAAACTCTTCATCTGTGATACCGTCTGAGAAGTCCGTCTCCTCAAGGTTCATGATATGAAGAAGTAGATTCTTTGCTTTCTGTGCATCGCCCCCTATCATTTCCTGCAGTTCCTTAAATATTATGTACTCCTCCGGAAGTTCCCCAGTAAACTCTGAAACTCCGTAATAAGACGAAAATGATTTTCTTCCTGTAAAGGGATGGTAACAATAGAAAAAGTGGGGCTTCCATTTATTGGTATGTGTTCGGAATAATCCCCGTCCCCCACAATGAAAGGTGCTCTCTGTAGTTCCATCCTCAAGCATCAGGGCAAATGTGACAGGTGCAAATGGTCTGCAGTCGATTTTTACAATATCACCTGCTTTATAGGGTGCCGGGAGGTTGAGCATATCATTATCAAAATAATCATTGTTCTCATACCATGTTCCGTCTTTTCTCTGTGAATTCTTACTGAAATATATCAGCTCTTCAGATATGAAGTAATAATTGTAAGGATTATTGAATTCCTCACCTTTTCCATGGACTAAAACTTTTGCAACTCCAGGTTTATCAACTGCCCTGTAATCCGGATTCGGCGTCCATTTCTCAAGTTTAAACCAGCACAGGGAATCAAGGGTTATATTTTCATTTTTGATATAATCCTTTAAAAGTGCCTTTGCCGTATCATAGTCTGTAAACTCTCCAAGCCTCTCGTATCTGTTATATTTTTCTCCCTTCATCCATCCCGGCATATCCTTTTGATCCTTGTTTGCTGCCTCAAAAAAACTGCCGGCTTTTTCATCTGGATATCTGTGATATATACGCTTCAGAACAAAAAACTCTCCTGCAGCGGCATTCAATCCATCAAGCACCTCAGACAGAGCATTTACATGTTTTTTAATAAGACCTGTGTGAATGTCATGTGAAAGGCCTTCTACGCCTTCACACCAGTTTGATCTTCTTCCTTTGCACACCTTGTCTATCATCTCGTTTTGCTCGTCATCTGTTATGCTTAGATCCTTCAGGATCTCTAACTTTTTAATGATTGAAACCGGTGAAGAAAGGATCAGATCAATTACCGTATCCTTTGGTGCACTGCTGTAGGAAAGCAGGAAATCACGCATATACTCTGAAGGCACCACTTCCTTTACAGTTTTTTGATAAAGGTCCTCAGGCATATTATCCCAGGTTCGTGTATAACTTCCTCCCGGCTCCGGCACAAGCCGTCTCAAATCCTCCGGCTCATCTATTTTTATAAGCTCATTACCAAGCACAACCTCTACCGGCTTTTTGCAAAAAACAAGCTCCAAAATGTTCATAAATATCCTTTGATCCCTGCCGTCCCATACAAAAAGACCACGATCAGCATCCTTTAGCATCGCCCGGTCGTCCGCAGGGAACTTGAACATATCCCGGTATATTATTTTATCCACACGACTAAATCTTGGCGGAATCCTTACAATATAATCCTCATCCACTCTACTTTTACGAACTGCTTTGCCCGGTTCTGCATCGTCATCCTCATATTCGCCGTGATCTGACTCAACTGGCATCGACTCATCCTCTATATAAACAATTACAGGATCGCCATCTTTTCCGTTAATAGCACTAATAATATTGATGAACAACTTGTCTATTTCCGTCTTAAATCCTGCTATAAAAACTTTCCCCTTCTTTTCTGCCAGTTCTATAATCCGTTCTTCTGCTGCCACCGGAATATTTTTGACACTCTCGCAACCACCAATATATATTTTCAACTCAGCCACCTCTTTTCATGCATCTTATCATCTTGTTTATATACATATCTTTCCTGCACATAACCAACCCCTATTTATTATAAACCTTTTGTTATTGTTTCCGACATATGCCTGGTCGGAGCCGGTCTGTTTAGTCTTTTCATGGTTAAAAGTATAAAAAAAGATGTGGGTGTTTTTTATCTCATCCCACATCTTTTAATCTTTGCACGATTGCTCTAACTCCCAAAACAAAAAAGGCGGGGAGTCTCCCACGACGATTAGGTTGGACCCGGGTTTTTAACCAGTCCAATTATCCCTCAGGCTTTTGTCCCTCAGTCTGCACAGAAATAAATACTATGGTAGAATCCGTATTCTCCGAATAATCCAGTTTCATATTTAAAACAAGATCATCAAAATTGATACCGCATGACAATGCTATTCCCTGTTTTTTGAAAACTATTACCTGATCACCATAGTCAAATTTTTCATAACTAAGCTGACTATTAGCCACATCTACATCTTTGCTCTCTAAACTATGAAACAGCTCTAACAGATCGGTATCCGACAGACCATACTTCTCATTAAAATCATTTGTACGATTGTAAAAATGCAGTTTTGTAAGTCTACTGCAAGATTTAATACCTCGTACTAATTTGGGAATGTCCTTTTCTTGTAACCAATGGAATCCTTTAGCATATTTAGCAAAAGCCTCTCTTTGGGATAGGCTGAGTTTTTCATACATACCCCGCCCCAAACTACCGATCCGCTGTATAAGATATAAATTTTGGATCTCCTGTATCTCCGATTCAGACAGACCCATTAAATCTTTATCTTGATATCCTAAATATACCCGGTCTTCATATTCCCGGTCATCTGTATATTGCTCCTCAGAAGCAATTACCGCTGCAGGATATTCCCTGTCTATATCCTCACAGTAAACAATTAATTCAACTCTGCCTATAGGATCTGCTACATCGCTATTCATAAAAACCCTATTCATAAAAATTTCTTCTCCTCAAATAATGATTTCAAACCTATTGTCTTTCATATATATATACCTTACCTGTAGCAGTCAAGAAAAGTAGACACGAAAAATGTTTTTTTTTTGTTTTATTTTTCAAAAGTGGACATGGGCCACTTTTTTAAGCATTTTGTTTTT
>CACYNO010000014.1 GCA_902775895.1 uncultured Lachnospiraceae bacterium
CTTTCCCTTTATAAACTTATAAACGGCAAATGATCGGTAAAAATACAGCCTGTGGACACTATATGCACTTTAACGATCGTCATTCCTGATAAAAGCATAGCATTAAAAAAAACATAAAAAATCGGGGAATCCCCCGTGATTATTCACGGGCGATTCCCCTTTTCTTATCCTTATCACTATTCCTCATTACAGATCGTCAGATATTCCGTCGTCACATACCGGAAAGCACGAAATTGCGGCTGCCGGACTCAAGTCCGCAGTCCTGCAAAATCCACCGCATCCAAATACAGCCTGCCAGGCGGCCTGCAAAGCTTTCGCTTTACGATCCCCTGCGCTGCGGCATACTGTACTCCGATCACTGATATGTATTAGATTATTACAATTCCGAAATTCCTGACTTCAGACCATGGTCGTTATTTGCATATGAACTGACGTTTTTTGTTACCTTCATTGTTTTCATCTCCTCTCTCTCTGAATCTAGTGAAAAAAGAAGGAAAAAAGAAGGCGCCTGCTTTCAAAAATTCATGAAAATACTTAAAAACAAGCGCCTTTTAGCCGCATTCACTATTGAGTTGATGAAATAATCACATAGTTTAAAAACTGTCTGACAATCAATACTTTCTTCTCAACTGATGATACACAACTTTCCCAATCACGATCTGAAAGACAAATAAGCTGAACAGATACAGAACAATGATCTTGTGATCCGTGATTACTCCTGTTTTTCCCAGAATGCTAAACACTATTTCAGAAATGCATATTATAAGCAACCCGATATTATATGCAATTCTGCCCGATTTATCGCGTAGTTTCTCATTCAGTTCATCATGGAGATTGATATCTTCCTGTTCTTGAATTTCCCGATATCGCTCCTGATTTTTCGGAGCAGACCAGTAAAAATGCTGGATGATCCATCCAATACCCGGTCCTAAAGCTCCTCCGGCAAACCCCCAGAGCAGACCATCAAATACACTCTCAGTGAAAACTGCAGCCAGAAGAAAACAAAGGCCTGCAAGTACGCATATAATGCCCCTATTCAGATAGCTCTTTTTCATTATTGGCACCTCCCTTATGAATAAAGATTTCTTCGATTGTCATTCCGAAAAAATCCGCTATGGTAAACGCCAAATCAAGCGATGGATTGTACTTTCCGGTTTCAATTGAACTGACCGTCTGCCTGGAAACACGGATTGCTTTGGCAAATTCCTCCTGCTTTAAACCGCGTTCCTTGCGCAGCTTTTCCACACGGTTTTCCAAATCATCACCTCCAGCCCGTTTTTGACAAGCTTCCTTTACATTTTCAATATATCAGATGATATCTTTTCTATCAAGTTTCCTTTACATTTTCCCTGACAGCAAAATCATGTCCTCGACCTGTCAAAAAGTAAAATCATGTCCTCGACCTGTCAAAAAGCAAAATCGTGTCCACAACCTGCCGAAAAGCAAAAGTGGTACCACAACCCTCAGAAAACAAAATCCTCGATAAGTTACCGCGAACAGAAAAAGGGATCGCTGCAACCCCGGCGCATGATGACCCCGGATCGCGGAAATCCCTTAAAACAAGGCTTTTCCAGCCTCCCATTATGTACTTCTTGTCAGCAATACTACCGTCTCAAGGTATCTGATCTGAACTTACTAGCCCCTTTCATCGGATCATTCCCGAGTCGTCATAAGAGTCCGGTCGATTATCCAAGAGCTCTCGAGCCTGTTTCATTACGTAGTCTAAGTTTTTTCTCGACACATACCCTTTTTTCTCATATAGCGTGCGATATGCCATTCCAGTTGGATCCAATAGTATCTCCCAATCCTCCGTCTCTGTCGGAAACCAATAATATGTGAACTCTTCCTCATCAATCACTCCGCAATATACAGGATTATCTGCTGTAGTAGGCCAATAATAAGTATGTCCTGACTCCAATCCCATGATTTCGCCAATTCTGTCTCCCTTGTACTTACAGATAGACCACTCTTCTTTTCTGTTCATACGCATGACCTCGGCTTTGTAACTGGCAAAAAGTTTCGTCACAGCCGGGTCATCTTTGAACGGTTCCGCACAGGCATCAACTTCTTTATAATACTCCTCATAAGACTCGTAACCATAAGGGGTAAGGTCATGACCTATGATTTTTTCAATCTGAAACAGTAATTCTGATGGGTAATCGAAAACTTCTCCTCCATTCTTTCTTATCCAAGGCAATACATCATATTTCTCATGCTCTTTCGGTATATAGGGCATATTATCATAGCCGGTATTTATAATTACGGATCCGACTACCGTATTAAGGGCCTCTCAGTACTACATTCAAGAGGCTGTCTGATATTTACTACTTCCACCCTACCACAGTTCTTCATTTTTTTCCATATTTGTAAAAGCCTTCAGAATGCAGACATATCATTTTCCAACAGATATAACTGTTCTTCCCGTAAGCTACTACAAACATAATATAAAGATGCCGGTGCACCTCTCCGCCTGAGAGATTTCACCGGCTCCATAAGCTATATCACGTCTGTCAACTGTCCCAAAAGTGTCCCAACATCCCGCCCGGAATCTTCGGAAGTCCAGTAAATTCAAGGGTCTCAGGCAAAAGGGAATACCCTGCCGTGGCAAATGAACAGTATCTTTATCATAAATCATATCCTCATGTACCTGGCATCCCGAAAGCTCCCTATCTTTATTATCTCCCCTTTTTTCTGAAGCTGTCCAAGTACCAGCTCCACTGTTCTTACACTGATATCAGGGACTTTCTCTGCTATTTCCTGCTTTGAGATCGGCA